>CADARP010000052.1 GCA_902790325.1 Oscillospiraceae bacterium | reverse complement strand
GCCGGGTTGTTCCATTTGCGTTTTAATGCGAACGCGCCAAGACACGACAGGCGGCATGCGTCCGCTGTACCTCCCGGCGAGCCGTAGGGGACGATGCCCGCATCGTCCCGCCGTTCCCGTCCGATGCCTTTTTCGGCGTGCCATGATCTATGCCGGTTTCGGCGGATGTGCAGGGCACACATACATGCGTGCCGGCGTAAGATTGTGCTGCATTCCGGCGCGGATATATCCGCGCCCTGCATACGGACGGACAGCATGCCGTTATTCTATCCCACATAAAGCCGTGATGAACCGAAAAAACGGATTTCTCACGGCTTTCCGTGCAGGCGGTAATTCTTGCGCCGGTCCGGCGCGATGCTCATGCAGTACGCGGCGCCGCACATTTCCCGGATGCGGCTCGCGACCGCCTCATCGGTGTTCATCAGTTCGTCTATCGAGTGTTCGGAGGTGACGAGCGTGATCTTGCCGTCGTTGTACCGCCGGTTGATGACGTCGAACGCTACGCTGCGCTCGGACTGCGTCGGATTCGGTTTGCGCAGGAAGTCGTCGAGATACAGCACGGCGCTTTCGAGCAGCGGCCGCATGCGCCGATCGTGCTCCTCGCGGTCGGAGATCCCGCTGCGGTTCAGGATCTCCTTGACGTCCGTCTCCCAGACGAAGTACTGCACGGACAGACCCTGCCGCAGCAGCGCCGCACAGACCGCCGTACAGAGATGTGTCTTGCCGCTGCCCTGCTGACCGCCGAGGAAGAATCCGGGTCTGTCATGCCGTTCGGCGTACTGCTTTGCCTTGCGCAGAAGCGTCTGCTGCCACGGCTCGACCGCGTGAAACGCGTCAAACGTCTGGACGTTCAGCTTGTTATACAGGCCGCTGCGCTTCATGCGCCGGATGCTTTCGCGCACGTCCATACAGGGGCATCTGCGCGCGACTTCGGCGCCGTCGGCCAGCCGGTAGATCCAGCCCTTGTTTTTGCAGACCGGACAGTCGTAATCCTGCAGACTGCCGGGCATGGCGTTGTGCCGGTCGCACAGGTATTGGCGCGGGTCGGTGATCTCCCGGTCAGAAATATGTGCCGGTGCTGTTTGCGCTGTCATGGTTCGTCTCCTTTCGCTTGGCTGCGTCGGTGTAGTTGCCTTCCAGAATCTTGACAAGGTTCGCGGGTTTGAGTATCCAGTCGAAGCCGCAGCCGTTCCAGGTTCCGCTGCGCCCTGTCAGGAAGTCCGACTGCTGTACCGTGCCGAACAGCTTGTCCCACCCGCCGAACGTCTCCACAGCCGGATTTGCCGTCCGCATCGCCTGTTTCCTGCGGTCATTGAGCGTCTGAACCTTCGGCAGCGCCGTACAGATGCGGTTGAAGCTTTCGATGATTTTCGCATAGTCGCATCGTTCGCGCGGATTCGCGTCGGCCTGTGCCGACGACAGATACTCTCTGTCGTTTTGTTTGGTTTTGTTTATGTTTTGTTTATTTATGTGTCCCGCGTTCTGTCCGTCTTGTGTCCCGTTTTGTGTCCCGTTTTGAGTCCCGTCCTGCGCTTTCTGCTCTGTTTCATATTCCTTACGATCCTTGACAGGAAAGAAGATAAGGCGGTACCTGTTCGGGTGCCCTTTGTGTCCTTTTTCGTATTCGAGCAGACCCGACCGGACAAGCGCGTCACGTGCGCGATATGCGGTTTTTACATCCTGTGCGCCGATCCAGTGCAGAATCCTCTGCGTATCCACCTGGATCCAGGGCTCCCAGCCGCAGGCGTTAAACAGGTCGATGAGCATGAACCAGAGCAGTATTGCGTTCGCCGGCAGGTAATGCACCGCGAGCCAGCGGTGAAAGGTATTGATTTGCAGCAGATAGTTTGGATCGTTTTGTTTTTGCAGCGACATGGACTGCACTCCTTTCCGAAGGAAAAGTCCCTTCATATATAGTCAAAAAAGCGCCTTCAGTTGCACGATTTGTGCAACTTCGGGCGTTTTCTTCGGAAAATTCACGAAAAATTTACAGCCGGTTTACGGTTTGTTCGCCGATGCGAAGACGCATGCAGCCGGCATACACTGTGAAAAGCGGCGCGCGCGGACCCCGCCGTGCAGCCTCTGCCGTGTAAGCGATGTCCACAACTAAAGCGGAATTTGTCGGGCTGCGCCCGACAGTGAAATCGTGCTTCGCACGGTGAAATATGGTTGCACCATGTGAAATCTGCTTCGCAGATGAAATCCGCCTTACGGCGGGTTTCGGGGCTTGCAGCCGGCAATTTATAATGGGTACGGGCGAAGCCCGTCCACAACATTTCATCGCAGATGAAATATTTCACGTTTTGCGCAGCAAAACATTTCATCCTGCGCAGCAGGATTTCACCGCCGTAGGCGATTTCACTTCGGAATTTGTC
>CADARP010000051.1 GCA_902790325.1 Oscillospiraceae bacterium | reverse complement strand
AGAACCCCAATAGGATACTTGCCATCTCGTCGGTGTCGACCCGGAAGAACAGAGTCTCATACGTGAACCGATCCTGTGTGACGGTACATTCGAGCGCGTTTCCCTGCGCGTCGAGCAGTCCGGTGACGTGCAGATCGAATCCGACAAGCTCTGTTTTCACGAACAGCTCCAGCCGGCTGCCGTTCTCTTCGCAGGGTTCAATAAAGCTGACGTCTTCTGCCGCGATCACATCCGGCTGCGGAATCAAATCCGGCTCTTCGTCCAGCAGCTCCGTCAGATAGAGACCGGGCTGAAGCTCTGCCGCGGGCGAGTCCGATGCGCCGCGGACCTGTTCATTGAAGCGGATATACACGACAGAAGAATTGCTGTCTGCCAGATAATATTCGACCGCTTCTTCGACAAGAGCGTTCTGCGCCGGCGCATCGGCGGCAAAGGCGGGGATGCACAGACAGAACGCCAGACAGAGCGACAGGAGCAGGGATAATGCTTTTTTCATTTGAAACATCCTTTCTGTTGATTTTCTGTTTTATTCTAATGCTCTCTGCGGCTGCGGATGCGCAGGACGATGTAGGTGACGGCAACGACCAGAATGCACAGCGGCGTTCCGAACAGGAACCATCCGCCGCCGTGCCCGGGAATGAACGGTTCGTTCGGGTCTTGAAAACGGAATCTCAGATCGGGCGCGACAATATCCAGCAGCAGAACGCCCAGTGCCCAGACGATCGTCGTAATAATAAGGAAGCGGATGAATATCTTCTTGTGCTTTTCGGTCATGAAGTTACCTTTCCTTCTCCGCTTTTTACCGGACAAGCTGGTGAACAAGAATAGCATACAGGAGCAGCGGGATCGTGATGATCTTGCCGAGATAGAGATTGCCGCCGTAAAACAGATCGTGCAGCAGGGGATGTCCCATCGGTTTGACTTCGCCCGTATCCACGTCGCGGAACGAAAAATCGTCGCCGAACACCGGAGCTGCGTCTCCGCCGTCCTGCGCGCAGTAGTGCCACGCGGCGGAGCCGGCTTTGCCCGCGAGCGTCAGATGGCTGCTGCAGCCGTTGAACGCCGTTGCATCAATGGTCGTTACGCTGTCCGGGATGCGCAATTCACCGCGCAGACGCCAGCACTGCGCAAATGCGCCTTCGCCGATCTCCTTCAGGTTTGCGGGCAGCTTGACCGTTTTCAGGCGCGTGCACTGCATAAACGCTTCGTAAGGGATGACCTCGAGACCGTCCGACAGCACGACCTCCCGCAGCGATCCGCACTCTTTGAAAGCCTGCGTTCCGATTTCGGTCAGCGTTTCGGGGAAACTGAACTGCCGCAGGCTTTCGCATCCCCAAAACGCCCAACCGCCGATTTTTTCTAACTTGTCGGAAAAGGTCGCTTCGCGCAGCCGCCAACAGCCCGTGAACATCCCGTCCGGGATCTCTTTCAGAGACGGAAGATACACCTCCGTCAGAGAAAGACAGTCCTCGAAAGCGCACGCGCCGACGGAATACACGATCTGACCGCCTTCGATCTTCTGCAAAAGATCGCAACACGCGAAAGCGCCTTCGCCGATACGGGACAGAAAGACCGGAAGCGAAACAGAGCGCATAAAGCGTTTGTTGCGGAATGCGTCTTCGCCGATCCCGACGACGGTATGATCGTCCAGCTTCATCGGGATGCGGCAGTGCAGTTCATGTCCCAGGTATTCCGTGATGACCGCGCAGCCGTTATCGTCCAGCGTATAGGCATACTTGCCGTCTGCGGACGTCAGAATCTCCGGCGCGTCGGCGGCAAAGGCGGGGAGGCACAGACAGAACGCCAGACAGAGTGTCAGGAGCAGGGATAATGCTTTTTTCATATTGAACATCCTTTCTTTCGTTACGCGAACAGGATGCGGACATATGTGACGAGCGTGTACACGAACGAGAACGGAAGCAGCAGTACCGTGAACGGCCCCAGATACCGCAGACCGTAGATCGGCAGCGCGGCGTACTGGAACGGCGCCGTAAGAAGGATTCTTGTCTTCAGCGCGGACTTCTCCATTACGTTCACTTTATAGCCGGGGGAGTACCGAATGCCGAACAGGGACAGGAACACTCTTCCTTGTCCGACGGCGTCAAACACATATTCGTCGCCGTCCCGGCGCAGTTCGATCCCGTCTGCTTCGAGCGTCAGGCGCGCCTGCAGATAGGGGTCGCGCGGATAGGTCAGTGCGTTGAACCGCAGCGACCATCGGGAGCCGACCGCGACGTCGCAGCCGCCGAAATCTCCCTGAATGAGATGCGGCAGATACAGCGCGTCGTGCTTTTTCAGGAGATATGTTCGATCCAAACCCGTCCAGTCGATCTCCGGGACGTTTTCGGTCTGCACGGTTTGCGAAATGTGCGTACCGTCCCGCAACACAAGACCGGACACCGTAAAGTCGGGGATAAACTCCGAAAAACGCAGGATCAGCTCCGCCTTTCCGTCGTCGGCGGTGTAGAGCGAGATGCTCTCCGCGTCGAGTACGGACGTCGATTCTTGGCCTTTCGTTGTGTACTCCACGCGCAGCGCATCGGCTGCCGTGGTCACGTTTTCGTCGAACCGCACATAGTAAATGGTGGGGTCGTGCCATTGGATGCGCCATACGGATTCTGCGTACGACGTCTCTGCCGCATGCATGGCGGGCAGACACGCTGCGGTCAGCAAAACGACCGCAAGCAAAACGGAGAACAGTTTTTTCATGTTGGACATCCTTTTCATAATTGCTTACAGCCAGAACCGCAGACCGACGACCTGCATAAGGTACCCCAGCGGCAGCGTCGCAAGGCCGAGGAGAAATGATACCGGCAAGACGGCCAGTCCGGCGTAATTCCCGTACAAAACCGGCAG
>CADARP010000050.1 GCA_902790325.1 Oscillospiraceae bacterium | reverse complement strand
AGTCACGGCTGCGCCGTGACAGCTTCCCCCAGGGGAAGCCTTTAGCTCGCAGTTTTGCTGAATGCCACCCCGACAAATTCCGATTCGTAGGGGACGATGTGGGCATCGTCCGCTACGACTCTCCGGAAGGTACAGCAGACGCATGCCGCCTTTTGTGCTTTGCCGCGTTTGCATTAAAATGCGGATGGGACGCAAAGCACAAGAGAATAACACGATGATCTGTGCGTAGGGGCCGATGCCTACATCGGCCCGAAAAAGAAGCGCAGGCATTTCGTTCGCGTTAAAATGCGGACGGGACGCAAAGCACAAGAGAATAACACGATGATTTGTGCGTAGGAGCCGATGCCTACATCGGCCCGAAAGCGTTTGCGGATCTGTCCGCCGCCGCGAAGGGCACAGCGAAGCCGACTGAGGGATTGTTCGTGCAGATGTCATTTGCCGTGCCGCCTCCCGTTGCACAAGCGAGGCTTTAAAATGGCATCAACATTTCATAAAACAATAAATCCTCTTTGTCTGCGTTCTGCACGGAAATCCGGGATGCGCCTTATTCTTTGAACAGCCGGAATACGTTCACGCCGTTCCCCGTGGCGATCATCACGACCGCAGCAAGAAACTTTCCTTTTGATTCGCCGTAATACGTCGTGAAGTAGTTCCAGTCCGTACCGGCGACGTGGACGACCGGCGTCGTTTCGGTGCCGAGTCCCAGATCGTACAGCTTTTGCAGCACGACCTCGGCGATGGCGACGTTGCCGTTTGCGTTCGGATGCGCGCAGTCGTCCGCCAGATTCTGCGGCTTGCGGTTCATGGCCGGAGAAATATCGCAGATGTGGATGGCGTCGGGGTGCTCACGGTCGTACTTTTCGATCATTCCGTTTACGCGTTTGGCGCAGGCGCGGTTGGCATTGCCGGCAAGTCCGTACCACACGCTGTACAGTGTCTGCACGAGGATCTCCGTGTCCGGATTGTTCTCGCGGATCAGCTCGATGATCCTGCACAGATTCGTATAGTACTGCGCGGCGATCGCGTCCATTTCCTTTTTGTTCACGCCGAACAATGCGCCGACGAGCAGTTTTACCGTTTCGTCATCCTGATCGAAATAGTCGTTCGCGCCGATGGACAGACAGATGATGTCCGCCTCGGCGATATAGTCGGTCACGTTGCGCCAGCCGTTGCGTTCCTTGTCCCACAGGGCGTAGTTCTCGATGAGGTCGACCAGCTCCGCGCTGTCCGTCGCCGTGCGGCCAATGTTGCGGTAAACGTAGCCGTTGGTATCCGCGACGATGCGGCCGTAAGACGCCTCGTCCCGGTTGTCGATCCCGTAGGCGTCGGGGATCGAGTCGCCCATCAGCAGAAAGACGGGTTTATCCGTGTCGGACGGCGCGTCTTCCGCGCCTGCGCAAAGCGCGCAAAAGGACAGAAGCAGACTCACGGCCAGCAGAACGCAGGCGACGCGTCTGCATAGATTGTGTCTCATTCCGATCTCTCCTCACAGGTTTCGTTTTCAATATTATACAGGACACAAGGCGAAGCTGTCAACTGCGGTTTGCCGCAAAATGCTGCGGCAAAAGGATGCGAAGGGAGGTTCGCGTTTCGCGGATTCGATCCCGTTATCGGTGTGCCGTAGGGCACGATGCCCGCATTGTCCCGACGTTGTTGTCCGCTGTCTCTTGACCTGCGCGGCGCTGCGCCGTATAATGGAGAAAACGGAGGGATATGTATGATTGACGATATTCTGCGAAACGCGCAAAAGATGGATGCGGACGATTTCGACGGGGCGGAGTACCTTTTGCTCGGCGATAGGGTGAAGATCGTCGTGCATGTTTCGTGCGCCTGCTTTGACGCGCGGCTGTTCGTCGGGGACACGGCATACCGCGACGCGTTCAACGACCGCGAACCGTACGACGCATTGACGCACGTTTTCTATGTGCAGCGGGCGGCGCTGGATGCGGGCATGGCGTTGACGTTTGCCGCGCTCGACAGTGCGGAGGACGGCGACCGGTGCATACACACGTTCCCGTACACAGCGCAGTTTGCGGACGCGGACGCGCTGCTTGCGGCGTACGACAGCCGCATTGCCGTCGACCGCGCGGAGACGGAGCAGGTTGCGGACGGTCTTGTGTACCGGCATCTGTACTGCACGGACAAAAACGGCGCGCCCGTACACGCGTTCCTGCTCGAAGCGGACATGACGCGCAACACGATCTGCATCGGCACGCCTGCGGACGGGTATGAAAGCCGCAACGTGCGCGCGACGGTACCGGCGATGATCGACGCGGCCGCGGCAAACGGCGTACCCGTGCTGGCGGCGGTCAACGCCGATTTCTTCGACATGTGGGGCGACAGCAGCCCGTCGGGCCTGTGCGTCAAAAACGGCAGAGTCGTCGCCAACGCGGACTCCGCACGGCCGTTCATCGGCGTCCTGCGCGGCGGTACGCCCGTGATCGCGTCGCTCGCGGAACAGCCGGAGCTGCTGCCGGAGCTTTATCAGGCGGCGGCGGGACTGCAGCGCATCCTGCGCGGCGGCGAGCTCGACGAATGGGGGCCGCTGGAGCCGTTCGCCTTTGTGCGCCATCCGCGCACGGCGGTCGGACTGCGCGCGGACGGGACGCTGCTGTGTCTGGAAGTGGACGGGCGCATCCCGGACTATTCCAACGGCGCGACGCTGGTCGATCTGGCGCTTCTCCTGCAGCGGTTCGGCGCGACGGACGCGATCAACCTCGACGGCGGCGGTTCGTCCGTCGTGTACACAAAAGGGGAGACGGGCTTCGATCTGCGCACCAATCCCGCCGATCTGTTCCGCCCGACGGAGAAGCTCATCCGCGAGGAGTACAACTGCATTCTGATCGTGGAGAAACGGTGAAAAATCGCAGTTTGTCGGAGCCAAACTGCGCGTGATGCGCGCCTGCGGCGCATGATGTATTCCTTCGGAATATGATGTTTTCCGCTTCGCAGAAAATGATGTGTTTTGCTCCGCAAAACG
>CADARP010000049.1 GCA_902790325.1 Oscillospiraceae bacterium | reverse complement strand
GGATTCGTGCATGCGTAGGGGCCGATGCCTACATCGGCCCGATGACGTTTGCAAATCCGACCGCCGCACAGGATGCAGATCGCTCCGCGCGCCGGCACGCATGTATGCGTGCCCTGCACATCCGCCGAAAGCGGCATAGATCATGGCACGCCGGAAAAGGCGTCGGGCGGGAACGGCGGGACGATGTGGGCATCGTCCCCTACGGCTCGCCGGGAGGTGGTGCAAAGGATGCTGTCCCTCATAATTCCGTGATGAACCTGTTTTTCACAAAAAGCCGCGAAGAGTACAAAAGAATACCGCCAACCTTTCGGCGGCGGTATTGCATATCCGTAATATTCTGTTGTGCACAGCGAGCGCGCGCTTTACACCAGCGTGACGTCCCAGCCGCCCGCCAGGAAGCGGCGGATCAGGATAACATCCTTCAGGTCGAGCGCATGGTCGCCGTTGACGTCGCAGTTGTCTATGTTGACCGTCACGTCCCAGCCTCCGGCAAGGTAACGCGTCAGCACTGCCACGTCCGCAAGATCGACTTCGCCGTCGAGGTCCGCATCGCCGGGCAGATGCCAGTCCACCGTCATCACCGCGTTGGTGATGATCACCGGGATGCTCTGCAGATCGACGTCGAACGTGCCTTCCGCATCATACGTCAGCGTGACCGTCGTCTCGCCTTCCGCAGCGGTATTCTTGACGGTGAAGGTCAGCGTCAGGATCGTGCCCGTCTCGGTATGGGTCTCGTGCGAGGTCGCGTCGTCCCACAGAATGTTGTAGGGCTGAACGGCATAATTGCCGCCGAGCGTCAGATTGCCTGTCGCGAACATGCCGTCCGCCTGTACATCGCAAAGCGTCAGCACATCGGCGTCGTACCCGAGCGTCAGCGTCATGCCCGCAAGTCCCGGATTCTGCGCGAGGTCGACCGTCACGGTCACGGTGTCGCCGCGGCGAACCGTCTGCGCCGAGGCGTTCATGGTCAGATACGCCGTGCCCGACTCCCCTTCCACGCGCTTCAGGTACGCGAAAAATGCCGCGCCGTCGTCGCTGTCCGCCGTCATATCGTTCGGATAGCCGAACGCGCTCACACGCAGCGTGGCGCCGTCCTCGCTGATGTAGTAGGTGAAGTGCAGATAATTCTCGTCGTTCTCCGCCTCGGCAACGGCGGCAGCGTCGTACCACAGATCCCCGATGTCCAGACCGTCGGCAGACGTGGGAAGCTGGATGAAACCTGCGTTGGGATCGACGCCGACCGTGCGCAGGAATGCGAACAGGATCTCGCCCGTATCGCTGTCCTGCGAATAGTCCTTGGTCGCCGCGGCGATCGTGCGCATCGTCAGACCGTCGTCACTGAGATAGAACTGCGCGTCCGCAAACGCATTCGCGGTCAGCATGTTCAGTCCGTCCGCGTCGAACCAGTATGCGCCGTCCTCAAGGCCCGCCTCGGAAGTCGGCAGCAGCGTAAAGCCCGCGTTGGGGTCCACGCCGCACTGACGCAGGTAGCTGAAATAAACCGCGCTCAATTCATTGTCGCGGGTGAAATCCGTCTGGTCGCCGAAGATCATGCGCAGCGTCGTGCCGTCCGCGCTGAGATAGAACCGCGCATTTTGATACGGCATGGATACCGCTTCACTCAGCGCGTCCGCGTCGTACCAGTAGTCGCCCTGCGCCAGACCGTCCTCGGTCGTCGGCAGGCGCACAAATCCCTCGTCCTCGTTGGGATCGTGACCGACCTGGATCAGGAAGTTGTAGTAGTAGCGCGAACCGTCCTTCTCCTTCGGGAAATCCTCCACCATGTCCTTGTAAATCATACGCAGCACGCTGCCGTCATTTTTGAGATAGAACTGCGCGTCCAGATACGAACTGCTGCCGGAATAGGCCGCAAAGCCCGCGATGTCGTACCAGTAATCGCCGTCCGCAAGGCCGTCCTCGGACGTCGGCAGCAGCGCAAAGCCCGCGTTGGGATCGACGGTCGATCCGTCCGCCTGGTGCAGGAAGGAAAAGACAAGCTCGCCGTCTTCCCCGTCCCTCGGGAAATCAAGCGTTTCTCCCGCAAGGAGCACGCGGATCAGGTTGCCGTCCGCGCTCAGATACGCCTCCGCATCCACCAGATAGCTCTGTCCTGTCGCATCCGCGATACCCGCCGCGTCGTACCAGTATTCACCGACCGCGAGACCGTCCGGCGATTTGGGCAGATGCGTGAAGGTGACGCCCGTTTCGGCGTCTGTGGTGATCTCATGCAGATAGCCGTAGACAAACTCGCTGTCTTCTTCCCCTTTCGGGAAGTCGAACGTCTGTCCCATGATGACCGCGCGCAGCACGGAGCCGTCCGCGTTGAGATAGGCGTCCGCGTCCGCGTAGTATTCTTCGCCCGTGTCCGCCGCGATGCCCGCCGCGTCGAACCAGTAGTCACCGAAAGCGAGACCGTCGGGCGACTTGGGCAGCAGTGTGAAGCCCGCGTTGGGATCGACGCCGACCTGATGCAGGAAGCCCACCATAATCTCCGGCTCGGTGACGAACTCATCCTGATAGACGGCTTGATCCGATCCCGCGACCGGATAGGTAGTCATGCGCAGGATCGTCCCGTCCACGCTCAGGCGGAAGGTCGCGGCCATAATGAGGGAAAGCGCTTCCTGCGATATACTCTCAACCGACTGCAGAATTGCAATAAAACCGGCCTGATCGAACCAGTATGCGCCGTCCTCCAGTCCGTCCGGAGACGTGGGCAGCGGATCGCCGAACGCCGGAAGCACACGCAGATATTCAAAATACATGGCGTCGGTGTCCCGTTCGTGCAGCTCGGTCACGATCTGGTCATCGGAAGTCTGAACATCGAATTTGAGCGTGTTGCTGTCCTCGCTCAGATAAACCGTACTGTCTTTGTAATCCTGATTGCCCGTCGCATCTGCCAGCGCGTAGAGGTCATACCACACGTCGCCGCTCTCGCAGTTGTCCGTCGCTGTCTCCAGCTGCGTGAACTGGACGTCCTCGGCAAAGGACGACAGCAGGAACAACGGCATTGCCAGAAGAACAGACAACAGGATCGCCAGAGTCCTTTTGAAACTGCTTGTTTTCATAATAGGATACTCCTTTCTAAAATAACTCATTAAAATTTTACCATATGTGTTCGTTGCTGTCAATGCGAAACAGAAGAATAAATTTGGTTCATCACGGAATTTTGTGGGATGGTCAGACGCAAGTTAAGGCGGTGTCATCGCGAGGAGCGAAGCGACGCGGCGATCCGTTCTCTTGGCAAAAACGTAAAATGAACAGCAAAAGACGCGCATTGCCGCGCACCGTAAAGGTGCTCGCAATGACATACAAGGGTATGTTTTCTTATCCCACAAAAAACCGTGAAGCGGGATAAATTTCGCTCTTCACGGTTTTCCGTGCAGAACGATAAAAAAACCCAAGTAAAGTGTTCCGCACATTTGCCTTCCCTTGGGGGAAGGTGCCGAACGGATGTGAGGCGGATGAGGGAAAACCTTACCGTATGATTTCGGTT
>CADARP010000048.1 GCA_902790325.1 Oscillospiraceae bacterium | reverse complement strand
CGCAGGTGCTGCTTTGGCCAGCGCCGACCGGAGCATTTTCTGCATTCGCTACTGCCCAGACCTCAGTAACCGTGTTCTTGATCAGAATATTGCCGCAAGTCGCCCGCTCCTTCCCGGCTCCGATGCCGGGGCAATACCAACCGTATCCTGCTTCGGCTGTAACCGTACCGCCGCTGATGGTAATATCGTCGCAGCTTCCACAAGCGCCGCTTCCGATACCGACGCCTTCATATCCGCCGGTGGCTGTAACCGTACCGCCGTTGATGACAATATCGCCGCAGTTGCCCATAACACCGCTTCCGATACCGGCGCTTTTATGTCCGCCGTAGGCTGTAACCTTACCGCTGTTGATGACGATATCGCCGCTGTCCGCCTCGGGGCCGCATCCGATACCGGCGGCTTCATTTCCGCCGTTGGCTGTAATCGTACCGCCGTTGATCACGATATTGCCTGCTGAAATATGATCGCCTCCGCCGATGCCGCAGCCGGTGCCGCCGTCGTTGACGTCGGAGGAAGCGTCGAGCGAACCGGCGCCGTCAATCGTGAGGGTTTTATTTTCGGGAACATAAATACCCGGATAAGCATAATTGCCGTTTTTGACGACGTTCGCTCCCTCTAAGGTAATGGTCGCGTCGCCCAATGGGGTGATGCCTGCAAAACAGGCATCGTTGGTCAGGCAGGTAATCACCGCATTTTTGAGCGTCACGGCTGCGCTGTCGGCAATGGTGATCTTGTAGTCGCCTGCGAGCGTACCGGTCAGCACGTCGCCGTTCTGCGCTTCATAATCGCCGTCCAGCGTGCTGAGGTCAACGATCTTTTCCACATCGTCCGCGAAGCAGGTCTTTGCCGCATCGCCGTAGTTATAGAGCGCCGCGCCGAGCCTCTGCTGTTCCGGATTGCTGCTTTTTGCCATAGCTTTCGCGAACGCGTTGCCATTGAAGGTGATCGTGCCGAGGCCGGTGACGGTCACGGTGATCTCCTTGTCCATATTCTCGGCGGAAACACCGGTCACTTCGATCAGGATACTGTCGTCCGATTTTTTGACGAAACGGGCGTTCAGGGTATCCGAACCGCCGTCCATCGTCGCCGTTACGCCGGCCTGATTGTACGCGATCGCTGCCGCCTCGTCGATGTCGTCCTTAACGTAGAAGCGGAATTCCGGCTTGGTCAGCGCCATGAAAGACGCGCCGTTTACCATACCTGTGCCGTCAGTGAATACGATCTGCGCATTCTGCGCGGCTGTCGGATCGAGACCGCCGATGTTTGCGATCGTGTCATCCGAATAATTGAATACATCGTTTGCCGCCTGCGCGTAATTCTCCAGCGCGATCGCGACGTCCTTGTATCTCTGTTCGCAATCGCCGCTCTTCAGCTCCTCGCAGTATGCGAGAACGGATTGTGTATACGTTGTATTGCCCACCGTGACGGAGATCACGTCCGCCAACTGCGCCGGAGCGATGTCGATGGAAAGCTTGTACTTGCCGTCCTCGACGGTCATCTTATTCTTCAAGACCGTTTTCTCCACGAGGTTTCCGCTGAAATCCTTGTATTTGACCGTGACACTGTCCACGCCTTCGTAATTGTCAAGGTCAAGCAGGAAGTTCACGCCGATGGTGTCTTTGATCGTCACGGACATTTCGTCGACCGCATTGATCGCAAAACCACATACGTCGCAATAACCGTCTTCGTCTTCATCATAATGTCCGGATGCGGGGATTTCTACCGCCTCTGTAAGATTCTCCCCGCAGACAAGGCAGTCCACCGCGTCCGACAGTCCGTCTTCGGTGCAGGTTTCGGCATAGCCTTCCGTTATGACGAGACCCTGATGCTCCGCGGGCAGATACGTCGTCCGCAAATAGCCGCAGTCGCGACAAGCCTGCACTATCGTTCCTCTTTCGGTGCAGGTGGGCTCTATTTGAATCATGCCCTCGCCGAAGTCGTGCGGTTCAAATGTATATTGCACCTCGATCGTAGTATCTCCGGTGATACCGGTCAGCTCCTGTTCCGAGCTGGCGAAGCGGTAATGCCCGTCGGCGTTTCCGGCGTTGAGGAACTGCTCCGGCGTCACGGTGCCGCCGGACTCCACGATATACGTCGGGTTTTGCAGATCGACCTCATCCGGATAAACCAGCGTTACTTCACACCGCTGGTCTGTCCACTGGGCGTAAAGCGTGATTTTGGCGTCGTATTCGGTGATCTGGTTCTTGACGAGCTCCTGGTCTTTGTAGGCGACGCCGGAACCGTCCGGTTCCGTGTTCCAGCCGACAAAATCCATGCCGGTATAATTAAAGGCGTTTTTCGTCAGTTTGGCGGGTCTGTCGTAGTAGCACGGCTTGTCGTTCATGTTACCGGGGCGACTGCTGATATTCCCGTTCCCGTCGAAATGGATATAATAACGATTTTGTTTCAATTTAGCGGTCAGGGTGGCGTCGCCGGAGTCGAACAGGAACGTATATACGCCGTCTTCCTCTGTGAGCGTACCGTAGCCGCTCTTTATGTAGCCGTTGAAGGTGTACCCCGTCGGCGGCTCGGCGGCGGGCAGCGTGACGGTGTCTTCGTTATTGCCCCGGATCCGTGTCGTTTTCTCTCCCACGATCACCGTCAGGACATACTCTCCCGCGGCGAGTTCCAGTGCCGCATACGACGTTTCCGCGTCGGTCAGGTCAGTATAGTTCGTGACGAGCGCTTTCTGCGCGTCGGTCAGCGCGTCATACGCCTCTCTTGCCGCATCGATCAGCGCCTTGCTCTCGGCGGTGTATTCCACCGTGCCGATGGCGTCGATCTCGTCCATTACGGCGTTTGCGGCTGCTGCGTCCGCGGCGGCTTCCAGTGCTGCATACGCCGTTTCCGCGTCGGTCAGGTCAGTATAGTTCGTGACGCGCGCTTTCTGTACGTCGGTCAGCGCGTCATACGCCTCTCTTGCCGCATCGATCAGCGCCTTGCTTTCGGCGGTGTATTCCACCGTGCCGATGGCGTCGATAAGTCCGGTGACCGTATCGGCAGCTGCCTGATCGGGGTCAAAGCCGCCGAGGGTGATCTCACTGTGATCATGGTCTACCGCCAAAACATAAATGGTATCGGATCTGTTCCCTTCCGCGTCAACAAAAATGTAACTCGTAAAAATATCGGATGTATAAATTACCGGCATATTATCGTCAAATTCAAGACGACTAAAACTGCCCGGAATAATCAATAAATCCTCACTGGGAATGTAACCGTCGATACTGTAACTATCGTCAGAGTAAGTTCCGCCTTTGAGAAATATGGTATAGCCATTGTTCTCAAGGAAGCAGTCATTTACTAAAGTGTCGCCGGCTTGAAGGTCGTCTGAATAAACCAAGGCGCCATACGCAGTCGCGCCCGCCGTGAACGGCACAGCCGCGAACATCGAGGCGACCATCACCACCGCAAGCAGGAAACTGACAGGCTTTTTCATTCTTTTCGTCATCGTTCTCCCTCCGATTGTTCAAAATAATATATATGCACTGCGGGCTTTTAAACCGCAAATTCCCGCAGGATCGCGCGCTTGAGCATCTCGAATTCCTCGGTTCTGTCCGCCTCGCTCTCCGCGTCATAGATCAGTCCCTGCGCATAGCGCACAGCCACCGCCAGCATGATGTGGCTCGTGGCGGCGAACATCTTGTCCTCCGGCAGATCGGTGCGCAGCGTACCGTCCAGTTTTGCTTTTTCATACAGAGCATGGAACATACGCACGAACGTGCCGATCGCCGCAAGGTACGGCGCGAGCTGTTCCTTCGTCGCGCCCTCGTGCTGGACGTAGTTGTTGAAATTCTGGTTGAACCGCAGCAAGTCCTTGTGATTGCGGTACAGAACGATATAGAGATCCAGGTAAAACGCAAGCTCCTCGGCGGCGGTCATGTGCGCCGTGTCGCGCCGCTTCTGCTCCGCGCGGATGTAATCGGCGAATTCTTCCCACTTTTTCGCGCCGATATCCAGCACCAGCGCGAGCTTTGTATTATAATAGCGGTAGAGCGTTGCGATCCCCACGCCGCTTGCGTCGGCAACCTGCTGCATAGAGACGCCCTCGATACCGTGCACCGCGAACAGGCGGAACCCTTCGGTCAGCATCGCTTCCCGCCGCGCCTTCATTTCCATTTCGTCTTTTTTCAGATTTCTCATTGTGTGACTCCAACCAAAACGCAAATATCATGATAATCCGCATATCACGGTCATCTATGATAGATTATATATCACGATATGACGGCTGTCAAGATGTTTTACCGGATTTTTATCCGGTATCTGCCGAACGGAAG
>CADARP010000047.1 GCA_902790325.1 Oscillospiraceae bacterium | reverse complement strand
CGTTTTCCCTCATCAGTCACGGCTGCGCCGTGACAGCTTCCCCCAGGGGAAGCCTTTAGCTCGCAGTTTTGCTGAATGCCACCCCGACAAATTCCGATTTGCACCGCTGCCGTCCGCATCGCCCCGAAAGGCATACGCCGTTCCGAACCGGCGGTCACAACCGTTTATATATGCGCAGGGGCGGCAATACTGCCGCCCGAAAAAACAACTTACAGATTCAAAAAATCCTTGCGGTAGTCGAGGCCGAACGCCTTGCCCAGCTCGACAAGCTCCTCGTCCCGGATCGTGTTGATGCGCGGACGGTCGCCGATGAGCATATAGACCTGCGCGGCCTTCTCGACCGTCTCGACCAGACCGAACGCCTCGTCGATGTCCTTGCCCGCGCCGTACAGACCGTGCATCCCCCAGACGACCAGACGGTACTGCTTCATCTTCTCCGCCGTCGCCTCGCCGATCTCGTTGTTGCCGCAGACCATCCACGGCAGCACGCCGACGCCGTCCGGGAACACGACCAGACACTCCGTGCACATCTCCCACAGCGTGTGCGTGAACGCCTTTTCCTCCAGCGGATGCACAAAGTTCATCGCCAGCGTGTACGTCGGGTGGCAGTGCAGGATGACGCGGTTGTCGGGATTGACCGCCAGGCGCGACATGTGGCTCATCAGGTGCGCGGGCAGCTCGCTGGTGAAGCGGCCGCCGTCGCTGTAGCCCCACAGCAGCTCCGCCGTCGTGCCGTCGGGCGCAATGCGGATGATGCCGAGGTCGCGCTCGGGGAACTTGGGGATGTTGCGGAAATACTTGCCCGTGCCCGTCACGAGAAAGATTTTGCCGATCAGCGGCTTCGCCTCGAAGCCCGTCGGGATCGTGCGGATCACGTTGTCCGGATCCAGGTACTGCGCGACCTCATCCGGGTCGAGCATGACGCTGATGTTGCCGCCGTTGCGCTCGTCCCAGCCCAGACGGTACATGTTGGCGGTGATGTCGATCATTTCCTCCACAAAGGGAGCATGCAGGATGTCTTTCATTTGCGTGTCACCAGAACTTCTTTCTCATAGTTTTCGATCTCTCCGTACCAGTCCTCCGACAGGCCCTGACGGGAAAGGTATTCTTCCCAGACGTCGCCCAGCGGCATCATCTTCTGCCGCTCGAACGAGAACATCAGTCTGCCGAACTGCGCCGTGTCCTGCAGAGCGCGCAGCGCGTCGTGCGGCATCAGCAGCGCCGAGAGCAGCGCCTTTTCCATCGAGCGCTGTCCCGTCACCCACGCGCCGATGCGGTTGATGGACGCGTCGAAGTAGTCCAGGCCGATCAGCACCTTGCCGACCGCATCGTTGCGGACGATCTCCGTCGCGATCTCGCGCAGCTCGTCCTCGAACAGCACGACGTGGTCGGAGTCCCAGCGCACGCCGCGCGTGACGTGCAGCGCGATCCGGTCGTGGAACGCCAGCAGTGCGGGGATCTTGTCGGAGACGACCTCGGTCGGATGGTAGTGGCCGTTGTCCAGCAGGCAGCAGACGCCGCGCGTCGCCGCGTAATTCTGATAAAACTCATTGCTGCCGACGGTGTAGCTCTCGAGCCCGATGCCGAACACCTTGCTCTCGACCGCGTCGATGACGCCGGGCAGCTTCTCTGCGAAAATCTCGTCAAGGCTGCGGCGCAGACGGATGCGCGGCGACAGACGGTCGGCCGGCACGTCCTTGAGTCCGTCGGGAATCCAGACGTTCAGCAGCGACGGCGTGCCCATCTCGTCGGCGAAATACTGCGCGATGCGGCGGCAGACGACACCGTGGCGCACCCAGAACGCGCGCACCTGCTCGTCGGGCGAGGACAGCGTCAGGCCGTCCTTGACCATCGGATGGCCGAAATAGGTGGGGTTGAAGTCGATGCCGTCGAGACCCAATTTCTTTGCAAACGCGACCCACGGCGCAAAATGGCGCGGCTCGTAGGCGTCGCGGTCGATCTTTCCTTTGTCGTCGCCGAGGAAGGCGTAGCTCGCGTGGACGTTCAGGCGCTTTTTGCCCGGCATGAGCGAGACGGCCTTTTCAATGTCGTCCATCAGCTCCTGCGGCGTGCGGGCGCGGCCGGGATAGTTGCCGGTCGTCTGGATGCCGCCGGACAGCGCGTCCGAGCCGTCGAAGCCCAGCACATCGTCCCCCTGCCAGCAGTGGAGCGAGATCGGGATGCCGGCGAGCGTTTCGATCGCCTGCTCGGTATCGACGCCGAGCGCAGCGTATTTTTCGCGGGCGCTTTCATATCGTGTCATAGGTTGTGTACCTCCTTGCATGCATATGGTATATTGTAGCATCTACTTGCGGCGGAATCAAGAGAAATCCGGGATTTTATCGCCGGAAAAGCTGCGCAAGTTCCGTGCCCAGGCGCTCGAGCGGATCGTAGCCGAGCGCGAAGTATTTGAACGCCCAGACGACGGGGCTCCACTTGAAGTGCGCCCAGTCCAGCACGGTCACCAGCGCGCGCAGGAACGCCGGCAGATCGCGCGTTTTCGGCACCGTGACGGGATCGAACGACGCGCCCCGCGGACAGACCGTGAACGGCTGCGAATAGCAGATGCCGTTTTCGCCCGTGATGTAGAACCGCACGAACGTGCGCACGTCGGCCAGCAGATCCGCGTCGCGCAGACAGATCTCCGCCCTGCCGTCCGTGACGGGCGCGCGGCGGATCACATTGCCGTCGGAGATCCACGTGATCGTGTCGGCGTTTTTACATTCGATCGTGATGGTGTCGCTCTGCTCGTCCGCCGTCACGCGCGTGACCATGGGTGTGGCGTTGCTGCGCCAGTCCATGTCCTCCTCGACGAAACCGGGCATTTCCTGCATGCCGTTGAGCTCCACGCCGTACGTGAAATGCGACACGGCGAAGAACGTGCCGTTCTCCATACCGGCGCGAAAGGCGTCAAGCGTCAGCTCCGGCAGCAGCATCATGGTATACGCGTCGTTGACGGAGGTCTCGTTATGCGAGTCGGAAAAACAGAACGCCCACGGCACGACGCCGTTCGGGATCGTCTTTTTGAGGATCTGGTCGTACAGGATGCGGTCGCAGCGCGTGTGCGCGTCGGTCGCGCTGTTGATGCCCATACCCACGCAGGAGTCGGGATTGTCCAGGAAGATACGCGCGAATTTGTTCGCGTAATAGTCGTCCACCGGCTGTCCGACGTGCTTTTCCGAATCCTTCTTCGGATAGACGTACTCGCCCACGTGCGAGAGCATCGACAAACCGCCCGCCTCGCGCACGCCGCGCGTCGGCGTTTCATAGTCGCCGTAGACGCCCGCGAGCCCCTGTCCGTACTCGCTGAAATAACCGGTCAGGTGGCAGTCGGCAAACGGCGTCGCCATGTTCAGCTCCGCGCCCAGCGGCACATCGAGCATCCCCGTTCCGTGCGTGCGCGCAAAGCCCTCGCTCGTTTTCGCGCTGCCGTTTTGGTACGCCGCGTATTCCGCCGCCGTCAGCGGCACGACCGGCGCCATTTTGGTGCGTTCTTTTTTGACCGCGCGCAGCAGCGGGATCAACTGCGGCACGACGTCCCAGCCGCGGTTGAGCGTGCCGTGATCCGTGATCGCCACGACGTCGTAGTCATAGTCGTAATGCGCCTGAATGGATTCATGGATCGTCAGAAATCCGTCGCTCGCGGTGGTGTGGCAGTGAAGCTGCGCCTTGTACGCGTCCCACGCGTCCCAGTCGACCGCGTCGTAGGGGCTGGTGATCGTGAAGCCGCGCGGCGAAGCGCAGACCGGCAGTGCGCACGCCGCCGGCAGCAAAACGGAAAGCAGGATGCAGAGCAGTTTTTTCATCGTTCTTCCCTCCCTCGGATCCTGCTTTCAGTATAGCAAACACGCACAGAAAAAATCAAGGCGCGGCGCGTGTTTTTGGGTTCATCACGGTTTTTTGTGGGATAAGAAAACATACCCTTGTCTGTCATTGCGAGCACCTTTATGGTGCGCGGCAATCCGTGTCTTTTGCTGTTTCTTTTACGTTCTGCCGAGAGAACGGATCGCCGCGGTCGGCGTTTGCCTCCCTCGCGATGACACCATCTTTACTTGTGTCTGACCGTCCCACAAAAATCCGTGATGAACCTGTTCGGCACACATGTATGCGCGCCCTACGGCACACCGGAAAAAACATCGGGCAGATGCGGCGGGACGATGTGGGCATCGTCCCCTACGAATCGCAGTTTGTCGGAGACAAACTGCGCGTGATGCGCGCCTGCGGCGCATGA
Source organism: Oscillospiraceae bacterium (assembly GCA_902790325.1). GTDB lineage: Bacteria > Bacillota > Clostridia > Oscillospirales > Acutalibacteraceae > UBA1425. The sequence continues at coordinate 43 of CADARP010000047.1, read as the reverse complement.
TGTATTCCTTCGGAATATGATGTTTTCCGCTTCGCAGAAAATG
>CADARP010000046.1 GCA_902790325.1 Oscillospiraceae bacterium | reverse complement strand
GTTTTCCCTCATCAGTCACGGCTGCGCCGTGACAGCTTCCCCCAGGGGAAGCCTTTAGCTCGCAGTTTTGCTGAATGCCACCCCGACAAATTCCGCTTTGCCGCGCTCTTTTAATTCCCGATTATCATCAAAAAAAACGCTCCGATTTCTTGACATTGCGTGTATGATTTTGTAAAATATAAAAGTAAAAATCTTGTTTGTATCGGAGGAATGGAACATGGGCTACACGCTTGCGCAAAAGCTCATCAAAACCCATCTGGTCGGCGGCGAGATGACGGTCGGCAGCGAAGTGGCGCTGCGCATCGACCAGACGCTGACGCAGGATGCGACCGGCACAATGGCATATCTGGAATTTGAGGCGATGGGCGTGCCGCGCGTCAAGACCGAGCTGAGTGTGGCGTATATCGACCACAATACGCTGCAGACCGGTTTCGAGAACGCGGACGACCATCGTTTTATCGCGTCGTGCGCCAAAAAGCACGGCCTGCGCTTTTCCCGCCCGGGCAACGGCATCTGCCACCAGGTGCACCTTGAGCGGTTCGGCAAGCCGGGCAAGACGCTGATCGGTTCCGACAGCCATACCCCGACCGGCGGCGGCATCGGTATGCTCGCCATGGGCGCGGGCGGACTGGACGTTGCGGTGGCGATGGGCGGCGGCGCTTACTACATCACCATGCCGGAGATCGTGCTCGTCAAGCTCACCGGCAAGCTGCGTCCCTACGTCGCGGCGAAGGACATCATTCTGGAGGTGCTGCGCATCCTGTCCGTCAAGGGCGGCGTGGGCAGGATCATCGAATACGGCGGCGAGGGCGTCCGGACGCTGTCCGTGCCGGAACGCGCCACGATCACCAACATGGGCGCGGAGCTGGGCGCGACGACGTCCGTCTTCCCGTCCGACGACGTGACGCGCGACTTCCTGCGCGCGCAGGGCAGAGAGCAGGACTGGATCCCGCTGCAGCCGGACGACGACGCCGAATATGCGCGTGTGATCGAGATCGATCTTTCCGCGCTCGAGCCGCTGGCCGCCATGCCGCACATGCCCGACAACGTGAAGAAAATCTCCGAGATCGGCAATATCCCGATCGACCAGGTCTGCATCGGTTCGTGCACCAATTCGTCGCTCTTCGACATGCTCAAGGTCGCCAAGATCCTCAAGGGCAAGACCGTCGCGCCGAACGTCTCTCTGGCGATCGCGCCCGGTTCCAAGCAGGTGCTGGATATGCTCGCCAGAAACGGCGCGCTGGCCGACATGATCGCCGCGGGCGCGCGGATTCTCGAGTCGGCGTGCGGTCCGTGCATCGGCATGGGTCAGTCGCCCAATTCAAAGGGCGTCTCGCTGCGCACCTTCAACCGCAACTTTGAGGGCAGAAGCGGCACCGCGGACGCGGGCATCTATCTGGTCAGCCCCGAAACGGCGGCCGTTTCCGCGATCGCGGGCGTGCTGACCGACCCGACGACGTGCGGGGACGACATTGCGGTCGATATGCCCGATTCGTTCCTGATCAACGACAATATGATCGTTCTGCCCGCTCCCGTGGAGGAGATGGACTCCGTGCAGATCCAGTACGGGCCGAACATCAAGCCCTTCCCGACGACCGAGCCGCTGCGGGAGACGATCGAAGCCGAGACGACGCTCAAGGTCGGCGATAACATCACGACCGACCACATCATGCCGGCCGGCGCCAAGATCCTGCCGTACCGCTCCAACATCCCGTATCTGTCGCAGTTCTGCTTCCGCCAGTGCGATCCCGATTTCGCGGAGAACTGCAAGAAGGCGGGCAGCTCGATCATCGTCGGCGGCGCCAACTACGGCCAGGGCAGCTCGCGCGAACACGCGGCGCTCGTGCCGCTGTATCTGGGCGTCAAGGCGGTCATCACCAAGTCCTTCGCCCGCATCCACCAGGCGAACCTCGTCAACGCCGGCATCCTGCCCGTGACGTTTGACGATCCGGCGGATTACGACAAGATCTCCCGGGGCGACATGCTGCGTCTGCCCGACGTGCGGCAGAAGCTCATCGACGGCCAGCCGGTCACGCTCGAAAACGTGACGACGGGCGAGCGCTATCCCGTGACGTGCAGCGTCTCCGCGCGCCAGCGCGACATCCTGCTTGCGGGCGGTCTGCTGGGCTATACCAAGGAAAACGCGTGATCCGCGTCCGATCCGGCTTTAAGTTTTAATGCAGAAAGGATATACACCATCATGACAGAAGCACAACTGAAAGCGGCAGTAGAAAAATTCGAGGCGCTCGCGCGGGAACAGAGCGCGCGCAGCGACCGCATCAAGGAGCAGGGCGACTTCATCGACTACGACAAGCTCGACACGATCGTGATCGGCGTGTGCGGCGGCGACGGCATCGGCCCCGTCATCACCAAGGAATCCGCCCGCGTGCTCGAATACATGCTCGCGGACGACGTCAAGGCGGGCAAGGTCACGTTCAAGCCGATCGACGGTCTGACGATCGAGAACCGCGTCGCGGCCAACAAGGCGATCCCGGACGACGTGCTTGAGGAGCTCAAGAGCTGCCACGTCATCCTCAAGGGTCCGACGACCACGCCGCAGGCGGGCGACCCGTGGCCCAACATCGAGAGCGCCAACGTCGCCATGCGCAAAGCGCTCGATCTGTTCTGCAACCTCCGTCCGGTCAAGGTGCCGGAGGAGGGGATCGACTGGACGTTCTTCCGCGAGAACACCGAGGGCGCCTACGCCGTCGGCTCCAAGGGCGTGCATGTGACGGACGATCTGGCGATGGATTTCGTCGTCACGACGACCGAGGGCACCAAGCGCATCGCCAAGCTCGCGTATGACTACGCGCGCCGCAACGGCAAGGAGCGCGTCTCCATCATCACCAAGGCGAACGTCATCAAGACGACGGACGGCAAGTTCCTCAACCTCTGCAAGGAGGTCGGCAAGGACTATCCCGAGATCACGACCGACGAGTGGTACATCGACATCCTGACGGCGAAGCTGATCGATCCCAAGCGCCGCCGCGACTTCAAGGTCATCGTGCTGCCGAACCTTTACGGCGACATCATCACCGACGAAGCGGCGGAGTTCCAGGGCGGCGTCGGCACGGCAGGCAGCGCCAATATCGGCAAGCGCTACGCCATGTTCGAGGCGATCCACGGTTCCGCGCCGCGCATGGTGCGCGAGGGACGCGGCCAATACGCCGACCCCTGCTCGATGCTGCGCGCATCCGTGATGCTTCTGTCGCACATCGGCCGCCAGAAGCAGGCGGATCTTCTGGAGCGCGCGCTCGACATTTGCATGTTCCAGGAGAAAAAACTGCAGATCACAGGCCGCGAAACCGGCTGCACCTGCGCCGAATTCGGCGACTACGTGATGCAGACGGTCAAGCGTCTCTGCGAAGAATAAAACAAAAGGGGAGAAACACAAATGAGCGTAAAAACAAACACCGATCTCAAACCGATCATCGACAAAAAAGAGTGGGCGGCCAAGTACATGATCGACCGCATCACGTACATCATCAAGAATTTCCAGAAACGCGACCCCGGTTCCGAGGGTGAAAAGCAGGCCTGTGAATTCATGGCGGAAGAGCTGCGCAGCGACTGCGGCTGCGAAGAAGTCACGGTCGAGTCGTTCGAGGAGCATCCCGGTTCGTTCTACGGCTGGCTGTATCTGACGCTGACGTTCGTTCTGGCGGCGATCGTGCTGCTGTTCTTCTTCCCGCTTGCGACGATCGTGCTCGTCGCGGTCGGCCTGCTGCTGATGGTGCTGCAGTTCGGCCTGTACAAAAAGGCGGTCGACCGCCTCTTCCCCACGCGCACCGGCCACAACGTGACGGCGATCAAAAAGTGCACCGGCACGGTCGAGCGCCGCATCATCTTCAACGGACATCCCGACGCTGCGTGGGAATGGCCGGTGAACTACCGTTTCGGCGGCGTGGCGTTTGAAGCGCACGCCATCTTCAGCGTCGTCGGCGCGCTGTATTATATGGGACTTGCGATCGCGCAGATCGTGTCGAACGGTCTCGGCGGCGCGGCAGTGTCGAGCGTGATCGGCAAGATGGGTCTGTGCGGCCTGATCGTTGTGCCGTTCCTGCTGCTGCTGTACAACATGGCGGACAAGCGCATTGTTGTGGACGGCGCCAACGACAACCTGTCCGGCTGCTACATGGGCATTGCGATCCTCAAGGCGATGCGCGACGAGGGCATCGAGCTCGAACACACCGAGATCGGCGTGGTGCTGACCGGCTCCGAAGAAGCGGGTCTGCGCGGCTCGATGGCATGGTGCGAAGCGCACAAGAACGACTTCAAAGACGTCCCGACGTTCATCTATTCGTTCGATACGATCCATGATCCGAAGTACCTGATGGTCAACTACCGCGACCTGAACGCCACGGTCAAGGCAGACAAGGACGTGAGCGACCTGTTCATGGAAGCTGCCGCGGAGCTGGGTATTCCGTGCAGCAAGGGCATGGTGCCGCCGATGGGCGGCGCGACGGACAGCGCGGCGTTCGCCCAGGGCGGATTCAGAGCGACCGGCGTCACGGGTCTGAACCACAAGCTGGAGGACTACTACCATACCCGCCGCGATACGTACGACAACATGAACGAAGAAGGTCTCTCGAACTGCTATGCCGCATCGGTTAAGGTGCTGGAGATGTTCGACGGCGGCGCGAAGCAATAAAACAGACACACGATACGGCGGACGGCGTTTGCTGTCCGCTGTTTTTTTGCCTCTTCACGGAAAGTCGGGGGATTCCGTTTTCCGGCGTCATCGCGAGGGAGCGAAGCGACGTCCGCGGAGAACGGCATCGAAAAACACAGGCGGTACGCCGGAAAAGACAACGGACGGATACGGCGGGACGATGTGGGCATCGTCCCCTACGAATCGCAGTTTGTCTCCGACAAACTGCGCGTGATGCGCGCCTGCGGCGGTTTTCCGCTTCGCAGAAAATGATGTGTTTTGCTCCGCAAAACGTTTCGGGCGGGCTTTGCCCGCACCCATTTTATAATTGCCGGCCGCAGGCCCCGAATCCCGCCGTAAGGCGGATTTCATCTGCGAAGCAGATTTCACATGGCGCAGCCATATTTCACCGTGCGAAGCACGATTTCACTGTCGGGCGCAGCCCGACAAATTCTGCTTTAGTTATGGACATTGCTTGCGGGCGGCTGCCGCGTCCGGACGGCTGCTCCCTTCTCTTGTACTCGATCTTGCCGTACAGCAGATCGCGCTCGAACGCTTCGACGTCATACGACGCGGGCGGTTCGGGCGTTTCTTTCGGCTTGAGCGGAAACACGCCCGCCCAGCCGTTGACGACCGACTGTTCCAGTATCTCCCGCTGTGCGTCCGGCTGTCCCGGCGCAAGTTCGTCGAGCTTGTCCAGCACGAGTTTCGCCGCCCCGTCCGTCAGGGGCTTTCGCATCCTTCGCCGCATATCGGCATATGTGCGCCACGAATCCCCCAAAGGCGCGCACGCGCGCGCTTTGTTTTCTCTCGTCTTGTCT
>CADARP010000045.1 GCA_902790325.1 Oscillospiraceae bacterium | reverse complement strand
AGCCTAACGCCTGACCTATCCGACACAGCCCTAAGTGCCGGATAGGAACGGCAAAATTTTTTACACTTCTATTACTTCTTTATCGCACATTAGCAAATGCGGCAGTTTTGTTTTCAAAAACGGTCTTTTTGTTATTTCACCAGTCTGGCAAGTTTTTGCACCATGGCCGGATAACCCAATGCATAGATCACGCTGCCGAGCAGAAAACGCATGTATGTCACCTCCCTGTGTTTGATGGCACAAGTATAGCAGGAGAGGCGATTAAGAAACAATTCGGGAAGCGGTTAAGATTCTGTGAAGAATTGATTAAGAGACCGTCCGTGCACACTTTCCGGAGCGTTTTGCATATACTGTCAGCGGAATCCTATAGAAAGGCAGGTCATCGCATGCAAAACGACCCGATGGAACCCATGATCGAAAAATACAGACAGGAGCTTCTGGCGTTCAGCCGCAAATACCCGAAGTACACGCCGCAGCCGGATACCGAGCCTGAACCAGAACCGGGACCCGAACCGGAGGACCCGCCCGAACCGGAACCCGAACGCATCCTTCCGGCGGGACAACTGGTGCGCGCGGACTTTGCGGACGCCGCGCCCGCGGTGATGAACATGGACGACCGCAGACGGAACGTCGCGCAGCGCGAAGAAAACGCGCAGAAGGCGCAGCCGCCGCAGGACAACGCCGCGGAACAGGAATTCATCGAGCAGGCAGAGGCGTTCCCGCCGTATCTCAACGGCAGCATCGAGCAGTTTCCGTCCGAAGCGGACTTTCTGCGGCTCAACCCCGAATCGGGGTTCCTGCGCGTGCAGGTCTTTGCCGCGAATCAGGCGTTCCCGATCCCGAACGCGACGGTCGTCGTCAGCAAACGGTTCCCGGCTGAGGACTGCGTTTTCTTTAAATCCCAGACGGACGCGAGCGGCATCATGAGCCGCATCACGCTTCCTGCGCCGGACCGCCTTCTGGCGGATGCGCCGTCCGCCATGCAGCCCTATGCGACCTATGACATCGTCGTCACGCATCCGCTGTTCACCGAGGTGCATCTGGCGGACGTGGCGGTCTTTGACAGCGTGGAGACGGTGCAGAATGTGGAAATGATCCCGTGCAGGCCGGACGTCGATCCCGCCATGCTGACGGGCGGGGAGGGGTAAGCATGGCCGTTGTGCAGGTCCCGACGAGCATCACCGTGCATCTGGGCGCGCCGAACGAAGCGGCGGACAACATCCGCGTGCCGTATATCGACTATATCAAGAACGTCGTGTGCAGCGAGATCTATCCGACGTGGCCGGAAAACGCGCTGCTTGCGAACATCTACACGATCCAGTCCTTCACGCTCAACCGCGTGTTCACGGAGTATTACCGCACGCGCGGGTATGTGTTCGACATCACGAACAATACCGCGTTCGACCAGGCGTTTGTCCCGGGACGCAAATACTTTGAGCCGATCAGCGACATGGTGGATATGGTGTTCAATACGTACATCGTCCGTGCCGGTCAGGTGCAGCCGCTTGCGGCGCAGTACTGCTCCGGCAGCGGCGTGACGTGCGCGGGACTGTCCCAGTGGGGAACGGTCTCGCTGGCGAATCAGGGCTATTCCGTGCTCGGCATTCTGCGCTATTACTTCGGACAGGACGTCTCGCTCGTCTATAACGCGCCGACCGCGCCGAACATCCCGTCCTATTCCGGTGTACCGCTGCAGACCGGTTCCGCGGGCGCGCAGGTGCGCACCGTGCAGCGCGAGCTCAACCGCATTTCCGCGAATTACCCGGCGATCCCGCGCATCGGCACCGTCAGCGGCGTGTTCGACGCCGCAACCAGAAATGCCGTCATCGTGTTTCAGCAGATCTTCGGCCTGGCGGTGGACGGCGTTGTGGGCAAGCAGACGTGGTACAAACTCAAGTACATCTACAACGGCGTGAAGAATCTGTCCGAAATCTACAGCGAGGGGCTGACTATCAGCGAGGTCGAGCGCGTGTTCTCGAACGTCCTGCGGCAGGGCGACCGCGGCATTGCGGTGCGCACCATCCAGTATTACCTCAACTTTATCGGCCAGTTCAACGGCAGTCTGACCATCGACATCGCGGAGGACGGCGTATTCGGCCCGGCGACGAAACGCGCGGTCGAAGCGTTCCAGCGGTACTACGGTCTGAAAGTCGACGGGATTGTCGGACGCAATACGTGGAATGCCGTCATCGACGCATACAACGATATTCTGCGCTCTCTTCCGGCGGATTTCACAGGCTTTTCGTCGCTGTTGTACCCGGGATACTATATCCAGCGCGGCGCTTCCGGCAGGATCGTCGAGCAGCTGCAGATGTTCCTGCGGGTGATCGCGCAAAACAACAATTCCGTCCCGTCTGTCGCGGTGGACGGCGTGTTCGGACCGCAGACACAGGCAGCGGTGATCGCGGTGCAGAACTGGTTCGATCTCGAACCGGATGGCGTGGTCGGCCCCATCACATGGAACGCGATCATCACGCTCTACAATGAATACCGCTGAAAAAGAGGCAAAGAATAACTGCGTGTACCGGTATGCACGCAGTTGTTTTTTGGAGGGAAATATGGATTTCAACGGGGAATACAACGCCGTGTGCGCCGCGTTCGAGCAGGCGATCGGCTGCGGCCGCAGCTTCGATCTGGTCGCGCGCGCATTTCGGATCGGGAATCGCGCATTGAAGCTGTATTTTGTCAACGGGCTGATCGCGACGGACAGCGCTGTCAAAATCCTGGGCGATCTGCTGACGGCGGACGCGAACGAATATAGGACCGTCAGGGATGCGCAGGCGCTCGCCGAACGGTTTGTGCCGTACGTGGAGACGCGGACGACGGCCGACATGCAGACGGCGGTCGCGGCAGTCCTCTCGGGACAGGCCGTGCTGGTGGCGGAGGGCGTACAGGGCGCGGTGCTCGCGGACGTGCGCAAATACGCCTCTCGCACGCCGGACGAGCCGGAGAACAACCGCGTGCTGCTCGGCCCGCACGAGGGATTCAACGAGGTGCTGCTGCAAAACACCGCGCTGCTGCGGCGCAGGCTGCGCGATCCCGCGCTGACGATCACACTCTTGCAGATCGGCACGCGCTCGAAGCTCGACGTCGCGGTCTGCTCCGTCGACGGCAAGGCAGATCCGAAGATGCTCGAAACGGTTCTGTCCAAGCTGCAAAACATCCGCGTCGAGACGCTCGCGATGGCGCAGGAGAGCCTTCTGGAGTGTCTCGTGCCCGGACGGCACTTCAACCCGTTTCCGCGCGTGCGGTATACCGAGCGTCCCGACTCCGCCGCCGCGTCCGTCGCGGAGGGCAGCATTCTCGTCATCACCGACAATTCTCCGGCGGTCATGGTGATCCCGGCGGGCTTTTTCGACTTTCTGCAGGACACGAACGACTTCTATTTTCCGCCGATGCTCGGTTCGTTCCTTCGGATGGTGCGGCTGTTTGTGTTTTCATCCACGATGTTCCTGACGCCCGTTTGGTACCTGCTGGTACGCAACCCGCAGTATATCCCGCCGTGGCTCGACTTTATCCGCATCGACAAGCCGATCGCCGTGCCGGTGCTGGTGCAGCTCGTCGCCATCGAGCTGGTGATCGACGCGCTCAAGCTGGCGTCCATCAACACGCCGAATTCCCTGAGCAATTCCTTCAGTGTGATCGGCGCGCTGGTGCTCGGGCAGTTCGCGGTCGAGGCGCGTTGGCTGACGGCGGAGGTCGTGTTCTACATGGCGTTCGTCGCCGTGGCGAACTTCACGCAGCCGAGCTTCGAGATGGGGCACGCGTACAAGATGGCGCGCCTGTTCGTGCTGGCGCTGACCGCGCTGTTCAATCTCTGGGGTTTCATCGCAGGGTATGCCGTCGTGTTCGCGGTGCTTGTCACGACGAAGAACGTCGTCGGGCAGAGCTACCTCTATCCGCTCATCCCGCTGAACCTGCCGAAGCTCGGAAGGCTCCTCATTCGCCGTCCGATCCACCGGGACAACGTGGGATAAAAAACTGCGGCCGTTTGACCGCAGTTTTTTCATCGCTTTATGCGATCAGGACCAGAAACAGATTGGCCAGCGCATGCAGCGCGCCGAGCGGGAACGAGATCGGCAGCCACCACGGGCCAAGCCAGTATCCGACGCCCATCGCCAACCCAAAGCCTTCAACCAGCGTCGGAAGAAACAGCATACGCTTCATCTCCGACTTGGTGTGAACATGGATGACGGCCTTTTGGACGTGGAAACCGCCGCAGCAGCGCACATAGTAGACGTAGTCGCCGGGTGTGTTGAAGGTGTATGTATTGCCCTGTACGTCGGGCGCCGCGCCCTCGAACAGGATCTCGGTGTGCGCATAGAGATAGTCGTCGACGTATTCGTCGTTTGCTTCTTCCAGCGTCCAGACCGACCCGACGGCGACGTCGTATTCGTACCGGAGGAGTTCGGAGTTCCATGTCTCCGAATACAGCCGGTTTTTCGTGTCCGTCGTCAGATACTTGCCGTGATAAGGTTCAAAATCGCGTGCGTCGATCGTGACGTCGGCACGCGTGCCGTCCGCCAAAAGCAGACCGTGCAGCACCATACCAAAATCGTTCGTCGCTCGATGCTGCGACTCGTCACAGATATCGCCGTCGAGGTACACGAACTCCAGCCGCTCCCGCTCGATGATTTCGATCATCGCAGGATCGATCGTCACACGGAACCAATCGTCGTGCGCGACCCCCTCCGCGGAGAAATCGTCCGCGACGCCGACGACCGCTTCCGTAAACCGGACGTAGGTGCCGGTAAGTGTTTGCAGCGCGCATTCGACGAGCGATGTGTCCGCGGCAAAGGTGGGGATGCACAGGCAAAATGAAAGGCAGAGCGCCAGGAGAACAGAGACTGTTTTTTTCATGTTGAACATCCTTTCCAAAATTGTATACACCATAGGCGGCAGGAAGAACGAAGAAAAAGCGGAGTTTGTCAATTAAGAACCGTTTAAAATGAACGTATAAATCTTTCGTTCATACTTTGCAGCTTTATTCTGTAATTGACCATAGAAAAGCAATATACTCTTTATCTGTTTCAATAACAAACTCATCGCAGTTCGGATTATAAGCAGTACGTTTGATCCGATATGTTTTCTTAACATTTTGAATCTTTATCTCTGATTTCTGGTTCATCAATTGAATACGTTGGTCAATAATATCAGCGTATAATCCCTCTTTAAGGTGGAATCCTTTATAATCAAAGTCAACGCCGCACTCCGGATAGATTTCATTATCAAGGAAACTGATAACCTCTGTCATAAATAACGTTGAGCTGCCGAACGGTGTTTTTTCAGAAATGATCATATCGATTTTGCTCGTATCGTTATTAAAACACTTATAATCCATAAAAAACTGCTCCTTAACTTTTTTTACAAAACAAACGACAAATCCCGATTTCTTGCCTTACATCCAATACCGCGCCCAGATGACCTGCATAAGGTACCCCAGCGGCAGCGTCGCAAGGCCGAGGAGAAATGATACCGGCAAGACGGCCAGTCCGGCGTAATTCCCGTACAAAACCGGCAG
>CADARP010000044.1 GCA_902790325.1 Oscillospiraceae bacterium | reverse complement strand
CGCAGGTGCTGCTTTGGCCAGCGCCGACCGGAGCATTTTCTGCATTCGCTACTGCCCAGACCTCAGTAACCGTGTTCTTGATCAGAATATTGCCGCAAGACGCCTGCTCCTTCCCGGCTCCGATGCCGGGGCAATACCAACCGTATCCTGCTTCGGCTGTAACCGTACCGCCGCTGATGGTAATATCGCCGCAGCTTCCACAAGCGCCGCTTCCGATACCGACGCCTTCATATCCGCCGGTGGCTGTAACCGTACCGCCGTTGATGACAATATCGCCGCAGTTGCTGTCATAAACACCGCTTCCGATACCGGCGCTTTTATGTCCGCCGGTGGCTGTAACCGTACCGCCGTTGATGACGATATTGCCGCTGTACGTCTCGGGACCGGGGCCGCATCCGATACCGGCGGCTTCAGATCCGCCGGTGGCTGTAATCGTACCGCCGTTGATCACGATATTGCCTGCTGAAATACGATCGCCTCCGCCGATGCCGCAGCCGGTGCCGCCGTCGTTGACGCTGGAGGAAGCGTCGAGCGAACCGGTGCCGTCAATCGTGAGGGTTTTATTTTCGGGAACATAAATACCCGGATAAGCATAATTGCCGCCTTTGACGACGTTCGCGCCCTCTAAGATAATGGTCGCGTCGCCCAATGGGGTGATGCCTGCAAAACAAGCATCGTTGGTCAGGCAGGTAATCACCGCATCTTTGAGCGTCACGGCTGCGCTGTCGGCAATGGTGATCTTGTAGTCGCCTGCGAGCGTACCGGTCAGCACGTCGCCGTTCTGCGCTTCATAATCGTCGTCCAGCGTGCCGACGTCAACGGTTTTTCCCGCGCCGAAGCACGCCTTTGCCGCCGCGCCGTAGTTAAAGAGCGCCGCGCCGAGGTTCTGCTGCGCCGTGTTGTTGGGGGTACGCGCCATCGCCTTGGCGAACGCGTTGCCGTTGAATGTGATCGTATTATGGCCTTCTTCCATGCCGTTAATGGTCACGGTGATCGCCTTGTCCATATTCTCCGCCAGAACGCCGGTGACTTCAAGCAGGACGTCGTCGTTCGCCTTCCTGACGAAGCGCGCGTTCAGTGCGTCTGCCTGCTTCTGCGAAGCGTCTGCCATCGTCACGGTGATCCCCGCCTGATTGTAGTCGTAGGCCGTCTGCTCGTCGATTCCCGCCGTGTAGAAGCGGAACTCCGGCTTCGTCAGCGCCATGAACGACGCGCCGGTGACTTTGTTCGTACCGTCGGTGAACACCGCGCCGGTGTATGCAGTGACCGCGTCTTTGTCGAGATCGGCAATGTCGGTGATCGTATCGGCCGAGTAGTCGAATACGACGTTCGCCGCCTGCGCGTACTGTTCGAGCGCGGACGCGACGTCCTTGTATTTCTGCGCAAAGTCGCCGGCAATCAGTTCCCCGCAGTAGTTCAGCACCGACGTGCCGATGGCGTCCTCGCCGCCGACCTTGACCGTGATCTCGTCCGCGAGCTGCGCGGGCGCGATCCAGACGGTCAGCTTGTATTTGCCGTTCTCTGCGGGCAGCGCGCTCTTTTGACGCGTCTCGGTCACGGTTTCGCCGCTGAAGTTTTTATAGGTCACGGTGACGCTCTGCACGGCCGCACGGCTCGGATGGTCAAGCTCGAGCAGGAAGTTGACGCCGATGCCGTCGCTGATCGTCACACTGATCTCGTCGTTCGCAAGCTGCGTACCGACTGCCGGTCTGGTATTCGTCGCGCCGCAGCCGTGGTCGCAGACAGCCGTCTCGGTGCCGTCGGCTTCCGCCGTCGCGTCGCCGTTGTAGACGTAGTTTGTGAAGCTGTGGCCGGTGGGGGCGATGTCTGCGAGCGTCTGACTCTGCGTCTCGAACGCTTCATTTTCAAACGTCGCTGTGTAGACGGTTTGGCCCGCTTCGGTGCAGGTCGCATCGACGTCCACGCTGCTCACGGCCTCTACGGATTCGGACTCGGTAAAACCGCTGCAGTTCAGGGAGACGCGCGTCGCCGTGCAGAACCAGTCGCCGTCCACTTTCTCCCACGCGTAGGTCGGATCGCCCCAGACGACGGCGGACGCTTCAACGTATTGCGGAAGAACCCGCACATCATAAGCCGGCATCAGGAAGTAATGCATTTCCTTCTCGTCGTCATAGAGAACCTCGACGTCGATTAGTTGAAGACTCCCCCCCGTACGATAGAACCGATACCCGTTGAAAACGAAGCCCTCCTGCATGACCGAGACGGCGTAGACGCGCTCGCCCTGTGCGGAAGTTCTGTGACTTCCGTATAACCTTTCGCCTGCGGCGTTATAAAAGGTCGTGGTCACGACATCCGTGTTTTCAAGGATCTCGATCTTGTGCTGGTTCGGGACGTATTCGATCGTGACGGTGAAGTCTGTCTCGTCATGCGGTGTGATCACCACCGGGTAGCTCTTGCCGCTCTCCAGTGTGGTTTCGACGGGAATATTTTCTGACCGCACCTGCAGCAGCACTTCTCCATCCCCGGCGTAGTCGTATACGATGAGCGTAAAACCATCGGTACTGTTTCGGATCGTGTACGTGCCGTCGTCCCGGCTCGGCGTGAAGGAAAAAGTTTGTTCACTGTCACAATGCAGCTCGTTTTCGCCCAGATGCAGCGCGGGATAAAGCTGTGCCGCAGGCGTCACCGTCACGTCGGACGCCGGCATACGGAACGATCCTTCAACGATTCTTTCATCCGCGTTTACGCTGACGTCTGACACGGGGATCTCGCTGCCAAGCGCATCCGTCACTTGAAAACCGCAGGTTTCGGGATCGACGGCCGCGTTGTACTGCGCCGCCATCCGGATCTCCGCGCCCGCAGGCGCCTGCATGGTCGCGGATACCTGCTGATCGCCAATCGCTCCCATAGAGAATCCCGTAAAGTATGTGGCGTCGGCGTCCGCCGTGACGGTATAGAGCGTCTGCGACGGTTCCGCCATGATCGTGACCGCTGCATCGGCGCCGCTGTACAGGCGCAGATCCACATAGTAATCTATGACCTTCGACAGATACGCGCTGCACAGGAAGTCGCCGCCGGTGCTGTCCGCGTCGCTGCTGACATAGACGGGAACCGACTCGCCGTCCACAGATTCCAAAAAGTAAACAGCCGCGTCGACGTTCGCGCCCACGGAATAGAAACTGTACCAGCCATTCTGCGCGGGGCGGAACAGGAACGACTGATATTCCGTGCTGCGGCGCAGCAGGACGTTGTTTTCGCCGTCGTGCAGAGTGAGCGTGTTCGTATAGGTATTTTGGGAATAGTAGACTGTGTTTTCCCTGTTATTGACAAATCCGGGACGCGGGTCGGGCGTCTGTCCGTTGTCGATGTTCTGGTACCAGACCTGGCTGCCGTCGGTCACGCCGCCGTTGAGCACCCAGCACACCTCACCGGAAGCCGCAGCCGTGTCGCTGAGATGCTGCACGTTCTCCGTCGTGCCGGTGTTCGAGCGGATCGCGGCATGGGCATTCGAATCGGTGATCGCGTCGCAGCAGTTGCGCACGGCGCCGCTGTTGACGCCGCATACGCCGCCGGCGACCGAGCTCGCGCCGGGATATACCCGGAGCGTGCCGGTAAAGTAGCTGCTCTCCATCGTGCCGGTATTTTTGCCGGCAATGCCGCCGAACGCACCTTTCGGCCAGCGCACACGCAGCAAACCGTCTGCGCTGCACAGGCGGATCGTGCCGGCGTTCAGGGCGACCACGCCGCCGACGCACGTATCATCGGTCGCGGTATGGCCGGTGCTTTCAAAAACATCCGGGAACTCGAAATATGCCGCGCACTTTTCGACGGTGCCGCGGTTATAGCCGACGACAGGGGCAAAGCTCCCGACCTCGGGTGTAAATTCGGCTTCTATCTTCAGATTGCGGATGACCGCGCCCGTCTCCGTCTTGGCAAACAGGGCGGTATAGCCGCCGGAGGGCGTGAGCACCCGAAGCTGGCGGATCGTGTGATCCTGTCCGTCGAAGGTGCCGGCAAAACCTGCTTGCGTGCCCGCCATGGATTGGAACGGAACCAGCTCCGAGCAGACCATGCGGACGTCACATTCGAGCTGCGCTGACAGGTTCGGTCTGGTCTCGAGCATGTCGGCGTAGTACAGCATATCATACGCGTTGGCGATCCGCATCGCACCGCCTGCGGTGTACGAGATCGTCATCGGTTCCTTGAGCTGATAGGTCGTGGTGTTCATCGTCTTGGTGAACTGCGCACAGTCATAGCCATTCATATCGCGGATCGTGCCTGTATAGCCCAGTATGCGAAGACCCGTACCGGCTGCCGCCGAGATCCGGCCGGTGAAGGTCAGCACGTTGGCGTCGCTGCCGTTCGTCGGCTCGGCCTTGAGATCGCCCCACGTCGTGCGCAGAACGGCGTTTTGCGGATGCACGATCTCCGAGAACGTCACGGTGACCGAAAACAGATCGTGGGTACGGTAGCCGACGGGCAGTCTGGCGATGAGGATATCATTTGCTGCTGGCGCCTTGGCGTCCGCGACCGCAAAGCGTCCCGTGAGATCTCTGAACACCCACGTATCCTCGCCGCTGCCTCTGGCGTTGAAGCGGACGATCAGGTTCTCCGTCGCGGGATCGAGCACCAGCGCGTTGGACGCGGATGCGCGCAGATCCGGGATGCGGAACATCTGCTTGTACAGATAGGTGTCAGGATAAGGAAATGACATAGGAACGTCTTCGCCGCTGCCTGACTGATAGCCTCTTTCGATCACTTCGGCGGCTTCGTTCACCGCGTCGGTCAGGTGCGGAAAAACCATATTGTAGTCGTCGTCGTCCCTTATGACGTAGCTGCCCTTGCACAGCTCCCAGCACGCCTTATACACCGACTTCTGCGGCTGGTTGACGTTGCCGTCGGGGTCGGTCCCGTCAAAGTCCGTCTCGTCGGCAAGGATCTGGATGTACTGATAGCCGTCATTGACTTCCCACATGGGGAAGAACACAGTCGCGTACAGATCGTCGCCGATGGCGGACAGATACGCCCCGCTGCCCATGCCGCTGCGGCTCGTCGCGGCTGCGGTCGGGATCGACCAGCAGTTCTGTCCGTAGCCCTCGTCCTTGACCTGGACGGGGTCCTCCATGCCCTGCGCGGTCACGTCCCTGTATTGGCCGGACGACAAACTGCTTTCGATTTTGTTGCGGCGGTAATACCATACAAGCTCCGGAACCTCGGTGAGCACGTTCGCGTTGGTGAACCTGTACGTGCTGCCGTAGCCGATCCGCCGAACGGTATACGCCAAAAGGGAAAACGTCAGCCCGTCCAACACCTCAAAGCGGTATTCGCGGAAGTTGCCGCTCTGGTAGCGGAACAGCACCGGGATGTCCTCCGGCGCGCGCTCCGTGACGGTGACGGTCTTTTCCGTCTCGCCGTCCTCGAAATCGAGAGCGCCCTCGGCGTGTTCAAAGTGGACGGTCGAGACCGCCGTGATGCTGCACGTGCGGTAGTAGACGCGCACGGCTCCCTCGCCCGAGGAACGCGTGATGGTGAAGACGTTGTCCTGTGACGTCACACTGAACGTCATGCCGTCCGGCAAATAGATGCCGACCGCCGCGGACGCCGTCATCGCGGGCGCCATGACGCCCGTCAGCATGACGAGCGCCATGATCACCGCAAGGAGACGATACCCTGTTTTCTTCATTGAAAATCATCCTTTCCTGTGTTTGGCAAGAATCATGATATGTTTTATATTGATATTTCGTATATCACAATAAAGCAAAAAACAACTGCGCACTGCGCGGATCGTGATTTAAACCGCAAATTCCCGCAGGATCGCGCGTTTGAGCATCTCGAACTCCTCGGTTCTGTCCGCCTCGCTCTCCGCGTCATAGATCAGTCCCTGCGCATAGCGCACAGCCACAGCCAGCATGATGTGGCTCGTGGCGGCGAACATCTTGTCCTCCGGCAGATCGGTGCGCAGCGTGCCGTCCAGTTTTGCTTTTTCGTACAGAGCATGGAACATGCGCACGAACGTGCCGATCGCCGCAAGGTACGGCGCGAGCTGTTCCTTCGTCGCACCCTCGTGCTGGACGTAGTTGTTGAAGTTCTGGTTGAACCGCAGCAAGTCCTTGTGTGTGCGATACAGTTCGATGTAACAGTCCAGATAAAACGCGAATTCGTTGGCTGCCGTTTTGGACGATATGTCCCGTTCCTCGCGCAGACGCAGCACGTGCGTGCCGAACTCCTCCCACTTTTTCGCGCCGATATCCAGCACCAGCGCGAGCTTTGTATTATAATAGCGGTAGAGCGTTGCGATCCCCACGCCGCTTGCGTCGGCGACCTGCTGCATGGAGACGCCCTCGATACCGTGCAGCGCGAACAGGCGGAACCCTTCGGTCAGCATCGCTTCCCGCCGCGCCTTCATTTCCATTTCGTCTTTTTTCAGATTTCTCATTGTCTGACTCCAACCAATGTGTAAATATCATGAAGATCCGCATATCACGGTCATCTATGATAGATTATATATCACGATATGACGGCTGTCAAGATGTTTTACCGGATTTTTATCCGGTATCTGCCGAACGGAAG
>CADARP010000043.1 GCA_902790325.1 Oscillospiraceae bacterium | reverse complement strand
ATGCTGCTGGTGCTGGGCACGTTTGCGGTCGGCGGCGCGGGGCTTGCGCTGACGGCGTCGGCGGATGCGTCCCTTCCGCTTTCCGGCAGCGGCGCGCGGGACGATCCGTACTATATCCAGAGAAGTACAGACTGGCAGGCGTTCGCGCAGTATGTTGCCAACGGCGGCGATACGGAGGGCAAGTACTTCTCGCAGATTGCGGACATCAACGCGGCCGTACCCGTCGGTACTTCGGAGCATCCGTTTCGGGGCACGTATAACGGCCACGGCATGACGCTGAATGTGTCGCTCACTTCGAGCGATCCGTGCTGTGCCCCCTTCGCGTATATCAGCAGCGCGATGATCCGATATGTGCATGTGACCGGCACGGTCAACGGCGGCATCCACTGTTCGGGCATGATCGGCTCGATCAGCGGAACGGGCAACCGGATCTATGACTGTATAGTTGAAACGTCGATCACGACCTCCGGCACGCACTGCGGCGGCATGATCGGTCACGGCGGCACCTCCGAGACGACGATCGAAGGCTGCGTCTTTTCCGGCAGCATCAGCGGCGGCACGCACGTCGGTGTGTTTTGGGGCTGGTCAAATGCCGGTGCGAGCTTTTCGATCGACAACTGTCTGGAAAACGGCAAAGCGTACGCGGTTCAGAACCTCAATCCCGTCGCCTTGGGCAATGCCTCAAGTGTGTCGTTCGGCCACATCGAATGCGTAACGCCGCAGATCGGCAGTCCCGACCGTAACTGGACAGGCGCCGGCGTCCGGACTTATTCGATCCGCGCGGGCAAACACGTGTCGCTCGATTTCGGCTCGCCAAGGTACATGTTCTTTTACAGCGGTCTGAGCGTATACGATTCCTCGCTGATGGTCTGCGGCGACGATGCGTTCGCGCCGGCGGGTAAAAATATTGCGATGACGATGACCTGCACCAGCCAAAACCCGGGCAGCGGCACCGCAGTGTTTTCGGCCTCTGCCGGAACGCTCGCGGACGGCGTGCTGACCATGCCGGGCCAGGACGTGACGATCAACGTTTCTTTCTTCTATCAAGGAAAAGCGATCGAATTCGGCACAGAAGCGTTCGAAGTCGGCTGCAATTCCACCTATGCGGCGACGGTGTATTACGGCGGCAGCCCGTGGCACGTGATCGGATTTGACGGTCAGGGCGTCGCAAGCGAAAGCGGCGCGATGACGCTGCTCTCTGCCGGCAGCATGGGCCAGACGATGTTTGATCAGGACGGCCGAACCCGAAAGCAGTATTCAGGCAGTGATCTGGAAAAGCAGACGAACCAGATCTACAACACCGCGTTCTCCGATCCCGAACAGTTCGCTGTGAAGGATACAACGCTTCGTTCCGGTACGTACGACGGAGCAAATACCGACGGCGTCGAAGGATCATCGGTAGGGTACGCGCGTTTGTGGCCGCTCTCGACGAAGGAAGCGAACGCCGTGAACGCTGACCTGCGTAAGGATTCCGGCGAATGGTGGCTGCGTTCGCCCGGCGACGGCGACAATAACGTGGCGTTTGTCAAAAAGGAAGGGGACGTCGATCACATCGGTCGGAGTTTCCGCAGCGAGTTAGGCGTTCGTCCCGCTTTTTACTTCAATCTGAACAAAATCGCCTTTTTGTCCGCAGCCGCGGACGGCAAGCAGGGCGACGGCGTGCTCAAGCCCGTCGGAGACAACAGCAGCGGCGAATGGAAACTGACGCTGTCGGACAACAATCGCTGGTTCACCGTGAACGAAACGGCTGTGACGGCGTCTGCCGGCGAGACGGCAAATCTGACGTACACAGATGCCCAAACAGGCGAAAACGAATATATCTCCGTGTTCTTGATGGGCAGCGACGGCGCCGTGCGCTATTACGGCAGAGTCGCGCAGCCCGCCGAAGAAAGCGGCACGGTCGAGATCCCCATCCCTGCCTATTTTGCAGAGGGAACCTACGCGCTGAAGGTATTCAACGAGCAATACAACGGTGATTATCAAACCGACGTCGTGAGCGCGTTTTCCGACGTGACGCTGACCGTGACGCACGGCAACGGTAAGGCGCTGCAGCTGACCAAAAACGGTGTTGCCGCAAACATCGTAGGCGCGCAGAACAGCGCCGTCTGGTTCGGCAGCTACAAGCAGAGCAGGTCCGGCGACGATTACAACGTCGACCCGATCCGCTGGCGTGTGCTGTCCGCTGCGGACGGCAAGCTGTTTCTGCTGTCGGATAACTCTCTGGATGTATTCCCGTTTCACATATTCCCGGATACGGGGTATATGTCGTATGACCGGAGAGCAACGTGGGATATAAGCGAAATGCGCAAGTGGCTGAACGGACTGGACGATTACAGCGCCGACAGTTTTATTGGCAGTGCGTTCACCGGGGAAGAGTCGCCGGTGATCGCAGACAGCGAACTGGTGAACGCAGACAATACGGAGTACGACGTGTCCGGCGGCTCCGATACGACGGACAAAGTGTTTCTGCTGACGAGGGATGACGTCACGAACGCATCTTACGGCTTTACAGACGACTACAGCCGCACAGCGCCGTCCACGGATTATGTGAGAGACGGCGGGAGGATACACAGCCGCGTTACATCCTTAGGAGAATCCAACGAATGGTGGCTGCGTTCTCCCGGCCGTGCCAAAGGGATGGTGGCCAGCGTCGAACGATACGGCGAATTGTTTAGATACAGCTACTTTTCGGACTCCCAAGCGGACTCCGACGGCGACGCTGTTCGACCGGCTTTGAACGTTGACCTCGGCAAAGTCCTCTTTACATCCCCCGCCGTCGGCGGCAAGCAGGGCGAGGGACTGACGGCAGTCGGCGATTATGACGGCGCCGATTGGAAGCTGACGCTGCTCGACGGCAGCCGCGCGGGATTCACCGTATTCTGCGTCGGCGTCGACAATAACGTGTATACGATCCGATACCGCGGCGCGAAGTCCGGCGAGAATGAAAAGATCTCCGCGATGATCGTCGACGAAGGCGGCAGCGTGACGTACTACGGCGTGCTGTGCGACGCCGCGCCGGGCGAGAACACGATCACGGTCGACGTCTCCGGCAAACTCGGCGGCGGCGACAAACTCTACATTTTCAACGAGCAGACAAACGGCGACAAGAAGAGCGACTACGCGAGCGCGCTTGTGTTCGTCGACGCCGCTTTTGCCGGCCATGATCACGAGATGGGCGAATGGCTCCCTGTCGACGGGGATAAAATGTTCCACCATCGTTTCTGTACATGCGGCGCGGAAGAAAAAGAAGCGCATACGTTCGATACTGTGACGCAAGCGACCTGCACGGAGAGCGGCATTGTGACGTATACCTGTTCCGCCTGCGGCTACAGCTACAGCGAAGAGGATCCTCCGCTCGGCCACGACTACAGTACGTTCACGGACGAGCCGACCTGCACCGAGAGCGGGTTGCTGACGTATACCTGCTGCGTCTGCGGCTACAGCTACAGCGAAGTGATCCCCGCGCTCGGCCATGACCTGCAAACGACCACGGTCGAGGCGACCCACTTTGAGGAAGGGTCCGAAACGTCGTGGTGCTCGCGCTGTTCTTACAGCGTGGTCACACCGATCCCGATACTCCACGATGGTTTCTTAAGCAAAATCACGATTTTAGAGGAACGTAACTGCACCGATCCGACCTATGATACGTACTACTGCAGCATATGCGATAGGAATTACCATGTTATGATCCCGCCGCTCGGACACGACCTGAGGACCGTTATAGTCGAGCCGACCTGCACCACAGACGGTTACAGGAGAGCGACCTGCGCGCGCAGCGGCTGCGAGTATGAGGAATACGAAGTGTACCCGTCCTTCGGCGGTCACGTGCGGGATGAAGAGACCGGTCTTTGCACACGCTGCGGCATACCGATCTTCGTCGTCACGTTCGACGCAAACGGCGGCAGCGCGGTAGACACGCAGATGATCGTAAAGGATTTTTCAGCGTCTTTTGCCGAGACGGATCGCAGCGGTTTCATTTTCGCCGGCTGGACGCTGAACGGCAGGATGTACGATTTTTCCGCTCCGGTGAGCGAAGACGTTACCCTGACGGCTGCCTGGATCGAATGCACCGCCGGTGCGACGGAGTCGTTTGAAACCGGATCTGTGCCTGACGGATGGACAGCAGAAAAAGCATGGTTGTTCAAAAACTATGAACCGCATACAGGCGATTATCATGCGTATCATTCCTCTTCCAATGCAACTTACCTGATTATGCCTGCTGCGGATCTGAGCGCATACGCAGGCGCGAAACTGACTTTCTGGTATGAGAACAAGGTCGACTACTTGAACGGGGAGGTTCATGTGGATCATCTGCGCGTATGCTATCGCGTGAACGGCGGAGAGTGGCACGAACTGTTCCGTACGCAAGGGGATCACGATCAATGGACGCAGGCGACCGTTGTGCTTCCGCCGGAAGCGATGCAGGAGAATGTGGAAATCGGATTTTATGCAGACATGCACAACGGCGGAGACATCAATCTGGACGACGTTACGTTGTTTACCGGCGGTCACGATCTGCGCGTCGACGTTTCCGGAAATGTTTTGACCGCGACGTGCGGAAACGACTCCTGCGCATTGGGCAGTGAGAAGACGCTGACCCTGACGCTCGCGGCACCCGAAAAGACCAGTCAGACGGACAGCCTGTCCGCAGAAGCGACGGTGATCGGCGCAGACGCGATGCAGCTTTTCTACGGCGCGGCTGTGGGCGACGTCGAATACTACGACGGCGGGACGAAGCTCGACGCGGCGCCGACCGAAGCGGGTGCATTTACCGCGAAGGTGACGGTCACTGTCGGCGGCACGCAGTACGTGCTGACGAAGGACTACAGGATCGCCAATCACGTTGCGGGCGACGCCGACGGAAACGGCGAAGTGAACCTCAAGGACGTCGTGCTGATCCGGCGGTATCTTGCCGAAGGCTGGGACGTCACGATCGACACATCCGCTGTCGACGTCGACGGCGACAAGAAGGTTACCTTGCAGGATGTCGTTCTGCTCACGCGCTATCTTGCCGGCGGCTGGAATGTCACGCTCGTGTAAAAGAGAATACGGATCATCGACTGCGTGCTGCCGTAATCCGTATGTTTATGTAGGGTGACAGCAAATCCAACCCAGTTCTGTGGACAGTTGTCACCCTATCTTATCTTCCCCAAATCCGCTCGTCAACGTCTATATAGTGCAAAGGCGAGAAGGCTGTCGTGCAAAGGATTTGGATTCACAGTGCAAAGGTTTTCCATATCGTGCAAAGTTTCACGGAAAAAGGTTGCATTGTATCCATATTACCAAACCTTGCCACACCGGAACGACTATTTTGATACAATGTAGTCGTTCCGGCTTTTTCTTTTCTGCGGTATCTTAGTTCTTGCCCGCCGTGTGAATATGGTGTATAATACAGATGCGTCATGCAAATTAATTGTTCAAGAAAGGACAGCGATCTATGTCCGGAAAAAACAGGGCTTTACTGCTTGCTTTGACCATACTTGCGGGTATACCGCAGACAGCGTATGCCGAAACCGCGGTTCCGGAAAAGGAAGGCTATGTTCTTGATTTCAGTGCTGAATTCAGTGAAGACAGCCTGAACACCGCATACTGGCTGCCGCAGTATCTTCCGCACTGTACAACCAGTGATGCGGGCGCCGCCGCAAGGTACAGAATCGAGGATGGATGTCTGAATCTGTATATTACAAAGGACTCGCCGGATTATTTCGGCGGCCGGCCCGGTTCGGCAGATCCCGACAATCTTTTATGGATCGCCAACGGCATCCAGACGTGGGAGAAAAACCGTCTGCATCCGGGCGGCGGGCAGCAGAAGGAAGTCGAGCCGTTTGAGGGATACGCGACACAGTACGGCCTATTTGAAATGAGAATGAAAATGCCCGATACGGGCGGCGGCGGTTACGTATCGTGGTGGCTCATCGGGACGCAGGATGACGATCCGTTCGATGGTTCAGGTTCCCGGCAGAACGGAGAAATAGACGTATTTGAGACCTTTTTTAAATCTCCCGGTTTGTTTGAGCCCAAGGTTCACGCGTGGGACGACCCGAATCTCCGCGAGTGGTCCGATACGGTGAAACTGGACGGTGCCCCGGAGGATTATGTCCACAGCTTCCATACCTACGCCATGGACTGGAGACCGGAAGGCACAGCTTTTTATGTCGACGGAAAACCCGTCGCCCGGACGACAGAATCGCCGCAGTACAGGATGTGCATGATTCTGTCCATGTATATCAATTCCGATTTCAGCGGGTGGGATACACCGGAAACGGATTATCCCATCGAATGGCTGATCGACTATGTACGGGTCTACAAAGACAAGAACGGTTATGATGAGAATGACAGGCTGACGGCTTTTGAACGGTATATGTACAAGCTGTGCGAATCCCTGTCTGCTTTCGGGCAAAAAGCCGTTTTGTTCTTTCGGGATTTCTTCACCCGGTTCCGCCTGTTCATTGCGCGGTTATTCTGTATGAGAACCGCTGCTTTCTGACGGCTGCGGAATGCGGCAAAGGGAATTTTTTCTGTTTTGCTCAATCAACAAGTCAGGAGCAGATCGTTCATGTACACCGCTTGTGGTGTGCGTCAACGAACTGCTCCTGTTCCGTTTTATGTGATCTGTTTGCTTCCCGGACTCGTGCAGATTGTTTCACGGAATATAGGCACATTGTATCAAAAACGGATTCCCCTTCCGTTCGGCAGATACCGGATAAAAATCCGGTAAAACATCTTGACAGCCGTCATATCGTGATAT
>CADARP010000042.1 GCA_902790325.1 Oscillospiraceae bacterium | reverse complement strand
ATGATGTATTCCGGCGATGCCGGAATATTTCGGGGCCTGCGGCCGGCAATTATAAAATGGGTGCGGGCAAAGCCCGCCCGAAACGTTTTGCGGAGCAAAGCACATCATTTTCTGCGAAGCGGAAAACATCATATTCCGAAGGAATACATCATGCGCCGAAGGCGCGCATCACGCGCAGTTTGTCTCCGACAAACTGCGGTTTCCCGTTCTCTACTTCTGCCAGAACTTCCGGTCGAGGCTGCGGTACTGGATCGCCTCGGCAACGTGCGGGAACTCGATCGTCTCGCTCCCCTCGAGATCGGCCACGGTACGCGCGACGCGCAGGATCTTGTCGTAGGCGCGCGCGGACAGCCCCATGCGCTCGAACGCGCGCTCCAGCAGCGCGAGCGCGTCCTTGGACGGGCGGCACAGATCCTGCGTCATGGCGGCGTTCATCCGGCCGTTGCAGGAAATTCCGCTGCCCGCAAGCCGTTTCTGCTGCGCTTTGCGCGCTTTGTTGACGCGCGCGCGGATGTCGGCGGAGCACTCGCTCTTTTCGGTGTCGGAGAGCTTTTTGAAGTCCACGGGCGGCACCTCGATGTGGATGTCGAGTCTGTCGAGAACGGGGCCGGACACGCGCGCAAGGTACCGCGCCGCAGCACCGGCGGGACAGGTGCACGGGCGTGTCGGATGGCCGAAAAAGCCGCAGGGACAGGGGTTCATCGCCGCGACGAGCATCACGCTGCACGGGAAAGACAGCGATCCGGCGACGCGGGAAATGGTGATCCTGCCGTCCTCCATCGGCTGGCGCAGGATCTCCATCGCCGTGCGCGAAAACTCCGGCAGCTCGTCCAGGAACAGCACGCCGTTGTGCGCGAGCGAGATCTCGCCCGGTTTCGGGACGGAACCGCCGCCGGAAAGACCGGCCGCCGAAACGGTATGGTGCGGGGCGCGGAAGGGACGCGTCGTGATGAGCGATACGCCCTCGGGCAGCGCGCCCGCGACGGAATAGAGCTTGGTCGTCTCGAGGCTTTCCTCAAACGTCATATCCGGCAGGATGGACGGCAGGCGCTTGGCGAGCATACTCTTGCCAGAGCCCGGCGCGCCGATCATCAGCAGATTGTGGCCGCCTGCCGCGGCAACTTCGAGCGCACGCCGCGCCTCGAGCTGTCCCTTGACGTCGCGGAAATCGGGATAGGCAAGCGCGGAAACGGCGTCCGCGCTCTCCTGCGGCTGCACCGCCGTCAGCGGCGCTTCGCCCGTCAGGTGCAGGAACACGTCGGCAATGCTGCGCGCAGGGTAAACGTCGATGCCGCGCACAACAGCGCATTCCGCGCTGTTCTCCGCCGGCACAAAGACCGACCGCACGCCGTGCTCCCGGGCGCAGATGACCATCGGCAGCGCGCCGGTGATGCGCCGCAGCGAACCGTCGAGCGCCAGTTCGCCCAGGAACGCGCACATCTCGGCATTGCACGAGAGCTGCCGCGTCGCCATCAGCAGGGCGATCAGCATCGGCAGGTCGTAAACGGAACCTTCCTTGCGCACGTCCGCGGGCGCGAGATTGACGGTGATGCGGCTGGGCGGGAAATCGAAGCCGCTGTTTTTGATGGCGGAACGAACGCGGTTCTTCGCCTCGTTCACGGACTTGTCCGGCAGCCCCACGATGTCGAAACTCGGCAGACCGCCGGCAACGTCGGCCTCGACCTCGACCATATAGGACTCCATGCCGAACAGCCCGACGGAGCGTATTTTAGCATACATGCGCGTTCCCACACTTTCCATTCTCTCAATAAAAACCAATTTCTATCATACAGGATTCCGCGGTGTTTTGCAATAGCATTTCGCAAAGATAATCTGTGCCGCGCGCAGACCGGCACGGCGGATTGTTCCCGGCGCAGCGGGACGTTTGTAAATTTTTCGTGAATTATCCGAAGAAAACGTCCGAAGTTGCATAAATCGTGCAACTTTCGGGCGTTTTTTGCCTATATATAGAGGGGGTTTTACCATGAAAGAACACACACATCCGCAGTACCTCTCGGAGCTCAACGCCTTTCACCGCCGGCTCGGCACACTCTGTATGAGCGCGAACGCGATCCTGATGTGGTTCATGCTGATCGGCCTTGTCAACGCGGGCGGCCGGGAGGAATGGGTACAGATCGACAACCTGCATCTGATGCACCTGATCCGCACCAAAACCGAAAAGACGGCGCTGCGCGCACGAAAAGAGCTGATCGACGCGGGGCTGCTCGTGTACGAAAAAGGCAGGCGCGGCCAGTGCGGGCGGTACAAGCTGTGCTGGCTTTCCTGCGGCGATACGGACAGCGCCGATCGGTACGACAGTCAGAATGACGGTGTTTATGAGGGCGTTAATGACAGTCTGAATGACAGCCTAAACGACAGCCTAAACGACAGTCATTCGACAGCCTATCCGACAGAGATGCATACATTATATACAAGAAAAGATAAAGAGAAAGACAAGACGAGAGAAAGCCATACGCGCGTGCGCGCGCCTTTGGGGGATGCGCGGCACACGTATGCCGATATGCACGGACAAACGGACGAGGCGGCGAAGCCGGTGCCGGACAAGCCCGACGAACGCGCGCCGGGACAGCCGGACGCACAGCGGGAGATACTGGAGCAGTCGGTCGTCAACGGCCGGGCGGGCGTGTTTCCGCTCAAACCGAAAGAAGCGCCCGAACCGCCCGCGTCGTATAACGTCGGGGAATTCGGGCGCAGATGGATCT
Source organism: Oscillospiraceae bacterium (assembly GCA_902790325.1). Taxonomy (GTDB): domain Bacteria; phylum Bacillota; class Clostridia; order Oscillospirales; family Acutalibacteraceae; genus UBA1425. Next base: position 4,441 of record CADARP010000042.1, on the reverse strand, counting down.
GTGCATCGCCTTTGTACAGGCGGTCTGTGCCGACCGCGCGTCGGCTGCGCGGACAAACGGACGGGGAGGGAAGGTGCGGCCTTTCACGCGCCGCGCCCCTTCTTACCGCAGGCGGAACGTCCTGACCTCGAACGGACGGACGGTGAACGTGAAACGTCCGTCCTGTGTCGGCACGTCCTGTTCGTTCGTTTCCATGAGGTTGCACTCCGTCACGCGCGTAAAGGGCAGGCGCACCGTGACCGTCGCGCTGCCGCGCACCTGCTTCGCTTCGTACAGGCGCAATATCTGTCCGTCGCCGTCCTGTGCCTGCTTGAATGCGTCGATCACGATATCCGCGCGGTCGGTCTCGATGAACGACTGCGCAGCGGGCAGCGTGCCGTCCTGCGCCGCGATCACGTCCGCGACCGGCGGGACGTTCAGCAAAAGCGCACTGCGCACGGTGTCGGCTGTCTGCCATGTGCCCGCGTGCGGGTACAGGCTGTAGGTGAACGTGTTTACGCCGTGGTCGCCGATCGGGTCGGGACACGTCGGCGCGCGCATGAGCGTCAGACGCATGCGGCTGTCCTCGATGTCGTAGCCGTACTTGCAGTCGTTGAGGATGCTCACGCCGTAATCGCCCTCGGACAGGTCCGCCCATTTGTGGGCGCACTGCTCGAACTTCGCCGCGTCGTAGGACGTGTTGCGGTGGGTCGGGCGCCGGATCGCGCCGTGGGCGATCTCGAACGTCGCCTGCGTATCCGTCACGTTCACGGGAAACGCCGCCTTGAGTACCTTGTCGCTCTCGTGCCAGTCGACTGTCGTCTCGAACCGCACCTCGCGGCTGCCGGCATACAGGACGATGTCCTGTGTGATCGTCGATTTGCGGAATGTGCGCCTGACGCGCACCACACCGCGCACGCTGTTTGCCTCCATGACTTCGATGCTGTCCGCCGTGTCCAGGTTCCAGTATTTCTTCTGATAGTTCTTTTCGAGATTCCATGCCGTCTCGTGCACGCATTTGTCGACAAAGACAGTCAGCACGTTGCCGGTACCGGTCAGCACCTCGCGGCCGTTCTCTTTGTCATAGACGCCGGCGATCTCGCCGTTTTCGGCGAGTGTCACACGCAGCTTGTCGTTTTCCAGCAGACGCGCCGTCGCCGTGACCGCGTCCTGCGCCGTTTCGGGCGCGAAGGCGAACACTTTATAGCCCATCGGCGGGACGTCCCGGGCGATGAAGCGCACGAACGTCTTGCCGTTTTCCTCGTAACACATGCTGCGGCAGCCCTCGATCCCCGTCCGCGCGGGCACCTCGGCCGTCACGGGCGCGGTCGCCGCAAAGCCCGTCAGGTTCCAGACCGCGACGCCGTCCTTGTCGGCCGCGATCTTCTTTTCGGCCGCGGCAAGCGCGCTTCTCAACAGCGCCCAGCCCTCGGACCGGATGCGCACATAGTCCGGCCGGCAGTCCTCGATCGCCTCGTGGATGGACGTGCCGGGCAGCAGATCGTGGAACTGGTTCTTTAAAAGCAGCTTCCACAGTTCCTCCAGTCCCTCGCGGTCATAGCCCGTGCCCGCAAACAGCGACGCCATCTCGACGCGCGAGAGGAGGAACTCGCCGCGGCGGTTGTTCTTTTTGATGAACGCCTGGCTCGTGTAGGTGCCGCGGTGGTTCTCGTAGTACATCTCGTCGTTCCACACGGGGAGCTTGTCCATGTCCTTTTCCACGGCGGCAAAGAATTCCGACGGGTGTCCCATGTGCGAGGCCGGCAGTCCCGGGAAACTGCGCAGGCGCTTCGCCGTCTCGACCATGCGGTAGGTGCATCCGCCGCCGCCGTCGCCGTAGCCGAACATGCCGAACGTCGTGCCGCCGCCCGCGTCGCGCTGGTCGTTCTCGTATGCTGTCTCGCAAAGCTGCGCGGCGGAGTAGGCGCCCTCGTAGTGCGAGCGCTGGTTATACGCCAGGATCTCCGATCCGTCGGCGCCGCGCCAGCGGAACAGCGTGTGCGGGAAGCGGTTGGTGTCCTGGTTCCGCAGCTTCGCCGTGATGAAATATTTCATGCCGCTGCGCTTGATAATCTGCGGCAGCGCGTAGGAAAACCCGAAGCAGTCCGGCAGCCAGTACGTGTCGGACGACACGCCGAACTCCTTGAGGAAGAACTCGCGTCCGTACAGAAGCTGGCGGATCATCGCCTCGCCCGACGCGATGTTGGTATCGCACTCGACCCACGTGTTGCCCACGACGCCCCACTGGCCGTTTGCGACTTTCTCCCGAAGACGCGCATACAGGTCGGGGTACAGCCGCTTGACCATGTCGTACAGGATCGCCTGGCTCTGCGTGAACGTGAACTCCGGGTAGATGTCCATCAGCAGCAGGTTGTTGGAGAACGTCCGCGCGCTCTTGCGCTCACTCTCCTGGATGCGCCAGAGCCACGCGACGTCGATGTGGCTGTGGCCGTCCATGACGACCTCGCACGGCGGCAGATGGGGTATCCTGGCAAGCTCCGCGTCGAGGAACGCGGACGCGGCGGCGATCGACGCGCGCACCTCGGCGTCGTCGAAGTCGTAGTCCACCATGTGCAGCGAATCGTCCAGCGCGGCATATACGCGGTCGTGGATGAAGGGGTCGCGGATCGAAGGCAGAGAATCCCAGACCGTATCGACGTCCAGCACGTACTTTTCGCAGACGGGGTCGATCGCCAGGAATTCCGCGCACTTGAGCGTATACTCCATGCTCTTCGCGCCGGCCATCGCGGCGTTGCAGAACTCGCCCGAATTGACGCACGCTTCCAGCTCGATCTCGACCTCGCCGTTTTCGGGCACATAGGCGCCGACGGGGATAGGCACGATGTCGCGCGCGATCCACCGGCTGGAGTCGCGGTTGCTGACCGCGCCGACGATCCGGCCGCCGAATTTGACGAGCACTTCACCGCCGAAGTCCAGATGGAAATACAGCTTCCTGCCGCGCACAGCTTCCGGCAGCGTCACTTTCGCGCGGAAAATGCGCGCGCAGTCGTACCGCGCGCTCCACCGCTCGCCCAGACGCACCGTGCGCGCCGTGTCGCCGAAGAAGGTATACTGTCCGCCGCCCAGATACTGGCCGTCCACGCTCTCCCATTCGGGAACGGTGAACGCGCCGAACACGGCGTATTTCTGCAGCTGGCCGATCATATCCGCCAGTACATTCGGTTTGACTGTTCTCATAAATACCTCCGTTTCCAAAGCGGCGCCGCAGGATCGCGGCACCTTTGCTTTGCAGATATTCGATTTGTTTTCGGGCGATGCGCATAAGACGCGTATCCTGCGCATCGGAATGCAGACTATTCGTTCAGCGCGGGCAGCGCGTGAATGTCGTAGTTGTCGTAATAAATATCAAACGCCGTTTCCACATCTCCGAACAGTTCGATGAGCGCGCCGGCCTGGAACATGGCGGAAAGCGTTCCGGAAGGCGCTTTCCACGCAGCGTTTGAAACGACTTCCAGCTTCTCGTTTCCGGGCGCGTTCGCTCTTAAGATCGATTCCGCTTGAAACAGAAGCTCCCCCGTCGCAATATGGTAGTCGCTGGAAACGATCGCGAGTTTCTTCACCGACGGATAAAGGGACGTCAGGATGTCGTATGTGAACAGTGCGTTCTGCGCGGTGGTAACGGAATGATCCTCCACGATGATGCGTTTCCGGTCCACGCCCTGCGCGGCGAGCCATTTTGCCATTTCTCCGGCTTCCGAGGCGGATTCGTTTTCCGCGGCGGTCCCTCCGCCGGTGCAAACGATATAGGCGTTGGGATACTTCTGCGCGCTGTTCAGCGCGACGGTCAGGCGCTCGATCAGTTCATCCTTCATGCTTCCGTCGGGATTCAACTGAAAGCCCAGAACGACGATGCACAGTTCGTCTGTGTCCGGCAGACCGTCGGGAAGCACGTCGTAATGCAGCGGTTTCCCGAGCTGCGCAGACGTCCACAGATCCATGACGGATCTCCATCGTGTTCCCGCGCCGGCGTCAAGGGAGGAGAGCTCGTTCAGCAGAGCGTCGATCCTCTGCGCGGCCTGATCGCCGTATGTGCCGTAATCCACGGCAATTTCCTCAACGATTTTTTCGGCGCTGCCCGGATCGGCAGACGGTTTTCCGCCGTCGTTTGCACATCCCGCAAGCGCAAAACATACGCACAAAAACAGCGCGATCACCCTAAAGCAGCATGTTCTGTTTTTTAACGCAGCGTCTTTTGTCATGATGCATTCTCCCTTGGTAAAGCGGAATTTGTCGGGCTGCGCCCGAAAGGATTTGACGCTTCGCGTCGTGAATTGGCTTCGCCATGAATTGTTGCTGCGCAACATGATTTGCATTGCGCTGCAATGCATTTCGGGCTGGGCAAGCCCCGCACCCTTTTTAAGATGCCGGCCATAAGCCTTCCCTTGGGGGAAGGTGGCCGAGCGAAGCGAGGTCGGATGAGGGAAGACCTTTCTGGTTGATG
>CADARP010000041.1 GCA_902790325.1 Oscillospiraceae bacterium | reverse complement strand
CTCGGCTGGAAAGCTCCTATCGATTTCGTAAACGCCTTTATTCGCAACGGCGAACTTTTTTAATCTCCTTTTTGTAACATATCATTGACAAACCTACATATCCATCCTTGCCTGCGCACACGAAAAAAGAGGAATCCCGATTCTGTTCCCGTTCTCTCCAAAAATAAACAGCCGACGGAAAGCGCATTTGCGTCAGCGCGGGAAACGGACGTGCATACGCGCCGCGTTTACGGTCACGACGCCGGAGCACGGCTGACTTCGGAATTCGACAACGGCTTCGTCCCGCATGAAAGCGGGAGCCAAATTCTTTCACTTCGCAGTTGCGGGATCGGGACTGGTGTGGTATAATCGGGAATGAAATTCGATGCCGGAGGGAGAAGGTACAAATGAAAGGATTGGATAATTACAGCAAACACATCCGCAGCACGCCCAAAGAAATCGGCCGCGAGTATTTTTTGCCGCTGCTTGCGGAATTCGGAATTCTGGTTATTTGTATTATTCCGTTCTATCTGTTCAGAGAACTCGGCTCCGTGATTCAGCAGCCGACTCCGGTCGGCGATGAGCTGCCCAGCCCGACTGCGGGACGACTGGCGTATGGAATGATCGCGCTGACGCTGTGGTTTGTCCTTTCCTGGGCTGCGTCGAAGGCGGCGAAGAAAGACAAGCATTATTCCTCGTCGTTGTTCGGGTTTGCGGCGGGAATCCTGCTTTGGCAGTTCATCGGTGAAACATCCTGGCATTATTCGGTCGGCGGCGTTCATTTCGTTCCGTTTGAAAGCGTCACCACTTTTCCGCTTGCCTGCCTGTTCATTCTTCTGATGCTCTATGGCAAAAAACACCACAGCTTCGACTGGGGCATCTGGTGTATGCTTCTCTCGTTTGCGTTTAACTGGATGGGGCATTATGTGATGGAAGGAACATACCCGTTTGTCGCGAACCATGTGGATCAGCATACATGGTATGTCTGCGCATCTTTGGTTTCGGGCATCTGCGGATTGATTTACAGCATCATATTCCTGTTGTTCCGTGTCAAAACCAGACGGGGCAGGATCCTTGCGTCCATGATTACATATATTTCCATCGGTGTGATTGCGTTCGGCTTGAGCGAGGGATGACAACGTCTGCGGATCGGTACGGAACCGGTTTCGGTGATTCGCTTGCCGGATTTCATAAGAAAAGATTCGATCGGGCTGCCGGGACGGCGGCAAAGCCCGAAAAGCATGCCGTCACGCAGGCGCGGCCCGACAAGAGCGATCACGATCTGACGAGAGAGAAAGCCGTCATTTGACGAAAGGAGCATCTTGGCATGAACACGACCTTATATGCCGATCAATTATGTGTCAAAATACTGCCGTCGCGTGCCGAAACAGGTATGTGTGCCGCAGGCGATATTGCGTCCTGCCTTCAAAGGCTTCAGGAGACGCAGGATGAGATCAACATGATCTTTGCTGCGGCGCCTTCTCAAAACGAAATGCTGGACGCGTTGATCTGCCGCTCGGAGATCCGCTGGGACAAAATCAACGCATTTCATATGGACGAATATATCGGCCTGCCGCAGGACGCGCCGCAGTCGTTCGGGCGGTATTTGCGGGAACATCTGTTTGACAGAGTACCGTTCCGGACCGTCTATACGATCCAAGACGAAACAGAAACGCCGGAACAAACCGTCGAACGTTATTCCGCACTGCTGCGCGCGCATCCGGTCGACGTCGTTTGCCTGGGGATCGGCGAAAACGGGCATATCGCGTTCAACGATCCGCCTGTCGCCGATTTTCACGATCCGGTCCTGATGAAAAAAGTGCAGCTCGACCCGGTCTGCCGCGCACAGCAGGTGCACGACGGCTGCTTCGCATCGCTCGACGACGTGCCGCAGTATGCGCTGACGCTGACGATTCCTGCTCTCTGCCGCGCCGCGCACATGTTCTGCACCGTACCGGCGGCAACGAAAGCGCAGGCGGTCTATGATACGATCCGTCAGCCTGTAACCGAATGCGTGCCGGCAACGATACTGCGCACGCATCCGCACGCCGTCCTTTATTGCGATCCGGACAGTGCAAGGCTTTTGTAAGCGGAGGAACAAGATGCGCATACGAATTCAAAGCGACCGCATTCTGACGCCGCAGGGTCTTTTGAACGGCTATATCTACTGCACCGACGGTACGATCACCGCGGTCACGCCGGACGGGTCGCTCCCATATGACAAAGCGTATAACCGGACGGGGCTGTATGTGTCCGCCGGCTTTATCGACATGCACACACACGGCGCGAACGGATTTGACTTTTCCGGCTCGGCCGAAGACGTTGTCAGCGGCTGCAACTTTCTGCTGCGGCACGGTGCAACATCCGTGTGCCCCACCGTTTCCGCAGCGCCGTTCCGCGAAATGGCGGCAGCCGTGCGTTCGATCCGCTCCGCGATGCGTTCACCGAAGCTGCAGCCGCACATCCCCGGCGCACATCTGGAGGGACCGTATCTCTCCCCTGCGCAGTGCGGCGCGCAGAACGCAGACATTCTCACCGATCCCGTTCCCGCGGACTATACGGCGCTGGTGCGGGAATGCGGCGGTGCGATCATCCGGTGGACGTATGCGCCCGAGCGCGACACAGACGGTACGTTCTGCGCATTTTTGCGTCGGAACGGCATTGTCCCCTCTGCCGGCCACACCGACGCGACATATGCACAGATGCTGCCTGCGCTGGACAACGGATGCAGGCTCATCACGCATTTGTATTCCTGTACGTCTACCGTAACCCGCGACCACGGTTTCCGCCGTCCCGGCGTGCTCGAAACGGCGTTTCTGCGCGACGACGTGTATGTGGAGATCATAGCGGACGGCAAGCATCTGCCGCCGGAGCTGATCCGGCTTGTTCTCAAGATCAAAGGCACGGATCACACCGCGCTCGTTACGGACAGCCTGTCTGCTGCCGGTACCGATGTGACGCACGGCATGATGGCGCAAACACCGTTTGTGATTGAAAACGGCGTCTGCATGCTTTCCGACCGCAGCGCGTTTGCCGGCAGTATCGCGCTGCCGGATACGCTCGTGCGTGTGCTGACACAGGAGGTCGGCGTTTCCCTTTTGGATACGGTAAAGATGCTCACTGCCGTTCCCGCAAAAATTCTCGGGCTGAACAAGGGTGTTCTCGCCGAAGGGTATGACGCAGACGTCATTGCTTTTGACGATCGGATCTGTGTGCAAAACGCCTTCGTTTTCGGTGCGGAGGTGTTTTAATGCGTATTGCTTTTGCCGGTTTCCGCCACCCGCACATCCTGTCACTGTACCGGGACGCCTGCAAAGCGCCGAACGTAGAGATCGTCGGCTGCTTTGAGTCGGACGCCGAGGTGCGCGCGTCGCTTGCGCACGAGGATAAAATCGTCTGCACCTATCCGACGTATGAATCGCTGTTGGCGGATGCGCGTGTGGACGCCGTTGCCGTCGGCGATTACTACGGTATGCGCGGCAGCCGGATCATCCAGGCGCTGCAGCACGGAAAACATGTGCTGTGCGATAAACCGATCTGCACGAAGATCGAAGAGCTGAACGAGATCGAACGGCTTTGCGCCGAAACAGGTCTGCGCGTTTGCTGTATGCTGGATTTGCGCTATCTGCCGCAGGCGGACAATGCACGCGGGATCCTGCGCAGCGGACAGCTCGGCAAAATACATTCCGTATTCTTTTCCGGTCAGCATCCGCTGAATGCGGATACGCGTCCCGCATGGTATTTTGAAGCGAAAAAGCACGGCGGCACGATCAACGATCTTGCCATACACGGCATTGACCTGGTACGGTTTTTGACGGATGAAGACCTGACGGCGATCCAATGCGTCAAAACATGGAACGCCTTCGCCGTCCGTGCGCCGTACTTTCACGACTGCGCACAGTTCATGGCACAGATGGGATCGGTCGCGCTTTCGGGCGACGTGTCCTACTCTGCGCCGCGGTGCGGCTACGACATGCCGACCTACTGGGAATTCCAGTTCTGGTGCGAAAAAGGGATGCTGCGTTTTCATTACACCGACCCGCGGCTGTTCCTCTACCGCGAGCGGGAAGAAATCGTGGATTGTCCCGTTCTTCCGTTCAATATGGCGGCGGATTTTGCCGATGAAATCGCAGGCATCAAAACGCTGCTCGGCGCGCAGGACTGCCTTGTATCCGCGCGGCAAACGCTGATGCTGCAGCAATTTGCGGATCGGCACGGTTGACAGAGCCTACGGCAAACCGTTGACCGCGCAAACCGACGTCTCCCGGAAAGTGGGATAGAATGATGTTTAAAGATGGACCGCGCCCGCAGGAAAAACACAAAAAGAAAAGCGCACCGACAGACGCATCCGATTTTGGTTTTATGCCGGATGCAGATCCGGCGTACAATGCGCAGGCTTTGCAAAAAGCGGTAAACGCATATGAAACGGTTACCGTATCCGTACCCGGCGTCTACAACATTGCGGGATCGATCCGCCTGCCGAGCGATACGCACCTGTTTTTTGCACAGGGCGTCGTTCTGCGGCGAAGTGCGCTGAAGGACAAGCTGTCGGAAGGAAACCTGTTTGTAAATGAAGGCGCGTTTACCGGGGTATACAACGAAAACATTTCCGTCAGCGGCGCGCATATCGTCGTAAACGGCGTTGAGAGCGCCGCGATCTCCTCCGACGACGATGCAAAAACGATCCTGCAAACGCCGAACGTCGTCAACGGGCTGCGCGGACACATCGCGTTTCTTTATGTAAAAAACATCCGCATCAAAAACGTGCTGATCACTGACCTGTTCTCTAAAGACTACGGCATACAAGTGTCCGATTTTGAAGACGTATGCATTGAAAACGTCCACATCGAAGGATTGAAAGACGGCGTACATTTCGGCCCGGGGAGACAGTTTGTTCTGCGAAACGGCAAGTTCCGCACAGGCGATGACGCGATCGCGCTCAACTGCGCGGATTATTCGGTTTCCAATCCGAATTTCGGAACGATCTGCGACGGACGCATAGAGAATTGTACGGAGCTTCCGGGAGCGGACAGTGCGCTGTTCATCCGTATCCTTGTCGGTACCGCACGGGAATGGACAAAAGGGATGACCGTGCGACATTCCGACGCCGTCCGCACACAAAACGGGATGTACCGCGTCGTGATGCGCGCGGACGATGCGTCGTATGTCTCCGAAACAGAGCCGTGCTTTGAGGAGACCTGCAAAGAACTGGACGGCATTCTGTGGGTCAAAACGCATATCGGGTATGCAAAGCAGGAGATTCCGCTTACGGCAGGATGCAGGAATATTTTGTTCCGCAACATCATGCTTGAGAATCCGCGGAAGCGGGCGGTCATGATCTACAGAAACGACGACGCTTACCTGCACAGTTGGTATCCAGGCAGTGAGATGCCGCAAGTCAAGAATATCCGATTTGAAAATGTGCAGGCTTTAAAGCCGATCGATCAGTTTCTCTGCATCGGAACGCCTGTCGAAAACGTTGTGACGATTGGCGGCAATATCGACGAATATGTGTACGGATAAAAAGACTGCCGGTTGACAAAAAACGGGATCTGCCAAAAAAGCAGCGGAGGATTGTACCATGCAAATACTGAAACGCATCGTTGTGTATATTCTGATTTTTTTGATGTCCGTGTCCCCGGTTTCGTTTGCCGGCGGACAGACCGCTGCGGATTTTCCGAAAGCGGCGGCGCAGGCAAAAACGCTGCTGCTGACAAGCATCCCGTCGGACGGTTCCGCGCTGACGCTCGCTTCGATGCAGGGACTGCTCGCAAACGTCAGCGACAAGAACCTGCTGTTCCGCGCCGAAAAATACAGAGATTGGCTGCCCTATACGAACGCCGAACTGATCGAAACGCAGCCGGACGGATCGCCGTGGGATCTCGCCGCGCTGCTTTCGGAGTTTGCTCCGTTTTTTGACGGCTACATTTTGTGTGACGACGACAGCGCTTTGATCGCGTTTTCCCTTGCGAACCCGAAAAACAGTCTCGTAGTCCTGCCGGAATTCGAGACGACGATGCAGGAAGCGGGTTTGCGCATGACGGCGGACGTGCGCGGGTGGAGCGATCTGCATCTGCGCAGATCCCCGGAGTTTCGGAGGCTGCGGCGTGACGTCGCGTTCGAGCAGCCTGTTTCGCTCGCGCCGCGCATGCTGGATTATGCCGTGATGAGCGGCGCGTATGTGTGGTATGACGCCGCGGCCAACCGCGCGGAGCATACGAACGCCTTCCGCTTTCTGCAGGACAACGCGCTGGTTTTCGGGTGGAACAATGATCTCGGCGAACATGATACCGTCGCCTCGGTCTCGTCGCTGAACGCCTGCCTGATCCCCGCGGATCGGGCGTGCAACCTCTCTGTGCTCAGCGGCTTTCCGTGCGGAAACGTCCGACAGAAAACGGCCGTATCCGCCGAACCCGACGGCCGTACCGTCTGCCTTATGATATCGGACGGCGACAATCTGCAATGGTTTGTGGGTTCCTATGAGGGCGCGGCTTATTACGGCTCGCCCATACGCGGACAGTTTCCCTTTGCGTGGGGCGTTCCGACGTCCGCCGCGGATCTTGCTTCGCCGCTGCTGGAAAGGTATTATGACAAGATGACCGAAAACGACGCGTTTGTACTCTCGCTCAGCGGCCTCGGTTATACGTTCCCTTCCAGATGGACGAACCGGAAAGCGCTGCGCAGTATGGCGGACACCCTCGCGCAGAAGATGGAAATGCTGGATACGCGTGAACTGCTGGTGCTCGACGACGGCGGCTTTTATTCCAAGGCGCTCGATACGCTGCTCACGCAAACACAGGCGAACGGGATCTTCTACATGGATTACGGCAATTACGCAGGCTTGAAAGGCAGAACGCGTTTTGTCGACGGCAAGCCGATTGTTTCGGCAAAGTATCGGCTGTGGAACAACCGGGAGGGAAGCTCGCCCGAGGAGACCGCGGCCGCCGTCAATGCGCTGCCGACCGATCCGAAGAATCCGGATTCTTACGCGTTCATCATCGTGCACGCGTGGTCGGGGTTGAACGGAAGCGGCGAATTTGTCGAAGGCGGCAACACCATGAAGGCCGTAGAAAAGCTGGTCAGCGGTCTGGATGCGGATACGCGTCTGGTCTCACCGTCACAGTTTATGGAGCGTATCGCGGCAAACTGCAGATAAACTCGCTCTCACGGAGAGTCGGGGGATTCCGTTTTCCGGCGTCATCGCGAGGAGCGAAGCGACGCGGCGATCCGTAACCCCGGCAGTGCATAAATGAACAAGAAGGAGAACGGATTGCCGCGCGCCATAAAGGCGCTCG
>CADARP010000040.1:9524-10763 GCA_902790325.1 Oscillospiraceae bacterium | reverse complement strand
GTGTGCGCCCTGCACGGCGGCGCCTGCTTTACGGTTTCCCGTCCTTTTTCGGCGTCAGCAGCGTGCGCGTCAGGTAGTTGCAGACTGCCTGCAGCGCGATGGACAGCAGGATCGTCATCATGAACACGGGAACATAGAATACGACGTGCATACTGTCGTCCACAGAAAAAACCGTATTCTTACAGACGGTCGCCGTTTTTTCGTACAGCAGGTAGATCTCGAACGAATATCCGCCGAACCACGCCAGCACGTGCCGCAGCCGCGCCAAAGAAAAGCGGGAGAAAAACGCGCTGCCCAGCAGCACGCCGGAAACAGTGAACGGACAGAACATGTAGAGCAGCGCCGTTTCGTCGTCGAACGTGCGCTGTCTGAACTCAAGATACAGAAGCACGAGCCAGCACGCCGCATACACGACTCCGGCCGCCCAAAGCCAAAGGCGGGAGATCTCTTTTTTCTCATAGACTAACTTGCCTAACCACGCGCCGCAGACGAATACGGGCAGGCGCGGGAGGGCAAACGAAAGATTGTGGTACAGCACGGGCGTCAGGAACCGCAGCGCAAACGCAAGCGCGACCGAGAAGACGAGCATCGCTGCTGCCGCCCACGTGCCGTGTTTGCGCAGAAAACGGTGCACCAGCGGATAAACCAGATAGAGGACGAGCAGAAGACTCACAAACCAGAAGGTCGTGCTGCCCTCGGTAAAGCAATCCAGAAGGAATACGCGCTTGAAAAACTCGCCGAACCCGCCCTCGCACTTCATGCCTGTCCAGAGTACGGACACGATCAGATACGGCGGCAGCACACGCAGCGCGCGCTTGTGATAAAACGCGCCCACTTTCGGTGTTTTTTCAAAGGAAAAGTACAGTCCCAGTCCGGACAGCAGAAGGAAGATGTCCACGCCGGCATTCCCGTGTGCGCACGGTATTGAGCAGCACTGCCGCGGCGGTGGACGCCTTGCCCAGCGCCGGGATCGTCGCAAAGTGCATATAGGAATGATACCACGCGATCCACAACGCCGCCAGTCCCATGAGTACGCTGCGGTATCGACTGATCGGTTCGAGCGAAACCGTCTTCGCCCGAGACGTTTCTTTGCGCATTTTTTCCTCCTCGACGCGTCAGGCGTTCGGATTGAACTCCAGCCCGAAATTGCGGATCAGCCCCTCGCGGTTGCGCCAGTCCTCCTTGACCTTGACCCAGCACTTGAGGTTGACGCGGCAGCACAGGAAACGCTCCATATCC
>CADARP010000040.1:0-9482 GCA_902790325.1 Oscillospiraceae bacterium | reverse complement strand
GATGTCCACAAGGTCGCTGTCCTCGCGCTCGCGCATCTTTTCGATGCTGACCGCGGTGCCGTGCGGGATCTCCTTGTCCAGAAGGCGCAGCATCTTTTCACGCAGGATCTCCGCCACGATCACGCGCTCCGGCTGATCGGTCAGCGTGTCGTCGGGGAAGAAATGCACCGAAGGCTGCGCCAGCGCGAACAGCTCCTGCCGCAGCGCGTCGAAATTGTCGCCCGTTCTGGCCGACGCCGGCACGACAGCGGTGAAGTCATACCGCTGCGAAACGTCCAGGATGCGCGCCATCAGCGCCTGCTTATCCGGGACGGTATCGACCTTGTTGATGCACAGGATCACCGGCATCCCGTCGCGCTTGAAGCGCTCGATCAGTTCCAGCTCCTTCTCGCGCAGTTCGCCCGCCGGCTCGATCACGAACAGACACGCGTCCACGTCCGCGATGCTTTCCGAGACGGCGCGCACCATGTTTTCGCCCAGCTTTGTGCGCGGGCGGTGGAATCCGGGCGTGTCGGTGAAGACAAGCTGCGTCTCCCCTTCGGTCAGCACGCCCGTGATGCGCGTGCGCGTTGTCTGCGGTTTTTCCGAAACGATGGCGATCTTTTGCCCCAAAAGTCGGTTGAGGATCGAGGACTTGCCCACGTTGGGGCAGCCGACGATCGCGATAAATGCGGTTCTTGTCATGGTGTTTTTCCTTTCGTGCGTTTGCCGAATCCAAAGATGAACCACGCCGTCAGCGCCAGCGACACGGCCAGCACGGCGATCCAGACGGGATGCGCGCGGTAGTACGCGAACAGCGCGCGGAACGCCTGCGGCTGCCACAGCAGCGCGATCCCGACCGCCACGGAAAAGATCGCGCCGATCAGCACGGCGCCCGCGGCGGCGTCCTTGGCCGCCTTGCACAGCGCGTTGTACTTCCGCTCCACGAGATCGACCACGTTTTCGAGCGCGGTATTGATCATTTCTCCCATCATCACCAGCGCGTTCGCCAGAAACAGAACGGCGAAGCCCGTGCGGGAGACCTCAAAGAAATCATAGATCAGCAGATAGCCGTACATATACAGCGATACCGCCAGATGGATGCGCATGTTGCGCTCGGTGCGGATCGTCCGGCCGATGCCCGCGAAGGCATAGCCGAAGCTTTTGAGCAATGCTTTCATATCACGCCTCGTCGTCCATATAGTAGCTCGCGCCGCGGCCGAGGCCGAGCTGGGTGAGCGCGGCTTCCTCTTTTTCACGCATACGCACCATTTCGAGCCCGCCTGCCTCGTGGTCGTAGCCGAGCAGATGCAGCATCGAATGCACCGTCAGGAAACCGACCTCGCGCTGCAGCGAATGGCCGTACAGCTTCGCCTGCTCCACGGCGTGCTGCATGGAGATCACGATGTCGCCGAGCATCTGTGCGCCGGTGTCGTTGTTGATGTCGTATACGCCGTCGATCCCCAGCGGGAAGGACAGCACGTCGGTGCTCTTGTCTATGTTGCGGTACTGCCGGTTCAGCTCCCGGATCCTTTCGTCGTCCACAAAGGTCACGCTGATCTCCGCGGAACCGGAAAAGTTTTCGCCCGCCAGCACGGCGTGGCAGCAGCGCCGGATCAGCATCCGCACGCCGGTCGGGATCTTGACCTCGTTCTGGTCGTTGGCAATGATCACTTTCACTTTATCGGTCATTTTCTCTTTCGTTCCTCCTCGCTTCTCTCGTAAGCTTTGATGATATCCTGAACGAGCTTGTGGCGCACCACGTCTTTTTCATTGAAGCGCACCGTCTCGATATCTTCCACATGTTTCAGAATCCGGACGGCTTCGACCAGACCGGACTTTTTGCCCTCGGGCAGATCGATCTGCGTGATGTCGCCCGTGACCACCATTTTGGAGTTGAATCCCAGACGCGTCAGGAACATCTTCATCTGTTCTGCCGTTGTGTTCTGCGCCTCGTCCAGGATGATGAAGCTGTCGTCCAGCGTGCGGCCGCGCATGTATGCCAGCGGCGCGACTTCGATGCTGCCGCGCTCCTGCTGCTTCTGGAAGTTCTCCGCGCCGAGCATATCGAACAGCGCGTCGTACAGCGGACGCAGATAGGGATCGACCTTCTGCTGCAGGTCGCCGGGCAGAAAGCCCAGCTTCTCCCCCGCCTCGACCGCGGGCCGCGTCAGGATGATGCGGTTGACCTCCTTGGCGCGGAACGCCGTCACGGCCATCGCCACGGCAAGGTAGGTTTTGCCCGTGCCGGCGGGGCCGACGCCGATCGTGATCGTGTTTTTCCGGATCGCTTCGACATACTTCTTCTGGCCGAGCGTCTTGGGCTTGACGGGCTTGCCCTTCGACGTGATGCAGATGCAGCCGGACGAGCTCATGCTCTCGAGCTGGTCGTCTTTGCCTTCCTCGACCATCGACAGCACATACCGCACGTTCTGCCCGCTGAGCTCCTCGCCCTTGTTGATCAGCATCAGAAGCCCGCGGATCGCGCGCACGGCCTTGTCCACGTTTTCCGCATCGCCGATCACCTTCAGCTCCGAGCCGCGGCTGACGACGTCCACAGAAAACTTCTCCTGTACCTGACGGATATTTTCGTCAAAGCTGCCGAACAGACCCACCGCCTGTTCCATGCGTTCAAAGCTGATCACTTGCTCGACCATTGCATACGCCTCTCTTTTAGACATACTTTCCAAAATGCTGTGATGTATTCTGTTTATTATACCATACTTGATGCCGGATTGCACCCGTTGCACCGAATTTTTTTGTAGAATCTTGCACAAAAAATTATACGCCTTCTTGTGCAATATGTCCATCGCACAAAAACTGTTGCATTTGCGGCCATTCAATGATATACTATAAAATCGGAGGCGTAAATATGGGTTACGATACGATGAAAGAACGCCGTCAACTGGCGAAAGAACTGGATGAAAAACAGCGGCAGCTTCGGCAGCAGAAACAGCACGACGACTGGCTCGCGGACAGCGTGTACCCCTCTTTGTACACGCACTATTCCAAAAAGCCGATCGACCCGAAGCTGATCGTGTTCGCCAGCAGCAAGTCGGAAAAGATGCCGCACACGATGCGCTCCCTGTTCAAGATGCTGACCGACAAGGGCTATACCTGCCGCTTCTTCGGCGTACCGGCCGCGTTCAAAAACCGCAAGGCGGAGCACGACTACTACAAGGAATTCTTCGCCGCCTACGGCGTGTGCAAATGCCTGTACATCGACGACATCTTCGCGCCGGTATACTGTGTGGAGCCGCGTCCCGGCCAGCACGTGGTGCAGCTTTGGCACACGCCGGCTCTGCTGCGCAAGGCGGGTTACGCCATCGGCAAGCGCGGCGTTGCGGGCGAGATCGTCGACCGCCGTCTCGTGCACAAAAACTACACTGACGTCGTCGCGTCGTCCGGCTATGTCAAGAACACGCTCGCTTCCGTCTTCAACTGCTCGGAGGAGATCATCCACGGCTGGGGCTGCGCGCACACGGACGTCTACTTTGACGACGACTTCATCCGCAAATCGCGCCACGATCTGATCCGGCTCGTGCCGAATCTGACCAGCCAGATCGGCGACAAAAAGATTCTGCTGTACGCGCCGACATACCGCGGCGAATCGGGCAGCGCCTACACGCACCGTATGCTCGATCTGCTGCTGCTCAAGCGGCTGCTGGGCGACAAATACGTCCTGCTGATCCGCATGCATCCGCTGATCCAGGACGGGTCGCTGATGACCGGCGACCTGCGCGATCTGGTGTACGACTTCGCGTTCGAGGTGCCGCAGTCCGTCCCGATCGACACGACGCTCTGCGGGTCGGACATGCTCATCACGGACTACTCCACCATACTGTTCGAGTATTCCCTGTTGGATCGGCCGATGCTGTTCTACGCGTTCGATTTCGAGCAGTACACGCGCCGCCGCCCGCTGTTCTACGACTATGCGACATTCGTGCCCGGCCCGATCGTTTACGATTCCGCGCAGCTTGCCGACGCCATCCTGGCCATGCCGGAAACATACAACAGCGAAAAAATGCGCCACTTCCGCAAAAAGTTCATGGGCGGATGCGACGGACACAGCACCGAACGCATCATCCACTACACCGTCAAAAAATAAACAGAGTCAAATATGGGCACTGCCGCAATCCGGCAGTGCCCTTTTCGTTTTATAGTTTCATCACGGAAAATAGGGAGATCGTGCAAACAAGAAGTACTGTCATAGCGAAGCCCCGATGGGGCTGCGGCAAACTCAACCGGATGCCGGTAAAAAGCAACACCTTAACCGGCATCTTTGGGAGATCGCCGCGTCGCTTCGCTCCTCGCGATGACATCGGAAAATGGAATCCGCCCACTTTCCGTGAAGCGCGGTTTTATTTGAGCCACAGAATGTTCTGGTCGTTGACCAGATCGTCCATGCTGTAATTGACCAAAACCGTGTCGACGCCTTTTGCGAGCAGGTCGGAGACCGCTTCGGTGCGGTAGTACCGCAGATCGACCATCCAGATCTCGTGATACGCCGCCGAAAGAAGCGATGCGAGCGTGTTGCCGAACGAATCCTTGATGAGCAGCAGCACACCGTTCGGTACCGAATCATTGACGATGTGCGTCAGACTGTGGTTGCCGTCAAGATAGACGGGGTACCGGTCGTATTCCGCAAGGTGCTCGCGGAAAAAGACGTCTGTCTGCGTCTTCGTCTCTTCCTTGCCGAGATCGCGGACTTCGACGGTCATCGCCGCATTCTTCGCCGTCCACAGTTCCATTGTGTCCGCGGGTCTGCGCCAGAGCGCGGCGCGGGAATGCGTCGTGCCGTAAAACCCGTCGACCGATTCGACCTCGAAGCGGGATCGGTCGAGCGCCGGTCTGCCGGCGGCACGCAAAAACGCGTTGGCCGCAAGGAATGCGCCGTCCGACGTCCAGTGGTGGTCGGTGCGGTAATACAACTGCGTCGTCCCGCGCGCGCTGCGGAACGTATCGCGCAGATCGACCGTCGTATACACGCCGTCCGTTTTCCGTGCGATCTCGTCGTACAGCGCGTCGTCCGTGTATGCGCCGTGGCGTTTCGGGAGTTTGTCTTCGAGCACATACCCCGTCTGCGGAACGGGAAGCAGGAACGCGGGCACGTCCGTCTTCTGCGCGAAGTCGGTCAGCGTTTGCAGATTGCGCGCGAAATTGCGCGGGTTGTCGTCGAGCGGCGTGCGGATCAGATACCCGTCCGCCGCGGCATAAACGCCGTCCGTACCGTTCTGCCCGACAGAGCGGCAGAAGTATGCGCAGACGCCGACCCAGAAATTCCGCAGCGGCATCTGATCCTGCACATAGGTTTCCAGCGCTTCCTCCGCCTTGCCGTTCAGGAGCGTCTCGGCGCGAAGACCCGGAAACTGCGAGAGCACGCGTTTCTCCGTTTCGGAAAAGTCTTTGTCCGGCAGCAGGAAGAACAGCGCAAAAAGCGCAAAAAGCAGCCCGCAGAATATGCAGGCTGCCGCAGAGCGATACACACGCCGCACACGCGGCTTTTCTTCGCTGCGATCAAGCATAGACGTCCAGCAGCGCCTGCGCCTTGGCATTGTCGGCACAAACGCACACGATCACGAAATCGCCGCACGTGCGCACGACGGCAGATTCCAGTTTCGGCATCTCGGCGGGCGCATAATCGGTGAAGGATTCCTTCTGACGTTCGAGACGCGCAAGCGCGAGCTGCGTCAGATCATCGGTCGACAGCGCGTCGTCCGCGCGGAAGACGGCGATCTCTTCGGGCGTGGCCATCGTGCTGATATACAGCGCGCAGTCGCCGGTGTAGCCGTCCTCGTCGAGGATGCCGTAAACGGACGCGGCACGCTCGGGAACGGACTGCATCGCATCGTCGAACGGCACTTTTTCCGCCAGCATATCGAGCCACTGCGCCGCCGTTTGCGGCTGTGCGGCAGCCGTTTCGGCCGCGGTACCGTCAACCGCGGTCTCCGTTTTGCCGCAGGACGCGCCGACAAACAGGGTCAAAATGGCCAAAAGAACAAGCGCGATCTTTTTCATTCCAACGTCACTCCTTCGTCCGTAGTCGTTTCAATGGGCTGCTCGTCTTGCCGCAGGTATGCGGACAGATCGCCTGCCCAGATCTTGCAGTAATCGTAGTTGAAATGGACGCCGTCCTTTGCCGCATCCGCGGGCAGCACGCCGTCGCGATCGAAGAACGCGTCGCTGACCGGCATGAAATGCGCACCGATCTCGCCGCACATCTCCTCAACAGCGGCATTGAACAGCTGCACATTCTCGTTTGTGATGCCGTTCTTGCTCGTCTCGGAGCATTCCGCGGTGACGGGGAAGATCGCCTGGCAATAGATCTCGACGCCGGGATTCAGCTCGCGCACCTTGGCGATCACGTTCTTATAGATCGAAATGAAATTCTTCGGATACGGCCAGCCAAGCTCGTTCTCGCCAAAAATAAAAACAGCCTTTTTGTACTGCTTGCCGTATAATTGACTGATCGGCGCGTCGCCGGACTTGGATGTGAGCACCTGATTGATCGACAGACCGATGCGTGTGACGAAGTCCGCGTCGCGGATCAGACCGTAATTGGACAGCGCCTGCGCCTGCGAATTGCCGAGGATGACGGTGCTGTGGAAGTTCTCCTGCGCGATGGCGCTGGGCGTATAGTCGTCGTACTCGATCTCCGGCAGCCACATATCCTCCGTCTGCGGTTCGGCCGCGGTCTGCAGCTCGGTCACATCCGGCGCGGGCACGGGCGCCGACGGCGCGGTCGTGTCCGTTTCGGCGGAAACAGGAGCCGCCCGGCCGATGCGAACGACCGGGAACAAAATCACCGCCGTCAGCAAAAGCAAAACGGCGATCTGCAGGACATGTTTGAGTTTAGCGTTTTTCATGCACGTTCCAATCCATTCTTAAGGCGACTGCGCATGCGGATCACGCGCTGCTGTGTCGATTTCTTTTTTCATTTTACAACCTAATCCGCCGATTGTCAACAGCTTTCGGCACGATGGCAAATAATTTTTCGCGCATCACAGGTTTCCGAGCAGAACGCAGAGATAAAGGGTTTATCGTTTGAATGGCAGATGACATTTTTACCCTCTTCACGAATTTTTGCGAGATAAGAAAATGTACCCTCGTTTGTCATTGTGAGCACCTTTACGGTGCGCGGCGATCCGCCTCTTTTGCTGTTCTTTTTCCATTCTGCCGAGAGAACGGATCGCCGCGGTCGGCGTTCGCCCCCTTCGCGATAACACCGGAAAATGGAATCCCCCAGCTTTCCGTGATGAGCAGATAGAACAGCATCTTTTGTATAAGCACCACATCATAGCCTCCCCTGTGTAAGGGCGCGGTGTCCCCCGGACACCTCTGCCGCAGGCAGAAGCGCGGCTGATAAGGGAAAGCGTTGCTCACAGGTGCTGACAACGGCTGACATCGATCAGCAGCGTCTTCCCTCATCCGACCTCGCTTCGCTCAGCCACCTTCCCCCGAGGGAAGGCGTTTGTGTCGAGCATCGCTTCGACACAATCCGATTTCAAAGGGGACGATGCCCACATCGTCCCGCCGTTCCCGCCCGATGTTTCCATCGGCGATGCCGTAGGTTGAGATTGCCGCATCCCCTTCGGGGCTTCATAGTGACAGTACTTCTTATTTGCACGTTCCACCATTTTTCCGTGATGAACCATTCTATCCCACAAAAGTCCGTGATGAACCTGGTTGGGGGAAAAGCTTGAGCCGCAGGTTACCCTGCGGCTCTCGCTTACCCGTCATTCATCCGGCGGGCAGGATCATGATTAAGGGGGAATTAGTTGGATGCAACGGGCATGGTGAATTCGATCGCTTCAGAACCGAAGTACTCGCCGCCGACGTTGGTCGACACGGTGTAGTTGTAGGTCTTGCCTGCGGTCTTGTTCAGCGTGATAACCCACGTTGTCTGTCCGGCGCCTTCGTCATCCGTCACGACAGCAAGCTTGTTGCCTCTCTGGATGGTGATGGTGCTGTTGTCATCCTTGGTCAGCTTGACCTTGGACGCTTCGATGACGGTCACGACCGTGATGGTCACGGTGCCGTCGTCGTTTGCGACTGCCTCAGCAGAGAACAGCTTCGTGACTTCCGGAGCTGCGCCGATCGTGTAGTTGACCGCGACAGCGTCGGACCACATAGCGTTGTTCTTCGCCTGGACGTCGTACGAATACGCAGTGTTGAAGGACTTCTGAACCTTGATCGTCCAAGTCTTGGTGTTGTCACCGTTGTCGACAACGCTCAGAACCTTCGGGCTGGTTTCGTCATACGTTGCAGTAACCGTGGTGCCGGTCTTGGTGAATCTGATCTTGGTTGCGCTGGCGATGGTCGTGATTGTGTAGGTCACAGTCGCGTCTTCATCGTTCACGTCAACGACCACGTCTTCACCGATGACGGGCGTCGGGTCAGCCTTCACGGAGAAGGACAGATCCACTTCGCTGTCGACCAGGCCTGCGGGCTGCGAACGGGTGTAGATGGAGTAGGTGTAATCCTGGATGCCGAACAGTCTCTGGAATGTCCAGACCTTGACGGGCGTGCCTTCAAGAACATCCTCGGTAACCGTAGCATTGGACGCGCTGTACGTCATGGTGACATCGGAGCCATCCTTCTTGAGCTGGATCTTCGTCACATCAACGCCGGTCACGATGGTAACAGTCTGCTTGGTCGAGCCGTCGAATACGATGTAGCCCAGATCGGGATCGATCGTTTCGATCGTCGCGGAGTAGACCGTGGTATCGAGCACGGGTACGGGGTATTCGACCGTGAACGATGCGCCTTCCTCAGCCGGGACGTTCTGCAGACCGATCGCGTTCGTATACTTACCGACGACAACGTAGTCGCCTTCCTTGATTGCGCTCTGGCGGTCGATGACCCACAGTTCGGCATCGACGCCGGCATACGCGATATCCGTGATGCTCATGACGCAAGCATGGTCTCTGGTGTAGGTGTAGGTGTTGCCGGAATCGTGGCGGATCTGGAGCTTGGACGGCAGGTTGCCGGCAGCCTTCTTCGCGATTGCATAGACATAGTATGCATCGAACGAATCCAGAATGCCTGCATCCACAACATCCTGCTCATAGCCGGCCCACAGGATGGAGCCTTCGATCTTCGGGATGACCTCAGTCTCGGTCGCGCCGCAGATCGGGCAGGTACGGGTCTTTTCGCCGTCGGCTTCGGTGGTCGCGGGCGTGGTCTCAGCCCATGCACTCCACTGATGCGGCTTGGTCTCGGTCTCGCCGCAGTTGTTCTTGCAGTAGCGGGAATGCGTATCGGCGCCTTCGTCGGCCGTCCAGTCGGACCAGTTGTGATCGGTTGCGGTTGCAACAGTGATCTCTTCCGTCGTGGTGTTGTAAGTCTCGTCCTCGAACTCGACGCTCGCGCTGTAGGTCACAACGTTGTCCGTCGTGCAGCTCAGCTCGGAGATCGTGTTGGTCGTGATGTCCGTCGTCGTCACGTTCTGCTCGTCGTTGCACTCGGAGCAGGTGAACGTCGCGGTCGCTTCGGTGTAATCA
>CADARP010000039.1:16849-19281 GCA_902790325.1 Oscillospiraceae bacterium | reverse complement strand
TCATTTTCTGCGAAGCGGAAAACATCATATTCCGAAGGAATACATCATGCGCCGCAGGCGCGCATCACGCGCAGTTTGTCTCCGACAAACTGCGATTTGCCGCACGACCCTTCACATCAATCTTACTCCCGAAAGGAGGAACACCATGTCTGGTCCTACCGACCGCGGCGACGGCTACGCCGCACTTCGACCCCGTCTGGCAGATCACTTCACCCCCGAAGAAGTCTCGCAGATCGACCGCGCCTACACGCTCGCCTGCAAAGCCCACGAGGGTCAGTTCCGTCTGTCCGGAGAGCCGTACATCATCCACCCGATCTGTGTGGCGGATATTCTCGTCGGCATCGGTATGGACGCGTGCTCCATCATCGCCGCGCTGCTGCATGACACGGTCGAGGACACGCCCGTCACGCTCGAGGATATTTCCAAACAGTTCGGCGAGGAAGTCGTGACGCTCGTCGACGGCGTGACGAAACTCGGCAAGGTGCCGCTGTCGACACAGGAGGAACAGCAGGCGGAAAACATCCGCAAAATGCTGCTGGCGATGAGCAAGGACGTACGCGTCATCATCATCAAACTTGCCGACCGCCTGCACAACATGCGCACCCTGATGTTCAAAAAGCCGCAGCGCCGGCGCGACATCGCGCTGGAAACGCTGGAAATATACGCCCCTCTGGCGCACCGTCTCGGTATCCGTCCGATCAAAGAGGAGCTGGAAGATCTTGCGATCAGCTTTCTCGATCCCGTCGCATACAAGGAGATCGAACAAAAGCTCAGCGAGCAGAGCACGCGCCGCAACGAGTTTCTCAACGAAATCAAAAACAATATCGCCGACCGCGTGCACCGGGAATCGCCCAAGGCGCGCGTCGACGGCCGCATCAAGAGCGTGCACGGCATCTACCGCAAGATGTACATGCAGAACAAGAACTTTGACGAGATCTACGACATCTACGCCGTGCGTATCATCGTGGATACCGTGATCGAATGCTATAACTGTCTGGGCATCATCCACGATATGTACCGTCCCCTGCCCGGCAGATTCAAGGATTATATCTCCACACCGAAGCCGAACATGTACCAGTCGCTGCATACGACCGTGATCGGGTCCGAAGGTATCCCGTTCGAGGTGCAGATCCGCACATGGGAAATGCACCAGACGGCGGAATACGGTATCGCGGCGCACTGGAAATACAAGCTCGGCATCAGCGACGCCAAGATGGAGGACAGGCTCGCGTGGATCCGTCAGCTTGTCGACACGCAGAAGGACGCCGAAAACCCGGAGGACATCGTTCTGACCATCAAGACCGATCTCGTTCCGGAAGAAGTGTTTGTCTTCACGCCCAAGGGCGACGTCATCTCGCTGCCGATGGGTTCGACGGTCATCGACTTCGCCTATGCGATCCACTCCGCCGTCGGCAACCGCATGCAGGGCGCCAAGGTGGACGGCCGCATCGTACCGATCGACTACAAGGTCAAGACCGGCGAGATCGTGGACATCATCACGTCGTCCAATCCGAACAAAGGTCCGAGCCGCGACTGGTTGAAGATCGTCAAGACCAGCGGCGCGCGCGCCAAGATCCGCGGCTGGTTCAAGAAGGAACGCCGCGAAGAAAACATCGTCGAGGGACGCGCCGAGGTCGAACGCGAATTCCGCCGCAGCTTCATCCGCCTGCCCGACGAAGATATGCAGACGTTCCTGCAGTCGCTGGCGGAGAAGCAGCATCTGAATACGGTTGACGATTTCTACGCGGCGATCGGCTACGGCGGTCTGTCGCTCTCGCGCATGATGCCGCGCATCCGCGACGAATACAACAAGCTGTACAAAACGCCCGAACCCGAAGAAAAACATATTCAGATCACGCCGCCCAAACGCAGCCGCAGCAGCGAGGGCGTCGTTGTGGAGGGCATCGACAACTGTCTGCTCAAATTCTCCCGCTGCTGCAACCCGCTGCCGGGCGACCGGATCATCGGCTTTATCACCCGCGGACACGGCGTTTCCATCCACAAACGCGACTGTACGAACGTCCCCAAGGACATTGCCGCCTGTGCCGAACCGGACCGCTGGCTCAATGCCTACTGGGACAAGGAAGTGCACGACGACTTCAAGTCCACGCTCCTCGTCACGTGCTTCAACCGCGTGGGCATGCTTGCGGATGTGTCCGTGCAGTTCGCCAACATGCACGTCATGATCCACGACATCAGCACCCGCTACACCAAGGACGGCCGCTTCGCCGTCACGGTAACGATCACCGTCAACAGCATCGAGCATCTCAAGAGCGTGATCTCCAAGATCGAAAAGGTCGACGGCGTCCTGAGCGTGGAGAGAGCGGGAAGGTAAATCGCAGTTTGTCGGAGACAAACTGCGCGTGATGCGCGCCTGCGGCGCATGATGTATTCCTTCGGAATATGATGTTTTCCGCTTCGCAGAAAATGAT
>CADARP010000039.1:0-16797 GCA_902790325.1 Oscillospiraceae bacterium | reverse complement strand
CCGGAATACATCATGTTTTCGCGCGGCGAAAACACATCATGTGCGACAGCACGCATCATTTTGCATAGCAAAACATCATTTCGGGCGCAGCCCGACAAATTCCGAAGTGTATAGAATCCCGCAAGAAAGAAGAACAATCATGAATCTGATTCCGAACAAAACACAAACGACCGGGAATTACTTCTGTACCTGGGATTCCCAGTGCGACGAAATGCACACGCAAAACCTTCTTGACCCGTCTTTTTCTTCGCGCGACGCAATGTGCGAAGAATTCCTGTTCGGTGAAAACGGCTTGCTGTGCCGGTTCGACGGCGTCCGCGGCGATCTGATCGTCGTACTGGACGACGGATGGGACGTACCGTACGGCGCAAAAGATACGCGCCTGTTCGGTCTTCTGGAGGCCGATCCCGAACGCTTCCCCTCCCTGCGCGCGCTGCATCCCGCGGAGCGTCTGAAAGCGCTGGCCGAAAAAGTCCGGTCACTGGGGTACCGCGGTCTGGGACTTTGGGTGCCGACGCAGACGCCGTCGCTCGTCGGCGGAAACGAAGTGTCGCGCACGCCGCAGGAAGAGCGGCTCTACTGGGAGGAACGCGCAAGATGGTGCCGGGAAGCCGGCGTCGTCTACCTGAAATCGGACTGGGGACAGCATCAGGGCGACGCGGACTATTGCCGGATGATGACGGAATGTATGCGCAAATACGCGCCCGGTCTTGCGATCGAACACGGTCTTGTCGGGCGTCCGCTGTTTGAGTCGGCACGGGACGGTCACGCCGTCCCCGACCGGGTGAACGCCTATCTGCGCAAGGTGCTGCCCGCCTGCGATTATCTGCGCACGTACGACGTCGTGCATGAGCTCAAATACGCCTCGACGGTCGACCGCGTGTCGGTCTGTCTCGCCGCCGCACAGGGTATTGAAGGTCCCTGCGGCGTGCTGAACATCGAGGACACGGCGCTGATCGGCGCCGCGCTCGGCTGTGCCTGCGGCGTGATGCGCCACGATTTTGAAAAGAAGCGAAAATATCTGCCGCTGCCGCCGAGACTTGTGTCGGAATCGGTCTGCGCACTGCGCTGGCAGCGGATCGCGCCGCCGTTTGCGGCAAACCGAGGCACGCTCTGCATTTCGGACGAACGGCTCAAGGACGTCTGGCACTGTCCCAAGCGCGCTGACGGCTTCTGGCCGAACGTGATGGAAGGCGATTATTACGTGACGGCTCCGGCTGCCGTTTCCAGAAACATGCCGCTGCCGGCTGTCACTGCGAAGGGTGAGAAGCCGTATATCGTCTGCAGCGTCCATCCGGACACCGGCGCGCTGTGTGCCGCCGTGACGCCGCGCACCTTCGGCAGCGATATAGACGTAACGCCGCTTGCCGATATTGCGCTGCGGGGCAGTTCCGCGTCCGCGCCGATCGGACTGTTCGGACGGTTCGTCTCCCTTTCGGTCACGTTCCCGGAACCGGTCGAAGGCTGCCGCGTTTTCGCGCAGAACCTGCTTTGCGATACGGCGCAGGACGTCACCGACTGTGTTTCGCTTTCCGGCGATCGTCTGACCGTGCCGGGCGATCTGATGCTGCGTCTCGGTCAGCCGGAGGATGCGGAAAAAGGTATTCCCGCCATCACTATACAGATTCAATAGGAGGAGACAAATGCGTGTATTGATCCAACGGGTTACGCGATCGAGCGTCAGTGTCGACGGCAGGACCGTCGGCGAAATCGGCCGCGGGCTGAATATCCTTGCCTGCGTCATGGATGGCGACACGGAAAAAGAAGCGGAGCTTCTGGCCGCCAAATGTGCCAAGATGCGCATTTTCGAGGACGAGGACGGCAAAATGAACCGTTCGGTACTGGACATAGACGGCGAGATCCTGGTCATTTCGCAGTTCACGCTCTGTGCCGACTGCCGCAAGGGGAACCGCCCTTCCTTCTCAACGTCCGCCGCGCCCGATATGGGAAAGGCGCTGTACGAACACTTTGCCGCGTGCCTGCGGCAGAACGGCGTCCGGCGCGTGGAAACGGGCGTCTTTGCCGCCGACATGCAAGTCGATATCCGGAACGACGGGCCGGTCACGATCTGGCTCGACTCGGAAATATTCAAACAAAGCCGGAGATAACATATGGAAGTGTACACCCTGCCGATCGGTTCGTACGGAACGAACTGCTACGTCGCGGTCGATGCGGACGGCAAAGCTGCCGTGATCGATCCGGGGCTGGATACGCCGCAGCTGCAGCAGCTTCTGCGGGAGAAAACGGCCTGTGTCGAAATAATCCTGCTCACGCACGGTCATGCCGACCACATCAGCGGCGCCGCCGCGCTGCGCGAGCGGACGGGCGCGCCGATCTGCATCCACACGCTGGATGACGAATTCACAGACGGTCCGCTGTGCATGGCCGCCGAGTGCGGGT
The DNA here is from genome assembly GCA_902790325.1 of Oscillospiraceae bacterium. Classification (GTDB taxonomy): domain Bacteria; phylum Bacillota; class Clostridia; order Oscillospirales; family Acutalibacteraceae; genus UBA1425. Next base: position 14,397 of record CADARP010000039.1, on the reverse strand, counting down.
ATCCGTTTGCGCCGTTCCGCGCCGACCGCCTTCTGGAGGACGGCGACCTTGTTGCGTTCGGCGGTGAAACGATGGACGTGCTGCACACGCCCGGCCATACGCCCGGGAGCGTCTGTTTCCGGCACGAGGCCGACCGTGTTCTGTTCACCGGCGACACGCTTTTCTGTCTGACTGCCGGACGCACCGACTTCCCGCGCAGCAGCCGCGACGATCTGATGCGGTCGCTGCTGCGGCTGCGAAACCTCGACGGCGACTATGCCGTCTTTCCCGGCCATGAGCGCGCGACAAGCCTCGACCGGGAACGCGCGCGCAACTTTTTCATGAGAAGGTTGAAGTAACCGATGATATTGAATCTGTGCGGTCACGATTTTCATTATGAATGCGAAAACCTGTGCCGCGTATTTTATCCCAACGATCCCGTCCGGCTCGCCTATGACGCGGACAGCAAAGACGCGCTGACCTCGCGCATGACCGAAACGGACGGCGGCTTTCTGCTGTCCGCCGCATGGGACGGCGCATACGAAGAAGTATTCGTCCCCGCCGACGTGCCGCAGCTGCACGACGAACAGGAACTTGCCGCGTCGCTGGCGATCTATCGTCTGCTTGCAAAACGAACCGGCTATACGCCGCCGTGGGGGATGCTCACGGGCGTGCGGCCGTCGAAGCTGATGATCTCGCTGATGCGCGAATACGGCGAGGACGGCGCGATCCGGTACTTTACCGACCGGCTCCTGGTGCAGCCGGACAAGGCGTCGCTTGCCGCCGCGGTCGCCATGCAGGAGGACCGCATCCTGCGCACGTCAAAACCGGACTCGTTCAGTCTGTATCTTTCCGTGCCGTTTTGCCCGTCACGGTGCAGCTACTGCTCGTTTGTGTCCCACTCCGTAAACAGCCCGTCCGCCAAGAAGCTGGTCGACCCGTATGTGGCGCTGCTGCTGCGGGAGATCGCGCAGTGCGGCGCGATCGCGCACGAACTGGGGCTGCGGCTCGAGACAGTCTACATCGGCGGCGGCACGCCGACAACGCTGTCCGCCGAACAGCTTTCGGCTGTCTGCGGCAGTCTCGCCCGGCATTTTCCGCTGCAAACGGCGCGGGAATTCACCGTGGAAGCCGGACGGCCGGACACGATCACAGCCGAAAAACTGCGCGCGCTCAAAGACGCGGGCGTTACGCGCATCAGCATCAACCCGCAGACGCTCAACGACGACGTACTCGAGCATATCGGCCGCCGGCACACCGCAGCCGACGCGATCGAAACGTACCGTCTGGCGCGGGAGATGGGTTTTGACAACATCAACATGGACCTCATCGCGGGTCTGGAAACAGACACGCCGCATAGTTTCCGCAGAACGCTCGACGGCATTTTCGAGCTGTCGCCGGAGAACATCACCGTGCACACGCTCGCGCTCAAGCGCTCGTCCCGCATGGTCGCCGTGGACAACGCGCGCGCGCAGGACGGCGCCGCCGTCGCGGAAATGCTCGCCGACACACAGCGGTTGTGTACGGACGGCGGATACGTGCCATACTATATGTATCGCCAAAGCCGTTCCGTCGGCAACTTTGAGAACGTCGGCTGGTGCCGCCCCGGCACGGAGGGTCTCTACAACGTGTTCATGATGGAGGAAGTGCACACCGTTCTGGCCTGCGGCGCGGGCGCGGTCACAAAACTGCGCGAGCCGCACGGCAAATGGATCGAACGCATTTTCAACTTCAAATACCCCTACGAGTACATCAGCCGCTTCGACGAGCTGACAAGCCGGAAAGCGCGCATAAAAACTTTCTATACGGAATATGGTATTTAAGACCACAGAATGACAGATACAGGATGTGATAACTTGTCTACCGAACGCAAGAGTCAAACCATGCTCAACGGCGCCCTGATCCTGGCGGTGTCTTCCGTCGTTGTCAAGATCATCGGCGCATTGTACAAAATCCCGCTGACCGGCCTTTTCGGCGGCGTAGGGCGCGGCTACTTCAATGCCGCCTACCAGCTCTATACGCCTCTGTATGCCATCTCCATGGCCGGACTGCCGATCGCCGTATCGCGTCTGGTGTCGGAGAGCGTCTCGCTGAACCGGTTCGGTGAAGCGCGGCAGATCTACAAGGTCTCCACCAAGATCTTCCTCATCACCGGCGCGATCGGTACGGCAATCATGTTCCTGATCTCCTACCCGTACGTGCACCATGTCTCGAGCATCCATGCGCTGCCCTCGATCCTCGCCATTGCGCCGTCGATCTTTTTCTGCTGCGCGATGTCGTCCTACCGCGGGTACTACGAAGGTCTGCGCAATATGACGCCGACCGCTGTCTCGCAGGTCATCGAAGCGCTGGGCAAGCTCGTTCTGGGCATCGGTCTTGCGTGGGGCGTCATGCAGCTCGGACTCAGACAGTTTGAGAGCACCGGGACCGTCTTCGGCAAGGCAGCCGAAACCAAAGAGATCGCGTACAGCTTCATCTACCCGTGGACGGCCGCCGCCGCGATCCTGGGCGTGACGATCGGCACCGTGGCGGGACTGGTGTACCTAATGCTGCTGCACAAGGTGAAGGGCGACGGTATCTCCCGCACCGATCTTGTGAATTCTCCCGCGCAGAGCACCGACCGGGAGATTGCCAAGCGCATCATCACGTTTGCCGTGCCCATGGTCATCGGCGCGCTGATCACCAACATCACCAACCTCATCGACACCGTGACCATCCAGCGGCGTCTGGGCGACGCGTTTCTTGCCGCGCCGGAAGTCATCAAATCGATGTACCGCTATTCATTCGACGCCGCGGGTACGCTCGACAAGGATATCCCCACCTACTTATACGGCGTTTACGGCGCCGCGCTCGATTTCCGCAACCTGATCCCCAACATCACCATGTCGCTGGGCATCAGCGCGCTGCCGGTGCTGTCGGCCGCATGGGCGATCAAAGAAAAAAAGCAGATCCGCTCCACCGTGGAATCCGTGCTGCGCGTGACGATGCTCGTTGCGCTGCCGGCCGGATTCGGTATGGCCGTGCTCGCAACGCCGATCCTGTCGTTCCTGTATAAGAGCCATCCCGACATCGCGCCCATCGCCGGACCCGTCATGGCGGTCTACGGTTACGCGACCGCGCTCATGGCCGTTTCGACCCCCGTGACCAACATGCTGCAGGGCATCGGGCGCACCGATATTCCCGTCAAGACCGCGGTGGCCGGCGCGATCGTCAAGATCATCTGCAATTATTTCCTCGTCGGCAATCCGAAGTTCAACATCAACGGCGCGCCAATCGGTTCCATCCTCTGCTACATCGTGATCGTCGGCGTCAACCTGTTCTGTCTGCTGCAGATCGGCAAGATCCGCGTCAATGTGATCTCCGTTCTGCTCAAGCCCCTGCTCTGCGCCGGTCTCTCCGCCGCGGCGGCATGGGGTATGTACCGCCTTTGCGACCGTTTTTTGACCGGCCGCATCCCCCACATCGACCTCATCGAGCTCGTTTTGGCGGTCGGCGCAGCCGTCCTGGTGTATGTTGCGGCGCTGCTTTTGACCAGAGGACTGTCAAAAGAAGACATTTTGATGCTCCCGAAGGGAGAAAAAATTGCAAAAACACTTGAAAAGTATAAAGTTTTGGGGTAATATATAAAAGTACACTTCGTAAGGCACGGAGAGAAAAACCATGATTGACCGTTTTGAATTCAAGGATCGTTACTCCATTGACGACCTGCTGCACATCATGCGGTGCCTGCGCGCGCCGGGCGGCTGCCCGTGGGACGCGGCGCAAACGCATGAGAGCATCCGCAAGAATCTGATCGAGGAAACATACGAGGTCATCGAGGCCATCAACAAGCAGGACAAGGATCTGCTCCTGGAGGAGCTGGGCGATTTGCTGCTGCAGGTGGTCTTCCACACCGAGATGGAAACCGAGCAGGGCGGCTTCACGTTTGACGACGTGTGCAACGGCGTGTGCCAAAAGCTCGTTGAACGCCATCCGCATGTTTTCGGCACGGTCCATGCCGAAACCGCCGAGGACGCGCTGTCCAGTTGGGACAACGTCAAGATCGCCAAGAAGGGACAGAAAAAAGGCAGCGTCCCGATGCTGTCCGTCCCGCGCGAGCTGCCCGCGCTGATGCGTGCGGACAAGATCCAGACCAAGGCGAAAAAAGTCGGCTTCGACTGGCCGGACGTCTCCGGCGCACTGGACAAGCTCGGAGAGGAAACCGCCGAGCTGAAGGAAGCGATCGCCGCGGGCGACCGCGACCAGATCTCCATGGAGCTGGGCGACCTGCTGTTCAGCGCGGTCAATGTCTCCCGTTTCGTGGAGTGCGACGCCGAGGAGGCGCTCACCGCCTCGTCCGACAAATTCATCGCCCGCTTCCAGAAGTTAGAGGCGCTTGCCGCCGAGCGCGGCCTGAACCTCGAGGAAATGTCTTTGAGCGAGATGGACAAGCTCTGGGACGAAGTCAAAAGCAAATGATCCCGGCTATGCCGTGTCATATCAAATCAACAATTTTTTAACTTGGAGGAATAACAAATGAACAAAGCAGAACTTATTCAGGCAGTCGCCGCTAAAGCGGAGATCGACAAGAAGGTCGCCGACAAAGCAGTCGCCGCTGCGATCGATTCCATCACCGAAGCTCTGGCTTCCGGCGAAAAGGTCCAGCTCATCGGCTTCGGTTCTTTCGAAGTCCGTGCAAGAGCCGAAAAGCAGGCGCGCAACCCCAGAACGGGCGAAGTCGTCACGGCTCCGGCGTGCAAGGTTCCCGCGTTCAAGGCAGGCCAGGCTCTGAAGAGCGCTGTCAATAAATAAGATTTGCAGAAAATCAACGGGACGTTCCGTTTGCGGAGCGCCCCGTTTTTCTAAGGTTTTAACAAGGAAAGGATTGCTATGCGTCTGGACAAATACCTCAAGGTCTCGCGTCTCATCAAGCGCCGCACCGTCGCCAACGAGGTGTGCGACGCCAAGCATGTGAGCGTCAACGGCAAGGTTGCCCGCGCGTCCTACGACGTCAAGGTCGGCGACGTGATCGAGATCCAGATGGGCGCCAACTGCACCCGCGCCCGCGTGCTGGACGTGTCGGAACACGCGACGAAAGAAAACGCCGTACTGATGTACGAACTGCTGGGATGACATTTCATTATGTCACAAAGAAAAACCACAATTTGTTTTCTGTTTTTTCACTCTCTCCCGGGCGGCTTTCGGCCGCTCTTTTTCTATAGAAAACAGTTGCATTCTCAGTTTCGATTTACTACAATGAACTTGCGACACAAGTAAAAACACAACCGGATATACACAAACATTCGTTTAACGTCTCACGGGTCTGCCGCTGCGCGGCAGACCCGTGAATTCTTTATGTCCTTTACAGTATAATACAGATCAGGCCGCTGCAGCCTTCGTTGATGACGCGCTCGAGCGTTTCGCGGATACGCATACGCGCGTCTGCCGGCATCTTGTACAGCTTGTTGTGCAGTCCCTCGTTGACCAGCTCGTGCAGGGATTTGCCGAAAATGTTGGAGTCCCAGATCTGCGACGGATTCTCCTCGAACTCGTGCAGCAGATACATCACCAGCTCCTCCGACTGCGACTCCGACCCGACGATCGGCGCGACCTCCGTCGTGATGTCTGCCTTCATGATGTGCAGCGAAGGCGCGGAAGCGCGCAGCCGAACGCCGTACCGTCCGCCCTGCCGCATGATCTCCGGTTCCTCAAGCCGCAGCTCCTCCAAGGTCGGCATGACGATGCCGTAGCCGGTCTGCTGCGCTTCGTCCAGCGCACTGCGCATCCGGTCGTATGCCTTCTTGGTTTCGGCAAGCAAACACAGCGTCCCGAGCAGCGCCTGCTCGTCGCCGACCGGCAAACCCGTCGCCTCCGTCAGCACCTTGTAAAACAGCTCCGGCACGATCTGCGCCTCGATGCGCGCACTGCCCGTAGACAGCTCCGACGACGTGACCGCCGCCGCGCACAGGTACTCGCACGCGCCGATCTTTTGCGCCATGGCGTCGACGTCCCGCATATGCGCAAGACCCTGCGCCGCCTGCCGCACCGCATCCGTGACGGCCGTGCGCAGCCAGTGCCCGCGATCGAGCGACAGCAGCCAACGCGGCAGATCGAGACAGACCTCCTTGACCGGGAATTCCAGCAGGATGCGCGAGAGGATGTCGCGGATCTCCGTTTCCCCCAGCTCCAGGCAGTTGACCGGCAGCACAGGCACACCGTACTGCTGTGTCAGATCGCGCGCCGTCTCCCGCGCCGCGGCTGAATCGGGATCGGTACTGTTGAGCAGCACGATGAACGGCTTCGAGAGCGCCTGCAGCTCCGCGATCACGCGCTGCTCCGCTTCGGCGTACTCCGCACGCGGGATGTCGCTGATCGACCCGTCCGTCGTCACCACCAGCCCGATCGTCGAATGTTCGCTGATGACCTTTTTCGTACCGATCTCCGCCGCCATGTTGAACGGGATCTCCTCCTCGAACCACGGCGTGCGCACCATGCGCGGCTGCTCGTTTTCGATATACCCCAGCGAACCGGGAACGATATACCCGACGCAGTCGATCATGCGCACGCGCAGATTCGCGTTGCCGCCGAGCGTGATCTCGGCCGCTTCCTCCGGGATGAACTTCGGCTCTGTCGTCATGATCGTGCGGCCGGACGCGGACTGCGGCAGCTCGTCGGTGGCGCGCTCCTTCTTGTACGCGTCACGGATGTTCGGCAGAACAAGCGTATCCATGAACCGCCCGATGAACGTGGACTTGCCCGTGCGCACAGGGCCGACGACGCCCACGTAGATGTCCCCGCCCGTACGCGTCGCAATATCGCTGTAGATGTTGCCTTGCATAGTGTTTCCTCCAATTCGCCACTTCTTTTTGCTCCAAGATATGCCGCAAACGGGACAAATATGACAGACAGGCGGATATTTCTTTGTCTTCGGCGCAAACTACGGAACAGAGAAACGGAGGGATGGCTGTGGCGTTTTTCTTCGGACTGCTGAAAGCGTTTTTTGTGGGCGGATTGATCTGCCTTGCGGGACAGATCCTGCTGGACAATACACGCCTGACGCCGGCGCGTATCCTGGTGGGGTTCGTATCGGCAGGCGTGCTGCTGGGCGCGCTGGGCGTTTATCGGCCGCTGATCGACTGGGCAGGCGCGGGCGCGACGGTACCGCTGACGGGTTTCGGCTGCGTCCTTGCCGAAGGCGTCCGGGACGCTGTGGCGCAGGACGGTCTGTCCGGTGCGCTGACCGGCGCGCTGACGGCATCTGCCGGCGGTGTGACGGCTGCCGTGCTGTGCGGACTCATTGCGTCGTTCATCGCAAAACCGAAGGAGAAGTAAAATCGCAGTTTGTCGGAGACAAACTGCGCGTGATGCGCGCCTGCGGCGCATGATGTATTCCTTCGGAATATGATGTTTTCCGCTATCGCCGGAATACATCATGTTTTCGCGCGGCGAAAACACATCATGTGCGACAGCACGCATCATTTTGCATGGCAAAACATCATTTCGGGCGCAGCCCGACATATTCCGCTGTGCCTGTCCGTACACGACAAAAAGGAAAACCGCCGTACCAAACGGTACAGCGGCTTGATCGTTTCGGGTTTATTCCGCGTCTTCAGCGGGAGCTTCGTCAGCGGCTTCCTCGATTTCGGGCTCGCACTCGTCGCAATCACAGCACTCGCAGGGGACAAAATCCTCATCCGACGCTTCCTTCTTGTCCATGAACTTCTTCACGGCATAGTAAGCGGCGGCGCAGACGCCGGCGATTGCACCGACAACGGCGATGAACTTGAAGAGCTTCTTAAAGAATTTGCAGATCTTGCACATGGTTTTGACCTCCCTAAATATGATTATTCATTGATCAGCTTAGCAAGAGCGGACTTTTTGCGGGCTGCATTGTTCTTGTGCAGCAGACCCTTAGCCTGTGCCTGGTCCACCTTCTTGATCGCGGCGCGGACGACGGCCTGCTTGTCGGCAGCGTCGGTCTCCACGGCAGCGTGCGCCTTCTTGATCGCAGTCTTGAGCGCAGAGTTCGCGGACTTGTTGCGGGCAGCTCTGGTCTTGCTGACGAGGACGCGCTTCTTTGCGGATTTGATATTGGGCATGCGTGGCACCTCCTTTACACGGAACGGGTCGGCGATTGCGAAAGCCCGGGTGAGAAAGGGTGAAGGATCGCCAAACGCCGTATTCCATAATCATTAGTCTGCGGATGCGGCGGATGGGGGGAATCCATCCCGAACTTTCGCAATCGCCTACTATACATTTAAAGATTTTAGCACACATCTATCGAAAAAGCAAGCCTTTTTTACGATTTTTTCGATTCTTTGAAAGGGAGTTTTGATATGGATTTTCGTACCGATCTGGCAGTGGAAAAAAGCGAGGTATTCGGGCAGGCGCTGCCGCAGGGTGTCCGGTGCGTAACGGAGCGCGCGGACGACCTGAAAATCACACGCATCGAGGTACAGTCCGCCGCCGGCGCCGAGGCGCTCGGCAAACCGCAGGGAAGGTATATCACCGTTGAAGTGCCGCCGTTCAAGCGCAGCGCCGAGATCCCCGACGAAACGGTCGAAACACTCGCGCGCGAGCTGCGGCGGCTGCTGCCCGCAGACGGGACCGTGCTGGTCGCGGGGCTCGGCAACGCGGACATCACGCCGGACGCCCTCGGTCCGAAGTTCTCCTCTCTCGTGTTCGCCACGCGGCACATCGAGCCGGAGCTTGCGTCCGCCGCGGGACTGGGTGAGCTGCGTCCGGTCGTCAACCTCATTCCGGGCGTGCTCGGCAAGACGGGCATGGAGACGGGCGAACTGCTGCACGGAGCAGTGGAAAGCGTGCGTCCGGCGGCGGTCGTCACCGTGGACGCGCTGGCCGCCCGGAGACTTTCGCGGCTGGGCTGTACCGTACAGATGACGGACACGGGCGTCACGCCCGGCTCCGGCGTCGGTAACGCCCGTGCGGAGCTGAGCCGGTCGAGTCTCGGCGTGCCGGTGATCGCGCTCGGCGTGCCCACGGTCGTGGACGCCGCAACACTCGTGCACGACTTCACCGCGGAGCCGCCGGACAGTCCGCTCGTGCGGGAGGGTGCGGACATGATGATCACACCGCGCGAGATCGATCTCGTCATCGACCGTGCCGCGCGGATGCTCGCGCTGGCGGTCAACAAGGCGCTGCAGCCGCATCTGTCGCCGCAGGACATCCTGCTGCTGGTCTCATAATTGCGTCTGCGCGCGCATACAATGCAGTCAGAACTTTCAGCGTGGTGAGAAAAAATGCAGCGAAAACCTTCCGGCGCGGCCGCTTTTCCGGTTGTCGTGCTGTCTGCTCTGCTGGCATGTCTGTCCCTGCTGCCGCAGAATCTGTCGCAGGATCTTCTGTTTCTGTCCGCCTGCGCCGCACTGCCGGAAGGCGGCGCGGCAGCATTGCGCGCGCTCGTAACGCAGGCAGAGGCGAAAAAGCCGGCGGACGAACCTGCGCCCGCGCAAACGTCGCCCGCGCTGCCCGATGCGCTGACCGACACGCCCGCCGACATCCGCGCATGGATGCGCGCGGAAAAAGAAAAGGAACCGTCACAGCGCAAAGACGGCGATATCCGCGAACAGACCTTCGGCAAAAAATCCTCGACGGAATCGTTCCGCGGCCTGCTGATCCGCAACCAGACAGACGACGTCCGTCCGGATTACGACACGCTGTGGGAAGCCGGCGTGCCGCTGTCGATCGACAAATCGGAGCCTGCCGTGCTGATCTTCCACACGCACACGACGGAGGGATATGAGCTGCTCGACCGCGACTGGTATGCCGCGGACACGTCCTCGCGCACAAGCGATACGTCGCGCAACGTCGCGCGCGTCGGGTCGGCAATCGCCGAGGAACTTGAGCGCGCGGGATTCCGGACGCTGCACGACATGACCGTGCATGACGAGGCATATTCCGGCGCGTACGACCGCTCGCGAAAAACCGTGGAAAGCTATCTGCGGCAGTACCCGAACCTGTCCGTCGTGCTGGACGTGCACCGCGACGCGATCCAGGAGAACAACGGCACAAAGATCAAGCCCGTCGTGACCGTCGACGGCAAGAAGGCGGCGCAGATCATGATCATCTCCGGCGCCGAGGGCGGCAAAGCCGTCGATTTTCCGAACTGGCGGCAGAACCTGCGGTTTGCGCTGCGGCTGCAGGATGCGCTGGAAACGCAGGCGCCCGGTCTGACACGTCCGCTCTTTTTCTGCCACCGCAAGTACAACATGGATATGACCCCCTGTTCGCTGCTGGTCGAATTCGGCAGCGAAGCGAACACGCTCGAAGAAGCCGTCTACGCCGGCAGACTGTTCGGCCGCGCGCTCGCGCGTCTGCTGGAACAGCATATACAATAAGGAAAGAGAGGCGCCGCATGAAACACAGATCCACCCGCATCGCACTGCGCTGGTTTTTTCGTCTGGAAGTCGTCTGTCTGTGCGTGACGCTCGCGGGCGTCGGCGTATGCGTCGCCGCCGAACGCACAGCCTATACCGCACAGGGTGCGCCCGCTGCCGTGCAGACAGATACACCTGTTCAATCCGTCGTCTCCCGCCTGCCGGACAGGCAGACCGTTGCCGCCCTCGCCGCATATGGCCCGCTGCTGCCGGCTCCGGTCGGCAGTCTTTTCGCCATCTATTTGTCCGCAAAGAATATTGTCGAAAAAGTCGATCCGGAGGCGTTTGGCATATTGCACAATTTTCTTCGGTAGTTCTCGTCATTCTGCCGAAACCCGAACAAAAAAAACCGTTTTTTTTCGCTTTTCCTCTTGTCAAACCGCTGCAAATCCGTTACAATGATAGCGAATTTGTATCGGGTGCAAGTTGCCCGATCGAAGATAAGGAGGAATATCTATGAAAAAAGCACTTGCCGTCCTGCTGGCGGTCGTGATGGCGTTCTCCGTGTGCGTCGTCTGCGTATCGGCAGAGGGCGACGGCGAACCCGCTGCGGGCACGACATATAAAGTGTCCGACAACCCGGGGCGCATCAACGCGAACACCAGCTCGGACGTCGTGATCCTGCAGGCCGGAGATACGCTCGAGTTCGGCGAGGTCACGGCCAAGACGACCGAGACCAAGTTCAGAACCATTGAAGTGAAATACTATCCCGACGCCGCTTCGATCAAATCCAGCGCGATCAAAAACGCGAACTGGAATGATACGGTCGTCCCGAAGTACAATCTGGACAGCCAGAAGTGGGTGCTGGATACGGAGAACGGTCAGTCCGCTGCCGATCTGATGGCAAAGAGCCCGAATTATTACAAATCGTTCTATACCACTTCCAACTTCTGGAAAGGCGACATCGCCTGCGCACAGATCGTCGGTTTGAACGAGCTTGCACACGCCAGAGATTCCGCCGACATCGACAGAGGCAGCGAAGACGGTGAACCGATCGACTTTGCGCTTCCCGGCGCGAAGTTTGTCGGCTGGGCGCTGTACAGCTACGGCGATTGGAGACCGGGCAGCACAGGTACCCTGTACGTGACCGTCTATGCGCTGTGGGACAGAGGCGCTGCGCCCGAGACTCCGGACGAGCCCGACAATCCCGACAACCCGGACAACCCGGACAATCCGGACAACCCGACCGAGTATTCCTCTCCCATTCAGGCAACGCTCGCCAAATGGCTTGCCAAGATCGAGGAGATCTTCAGTTATGCCAAACTTGCGGGCGCCGTACCGTCCATGCTCGGCGAAGTGATCAGCGGCGCCGTGCGCACATGGCTGTACAACCTGTTCGGCATTGAGGCTTAAGGAGGAAAAACGCCATGATGAAAAAAATTCTTGCTTCTTTGATGGCTGTCCTGATGACGTTCGGCATGCTGACGGTCATCGTCGCCGCCGCTGACGATCCGGCTCCGGCGGAACCGGAAACACCGGCATACACGCCCGTCGAGTATCAGATCGCCGATCTGGTCGCGCGTGCGGAAGCCGGCGAGGACGTCTATCTGCAGCCGACCGACGTGATCCTGCTCGAAAAAGCGGCGCCTGTCGACGAGCCGCAGGAACCGACCGAGCCCGAAGTCACGCCCGCAGCGGATGCGGACGAGCCTGACGCGGCCGTTCTGGTCGTGGAATACCTGCCCGGCAACGGCGGTATTGCTTCCGACAAGGGTCTCACCCGTTTTGTCGACTTTGACGAATCCGGCTACGCGATCCGCGCAATCGGCGACTACACGGACTATTCCTACAAGGGAACGGAGCGCCAGACCAACAACGCGATCGACTACGCCAACGAAAACGACTACGCTTTCAAACAGTGGAAAGTCCAGTCTGTCTACTCCGGTCCGGAATTCAGCAAAATCGTACTGGAAGCCGACTGGGAAGTGCCCGCTCTGTCCGGCTGGGAAGGCTTCAAGACCATGATGCGCGGCTACATCAAGCAGATCATCGACTATATCATCGAGTATCTGAAGGAATGGCTTGCACAGCTCGGTGACTTCATCGGCGCCTGATAGATCGGATAGGAGGAATCAATTATGCTGAAAAAATGTTTATCTGTGCTTCTGGCCGTTCTGTTCACTGTCGGCTGCATGGCGGTCTGCGCAAGCGCGGCGGACGGCGACGTTGACGAACCGGTCAAGACCGATTCCGGCTATTATGTCGGCCAGATCCTTAAGCCCGGCGATACGATCACTTCCGTCTATGATACGTGCGAAATGCTGACCGTCAGCTACTCCGTCAGCAGCGAAGACGCCGAAAACGTCACCAGCGCGCTGCAGAAAGCGTACGCCAGCGAAGATTTCGTCGGCGTGTCCTCTTTCCGCGACAACATCGCCAGCTTCAGCAGCGGCGACGTCTACAAGGGCGTTTATACCGTCAAGGGCGTGGGCGAAGAAGTGAACGAAATGGAAACCGAAAGCGGTAAGTATCAGACCGCGCTCGACATCTATAACGCGCTGGACAGCGACGCGCAGAAGGCGCTCGACAAACAGCTCAAAAAGAAAAAGCAGGAATTCGTTCTGACGATCGACTACGATTATGCCAAGACGACGTACTATCAGTACACCTCGATCACCGCGTGGGAAGTGGTCTACGTCAACGAAACCGAAAACGCGATCACCATCCGTCTGCAGGCCGTGTATGAAACGCGCGAGCCGACCGGCTGGGAGAGCTTCGTCGAACAGCTTTATTCCAAGTGGCGCGCATTTCTGGACGTGCTGGGCGATATCCTGATCAAGCTTGTCCCGCAGCTCGTCTCATTCTGGGCGAAACTGCTTGGCAACGTGGAACCCGTTTAAGCGAAGAAAGGAAGGACAACATACATGAAAAAACTGCTTGCAATCTTTATGGCGGCGCTGATGGTCTTTTCCTTCTGGTCCTTTGCCGCTGCCGCAGAGGATAACGAGCCGGTATCCGAACCCGCGACCGAACCCGTCGAGACGTTCACGACGTACGACATCTGTGAAGATCCCGATTTCCTCGTGCTCCAGTACATGGCCAAGGGCAATGACAAGGCAACGATCCTGCATCCCGGTGACAAAATCACAACCTACAAAAACAGCAACATCGACGTGCTGTACTATCCCGACGCCGACGGTATGTACAACGGCGAATGGGAACCCGCCGATCCCAGCAATCTCGCGTTCAGTCTCTCGGCTGCCGAGTCTTTCAAGGAAACGTTCCCGAAGAAGGTCGGCGAAGCGACCATCCGCGGTCTGGGCGATGAAACCTCAGACGGCGTGATCGACTTCACGATCGCCTATTCCGAAAAGAACACCTTCGTCGGCTGGGTCGTCTATGACTACGAGGCGGCAAAGAACACCATCAAGCTCTGTGCGGTTTGGGAAAAGACCCAGACATCCGAAGAAGTCGAAGAAGAGGACGATATGAACTCGATCCTGGATTTCTTCTTCAACATCCGCAGAGCCATGCACACCAACATCACGCTGCCTCTCCTTCGTGCCATCCGCGTCATCAACAATGCGTTCCTTGCTCTGGAAACGTATCTGTACAACCTGTTCTTCAACAAAGAACCGGCAGCATAAGAAAGGAGACTGCATATGCGCAAAAAAGTATTGATGTTTCTCGGCGTCGCCGCCATTCTGGCCATTGTGTTCTCCGTGACCGCGTTTGCCGAGTCCGAAGTTCCGCCGGTCGATCTGCCGATTGATATGCCGGAAACCAACTACAATCTGATCGAAGTGATCCGTCAGAGTCTCATTATGTTCCTCACGTCGATCTTCACCGCGGCGGACAAGGTCTACTCGCTCTTTGCAGGCCTGTTCGGTTGATCGCACACATTGCAGCCCGCCTTTGCCGGCGGGCTGTTTTTTTGCGCCTTTCACGGCTTTCCCGTTTTCGGGTTCATCACGGAATTTTGTGGGATGGTCAGACGCAAGTTAAGGTGGTGTCATCGCGCGGAGCGAAGCGCCGTCCGCGGAGAACGGCATCGGAAAACACAGGCGGTACGCCGGAAAAGACAACGGACGGATACGGCGGG
>CADARP010000038.1 GCA_902790325.1 Oscillospiraceae bacterium | reverse complement strand
CCGGCAGTGCATAAATGAACAAGAAGGAGAACGGATTGCCGCGCGCCATAAAGGCGCTCGCAATGACAAACAAGGGGACGTTTTCTTATCCCACAAAAACCCGTGAAGAGGGCAAAAAGAGCTTCCCTTGCGTTTTACCGTAAGAGAAGCTCTGTTTTTATGCACTTGCAGATTCAGCAGGACTCTTTCCTGTTGCGTTTGTAGATCACGTTCAGTCCCTCAAGGAGCAGATTCTCGTTGATCAGAATGTCGTGCCTGCACAGCGGGATGATCAGCGGCGACAGTCCGCCCGTCGCCACGAGCTTGGACGGATGGCCGAGCTCTTCCTGCATGCGGTCGATCATGCCGTCGATCATCGACGCGGTGCCGTACATGATGCCGCTGCGCATACAGTCGACGGTGTTTTTGCCGACGACCCTCCCCGGTGTCTCGAGACTGATGCCCGGCAGCTGCGCGGTATGGCTCGTCAGCGCGTCCAGCGCGGTGCGCGCGCCCGGCATGATGACGCCGCCGGCGTACACGCGGTTTTCCTCGACCGCTTCGATCGTGATGGCGGTGCCCATGTCGATGAGGATAAGCGGCGCGCTGTACTTTGCCAGCGCCGCGACCGCGATCACGATGCGGTCGCTGCCCACCTGCGACGGCACGTCCATGCGGATATCCAGTCCCGTCTTCAGACCGGGGCCGACGACCATCGGTTCCATCCCGATGAACTTGCGCACGCCGTTGCGCACGGCGACGAACACAGGCGGCACCACCGAGGACAGGATGCAGCCCGTCACGTCCTCGCGCCGCACGTCATACGCCTCGAGGATCTGCTTGATCTCCACGCCGTACTGGTCAGCCGTGCGCGCATGATCGGTCGCAATGCGCGCGTCGAACAATATCTCGTCGTCCCGGATGCAGCCGATGACGATCTGTGTGTTTCCGATGTCGATAGCAAGAAGCATATGTGTGTTTCCTTTTCTTAAAATTGCAGACGCTTGCGCACCTGCAGCAGCACTTTGCCGATCGCCGTCACGAGGATCAGCGCGGCGATCGCTTCCATCACGCCCGCGCCCGTCACGGTGCCCATCACCAGCCCGAATACAGCCGTCATCGGGACGTCCTTTGCCGCGGCGTATTCGCGCGCAAACAGCAGATAGATGCTGCCCATGACAAAGACCGTGTTCGTCATGGAACCGACGAAACCGACGATCGGCAGCGCGAGCAGATCGTCCAGCGGCCTGTCTTTGACGCGGATCTTTTTCAGGCCGATCCACAGCCATCCCGCGACCAGTCCGATCATGATGCGGCAGCCGACCGAGATCCATACCGCCTTCAATGCGCCCGGAATGCCCGTGGTGCTCAAAAACGGCGAGAACGCGAACGACAGCAGCGTCGGCGCGGTGGTGTTGCTGATGAGCGAACAGATCCCGAATACCCCGCCCAGGATACAGCCCGCCAGGGGGCCGAACAGGACGGCGCCGATGATGACCGGGATGTGCGTCGTCGTAGCCTTGATGACCGGCAGCTGGATCAGTCCCAGCGGCGTGTTCGCCAGCAGCGCCGTGATCGCAGCCATCAGCGCAACGCCGATCATCCACCGAAGATCGTGTTTTTTCTTTTCCATATTCAATTCCTCCTACCGCTCTGACTTCTCAGATGCAGCGAATTTGCCCGAAGGCAAAAAGCAGTATACCACACCCGCGCCGTTTTTACAAGCGGTTCGCGGAATTTGTTTGTCCGCGTTCTTTACAAGACGCAAATTTTACGGTATAATAGACAAAAACCGTTTGGAGGGATGCATATGCTCCGTGGAAAAACCGTGCTTCTGGGCGTTACGGGCGGCATCGCGGCATATAAAGCGGCCGCGCTCACGTCCATGCTCGTCAAACTGCACGCAAACGTCGAAGTCATCCTGACCGCCAACGCGACACAGTTCGTCACGCCGCTGACGTTCGAGCAGCTTTCCGGCAACCGCGCGGTCACCGACACGTTCGACCGCAATTTCAGCTATAACGTCGCGCACATCTCCCTCGCCGAAAAAGCCGACCTTGTGCTGATCGCGCCCGCCACGGCCAACGTCTGCGCCAAGCTCGCACACGGGATCGCGGACGATATGCTCACGACGACCGTGCTCGCCTGCCGCTGCCCCAAGCTGATCGCGCCGGCGATGAACACGAATATGTACGAAAACCCCGTCACGCAGGACAACCTCGAAACCCTGCGCCGCTACGGCTGGACGGTGATCGAACCGGCAAGCGGACGTCTCGCCTGCGGCAGCGTCGGCAAGGGCAAGCTGCCCGAACCGGAAACGCTCGCGGAATACGTGCTGCACGAGATCGCGTTCACAAAGGATTACGCCGGCAAAAAAGTCCTCGTCACCGCCGGTCCCACGCAGGAAGCGCTCGATCCCGTGCGGTATCTGACGAACCATTCGTCCGGCAAAATGGGATACGCCATCGCGCGTGCCGCGGCCATGCGCGGCGCCGAGGTGACGCTCGTGTCCGGCCCGACGGCGCTCGAACCGCCCGCGTTCGTCCAAACCGTACCGGTCGTTTCGGCTGCGGATATGTTCGACGCCGTGACGCGTCTTGCGCCGGACGCGGACTTTGTCTTCAAAGCGGCCGCCGTCGCGGACTACACCCCCGCCGAAGTCGCGGACGAAAAGCAGAAAAAGCAGGACGGCGCGCTCTCCCTCGCGCTTGTGCGCACCGCGGACATTCTCGCCTCTCTGGGCGCAAACCGCCGTCCCGGACAGGTGCTGTGCGGGTTTTCGATGGAGACGCAGAACCTGCTCGAAAACAGCCGCGCGAAGCTCCTGAAGAAAAACGTCGACATGATCTGCGCCAACAGCCTGCGCACCGAGGGCGCCGGTTTCGGCGTCGATACAAACGTCATCACGCTCATCACGGCGGACGGCACGACGGAGCTGCCGCTGCAGTCCAAGGACAGCGCCGCGCACGCCGTTCTCGACAAGGCGCTGACGCTGCAAACCAAGGCGTAAGCATTAAAAATACAACGATCCCGGCTGTGTGCGGTTTTCGGCACGCAGCCTTTTTTCGCAAAAAATCCGGAAATAACGGTTGTGTTTTGTCGGATTTCATGTTATACTAAAAAATATAGTTTGGGCTACGGGGGGTCACAGATGAAAAAGATCGGCTTTGACAATGACAAATATCTGAAAATGCAGTCCGAGCATATCCGCGAGCGCATCAATCAGTTCGGCGGCAAGCTGTACCTGGAGTTCGGCGGCAAGCTGTTCGACGACTACCACGCCTCGCGCGTGCTTCCCGGCTTTGCGCCGGACAGCAAGGTGCGCATGCTGCTGCAGTTGAAGGATCAGGCGGAGATCGTGATCGTCATCAACGCCGCCGACATCGAAAAGAACAAGGTGCGCGGCGACCTCGGCATCACCTACGATCTGGACGTCCTGCGTCTCATCGACGCGTTCCAGGGCATCGGCCTGCTGGTCGGCAGCGTCGTCATGACGCGCTATCAGGCGCAGCCCGCGGCGGACGCGTTCTGCAAGCGGCTGGAGTCGCTGGGCATCCGCGTCTACCACCACTACTCCATCGAGGGCTACCCGTCCGACGTCGAGCGCATCGTCAGCGACGACGGTTTCGGACGCAACGAATACATCGAAACGTCCCGCTCACTCGTCATCGTCACCGCGCCCGGCCCCGGCAGCGGCAAGATGGCGACGTGCCTGTCGCAGCTCTACCACGAGCACAAGCGCGGCATCCTCGCGGGATATGCCAAGTTCGAGACGTTCCCCATCTGGAACCTGCCGCTCAAGCATCCGGTCAATCTCGCGTACGAGGCGGCGACCGCCGATCTCAACGACATCAACATGATCGACCCGTTCCATCTCGAGGCGTACGGCGAGACGACCGTCAACTACAACCGCGACGTCGAGATCTTCCCCGTTCTGGCCGCGACGTTCGACCAGATCTACGGCGAGTGCCCCTACAAATCGCCCACGGATATGGGCGTGAACATGGCGGGCAACTGCATCGTGGACGACGAAGTGTGCTGCATCGCCTCGCGCCAGGAGATCATCCGCCGCTACTACGCCGAGCAGTGCGCGGTCAAAAAAGGCCTGGGCAGCACGGAGTCCGTGCAGAAGATCAAGCTCATCATGAAGCAGACCGGCATCACGGCGGACGAGCGTCCCGTCATCGGCGCCGCACTGCGCAAGGCCGAGCAGACCGGCGCGCCCGCCGCGGCGATCGAGATCAGCGACGACTGCATCGTCACGGGCAAAACGTCCGAACTGCTGGGCGCATGCGCGGCCGCGATCCTCAACGCGCTCAAGGTGCTGGCGGGCATCCAGGACGACATCCATCTGCTCAGCCCCTCGGTCATCGAACCCGTGCAGGAGCTGAAGGTCAAATACATGGCCAACCACAACCCGCGCCTGCACGTGGATGAGGTGCTGATCGCGCTGTCCGTTTCGGCGGCGACCAATCCCCTCGCCCAGCTCGCGCTGCAGCAGATCCCGAAGCTGCGCGGTCTGGAGGCGCACGCCACGGTCATCCTGACCGAGCGCGACGAGACGCTTTTCAAAAAATTCGGCATGAACATCACCTGCGAGCCGCAGTACCAGACCAAGAAACTGTTCCACAGGTAAGCATAAAAGAGGCTGACAACCGTCAAAGGCTAAAGCCTCTTTTTTTATAAACATCCGTTCCGGTTCTCCGGACTTTCCGCGCTTGCGCACAGGAGGTTTTTTCTATGATGCAGAACATACTCAAAAGAACCGTCAGCAGTTTTCTGGCGATCGCCCTGGTCGTCACGACGGTTTTCGTCTTCGGCCCGTCCGGCCTGTTTCCGGCAGCCGACGCGGCGATCACGCCTGCGGCCGACGTGCCGGATGTGCGGATCGTCGTGCCCGAGACGCTCTACCTGACGCCCGGCCTGTCCGCGTCGCAGAGCGTGCAGTACTACATCAACAACACCGTTGACGGCACGGTCATCACACCGGACGAGGATCGCGCGCCGACGGAAGGCAAGATCTGGTTCAACGTGACCGGCGGCACGGTGACGGATCTGCGGTACACCATTGTCGGCACCAACAAAAAGAACGTGGCCATGAGCGCCGGTTCGGGCGCAGCGACGCTGACAGACGTCACGCTCGATACCGGACTGGAAGCTGCCGGCGTGCGGATGCTCGAATGGATCTTCACGTGCAGGATCGACGGCAGGGACGCGGAATACCACGCGTTTTCCGCGGCATACGCGCCGTATTACGCGCCGGTCGGCGCAGCGGTCAACGCCAAGCACGGCAATGCCGGTCTGCAGTCGCAGGGTATCGCGTGGATCTCCGGCGTGCACGGCTGCACGGACAGCAGCCCCTCTCCTGTGTCGGGCGACAACGACAACTGGATCGCCGGCGACTACCGCGCGCGCACGCAGTGGGACGGCGAATGGAACCGTCCGCTCGTGCCGATGATCGAGCCGGTGACCGCGCCGACCAACAACGACCAGAACATCACCGACTGGCTCTCGCAGAGCGAGACCGGCGCGTGTCCCGAGGCTACGTTCACGCTGTACGACGTGGACAAGTCCGTCGGCGGATTCGGCAGCAAGAGCATCGACGTTGCCACGCAGAGCCACATCGCAAACATCACGGTCGACATCAGCCGAAACGGCTCCTTCACCACCGTGCCCAACGTGACGACCGGATTTTTCGTCAGCGACCTCAAGCGCGACAGCAAGTGGATGGGCTCCTACGGCGGCTATATCGCCAACTATGCCGGCAGCACACCCGGCGTTGACTTCTGGTTCTCGCTGAACCACTATTACGACGGCGCCGGCGAATTCGCCGTGACAGACGGCGTCGATACGGATTTCTTCGGCGGCAATCCGAGCGTCGACAACGGCAACCGCACGTTCACGACCGACGCCATCCCCTACAACGGCCTGTGGAACCGCGCGACGCCGACCGCCGCCGGTACGTCCATGCAGTATATCCACGCGGCAACGTGCTGTGAATACGGCAACAACTGGATCTACATGAACATGTACCTGATGGTCAACGTGACAGCCGTCGACAAGACGGAGCTGCGCAACAAAGTATTCCAGAAGCAGGCGCAGGCAAACGCCAAAACAACGGACGATTACGCCGCGGTGCGCGAAAAGCTCGAAGCCGCTTACCGTGCGCTCGGCGATCCGACCGCGACGCAGGCCGCGATCGACAGCGCGCTTGCCGGTCTGGACGGCATCGACGTGAGCGTCGCCCATACCGAAACGGTCTACGCGCAGCACGTCAACCAGCTCACCGGCGAGCCGTTCCCCGGCTCCGAGACCGAGCATCTGACGATCCGCCGTTCGGACAGCGGCGTCACCGTCGCGCCGAACAGCTTTACGGGCTACACCTATACCGGCATGCATCGGACGTACGGCATGACGTCCGCATTCGGTCTTTTTGACGCGAACGCATGGGCGCAGAGCGATTGCGCCGCAAACGGCAGCGGGATCTCCGCGGTCGACTACGACGCGGCGAGCCGGACGATCACCGTGCACAATACCGACGCGGAAAGCTGTACCCGCTATCCGCTCGGCAACGTCCTCAACAGCAGCTGTGCCCGCATGGCGGTCGATCCGTCCGAAACGTACACGATCGACTTCGACTACGCGTCCGCCGCAAACGCGAAGATCGGCGTGATCTGCTACAACGAAGCGGGCGGCTATATCGGCAGCGCATGGCTGTCCGATTCATTCGCCTCGTCCGGCAGCACATCGGTTTTCCGCCACCATACGGAAACCTTCTGCGCGCAGTCCAGCCCGTATCTGTTCGGGCTTGCGGACCGCTATGACGTGCGCTACATCGTGCTGACGTTCGGCATCAGCGCCTCGGACGGCCAGAGCGCATCGGACGCCGTCTTCACGAACATTGCCTTTACCCCGTCCGACGCGCTGTTCGATCTCGCGCAGTGGAGCTCCCTGACCAGTTCCCTGCGCAGCAGCACGAACGCGTCCGGCGTTGACGAAAAGACATACGACAGCGCCAGCAAAACGCTCTCGCTCGTCAGCATCCGGCCGGAATCAAACACGTCCTACACGTCCGGCAGCATCCTGACGTCCTGCGAAGTGGCCGGAACGCGCTACTATCCGTGGAACTATATCCCCGTCGACAGCGGCTCGACTTACACAGTCGAGGGCGAATACGCCGGTACCGGAAACGGGCAGATCCTCATTTCGCACTACAACATCAACGGCGACTTCACCGGAACGACGCGTCTGGCCTCATCCGCGGCGGACGGCGGCATTCTCGCGTCCACGGGCAGCAATACGAATTTCGACCCGTTCTACGCCTCGTTCACCGTGCGCGCGGACGACGCGTACATCGCTCTGAGCTTCGGCGGATACAATAACCCCTTTGCCTCCGCGTTCAGTCCGGTCACCAATGTATTCCGCGGCGTGCAGGTGCACGATTTCTCCGCCGCGGACGACGTTTACACGCTCTTTTACCGCCCGAATCCGTACACCGTCACGTTCGAGCCGAACGGCGGCGTCGGCACGATGGAACCGCAGGCCTTCGCGTACAGCGTCGCGCAGAATCTGCGCGCAAACACGTTCACGCGTCCCGGATACTCGTTCGACGGCTGGGCGGCGACCGCGAACGGCAGCAAGCTGTTCGGCGACGAAGACGAGGTCTGCGATCTGACCGCGGACGCGAACGCGTCGGTTCCGCTGTACGCCTGCTGGACTGCCGACGCCTATACGATCCGGTATGACGCGGCAGACGGCGAAATCGTCGGCGACGCGATCACCGCATACGACGCCGACACCCTTTTCACGCTTCCCGCCGCCGTCAAGGACGGCTGCACCCTGACCGGCTGGCGCGCGGACGGCAGCGGCAACTGGGGTCCGATCGTTTACAAAACGGAAACGCCGCTGACCGGTCTTTTCGGAAACGTGACGCTCACAGCCGTCTGGAGATTCAACACATACAGCGTCGCCTTCAACCCGAACGGCGGCGAAGGCGCGGCAATGGCGAACCAGAATTTTGTGTACGGCACGCCGCAGGCGCTGAGCGCCAACGCGTATTCGCGCACAGGCTGCACGTTCCTCGGCTGGGCGCCGACGGACGACGCGGCCGTACCGCTGTACGGTGACAAGCAGGAAGTGCAGGATCTGACCGTCGAAGCCAACGCGACCGTCACGCTGTACGCGGTCTGGGGCGAAAACACCTATACGATCGTCTATTCGACGAACGGCGGCGAGATCCGCGACGCGGCATACACGACCGCCTTTACGATCAGCGAGCAGATCCATCTGCCCCTTACGGTCGAAAAGGAGGGCTACACCTTCGCAGGCTGGAAACCGGCCGCCAGAGTCGGTTCCTGGAACAACGAAACGGTTTATACCGGCACGGTCAATTCCGGCATGATCGGCAACGTCACGCTGCAGGCGCAGTGGACCGCCAAGGGCTATACGATCGTGTACGCGCCGGCAGGCGGCAGCATCGTCGGCACGAAGTACACGACGGCGTATGACATCACGACCGCGATCACGCTCCCGCAGGCACGCAGAACCGGCTACTCCTTCGACGGCTGGCAGGCGGACGGCACCGGCAACTGGCGCGAGGACGTTTACCAGGCAGGCTCCGTCAGCGCCGGACGCTTCGGCGACGTGACACTGACAGCGCAGTGGACGGGCGTGCAGTATTACGTGCAGTTCAACGGAAACAACTCGACCGACGGCATGATGTACAACCAGAGCTTCACTTACGGCGAGACCGGCACGCTGCATCTCAACGAGTTCGTCCGCGTCGGCTACTCGTTCCTCGGCTGGGCGCTGTCCGGTACGGCTGCCGTGCCGACATATGCGGACGGCGGCGAAGTGCTGAACCTGTCCCCCACCGCGGGCGCGATTGTGACCATCTACGCCGTCTGGGAAAAGGACGTCTACACCATCACCTACGATCCCGCGTGCGAGGAAGTCAGCGTACCCGCACCGACGACGTATACCATCACCGATACCGTCACGCTGCCCGCCGCGGTGCGCAAAGGATACGCGCTGCTCGGCTGGAGCCCGGTGCAGAACAGCGGAAGCTGGCACACGTGGGATACATACAGCAATTCGATCGCGTTCGGCTGCTACGGCGACGTAACGCTGCGCGCAAAATGGGAAAAGGAATCCTTCGTCATCTGCTACGATCCGGCGCAGGGCACGATCAGCGGCAGCTACACGACAGAATATGACGTCGACACGCAGATCGTGCTGCCTTCCGTGACGCGCACGGGCTACACGTTCGCCGGCTGGCAGGCTTCCGCGGAATGGAACAACGCGGTCGTGACCGACGCGGCGCCCGCGAACGCGGCAGGCAATGTGACGCTGACCGCGCTCTGGGTTCCCAACACATACTCCGTGCGTTTCCACGCGAACAGCGGTTCCGGTTCGATGGACGACCAGGCGTTCACGTTCGATGAAGCGAAGACACTCACGCCCAACGCGTTCGAGCGCCTCGGCTACACCTTCTCCGGGTGGGCTGCGACCGAGACCGGATCGCTCGCCTACGCGAACGGCGCGGAGGTAATCAACCTCACGCAGGCAAACGGCGGGATCGTGCATCTGTACGCCGTCTGGAGCGCGCGCAACTTTGTCATCGTCTATGACTTCAACGGCGCGGACGCGGCTCTGGCAGGCACGACCGTGGTCATGGACGGCAATGCGGTCACGCTGCGCGGCTACAACACCGCCGAGACCTTCATCGACGGCGTCCCGTATAACTTCGGCGGCTGGGCATACACGCAGGCGGACGCCGACAACGGCGCGGCAGCCTACGGCAACAAAGCGTCCTTCTCGCTGAACAGCGAGGTTCTGTCCATGGCGGACGTCAACTGGACGCCGGCAAGACCCGTGATCACGCTCCACGCGGTCTGGACGCCGCTGGAAGTGCGGCTGATCGTACCGGACGGCATGACGACCGTCATCGACAGCGAAAAGCACTACATCTACGGACTGAAAGCCGGCATTTCGAGAGAGGAACTGCAGAACACGTATCTCGGCGTTCTCGGCAACGGCCGGCTGGAGATCTCTCCCGGCGCGGTCGGTACCGGCACGGTGGTACAGCTTTACAGCAACTCCACCAACACCGTACTCGAAACGTACGAAGTCGTGATCTTCGGCGACATCAACGGCGACGGTCTGATCAACTCCTCGGACGTGACGAACATCCGTCTGATGAACGCGGGTCTGCTGGAAATCTCGTGGAACGACGTGCACACGTTCGCCGCCGACCTCAACGCAGATCAAAACGTCAACTCCTCCGACGTCACGGACGTGCGTCTGCTCAATGCGGGCGTACTGCAGTATGACCAGGCGGCGCGCTGCCTCATCGACGGGTAACGCCGCGGCGCACACATAAGAATAACGAACGGCGTCCGCTGTGCATGCACGAACAGTGCAGCCCTTCGGACGCCGTATTCTTTTGGTTCATCGCGGATTCTCTTGTGCTTTGCGTCCCGTTCGCATTTTAACGCGAACGCGGCCTGCCGCACCAAACAGCACGCAGCCGCAGCACCTTCCGCAGAGCCGCTGGGGACGATGCCCACATCGTCCCGCCGTATCCGTCCGATGTCTATTCCGGCGTTCCGCCTGTGTTTTCCGATGCCGTTCTCCGCTGGCGTCAGGCGGCCGAGCGAAGCGAGGTCGGATGATTCGGACACATCCGCCGCCGGTGGCGGATAAAGGATGTGGACGAATAGGAAGAAACAAGGAGTATCGCAAAGCGCCCCAAGCGAGCGAGACGACCATGTTTCTGACCGGAGGGAAGACCTTTCTGGTTGATGTCAGCCGTTGGTTGCATCTGCAAAC
>CADARP010000037.1 GCA_902790325.1 Oscillospiraceae bacterium | reverse complement strand
GGATATGGAGCGTTTCCTGTGCTGCCGCGTCAACCTCAAGTGCTGGGTCAAGGTCAAGGAGGACTGGCGCAACCGCGAGGGGCTGATCCGCAATTTCGGATTGGAGTACAAAAACAATTCCTGACAGAAAGGACGTGTGACCGTGCAGAATAAAACCGTTCGCGTGAAGACGACATGGCCGCTCGAGCCGATCAGCCGCTATCGAGGTGTTCTGCTGGGCATAGCCGCGCTGTGGATCGCGTGGTATCATTCCTATATGCACTTTGCGACGATCCCGGCGCTGGGCAAGGCGTCCATATATGCACTTTGCGACGATCCCGGCGCTGGGCAAGGCGTCCACCGCCGCGGCAGTGCTGCTCAATACCGTGCGCAGCCACGGGAATGCCGGCGTGGACGTTTTTCTGCTTCTGTCCGGTCTGGGACTTTACTATTCCTTTGAAAAAATGCCGAAGGCGCTTGCCTTTTACCGCAAGCGCGCGGTGCGCGTGCTGCCGCCGTTCCTGATCGTGTCCGTGATCTGGACGGGCATGGACTGTGCGGGCGGCTTGGGCGTTTTCCTGAAACGTGTCTTTCTTCTGGACTTTTTTACGCAGGGCAACACGACCTGCTGGTATGTGAACCTGCTGGTCATCCTCTATCTGCTGTATCCGCTGCTGCATCGCTTCCTGCGCAAAAGGGGCTGCTTGGCCGCGGCTGTTCTGATTGCCGTTTCGGTCGGTATTGCGTTTGCGCTCCGTTTTCTCACGCCCGGGCTGTACGGCAATATCTCTTTGGCCGTGTGCCGGTTGCCTGTCTTTATCTGCGGCGCATGGCTCGGGAGACTGGTCTATGAAAAGAAAGCGGTCTCACGCCTCTGGATCGGGGCGGCGGCCGTCGTATATGCGGCATGCTGGATCTTCTTTTTGATCCTGAGCATCCGGCAGACCGAGCTGACCGACGATATGGTGCAGTTTTATCTGTACTGCCCGTTCACCGTTTCCGGCGTGCTGCTGGGCAGCGCGTTTTTCTCCCGCTTTTCTTTGGCGCGGCTGCGGCACGTGCTGGCGTGGTTCGGCGGATATTCCTTTGAGATCTATCTGCTGTATGAAAAAACGGCCATGCGCGGCAGTCTGCAACTACCTGACGCGCACGCTGCTGACGCCGAAAAAGGACGGGAAACCGTAAAGCAGGCGCCGCCGTGCAGGGCGCACACATGCGCGCCGCAAAGAAAGCAACGCAGACCGTGCGGGAAATTCCGCCGTCGGGAGGCTGAACAATGAAAAAAACCATCACCGTATTCCTGGCCGCCGTTCTGTGCCTGCTGTGCGCGGGCTGCGGGAGCATAACGCTGCCCGAACGGTTCGCCGACGAGACGACCGAACCGCCCGTCAGTGAGCGGGTGGTCGCGATCCCGTCGCAGATGCAGGTGCAAACCGCGTTCGAGAAGGCGATGGAGGTCTACGGCTGGTTCGATCTGTGCGCGCTCGACTGCGACTCCGCCGATACGGTCGAGCACGGCGGCGAGACGTACTGCCGCGTCCTGAGCGACGAGGTGCCGTCCTACGAGGTGCTGCGCACGCTGGTATTCGACCTGTTCGAGACGACGACCGGCGAGCGGCTTCTGGACGAGGACAGCGAAACCCCGCCGTATATCGACGTCGGCGGCGTGCTGTATACGCGCGACTTTGCCCGCGGGAGCGACGTGACCAAGGGCGAGTACGAGCTGACCGTCGAGCAGGAGAGCAAGACGAGCATCCTGTGCAAGGTGCGCGTCGAAACGCTCGAGTTCAACGACGGCTACAAGGAGTACCGGCGCGTGACCGGTTACGAAGACTTCACCTACCACTACCAACTCGTCGGTAACCGCTGGGTGTTTACGGATTTTGAATTGTTTTATTAAGCGGGTATATCCGCGCGCTGTCCGCGCACAGTAATCCTGAACGATTTGTACGGGAGGGATTCGATGGACAGCGAAAAATACTGGGACTCATTTTTAAAGACCGGCAGGATCGCGGACTATCTGCAGTACCGCCGGGCGCAGCGCGAAGAGCTGGCGCGGGAATTTTACCCCACGGAGGAAAAAGATGCTTCTGAAGACCGACGGCGTGGTGATCCGCGAGAAGGGGACGGGCGAGAGTGATCGTTTCGTCACGCTCCTGACCCGCGATTACGGCGTGCTGCACGCGTTCGCGCGCGGTGCGAAATCGCTGAAAAGCGAAAAGCAGAGCGGCACGCAGTTGTTCGCCTACGCGGACTTTACCGTAAGCCGCGGCAAGGACGCCTACGTCGTGACGGAAGCGCGTCCGCGCGAGGTCTTTTACAAGCTGCGCGAGGACGTCGAGCATCTTGCGCTGGCGCAGTATTTCTGCGAGCTGACGGGACTGCTGGCGCCGGAGGAAACGCCGGCGGAGGAATATCTGCGCCTTTTGCTGAACGCGCTGTATCTGCTCACGACCGGCAAGCGTCCGCAGCCGTTTCTCAAGGCGGTGATGGAGCTGCGGCTGGTGAGCATTTCGGGATACATGCCGGATCTGGTCGGCTGCGCGAAATGCGGCGCGTACACGGACGACGAGATGTACTTTGACCGCCGGGAGGGCTGTCTGTACTGCAGCGGCTGCGCCGACCACGGCGAACCGCTGACGATGGGCGTGCTGGCGGCGATGCGGCACATCTGCTTTTCGGAGCCGGAGAAGGTCTTTTCGTTCACGCTCTCGGACGACGGGCTTCGCAGGCTTGCGAATCTGACACAGGGATACATGCACGCGCACCTGAACCATACGTTCAAAACGCTGCAATTCTATAACCAAATCAAAACATAATGAGGTGTTCTGTTTGAACAAACATCATCTTGCCCTCGAACTCGACAAGGTGCTGCTGCGCCTGGCGGACTTTACGGCGTGCCCCGACGCGCGCGAAATGGCGCTGACGCTGCAGCCGGAGACGGATGTGAATCTTGCCGGCGCGCTGCTGCGGCAGACGGTCGACGCGCACACGCTGCTGGCGCGGTTCGGCGGGCCGTCGTTCGGCGGGCTCAAAAACGTCGATAACGCGCTGCGCCGTGCCGATGCGGGGAGCGTGCTGAACATGCGGGAGCTCCTGGACGTGGCGGGAACGCTGCGCGCGATCCGCGGCCTTTCGCAGTGGCGCGATTCCAACGCCGGCGTCGAGACGTCGCTCGATACGCTGTTCGGCGCGCTGACGCCGAATAAATACCTCGAGGACGCGATTACAAGCGCGATCCTTTCCGAGGAGGAGATGGCGGACAGCGCTTCGCCGGAGCTTGCGAACATCCGGCGCAAGATCCGCGTGCAGGAGTCGCGCATCCGCGAGCAGCTCGAACGGATGACCCGTTCCTCCGCGTACTCCAAGTATTTGCAGGAAAACATCATCACCATGCGCGGCGGGCGCTATGTGGTGCCGGTCAAGGCGGAGCACCGCGCCGACGTGCCGGGCATGGTACACGATACGTCCGCCAGCGGCGCGACGGTATTCATCGAGCCGATGGCAGTCGTCACGGCCAACAACGAGATCAAGGTGCTGCAAAGCGACGAGCGCGACGAGATCGACCGCATCCTGGCGGGTCTGTCCGCCGAAGCGGGCAGCTTCTGCAACACGATCCAGAACAGCTACGCCTGCGCGGTGGAGCTGAACGTGATCTTTGCCAAGGCGCAGCTTGCGTACAGCATGAAGGCGGCGGCGCCGGAGCTGAACGACCGGGGGATCATCGACCTGCGTGCCGCGCGGCATCCGCTTATTGACCCGAGGACGGTCGTGCCGGTCGATATCCGGCTCGGCGAGGGCTTCAACACGCTGGTCATCACCGGCCCCAACACGGGCGGCAAAACCGTGTCCATCAAGACGCTCGGCCTGCTGTCGCTCATGGCGATGTGCGGCCTGATGCTGCCGGTGCGCGATCAGAGCCGGATCAGCGTTTTCGACGAGATCCTTGCCGACATCGGGGACGAGCAGTCCATCGAACAGTCGCTCTCGACGTTCTCGGCACACATGACGAACATCATCGACATCATCTCCCGCACGAACGACCGCAGTCTTGTCCTCATCGACGAGCTGGGCGCGGGCACCGACCCCATCGAGGGCGCGGCGCTGGCGATGGCGGTGCTCGAGCACCTCGCGGCGAAGGGCGCGCGCATTGCCGCGACGACGCACTATGCGGAGCTCAAGGCGTACGCGCTGCAAACGCCGGGCGTAGAGAATGCCTGCTGCGAGTTTGACGTGCAGACGCTGCGGCCGACATACCGCCTGCTGATCGGCGTGCCCGGCCGTTCCAACGCCTTTGCCATCTCCGAGCGGCTCGGAATGCCGACCGCTGTCGTCGACCGCGCGCGCGAGCTGGTGGCGGACGAGAACATACGCTTCGAGGACGTCGTCGACCAGCTCGAACTCAGCCGCCTGAACATGGAGAAGGAACGCGAGAACGCCGAGGCGATCTCCCGCGACGCCGACGCCGCGCGGCAGGAGGCCGAACGGCTGCGGCAGGAAGCGATCGACCTGAAGAATAAAGAACTCGAAAACGCCAAGGCGCAGGCGCTGCGCATCACGGAGCAGGCGCGGCGCGAGGCGAACGCCCTTTTGATGGAACTCGAAAAGCTGCGCAAGGAGCGCGACAAGACGCAGGACGCGGCAGAGCTGGCAAGGCGCGCAAGGCGTACCGTGCGGCGCGGCATCGACGCGATCGACGCGGCGGCCGATCCGGTCGTCAGTCTCTACGATCCCGACGAGCCGTACGAACTGCCGCGGCCGCTGCAGGCTGGCGACACGGTCGTGATCGCCTCGCTCGGCAAGCAGGCGAAAGTCCAGTCACCGCCCGACAAAAACGGCAACGTTGAGGTGATGGCGGGCACGGCGAAAATGCGCGTCAAGCTCGCGGAGCTGCGGCTCGTGACCGACGACAAAAAGCAGCCCGACAACAAACCGCGCCGCGTCGCGTCCGGCGGGGAACGGGAGCTGCATTTAGCGGCGGAAACGCGGCTCGATCTGCGCGGGATGCTCGTGGACGACTGTCTCATCGAGCTTGACCGGTTTATCGACCAGGCGATCCGTTCCGGCGTGACGGACTTCACCGTCGTGCACGGCAAGGGAACGGGCGCGCTGCGCAATGCCGTGCGGCAGTATCTCAAGAAATCACCTTACGTCAAGACCAGCCGCCCCGGCGTCTACGGCGAGGGCGAGGACGGCGTGACTATCGTAACGCTCAAATAAAACGGAGGACAAATCAATGAAAAAAGCGATCATCACCGTAGTCGGCAAGGACACCGTCGGCATCATCGCCGCGATCTGCATGTACCTTTCCGAGCAGGGCATCAACATTCTCGACATCTCCCAGACCATCGTGGACGGTTATTTCAACATGATGATGGTCACGGACGTGACCGACTGCGGCAAGGGCTTTGCCGTTCTTGCGGACGAGCTGCGCGCCGTCGGCGAGCAGAAGGGCGTCATCGTGCACTGCCAGAGCGACGAGATCTTCCAGCAGATGCACCGCATTTAAGGGGGACAGACGCATATGATCGACCATAGAGAAGTTCTGGAAACCAACGCCATGATTCTCAAGGAGAATCTGGACGTGCGCACCATCACGCTGGGCATCAGTCTGCTGGACTGCTGCGACGCGGATCTCGACCGCCTGAACGAAAAGATCTACCGCAAGCTGACCACGGTCGCCGGCAATCTTGTGTCCGTCGGGCAGGAGATCGAAAAGACGTTCGGCATCCCCGTCGTCAACAAGCGCATCTCCGTCACGCCCATCGCCATGGTGGGCGGCTGCGCGTGCAAAAGGCCGGATGATTTCGTGACGATCGCCAAAACGCTCGACCGCGCGGCCGGGACGCTCGGCGTCAATTTCATCGGCGGCTACTCGGCGGTCATTTCCAAGGGCATGACCGAGGCGGATCGCAACCTGATGCTGTCGATCCCCGAAGCGCTCGCGGTGACGCAGCGCGTGTGCAGCAGCGTCAATGTCGGCTCGACCAAGACGGGGCTCGACATGGACGGCGTGCGGCTGATGGGCGAGATCGTCAAAAAGACGGCACAGCGCACGGCGGACGCCGATTCGCTCGGCTGCGCCAAACTCGTCGTGCTGTGCAACGCGCCGGACGACAACCCGTTCATGGCGGGCGCGTTCCACGGCGTGTCCGAGGGCGACGCGGTCGTCAATGTCGGCGTCAGCGGCCCGGGCGTGGTCAAGACGGCGCTCGAAAAAGTGCGCGGCGAATCGTTTGAGGTGCTGTGCGAAACGATCAAGAAGACGGCGTTCAAGGTCACGCGCGTCGGCCAGCTTGTCGCGCGCGAAGCGGCCAAAATGCTCGGCATCCCGTTCGGCATCGTGGATCTGTCGCTCGCGCCCACACCGGCGGTCGGCGACAGTGTGGCGGAGATCCTCATGGAGATGGGACTCGACTCGGTCGGCGGCCCCGGCACCACGGCGGCGCTGGCGCTTTTGAACGACCAGGTCAAAAAAGGCGGCGTGATGGCGTCGTCCTACGTCGGCGGACTGTCCGGCGCGTTCATCCCGGTCAGCGAGGATCAGGGCATGATCGACGCGGTGAACGCGGGCGATCTGACGATCGAGAAGCTGGAAGCGATGACGTGTGTGTGCTCGGTCGGGCTCGACATGATCGCCGTGCCGGGCGACACGAGCGCGGAAACGATCGCCGGCGTCATTGCCGACGAAGCGGCCATCGGCATGGTCAACGCCAAGACGACGGCGGTGCGCATCATTCCCGTCGCGGGCAAGGGCGTGGGCGAGACAGTGCATTTCGGCGGCCTGCTGGGCTATGCCCCGATCATGCCGGTCAAGGACGTCTCGTGCGCGGCGTTCGTCAACCGCGGCGGCCGCATCCCCGCCCCGATCCACAGTTTCAAGAATTAAGCAGAAAAACAGCAGACCTTGTCCGACCGAAATCGGGCAAGGTCTGTATTCTGTTTCTGTTATCGCTGCGGATTGTCCGACAGTTCCAGAATGTAATCCACCGAAACATTGTGATACATCGACAACCGGCGGAGAATATCCGTAGGCACATCGCGCTGTCCAAGCTCGTAGTTGCTGTAAACCTGTTGGGAGCAGTGCAGAATCTGTGCCATCTCTCTCTGCGTCATGTCATGATCCTCCCGGAGTTCCCGGATTCTCTTGTACAGTATTAGTATTGTGACCACCCCCCGAACAGAGCTTACAATACTGCAAAATGCGGTATTGACATTTACTGCAAATTGCGGTAAGATTAGAGTGTCCAAAGTTGGATGAATCATTCAAAGGGGAGAGATAACAAATGGAAAACAACGAAATGAACAACATTCCGCAGCAAACGCCGCCCGCTAACCAGCCAGCCAATGCAAATATGAAACCCTGTAAATCCTGCGGTGCACTGATCGCAAAGAATGCAAAAGCATGTCCATCCTGCGGTGCCAAAAACAAAAAGCCGATTTATAAGAGAGTGTGGTTCTGGCTCTTGATGATCGTGATTCTCGGAATCATTCTCGGCGCCGTTTCCGGAGGTTCTTCCGATAGCGATTCCAAGAACGGAAAAAAGACCGGCGAAAACACAACGGTTGTCACGGAAGCGCCGAAGACCGTGTTTAAAAAGGGTGATGTTGTTGAACTGGACGGCGCGAGCATCGTGGTCAATAAGGTCACGAAAGTGAACGGAGATGACTGGAACCGTCCGAAAAATGGTCATGAATATGTAATCGTAGAAGTCACGATCAAGAACGAAAGCACTTCTTCAATTTCCTATAATCCTTACGATTTCAAGATGCAGAATAGTCAGGGCGTTATTACGGATCAGACATTTTATACCAGTGATCGCGATACGGATTTAGACTCCGGTGAACTTGCACCCGGCGGTTCGATCACCGGAACGATCCCGTTCGAGGAACCGATCAACGATCCGCAACTGACCCTGATCTACGAAGGCAACTTCTGGAGCAACAGCCAAATCCGCATCGAGCTGCAATAATCGTTTAAAACAGCAGACCTTGTCCGACCGAAATCGGGCAAGGTCTGTATTCTTTTGTTTACGGTTTTCCGTGCTGCCGCCCGCTGTACCTCCCGGCGAGCCGTAGGGGACGATGCCCACATCGTCCCGCCGTATCCGTCCGATGCCTTTTCCGGCGTGCCGTAGGGCGTGCATACATGCGTGCCGAAAAAATGGTTCATCACGGTATTTTGTGGGATGGTCAGACGCAAGTTAAGGCGGTGTCATCGCGAGGAGCGAAGCGACGCGGCGATCCGTTCTCTTGGCAAAAACGTAAAATGAACAACAAAAGACGCGGATTGCCGCGCACCGTAAAGGTGCTCGCAATGACATACAAGGGTATGTTTTCTTATCCCACAAAAAACCGTGAAGAGGGAAAAAATGCCTTTTCCGGCGAGCCGCCGTGCGGAACGATCTGCACCCTGCGCGGCGGACGGCTTGGCAAACGCCATCGGGCCGATGTGGGCATCGGCCCCTACGCACGAATCCGTGTGTTCTTCTCTTGCGCTTTGCGGCCCGTTCAAATTTAATGCGAACGCGGCCGGTCGCGCCAAACAGCATGCGCCCGCTGTACCTTCCGGCGAGCCGTAGGGGACGATGCCCACATCGTCCCGCCGTCTCCGTCCGATGCCTTTTCCGGTGTGCCCTACTGTTTTGCCGGGTACAACCGAGTTGGGTCTGTCATAGCCATGACGCTTGCTTCTTTCATCGGCCTTTTGCGCGGTAATCCGTGATGAACCTCTTTTATGCTTTGCGTCCCGTTCGCGCTCAACGCGCGCGAAATGCCTGCGGTTCTCTGGCCGTGTTCAGGATGAATACCGCGGCGGTGACGAGCAGCGCGGCGGAGGTCGGGACGGACGCGGACACGGCGCGCACCGGCAGATCCGACCGAAACAGCGCGACGGTCTGCGCCTGCGGGAACAGCCGCATAAGACCGGCGCAGTACACGGCGGCCAGCGCCCCGCACACGGCGCGAAACGCCCAGAAGCGCGACAGGTTCGTGCCGCAGGCCGTCACGTCCGGCAGGATCTGGCAGTGTACGGATAGCCCGCCGAAACCGAGGATCGCCGCGAGCACCGGCAGAGACAACCCGTTTTGCGCGCCCGTTTTGCAGCCGTTCGTGACTTCCAGCACACAGACGAGCGGCGTCGCCGCGGACGGCGGCAGTTTTTCCAGAACGGTACAGATGCCCGAAAACAGCAGCACCCACGCACACACGGACAGCATGCTTTTTCCCGCGTCCGCCACGGCTTCGCAGAGACTGCGCGCAAGCGTCCGGCGCGGGATCGTCCGCGATTCCCGCAGCGGCGCTGCGTCGGTAAAACGCAGCAGCACGCCGACCGTCAAATTTGCGGCGGTCAGCGCGCCGAACAGCAGCCAGCCTGCCGCGCGGCTGCCGAGCATGGACGCGCCGACCGTGCCGGTCACGAACGCCGGACCCGCCGATACGCAAAACAGGCACATCCGCTGCGCCTGACTGCGCGTGATGCTGCCTTCCTCCAGAAGCTGCGCCGTCATGCGCGCCCCCACGGGATAGCCGCCGCACAGTCCCATCAGCACCGCGCCCGCCGCCGCGCCCGGCAGACGCAGGAGCCCCCGCATCGGACGGGACAGCTTTTCGCCTGCCGCCGCGCACAGGCCGCTGCGCACAAAGAACGTGCACAGCACCAAAAAGGGAAACAGCGGCGGAATGACCGCCGTGCCGCAAAGCGTCAGTCCGCGCCGCACGCCGTCCGTTATCTCGCGCGGGTAACGGAACAGCAGCCACAGCAGCGCCGCTGCCGGTACGATTTTCACAAGCCAGTCTTTCGGTTTCATAATCCCAACACCTCCCTCATATCTATGAAAAAGAACGTGCGGACTATGCGGGGAGGGGACGGTATGCACGGGAATTTTCGGCGGCGCATAGACGATGTGCGCGAAAAATGGAACGATTCGTTCGACGCGCAGCCGGTGTCGCTGTCCGGCGCGGCGCAGATCGAATTGAGCGGCAACCGCGAGGCTGTCGTCGACGGCTGTCAGGGGATACTGCAGTACGAGGACACGGTGATCCGTGTGAGCACGGGACGGCTGATCGTGCGCTTCACCGGCAGCGGCCTGTGCATCCGCACCATGCAGCAGAACCAGATTCTGATCTGCGGCACGATCGTGTCCGTGGATTTTACGTCATAAGGTCGAGACTATGCTGTTTATCCGTTTCTTTCATTTTCTGACCGGTTATGTCATCTTCGGCGCCTCGGACGGCTTTCCGGAGCGGTTCGTCAACCTGTGCGCCGATATGGGGATCCCCGTGTGGGACGTGCGGCCGCGGGACGGCGTCCTGCTGGGCAGGACGACCGTGCGGGCGTACCGGCGGCTGCGTATCGCGGCCAGACGCGCCGGGATGCGCCTGCGCGTGCGGGAGAGGCGCGGACTGCCGTTTTTTCTGCACCGCAACCGCAAACGGTTCGGCGTGCCGATCGGCGCCGCCGTGTGCCTGGCGATCCTTGTGCTGCTGTCCTCGCGGCTGTGGGTGATCGAGATCGCGGGCAACGACGCGCTGACAAGCGATACCGTGCGTGAAGCGCTGCGGGAAGCCGGCGTGCGGGAGGGGATGCGCGCGCAGGCGATCGACGCGTCCGCCGCCGAACGGGAACTGCTGCGGGTGCTGCCCGGCGTGGACTGGATCGCGCTGAACGTGGACGGCTCCGTGCTGCACGTAGCGCTGCGCGAGGACGCGGTGCCGGAAACGAACGAACCGCAGAGGCCGTGTCACATCGTCGCGGCGCGGGACGGCTTTCTGCTGCGGCTCGAACCGTATGAGGGGCAGGCGATCGCCGGGATCAACACCGCCGTGCAGCGGGGCGAGCTGCTCGTCAGCGGCGCCAAGGAGCACAAGGGCGGCGTGACGCTGCACCATGCCGCGGGCTATGCCGAGGCGCAGACGACGCGGACGATCCGCGCCGTGCTGCCTGCGCGCACCTATCCGCAACCGACAAAAAAACGGCTCCGCACCGCCCTGCGTATTTTTGGCATACACCTGCCGCTGGGCGACCCGAAACCGGTCGAGAACAGTATTTACTTTTCGTATGAAACGCATCTGACTGCCGGCAAGGCGCGTCTGCCGCTCTCGCGCGTCGTCTACCGCAGCACGTTCTGTACCGGCGCGTGCCGTCTGTCCGCATCGCAGAGCCGTCTGCTGCTGCAGAGCGACTTCGGCGAGCAGGCGGCCATGACGCTGCGCGGGTGCCGGATCGAGCGCGCGCACACCGAGCTGCGCGGGAACGTGTGCGTCGGCACGTTTTCGCTGCTGGAGAATATCGCCGCCGAACAGGAGATATTGGTAGAGCAATAGCCGCTTACGCTTCTTCCGCCGCTTGCGCGTTTTCCGGGTCGGGGACGTATTCAAACAGGTCGCCGGGCTGACAGTCCAGCGCCTTGCACAGCTTGTTCAGCGTGTCGACGCGGATCGCCTTGGCGTGGCCGTTTTTAAGGATCGACACGTTTGCGAGCGTAATGCCCACACGCTCCGCCAGATCCGACACGCGCATCTTGCGCTTTGCGAGCATCACATCCACGTTCACAATGATCATACCGTCAGCTCCTGTTCTTCCCGAAGGACCGCCGCCTGCAGGACGTATGCCGCGAGGATGCGGAACAGAATGTAGATCGCGACGCCGAACAGCTCCACCAGGATGAAAAACAGGAAAATGCCCGGATGGTTCAGGTTCAGGAAGGAGAACACGACGTTGGACAACAGCACGAAGCACGCGTCGACAAGCGCGCACAGCGCGAAGCGGTTGATGTCCTTGGCGTTTGCGCGGCTGAACGCCTCGCCCTTGCCCATGCGCAGCGCGACGCGGATCGCAAAGAACAGCGCGGCATAGCAGGGGATCGCCGTCACCCACGCGAAGCCGAGCCACGCATAGTAGAACGTGCTGTAACGTGTGCCGTATGTGTCATAGACGGAAAGATCGAGCACGAGCCGCACGGACTCGGGCAGGATCCACAGGAAAAAGGCCAGTCCGAAAATGCCGAGCGCCGCAAGGATCGACAGCAGCAGAATGGAGGCGGTTTGATTTTTCATGGTACATCATCCTTTCTTTGCAGAGTATAGCACAGCGGCCCAAATCTGTCAATAATTATTTATTGAAAATCAATACCGGCCAAAAAAGCAGCACCGCACAGTCCGACCGTGCGATGCTGTTTTTGCGCTCTTCACGGTTTTCCGTGCAGAACGATAAAAAAGAATAACCCAAGTAAAGTGTTCCGCACATTTGCCTTCCCTTGGGGCGCGGGTGTCCGGTGGAC
>CADARP010000036.1 GCA_902790325.1 Oscillospiraceae bacterium | reverse complement strand
GCCGGGTTGTTCCATTTGCGTTTTAATGCGAACGCGCCAAGACACGACAGGCGGCATGCGTCCGCTGTACCTCCCGGCGAGCCGTAGGGGACGATGCCCACATCGTCCCGCCGTATCCGTCCGATGCCTTTTCCGGCGTGCCGCAGTACACCATAAATTCAAATACTATATGATCTCTTGCAGCCTTCTCTTGACCGCGGGTGTCCGGCGGACACCTCTGCCGCAGGCAGAAGCGCCGACCGAGCCGGCAGGCGAGACACTGTCAGCGAAGCGGACTGGGGGGTTGCTGTTTGCGGTGTTCTATCCAAAAAAACCGTGATGAACCAAAAAACAGCGCCGATCCTTGCGGAAAGGCGCTGCGCTTTGTGTTGTGTTCTGTTTTATTTGACGAGAACCGTCCAGCCGTACGGGTCGGGCGTCTTGCCCCACTGGATACCGGTCAGGGTATCATACAGCTTCTGGGACACTTCGCCGATCTTGCCGCCGTTGACAACGTACTTCTTGCCCTTGTAGCAAAGCTCGCCGATGGGGGAGATGACCGCTGCCGTGCCGCAGCCGAACGCCTCTTCGAGACGGCCGGTTTCCATGGCGTCGAGCAGCTCGTCGATGCTCAGCAGTCTTTCCTCGACCGGAACGCCCATATCCTTGAGCACTTCGACGCAGCTCTTGCGCGTGATGCCGGGCAGGATGGAGCCGGACAGTTCGGGCGTGACGACGACGCCGTCGATCTTGAACATGACGTTCATCGCGCCGACTTCCTCGATGTACTTGCGGTGTACGCCGTCGAGCCACAGCACCTGGGAGTAGCCCTGCTGCGCGGCGCGTTCACCGGCGCGCGTGCTGGCCGCGTAGTTGCCGCCGCACTTGGTGTAGCCCGTGCCGCCCTTGACGGCGCGGACGTCCTGATCTTCGATCATGATCTTGACGGGGTTGATGCCCTCGGCATAGTAGCTGCCGACGGGGGAGGCGATGAGCATGAAAACGCTGTGGTGCACGGTGTGCACGCCCAGATGCTCGTCGTCGCCGAACATGAACGGACGCAGATACAGGCTCGTTGCCGGCTCGGAGGGAACCCAGCTCTCCTCCAGCTTGACGAACGTGTTGAGGATCTCGAGCATGTCTTCTTCGGGGATCTGCGGCAGGCACATACGGTCTGCGGAGCTGTTCATGCGGCGTGCGTTCTCGATCGGGCGGAACATCTGAACCTGACCGTCGGGACGGCGGTACGCCTTCAGACCCTCAAAGATCTCGGCGCCGTAATGCAGCGCGGTCGTGGCGGGATGCAGCGAGATCGGGCCGAACGGCACGATGCGCGCGTCATACCAACCCTTTTCGGGGGTGTAGTCCATGAGGAACATGTGGTCGGTAAATACGGTACCGAACGCAATGCCGTCCAGATTGGGCTTTTCTTTCGGTGTGGTGGTTTTGGTGATCTGGATATTCATTTATATGATCTCCTTTATAATGATTTCTTACGCTTCTGCGCCGAGCTGCAGCGCTTTGAGGTTGACGTCGAGCATGTCGGCGTGCTTGGCGGAGATGACCTTGCCCAGTGCGGCGCGGATGCCTTCCTCGCCCTGTTCGCCGAGGATCGCCAGCAGCTTTCCGCCGAGGATCATGTTGGCGAGCGTCGGGATGCCGTTGTCGGACGCCATCTTGGTGGCGGGGACGCCGTATGCGGACACGTCCGTGCGCTTGACGTCGCGCTCGATGAGCGACGAATCATACAGGATCACGCCGCCGGGGACGACGCTGTCCTCGAAACGGTCGATGGACGGGATGTTCATCGCCACGAGGATGTCGGGCTTGGACACGATGGGCGAGCCGACCGGCTCGTCGCTGATGATGACGCTGCAGCTTGCGGTGCCGCCGCGCATCTCGGGACCGTAGGACGGCAGCCACGAAACGTGCTTGTCCTCGATCAGACCTTTGTACGCCAGGAATTTGCCGGTGAACAGAACGCCCTGTCCGCCGAAACCGGAAATCAGGATCTGTGTGGTCATGCGTTCTCCTCCTTTGCCGCGCTGCGGTCTTTGTACACGCCCAGCGGATAGTAGGGGATCATCTTCTCATCGATCCATTCCAGCGCCTTCTGCGGCGTCATGCCCCAGTTGGTGGGGCAGCTGGAGATGACCTCGATCAGCGAGAAGCCCTTGCCGTCGATCTGGTTCTGGAAAGCCTTGCGGATCGCTTTGCCCGCGGCCTTGATGTTCTTGATGTTGTTGACGGCGACGCGTTCGAGATACTCGGGGCCGTCGAGCGTGGCGAGCATTTCGCACACGCGCACCGGATAGCCGCACGCCTTGACGTCACGGCCGTAGGGCGAGGTCTGGGTGACCTGGCCGGGCAGGGACGTGGGCGCCATCTGGCCGCCGGTCATGCCGTAGATCGCGTTGTTGATGAAGATCACGGTGATGTTTTCGTTTCTGGCGGCGGCGTGTACCGTCTCCGCCATGCCGATGGACGCGAGGTCGCCGTCGCCCTGGTAGGTGAACACGACGAGCCCGTCGGGATCGGAACGCTTGACGCCTGTGGCGACAGCCGGAGCGCGGCCGTGCGCCGCCTCGATCATGTCGCAGGCAAAGTAGTTATACGCCATGACGGAGCATCCGACCGGCGCGATGCCGACGGTTTTGCCCTCGATGCCCAAAGCGTCGATCGCTTCCGCGACCAGACGGTGGACGATACCGTGGGTGCAGCCGGGGCAGTAATGCATCGGCGCATCGGTGAGCGCATGGGGTTTCTGGAATACGATCATGACTTTGCACCTCCGTTTTCGATTGCTTCGAGCACCTGTTCGGGCGTGGGGATCATGCCGCCCACGCGGTAGCACAGCTCGACGGGCGCTTTGCCGTTTACGGCCAGGCGCACATCTTCGATCATCTGTCCCATGGACAGCTCGACGCTGATGAAGCGCTTCGCCTTGTCGGCGGCTTTTGCGATCACGTCCGCCGGGAACGGCCAGAGCGTGATGGGACGGATCAGACCGACCTTGACGCCGTTCTTGCGGGCGGCGACGACGGCGTTTTTGGAGACGCGCGCCGCAATGCCGAACGCCACGACGCAGATCTCGGCGTCGTCCATCATGTACTCTTCGTACATCACTTCGTTCTGCTTGACGATCTCGTACTTTTCATACCGCGCGTTGTTCAGCTTTTCCAGTTCCTCGGGGACGAGGGAGAGGGAGTTGACGATGTTGTGCGGACGGGCAAGCTTGGTGCCGGTGGTCGCCCAGGGCTTTTCGGGCGCTTCGGCGATGGACAGATCGAGCGAAACGGGCTCCATCATCTGTCCCATGGTGCCGTCGGCAAGCAGCATGACGGGCATGCGGTACTTGTCCGCCAGATCGAACGCCTTGACGGTCATGTCGGCCATTTCCTGCACGGACGCCGGCGCGAGCACGATCAGATGGTAGTCGCCGTGGCCGCCGCCGCGCGTGGACTGGAAGTAGTCGGACTGGGAGGGCTGGATGCCGCCCAGACCCGGGCCGCCGCGCTGTACGTTGACGATCAGACCCGGCAGGTCGGAACCGGCCATGTAGGAAATGCCTTCGCCCTTGAGCGAGATGCCCGGGCTCGAGGAGGAGGTCATTGCGCGCTTGCCCGCGGACGCGGCGCCGTAGACCATGTTGATCGCGGCGATTTCGCTCTCCGCCTGCAGGAAGGTGCCGCCGATCTTGGGCATTCTCTTTGCCATGTAGGCGGCGATCTCCGTCTGGGGTGTGATGGGATAGCCGAAGTAGTGGCGGCAGCCGGCGCGGATCGCGGCTTCTGCGATGGCTTCGTTCCCCTTCATCAAAACTT
The DNA here is from genome assembly GCA_902790325.1 of Oscillospiraceae bacterium. Taxonomy (GTDB): domain Bacteria; phylum Bacillota; class Clostridia; order Oscillospirales; family Acutalibacteraceae; genus UBA1425. The sequence continues at coordinate 7,729 of CADARP010000036.1, read as the reverse complement.
TGTCAGCCATATTCTTCACTCACCTTTCTACTGTAATCACGCAGTCGGGACACATGGTCGCGCAGAACGCGCAGCCGATGCAGTCATCGGGACGCGCAGCCTCGATGGGATGGTGTCCTTTGCTGTTGAGCTTGTCCTTGCTCAGCTCCAGAACGTTCTTGGGACAGACATTGATGCACAGGCCGCAGCCTTTGCAGATCTCGGTTTTGAACGTCAGTTTTGCCATGACCAACACTCCTTTTTATCGAATTTTGGCTTGCAGATCAAGCCCGATCAGGTTGGGTATCTTGTCCCGCAGAGCGGGTACGAGGGGACGGTTGACGGTCGTCAGCCGCAGCGGCAGGCCGCATTTGCCGCAAAGCTCCTGCGTGCGATCCGCCGTGCGCAGCACAACGTCCGGCGTGGTTTCGTCGCCGAGGTTCGAGTTGTTGACGATGCCCGTGAAGGGCAGATGTCCGGCGATCTCGATCTCGCGCAGCACTTCGAGCGCGTCGTCGGCGGTCGAAGTCAGCGGACGGTAGAAGTTGACGACGAACAGCATCTCGAAGTCGTTTTCCTCCAAAAGACCCGGCGCGAGCCGTCCGAGCGCGAGCGCGCCGCGGTCGTCGCCGCCGACGTCGAGGATGCAGGAAAGCTCCCGGTCGTCCGTGATCGCATAGAGCGTCTGCGGCAGGGCGGGGATGTCCACGTTGGAATTGGCGTATTCCGAGCAGATGAAGCGGATGCCCGCCTGTTCGAGGTCGTACTGGCTGTCCTTGGTGCGGAAATACGGATTGACGATGTCGAGATCCGCGATCGCCACACGCTCGCGCTTCTGCCGCAGCAGCATGGCGAGATTGACGGCGATGTTTGTTTTTCCGCTGCCGTAGTGACCGGCCAGCAGGGTGACGCGTTTGAATTCCATGGCTCCTCAATTTCCTGTCAAAAGGCACCCGCCTCATGGAGACGAGTGCCGCCGTGTGCACTTACGAACCAAACTTCATTTTAGCACGACGGTTTGTGCTTGTCAATACTAATATATATACATCAGAGCTTATTTCTCTGGATCTTGCCGTTCGTGGCCTTCGGCAGAGAGTCGCGGAAGACGACGATGCGCGGGTATTTGTAGGGCGCGGTGTTGCGCTTGACGTAGTTCTGGATCTCCTTCTTGAGCTCCTCCGTGCCTTCCTTGCCGGGCACGAGCACGATGCTCGCCTTGACGACCTGGCCGCGCACGGGGTCGGGCGCCGCGGACACGCCGCATTCCAGCACGTACGGCAGCTCCATGATGACGCTTTCGATCTCGAACGGGCCGATGCGGTAGCCGGAGGACTTGATCACGTCGTCCACGCGGCTGACGTACCAGTAGAAGCCGTCTTCGTCCTTCCAGGCGACGTCGCCGGTGTGGTAGAAGCCGTCGTGCCAGACCTCGCGCGTCTTATCTTCGTCGCGGTAGTAGCCCAGGAACAGGCCGCACGGGACTCTTTCGGACGTGCGGATGCAGATCTCGCCCGTCTGGCCGACCGGCACCTCGTTGCCGTCGGAATCCAGCAGCAGGATGTCATACAGGGGAGAGGCCTTGCCCATGGAGCCGATCTTGTGCGAAGCGCCCATGAGGTTGCCGATGACCATGGTCGTCTCGGTCTGGCCGAAGCCCTCCATGATGTGCAGACCCGTCGCCTTCTCGAACTGGCGGTAGACCTCGGGATTGAGCGCCTCGCCTGCCGTCGTCATGTGGCGCACGGAGGAGAAGTCGTACTGCGAGATGTCCTGCTTGATCATCATGCGCAGCATCGTCGGCGGCGCGCAGAAAGAGGTGATCTTGTGCAGGGCGAACATCGGCAGGATATCCGCCGCGTCGAAGCGGTCGAAATCGTAGACGAACACGGCGCATTCCGCCAGCCACTGGCCGTACAGCTTGCCCCAGAGCGCCTTGCCCCAGCCGGTGTCGGAGATGGTGAAATGCAGACCGTCGCGGTCGGCGCCGTGCCAGAATTTGGCCGTGATGTAGTGGCCGAGCGCGTACTTGAAGCTGTGGGCAGCGATCTTGGGATAGCCGGTGGTGCCGGACGTGAAGAACATCAGCGCCAGATCGCTCCCGCACGGCGAATCGCCGCGGCGGCGGAAGTGCGTGCTGTACAGCGGATATTCCTCGTCGAACGTGTGCCAGCCCTCGCGCGTGCCGTTGACGACCAGCTTGAACTCGAGCTCGGGACACTTTTCGGCGGCGAGGTCGACCTGGTGCGCGGTGTCGCCGTCGGCGGTGCAGAGGATGGCGCGCACGCCGGCGGACTGGAAGCGGTACTCAAAGTCGTGCGCCTGCAGCTGATTGGAGGCGGGGATGGCGATGGCGCCGAGCTTGTGCAGCGCGACCATGGCGAACCAGAACTGGTAGTGCCGCTTTAAGACGAGCATCACCTTGTCGCCGCGCTTGATGCCGAGCGCCTTGAGGTAGTTGGCGACCTGGTTGGAATTGCGCTTGACGTCGTTGAAGGTGAAGCGGCGTTCGGTCTTGTCGCGGGAGATGTGCAGCATGGCGAGCTTTTCGGGCGTGCGCTGCGCGATCGCGTCCACGACGTCGAAGCCGAAGTTGAAGGTCTCCTCGTTCTTGAACGAGATCTTCTGCAAAACGCCGTTCTCGTCCTCGACGGTGTCGATGAAGTTGTCGGCGACCGTTTTGACCTGCGCGTCCGGCGTCTGCAAAAGCGCCTCGCGCACGACCGGCTCGGACTCCTTTTCGCCCGGCAGCACCACAGCCAGGAACAGGCAGTCCTGTCCGTCCACGGCGATCATGCCGTGTGGCGTGGAGCTGTTGTAGTAGATGCTGTCGCCTTCGGAGAGGTACTCGACGTGTTCGCCGACCTGCACCTTCAGACGGCCGGAGAGGATGAAGTCGAACTCCTGGCCGGAGTGCGTCGTCTGGTGGATGGGTTTGTCCTGCAGCTCCGGATCGTAGGCGTAGCGCACGTAATACGGCTCGGACAGCTTGCGGCGGAACATCGGCGCAAGGTTGCGGATCTCGATGCCGTTTTCCTTCGCCGTGGCGTGTCCCTCGCCCTTGCGCGTGACGGTGTAGGACGACAGATGCGCGCTCTGTCCTTCCAGCAGATCGGTCATATCGACGCCGAATGCCAGCGCGCATTTGTGCAGGAACGTGAAGGGGAAGTCGAGCATACCGGCCTCATACTGCAGATACTGCTCGAGCGTGACTTCGGTTTTGGCGGCCATGTCCGCCTCGGTAATGTTCTCGATGATGCGCATTTCGCGAATTCGCTGCGCTACCTCTAATAATTTTCCTGCATCAACGGTGGACATGTGAAAAACCTCCTTTTTAAAATTGTTTGGATAATAAAAAAACACCCGTCTCAATCTGCATTGAGACGAATGTCAAACATCCGCGGTACCACTCAATTTGCGTCGTCAGACGCCACTCTTCGAGGTCCAGCAACCTCTATGCCTTAACGCAGCAGTCACGGGAGGCGCCTACCTGCCAAACGGCTATCGGACCTCCGGCTCGGAAGTGATGTGTCCTGGGAAAGCAGATGCCGGCTTGCACCATCCGCCGACTCTCTGTGAAACTGCGTAACCCGACAGTCTTCGTCACAGCCTTTGTAAATTTGCCCCATTGTAGCACGGGCAAACCGGTTTGTCAAGTGTTTTTTTCGGATCGGCCCGAAAAGCGGTAAAAAAAACGGGAGGCGTCCGTCCTTCACCGGATAACGCGGATCAGAGGATGAAGCTTGCGATCGCCTGGCTGATGCGGCGGATGTCCACATTATCCTTGAAATCCAACTGCAAGGCGCCGCCGTTGCTGAAATGCAGAGTCAGCTCGCTGTCGATATCGAGCAGGCCGGCCGTTTCGACGCCGAAGTACTGCACTTTGGAGTACGGATAGGAAAGATACGACGTCTTTTTGCCGGTCAGACCCTGAACATTGACGACAAACACTCTCTTGTTGGTGAACACGACCTGATCCCGAATTGTCTTGAAGGCACAGATGATCTGCTCATCGGCGACAAACAGCTCGGCAAGCTCCGGCTTCACGGCGCCGACGTCCATTGCTTTCAGATTCATGAGGTTGGAATCCGCTTTGATTCCCGTAGATAAATTGGCCATTGTCTTTTCTCCTTATTCCCGGTTTGTGTTTATGGTTTGCAGACCGCCTGACTGGACGGACTGCGGGAAGACGGCGCGGCGGATCGGCCGCGGATCATTTCTCCTGCGGCGCGACGAGGCGCAGAAAGTCGCCCACCGTGACGGCTTCGGCGGCGTCGGCGTCGGAGATCTCCACGCCGAACGCTTCTTCCGCTTCGCCCGCGAGCGCGGCGATCTGCAGAGAATCCAGCCCCAGGTCGCGGCGCAGATGGGTCTGCTCGCTGCACGCCGACAGATCTGCCGGGGTGAATTTGCGCAGGATATCAAGTAGTGTCTGCATGGGCGTCATATTGGTTCTTCACTGCCTTTCGGATGATTTTTTTGGTGGAGGTGCGCGCGAACGAGACGGTCGAGAACTGCACGTCCTGCACGCGCTTGAAAACGGGCAGCAGGCGGTTGCAGCGGTCGATCTCCTCGCGGATCATCTCGATCGACTGCGCGTCGCATACGCCTTCTTCCAGCGAGACGGCCAGGACGAGGATCTGCGCGTCCTCCTTTTCGGTCTTGCGGTCGGACTCGAACACGACCGCGTCGCGGATCGCATGCACCTTCGAGGAGAAGTAATGCTCCAGCTCCTCGGGGAAAATATTTTTGCCGTTGGGCAGGATGATGAGGTTTTTCTTTCTGCCCGTGATATACAGTTCGCCGCCCTCGCCGATGCGTCCGAAGTCGCCGGTGCGGAACCAGCCGTCCGCAAAGCTCTCGCGCGTCGCTTCGTCGTCCTTGTAGTATCCGGGCGAGACGTTGTCGCCGCGCACCAGCACTTCGCCCACGCCGTCCGCGTCCGGTGCGTCGATGCGGATCTCGGTGAAGGGGAAAGGCACGCCGACGGACGACGGGTATTTGCCGGCGTTCTGGTTGAGCGTCACGATCGGGGACGTCTCCGTCAACCCGTAGCCCAGAAGCAGCCGGAAGCCCAGCGCGTCGAGAAACGCGGCCGTTTCCGGTTTCAGCGGCGCGCCGCCGCAGGCAAGGTAGGGGAACATGCTGCCGAACGGTTCGCGTTCGGGCGCGAACAGCGTTTCGCGGCGGTCGATCCCGCGTGCGCGCAGTTTTTCGCTCTCGTCGATGCGGCGGTGCAGGTCGGCAAGCCGCCCGTCCTTTTCCGCATTGTAGAGGATGTAGCGGCGGATGTTTTCGGCAAACAGCGGCACCACGGCGATATACTCCGGATGGAACGTCTCGATGCTGCGGAAGAAGTTGCGCAGGCGGTCGTTGATGTAGATGACCGTGCCGCTGACGATGTGCGGCAGGACGGTGCTGCCGAGCTCGTACGCGTGGTTCATCGGCAAAACGGACATTGCGGAGCAGACGGGGTCGTTTGTGCGCAGTACGCCTTCCGCGTTCGACACGAGATTGCGATGCGTGAGCATCACGCCCTTGTTTGCGCCCGTCGTGCCGGACGTGAACAGGATCGCCGCGACGGCGTCGCCGGCAGTGCAGGGCGCGAAAGCCGCGTCGTTGCGCAGCAGCAGCGCAAAGCCGCGGTCCAGCATATCTTCAAAGGTTTCTCCGAACACGGTGCATGGCAGGTCGGCGCGTTCGAGCACGCCGCGGTACGCCTTGCCGCAGAAGCCGCGCGTGCAGTCCGCCCGGCGGGAGAGGATCTCGATCTCCTCGCGCGTCAGTTCCTTGTCGAGCGGCACGGCGACGCTGCCCGAACAGGCAAGCGCAAGGAACGTGACGAGCCATTCGTAGGAATTGTCGCCCAGGATCACGGCGTGTCCGCCGCAAAAGCCCTCGTCCTGCAGCGCCGCGCCCAGGGCGCAGACGTCGTTGTACAGGTCGTGTACGGTGTGCGACACGGTGTGGCCGTGCCGTTTTTCCACGATGCACTCCCGTGCGCCGAAAAAGCGGTTCGCGCGACAGAGCAGATCCCACAGATCACGCAGACGGCCTTCCTTGGCGATGGCGGCGTTTGCGGCTTCTGTTTCGCGGATATAGTCCGCCGACGGTTTAAGCATGGCGCGCCTGCCTTTCGATCGTGTCGTACAGATCGTCGAGCGTGATCTGCGGGTTTTCGATCCCGATGCGCAGCGCGTCGAGACAGCCCTTGTGCAGCGCCTGGATCTGCGGGAGCGTGATGGTGTTGGTACGGAAAAGATAATAGAATCGGATGCTGTTTTTTTGCGGGATCTTGTATGTAAATGTGTACAGCGGCATGATATACCGGTCGAGCGCATAGCCGCGGTATTCGACCGCGCAGTCGAACGACTCGCCCAGCCGGTCGACGGGCAGCCAGGTATACATCATCAGCGCCGGACCCTGCGCGCGGTTGAAATGATACATTTTGCGTTCCAGTTCGAGCGCGTCGAGATAGGGGAAATCCATGTGGCGGTACAGGGACATGCGCGTGCGGGACGCGTCGCGCACCGTCTCGGCGAACGTCGCGGTCAGCGGCATTTTGGTGCGCATCTGCACCGGCTGCGTCAGACAGCCGCCCATATTCTTTTCGTCCTCCGTCACGCGGCGGCCGCACAGCGCCATGATCATCGTATCCTCGGCGCGGCGGTTGATGCGCGCGGCATGGAGCTTGAAGCCCGTCTGCAGCAGGATTTCGGGCGAAGCGCCCGTCTTTTCGCAGAAGTCCAGCAGCAGCTTCGCGGTGCTCTCGTCCGTTTCGGTGCGGTAGGTCTGCGCCTTGTCGCGGAACGGGTCGAACGCCACGGGCACGCCGAGCGCGGGGTCATGCAGGAGCTTGCGCTGTCTGTCGAGCATCTGCGGCCCGTGCACGCCCGCATAGAAGGGCGGGCCGCCCATCGCGCTGTGGAACTGCGTGAGGAATTCGAGATCTCTGCGGTACTTTTCGGAGCGCAGATAGGTGTATTCTTTCGTCAGATGCGCCTCGAACGACGACAGCGGCTCCGGCAGCGCGCCGCCCCGTTCAAGCGCGTCGTAGACCGCCAGCAGATCGCGGTAGAAAACGGACGTCGCCGCCGCGTCCATGACCAGGTGCGAGACGTTGAGATAGATCCCGCATTTGCCGTCGGCGTCCGTGAAGAAGCGCACGCGGAACGTCTCGTCCCGGAAGATGCGCAGCGGCTTGGCCGCGTCGGCGTCGAAGACAGCTTCCTGCTGCGCGGTGCTGTCAAAATGCAGGACTTCGACCGGCGGCAGGTCGCGGTTCGGCAGAAAAGCCTGCGTGATGCCGCGGCGTGTTTTGCGAAACACGATGCGCAGACAGTCGTTGCGCAGGATCTCCGTGCGCAGCGCCTGTTCCAGGAGCGCAAAGTCGAGCCTGCGCGCGACGGCGAAGGAGGTCGGCACGTTGGTGACCTGCTTGTGCAGGCTGTATTTGAGCATGTAGACCATCGTCTTCTGCGAGGGGATCAGCTCGTATTGTTTCAGTTCGCTGCGGTCGGACATAGCGTTTTCTCCAAAATACCAGAATCTATCTTTTTATTATACCCGATCCCGAACGAAATTGCAAGGAAAACGGCAAAAAAGACGCGCTTCACGGAAAGTTGGGGGATTCCGTTTTCCGGTGTTATCGTGAGAGCGAAGCGCCGTCCGCGGAGAACGGCATCGGAAAACACAGGCGGTACGCCGGAAAAGACAACGGACGGATACGGCGGGACGATGTGGGCATCGTCCC
>CADARP010000035.1 GCA_902790325.1 Oscillospiraceae bacterium | reverse complement strand
CGGAATACATCATGTTTTCGCGCGGCGAAAACACATCATGTGCGACAGCACGCATCATTTTGCATAGCAAAACATCCTTTCGGGCGCAGCCCGACAAATGCCGATTTGTCCGACTGCGCACCGTTTATTTATACTGGTACGCCCGCACGTAATCCACGATGAATTCCGCGGGGAGGAATTCGTTCTGCGCGATCTTCTCGTCCACGCCGACCGAAAGGATCAGATACAGCGGCACCTGACACACGCCGCCGAAATCGGTGCGCGCCGTCTCCACGCCGTTGATGTAAAAGATGTAGCCGTCCGGATTCCACTCCACACCGTAGGTGTTGAATTTGTTATAGGGATCGTCGGCATAAAAATCGCCCTGTCCCTCGCGGCGGTGCGCTTCGTCATAACCGTCCACATGGACTGTGTGATAAACGGAATTGAAGTACGGACTGCGTTTGTTGTAGTCCGTCTCCGTCTCGAAAATGTCGAGCTCACACCCCGTCACGCCGCCGTCCGTGTCGTCGTCCCACATGCCGTCCGTCAGCATCCAGAACGCCGGGTTCAGCCCGCAGCCCTTCGGCAGAATGCAGCGCGTTTCAAAGTAGCCGTACAACTGCGCGTATCCTTCGTAACCGGCGTCATAATGCTTGTTCGGATTGGTCTCCATGCCGTAGGCATAATACTGCTCGCCTGCCGGCCCGTCCTTGTACTCCACGGAGATTTTCAGACAGCCGTCGTCGGTGAAGCTGACCTGGCTGCGGTTCCAGTACGCCGTGTCGCGTTTCTGCGTGTCGTTCGCGCCGTAGACGTAATGTCCCTGCCATTTGGTCGTGTCGAACCCGTTGTCGAATTCGTCCGACCAGACGAGATCGAACCGTTTCTCCAGATCGAGCGCCTGCCCGTGCGGGTTTACGGGCGTTTTGAAGATGACTGTACCGAAAAGCTGCGCAAACACCAGCAGCAGCGCCGCGCATTCCTTCCACCGGCTGCCGAACAGCGCTTTGACCGCGCGGCCGAACACAGCCGGAATATCGCGGATCGCTGCGCGCTGATACTTCTTAAACAGTTTGTCCATGACCCATTCTCCCTTCTTTTTCAGTATAGCACCGGCCGCCTGAAAATGCGAGTTTTTTTCCGCTTCCTATTGACTTTTTTTAAAAAAAGTCCCATACTTTATTAGTTATATTCTGATATACCCTTCGGAAAGGAAGTGCATCCATGCTCAAACGGCTTTCCAAATGCGTGCGGGAGTTCAAAAAGCCGACGATCCTGACGCTGATCTTTATTATCGGCGAGTCGATCATCGAAACGTTCATTCCCTTCATCACCGCCGATCTGGTCAACCGCATCAAATCCGGCGCAGATACCAAAGAAGTGCTGTCCGCCGGCCTGGTGCTGGTCCTGCTGGCAGTCGCGTCGCTGACATGCGGCGGCGTTGCGGGCTTTACCTGCTCGCGCGCGTCTGCCGGATTTGCCAAAAACGTCCGTCACGATTTGTTCCAGAGCATTCAGTTTTTCTCCTTCCAGAACATCGACAAGTTCTCGTCTTCATCGCTGGTCACGCGCCTGACCACGGACGTGACGAACGTGCAGATGGCCTATATGATGATCATCCGGATCGCGATCCGCGCGCCGCTGATGCTGATCTTTTCCGCCGTCATGGCGTTCGTCATGGGCGGTACGCTCGCAATGGCGTTCGTGATCGTGTTCCCGATCCTCGTGTTCGGTCTGATCCTGATCGGCAAAAAGGCGCTTCCGGCATTCCGCAGCGTTTTTAAGAAATACGACCGTCTCAACGAATCCATCGAAGAGAACGTGCGCGCCATGCGTGCGGTCAAAGGGTTCGCCCGCGAGGAATACGAAAAGAAGAAGTTCGACACGGCCGCCGAAAACATCCGCAAGGACTTCACCTATGCCGAACGCGTTGTGGCGCTGAACATGCCGCTGATGCAGTTCTGCATGTATTTCAACATGCTCTTTATCCTGACTGTCGGCTCCATGCTCGCCATCAAGGGCGGCGGCACGACGATCGACGTCGGCCAGATCTCCGCGATGCTGACCTACGGCATGCAGATCCTGATGTCGCTGATGATGCTGTCGATGATCTACGTGATCGTCACGATGTCGAGCGAATCGGCCAAGCGTATTTACGAAGTGCTGTCCGAAACGCCGACGCTGCGCGAGCCGGAGCATCCGGTCATGACGGTGGCGGACGGCTCGGTCGATTTCGAGAACGTCGGCTTCAAATATGCCGCGGACGCAAAGCTCCTTGCGCTGTCCGGTATCAATCTGCACATCCGTTCCGGCATGACGGTCGGTATCCTCGGCGGCACCGGTTCGAGCAAGTCGACGCTTGTGCAGCTGATCCCGCGTTTGTACGATGTGACGGAAGGCGCTGTCAAGGTCGCGGGCGTGGATGTGCGCGATTACGACATCCGGACGCTGCGCGACGCGGTGGCCATGGTGCTGCAAAAGAACCAGCTTTTCTCCGGCACGATCAAGGAGAATCTGCGCTGGGGCAACGAGAACGCCACGGATGAAGAGCTCACGGAAGCCTGCCGTCTGGCACAGGCCGATGAGTTTATCCGCAGCTTCCCCGACGGCTACGACACGCACATCGAGCAGGGCGGCACAAACGTCTCCGGCGGTCAGAAACAGCGCCTGTGCATTGCGCGCGCGCTGCTGAAAAAGCCGAAGATCCTGATCCTCGACGACTCGACCAGCGCGGTCGATACGCACACGGACGCGCGCATCCGCGCCGGATTCAAAACATACATCCCCGAAACGACGAAGATCATCATTGCCCAGCGCGTGGCCTCCGTACAGGACGCGGATCTGATCCTGGTCATGGACAACGGCCGCATCGCAGCGTCGGGCACGCACGACGAATTGATGCAGTCGAGCGAAATCTACCGCGAGGTGTACGACCAGCAGACGAACGGAGGTGACGAGGAATGAGACCGCAGAAGCCGCAATCCAAAACGTCGAAAAAGCACACGTTCCGCCGCATCCTGAAAACGCTCATCGCGTTCTATCCCGCGCTCGTTCCGCTGACTGCGTTCTGCATCCTGTTTTCCTCTGTCGTGGCAGCCGTTCCCGACGTCCTGCTGCGGCGCATCATCGCCGTGATCGAAACGTGGCAGCCGTCACGCGACTGGGCGGCCGCGTCGAAAGAGATCATCCCGCAGATCATTTTCCTCGCCGTCCTGTACGCGATCTCGCTGGCCGCCGTGCTTCTCTATACGCAGCTCATGGCGCGCATCACGCAGGGCTATCTTTATAAAATGCGCGGCGCGATGTTTAACGGTATGCAGAACCTGCCGATCCGGTATTTCGACACACACAAGCACGGCGACATCATGAGCTATTACACCAACGACATCGACACGCTGCGTCAGCTCGTCTCGCAGGCGTTCCCGGCGTTCATCCGATCCGGCGTGACCGTCCTGAGCGTACTGGGCATCATGCTGTATTACAGCGTCTGGATGACGCTGCTGCTTCTGGCCGGCGTTGTCGCCATGATGATCGTCTCCAAAAAGATCGGCGGCGGCTCCGCCAAATACTTCCTGCGCCAGCAGAAATCCATTGCGCGCGAGGAAGGTTTTGCACAGGAAATGATGAACGGCCAGAAGGTCATCAAGGTGTTCAGCCGCGAAAAAGAATGCAAAGAGGATTTCGACAGGATCAACAACGAACTGTTTGAGGACAGCTACCGTGCGCACGCCTATGCGAACACGCTCGGCCCCGTTATCATGAACATCGGCAACGTGCTGTATGTGCTGATCGCTGTCGCCGGCGGCATCTTCCTCGCAACGGGCGCGAAAAACGTCAGCATCTCGGGTCTGGCGTTCAGCATCAGCATCGTCGTGCCGTTCCTCAACATGACCAAACAATTCACCGGCAACGTCAACCAGCTCTCGCAGCAGATCAACGCCATCGTCATGGGTCTGGCCGGCGCGGAACGCATCTTCGCGCTGATGGACGAACCGCCCGAAACGGACGACGGCTACGTCACGCTCGTCGATGCGCACATCGCGCCGGACGGCACCGTGACCGAATCCGACAAACATACCGGCCAGTGGGCATGGAAGCATCCGCACACGGACGGAACGCTCACCTATACGCCTCTGCGCGGCGACGTGCGCATGACCGACGTGGACTTTGCTTACCGGGAGGGCAGAACCATCCTGCACAACGTGACCGTCTTTGCCGAGCCCGGTCAAAAAGTCGCGTTTGTCGGCGCAACAGGCGCGGGCAAGACGACGATCACCAATCTGATCAATCGGTTCTATGACATCGAGGACGGCAAGATCCGTTACGACGGCATCAATATCAACAAGATCAAAAAGGCCGACCTGCGCCGTTCGCTCGGCATCGTGCTGCAGGAAACCAATCTGTTCACGGGCACCGTGATGGAAAACATCCGCTACGGCAACCTCTGCGCAACGGACGAGGCGTGTATCGAGGCGGCCAAACTCGCCGGTGCGGACGACTTCATCACGCGACTGCCGAACGGATATGAAACGGAGCTGTCCAACAACGGCGCGAATCTTTCCCAGGGACAGCGGCAGCTGATCGCGATCGCGCGTGCCGCCGTCGCCGACCCGCCCGTGATGATCCTCGACGAAGCGACGTCGTCCATCGACACGCGCACGGAGTCCATCGTGCAGAAAGGCATGGACAAACTCATGGAAGGCCGCACGGTATTCGTCATCGCGCACCGCCTGTCCACGGTCATGAATTCCGACGTCATCATGGTGCTTGACCACGGCCGCATCATCGAACGCGGCAGCCACGAAAAACTGCTCGCGGAAAAGGGCACGTACTACAAGCTCTATACCGGCGCATTCGAGCTGGAATAAGAAATCGGTCACGATCCGGATCGCGGAACGCCGCCGACGGAAAATCGTCCGCAATCCCCGCAGAAGGAGAAACACTATGGGTGCGTGGTGGATCAGTTTTTTCCCTTTGATACTGCTTTGTATCATCCTTTCTCAGCGAGAGAAAGAAACGACCCGGTATTTGGAGTCGAGAATCCGAAGAAAAAAAGGAGACATGGAAATGCAGAAACTGGCCGAAAGATTTGTCGGAAAAGACGTCCTGCTGAACACCGTCGGTTCCGGCAGCTACGACGGCATTCTCAAGGAAGTCGTCGACAATGCCGTCGTGTTGGAAAAAGACGGCAAAGAAACCGTGGTCAATCTGGACTATGTGATCCGCCTGAGAGAATATCCGAAAAACAAAAACGGAAAGAGAAAGTCCGTCATTGCGGACTGATCGCCGCAGAAAAGAACGGGAGGACTATCCATGAAACAATTTTTGCTCGACAAATTTGACTATCAAGTGACCTGCGACGAAGCGCGCACGGATACGGAAGTGACCTTTGAAAAAACCGACGGCACGCTTTCCGTTTATCTGACCGCCAAAGCCGACCGGCCGCAGTTCGTCACGCTGCAGTGGCGCTTTGAAACCGAAGAGGATCTCTTTGTCCTCGGCGACATCTGGGAGCGCAGCTACGGCAATCTTTGCTTTAAGCGGCTGTCCGAAAACAACAGACCGCTGCCGTGGTATTTCGCCGCGACAAACAAAAGCGAAACCTTCTGCTTCGGCGTGAAAACGCAGCCGAACGCGTTTGTCTGCTTCTTTTACGACGAAAACGGCGTCACCGCAACAATCGACTGCCGCAACGGAGGCAGCGGCGTAAAGCTTGACGGAAGAACCGTGAAGCTCTGCACCTTTGTTTTCGCGCGGTATGCGCTGCCGCCTTTCGAGAGCCTCTGCGCATACTGCAGGACGCTCTGCGACCATCCGCTTCTGCCGAAGGAGAAGATCTACGGCGGCAACAACTGGTACTACGCATACGGAGAGAGCAGCTATGCGGAAAACGTCAGCGACGCCAAACTGCAGGCGGAACTTGCCGAAGGGATCGCCAACAGGCCGTTTATGGTGATCGACGACGGCTGGGAACTTGACGGCTTTTTGGGGCCGTACGAGCCGAACGAAAAATACGGCGACATGAAAGCGCTGGCCGAGGAGATCAAATCCCTCGGCGTCCGTCCGGGAATCTGGGCGCGGCTGCTCGATAATCAGGAAGCGGATATCACACCCGATATGCGCATACTGCGCGGCGGTGAACGCATCTATCTGGACCCGACAAACAAAAAAGCACAGGCGCTGATCGTCAGCTACATCGAGAAAATGCGGTCGTGGGGCTACGAGCTGCTGAAGCATGATTTTTCCACGTATGATCTGTTCGGCGATTTCGGCAAAAAACTGACCGACCGCATCACCAACTACACCGACTGGCACTTTGCGGACGAGACCAAAACCAACGCCGAGATCGTGCTGGATTTCTACCGCCTGATCAAAGACGCATGCGGCGATATGCTGGTTCTCGGCTGCAACACGGTCTCGCATCTCTGCGCGGGACTGGTACACATCAACCGCACGGGCAACGACACCAGCGGCCGGGAGTGGGCATGCACCCGCGACAACGGCGTCAATACGCTCGCGTTCCGTCTCGCGCAGAATAACGCGTTCTATATGGTCGATGCGGACTGCGTCGGCATTCTGAACGACAACATCCCGTGGGAGAAAAACAGGCAGTGGCTCGACGTGCTCTCGAAAAGCGACACGGCGCTTTTCGTTTCCTGCGACAGGCTGAACGACGAACAAAAAGCCGACATGATCAACGCCTACCGCGAAATCCAGAAAGATCACCGCATACAGCCGCTGGATATTTACGACAACCCGATCCCGTCCGAATGGGAGATCGACGGCCGGATCGTGACCTATCAATGGGAATGAAGTTAAAAAGAGTATGGACAGCGAAAACCTGAAACATTGGACCGATCTGCCGTCCGTGGACGAAAGACTGAAACAGCAGCTCACGTTCGCCCTGGAACTTGACAAAGAAAAGAACGTATTCCGGCAGACGCACCTTTCCGGTCACGGCCGGAACGAAAACGATGCGGAACACGCCTGGCATATGGCAATCATGGCGTATCTCCTGCGGGAGTATTCCAACGCGCCGATCGATATTGCGCGCGTGATGCTCATGTGCCTTGTCCACGACGTGGTGGAGATCGACGCCGGCGACACGTACGCCTATGATACGCAGGGGCTCCAAACGCAAAAGGCGCGCGAAGCAATCGCCAAAGAGCGGATCTTTTCGCTTTTGCCGGACGACCAGAAACAGGATCTCCTGGCCGTGTTCGACGAGTTCGAGGCGAACGAAACCGCGGAAGCAAAATTTGCGCACGCGATGGATAACTTCCAGCCGCTGCTGCTCATCCAAAGCAACGACGGCTCGGATTGGCGCGAGCACGGCGTGCACGCGGGTCAGGTGTACGGCAGACAGGGGAAAACCCGCCCGGGCTCGGAAAAGCTGTTCGCCGTCACAGACGCCATCCTGAAAGAAAGCATAGAGAAGGGCATTCTGCCCGCTGCGCCCGTATCCGATGTCTGAACAGGAGATGACCGCATGAAACTGATCGCTTTTTTTGAAACGGTTTTCATCACAATATCCTGCTTTTTCGGCAGTATATTCAATCTGCCCGACAAGAACGTCCGTCAGTTTACGGAACAGAACGGCGGATTCATCTACGGCGTATGTCACCCGAACGAAGATTACGACCTGCTCGGCGATGCCGGGCTCCAATGGGTACGGTTTGATATTCCGTATCCGTATAACCAGGCCGGCGCAATCAGCCAGCATTATCTCGATTTCAAAGCCCGCGCAAAGGGATATACCGACCGCGGATTCAAGGTCATGGCCGTCACACCGTATCCCCGGGACTATTTTAACATCGGCGGATTCAATCCGGTGGAAGACGTGGAAAGAACGCAGGAGATCGCCGTGTTTCTCTATAACGATCTCAAAGAGATCACGAGCGCTTTTCAGATCACCAATGAGATGGGATTAGAGGGCTTTATGAAGCCGCTGAATCTGGAAGAAGCCGCCATGTTCATCGGCATTCAGTTGGAAGCGCTCGATCCGATCACCGGAAACTTTCCCATCGGATACAATTCTGCCGAGGTCAACAAAAAGCTGCAAAAGCTCATGAAGCCGTATCGGAAATACTGCGATTATGTCGGCATCGACCTTTACACCGGCAACCAGGGAAACGCCAAGGCGAGCGCCTATGCGGATCAGGTCAAGAAACTGTACTGGATTACCTGCAAACCGATCCTCATACAGGAATTCGGCTTCTGGAGCGAAGGCGGACCGAAAACAGCCGAGCGGAAAGCCGAGATCCTCGGGTACTACGGGTACGCGTCCGAAGCCGAAGCCATAGCGGACGGCATGAATTTCATTCGCAAGCTGCCCCCGCAGTTCCAGCAGAGACTGAAAGACACATATCCGGACGACGCGGATCATTGGGCCGAGATCGTATTCCAAAAAGAGTACCAGCATTTTTACGGCGAGACCGCCGCGGAAACCGTCGAGAATATCCCGCACACTCCGGAAGGGCAGGCAGAATACTTCAGACGGGTCATGGGCGACCTCAAAAAACTGAACTGCCTTGCGGGCATGATCATCTACTGCTGCCAGGATATGGAGAAGTGCTGGGTGTGCGGCCACACATGGTGTCCGTTCGAGACGAAATGGGGTCTTTGCAACCTGGACGGCACGCCCAAACCCGCATACTATGCCGTCAAAGAATTCATAGCCGGAAACCCGTAAGGAGGGAACGCATGACGATCACCTACCGCGATACGCACGAGTTTCACGAAAACGATCTGGAACGGCTGTTCCTCTCCGTGGAATGGTCGTCCGGTCATTTTCCCGACAAGCTGACCGTCGCGATGCGGAATTTCAAAACAGTCTTTTCCGCGTGGGACGGCGACAAACTGATCGGCATGATCTGCGCCATGGACGACGGGATCATGAACGCCTACGTGCATTATCTGCTCGTCGACCCCGACTACCACGGGCTGACCATCGGACGAACGCTCGTCGACATGGTCAGGCAAACCTATGCGGATTACCTGCGGATCGCCGTGATCGCGTACGACGAAGAGATACATTTCTATGAGCGGTGCGGTTTCAAAAAAGCCGAGCACGCGTCGCCCATGTTCATCACGTCGCTATGGACGTAATAAAAAAGCAAAGCCCGAAAGCGGTTCGCTTGAACTGCCTTCGGGCTCTTTTTTTGCGGGGGTTACGCCTGAATGCCGCGGATGATCTCGTCGATGCGCTTGGCGACGGCGATGAAGTCCGCTTCCTTGTATCCTTTGGTCGTCATGGCGGCGGTGCCGATGCGCACGCCGCTTGTCTCCACGGGGCTGCGCTTTTCAAACGGCACGCAGTTTTTGTTCGCCGTGATATCGTGGCGGTCCAGATCGTTCTGCACCATCTTGCCGGTCAGATGCGGATGCGTCTTGGACAGGTCGATCACAAACAGATGATTGTCCGTGCCGCCGGTCACAACGTCATAACCCATTTCGATGAACTGCGCGCACATCGCCTTGCTGTTGCGCACGACCTGACGGATGTATTCCTGATACTCCGGCGTGAGCGCCTCTTCCGCCGTGACTGCCTTGCCGGCGATCACATGCTCCAAAGGACCGCCTTGGCAGCACGGGAAAATGGCGCTGTCGATCTTGCCCGCCAGCTCCTTGCGGCAGAAGATCATTCCGCCTCTCGTTCCGCGCAGCGTCTTGTGCGTCGTGGTCGTCACGATGTCCGCAAGACCGAACGGCGTCGGATGCTCGCCCGCCGCGATCAGTCCCGCGATGTGCGCCATATCGACCATGAAATACGGCTTGTACGTCTCATCCTGCGCCATCGCCTCGTCGAGGATCGCACGGATTTTCCGGAAGTCGATGATGCGCGAATACGCGCTCGCACCGGCAAGCACCATCTGCGGTTTGGATGCGCGCACTTTGTTTGCGATGTCTTCGTAGTCGATGCGGCCGCTTGCGTCAAGGCTGTAGCTTTCGATATGGAACAGCTTGCCCGAGATATTGACAGGGCTGCCGTGCGTCAGATGTCCGCCGTCGTTCAAACTCATGGA
Organism: Oscillospiraceae bacterium; assembly: GCA_902790325.1. GTDB lineage: Bacteria > Bacillota > Clostridia > Oscillospirales > Acutalibacteraceae > UBA1425. The sequence goes on along the minus strand of CADARP010000035.1, from coordinate 11,601 downwards.
GAGGATCGTATCGCCCGGCGTCAGCACGGCCATGTAAGCCGCCAGATTTGCGGACGAACCGCTGTGCGGCTGGACGTTGACATGATAATCGGTCTTGAACACCTGGCGCCACAGGTCGCAGCAGTATTCTTCCAACTCGTCTACAACCGTGCAGCCGCCGTAGTATCTGCCCTTGTGTCCGGAAAGGCGGGTCGTCGGATATCCTTCGGCGTATTTGTTGGTCAGGCAGGACCCAACGGCTCTGCGGACGTTATCACTAACGAAATTTTCACTGGCGATCAGCTCGATCGTGTTGTTCTGCCGCTGCTGTTCTTTCTCGATCAGGTCAAATACTTTGGACATTTTTACCCACCCTTTTTTCAAATTATGTTGTTTATTATATCATATCAAAGGATTCAATACAATCTGCGGTTTGCATAAAAAATACGGGCTGCACCATGTGCAAACCCGTATATTTTTACGATTTGTTTTTCCCCGCATTCCGTATCCGATAACGGCAAAGGCCCCCGGACGCAATGTCCGGGGGCCGGGATTTCAGGGAGCCATCGCGGTTATGCCGCGGGCGTGTTCAGCTGAGCCCAGGTGCTCGAGTAGATCGTCTGCGTCGTGCCGTCCGCCAGCTTCACGGTCATATACAGTCTGCCCGTTCTCGTCTGGCCTTCTGCCACGTTGTTGACGTTGATCAAGCACTGATCCTCTTCTGTCACCGTCTGTCCGACGAGCTTGGCAACGTTCTTGCCGTTCACCTTGCCGCCGATCACGAAGTTCTCCGCGGTGCAGTCATCGGCGCTCTGGTTCGTCAGCACCAGACCGAATTCCTCGATCTGCGCGCCTTCCGGAACCGTGATTCTGCCGCTGTAAGCGAGCGTGTACTTGCCGTTGACCAGCGTCACCTGTGCCGGATTCGCAAGATCCATCTCGATATTGGCCGTCTTTTCGACCGCCTCATCGGCGTAGACCGCCTTCAGATCGACGTTGCTCGTCGCAATGAACGTGTAAATGTTGTTGTAGCTGACCGGCGCTGTGCCGTCATTCGCCGTCCAGTAGGCGAACACCTTGCCTGCCGGAGCGGTGTCTGCGACCGCAGTCACGCGGCTGTTCGGGCTGACGAGCATCTCGCTCTTGCCGCTCACTGCGCCGTTCTCGACGCGGATGCGCAGCAGTGCCGACGTCTCAACGAAGACCGCATTGATCGTGATATCATCGTCGATCTTCGCGTTGTAGGAACCGACAAGGCTGATCGTTCTGCCGTCCGGATAGACCATCGTCAGGCTCTGCAGTTCGTAACCGGTGTTCGCCGCCAGGCGAATCTGTACGTTTGCGCCGCCCGGAACAGTGATCTTACCGCCCTGCGGTACGGCCAGCGTGCCGTTGACATATGCCTTCACGACGCCGCCCGTCGTGCTCTTGAGCGTCACTGCATAGTCTCTCGTCGACTCTGCAAACAGGTTGACCGTGTAGACGTCGTTGACTGTGAACGTGTACATATCGGGACGCGCTTCGGGAGCCGCATCGCCGTTCCGATTCTCGTCGGGGATTGCGTCGATCAGGATTTCATCCGCCGAAACTTCTTCGATCGCCAGCGAGGCCAGCGAGGTCTCTTCGATCTCGCTGATGCTCGCTCCGTTCGTCGGTTCATTCGACTGGCCGCCGATCTGCGTATTCGCCGCGTCCGCGTACTTGCCGCCCATCGTCTCGTCGTTGACCGTGACCACAACGCTGCCGTCCGCGTTCGCCTGGAAGTTGACGGTCTGTTCGCCGCCGGCAACATCCGTGATCGTCATCGTGTAGCGGTAGTCGTTGCTGCCCTGCGGCAGGCCGGTGATCGTGAACTGGTTATCGACCACGTTCCACGTCTGGCCGTCCGTCATGCCGTCGACGTTCACTTTTTTCTTCGTATTCAGCTCGTAGATCGTGATGTTCTGGATGCCGGAGCCGCCAAGCTCGTTGATGGTGACTTCGCCTCTGGTCATCACATCCGCCGTAGCTGCCTGCGTATCCTGCAGGTCACGCTGCAGGATGTTGGTGTAGTGGTTGCCCCATCTGTCGTAGATGTGGACGTATACCCTGCGTCGACCACTTCGTGCTCGTCTGGTACGGCCAGTACAGGTACGTGCCGTTCGTTACCTTCGCGGCCTGCTGCTCGCTGTTGATGCTGCTGCGGAAGCTCGGGTCTTTCATCTGTGCCGCGACCTGCTTCTGCATCGCGCCCAGCGCCGCGTTCGCGCCGGCCACTCTCGCGTTGTGGTACACGTCGTTGTCGTTCGGGTTGTCGGCGATGTATTGATCGTACGCTGCCCAGTACAGTCCCGTCGCCTCATCGTCGCTCTTCATCAGGTAGTAGAACGAACCCACGTCAGTCTGTCCGTAGATCGGATCGTTCGCCACATAGTACGCATCGTAATTCTCGCTGCCTTCTGCCTTGAAGACCGGCGTGATGAAGTCGTCGTTTGCAGCGCCTGCCGCGTTGCGGTACAGGTAATCCACGTTGACCCAGGTGTTGTTCTGGTAACCGTTCTCATGGAAGGTGTTGTACACCTCCAGCGCGTTGCCGTTCGCCGTGCCGACGCCGGTCGTCTTGTTCACAACCTGGCCGCCCGCGTCGCCGTCATGGCCGTTCATCGTGTTGTAGTACTCCACGAAGACCGTGATCGTATTCGTCGGCGTGACGTCTTCGTTCGCCGTCGCCGTCAGATCCGCGCTGGCCGACTTCGTGTTGGCCGCGCCTGCCAGTGTGGACGTTGCTGCCGCCAGATCGCCGACGGAGTCGTCCGTGACCTCGAACGTGTACAGTGCGTACTGCTTGCCGTAGTAGCTCGTGTCGAACGTCGGCTTCAGCAGGATGTACTGCTCATACATGTAGTGGCTGTAACCCGTGCCGTTGTCGTAGTCTCTGCCGACGTACTGCAGCTCGTGTCCGCCCTGATACGGGTTCTCAAGGTAGTTCGTGCCGATGTTGTAGCCCGCGGTTCTGTTCGGGTTGTAGCCCGCCGCTTCCGGATCGGTCACGTCCTGACTGTAGTTCATCCAGCCGTTGCCGACAAGACCGCTTCTGGTACGGATCTGGTTCTTGCTGTTCGTGCCCGTCTTATCCATCGAGAACGTCACCGGGTACGAAACACGTCCGCTCTCGCCCAGCACTTCGCTCGCGTTCAGCATGATCGCCGGCTGCGCGCTGTTCGTGTAGCAGTAGTACGTGTAGTATGCCTTGCCCGGGAAGACGTAGTTCGCCTCGCCGGTTTCTTCGCTCAGCATGTATGCGATGTCTTCCTCGTCGCCGTGGAACGTGCCGTCCGCGATCGCCTTCTGCAGCGCCGCCTTGTTCTCGTACATGCTCACGGTCGGCGGCGTGACGTCGCCTTCATTGCTGCCGGTCTCACCGTCGACGACGACCAGCGCCTCGCGCAGTTCGGCGACCGCCGCGATGTCTTCTTCGGTGATCTTGTGGCCTTCCGCCAGCACTTCCTGCAGCTTCTCGTCAAGCGCCTGCAGCGATTCGATCGTGTACAGGTTCGCGTTGATCGTTTCGAGGACGATGTGCAGCTCTTCCTTCTCGATCTTCGTCAGCCGGAAGTTGAAGTGCGGGTACAGGTTCTGATCCTCGGTCACGGTCACGGTGCTCGCGTCCGTGATCTTCATGCCGCCGGAATCCTTCTGCGTGTACCAGCCGTCGAACGTCACGGTGACAGAGAAGTCGTTTGTGACCGCGTAGCTGATCGTCGGGTCGCTCGGCCAGGTCTTGCCGTCCGCGTCGGCCTTGCCGTACAGCTGGCCGGCCGTGATCGTCTTGACCAGATCGTCGTCCGCCGCTTCCGCGCCGCTCCATGCTGCCCATGTGTACGTCGCAAGACTCTCGTCGTACCAATCGGGCAGTGTGAATTCATTCTTGAACGTCAGCGTGAAGTCTGCGACCTCCCATGCCGCGTACAGATCGACGTTGCCGCCTTGCTGCGTGGTCAGGTTGCTGACATTTTGTCCGTCTGTGTATTCGACGCCGTTTGCGTCGACCCAGTTCGTGAAGTTCCAGCCCGTGCGCGTGAACGCGTTCGGCGTCAGCGTCTGCGCCTCGCCGTAGCGGAACGTCTGCGTGTAATCCGCCTGCGCCGCGCCCGTGTAGTTCGCGTGGAACGTCACCGTGTACTGGTTGCCGATCCACTTCGCCAGCAGCTTATCGTTCGTCTTCGGCAGGCTGCCGTAACCGAACGTGTAGACGTTGCCTTCCATCTTGGATGCGGTGTTGTTCGCACCCTTCTGGAATACCCACTTGTCGAACTGGTAGCCTTCCTTCGCCATATTGCTGAAGGTCAGCGTCGTGCGGTAGTCAAACGTCGGATGGTTGCCGGCGTCGTTGGCGTTGGCCGTTGCCTCGAATGTTGCGGTGCCCTGCGGGCCGTCCGCCGCGACGCTTGCCGTACCGCCGTCCATGTCGATGTCAAGCGTGACGTTATCGACCCACTCCGCGTACAGCGTGATCGTGTAGTTCTCGCCGTCCGTGCTGCTCACGACCGCTGTCGGGGAGCCGCTGGCCGGCTGTGCCCAATCCTCAAGCAGGATCTGGTCGATCACGAAGTTGACCGTGTAGAGGTCTGCCTGCGTGGAGACGTGGTGGCCGAGCGTGTTCTTCATCGTGTTCCAGCCGTTGAACGTCTTCAGGCTGTACGGGTCTGCCACTGCCTGGTAGTTGACTGTCGAGCCGAACCGATACGGCATACGCAGGTTGCCCGAGAAGTAGAAGTCCGTATTGCCGACGTAGTCGTTTGCCTGTGCCTGCGGATCGGTATCGACCTGCGGGTCATAGAATCCCTTCCAGAATTCGACCGTGTACTTCTTCGGCGTCAGGTCGTCGATCGCATCCTTCAGGATTCTGCAGACCGTGCCGTCCTTGTACGCGCCGTTCTCCATCTCGTCCACGTCGAACTGGTTGAGCTTGTTGTAGTTCCAGTTGATCCTCTTGATCACTCTGGACAGGTTGTCGACCGAACTCTTCGTGTAGAATCTGTACAGCCATTCCGTATCGTACGCCGGCAGTCCGTTCTCTCTCGTGCTGCCCCATGCGTTGCGGTCGGCGTACTCTTCACGCCATACGTCGTAGTTCTTCTTGCCGTCAACAACCGTGTTGATCTGGTTCGCCGTCGACGGATAGAAGCTGGTCGTGTCGTACTCGGTCGAGCGCGGATCGATCATGTAGAACGTCTCGTTGCCGACCGTTCTCTCGGCGCTGTTCACAATCATCGCAAACACTGCCGTGTAGTCTGCCGTTGCCGGGACAAGCGCGTCGATGGCGTCGCAGTACAGGCCGCACAGCGTGACGTCGCTCATATCCAGCGTCCACTCGTCGTTCTCTTCGTCGTACGTCCATCTGTCCGCAAACGGGATGTTGCTGCCGTCCGCGTAGTTGAAGTCGCCCAGGTTCTCAACCTCGGATTCGTCTATGCTTTCGTTCTTGAACTGACGAACCCAGCCTTCAAACTCGCCTTCGGGTCTGCCGTTGATCATCTCCTGCTCCACGGCCGGTCTCTTTTCGTACGCCGGATCCAGCTTGCCGGGTTCGGAGAAGAACATGCTCACAAACCGGCTCAGCATCGCGTAGCTCTCTTCGGTGAAGTAGGTCGAGAAGGACGAAATGTAGTTGCTCTTGGTGACCGAGGTGTAGCCCGCCGCACGCAGCGTCTCGCCCCATGTCGCATCAAAGTACTCTGCAAACAGGTTCTCAAACTCGGAGTAGTCCGCTTCCGCCATCTCCAGGCTGTGATAGCCGTACGCCATCATCGTGACTACCTTGTTCAGCTTGTACTGGCTCGGGATCTTGAGCTTCACGTTGCCCTCGATATCCTTCACCTGGTAGTACAGCGCCACGTTGCCGAGGTTGATGCTGCCCGTGACCATCGACTTGTACGTTCCGTCTGCCGGACGGCCGTAGATCAGGTCGAACAGTTTGTAGACGGATTCCGTCGTGTACACGCAGTCCGGGTTGATGACATATCCGTCATCGTCGACCTCGAAGCCCATGACGGTGCCGTCCATGAAGTAGTCGGTGTTGGTTCTCTCCGCGTCGGGATCGAAACCGAACGTGCTGAAGATGTCGTTGGCCATGGCGATCAGGCTGTTGAAGCTGTGGTGTCCGCCTTCGCCGTTGTCTTCGCAGTCCGGATACATCTCGTTCAGCTCCGTGCCGAACTTATCGTTCAGGAACGCGACCGTTTCTTCGTCGGGTCTGTAGCTCAGGCCGTCGCTCTCTTCCGTCGCGCAGCCTTCGCTGTACGCCAGTTCCGGATAGCGCGGGTTCGTGTAGTCGAAGCCCTGCATCTCTTCGAGCGTGACCGCGTGATCGAGATCCGCGTCCTTCAGCGCAAGGCCGCTCAGCAGGAAGCTGTTCTGCGGATCGTTCACCGCGTCAGTCATGTATTCCGTCGCGATCTCCAGCGTGCCGTCTTCGTCCTCGGCCGCAAGAGAGACGATCGAGCCGAACTGCGCGGTCGGGTCTGTGATCAGCAGGCTCGACACGCTGCGGATGCGGTTGTTGACCTGTCTGACCGTATTGCTCGTGAAGTCGTTGGCTTCGTCTGCGTAGTGCTGCAGCCACGAGTTGGCGTTGCCGAAAATGCCCGGTACCCATGTGTATGTCGCATAGTCCGGTGCCGACGAGTCGTTGTTCCAGATCTCGTTCGCTTCGGCGCCGCCCGTCTTGTATGCGTTGTCCGCAATGCTGATCGTGGGCAGTCTACCGCTGACAGCCTCGCTCAGATACACTGCCTTGTCTGCCTGCGCGCCGGTGTATCTCGTGTTGCGCAGCGTTGTGGTGCCGCTGTCGGGGAAGGTCATGTACGCGCGCTGGAATGCCGCCACGGAATCTTCGAGCGGTTTGTAGTTCGCACTCCAGATCATGTACAGCGTGATCTCGTACAGGTTCGCTTCCTCGTCCACCGGTACGGCGTTTGCAAGAACGTCGTCGTTGACGTCTTCGATCGTCAGATCGGACAGGAACTCGATGTCGGGCTCCGTCGCGCTCGGATCGAACGACCAGCCGAGGCCGAACCGTACGTCTGTCGCCGTGCTCACGTAGTAGTACGAGCCGATACCGAAGCCTGCGTCGGAGTATGCGCCGCTCAGCGCCGCAACGCCGTCGCCGCCCTTCTGCAGGTAATCGCCGCTCGCGTACTCCTGCCATCTCCAGGTGGTCTTCTTGCCGGCCGACTTGATCGCGCTTGCGGGATATCCGTTTGTATCATAGCGGATCATGAACTCGGACGCGTTCCACTCTGCCGTCATGTAGACGACCGGGTTATCGTTTTCATCCAGGCCGAGTTCGTCGAACGTCACCTCGTAATCGCTCAGGGTGAACGTATCGCCGGCAACATATGTGTCGCCCTCGGTGCTGACGCTGATGCTCCAGTCGGAGAACGCGTAGCCGGGATATTCTCTCTGCAGGACGGATTCGTCTTCGACCGTCACTTCTTCGTCGAACGCGAAGGTGCCGCCGACGACCTCCCAGTTGTCGTCCATGCTCGATGCATAGCGCAGGACGTACTCTCTGGCTTCCCATGTCGCTGTCAGCGTAACGTCCGCCGCGCCGACCACGTACGTGGATTCCGCAAGCGTGCTGTTTGTGATCACGCCGTCCGCGGGCAGTTCGCCGCCGTTGGTCGCCGTCACCGTCCAGCCGGCGAACGCGTAACCGTTGCGCACGGGCAGGGACAGGGTCATCGTTGTGCCGTTGACCGTCGTCAGGCTGATCGTTTCGGCCACGTCTGCCGCTTCTTCGATGTTGTCGTCGGTCGTGCCGCCGCTGTAATATGTGATGCTTTCGACCAAACCTTCGTTCGGGTCGATCGTTACCGTGAAGTCATTCAGCGTCCACTGCGCCACTGCCTCGACATTGCCGGTGATCGTGTAGCTTGCGCCGCCTGCGTAGGTGGTGCTGCCGATCAGCCAGCCGCCGAACGTGTAGCCGCTGCGCGTGATCGCGGGCGCCAGGTTCACGGTCTTGTTGGTCCAGTTGTTGATGTTGTAGCCGTTCGTCTGCTGCGTCACGGACGTCGGCTGCGGGGTCGTGCTGCCGCCGTTCGCATCGTATGTGACCGCGACCGTTCTGTCATAGCGGCCGTAGTACTTGACGTCTGTGTTGGCGGTCGTGATGTCAGTCGCGGCGATGGTGAACGTCGTCGAGGTGTTGTCGGCCGCCGCCGTGTTGGACGTGCTGGTGGTCCAGCCTCTCTTCGTCCAGCCGTCGAAGTCTCTCTGCGTCTTGACTGCGACGCTGCCGCCGGCCGCGCCGTTGTAGATCAGAGCCGTCGACTCCATATCGTCGCCTCTGCCGTCCTTGAACGTCGCTTTCAGCGTCTTCTGCCAGATCGCGTATACGGTCTTGGTGCCGCCTTCGCCGACGTCATTGAACCAGCCGTTGACGGTCTGTGCCGAGATCGTCGAGCCGCCGCCGGACACCGTGCCGCTCGTGGTATTCGCGCTGGTGGACCAGCCGCGGAACACCCATGCGTCGGTCGCGTCCGTCTTGGTCGGGGCGGGGGCGTAGGTGCCGGACGTGTTGTAGCTGAGCGTCTTCGTCGCAGGCGACACAGACGCGCTCACGCCGTTCATGTTGAACGCGACCGTGAACGTCTTCTTCGTCCACTGCGCCGTCAGGTTCGTGTTGCCCGTGATGGTCACGCTGCCGTTCGCCGTGAACGTCGTGCTGCCGCTCTTCCAGCCGGCGAACGTGTGTCCGGTATACGTCATCTTGGCGGGCCAGGTCTTGCCTTCCGCATCCTGCGCGCCGTACGTCGATCCGAACGTGACCTGCTTGGTCTGATAGTCTGTCTTGTCTTCGCCGGTCGCGAATCCGCCGCCGTTGTTGTTTTCGTCGACGTCAAAGTAGCCGCCTGCCGGGAAGAATGTCAGTGTGTAGGTTTCGGCCGTCCAGTAGGCATAGATCGTGGTATCCTCTGCCTGATCCCAGACGTTGGCGCTCGCGCCGTTTGCCGTGTAATACTGCGTGCCCGATCCGTTGGGCGCCGCGTAGTAGCCCTTGAACGTGTAGCCGCTGCGCGTCGGCATGGACGCCGAAGGCATCGCCTCGTTGTACGTTGCCGCTACTTCCACCGAGCCGGTCGTGCCGCCCTGTCTGTCGAGCGTGACCGTGTAGGTGTTCTTCGACCACTGCGCCGCGTAGCTGCGGTTGCCGATGCTGCCCTTGGTGATCGTGACGGTCTTCGTCGTCGCGCCGAGGTCGGTTCCCGTCCAGCCGTCGAACGTGTAGCCGTCCGCCGTCGGGTTGTTCAGCGTGAACGTCGCCGTCTCCACCGTGTAGCTGCCCGGGTTCGTCACGCTGCCCGCGCCCACGCCGTAGCTGTAGGTGAGGGTATACGTGTTCGCCGTCCACTGCGCCTGCAGTCTCGCCGCGCCTGCGCCGTACGTGAACGTACCGCCCGTCTTCGGGTTGCTGTTCGCCGTGTACGTGCCCTTGCCGCTGATCTTCTGCCAGCCGTCGAACGTGTAGCCGGTGCGCGTTGCCGCGCCGAGCGTCTTCGTCGTGTTGTAGTTCTGCGTGAAGTTGGACGGGTCTGTGGTGCTGTTGAACGTACCGCCGTTCGGGTCGACCGTCAGCGTGTAGCTCTTGATCTGCCACTGTGCCGTCAGCGTTGCGTTGCCGTACTTATCCTTGACCGACGTGCTCGCGTCGAACACTGCGTTCAGCACCCAGCTGCCTGCCGCGTTCGTGACCTTCCAGCCGGCGAAGTCATAGCCTTCCATCGTCGTGTCGCCGAGCGTGAACGTATCTGTCGGTTTGTACGACATCGGATCGATCTCTGCGCCGCCCGCTGCCTCGAAGTACAGCGTGTAGCTTCTGGCGGTGTAGGTCGCCGTATAGCTGCGGTTGCCCGTGCTGCCCAGCGTGATCCGGACGGTGCCCGCCGTTGTCGGCGTCGTGCCGACCACGCCGCCCTTCCAGCCGGCGAACGTGTAGCCGCCCTTCGTCGGGTTGTTCAGCGTGAACGTCGGCGTCTCGATCGTGTAGCTGCCCGGGTTCGTCACGCCGCTGCCGAGGGTGCCGTCGGCAAGGTCATACGTAATGGTATACGTGATCGTGTTCCACGTCGCCGTGTAGCTGCGGTTGCCGTAGCTGCCGGTCGGGATCGTCACGTTCGTCGACGCCGTCTCCAGATCTGTGCCGGTCCAGCCGGCGAACGTGTAACCGGTTCTGGTCGGATTGACGAGCGTGATGTCGGCGTCCGTGATCTTGTAGCTTGTCGGGTTCGCATCCGCCGGTGTGACGGTGCCGCCCGCCAGCGTGTAGCCGATCGTGTAGGTCTTGACGGTCCACTTCGCGTAGATCGTGCTCGCTGCCGCGATATCCCACACATGCGCGCTCGCGCAGTTCTCGTCGTAGTACTGCGTGCCGGTGCCGTCCGAATTCTTGTAGTAGCCCGCGAAGTCATATCCGTTCTTCGACGGCTTCGAGGCCGTGGGCATTGCCGCGCCGAACGTCGCCTGGACGCCCGTGCTGCCGCCCGTGCCGCCCTGTCTGTCGAGCGTGACGCTGTACTTGTTCGGCGTCCAGTTCGCTACGTACGACAGGTTGCCCGTGCTGTTCACGATCGTGACCGTCGTCTCGGGCGTATCCTGCGAGTTGGAGCCGGTCCAGCCTGCGAACGTGTAGCCCGTTCTCTCGGGATTGTTCAGCGTGAAGGACGCGGTTTCGATCGTATAGCTCGTCGGGTTCGTCTTGTTGCCCGGCAGTGCGCCTTCTCTGAGGTTGTAGCTGATGGTATACGTGATCGGCTCGAAGTTCGCCGTCACCGTGACTGCCTTCGCCGGCATGACGAACGAGTTGCCGTTCATCGTCACGTCGCTGCTGCTCCAGTTCTTGAACCGGTAGCCCGCAGACGCCGTGTACTGCAGCGTGACCGTCGCGTTGTAGTTCGCCTTGCCGCCGGTCAGGCCGCTCTGCACGCTCGCCAGACCGTAGCCCGACGTCGCCGTGCCGCTGTTTGCGGTGTTGACCGTGACGTTGTAGCTCTGGATCGTCCACTTCGCGGTGAGCGTCGTATCCTCGGTGATCGTCACCGTGCCGCCGGACGTATACGTATTGTTGCTGTCGTCTTTCCAGCCGCCGAAATCATAGCCCACCTTGGTCGGGTTGTTCGGCCAGCTCTTGTTTTCGTTCGTGTCGAACTTCGCGCCGTAGGTGCTGTTGTACGTAACGGTCTTCGTCTGGTGATCCGCCGTCGTGAAGCCGCCGCCCGCTGTCAGCGTACCGCCGTCCAGCTCGAACGTCAGCGTGTAGGTGCACGCCGTCCACTGTGCGACCAGCGTGACGTTGCCCCACTTGCCCGTGCCGATGTTGCCCACGTAGACGTTGGTCGTCGTCCAGTTGCCCGCTGCCGCCTGCGGCATCCAGCCCTGGAACTCGTATCCCGTTCTGCCGGGATCGGACGCAAGGATGAGGTTGGTGGTGATGTAGTAGTTCTGCGACGAAGGTGTGCTTTCGCCGCCGTTGGCGTTATACGTAATGGTATACTGTGCGGCCTTCCACTGCGCCTGCAGCGTGACGTTGCCCCACATGCCTTCCAGCGAGAAGCCCGTCGTGGTGCCGTTGCCGCCCGC
>CADARP010000034.1 GCA_902790325.1 Oscillospiraceae bacterium | reverse complement strand
CGCCGCCGTCTCAACGGTATACTTGGTCTTGTTCGGATTCGTGGCCGCGTTGCCGCTGCCCCACGTCACGCCCGTGAGCGTGCTGGGGTTGATCGCGTATGTGATGGTGTATTCGGTCGGCGTCCAGTTCGCGGTGAACGTCTTGTCGCCCGAAGACCCTGCCGGAAGGACGAGGTTCTTCGTCGGCGTCGTCGTGCCGTTGCCCGTCCAGCCCGTGAACGTGTAGCCCGTCTTCGTCGCGTTCGCCAGCGTGATGGCGCTGTCCGTGATCTTGTACGACGTCGGGTTGGACGATGCGTTCGTGCCGCCGTTCATCGTGTAGCTGATCGTGTAGGAATGAACCGTCCAGTATGCCTTGACGGTGAAGTTCGCCGTCTCGGTAACGGTGCCGCCGGAGGCATACACTTTGCCGCTCGATGTCCCGTCCGCCGTCCAGTTCTGGAAGTCGTAACCGGTTCTGGTCGGGTTCTTCGGCCACTTCTTGTTGCTGGCGACTGCCTCGCCGTACGTGCCGGCATACTTGACGTTCTTCGCCTTGGTGTCGGCGTATGCCGACGCCGAGCTGCCGTCGGAGTTCCAGCCGTTCCACGTGCCGCCGTTCTCGTTGAACGTCATGGTGTAGGTGTTCGCCGACCAGTTCGCCGTGAAGGTCTTGTTGCCGGTCGAGTGCGTCGGCAGGACGAGGTTCTTCGTCGGCGTCGTCGTGCCGTTGCCCGTCCAGCCCGTGAACGTGTAGCCCGTTCTCGTCGCGTCGGCCAGCGTGATGGCCGCGGTGGTATAGGTATATGACGTCGGGTTGTTCGCGTTGTTCGTACCGCCGTTCATCGTGTATGTGATCGTATACGAGTTCAGCGACCATGTCGCGGTGTAGCTGCGGCTGCCGGTGCTGTTCTTGGCAATCGTGACGCTCGTCGACGCGGAGCTCAGACCCGTGCCGGTCCAGCCGGCGAAGGTATATCCCGTCTTGGTCGGGTTGTTCAGCGTGAAGCTCGTCGTCTCATAGTTGTAGCTCGTCGGGTTCGTCACGCCGCTGGCAAGAGAACCGCCGTCGAGATTGTATGTGATGGTGTAGGTAACCAACTCCCACTGCGCCTTCAGCGTGGCGTTGCCGTACTTGCCGTTGATGCTCTGGGTGGACGCCCATGTGGAGTTCGCCGTCCAGGTGCCGCCCGCGGTCGTGACAATCCAGTTCACGAAGCTGTAGCCGGTCTTGGTCGTATCGCCGAGCGTGACGTTGTCGGTCGGTTTGTAGTTCAGCGCCGACTTCGCCGTGCCGCCGTCGGCGTTGAAGGTCAGCGTGTAGGGGTTTGCAGACCAGTTCGCCGTATAGCTGAGGTTGCCGGTGGTGCCCCTGGTGACCTGGACGCTCGTCGACGCCGTGCCGCCGTTGGAGCCGGTCCAGCCGGAGAACGTGTAGCCCGGTTTCGACGGGTTGTTCAGCGTGAAGGTCGCCGTCTCGATGGTGTAGGTCGTCGGGTTCGTCACGCCGCTGGCGAGTGAACCGCCGGCGAGATTGTACGTGATGTTGTAGCTGGCAGGCGTCCAAGTCGCATAGAGATAGACCGTGCCGCCGTTGCCGGGATCGGTCGACAGGAGGTCGACCAGCGATTTAGCCGAGACGGTGCCGCTGCCCGCTGCGATATTGGTGCCGCTGCCGTCCGCCTTGGTGTTCCAGTAGCCGGTAAAGTTATAGGCTGTTCTCGTGAATGAGTTGGCCCGCGTCGTGACGGAAAGCGTATAGCCCTGGCTCTGCGGGTCGTCATAATATACATTATTATGTGTCGCCGGTGCGGAGCCGCCGCTGCTGCCGTTGCCGTTGTAGGCGATCTTATAGGCATTGGTTGCAAATTCCAGGTACGTGCTGACGTTGCCTGCGCCGATCGTGCCGCTCAGAGAGCCGCTGTGCACGCCGACGTAGTGACGTCCCCACAACGCCTTGATGTCCTTGAATTCATATGACGAACCGTAATTTGACTGGCTGTAGTAGTCTGTAACGTCGTTGGCCGCCGAACTGCCGTTGATATACACGTCCGCCGTACCGTAGCCCGAAATATTGCCGCTGCTGGTGCCGTCCAGCCAACCGTTGAGATCTACATAATACTTGTTGATCGTCCAAGCCGCGGTCAGAGTACCGTTGCCCGCGCCGAACTTGAACGAACCGCCGGTTGTCGCGTCGCTGTTCGCTGTGTATGTACCGGTACCGCTCTTCGTCCAGCCTGAGAACGTGTAGCCCGTTTTGGTCGGCTTGCCGGACACGGTGTAGGTCGTGTTGTAGTTCTGCGTGACGGTCGTGTTGCTCGTTCCGTTCGAGCCCCACGAACCGCCGTTCGGATTGATCGTCAGCGTGTACGAGTTGATCTTCCAGATCGCGTAGACCGTCGCGCCGAGGCCGACGCTGAACGTGCTCTTGGAGCCGGTGCCGGATGTGCTGGTTGCCCAACCCTGGAAGGTGTAACCGCTGCGGCTGGCGGAATAGCTGCCGGCCGGGAAACTAACGGTTTCGTTGGTGCCGCACGTAATATCGACAGACGCCGTGTTCGCCGTGCCGCCGTTGCCGTTCATGGTGATGGTCGTCTTCATGCCGACGAGCGCGCTGTTCAGCGCGTCGTCTGTGCTGTTGATGCTCGACTGGCTGTACGAGGAGCTGAGCGCGTCGAGGTCGTAGTCGATCAGAACCGGACGCCCGTTGTTAAACGCTGTCGACAGCGCGTTCTTCGTCGCGGTCGTGTATTTGTTGGCTGTGTTGTAGTAGCTGCGCGCCATGAGGTTCTCCGCCGTGGTCATGTGGGAACGCAGGGAACTGGTGTCGACCTGGGACGCGGAGGATTTGTAGCTCATATAGATCGTGTCACCGTGGGCGCCTTCACTCAGATCCTGCACCGTGGTCGTCCGCGTATGCGTGGTACAGCCCGTATAGCCGCTCGGAACCGTTCCATCGTGTTTGACAACCACGTCCGTGATCGGCGGGCCGGCCGCCGGGTCGCGCGTGGCGTACATGTGGATCGTTTTGCCGCCGCCGCCGACGTTGGTGTCGCAGACCTTGTCGAGCCAGCGCGTAGGATCCGTAAACGTATGCAGTGTGTTGGACGGGGAGCTGTTGCTGCCGTCCGTGATCTGCTGGTCGTAACATTCGCCGATACGGTACCACGTTACGGTGGAACCGTTGATCGACGACGTCTTGTAGTGGTCGCTGGACTCGCGCGAGAAACGGATGGCGCGCACGGCGAGCATCAGGTTGTCGCTGCTGCCGAGCTTTTTGTAGCCGCCGTGCACGTATTTGCCGCTGTTGCTGCTGCCGGAGTTCAGGTTGCCGGTGAATTCCGTGTAGTGACCGCCGGAATTGACGTTGTTCGTCGCGTCGTCGTTGTTTTTGGAGGAATAGTAAATACCGAACCACTTGTAGTAGTTCGTCTTGGCGGTATTGTTGTAGTACTCCACGCCGCTGCTGCCGGTTCCGTACTGGCTCTCGTAGTGAGAACTGAGCTTGCGGAAGCGGATGTTGGTGACATACACGTTGGTGGCGGAGCCGTACGAACGCCACAGCACATACTTCGTCACAGTACTGCTGCCGCTGTCGTCAAGACGCCAGACCACGCGGTAGTGCACCCAGTCGCTGGTCAGCGTGAAACGGGTGTCGCCGTCGCCGCCTACGGCCTTATACTCGCTGTACCGCCCGTCGGACGACGAGACGTCAGCGCGGGAACAGTTTTTATACCCGCTTTCGCCGTAGAAATAGTTGATCAAAGTGCCTGAACCCTTTGCATCGTACTCCAACTCATAGAATTCGCCGTTATAGAACGTTCTGCTGACCGCGAATGAGGCGAAGTCACGATAGCTGCCGCCGCTGTCTGAACCCCAGGCAGTAATGTTATTGCTGAACAAACTGCCTGCGCCTTCCCACGTGTTCATCCACGTCACGGCGTTCGCCTTCATACCCAGGTGGAACACGTCCGCCGGGTCGAAGACCATGAACGTCGTGAACACGAGCGTCAGGACAATCAAGACGCTCAGTGCCCGCCTTACAATGTTTTTCATCATATACATACCTCCTGCTTCATCACAAGGAATGAATACTGCTGCCATATCTATATTCTCGATCCGAAGATCGTTTTTGCCGTACACACATGCAGCCGAACGGACCGCATAGTGACAGATATACTTATATAAAATACTCCATTACTATATATACCACATCTTGTTTCACTTGTCAATCAAAGTCAGAAGAAAACATCTGTCTGAACCAAAAATTATTAGTCAAAATATGAAAAAAGGTAGACGTCCGGAATCCGAAAAATGCATTTTTTGCAAAATGGTATTGACACGGCGTCCATCACGGACAAACAAAACGATTGACAAAACGCCGCGCGTTTGTTAGCATAGTGTCAGAACGATCTTCGCAAAACGGATCTCGGCAAATCGAACGACGGAGAGGGATCGGATATGAAGCGCTTTCTGAAGACATCTGTCATACTGTTCTGCATCCTCGCTTTGACCGCTGT
Source organism: Oscillospiraceae bacterium (assembly GCA_902790325.1). Classification (GTDB taxonomy): domain Bacteria; phylum Bacillota; class Clostridia; order Oscillospirales; family Acutalibacteraceae; genus UBA1425. The sequence goes on along the minus strand of CADARP010000034.1, from coordinate 8,246 downwards.
GTCCATCGCTTGTGCGGCGTTCAGGCGGGTGCCTGTGCCCGACAAGCGGGACGTGCTGGTCGAGCAGGTTCCGCAGGCGGACGCGCTGCGCGGTTATGAATCGGTCGACGGCATCGGCGGCAGCAGGTTTTATATTCAGTTCCCGAAAACCGAGCAGCTTCGGACGGTTGCCGTTTCCCGGTTCGGCGCGTCGCCGGACAGTCCGGACAACGCGCAGGCGCTGAACGACGCGTTTGCCTACTGCAAAGACCATCCCGGCACACATCTTGTCTTTGAAAAAGGCGTTTACTATGTCTCCGGCCCGCTGCTTCTGGAGGACATAAAAGACGCCTGCATCGACGGCAGCGGCGCGACCATCCTGTATGATTACGGGAGCAGCCTGTTGACGCTGCGGCACTGTACGTGCGTGCAGGTGCGCGGTCTTACCTGCGAGTGGGACTGGGATAAGATCCCGCTTGGCGCGATCGCGCGCGCGGTCGACGTCCAAGGCGAGAAAAACACGCTCGATTTTGTGTTTGAGAACCCCGACTATGCGAGGGAAGACATGCTCTATGCCGTGAGCCAGTGCGATCCGCAAACCGGCACATACGGCGGCAGGGGAACATACATCGAGAGCTACGACGGCCAGAATCCCGAAGTCGTCAGGCAGGTGACCAAAATCGGCGACGATACCATCCGCGTCGTGCATAACGGCGCGTGGGCGCATTTCGGCGGCAACGCGTACATCCTGCGCAGCACGGCCTACGGCGGATCGCTGATCGACATCTACGGACAATGCAGAGACATAACGCTCGACGGACTGAAACTGTACGGCGGAACGGGAATGGGCATCATCGTCGGGGAGAGGAGCTCGCACTTCATCCTGCGCGGCATATACATCGGACCCGATCCTCAAAAAGCCGACCTGCACTGCACGTCCCTTGACGCCGACGCCGTACATATCAGCGACTCGGACGGCTGTTTTCTCATCGAAAACTGCGATTTCAGCCGGCAGGGCGACGACGATATCAACATCAACAGCGGCATCGGACTGATCCGCAGCGTAAACGGCAGGACGGTGACGTTTGAGGCGGACGGCTCGATGAACGTGGACCCCGGCGAAACCGTCCTGTTCCGGAACACACGCTTCGATCTGATGGACTTTTCGGCCGCGGCGGAAAGCTGCGGCAGCACGGAGGACGGATACAGAACGGTCACCTTCCGCGACGACCTGCCCGACAGCATCCGAAAAGGCTGCTTCCTGTTCAACCGGGACAATACCGGCGGCAACTATGTCATACGCAACAACTATTTCCATGAGCACCGTGCAAGAGGCCTGCTGCTTCAGACGTCGGACGGTCTGGTCGAAAACAACGTGTTCTATAAGACAACGCACAATGCGATCAAGATCATCATGGACATCAACGGCGTGTGGCACGAGGGGACGGGCGCGGACAATATCCTGGTACGGAACAACAAATTCATCGAATGCGCCGTCATCGGCACCGAGATCATTGAGGTGGGCACCCATCTGCTGGATAAAAGCAATCATTCCCACGCGTTCACCAATATCCGCATCGAAAACAACGAGTTCCGCGACGTCTGCGGCAACCTGATGGTCGTCAACAACGTCAACGGCTTTGCTTTCAGAAACAATACCGTCACGCTCGGGGACGCTTTCCGGAACGACGTCGGAAAGGGGCGTGCGTATTTCCTGGCGGACTGCGTCAACGTCGATATGACCGGCAACGCCTTTACCGACGCTTCGCCGCTTTCGCTGACCCGGATCGTGCGCAGCAGCAGCCCGGTCGTATGGCTGCGCGTAAACGCCGCCTCCGGCTTCGGAAAGGATGGTGCGAAATGAAGCGTGTACAAGCTCTTTTTCCGCTGCTGCTGACGGCGGCATGCTGTGTCGTCTGGTTCTGGCAGAACGCCGTTGCGAGCCTGCCGTATCTGCCGAACAACTGCATCGTTCCGCTCGGCGTCATGACGCCGGCTCTGCTCGCGCTGACATTCTTTGCGACGTTTGTCCTTGAAAAGCAGAGCGGGTCGTCCCACCCGGCGCTGCGCGCCTTCTGCAGCACGTGCGCGATGCTGCTGCCGATTGCGGCGACCGTCGTGTTCTTCCTCAGCTTTGTCAGCTACCGCTATTCCGGCGTACTGCCCGTGCTCGTTCTGCCCAACTGGCCGACCGGGATCGTGACGCTGATGATAACCGCGCTGTGCGTTCTGCACCTGACCGGTCTTCTGATCGCGGGATGCGTCAAGCGGAAATACAAAGCGAAACAGGTTTTCGCGGCGGCAGGCGGCTGGATCGTTCTGAACGTCTGCTTGTTTTTGGTGACGGTCTGATCATACCGCCGCTTTCGGCATAAAAAAGAACGGCTGCTGCATACAGCCGTTTTTTTATGGCGCAGTGTGCCGCCCGGGCTATTTTATTTCCTTCGCGGAAAGTCTCTTGTGATTTCGCGCAGTCTGTGCTATAATACGGACAATACAACGCCGGTATGGTATCGGGAGGAGAAACATGAAAAAAGGTACAAAGAATTTGCGGCGAGAGGCGACAGCGGTCTGTCTGCTGATCGCCATACTGCTCACGTCGTGGACGGCGTCCGGCGCGGCGTCGGAACAGAACGTGCAGTATCCGCACGGCGTGACGGAAGCAATGTGTCACGCGGACTACTGGATCGAAAAAGCGGACAACGCGGATGAGATCATGATGACGCCGCGGGAGATCGACGCATTCAACACGCTCGCGGCGCATACGAAAGAAACCTATGTGCTCGATCTGGAAGAAGTGCCCGCGGTGTATGACGCTTCCGCCCTGAAGGACGCGCTGACGCAGGGCATACTGAAAAGCAAAAAAGACCGCGCGCTGTTCGTGGACGGCAAGCAGATCGACAACGACGCCTACTTTGCGGCGTTGAGCGGTGCGTGTGCCGATACGGCATGGACAGGCAGCCGCGAGATCGGATACGGCGTCTGTACGCGTCAGACGAATCTGATGTCGATCCCGACGAACGATGTGATCGGATACAGCCTGACCGACGCAGACAGCGAGTATCAGGACAGCGCGCTGAACGTAAACGATCCGGTCGTGATCAAACAGGTCTGTTCCTATGATGACCGGTCGTTCTATTATGTGGAATCGGATCATTGTCCCGGCTGGGTCGACGCGCAGTCGGTTGCGGTTTGCGCCGGCCGCGGAGAGTGGCTCGACGCGTGGAAAACAAGCGCGGACAGCCAGGACATCCTGGTCGTGACGCAGAACCGGATCGTGACCGAGCCGTCCATCTTCGTGCCGGAGACGGCCGACGTGAAATTGACGATCGGTACGACGCTCAAACTCGTGCCGGAGGATAAGATCCCCGAAAAATTCGGCGAACGGTATGCGTGGAACAATTATGTGGTGTATCTGCCCACGCGCGACGCGGACGGCGGCTATGTGCGCAGGGAAGCGCTGATCTCGCAGCACTATTCGGTCAGCATCGGCTTTTTGCCCATGACACAGGCGAATATCCTGCGCACGGCGTTCACGTGCATCGGCGACCGCTACGGCTGGGGCGGGATGCTCGACGCGATGGACTGCTCGATGTTCACGCGCAATGTGTACCGCTGCTTCGGACTGCATATGCCGCGCAACACGACGTGGCAGCAGCTCGTCCCGAATACGAAGATCGACCTGTCCGGCATGACGGACGCGCAGAAACTGGCACTGCTGCAAAACACGCCTGCCGGCGCTCTGCTTTACTTCCCCGGCCACACGATGATCTACACGGGCTTCGACGCGGACACGGGGTATGTCGTCAGCGCGCTCGGTTCCGCGTCGGACAGCACGGGCGAGCTGAACGTCCGGAGCATTTATTCCGTGGCGCTCAATCCGCTGACCGTCCGCCGGCGCAGCGGCAACACATGGCTGACCGATCTGACCGCGATCGTGATTCCCGCCAATTATGCGCAGAAGAAATACGATCCTTCGATCTCGCCGGATGACGTCTGCGCGCTTTGCGGCAAGGTGCATACCGGCGCATGGGGCAGGGTCGTACAGGCGATCCACAAGGTTGTCTGCTTCATCCTGCGTCTGTTCGGCGTCCGCAAGACAGTCGGCGCAGTCGGCGCAAAGCCGATCTGACCGGCCGGACAGCATAAAACAGAATCTCCGCCAAAGTTTTTTGACGCGACCGCTTGTTCTCGATAACAGAGAATGAACGGTCGCTTTTCTTTTCGCTCTCACGGAAAGTTGGGGGATTCCGTTTTCCGGCGTCATCGCGAGGAGCGAAGCGACGCGGCGATCTCCCAAAGATGCCGGTTTGTTCGCAATGACAGAACTTCTTGTTTGCACGATCCCCCGATTTTCCGTGACGAACCTTTCTTTTTCATCGGCAGACAGGGTAGAGACGCGACAGCGCAAAACGAAGCGGAATACCGAACACGTCGGTCAGACGGCCGCCGCATTCCCTTATACAGCGGCCAAAAGGAACGGTCTGCCGCGTTCCCGCTTGATGGGGATCGAATCGCGGCAGACCGAACGTGCGGTTATGTGCGGGGTTCTCAATGATCTACGGGTTCTTCTGAAAAGCATTCCTTCCACTCCGTTTTCAGAAAGTCCGTCAGCAGATTGCGATAAAACGACTCCTTATCCGGATGCACCACGAAAATGTAGCTTCGCTGCGTTCCGCGATGGAATGTGACGCCGAGCATAGCCGCATCGGGGCAGGATTCCCGCATAATGCGCTTTGCCTTTTTCCACTGCGAATCTGTGCGGCGACCCTTGTGACAGTAGTAAACCACGTCCTGACCCTGCTCGTAGAAGCTGCATGCCTCCGATGCATAGACGAACTTTTGCGCGTCTTTCCTTGCCGTCGGCGCTCCGGCGCGCAGTCCGTTGTCCGGGTCCATGAACACGAGGTCTTGCCCGCGGCATCCCGCAAGAGCCTGCTGATGCCATTGTTCCCGCGCCGATCTCTTGTTCGTCAGCGACAATGTCTGTTCGGATTCAAGCGGCCGGACGAGAGCGTCAAAGTAGATCGCACCGGGGATCATTTCCCGCTCCGCAAAGCGGGCGACGTTTTTCTCGTTTTGATTGTTCATTTCCCGAAGCACATCGAACAGATCCGGGTCATATTTGCGGTTTTTGTCATTTTCAAGATAACCCCGAATGTTTCCGTCACTTGAACGGTCGTCCGGCGTCAGATACCAGTTGACTGCAATGGTCACGCCGCGCTTTGCGAGAAAACGCAGAAGACCGTATTTTCCGTAATCGCCGACGTCACCGAAGTATTGATTTTTCATAATTCTGTCTCCCTTTGCATCGTTCCGATTGCCGTCTCATTGTACCATGTTTCGCCGCTTTCCGCGATCCCTTATTGTTTACAGCACCTCGAAGGAATTGCCGTCTTTCGAGATCCTGAGCCGGATCTCTCTTCCGCCGTCAAACGTGAGGCGCATCTCGCCTTTGCGCCCCAGATACGGCGCGATCTTTTTCCTGACTCTGTTTGAGCAGATGCGGTCGGTGACGATCCACAACCCTTTGCCGTCCGCGATTTCGGCGTACGTCTTTCCTGCTTTTCCGCGGACAGGCTCCGGCGCGAAACGCTTGGGCGTTACGACCGTCAGGCCGTTTTTCCGGACAAGTTCCGCAACGTAGGCGAGCGTTTCATCGCTGATATGTATCCCGCTCAAAAAGCAGAGCTTGAGGGATTCAAGACCTTCACGAACCCTGTCGTCGAAAACGGCGGCGCTGTTCATCGTCATAAACGAGCGGTGTCTGCGCAGCGCCCAGGGATGAATCTTGTCCCAGTTGAAGCACCGTTTCGAGGTCTCGCCGTGCGTGATCAGATAAAACAGTCCCAGGATCTCCTTGGAGCGGCGGTCGGGCTTTATTCGTTTGTTGCCGAACAGCATGTATCGCCACATCACGGGGTCGCCCTGTCCCCAGTAGGTGTCGTCGTATCGGATGACGCCGATCTCGGGACGGTAATCGTGAATGTCGTAACTGCGTTCGCGGTTTCTGCCGCTGTCGGAGAATGCGGCAAACCGTTCGGCGTACTCGTTGGGGCGGCCGCTTTCGTCCAGAAAGACGGACGTGCTCTCCACATAGGCGTTGTTGACGCCCGCCAGGTCGGCAAACTTTAGGTTGTAATACATTTCGTCCGCGGAATGACCGGGGTTCGTCATGCGGAACCAGCAGTCGACGCAGGTCCACAGGGGAGTGCCGTACTGCAATGCAGCGCCCGCCGCGACAGCGAAATTGAGGTTCGTGACGCTCTCTTTCTGCGATTTGAAATTCGGGATCATGCCGTTCCGCGCGAACGTGTGGAAAAGCACGGGAAAGACGTGCTCGCCGATGAAAAGCTCCGCGCCCTTGCCTTTGATCTGCGCCGCGTATTCACCGATCTGGCGGTTGAGAAGCTCGCCCTGTTCATAGGGATCGTCTCCGTCGAGAAGCGCGAACACGGACTTTTTGATTTTGCCTTTGGACGCCAGGATGATCGACACATTCTGATTGATGATCGCGTGCTCGAACTCGTCATACATCACGCCCTTGAAATGCGGCGACGCGTTGAGCGAGCGGATATATGCCTCCGGGATTTCAAGCCGGTGCAGGCTGTCCGTGTTCAATACCCATTCGGTACCGTCGGGCGCAGCGGCGTCGTGACCGAAATTCTGGAATTCAAAATTGGCGACGTAGTCGATGCCTCTGTCGTCGAGCAGTTTCGCGGCGGCGAGCGTCTTTTCGGTCGAGACCGGCAGATCCGCGATGTGCGGATCGGTGTGCGCGACCAGGAAATCCACCTTGTCGCACACACACCGGAACTGCGGGCCGTCCTCCCGAATGTTGTTGAAATTCATGTTGATGCCGAGTCGCATAGTTTTGCCGGCCATTTTGAGAACTCCTTTAATGATACAAACGCAAACCCGCCCTCCGAATCCTTACGCATGAAGCGCTGCGTCACAGCGGGGGCAGGGGATGCTGTTTTCGCCGGTGTCGTCCGCCTTACAAACCGGCACGCTGCCGGCGCGCCATGCGGGCAATGTCGCCCACGCCGTCCAGCACGACGCTCGGACGGTAGGCATAGGTTTTCAGCGTCTCCCTGGTCGAAACGCCGGAGAGCACCAGCACGGTCGACATACCGCTTTCGAGGCCGCTGATAACGTCCGTATCCATTCGGTCGCCCACCATGACCGCCTCCGCGGAATGGCAGCCCAGATGCCGCAGACCCGTACGCATCATCAGCGGATTCGGCTTGCCGCAGTAGTACGCCTTTTCGCCCGTCGTCATCTCGATCGGCACGACCAGCGCGCGGCAGGCGGGCGCGATGCCGTTTTCAAGCGGCGTCGTGATGTCCGGATTCGCGCCGATCAGCTTGGCGCCGCCGAGCACCAGATTCGTTGCGCGCGTCAGCGTATCCATCGAATACAGCTTGCTTTCGCCGACGACCACATAGTCGGGGTCGATGTCGTTCATCGTGATGCCCGCATCGTACAGGGCGTTGAACAGCCCCGCCTCGCCGATGGCATAGACCGAGCATCCCGGCGCCTGATCCTTCAGGAACGCAGCCGTGGCAAGCGCGCTCGTGTAGAAATGCTCCTCGCTCACCTCAACGCCCATGCGTTCGAGTTTCTGCTGCAGTTCACGCGGCGTGCAGCCGCTGTTGTTGGTCAGAAAGAGGTACTCTTTCTTTTCTTCCTTGAGCCATTCGATGAATTCCGCCACGCCCGGCAGCAGCGCGTTGCCGTGGTAGAGCACACCGTCCATGTCGCACATGAATCCTTTTTTCTCATTGAAATCCAGCATATTATCTCCTTTCGGAACTCTTGATCCAGAATGATTGTACCAACAAATCCGCGGTATGTCAAGAAAAAGGGAGTTCCCGTTTGTGTCGGGCAAATGGGTACAAAAGATTTTTGCCGGACAATAAAAAATCGGAGCAAGGTTTTTGACGCCTTGCCCCGAAGTTTTGGTATTCTGTTTTGAGAATGCGGGATTACGGCTGACCCATGTTATTAAACATGTCGATCATGTTCTCCATGAAGTCGCCGACGGTGTTGAGCATATTCTGCAACGGGTTGCCCGACGCGGTGATGACGTCCTCGGCGTCAAACGGCTCGGTACGCAGTTCGGGCTTTTCGTATGTCTTTTTCATCGTTGTACCTCCATGTCAAATCAAATTGACGTTCGCGCCGGATTCGATCCTCACGGTGCCGCAGGTGCTGCTTTGGCCAGCGCCGACCGGAGCATTTTCTGCATTCGCTACTGCCCAGAC
>CADARP010000033.1 GCA_902790325.1 Oscillospiraceae bacterium | reverse complement strand
ACCTCGCTTCGCTCGGCCACCTGTCTCGCCTGCCGGCTCGGTCGGCGCTTCTGCCTGCGGCAGAGGTGTCCACCGGACACCCGCGCCCCAAGGGAAGGCTTATCGCCGGCATCTTAAAAGGTTCATCACGGATTTTTGTGGGATGGTCAGATGTCGGTAAAGAGCGGTGTCATCGCGAGGAGCGAAGCGATGACAACGGAAAATGGAATTCCCAACTTTCCGTGAAGCGAAACAATATGCCTTTTCCGCAAGAGACAGCATTTTGGATAGGGTTTATTTGCGATAGATCCGCCCCGCCTTGCGTTCGGGCGGCTCCGGCAAGCTCCCGTCCGGCACGCCGAGGATGCAGAATCCGACGCCTTCCCAGTCGCCTTCGATGCCGAGCGCGCGCAGCAGCGCCTTGCCCTCCCCGCGCTCAAACGTCTCCTTGGCGCGGTGGATCCAGCAGCTTCCGAGGCCGACGGCGTGCGATGCGAGCATCAGATTGCCCATCACGAGACTGCCGTCGTAAACAAAGGTCGGACGGCTGCGGTCGGCGAGCACGGCGATCACCGTGGGCGCGCCGTAGAACGGGTCGAACGGCGCAGGCCATCCGCCGATCTCGCGGTTGACTTCGCTCAGCGCGTCGCGCGTTTCGCGGTCGGTCACGGCGATGCAGATCGCCGCCTGCTGTCCCCTGCCGCTTGCGGCATAGAGTCCCGCTTCCAGCACGGCGTCGAGCTTTTCCTGCGGCACAGCGTCCGGCTTATATTTCCGGCAGCTTCGGCGCGCTTTCATCGCCTGCAATACTTCGTTCATGTCCCCCGCTCCTTACCGAATGAAATGTGTCGGCTGCCAGGGCTCGCGCTCCGGAATGCCGTACTTTTCCCTGCCGAGCGCGATGGACTTCATCAGGAACGCCATGTTCCGCGCGAGCGTGCGCATGGTCTGCAGTCCCTCCGCGTCCTGCGCCGCTTCGCCGGGCGCACGGCCGTGGATGTTGTTCCAATACTGGCTCGACGCGACCGGCATACCGGCGATCGTGAAATACTTGTTCAGCTCGTCGAACGTCGCCGTTGTGCCGCCGCGGCGTGCGCACGCAACTGCCGCGCCGACCTTCATCGTCTTGGAGAAACCGGTACTGTAAAACAGCCGGTCGAGACACGCGACCAGCGTCGCGTTGGCGGACGCGTAGTACACGGGGCTGGCGACGACCAGACCGTCCGCCGCCTCGAAAAGCGGCGCGATCTCGTTGACCGCGTCGTCAAAAACGCATTTGCCCGTCTTGCCGCATGTGCCGCAGGCGACGCACCCGCGGATCGCCTGATTGCCGACGTGCACGGTCTGCACCTCGATCCCTTCCGCGAGGAATACCTTTTCCATTTCCGCCAGCGCAAGCGCCGTGTTGCCGTTTGCGTGCGGGCTGCCGTTGAGCATCAATACTTTCATTGTCATACCGTCCTTCTGTTTTTTACAGTATATTCGGCCGTGTTCATTATAATTCGTCGGCGATGTCGAGGATCAGCCGTTCCGTCTTTTCCCAGCCCAGGCACGGGTCGGTGATGGATTTGCCGTAGCAGCCCTCGCCGATCTTCTGCGCGCCGTCCTCGATGTAGCTCTCGATCATCAGACCCTTGACGAGCGAGGCGATGTTCGGGTTGTAGCGGCGGTTGTGCAGGATCTCCTTGGCGATGCGGATCTGTTCGAGATACTGCTTGCCGGAGTTGGCATGGTTCGTGTCGATGATCGCGGCTGGATTCTGCAGACCGCGCTGTTCGTACAGCTCCCACAGGTGCGCCAGATCCTCATAGTGGTAGTTCGGCATGGAGTGCCCCTGCTTGTTCACATAGCCGCGCAGGATCGCGTGCGCAAGGGGGTTGCCCATCGAATGCGCCTGCCAGCCGCGGTAGATGAACGTGTGGCGGTGCTGCGCCGCGGTGATGGCGTTCATCATGACTTCGAGATCGCCGCTGGTCGGGTTCTTCATGCCCACGGGGATGCCCAGACCGCTCGCCGTCAGACGGTGCTGCTGGTTCTCGACGGAACGCGCGCCGATGGCGACGTAAGCCAGCAGGTCGTCGAGATACTTGTGGTTCTCCGGATAGAGCATCTCCTCCGCGCACGAAAAGCCGGTCTCGCGCAGCGCGCGCATGTGCAGCTTGCGGATGGCGATGATGCCCTTGAACAGATCCGGTTTTTCCGACGGGTCGGGCTGGTGCACCATGCCCTTGTAGCCGTCGCCTGTGGTGCGGGGCTTGCCGGTGTAGATGCGCGGCACGATAAAGATCTTGTCCGCGACCTTCTCCTGCACCGTCCGCAGGCGCGTGATGTAGTCGATCACGCTGTCCTCATTGTCCGCCGAGCACGGACCGATGACCAGCAGGAACTTGTCCGACTCGCCCGTGAAGATGCGCCGCAGTTCCGCCTCGCGTCTGTCCACGATTTGACTATCCGCCGCGGAGATGGGGTACATCTCCTTGACTTCCATCGGGATCGCCAGTTTTTTTTCAAAGATCATATCCATAATTGCAGCCTCCCCGCATTAAACTTCTTTGTCGAAATAACCGCGCCGTTCGGTCGACAGGCGCATTTTCTGCCGCAGTCCTTCGGCGTCCTCCGCCTCGAGCAGATCCCGAAGCGACGCAAACTCGCGCAGAAACGTGTCCATCTGCCGCAGCAGCGGTTCTTTGTTTTTTAAGAACAGCTCGCTCCACATCACGTCGTTGATGCGCGCGATGCGCGTCAGATCACGGAACGAGTCGCCCGTGAACTCCGCCAGATGCCGGTTCTCGCTGCACGTCATCAGCGCGATGGCGATGCAGTGCGTCAACTGCGAGACGAAACCGATCATCTCGTCGTGTTCCTCCGGCGTGAGCACGCCGATGTGCGCAAATCCGAGGATCTGGCCGAGCTCGCGGCACCAGGCGATCCCCTCTTCGGTATTCTTTTCCGTCGGCACGACGATGTAGTTCGCGTCGCGGAAAATGCGGTCGTCGCTGTTCTCCACGCCGTAGACCTCGCGTCCCGCCATGGGATGCGCCGCGATGAATTCGAGATCCGGCCGCAGCATGTTCTGGATGTCGTACACGATGCACGACTTGACGCCCGTGACGTCCGTGAGCATCGCGCCGGACTTGAGCAGATGCTGGTTGTCGCGTATCCACTCGACGAACACGCCGGGATACAGCGCAAAGATCACCGCGTCCGCGCTGCCGAGCACGTCCGGCTCCGGCGATGTGACGCCCGCGTCGATGATACGGTGATCGAGCGCATAGCGGATGGCGCTCTCTTTTTTGTCCAGCGCCGTCACGCGGTATCCCAGCCGCTTGAGCGCGCGGGCATAGCTGCCGCCGATCAGTCCGAGACCGACGATCAGCACGTTACGTTTATGTATCCATTCCATCGAAATCCACCTCGATTCCCAAAGATCGCAATACGGTAAAATACTCCGGCCAGCTTTTGCGCACAGCCTCGGCGCCCTCGATCCGGCCGCCCGTCACGCTCAGAAGCAGCGACAGCGCCATCACGATGCGGTGGTCGTTGTGTCCCGACAGCGGTTCTGCCGGCGTTTGCAGAGGCGATGCGCACACGGTCATGTCGTCTTCTCCGACCGCGCACCGCACGCCGAACTTCGCAAGCTCCGCCGCCATGCACGCGCAGCGGTCGCTCTCTTTGAGCCGCAGACGGCGCGTGCCCGTAAAACGCGCGCCGTGTTTTGCCGCCGCCAGCGCCATGCACACCGGTCCGAGATCCGGACAGTCCGAAAGATCGAGCGTCGGCGCGCCCGCATCCAGCAGCGCGAAATAGTCCCTGTAAACCTTGTCCCCCTGCAGGCTGTCGTCACGAAGACCCGTGACGCGCACATTCCCGCCGAGCACTTGCAGCGCGTCGGGGAACGCGGCGTTCGACCAGTCGCCCTCGACCTCGGCGTCCCGCGGCATATACGCCTGTCCGCCGGGCACCGTGATGCGGGCGCCCTCCATCCGCGCCGACACGCCGAACGCGCCGAGCGCCTGCAGCGTCATGCGGATATACGGCTCGCTCTGCACGGGCGGGAGTATGTCGATCACGCTGTCCGCGTCCAGCAGCGGCAGCGCGAACAAAAGCCCGCTGACAAACTGGCTGCTGACGTCGCCCGGCACCGAAAAGCGTCCGGCGCGCAGTTTTCCGCGGACGGTCAACGCGTCCGCGCCGAGATCGAACGACAACCCCTGTTCGCGGCAGATGCGCGCATAGACCGACAGCGGGCGCGCAAGCAGCGTCCGGCTGCCCGTGAGCGTCACCGGCGCGTCCCGCAGCAGCGCGACCGGCACAAAGAAGCGCAGCGTGCTGCCGCACTCGCGGCACGGCAGGACGGCGTGTTCCGACGCGTCCCGTATACCGCGCACGCGGACAATGCCGTCCGTTTTTTCGACCTGTGCGCCCAAAGCGCGCAGACAGTCGACCGTGGCGAGCGTGTCCTCGGAATCCGCGACGCCGCGCACCGTGCTTTCGCCCGGGCACAGACCCGCGCACAGCAGCATCCGGTGCGCCATGCTTTTGGACGGCGGCGCCGCGGCGGTACCGTGCGCTTTCGACGGGGCAATGACCGCGGTCATGCGTTCGTCCCCCGCGCGCGCAGATAATCGAGCGCCTCAAAATAGCCGTCGAGCCCATGGCCGCAGATCGTCTTTTCGCACGCGGCGCGCACGTAGCTGACCTGCCGGAAATCCTCACGGCGCGCAACGTCGGAGATGTGCACCTCCACAGCGGGGATCGACACCGCCTTGAGCGCGTCGAGCAGCGCGACGCTCGTGTGCGTATACGCGGCGGGATTGATGACGATCCCGTCCGTATTGCCGTACGCCGCCTGGATCTTATCGACGAGATCGCCCTCGTGATTCGACTGATACTGTTCGATCTCGACGCCGTGTTCTTCGGCGTATTCCGACAGTCTCCGGCACAGCGCGGCAAAGCTCTCGCTGCCGTACAGCTCCGGCTCGCGGATGCCGAGCATATTCAGATTGGGTCCGTTGAGTACCAATAATTTCATCTGTTCAATTCCTCCGAAAAGCGTTCGAGCACGGCGGACGCCGCGTGTTCCGCGATCCCGTCCGAGCGGATGACCGCGTCCGCGCTCGCGCGGTAGACCGGTTCGCGCACACGGTAAAGCGCGCGCATTTTTTCTTCGCTGTCCGCCGTCGGCCGGTCGCCGGTCGGGACAAGCTGTTCGAGCGGACGGTCGAGCCAGAGCAGCCGTCCGTTCATGCGCAGCGCGCGCACGTTTTCCTCCCGCAGCACGCAGCCGCCGCCCGTGGCGATGACCAGTCCGTTCTGCGCCGAGACTTCGCGCGTCACCCGCGATTCGAGGTCGCGGAACGCCTGCTCGCCTTCTTTTGCGAAAATCTCCGGTATCGTGCAGCCTGCCGCGCGGACGATCTCGTCGTCGAGATCGACAAACGTCCGTCCGAGCCCTTCGGCCGCCATTCTGCCGACCGTCGTCTTGCCGCTGCCGGGCATGCCGATCAGCACAAGATTCTCCTTTTCCGCGAGCACCGCGCGGTAGACGTCGTCGGTCAGTGTGTCGGGATAGTCCCTGCCGGTAAAGCGCCGCGCCGCCAGCACCGCCTGCGACACGAGCATATACAGTCCGCCCTCGGCGGGAACGCCCAGCGCGCGCGACGCCTGCACAAGCTCCGAACGCCGCGGGTTGTAGACCGCGTCAACCACGCCTTCCAGCGCGGGAAACGCGTCCGGACGCACCGCCATGCCCTCTGTTTTGGGATACATGCCCACGGGCGTCGTGTTGATGAGGATCTGCGCATCCGTGTGCGCGCGGTACACGTCGTCATACGTCAGCGCGCCTTCCTTCGCCTGCCGGCTGACGGGCGATGCGTACGCCGCGCCGAGCGAAGACGCGACCGCGAGCGCCGTCCTGCTCGTGCCGCCCGTTCCGAGCACCAGCACCTTTTTGCCGCGCAGGGTCAGCCCCATGCGGCTAATGAGCGCCGTCATGCCGCCGAAATCGGTATTGTCGCCGAACAGTTTCCCGCCGCGGTTGACGATCGTATTGACCGCGCCGATCGCCTTTGCCGTCTCGCTCACGTCGTCGAGATACGGCAGGACGGCCTGTTTGTACGGGATCGTCACGTTGATGCCGCGGAAATCCCGCGCCTTCATGAACGCGTCCAGTTCGTCCGGCGCGACCTCGCGCAGCTCGTACGCGTAGCTGTCGATCTTTTCGTGGATCGACTTCGAGAAGCTGTGTCCGAGCTTCTGCGCAATACAGCCGTATTCCATCATCTGCCGCCTCCGAAGTGATCTGTTCCGTACCGCACAGCCAGCAGATCGTACAGCACCAGCGCCGTCATGCTGTCGATCACGACGCGCGCGCGGTGCAGGATCGCCGGATCGTGTCTGCCCGCGATCTGCAGCTCGGCGTTTTCGTTTTGCAGGAAATCGACCGTCTGCTGCGGTTTATAGATCGACGGCGTGGGTTTGACCATCGTGCGGAACACGATCGGCATACCGTTTGTGATGCCGCCGTTCACGCCGCCGTTGTGATTCGTGGTTGTGACGACCTTTCCGTCCTCGACGCGGAAGCTGTCGTTGAACGCGCTGCCGGGTGCGTCGGCCATGTCGAAGCCCGCGCCGAACTGTACGCCCTTGACCGCGGGAACGGAAAACAGCGCGTGCGCGAGAACGCCTTCGACCGTGTCGAACCACGGCTCGCCGACGCCTGCGGGCATACCGGCGACCGCCGTTTCCAGCACGCCGCCGACGCTGTCGCCTTCTTTCTGCGCAGCTTCGATCTTTGCGCGCATCGCCTGCGCCGCGTCCGCGTCCAGCACGGCAAACGCCGTCTCGGACAGTGCGTTGATGTCCGCCGGAAGATCGCCGAACGTCCGGTCGTCCACACCGGCGCAGCGCGCGATATGCGTACCGACCGCGATCCCTTTCTCCCGCAGGGCGGGCAGCACCACAGCACCCGCCGCAACGAGCGCCGCCGTCACGCGGCCGCTGAAATGACCGCCGCCGCGGTAGTCCTCAAATCCGTGATATTTGCAGTACGCCGTGTAGTCCGCGTGTCCCGGACGCGCCAGAGCGCGCGCGGCGGCGTAATCCTTGCTGTGCGTGTCGCTGTTGGGGATCAGGATGCACAGCGGCGTTCCGGTCGTTCTGCCCCCGAAAACACCGCTGACAATGCGGAACGCGTCCGTCTCCCGCCGAGCCGTGCCCGTCTTTCCCGAAGGGCGGCGCAGCGTGAGCTGATGCGCAATAAAAACCTCGTCCACCGCGATCCCCGGCGCAAGACCGTCGAGCACCGCGCCGACCGCCTCGCCGTGGCTTTCGCCGAACAGCGTCACACACAGCGCCTGTCCCATACTGTTTTTCATGCGCGCGCCTCCTGTTTCGGAATGACGTCGAGCGCTTTTGCGAGCGTTTCGACGGGCGTGGTTTGCAGCCGGAACGACCCGACCGCATCGACGTAAACGGCGCAGACGCCGTCTTTCTGCATCTTCTTGTCGTGGAGCATCGCCGCGGCGACCGCCTCACGGTCGACCGTCAGCGCAGTCGGCAGCCCGAGCTTTCGCAGCACCGGCACAAGCCGCGCGCGCACACTGTCGCTGCACATCGGCAGCATCCCCAGCGCGACGCATTCGCCGTGGTAAAGGCCGTGCAGCCCCTCGAAGCTCTCGACGGCATGGCCGATCGTGTGGCCGAAATTGAGGATGCGCCGCAGTCCCTGCTCCGTTTCGTCCTCGGCGACGACCGCCGCCTTGGTGCGCACGGAGCGCTCGATGATCGTGTCGAGGTGCGCCGCCGCGTCCTCCCGCTCGAACAGCCGGAACAGTTCTTCGTCGCTCGTCAGCGCCATCTTGACCGCCTCCGCAAGCCCGTTGGCGATCTGCCGCTGCGGAAGCGTGCGCAGCGTATCCGGATCGATCAGCACCTTTTTCGGCTGGTGGAACGCGCCGACGATATTCTTCATGCCGTCGAGATTGACCGCCGTTTTGCCGCCGACGGAGGAATCCACCTGTGAGAGCACCGTCGTCGGGATATTGTAAAAGTCGACGCCGCGCATGAACACGGCGGAAGCGAAACCGGCCAGATCGCCGACCACGCCGCCGCCGACCGCCGCCACGCAGTCGCTTCGTGTGAATCCGCACGCGAGCATCCGCGAGAGAATCTGCTGCAGGACAGGAAAGCTCTTGCTGTCCTCGCCCTGTCCGACGACGAAGATCTCGGCGCTTGCGCACTGGGACGCCAGCGTTTCGGCGTATTCCCGCGGCACGCCGCTGTCCGTGACGATCATCACCCTGCGTTCGAGCCGCAGCAGTTCGGACGCGCGGCCGAGACAGCCGTGTTCGATCACGACGTCATAGGACGCGTCCCCGAGACGAACCTGTACGATCATACCGTTTCCCCTTCTTTCAGTTCTTTTTCTGCCGTATAATGGCCGGCGACCTTGAGTTTCTGACACTGGCCGGACAGCGCGTCGAGCATCCGCTGTCCGCGCGGCGACGATACGTCGCCCTCGACCACGACGTAGAAGTAGTATTCCCACGCCTTTTCCTTGACGGGGCGGCTGCGCAGCGTCTTCATGTTGAAGCCGTAATCGCTGATGACGTTGATCGCCTTGGCGAGCGATCCCGCCACGTCCGCGGCAGTGAACATCAGGATGAAGCTGTCCTCGCCGCCGGGACGCCTGTCCTCGCGCACGCGCGTGAATACGGCGAATTTCGTCGTGTTGACGCTGCTCTCGTTGATGTTGTGATCCAGCACCTCCAGATCGTACAGCGCCGCCGTTTCCGCGCTGGCGACGGCTGCCGTCGCCGGATCGCCGCTTTCGGCGACCTGTTTTGCCGCCGCGGCAGTGTTCTCGGCGCTCACGGTCTGCCAGCCGTGACGGCGGATGTACGCCTCGCACTGCGAGAGCGCCTGCGGGTGGCTGACAACGCGGCGCACGTCCGCAATGCGGCTTCCGTGCACGCCCAGCAGATTCTGCGTAACGGGCAGCGTGTACACGCCCGTCACATACAGCTCGCCGTCAAACATCAGATCCATCGCGGGTCCGACTTCGCCCGCGTAGCTGTTTTCGATCGGGATGACCGCGTAATCGCACGCGCCGCTTTCCGCCGCGGCGTACGCCTCACGAAACGAGGAGAACGGCGTCAGAACGGCGTCCGGAAAGATGCGCCCCGCCGCGATATGCGCAAACGCGCCCGGCACACCGCTGTACGCGACCTTCACGCCTTCCGTCAGACGGCGCTGGTACTGCTTCGACAGATCCATCATGTGCACAAGGAACGCGCGGTAGTAGCCGCCGAGCTGCGCGTCCCGCACGCGTTCCGCGCCGCGTTCGAGCACGCGCGCCTCCTGCGCGGCGTCCAGGATCGGCAGTCCGTACGCTTTCTTGTACGCCGCCACCTCCCGCACCAAATGCATCCTGCGGACAAAAAGCTCCGCCATCTGCGCGTCCGTTTCCGCGATCTTTGACCGGATCGCCTGCAAATCCTCGCTCATACGTCATCCTTTCCGCGCCGAAACGCGTCCGAAAAAAATAAAAGCGGTTCCGTAAAAATACAGAACCGCAACGCTTTAAAAGCTGTCCGTCAAGTCCGTGCTGCGGCTGTATTTTGGGTGCCGAAAAAGTAGCCCGCGTAAAAGCGAACGTACGTAAACCAATAGGAAAAACCGGCCTTGCGCATAACGGACTCCTTTCTTTCTGTCTGTGTTGCGGTTAGTTTAGCACATTAAAGGGTAAAAGTCAAGTGCAAAAAAGAATATTGCAAAAAATCTTTACCGGCTGCGCACCGCAAAAAAACTTGTATTGCCGCCGTGTTTGTGGTAATATATAGTTTAGTTTGAATCTTTTGGTACTCGGAAAGGACTGGGTTTACCGTGCGAAATACCGTTATCCGTCTGCTCGCCTGCGCGCTCGTCTACGCGCTGCTGCTTCAATTTGCCGGATGCGGCAGCGGCAAAGGCGCCGTGCCTGCC
Organism: Oscillospiraceae bacterium; assembly: GCA_902790325.1. GTDB lineage: Bacteria > Bacillota > Clostridia > Oscillospirales > Acutalibacteraceae > UBA1425. Next base: position 2,958 of record CADARP010000033.1, on the reverse strand, counting down.
GCCGCCGTGATGACCGTCAGCGGCAAGATCGCCGAACACACGAGCCAGACGCGCGATCCGGCGCTGCATCTGCTGCATCCCGACAAGCTCGGCTCCCCGATCGCGTCGTCGGGTCTGATGCAGTTGTATCTCGACAGCGACAGCTACGGCATCGCGCTGTACGAAAGAACGCGCGAAAAATACTGGTACGCCCTGCCGACGACGGCTGCGGCCGGCAGCACCGCCGCCGCAACGCTCACGCTCGACGTCCTGTACGGCAACACGATGTACAAGCTCAACTCGCAGGACGACAGCGTGCAGTACGGCAACGCCGCCTTCCATCCGTTCAACGACGGCAAGCGCTCGGGTCTGTCCGTATTCTATATCATCACCGCGGACGAAACCGCGGCGCGCAAGATCACCGACAAAAGCAAGATCCTCGACAACACCGTCAAAGCCTCGGACTTTGCGCGCACGGACGTCGCGTTCAAGGTAATCGTGACCTATGAGCTGCGCGACGGCAATCTGTATGTCACCGCCGACTGGAAGAATCTGTCCGAAAACGCGGACGCCGTCGTCTGCGGCATGTCGCTGCTGCCGTTCTTCGGGGCGAGCACGCAGGGCGCGGCGGGCGACTATTTCCTGCTGCCGGACGGCTGCGGCACGCTGCTGCACACGGACGTGCAGGACCCCGCCTTCACGCCCATCGATCTGCGCGTCTACGGCGACGATCCCGCCGTGCCTTCCGAATCGCAGGCAAAGAGCGCGCTGTTCCCGGCGTTTGCCGCCAAACAGGGCGATAACGCCTTTGCCGTCATCATCGAACAGGGCGACGCGCTGGCCACGATCCACGCCGAGCGCGTGTCGGCGGCGCAGGGCTTCAACACGGTCGGCGCGCGCTTTACGCTGACACAGATGTGCGAGGGTGAAAAGAACGGCAGCGCCGTGACCTTTGTCAGCAAGAATACATATACCGAGCCGATCCGCCTGTGCGTGCGCCTTCTGGGCGGCGCGAACGCGGAGCTGGACGGCGTCGCCGCCGCCTGCCGCGAGCAGTTCATGCGCATGGGCTATCTGTCCACGGACACGCTGCAGAACGAGGAATACATGCCGTTCCATTTGAACATCCTCGGCGCGGTCAGCGGGACCAAACTCGGCTTCCCGCAGATCCTGACGAACTTCGACGAGGCGCAGGATCTGCTCAGCCGCATGAAGTCCAAGGGCGTCAACAACATCGACATCCGCTATCTCGGCGCGCTGCGCGGCGGCACAAACGCGCAGGACGCCGGCAGGCTCGATCTCGCAATGCGCATGGGCGGCAGAAAAGATCTGCGCAAACTCGCGGACTACACCACCGCGCAGGGACACAGTCTGTATCTCGACGCGTCGCTCCTGTCCGTGCGCGCGCAGGGCAGTTTTTCGGGCGTCGGCGCGCTCAACATCAAGAGCGAGACCGCCTCGGCGAAACAGACCGTCGGCGATCGCATCTATACGCGCAAGCTGCTGCGCCCGTCCACGATCGAGGGCAGCGTTGTCCGCCTTCTGACCGACGCCAAAAAGATCACGCCGGACGGATTCTGCATCTCGGACGTCTCGTCCTGCCTGTCCAGCGACTACGCGCAGGGCTACACCGACCGCCTGCAGGCAAGGGATCTGATCGCGGAGAATCTGCCCGCGCTGTCGACCGACCGCCTTCTGATGGTCGATACGGGATACTTTTACGCCGTGCGGTACGCGGACGTCATTTCCGGTCTGCCGCAGACCTCCGGCTACGCGGAGCGTGACAGGCTGTACACCTGCGTGCCGTTTGTGCAGATGATCCTGCACGGCTCGCTCGATTACTCCGGCGACAGCGTCAACCTCACCGCGGACAGCGTCCGCACACGGCTGCGCGCGGTCGAATACGGCTGCTGTCCGAGCTACACCTGGTGCTTCAGCCGCTCCGGCGGCGAAAAGCTGTGCTACGAGGAACAGCTCAACGACGCCGTGAGTTACTATCTTGCGGTCAACGACGCGCTGGCCGGTCTGCGCGACGCGCGCATCACCGACAACGGCGCCGCGGCGCCCGGCGTGCACTACACGAAGTACGACAACGGCGCGATCATTTACGTAAACTACACCGACAAGCAGGCGACCGTCGGCAACATCCGCGTGGACGCGCTCTCCTTCCTGCGCATCGGGTAACGAAAAAACGCATAATCTTTTCCGATCCGGCCATACTATTCCCGTAATCCAATCCGAAGGAGTGAGGGAACAGTATGGCCGATTTGACTGAAAAAGAGCTGTCCGCCCTGGAGGATCAACTGCATCTCGAACAGATGCTGATCCGCAAGTACAAGGGGTATGCCGCGCTCGCGCAGGACCCGCAGATCCGCACGATGTGCGACCAGCTTGCCGGCCGGCACAAGCAGCATTTCGACACCCTGATGGGACATTTACAGTAAGGAGGGAACCCCATGATCCACGGCGAAAACACGCGTGCGCAAAACCTGGACGATCGGCAGATCCTGGACGATATGCTCACATCGCAGAAGCAGATTTCCGGCGCGTACAACACCTTTGGCGGCGAATGCGTCCACGAGGGACTCAAATGCGACTTTCTCAACATCCTGCGTGACGAGCACAACATGCAGTCCGGCGTCTTCACCGCGATGCAGCAGCACGGCTGGTATCCGACAGCCGCCGCGCAGCAGTCGAAGATCGACGCCGCCAGAACGAAATACCAAAACCTTTCCGCGCAGTTGTGCTGACCGCATGACGCAAAAAGAGGTTCATCACGGAATTTTGTGGGATGGTCAGACGCAAGTTAAGGTGGTGCCATCGCGCGGAGCGAAGCGCCGTCCGCGGAGAACGGCATCGGAAAACACAGGCGGTACGCCAGAAAAGACAACGGACGGATACGGCGGGACGATGTGGGCATCGTCCCCTACGAATCGGAATTTGTCGGGGTGGCATTCAGCAAAACTGCGAGCTAAAGGC
>CADARP010000032.1 GCA_902790325.1 Oscillospiraceae bacterium | reverse complement strand
CGCATCCTTCGCCGCATATCGGCATATGTGCGCCACGAATCCCCCAAAGGCGCGCACGCGCGCGCTTTGTTTTCTCTCGTCTTGTCTTTCTCTTTATCTTTTCTTGTATATAATGTATGCATCTCTGTCGGATAGGCTGTCGAATAGCTGTCGTTTAGGCTGTCATTTAGACTGTCATTCAGGCTGTCATTAACGCCCTCATAAACACCGTCATTCTGACTGTCGTACCGATCGGCGCTGTCCGTATCGCCGCAGGAAAGCCAGCACAGCTTATACCGCCCGCACTGGCCGCGCCTGCCTTTTTCGTACACGAGCAGTCCCGCGTCGATCAGCTCTTTTCGTGCGCGCATCGCCGTCTTTTCGGTTTTGGTGCGGACAAGGCACATCAGGCGCGTGTTGTCGATCTGCACCCATTCCTCCCAGCCGCCAGCGTTGACGAGACCGATCAGCATGAACCACATCAGGATCGCGTTCGCGCCGAGGCAATGCGTGCCGAGCCAGCGGTGAAACGCGTTGAGCTCCGAGAGGTACTGCGGATGTGCGTGTTCTTTCATGGTAAAACCCCCTTCATATATAGGCAAAAAACGCCCGAAAGTTGCACGATTTATGCAACTTCGGACGTTTTCTTTAAAAAATTCACGAAAAATTTACAGGGGGTTTACGGTTCGTTCGCCGCGCGGACACGCCGCGTTCTTTACAGGACTTCGGTATCGGACGGTCTGCCTTCATGCAGCTGCGGGAAGTAGGACGCGAACCGGTATACCGGCGGCTCGTCGAACTCGATGCGCACGACCGGCACGTGCAGGATGGGGTCGGGATTTTCCTCGGGCACGTTTTTGAGCAGGATGCGCGAGCCCTTGAACTCGAAGTCGATCGGCGTACCGTCCATGAGCGTGACGGATTTCGGGCAGGTCTGGAACCCGCCGAGCCCCATCGTTCCCTTGTAGGGCGACCAGATCTTGTTCCACATATAGACGGTGTTTCCCTTGGTCGAGGGGCGGGAAACGGCGTTGGCCTGGTTGGTGTTGCCCCACGTCCGGGTCATTTTTCCGTAGACCGCCTCGCCGTTGACCTTGAGCCATTCGCCGACTTTTGTCAACGGTTCCACTACTTCGTTCGGTACCGAACCATCTGCCGTGGGGCCGAAGTTCAGCAGCAAATTTCCGCCGCGTTCGCAGCACGTCTGAAGCATACCGAGGATGCGCTGCGGCGTGTAGCTGTAGGGCGCGGCCTGTTCGGAGTCGATGTAACCCCAGCTTATGCCGTTGAACGTCATGCACGCCTCCCAGTCGCGCTCGGAGGGCGTCAGGTGTTCTTCGGGGGTACCGAAGTCTTCGGGGATGCGGCTGCGGTCGTTGATGAGGATGTCCGGCTGCAGGGAGCGCAGATACTGGTTGCGCGCGAGCGAATCCCAGCCCTCCGCGTGCTGCAGCGGCTGCGGCACGTCGTACCAGAGGATGTCGATCTTGCCGTACTGCGTGAGCAGCTCCTCGTTGAGATCGCGGATGTACTTGGTGAAGCGTGCGCGTGCTTCGGGATCGCTGGCGCATCGGCCGCCGTCGGGATGGTGCCAGTCCATGAGCGACGAATAGAAGCCGATCTTCAGTCCGTACTCGCGGCAGGCGTCGACGAATTCCCGCACGATGTCGCGGTGCGGGCCGTAGTTGACCGAGTTGAAGGGGTTGACCTTGGAGTCCCACAGGCTGAACCCTTCGTGGTGGCGGGACGTGAGCACCATGTATTTGGCGCCCGCGGCCTTTGCCATCGCCGCCCATTCGCGGCAGCAGCCCTCTTTGGGCGCGAAGGTCTCGGCGAGCTTTTCGTATTCTTCGACCGGGATGTTTTCGCACGACTGCACCCATTCGTTGCGTCCCATCTGGGCGTACAGGCCGTAGTGGACGAAGATGCCGAAGCGCGCCTCGCGCCACCACTGCATCCGCTTGTCGCGCGTTGCGGCAATCTGTTCGAGATATTCGGGCATGGAAAGCATATGCATTCTCCTTTTCACAGAAAGTGTATGTTTATTGTACCGCCGCGGCACGGCAAAGTCAAGCCGGAGAATACTATATTATAAAAGGTATACAAAAAAAGCAGTTCTGTCGGCTGCCGGGACGACGGCATCAGACGAAACTGCTTCTCTCATATGCTGTTTTTGACGCCGTTTCCTCCTTTCGATTTTGTGTCGGTTATTTTACTTCGCCTCGGGGGAGAGACGAAGGGGGATGCGGTAAAAAAGACGCATGTGCGGGCGGAGGGGTCAACCGCCCGCATCCATACAGCCTCCGGTGTGAGAAAGGATCTGCGGTTTGGTGGAGATAACCGGCAGCACCGGAGATTGAAGCGCTGTGCGCTTTCAACGATTTCAGTATACAGGATCAATCTTTAAGATACAAGGCAGGACTTATTAAGATTTGTTTAAGATTTCTACCAATAGACATTTTTGCGCGCAGCTCCACAATATAAAGAAGTTGAAAACAAGCCCCTTCTGTGCTATAATATCTTGTGATTATTATGGGTTTTCGTGCCGTTTCCGTTTTGGAAGCGCACAGGTTTCGGTTTGTGCAAAGGGGAATGAAAGATGAATTCTTTTACAGAGTTGTGGGCAGTCGTTTCGGAAGTCCTCCGGGGCGAGGTGTCCGACATTGTGTATAAAGTCTGGCTGGAAGATCTGGAGCCTGTCAGCTTCGACGGCAGCACCGTTACGCTGTCCACGGTCGAATTCAAGCGCAAGATCATCGAGCAGAAGTTCAGCACCGTGCTGCACGACGCGTTTGAGAAAGCGCTCGGTTTTGCGGTCGAGGTGCGCCTTGTGAACGCGGAGAGCGCCGCGCAGGCGTCGCCTTCGATCGAGGATGTGGAAAAGAGCTTCCACGAGGACAACACGTTCCAGACGTTCGTCGTCGGCTCGTCCAACAAATTCGCCCATGCCGCGGCGCAGGCAGTCGCGGCCAATCCCGGCGGGGCATACAATCCGCTGTTCATCTACGGGCGTTCGGGTCTGGGCAAGACGCATCTGCTGAACGCGATCGCGCATGAGATCCGCCAGAACAATCCCAAGGCGAACGTGCTGTTCACGCAGGGCGAGGCGTTCACCAACGAGATCGTGCGCGGCATCGGGATCGGCCAGAGCGCCATGACCGCGCTGCACGAGAAGTACCGCACGGCGGACGTGCTGCTGGTGGACGACATCCAGTTCATCGCCGGCAAGCCCGCCACGGAGGAAGAGTTCTTCTATACGTTCAATACGCTCACACAGGCCGGCAACCAGATCGTGCTGACGTCCGACCGCCCGCCGAAGGACATCTCCACGCTCGAGGACCGTCTGCGCACGCGCTTCGAGATGGGACTGATCGCGGACATCCAGCCGCCGGACGTCGAGACGCGCATGGCGATCGTCAAGCGCAAGGCGGAAACGCTCGATCTGAAACTGTCCGACGACGTGGTGCAGTACATTGCCGACCGCATCAAGAACAACGTCCGTCAGCTCGAGGGCGCGGTCAAGAAGATCAAGGCCGTCGTGACCATCCACGGTTCAACGCCCAACATGGCGACCGTGCAGGCGGCGATCAAGGACATCCTCAACGAGTCCCGCCCCGAAAAGGTGACGGTCGAACGCATCATCGAGGAAACGGCGCGCACGTTCAACGCCGACCCCGCCGACCTGCGCTCCAAGAAACGCGACGCCCAGACGTCCCGTATGCGCATGATCGCAATGGACGTCATCAGCGATCTGACCGGCATGTCGACCAAGGCGATCGGTCAGGAATTCGGCGGCCGCGACCACTCCACCGTGGTGCACGCGCTGCGCGAGATCAAGAAGCAGAAGGAAAAGGATTCGTCCCTGCGCGCGACGATCGAAAACATCGCCAAGAACGTGCAGGAATCCGACTGAATCCCGCTTTAGAATACAGATACTGATGGAGTATAGAATATGGGACTTTTTCAAAAGATCAATAAGGGCCTGAAAAAGACCCGCGAAAACATGTCCGCCGCCATCGACAACATGCTCTACGGCAAGGTCGAGATCGACGACACCTTCTTCGACGACCTCGAGGAAGTGCTGGTCATGGGCGACGTGGGCGTGTACACCGCCGAGGAGATCGTGACGAAGCTGCGCGAACGCGCCCAGCAGGAGAATCTGCGCACCGCCGACAAGGTCAAGCGCGCCATCCAGGAGATCGTGGCGGATATGCTCTCCGGCGGCGAGGAAATGAACCTCATCACCATGCCGTCCGTCATCCTTGTGATCGGCGTCAACGGCGTGGGCAAGACGACCAGCATCGGCAAGCTGGCGGCGTACTACAAGTCCGAGGGCAAAAAAGTCATTCTGGCCGCCGCCGACACCTTCCGCGCCGCTGCGATCGAGCAGCTCCAGGAATGGGCGGACCGCGCAGGCGTCGATATGATCAAGCACAAGGAAGGCGCCGATCCCGCAGCCGTCGTGTTCGACAGCATCGCCGCGGGCAAAGCGCGCGACGCCGACGTCATCATCGTGGACACGGCCGGCCGTCTGCACAACAAGAAGCATCTGATGGAGGAACTGGGCAAGATCTACCGCGTCATCGACCGCGAGCTGCCGTACTCCGACCGCGAGGTGCTGCTGGTGCTGGACGCGACGACGGGACAGAACGCCGTCAACCAGGCGCGCGAGTTCCTGAACGTGGCGGAGATCACGGGCATCATCCTCACCAAGCTCGACGGTACCGCGCGCGGCGGCGTCGTGCTGAACATCAAGAACGATCTGAAGGTGCCGGTCAAGTTCATCGGCGTCGGCGAAAAGATCGACGACCTGCAGCCGTTTGACCCGATGGCGTTCGCGCACAGTCTGTTCGACGTGGAAATGCCGGATCACAGCGCCGACGAACAGGAGCAGGCGCAAGAGGAAGAAGACGTATGAACTTTTTGCTGGCGACGCATAATCAAAAGAAACGTGCCGAGCTCGAACGCATCCTTGCGCCGCTGGGCGTGCAGGTGCTGACGGCCGAGCAGGCCGGCGTCGAGCTCACCGACGTCGAGGAGACGGGGGAGACGTTCCGCGAGAACGCGATCCTCAAAGCCGAGAGCGGCTGCCGCGAGAGCGGGATGCCCTGTGTGGCGGACGACTCCGGACTCGAAGTGGACGCGCTGAACGGCGCGCCCGGCGTGTACTCCGCACGGTACGCCGGCGAGCACGGCAACGACGATAAAAACATCGACAAGCTCCTGCATGCGCTGCGCGATGTGCCGCAGCAGGCACGCACGGCGCGGTTCGTCTGCACGGCGTGCTGCGCGTTCCCGGACGGGACGCAGATCCTGGCCCGCGGCGAATGCACCGGTTCGATCGCCTTCGCGCGATCCGGCAGCGGCGGATTCGGTTACGATCCCGTGTTTGTGCCGGACGAGGCGGGCGGACGCTCCATGGCGACGCTGACCGACGCGGAAAAGGACGCGATCAGCCACCGCCGCCGCGCATTGGAGGCGCTGGCGCGGAAGCTGGAAGAAAAAGGGATCCTTCGGGCAGGATCACCGCTTGAATGAGGAAGGTACAATCGTTATGACAGGCAAAGAACGCGCAAAATTCCGCGCAGCGGCAAATTCGCTCGAACCTGTGTTCCAGATCGGCAAGGGCGGCGTGTCCGACGCGCTGATCGCGCAGGTCGAGGCGGCGCTGGACGCGCGCGAGCTCATTAAGATCAAGGCGCTGCTCGAGACGATCCCGCAGCCGCCCAAGGAAATGGCACAGGAGATCGCCGCGCGCACGCACGCGGACGTCATCCAGGTGATCGGCGGCGTGATCGTGCTGTACCGGGAGAACCCCGAGCTGCGGCAGGCCGAAAGAGAGAAAGAAAAACGCCGCAAGGAAATGGATAAAAAACGCAGAGAAATGGCGAGAATCGAAGCAAAACGCGCAAAATTCGCACAAAAGCCGACATTCTCCCGAAAGAAGAAATAAAAATTCACTTGACAAACAGGGCAATTGTGTTATAATATCGAATTGTATGAGTAGGGGGAGTTGTGATCGTGCAGAAACCGCAGGAGCAGGCCGTTGCGACAAACCGCAAAGCCTATCACGACTACTTCGTACTCGAGGAGATCGAGGCCGGTATCGTCCTGTGCGGAACGGAAGTCAAGTCCGTCCGGCAGGGCAAGGTCAATCTCAAGGACGCCTGGTGCAATATCCGAGACGGGGAAATATTCGTCAACGGCATGCACATCAGTCCCTACGAACAGGGCAATATCTTCAACCGCGATCCGCTGCGTGTGCGCAAACTGCTGATGCACCGCCGGGAGATCATGCGGTTGTTCGGCATTACCCGCCAGCAGGGGCTGACACTCGTACCGCTGTCGGTTTATTTCAATAAAGGCAAAGCTAAGGTCAAAGTCGGTCTCTGCAAGGGCAAAAAGCTCTACGACAAGCGCGATGTGCAGGCCGACCGAGACGCCAAGCGCAGCATCGAGCGCGCCATGAAGGAGCGGGGATGACCGCTCTTTGGGACGCATGGCGCCTCGCCGGAAACTTGTGTTGAGTCCTTCATGGGGATGAAAGGATTTCGACGGGGGTTTTGAGGCGTGATCAGCGAGCAGCGGTGCGGAGCCGCTATAAAAGCCGCAGTTTATTTCAAAATAAACGACAACAACACAGTTCTTAAAGCTGCTTAACTTTTAAGCAGCCGTCCTTACCGGGAGGACCGCGGCCCGGATAAGGGCGTCATTCAGCGGTGAACGTGTACGAAGGAGCGCCGCGGCCTTCGTCATGCACAAGCGGCTACCGACCGGAGAAGCGTGTTCATGCGCGTCTTCGCGGGGGAATCCCAAACCATGGACTACGCTCGTAGAACGTTGCGAGGATGAGCTTTCGGACGCGGTTTCGATTACCGCCATCTCCACCAACATTGTAACCAAATCATCTTGTATGCAACACGCAAAGAAAGGAATGTGAAGCATGACTAAGACAGCAAGAAACGGCATTGTTGCCGCCGCAGTCGTGGCTGTCGTGGCCGTCGCGGCCGCGCCCTTCATCGTGAAGGGACTCAAAAAACAGCCCGAAAAGGCTGCGGACACATCCACGACCGTCGCCGTGACCGAGCAGTTTACCTACCCTGCGGAAGAAACGACGGCAGACATCATCAGTGACATCCTGGAGACGATGGACAACCAGACGCAGCCAGCTGCGCCGACCACCGTCATTGCACAGCAGCAGCCGACGCAGCCGCAGGCTCCGGTTCAGCAGCAGCCCACGCAGCCGCAGACTCCTGCCCAGCAGACGACGCAGAAGCAGACCCCCGCGTCTGCCGAGACGACGGCCAGATCTTGGAAGATCACCAAGCCGGAAAAGACCACCAAGCCCGAGAAGACCACCAAGCCGGAAAAGACGACGGCACCGCCCACACAGACCGGCGACACCGTCAACGTCCAGACCGTGCAGAGCCAGCTCGCGAGCGGCGGCGTGGTTTCCTACCTGTGGAACGAGGAAGGCCAGTTCTACTACGTGGACGACAACCCCTGGCAGAGAAACTTCGGTTTCAACGCGATCTATGACTGGGCAGCGGCTACCGTGGTTATCTACTACGACACCTGGCGCGCCTGCTTCGCCTATGACGATCTGGAATGGATGATCCAGGGCTGGAAGGGACAGTACGGCTTCCTGTTCATCGGCGGCGAGATCGGCGTGTACACGCGCACGCCCGGCGAGAATGTCGTGACGGCCACGCATTACAACTGCGCGGACGACAACCACCTGATCAATATGGAAATGTCCGTCTACTACGACGCACATGACGGCAACGGATACAAGAAGATGTTCACGCGTACGTACTATCCGCACTGGTGGTGCACGGGATTTGTCGACGGTCACCTGGCCGACTACAAGTTCAACGACCGCTCCTGCCTGATTCTGATCGCGCGCATGACCATGTACGACCAGGATATGGTCGACGCGTTCACCACGGCGCTTGCCGGCTGCGGCTTCCGCTATGTCGGTTCCACCGATCAGGTCTCTGTTGCCAGCTCCGATACGTATACAATTGTCGGCAACGACGTTTACCTCTCCTGGAAGACGATCGACCAGGGATACAAGACGCGCTAAATCACGGCGGCAAGTGTTCAGTCTTGCACATTTTGAATAAAAAATGTTCAAATGTGTCCCAAAAAACTGAATTTTATGACCAAAGTGACCGACAATTCAAAAAAATCGCAAAAAAACCATTGACAAAGGCCCCCCGATGTGGTATCATTCTCAACGTAGCAAAGGCGTACTGACGTACCCGAATTTCAAGAATGGAAAGGAATGTTCGAAAATGAAAAAGTTTTTAAGCATCCTGCTTGCAGCGATCCTGGTTTGCTCCATGGGTATCTTTGCTTTCGCAGCTGACGAAGACGAAGCGGCCCCCGAGACCACCACTGCTGCCGCAGCCGATGCAACAGTCGCAGCTTCTGGCGATCTTACCGCTCTTGAGCAGAAGATCGAATCCAAGGGTCTGGATAGCACCAACATGAGCAAGCTCCTTAGCTCTGCGTTCGATTCCATCGGCAAGAGCATCAAAGAGTTCTCTGTGAATGACATCCTGAGCCTGCCCGCAAACATCATGGATGACCTTGTCACCTACATCTTTGCTGGTCTGAAAGCTCTCGGCGTTGACGTTGACGCTGTCTATGAGAAGCTTTCCTCCAACAAGATCATCAACTGGTTCGTCAACACGTTCTATAAGGGCACCTGCCTGACCACGACGACCGAAGCTCCCGCTCCCAGCGAGATCCCGCAGACCGGTTCTGCTGCTTCCGTTGCTGTTTTCGCGACGCTGTCTCTTGCAGCCGCTGCAGCTTTCGTAAGCTTTAAGAAGAAGGAAGCGTAAGTACGCGCTACAGATCTTTGCTATAACGAGAAGGCCGCCCGAACGGGCGGCCTTTGTCATTCCCACCGTCCGCCGACAAACCGGCAGGCGGCCTTTGTTCTATCCGCGGCAAGACACCGTACCTTCCGCAAAGCCGCAGGGGACGATGCCCGCATCGTCCCGCCGTATTCGTCCGATGCCTTTTCCGGCGTGCCGTCATGCGGATCGATCTGCACCCTGTGCGGCGGATGGTTCTGCAAACGTCATCGGGCCGATGTAGGCATCGGCCCCTACGCACGCATGAATCCGTGTGTTCGTCTCTTATGCCGGGTCGTTCCATTCGCGTTTTAAAGCGAACGCGCATTGTCACGACAGGCGACATGTGTCCGCTGTACTTTCCGGCGAGCCGTAGGGGACGATGCCCACATCGTCCCGCCGTTCCCACCCGATGCCTTTTCCGGCGCGGATGTATCCGCGCCCTACACACGGACGGACAGCGCGCGGCTGTATTTGCCTTTTCCGGCGTGCCGTCATGCGGATCGATATGCACCCTGCGCGGCGGATGGTTCTGCAAACGTCATAGGGCCGATGTAGGCATCGGCCCCTACGCACACACGAATCCGTGTGTTCTTCTCTAATGCCGGGTCGTTCCATTCTCCTTTTAAAGCGAACGCGCCTTGTCACGACAGGCAGTATGTGCCCGCTGTACTTTCCGGCGAGCCGTAGGGGACGATGCCCACATCGTCCCGCCGTTTCCGTCCGATGCCTTTTCCGGCGCGGATGTATCCGCGCCCTACACACGGACGGACAGCGTGCGGCTGTCTTTGCCTTTTCCGGCGTGCTGTCATGCGGAACGATATGTACCCTGTGCGGCGGATGGTTCTGCAGACGTCATCGGGCAGATGTAGGCATCAGCCCCTACGCACGCATGAATCCGAGTGTTCGTCTCTTATGCCGGGTCGTTCCATTCGCGTATTAATGCGAACGCGGCCAGTTACGAAATGCGACATGTGTCCGCTGTACCTTCCGGCGAGCCGCAGGGGACGATGCCCGCATCGTCCCGCCGTATCCGTCCGATGCCTTTTCCGGCGTGCCATGATCTATGCCGCTTTCGGCGGTTGCGTAGGGCACGCATACATGCTTGCCGCCGTAAGCATTCTACTCTATGGCGGCAAGCAAACAGAATGAAATGCATTTTATCCAACAAAAAACGATAAAAACACTCTCTCTTTACGGAAAGCACGGGGATTCGATATTTCAGTGTCATCACGAGGAGCGAAGCGACGCGGCGATCTCCCAAAGATGCAGGTTTCGGTGTTGCTTTTTTACCGGCATCCGGTTGAGGTTGCCGCAGCCCCTTCGGCCCTTTGCAATGACAGTACTTCTTGTTTGCTCGATTCCCCGTTTTTCCGTGATGAACCAAAAAACTGTGCGAAGCCAACCGGCCGCGCACAGCTTTTTTGTTTGTCTCAAAGCAATCCGTAGAAGTGGATGATGTTCATGTCCTCCGGCATATCCAGTCCGTGACTGCCGCAGTCGCCGTCGATCTCGTGACAGCCGTGATCCGGCGCGAATGCGATCAGCGTTTTGTGCGCCTGCCAGTGTGTGCGCACTTCGTTTGCCAGCGTGTCGAACGCGCGCACGTTGTGCCGCAGCGCGTCGAGCGCCTCGCGGCTCTCCGGGCCGAACTTGTGCATGGTGGAGTCGTAGTTTCCGTTGTAGACCGCGATCAGGTCGTGTCGGTCCTCTTCGATCAGCGCCGCGGCTTTGGCGTTTGCTTCGTCCGGCGTATCAACGATGTAATAGTCCATCTCGCGCTCGAGGAAGATGCGGGACATGCTGTCGTTTCCGGTGGAGACGATGCACGGCTTTTTGCCCGCGCGGATCAGCGCGTCGAACACGGTGTCCGTGCGGATGACCGGCTTCGTGTAGGACTGTATGCCGTGTACCGACGGCTCCGCGCCCGTGTACATCGTGCCGAAACAGACGGGCGTCACGGACGGCATGACCGTCCGCAGCGGCAGCGTCAGGCGGATATGCCGCAGAACGGGCAGAAACAGATCGGTGTATTTCTCAAACAGCCACAGCGCGACCGCGTCGGGATTGTACATCAGAATGCGGTCAACGCCGCCTGTGCACAGGGTGGTCAGCGCTTCGAGCGCCGGTGCGGCGGCGTGCGGCGCCGGTACGCCCAGCGCTTCGGTCAGGGCGGCTGCCGCGCCGGTCAGTTTCATCGGACAATAGAGATCCTGCATTGTATTCACCTCAGATCCAGTATACCGCATGCGGCAAAAATGTCAATGCAAAAATTGACAGGGTGCGCTTTTCTTGCTATACTTGAATCGGTGTGAGGTGAACCGCATTGAAAAAGAACGAACAGATCGCGCTTTCCGTAACGGACTGTACGCTGTCCGGCAGCGGCGTGGGGCATGTTGACGGCATGGCGGTGCTCGTGCCCGCGACAGCAGTGGGGGACGAGATCACGGCGCAGATCGTCAAAGTGAAGAAAACGTACGCATACGCGATCGTGCGCGAGATCCGCAAACCTTCTCCCGACCGCATCGCGTCGGATTGTCCGGCATTCCCGAAGTGCGGCGGCTGTCTGTTCCGGCATATGACGTATGACGCGGAGCTGCGGCTGAAAGAAAACCAGGTGCGTGAAAACCTGCGCCGCATCGGACACTATACGGGCGCAGTCGAGCCGATCGTGCCGTCGCCGAAAGCGGACGGCTACCGCAACAAGGCGCAGTATCCGCTGGCAATGCAGAACGGGAAACTGTCCGTCGGATTCTTCGCGCCGCGCAGCCACCGTGTGATCGACTGCCGCGGCTGCCGTCTGCAGCCGCCTGTTTTTGAAACGATTCTCCGCACGGTCACGGACTGGATCGAATCCTGCGGCGTTTCGGTCTACGACGAGACGACGCGGCGCGGACTGCTGCGGCATATCTATATCCGCCGCGGCGAGCGGACGGGCGAAATGCTGGTCTGTATCGTGGCGGCGTCGGAACGTGTTCCCCATACAGACGCGCTGTGCGGCGCGCTTGTGCGGGCGGTTCCGCAGATCCGTTCGGTCGTGCTGAACGTCAACCCCGATGATACCAACGTCATTCTCGGCAGGACGTGCATTCCGCTTTTGGGCGACGGGTATATCGAGGACGAGCTGTGCGGCCTGCGTTTCCGGCTGTCGGCGCTGTCTTTTTATCAGGTCAACGCGCTGCAGGCGGAAAACTTATACGAAAAGGCGGCGGAGTTCGCCGAACCGGACGGCAGGACGGTGCTCGACCTGTACTGCGGCGCAGGGACGATCGGCCTGTCCATGGCGAAGCGCGCGAAGTCTGTGATCGGCGTCGAGATCGTGCCCGAAGCGATCCGGGACGCCAAGGAGAACGCGCGGCGCAACGGGATCGAAAACGCGCGGTTTTTGTGCGCGGACGCGGCACAGGCGGCGGAGCAGCTGCTCGCGGAAGGCGTGCGTCCGGACGTGATCGTCGTTGACCCGCCGCGCAAGGGCTGTGCGAGCGAACTGCTGCAGGCCGTGTTTCGCTTTGCGCCTGAACGGCTCGTGTATATTTCCTGCGACAGCGCGACGCTCGCCCGCGACGCGGACATCCTGCGGCAGGGCGGCTACGACCTGCGGCGCGCCGTGCCGTTCGATATGTTCCCGCGGACGGGGCACGTTGAGACGGTCTGTTTGATGTCAAGGGTCGAAGGGAAATAGCCGCGAAAGCTTAAGTATACTGCGGTTTTCGGGGAATCGGGCAAATTTGGCATCGGGCGGGACATGCGCTTCTCGGTAACTTATCCACGGGCAAATCAGCTCAAAAAGTGTGAGAGTTGAGTTGCCAAGTTAGATGTCACTATGTTGAGTTGCCGAGTTAGATGTAGGGGTAGTTGTGGCTGTGATTTAGATGTCGGAGCGATGGTTGGAAATGAAATGTCCAGCAATTCGCTGTTTATGGTAAAGACAATTTAGTGGAGATTCGCTATGCTTTTCTCAGGAGGTGGGTCATATGGATCTTATGAAAACAGGCAAATTTATAGCGGATCTTCGAAAAGAGAAAGGTCTGACGCAAGAGCAGCTCGGAGAAAAAATCGGAGTCACTAATAAAACAGTCTCCCGATGGGAAACAGGAGTATATCTGCCACCTGCAGATGTGATGCTGGTTTTAGGAGAACTTTTTAGTGTTAGTGTCAATGAAATTCTTAGTGGAAAGAGATTAACCGATGATGAGTACAAGGAGGCCGCAGAGGAGAATCTGACACAGGTTATCAAAGCCAGCAGCTTCTCATTGAAGGATAAAAAAGAATTCTTCAAGAAGAAATGGCTGAAAGAGCACATTGCTATTATGGTATTCATCGGGATTTGTATCATAGCTGTGTTCATAGCCGGTATTTTGATTAAAAATGTGATACTTGTTTCGATTACTCCTCTGCTGATTGCCGTTGCACACGCATGGAGAAACAATACCATGATGGCTTATGTTGAACGTAATGCCTATGATGGAACAGGTAACTAACTGACACAC
>CADARP010000031.1 GCA_902790325.1 Oscillospiraceae bacterium | reverse complement strand
GAAATCGGATTGCGGTCAGAAACATAGTCGTCTCGCTCGCTTGGAGCGCGTCGCGATACTCCTTGTTTCTTCCTAATAATCGTTTTGCCTGTTGCGTCCGCAGGACGCGGCAAAACGATTATTCCCACTCGATGGTTGCGCAGGGCTTCGGTGTAAGGTCGAACAGGACGCGGTTGACGCCCTTGACTTCCTTGGTGATGCGGTCGGTGATGTGCTCGAGCAGCTCGAACGGTACGTTCTCGACCGTTGCGCTCATGGCGTCCGTCGTGTTGATCGCGCGGATAATCACGGGATAGGCGAAGGTGCGTTTGCCGTCCTCGATACCGACTGCTTTGAAATCCGGGATCGCGGTGAAATACTGCCAGACCTTGCCCTGCAGACCGTTTTTCGCAAACTCTTCGCGCAGGATCGCGTCGGATTCGCGCACGGCTTCGAGACGGTCGCGCGTGATCGCGCCGAGACAGCGCACGCCGAGACCGGGTCCGGGGAACGGCTGACGGTAAACCATGCCGTCCGGCAGACCGAGCGCCTTGCCGACAACGCGGACTTCATCCTTGAACAGCAGCTTAACCGGCTCTACCAGCTCAAACTGCAAATCCTCCGGCAGGCCGCCCACGTTGTGATGCGCCTTGATGCCGTCGGCGCTTTCGAGGATGTCGGGATAAATCGTGCCCTGCGCCAGGAATTCGATGCCTTCCTGTTTGCGCGCTTCTTCCTCGAATACACGGATGAACTCCGCACCGATAATCTTGCGCTTCGTTTCCGGATCGGCGACGCCGGCAAGCTTATCCAGGAAACGGTCGACCGCGTCCACATAGACGAGATTCGCATCCATCTGGTTGCGGAAAACTTCGATAACCTGTTCCGGTTCGCCCTTGCGCAGCAGGCCGTGGTTGACATGCACGCAGACGAGCTGCTTGCCGATCGCCTTAATCAGCAGCGCGGCGCAGACAGAGGAGTCGACGCCGCCGGAAAGCGCAAGCAGCACTTTCTTGTCGCCGACTTGAGTGCGAATAGCATCGATCTGTTCAGAGATAAACGCATCGGCAAGCTCTTTTGTTGTGATGCGTGCCATGGAATCGGGGCGTTTGTTGCTGTCCATTTGTTGTACCTCCATGATGTATAAAAAGATTTATTATAAGCTGTTTTTAAACTCTTCCGCGACTTCCGGCCGGACCAGACCTTTGTTCAGATTGAGACGGATGATTTCACGGCACTTGACGCCGTCGGTCATGAAATCACCGCCGATGACATTGGCCTGCCGCAGATAGTCGGGATTCGACGCGATGGTCTGCATGAGCTCGGCATAGTGCTGCGTCACAAACCCGTTGAGCTTTCGCGGGGTCTGGAAACCGATCTCGGTGCCGATATTGGGCGTCTGCTGCGTTTGGAACCAATAGATGCCGTCGGTGTGTTCGCGCTCGAAAATCTTGGGGATCTCGCGCAGGAATTTTTCCGGTTTGTAACCGTAGGTCTTCTTGTCCCACGGAAGGATATTGGGACAGTTGACGGAATACGCATAGTCGCAGTTGTCGTTGATCAGGATGTACCGTTTTCCGTTTTTGCGCAAGTCGCCGAGCGTGACGTCCGCAATGCGGTCAAAGTCACAGAACGCGTACGATTTCGGGGATATGTATTTTTCCAGAAGCGCATCGACTTCTTTCGGGTCCGCTTTGTACCGCAGCGTGACGGGACCGATCTTCTGCGGGTAATACTCGCGGACGTCGAGGATAAAAAACTCCGTCGGACATTCTTTCATCGCTTTTGCAAGGTGCGCAAGCGCGTGCTCAAACAAATCGCCCTTGGAAATGCCGTGGCTGAAGACGATGCCTTTTCGCGTCGTATCAAGGCGCACACAGTAGTGCCGCACGCCGGAAACGAACTCGTCGTACAGATTTCCGTCCTGACAGCAGGCGGTAGACGCCATGCCGTAACTGCCGGCGTTGTGCGCGCCGGGCATGACGACCTGTGTCAGATGTGCGTCGTCCGAGAGATAAGACATCCATTTTTTGTAGAACATGATTGCTCTCCTTTATCCTTCTTCGCTTCAGGATCTGTACAGGATCAGCGCGCAGTAGACTTTGCTGCCGATTGCTTCGCAGCCGATGCCGCACGCTGTATAATCTGCGCTCAGAATGCCGTTGTTGATAGAATCGGAGGCGACCCACTGGCGCAGCATGTCATCGGGCGTATGGCCGCTGATGCCGGTGATCTCCGAATAATTGAAATTCTCGCTGATTCCCAGCACAGTGTACCACTCGCCGCCGTCCGGACGGGTGTGCGATTTGCTGCCCATGATCGCACATTCCGAGGCGCGCGTATTTGCGGCAGAGGTGAGCGTTTCATCCACCGACCACGCCGCGACGCCGAAACGCTCACGGTATGCGTTCAGCGCTGTCAGCAGGCGGGTGGTGTATTCCTCGGCAGAAAAGCTGAACTCTGTGGGTTCGACAGGTTCGGCAGCCGCCGTTGTCTGCACGGGCGTCTGATCTGTGGATTTGTCGCTTTGAAAGTTGCCGAAACGGATGAAGCAAAAGCCGAGCACCGCGACCAGTACGATGCAGAGGATCCATTTGTATACTTTCATTTCTAACACTCCTCCAAAATACTATGGCTATTTTAACAAATAACATTCGTCTTGTCAATTCACGACGGTCGTTTTTCGCATATTTGTATAAAAAATATGATGATAGAATATAAAAACTATCATATTTTAAGAAAAAAACTGAAAATAATACTTGATTTTCTTTCACATCCGTATTATAATACAAATCGAGTAGGTATGTGGCGTAATAGATTGAAGGTGATTTATTTGCCAAAAGGAAAAATGTATAAGCTCGCCAACGGCGAACCGGTCGAGGTTGTTTCCAAATATAACGACCGGATCGTGGTTCTGTATAACGGTGCGCGTCTGGACCGACCGGCAGATATCATCGGCAGAGTGATCTTTCCGGCGGATGAGCAGATCGACAAATCGATCTCCGATTCCGAACAGCGTGCAATGCTCAACACCTTCAAAAACTCCAAGTCTCCAGATCACATGCGCCGCAAGGTGATCCATGCGGGCGACACAGTCTGCATCAAGTTCATCGAAAGCGGACGAAAGGCGGTTTATACACTTTCGGACGATCCCAAAAAAGTCACCATTCACGATACATATCCCGACGAGGGCATTATCGACGAGAAGTCGCCGCTCGGAATTGCGGTCATCGGCATGGGCACGAATGACATCGTCACCTTCTATGACCGCGAGCATGTTATCGTCATCCAGATCCTCTCCTTCTTCCTGAAAAAAGAAGGCATGTACCAGCGCATGAAGGAGCAGAAGGACGCCGAAAAGATGCTCGAGCATCAAAAGAAAAAGCGCAAGGCCGAGGAAAAGGTGCAGCGTTCCGTGTCCCGTGTGCGCACCATCCGCACGGGCGACACCGTGTGTGTCGAGTTTATGGACACTAAGGAGAAAAAGGCGTTCAAGATCGTGCAGGCATGGATCGAGGTGCACGGCGGTTCCGCCGCGAAGCCGTACCGTCCCATGTCTTACGACAGCAAGACGATCACCGACGCGAACCCCGACGAGGATACGATCAGCGAGACGTCTCCGCTTGCGCGCGCCGTGATCGGCCGAAAACGCGGCGACATCAGTTCCTTTACTGTCAACGGCCGCAAAACGCAGGTGCGCATCATTGCCTTCTTCGACAACGACGCCTGGCTGCAAAAGCAAAAAGATCAATCGACAAAAACATAAAAAAGGGTTGACATTTCCTTTTTCCGTGTTATAATAGTTGCTGTTGGACGCATAGCTCAGCTGGTCAGAGCGCTCGCCTCACACGCGAGAGGTCTTCGGTTCGAGCCCGAATGTGTCCACCATGAACTTGAGATCTGTGTGTTCGGGTCTCAAGTTTTTTTCTTGACATGGTTTATCGGAAGGAGAATACAGCATGATCAGTACCGTCAATGTCGGCCTGCAGTATTCCGGCAGGGAGCTGTTCAAGGGCGTCGATCTCAAGTTTACCAACGGGAACTGTTACGGGCTTATCGGCGCGAACGGCGCAGGAAAGTCCACTTTTCTGAAAATACTGTCCGGCGAGATCGAGCCGCAGAAAGGGCAGGTGATCGTCACGCCCGGCGAGCGTATTTCCGTTCTGCGCCAGGATCACTTCGCATTCGACGAATATGACGTGATCCGCACGGTGCTGATGGGTAATATGCATTTGTGCGACGTGATGGACGAAAAAGAGGCGATCTACCTCAAAGAGCCCATGTCCGAGGAGGACGGCATTCGTGTCTGCGAGCTTGAGGAAGAGTTTGCCGAGATGGGCGGCTGGAGCGCCGAGAGCGACGCCGAGATCCTGCTCAACGGTCTGGGCGTGACAAACGAATACCACACCATGCAGATGTCCGATGTGCCCAATGAAATCAAGGTCAAAGTCCTTCTGGCACAGGCGCTGTTCGGCAATCCGGACATTTTGCTGATGGACGAGCCGACAAACCATCTTGATCTGGCGGCTATTTCGTGGTTGGAGGACTTTCTGCTGGATGTCGAAAGTACGGTCATCGTGGTTTCGCACGACCGGCATTTTCTAAACAAGGTTTGTACACATACGGTAGATATCGACTACGGCAAAGTTACGATGTACGTCGGTAACTACGATTTCTGGTACGAATACACACAGATGGCACAGCGTCAGCTCAAGGAGCAGAACAAGAAAGCGGAGGCAAAAGCTAAAGAGCTGCAGGAGTTCATCGCGCGGTTCAGCGCCAACGCGTCCAAATCCAAGCAGGCGACGAGTCGGAAAAAGCTGCTGGACAGTCTTGTGATCGAGGATATTCCGGTGTCGTCGCGTCGGTTTCCGTTCGTTTCGTTCAAGCCGGACCGTGCAATCGGCAACGAAGTGCTGACGGTTTCCGGCATCAGCAAGACGATCGGCGACCGTAAGGTGCTGGATAATGTCAGTTTTGTGATCCGCCCGCACGATAAAGTTGCGTTCGTCGGAACGGATTCACTCGCAAAAACGACGTTGTTCCGTATCCTGATGGGTGAGATCGAACCGGATGAAGGCACCTTCAAATGGGGCGTGACGACTTCGCAGGCGTATCTGCCGAGCGATAACGCGTCGTTCTTCGACGGATGCGAGGATTCTCTGATTGACTGGCTGCGCCGTTACTCGAATCTGATCTTTGAATCGGACGTGCGCAGTTGGCTCGGACGCATGCTGTTTTCGGGAGAGGAAGCCGTGAAGAAAGCGAAAGTGCTTTCCGGCGGAGAGCGTGTGCGGTGTATGCTGTGCAAGATGATGCTCTCCGGCGCGAACGTGCTGATCCTGGACGAGCCGACCAACCATCTTGACCTCGAATCCATCGCGTCGCTGAATGAGGGTGTGATCAAGTTTCCGGAAACGGTGTTGTTCACGTCGCACGACCACCAGTTCACGCAGACTATCGCAAACCGCATCATTGACGTGACGGCCGGCCGGTTCTATGACAAGGTCACCACCTTCGACGAATACATCGAGGAACAGCTGCAGGCGCAATAAAAAAGAAAAACCGAACAGAAATTCAAAAGCCGCAAATCAGAGACATCGCTCTGAAATGCGGCTTGCAGTTTAATATGTCGGGAATCAAAACGAACCGATCCAGTCCGTTACATCGTTCAGGTCGTCCACGACCCGATCCGCGCCTGCGGCGAGCAGCGTTTCACGATCAAATGAAGATGTGATCGCAACGCAGCGCATTCCGCCGCTTTTGGCAGCCTGTACGCCGGAAACGGCATCCTCAAAGACGAGGCAGTCCTGCGGCGCGACGCCGCATTTTTCGGCGCATTTCAGGAAGATCTCCGGGTCCGGTTTTTTGCGCGTGACTTCGGATGCGGTCACGATCGCCGAAAACACGCTTCGGTCAGCGCCGATGCAGTCGAGGTTACACTGTACCTTGACGTCATCCGCAGCGGACCCGACCGCAACCAGATACCCCATTGCCCGAAGCTTCTGCGGGAGGGTGCGCGCCCACGGGAAAACCGTTACGCGTTCCGAAGCGGTGTCGCAGTAGATGCGGTACGTCTGTGTGCGCATATCCTCACAGAACGGAATACCGTACTTTTCGCTGACGCTGCCGATAAACACACGTTCGCCCATACCGGTGAACGGTTTGAAATCGGCATACTGCGCGGGGATACCGTATCCGTCGCGCAGCGCCTGAATGGCAGCGCGCGTAATGGCGTCCTCCGAATCGATCAGAACGCCGTCCATATCGAAAATGACGAGCCGGATCATTTCGCGTCTGCAGCCTCTTTTTCTGCGGCTGCTGCAGCTTTGGCGGCTCTTGCGAGCTTGCGGCGTTTGCGGGCTTTGTAGGACAGCAGCGCGTCTAAATGATCGTCCGGTGTCAGACATGTTCCGATCGAGACGCCGCCGACGCCGTACATTCCGTGGAAGTCGCTGCCGCCGGTCATCAGAAGTCCGTTCTTTTTTGCGATTTTCTGCAGCCGTTCGACTGTTTCCGCATCGGCCGACGGATGCCAAACTTCGACGCCGTCGAGTCCCTGCGCGATCAGTTCGTCCAGCAGCTCCATGTTATTATACAGCGCGGGATGCGCCAGCACGGCAATGCCGCCCGCGTCGTGGATCGCATCCAGGACATCCTTGGGCTCCGGATAATTCGCCTCGCGCAGAACATTTTTTTCGCTTTCGGCAGAGAACAGATCCATATACAGATCGCCGTAAATGCGCTCTGTCATGCCGCTCTCCATGAGCGCGTGGGCGATGTGCTGTTTGTATACGCCTGTCGATCCTGCGGCGCATTTAATGATAAATTCCGGCGTGACCGGATACTGGACAGAAGTTTTCACGATCATATATTGGCTGGCTTTTTTGCTCTCCAGCAGATTGCGTCGGCACAGTCCTTCCAGTCGGTCCGGGCTGTCGGGCAGGTAGCACAGCAGATGCGCCTTTGCGCCGCGCGCGTGATCGGTCGAGGAAAGCTCTACGCCGGGCAGAACGCGGATGCCGTACTGTTCTCCGATGCGCTTGCCGCGCACGTTGCCCGCCAAGCAGTCATGGTCGGTGATGGCGATGGTTTCCACGCCCTGTTTTTTTGCCAATACTATCAGATTATCTATACCCATAGATCCGTCCGAAAGACGGGTGTGACAATGCAAATCTGCGCCCAAAAAAAGACCCCTCCCAACATGGCTAAATTTACAATTAAGAAACAAATATTCGCGAATTCATTTAATTATTTTACACCTGTTTTGGCAAAAAAGCAAGAGAATTTTTGCTTTTTGTCGAGAAATTTTTTGCCGTTTTTTTGCTCTGACGCAAATTCCTTGACAGATAAAGAAAAAGAAAAAACGCGCTCGAAATCGAACGCGTTTCATTGATTTTTGCTGCGGATATCTTTTGCACTTTTGCGGGTGTTCCGGGTTCATCCCGCGACGGATGACATGTGTCAAAAGCAGAGATCATACTTTTTCCGCATGCGCCTTGCGCCGACTTTTTGAGCCGGCTGCGCCGAGCAGCGCAACGCTTGCGCACAGGACGGCAATCGAAACGAAAATCATGGACCATCCTGTTTTTTCAAGCAGGAATCCGTAAAGCATCGACTGCACGGCTGCGCCGATATATGCGGACGAATTCAAAATGCCCGCAGAGGTACCGGAAAACACGCGTCCGCCGATATCCGTCGCGTACGCCCAGGATGTGCCGCTGATGGCATATATGCAGAAGCCGGCGATAAACAGCAGTGACAGAAGGATCGCACGCTGCCATACGATACGCGGATCGAACGCGACGATCGCGCCGACGGCAGCCGCGCCGACGATCGCGCTGACGATCACGGCAGGCAGGCGGTTCTGCGGACAGAACCGGTCTGTCAGCGCCGGAACAACCAGCGTACCGATGCCCATGCCGACCGGCAGTGTCAGCGACTGCAGCAGGCCGCTTGTGATGTCAAGTCCGAACTTCTCAACGAAATACATCGGGATCCATGTGGACAGCCCGTATCGCGCAATGCCGGAAATCAGTGCGATCGTGATCCAAAGCCAGAAACGGCCGTTCGATAACACGTATTTGTAAGGATAGAAGTTGCCTTTCTCCTGCGAAAGCGCGCGCAGTTCTTCCTCGTGCGCGGCGCGCTCCGGATCGTCCTCGCGGTATTCCGGCAGACCGACGGACGTGGGCGTCGGTCGCGCCAGCAGCACGAACAGCAGCAGCATCGCAAGCGGAAAAACCGCGGGGATCCAGAACGCTGCGCGCCAGCCCTGCGCTGGCAGCACGGCAAATGCGAGCGCAACGGAGAGTGTGGAGACGGCCTGTCCGAATCCGGAGAATGCATTTGCGAATCCGGTGGCAAAACCGCGTTTGTTGCCTGGCCACCAGTTCGTCAGTGATGCGATTCCCGGCGTCCAGGACATAGATTGGAAGAATCCGTTCAATCCCCACAGGATCACCATGACGATGAGCGAGGATTGGAATCCCATGACAACATTTACAAACGCGGACAGCAGCACCGACAGTGTCAAAAAACGAGAAGCGCCGACGATCTCACCGAGACGGCCGTTGACGAGCTGGCCGATCCCGTACGTCCAGAAAAGCGTACCCGTCAGCACGCCGATCTCACGGCTTGTCCAGCCGAGATCGCGCGTCATGGCGGCGGCTGCGCCGGACAGGTTCAGCCGCGTGCAGTACAGAAAACAATATAATAAAGAAAACAGCATCAGATACCTTACGGCATATTTTCGGAAGCGTTTGTATTGTTCGTGTGTATAGCCGAATGTTTCGGCGTCTTTTCGCGGCATAGCGGAACCTCCTTGGAGAACTCAAACATATTATAAAGGAGTTTGCGGAATTGTCAAATGATTCTTTGCGAAAGGCGCCGAAAAAAATGTGTCGAGACCTTGAATTTTTACGAACGGTGTTCTATAATTACTATGTTTCATTTTCGATATAGCTATGGAAGGGGAGAGATTCATGGGCATTTCGGGTGCAAAGGTGCTCTCTGCCGTCGGCAAAGTCCGCGGCGGTGTGCACGTGCTGCATCAGAAGAATACCGCCGATCAGGAGATCGTGCGTCTGCCTGCGCCGAATAAGGTCGTGATTCCCATGCAGATGCACATCGGCGCGCCGTGTGCGCCGATCGTCAATGTGGGCGATACGGTATCGGTCGGCCAGTGCATCGGCGATACAACCGCATTTGTCAGCGCGCCGATTCACGCTTCGATTTCCGGCACGGTGACGGCTGTCGGCGAAACGACGCTTGCCAACGGCGCCGTGACGCGTGCCGTGACGATCGAGTCCGACGGTGAGATGCGTCTGTTTGAGGGTATCGAACCGCCGAAGATCGACACACGCGAGGAGTTTCTTGCGGCAGTCCGCGCTTCCGGACTGGTCGGTTTGGGCGGCGCTGGTTTCCCGACGCATGTCAAGCTCGCGTTCAAGCCCGGCACGGTCGATACGCTTGTCGTCAATGCCGCGGAGTGCGAGCCGTTCATAACGGTCGACAACCGCGAATGCATCGAGAACTCGTGGGATGTGCTGTCCGGTATCCAGATCGTCAAGGAGATCCTGCAGATCCCGCGCGTCGTGATCGCCGTGGAGCGCAACAAGCCCAAGGCGATCGAAGTCCTGTCGTCCATTGCGCGGCAGGTTGAGAAGGAAAAAGGCGAGATCGCGGTTATGCAGCTTCGCTCCATCTATCCGCAGGGCGCCGAAAAAATCATGATCTATTCCGCTACCGGCCGTCGCGTTCCTGCGGGCAAGCTGCCGTCGGACGTCGGGTGTCTGGTGATGAACGTAGCGTCCGTGGCAATGCTTGCGCGGTATGTCAAGAGCGGGAAGCCGCTCGTCAGCCGTTCGCTCACCGTAGACGGTTCCGCGATCTGCGTGCCCCAGAATGTGCGTGTGCCGATCGGCATGTCTGTCGGAGAGATCATCGACCATTGCGGCGGGTTCAAGTCGACGCCGTACAAAATCATCACCGGCGGTCCCATGATGGGCTTTTCCATCATCAATACGGACATTCCCGTGCTCAAGCAGAACAATGCGATCCTGGCTTTCTCCAAGCAGGACAGCCTGAAGAAAGAGACGGACTGCATCAACTGCGGACGCTGCGCGGCGGCGTGTCCGATGCACCTGCAGGCGAACCGCATCGCCCGCATTGTCAAGACGGGCGACGTCGAGGAGCTGATCCGCGCCGGAACGAACGTATGCATGGAGTGCGGCTCCTGTGCGTTCTCGTGTCCGGCCGGCAGACCGCTCGTGCAGAATATGCGTCTTGCAAAATCTATGATCAGAGAGGCGGCGAAAGCAAATGGTTGACGACAGACTCTTGACTGCCAGTGCGTCCCCGCATGTGCGCACGCGCGACACAACACGCGGGATCATGCTCGATGTTCTCATTGCGCTGCTGCCGGCGCTGATCGCTTCCGTCGTTCTGTTCGGCTTCCGCGCGCTTGCCGTGACGGCTGTCAGTGTGGGCTGCTGCGTGCTGTTTGAGTTTCTCAGCCGCAAGGCGATGCGCCGTCCGAACACGATCGGAGATTTGAGCGCCGCGGTGACCGGCGTGATTCTTGCGTTTAATCTGCCCGCGTCGATCCCGTTTTGGATGGTCGTGTTCGGCGCGCTCATCTCGATCGTCGTGGTCAAGCAGATGTTCGGCGGTATCGGACAGAATTTTGTCAATCCCGCGCTTTTGGCGCGTATTGTACTGATGGTGTCGTTCCCGAAGGCGATGCTCGCTTCCTGGCCGACGCCGTTCGCGTGGAAAGACGCTTCGACGGCCGACGCGATCACGTCTGCCACGCCGCTTGCGATCCTCAAAAGCGGTGACGGCACGCTGCCGTCGCTCTTCAACATGTGCTTTGCCAAGGCCGGCTGTCTCGGCGAAGTGTGTGCAGCCGCGCTGGTGCTCGGCGGGCTGTATCTTATGATCCGGCGCGTGATCTCTCCGGTCATTCCGCTTTGCTTCATCGGTACTGTCGGCGTGTGCATGCTTCTGTACGGCTTCACAAAAGGCGAGAACGCGTGGACGTTCGCGCTGTATGAGCTTGTCAGCGGCGGCTTGCTGCTGGGCGCGTTTTTCATGGCGACGGATTACGCCACGTCTCCGATCAGTATCAAGGGAAAAATCATCTTTGCGATCGGCTGCGGCCTGATCACGTCCCTGATCCGGCTGTTCGGCAACATGAACGAGGGTGTTTCGTTCTCGATTGTTCTGATGAACATACTCGTTCCGCATATTGACCGTCTGACCGTGCCGAAGCCGTTCGGTATGGAAAAAGTCAAGAAAGAGAAAAAGGCGGAGGTGAAAGCGTCATGAGTACGAAGAAGATCCTTCTGCCGGCTATAGCGTTGTTTGCGATCTGTCTGGTTGCGACACTGCTCCTCGCGCTGACCAACCAGGTGACGAAAGAGCGTATAGACACGATCGCGCGCGAATCGGAAAACGCGGCGCGTTCCGCCGTATTCCCCGAAGCGGCAACCTTCAGCGACGAAAAGACCGTGTCCGCCTATACATATTATGAAGCGCTCGACGGCAGCGGAAATACGATCGGCTATACGTTCACAACGTCTGCCAAAGGCTACGGCGGCGACGTATCCGTAATGACGGGCGTCCGCCGCGACGGAACCGTTCGCGCGATCGAGATCCTGGACGTGAGCGATGAAACGCCCGGCCTCGGCCAGAACGCCAAGCAGGACAAGTTCAAGGATCAGTTCGCGGACAAGCAGGGCGAGATCGGTGTGAGCACGGCGAGCAAAAGCGCCGAAAACGGCATTGACGCGCTGACCGGCGCAACGTACACGTCCCGCGGCGTGACCGACGCGGTCAATCTGGCGCTCAAGCTCTTTGCCCAGATCCCGAAGGGAGGCAGCGCAAATGGCTGAAAAGAAAACGCTCGGTCAGGAGTTTCGTAAGGGACTGCTGACGGAAAACCCCGTACTGCGCCTGGTGCTCGGCACATGTCCGACGCTGGCGACCAGTACGTCGATGGTCAACGCGATCGGCATGGGCATTTCGGTGACGCTTGTGCTGCTGTGCTCGAATATTGTGATTTCACTGCTGCGCAAAGTGATTCCGTCCAAGGTGCGTATCCCTGCGTATATCGTGATCATCGCATCGTTCGTGACGATTATCCAGCTTCTGATCAAGGCTTTTGTACCGGCGCTCAACGATGCGCTCGGCGTATTCCTGCCGCTGATCGTGGTCAACTGCATTCTGCTCGGCCGTGCCGAGGCGTTTGCGGGCAAGCACAAGGTGCTCGCGTCCGCGGCGGACGGTCTGGGCATGGGCATCGGCTTCACGGCCGCTGTATTCTGCATGGCAACAATCCGTGAATTCTTCGGCAGCGGAACACTCTTTGCCGGCGCGGACAGCCTGCTCGGATTGTTCGGCGTGACGTCGTTCACGGGCATCAACGTATTCTCGCACATTCCCGGCATCGAGCCGATCCTGATTTTCGTCCTGGCGCCCGGCGGCTTCTTTACTTTCGGTCTTCTGATGGCTTGCGCCAACCGCATCGCGGAACGCAGAGGCAAGGAAAAGGCGCAGCTGGGCAGCTGCGACAGCTGCCCGATGGCCTCGGCGTGCAGACTGCGCGACGGCGGCTGTGACGGCGACGGAGAGGAGGCGGCGAAGGCATGAAAGTCTATATTGCGATCCTTCTGACGGCGATCCTGACAGAGAACTTCGTGCTTGCGAAATTCCTTGGTATCTGTCCGTTCCTCGGCGTATCGAAAAAGCTGAACACAGCAGTCGGAATGTCCGCGGCGGTCATCTTCGTCATGGCGATGGCGACTGCGGTCACGTACCCGATCAACAAGTTCCTGCTGCTGCCGCATGACCTCGATTATCTGCAGACGATCGTGTTCATTCTTGTGATCGCGGCTCTGGTTCAGCTGGTGGAAATCGTCCTGAAGCGTTACATCCCTTCGCTTTACCAGGCGCTCGGCATTTACCTGCCGCTCATCACGACAAACTGTGCCGTTCTCGGCGTGGTGCTGCTGAATGTTGAAAAAGCGGCTGCGGACGCGTCGTTCGGTTTTGCGGCGTCCATGTTCAATTCTGTCGGCGCCGGTCTTGGCTTTATGCTGGCGATGGTGATGTTCTCCGGCGTGCGATCCAAAATGGAGCAGGCGGACATCCCGAAGTTCATGCAGGGTCTGCCGATCACGTTGGTTGCCGCTTCGCTTGTTTCGGTTTCGTTCCTCGGTTTCGGCGGCGTGATCGAACACATTTTCGGATAAGGGGGTCTTGCGATGCATCCGATTTTATTTGCGGTACTGCTTGTATCCGCGATCGGCTTGATCGCGGGACTGGGTCTGTCCATTGCCTCCGCGGTGATGGCGGTACCCGTAGATGAAAAAACAGAAAAGATCCGGGCATGTCTGCCCGGTGCGAACTGCGGCGCATGCGGATTCTCCGGCTGCGACGGCTATGCCGACGCGCTCTCGAAAGGGACGACGACGGAGACAGGACTGTGCGGTCCCGGCGGCAAGGAAGCGGCCGAGGCGATAGCCGAGATCACCGGTCTCGCCGTGACAGAAACCGTTCCGATGACGGCGGTTGTGCATTGCCGCGGCACATGTGAATCCGCCGCGAACAAGCTCGAGTATTTCGGCATCGAGAGCTGCCGCATGGCAGTCCAGGTCTTCGGCGGACCGAAAGCATGTGCCAACGGTTGTCTGGGATTCGGCGACTGCGTGCGCGAATGTCCGTTCAACGCCATCACGGTATGCGACGGTGTGGCACATGTCGATCCCGCGCTGTGTCAGGCGTGTAAAAAATGTGTTGCCGTATGTCCGAAGTCTCTGATCTCGCTTGTGCCCAAGGACATGGGGATCCCCGTCGTCCTTTGCAAAAACAAGGAAAAGGGCGCCGTTACGCGCAAACAGTGCAAGTCCGGCTGTATCGGCTGCATGAAATGCGCCAAGAACTGTGAGGTCGGCGCGATTTCCGTAATCAACTTCTGTGCCGAAGTCGATGCGGAAAAATGTGTTGCCTGCGGCAAATGTGCCGAAGGCTGTCCCGTACATTGTATTCACATCATGGGCGGCAGAGCCGTCGTCGAATAAGGAAAGAGACGATCATGTATTATACAATAGAAAATGAATTTCTGACCGCACAGATCAATGATTTCGGTGCGGAGCTGCATTCGCTCAAAACCAAGTCGGACGACCATGAGTACATCTGGCAGGGCGATCCGAGCGTCTGGTACGGACAGGCGCCCGTGCTCTTTCCGATCATCGGCAGACTGCTCGGCGACAAGTACCGCTATAACGGTACGGAGTATACGCTGCAGAAGCACGGCTTCGCGCGCAAGCGGCAGTTTGAGGTCGTGTCGTGCGAGCGCAATGAAGCTGTATTTGTTCTGCGAAATGATGCGGATACGCTCGCAAGCTATCCGTTCGCTTTCGAGCTGTATGTGAAGTTTATTCTGTTGGGCAGATCGCTGCATGCAATCCACACGGTCGTCAACCGGTCGGAAGGGGAGATGTATTTTTCGATCGGCGGCCATCCGGCATTCAACTGCGCAATCGGAGATTGGCTCGAGTTCGACAAAAACGAAACGCTCGACACGGAAACAATCGACGATGATTCCATCCGCCTTGCGGAAAAGAAACCCGTCCTGCAGGGGGAGAAGCGTATCACGATCACCGAGCATCTGTTCGACCATGACGCGCTGATCTTGTCCGGTATTCACTCGAAAGCGGTTACGCTGCGAAACGAGGCGCATGCGCACGAGGTACGGTTCACATTCGGCGACGTGCCGTATCTCGGCATCTGGGCCAAGCCCGGCGCACCGTACGTCTGCATCGAGCCGTGGTGCGGCGTCAACGACGACCGCAGACAGCGCGCAGACATCTCCGAAAAGGATGCGATTCAGCGTCTGCCGCGCGGCGGCGTGTTTGATTTGGCGTATACAGCCGAAATTCTTTGAATTATTTGAAAAAAATGCTTGTAGGTTTGTCAATGATATGTTACAAAAAGGAGATTAAAAAAGTTCGCCGTTGCGAATAAAGGCGTTTACGAAATCGATAGGAGCTTTCCAGCCGAGG
>CADARP010000030.1 GCA_902790325.1 Oscillospiraceae bacterium | reverse complement strand
CCCGCCGTATCCGTCCGTTGTCTTTTCCGGCGTACCGCCTGTGTTTTCCGATGCCGTTCTCCGCGGACGGCGCTTCGCTCCGCGCGATGACACCACCTTTGCTTGCGTCTGACCATACCACAAAAATCTGTGATGAACCTGTTTTTGTATGGGATTTTACTTTCTTCTTCTTCTCCTGCGCCGGATCAGCACGGCGGCGACCACGATGACGGCGGCCGCGGCAAGGAAGATCAGGATATACGGCAGGGAGGACAGGAACCAGACCGCGAAGCTGCGCGCGCCCTGTCCGATGGAATAGAGGTTTTCGGACAGATTCTGCCGTACCTCGGCGAAGAACCCCTTGGTTTCCGGCGGCGAGACGCGTTCGACTTCGTTGACGGTGATCTCCACGGTGGAGTAGTCGATCTGGCTGTCGAGCGCCTGAAGCTGCGCCTTGTACGATTCAAGCGAACCGCGCACTTCGGCGAGCCGGTCCTGGATCTCCAGAATATCCATCAGATTCTCGGCTTTTTTCAGAAGCGACAGCAGCGTTTCCTGCTCCGTTTCCAGCGCGGCGAGACGGCTCTTGACGTCGATGTATCTGTCCGTCACGTCCTGCACGGACGTCTCCTGCGCCGTGACCGTGCCGAGCTCTGCGACGCTCGTCAGGAAATCATCCAGCGAATCGGCGGGGATGCGCAGCGTCAGATACTCGTACCGCAGTTTGCTGAACGCGCCGCTTTCGGAGGATTCGACGTACCCCTGCAGCGCGGCGGTCTTTTGCAGCACGGCGTTGTGGAATTCGTCAAAGGATTTGGTCTGCACGCACAGATCCGCATTGCGGATGAGTTTGCGGCCGCTCGGCAGCGCGGGCGTTTTGTTCGCTCCGGACGCGCCCGCGTTCGGCGATGCGCTTGTGCTCTGCGTCGGGGCTGCGCTTTTCGGTATCGCGTATCTGCCCGAATCTGCGGCGTAGCTTTCTCCGTCTGCCGGCGCGTATTCTGCCGCGGACTCCAAAATGTCGCTGATGACCGAGCCGTCCGTATCGTAGTTGTCCTCGGCGGGACTGAACGCGTTCTCCGCGGCGGAATCGTACGAACGCTCTTCCGCCATGGCGGATTTCTGCACGGAGAACAGCAGCGGCGTCGTCACGACGCCCGCCAGCAGCACCACGACCAGCACGGCGGCGATCGCGGCGATGCGGCGCGTGTTCATGCGCCTCGGCCTTGCGCCGGTGTTCAGCGCGGCGATCCGTTCTTTCAGCGCGTCGGACGCATGCAGCGCGTCCACTTCTTCTTTATAGCGATTCATTATCCAAACCTCCCAGTGTTTCGCGCAGTGTTTCGCGTCCGCGCCGCAGCCAGGACAGCACCGTGTTCGTGCGGCTCGACAGGATCGAGGCGATCTCTGCGGCGGTGTAGCCCTCGTAGTAGTGCAGATACACCGCGTTGCGCTCGTTTTCCGGCAGCGCGCGCACGGCGTCCAGAACGCTGTCCGTTTCGGCGTGCAGCGGCGCGGGCACGTCCTCGGCGGGGATCTCCCGGCGCGTGTCGCGCAGATGGTTTTTGCACAGGTTGATCGTCACGCGGATGAGCCATGCCTTCAGATGCTCCGTGTCCCGGAACGCTTTGCGGCACTGCAGCAGCCGCAGAAACGTCTCCTGCGTGACGTCTTCGGCGTCGCTGACGCTGCGCGTGTTGTGTACGGCGACACGGTAGACCGTGTCCGTGTATGTTTCAAAGGCGAGACGGAAGGCGTCCCCTCCGTGCTGCAAAACTGTCATGGCGTTTCCTCCCTTCACTGTTAAAACACCGCAGAGGCACAAATTATTGCAGAACATTACAAAAAATTTTAGCATAAGTTTCTGGAATTTGCAAATACGGCGGATGCGGCGGGCGGATTTTGTACATACTACACAAAAAAGAAACACGAATTTGCACACCTGTTTGAATAAAATAGTCAAAAACCGCTTGCAATTCCGAGATACATTTGGTATACTTTATGATAAGATGCTATGTGTATCAGAGTTTACAGAGCGGGAGGCGGCGTATGAGCAAGGCGGAATACTTCTTTCATCAGGGTACGAACAGCCATGCATACGACTACCTGGGTGCGCACGCACGTCCGGACGGTTCCGTGGTGTTCCGTGTATGGGCGCCGCACGCGCGGGAGGTCAGCGTAACGGGCGACTTCAACGACTGGGACACACAGGCGTGTTTCATGCGCCGTGTGACCGACGGCGGCGTTTTCGAGGCAGTTGTGCCGAATGTGAAGATCTACGATTCCTACAAATACTATATCCGCGGCGCGGACGGGATCGGCCGCTTCAAGGCGGACCCCTATGCGTTCCATGCGCAGACGCGTCCCGAAACGGCGTCGAAGTACGTCGATATTTCCGACTACGCATGGCAGGACGCGGCGTGGCTCGAATCGCGGCGGGCAAAGAATATCTACGAGAGCCCCGTCAACATCTACGAGGTGCACGCCGGTTCGTTCCGCCGCTATCCGGACGGCAATTTCTTTTCCTACCGCGCGCTCGCGGACGAGCTGATCCCTTACGTGACGGACATGCACTACACGCACATCGAGCTGATGCCGCTGGGCGAGTACCCGTTCGACGGTTCGTGGGGCTATCAGGTGACGGGGTATTTCGCGCCGACGTCGCGCTACGGCACGCCGCAGGACTTCATGTATTTCGTCGACCGCTGTCACGCGGCGGGGATCGGCGTGATCCTCGACTGGGTGCCCGCGCACTTCCCGAAGGACGCGCACGGCCTGTACGAGTTCGACGGCGAGCCGCTGTACGAATACGCCGACCCGCGCAAGGGCGAGCACTACGGCTGGGGCACGCGCGTGTTTGACTACGGCCGGCCGGAGGTGCGTTCGTTCCTGCTGTCGAGCGCGATGTACTGGTTCGAGATGTACCACATCGACGGCCTGCGCGTGGACGCGGTCGCCTCGATGCTCTACCTCGACTACGACCGCAAGGCCGGACAGTGGGTGCCGAACCGCAACGGCGGCAACGAGAATCTCGAAGCGGTCGAGTTTTTGCAGAAGCTCAACGAAAACATCTTCCGCGAGCATCCGGACGTCATGATGATCGCCGAGGAGAGCACCGCGTGGCCGATGGTGTCCAAGCCCGTCTTCGCGGGCGGCCTGGGGTTCAATTTCAAGTGGAACATGGGCTGGATGAACGACTGCCTGCGCTACTTCTCGATGGACGGCATCTACCGCAAGGACAACCACAACTGTCTGACGTTCTCCTTTATGTATGCCTTTTCCGAGAATTTCATCCTGCCCGTTTCGCACGACGAGGTCGTGCACGGCAAATGCTCGCTGATCGGCAAAATGCCCGGCGCGTATGAGGAGAAATTCGCCGGCGTGCGCGCGTTCCTCAGCTACATGATCGCGCATCCCGGCAAGAAACTGCTGTTTATGGGCAGCGAATTCGGGCAGTTTATAGAGTGGAATTATCAGCAGGAGCTGGACTGGCTGCTGCTGGATTATCCCGCGCACCGGCAGCTGCGCGACTTCACCGCCGCGCTCAATCTTCTCTACCGCGAGACGCCCGCCCTTTTCGAGGTCGACTACAGCTGGGACGGCTTCTCGTGGATCTGCGGCGACGACAACCGCAACTCCGTCATCGCGTTCCGCCGCATCGACAAGCACGGCGGCGAGATCGTCGTGGTGTGCAACCTGACGCCGGTGCAGCGCGAGGATTACCGCATCGGCGTGCCCGAAAAGGGCAGCTACGAGGTGATCTTCACCAGCGACGAGACGCGCTTCGGCGGCACGGGAAGCGGCAGCACGGGGCTTGTGCCGACGGAAAAGATCGCCATGCACGGCTTCAAGCAGAGCGTTTCGCTCACCCTTGCCGGACTGTCCGGCGTGTTCCTGCGGCGCAAGGCGCCCAAACCCCGCAAGGCGGCAGCCCCGCGCAAACCGCAGCGCACGCCTTGATCACACTTTGTACAAAAAAGCCAAATCCATATACCAGCAAAGA
The DNA here is from genome assembly GCA_902790325.1 of Oscillospiraceae bacterium. Classification (GTDB taxonomy): domain Bacteria; phylum Bacillota; class Clostridia; order Oscillospirales; family Acutalibacteraceae; genus UBA1425. The sequence goes on along the minus strand of CADARP010000030.1, from coordinate 11,970 downwards.
ATATCAAATCATTGGAGGTAATGCTCATGTCCCGGAAAACGGAATGTATCGCGATGCTGCTCGCCGGCGGCCAGGGCAGCAGACTCGGGATTCTGACCAAACACATCGCCAAGCCTGCCGTACCGTACGGCGGAAAGTACCGCATCATCGACTTCCCGCTGTCGAACTGCGTCAATTCCGGCATTTACACGGTCGGCGTGCTCACGCAGTACCAGCCGCTGGAGCTCAACGACTATATCGGCAACGGCCAGCCGTGGGATCTCGACCGCGAGAACGGCGGCGTGCACATCCTGTCGCCGTACCAGCAGATCAAGGGTACCGCATGGTACAAGAACACGGCCAACGCGATCTATCAGAATATCAACTTCATCGACCGCTATAATCCGCAGTATGTGGCGATCCTGTCGGGCGACCACATCTACAAGATGGATTATTCCAAGATGCTTGCATACCACAAGGAAAAGAACGCCGCGTGCACCATCGCCATGCTCGAGGTGCCGTGGGAGGAGGCGCCGCGCTTCGGTCTGATGCTCGTGGACGACGACAACGCGATCACCGAGTTTGAGGAGAAGCCGAAGAATCCGCGTTCCAACAAGGCGTCGATGGGCGTATATATGTTCACGTGGGAGAAGCTGCGCCGCTACCTTCTGGAGGACGAGGCGAACCCGGATTCGAGCAACGACTTCGGTCACGACCTGATCCCCGCCATGCACGAAGCGGGCGAGCGGATGTACGCCTATCCCTTCGACGGCTACTGGAAGGACGTCGGCACGATCGACAGCCTGTGGGAGGCGAATCTCGACCTGCTCAATCCCAAGGTCGATCTGGATCTGAGCGACACATCGTGGAAGATCTATTCGCGCAATCCGTCCTCGCCGCCGCACTACATCTCTGCGGACGCGCAGATCCAGAACTCGCTGATCGCGGGCGGCTGCGAGATCGAGGGCGAGGTCGATTTCTCGGTGCTGTTCTCCGACGTCGTCGTGGAAAAGGGCGCCACGGTGCGCGATTCCATCATCATGCCCGGCACGGTCGTGCGTTCCGGCGCGGTCGTGCAGTACGCGATCGTGGCGGAAAACGCCGTGATCGAGGAGGGCGCCGTCGTGGGCGAGCGTCCCGAGGCCATGCAGAATCTCGACGACTGGGGCGTCGCCGTGGTCGGCGAGCACATCACCGTCGGCAAGGATGCGGTGGTTGCGCCCAAGGCAATGGTCGATACCGATGTATCGGCCGCACAGTAAGAAAGGCGGGATGCGAAATGAGAACGAATAACGTAGTAGGTTTGATCTTTTCCAACGCATATGATTCCGCGATCCCGGAGCTGACGACGCTGCGCACGATGGGATCGGTGCCTTTCGGCGGACGGTACCGTCTGATCGACTTTGTGCTGTCCAGCATGGTCAACTCCGGCATGTCCAAGGTCGGCGTTGCGACCAAGAGCAACTATCAGTCGCTGATGGATCATCTCGGCAGCGGAAAGCCGTGGGATCTCTCGCGCAAGAACAGCGGCATGTACATTCTGCCGCCCTTCTCCACCAAGGAATCCGGCGGCGTGGCGAACCGCATCGAGCTGCTGCACGGCTGCATGAACTTCCTCTCCCATTCCAAGGAGGAATACGTTCTGCTGTCGGACTGCAACGTGGTCTGCAGCATCGACTTCGGCGAGCTCATGGAGGCGCACATCGCGTCCGGCGCGGACATCACGGCGGCGTACCGGCGCTCGGTCAAGCCGGCGCTCACCGACCTGATGAGCTTCACCTTTGACGGCAGCCGCATCACGGGCATCTCCGTCGGCGCGCCGACAGGCGAAGAAGAAACATATTCTCTCAACATATTCCTCATGCGCAAGGCGCTGCTGGAGCGGCTGATCAACGAAGCCGTCAGCCTGCATTTCGACAATTTCGAGCGCGACCTGTTCCAGCGCAATCTCCAGACGCTGAAGATCTGCGGCTTCGAGCAGACGGGCTTTGTGCGCACGCTTTCGAGCCTGCAGAGCTTCTACGACGTCAACATGGAGCTGCTGGACAAAGAGAACCGCAAGCAGTTGTTTGCGCGCGAGCGCCCGATCTATACCAAAGTCCGCGACGATATGCCGACGATCTACGGTCTGGGCAGCGAAGCGAAGAATTCGCTGATCGCGGACGGCTGCACGATCGAGGGCACGGTCGAAAACTCCATCCTGTTCCGCGGCGTCCACGTCGGCAAGGGCGCGGTCGTGCGCAACGCCATCCTCATGCAGGGCAGCATGATCGGCGAGAACGCGCAGGTATGCTGCGTCGTGATGGACAAAAACGGCGTGCTCAAGCCCGGCAAGACGCTCTGCGGAGACAAGACGTTCCCGATCTATATCGGCAAGGGTATCATGATCTGACGAAAGGCGGATAAGTATGAAAGTATTATATGCCTCGAGCGAGGCGCTTCCCTTTGTCGCCAGCGGCGGACTTGCCGACGTGGCGGGCTCGCTGCCGCATGCGCTGCGGCGCAGACTTGTCGGCTGCCGGGTCGTTCTGCCGCTGTACGGCACGATCCCGCAGGAGCTGCGCGACACGATGCAGTTTATCACCAACATCACCGTCCCCGTGGCGTGGCGCCGGCAGTACTGCGGCATCTTCGAGGCGCGGCACGGCGGCGTGATCTATTACCTGCTGGACAACGAATACTATTTCAAACGCGGTTCGATCTACGGCCACTATGACGACGGCGAGCGGTTCGCGTTCTTTGCGCGCGCCATTCTGGAAATGCTGCCGCACATCGGCTGGAAGCCGGACGTCATCCACTGCAACGACTGGCAGACGGCGCTCACGCCCGTGTATTTCCAGACGATGTACGCAAACCGCGAGGGTTACGAGAACATCAAAACGGTGTTCACGATCCACAACATCCAGTATCAGGGGCGCTACGGCATCGACATTCTCGAGGACGTGTTCGGTCTGTCCAAGGACGACGCGTATCTGGTGGAATACAACGGCGACGTCAATCTCATGAAGGGCGCGATCGAGTGCGCGCACAAGGTGACGACGGTCAGTCCGACGTACGCCGAGGAGATCCTCGACCCGTGGTTCAGCTACGGGCTCGACCCGATCCTGCGCGAGCGCAGTTTCAAGCTGCAGGGCATCCTCAACGGCATCGACGTGCAGCTCTACGATCCCGAAAACGATCCGATGATCCTCACGCCCTATTCGGCGGACAAGCCGCAGGGCAAGGCGCTCAACAAGGCGCACCTGCAGTCCGTCATGAACCTGGAGCAGAACCCGCAGGCGCCGCTGATCGGCATGGTCACGCGTCTCGTCGCGCAGAAGGGGCTCGATCTTGTGCGCGTGATGCTGGACGAGCTGCTGCAGACGACCGACGCACAGATCGCCGTGCTCGGTTCGGGCGACTATGAATACGAAGAATTCTTCCGCTATATCGAGGGCAAGTACCCCGGCAGAGCGGGTGTGCGCATCGGTTTCATTCCGGAGCTTGCGCACAAGATCTACGCCGGCAGCGACATTTTCCTCATGCCGTCCAAGACGGAGCCGTGCGGCCTGTCCCAGATGGTCGCGCTGCGCTACGGTTCGATCCCGATCGTGCGCGAGACGGGCGGCCTGCGCGACAGCGTGCAGGACAGCGGCGACGGTGAGGGCAACGGCTTCACGTTCCGCAGCTACAACGCGCATGACATGGGTCACGCGATCCGCCGCGCGCTGATGGGCTACCGCGACGCCGAGGGCTGGATGACGCTCACGCGCCGCGCGATGGAATGCGACAACAGTTGGACGCGTTCCGCCGCCGAATACATCCGCATGTATAAATCTCTCTGATCGGAGAACCGTATGAAATCCTATCTGATCTACCTGATCCGCCACGGCATGACCGAGGAGGGGAATGCCGGGCGGTATATCGGCCACACCGACGTGCCGTTGAGCGAGGCGGGCGTGCAGCAGCTGCGCGAGATGGCCGAGGCCTATGAGTACCCGCAGCCGGACGTCGTGTTTTCGAGCCCGTTAAAGCGCTGTCTGCAAACGGCGCAGATCGTGTTTCCCGAGGCGGACGCGATGCCGATGCGCGACCTGATCGAGTACAACTTCGGCGAGTTCGAGAACAAGACGGCCGAGGAGCTGGAGAACCATCCCGTGTTCCCGCGCTGGCTTGCGGGCGAGGAGGGCGTCGATCCGCCCTTCGGCGAGAGCAGCCGCGATTTCCAGACGCGGATCATGCAGGTCTTCTGCCGCATCGTGGACGGCCTTATCAAAACCGGCACGACGCGCGCCGCGATCGTCACGCACGGCGGAGTCATCACGACGCTGCTGTCCACGTTCGGACTGCCGCAGGCGCCGATGCACGAGTGGATGATGCCCGAGGGATGCGGCTACACGGTGCGCATCACGCCGATGCTGTGGTCGGGCGGGCAGAAGATGGAGGTCATCGAAGAACTGCCCATTGTGCCCGGCAGCTTTTCCGAGCCGGACATCTTCGAGGATTTCAATGTAGAAGACTTTTTGTACGATTGAGGATAACGATATGATTTTTGCAAACCACGCGCATCTGTATCCCCGCGAGCTGCGTGAAGACGGATCGAAGGACGCGCTGCTGCGTCTGCTGGACGACTGCGGCATCGACAAGGCGGTCGCGTTTGCGCCGTTTTCCTACCGCTTCCGCGAGAGCGCGCTGTTTCATGACGTGAACGTCAACGAGTGGCTTGCGCGCGAGATCGCCGGCGACGACCGGCTCGTCGGCTTCGGCACGGTGGACGTCCTCGAGGGCGCGGCGCCGATCGCCGATCAGGTGCAGCAGATCTTCGAGCTGGGACTGCGGGGGATCAAGCTCCATCCCGCGGCGCAGGAATTCGCGGTCGACAGCGAGACGGCGTACCGGATCTACGAAAAAGCGCAGGAGCTCGGTCTGTTCCTGTCGTTCCACACGGGGCTGCACTGGCACCGTATCCGCGATTACCGCATGCTGCTGTTCGACGAGATCGCCTGGGATTTCCCGCGTCTGCGGTTCAGCATGGAGCACGTCGGCGGCTACAGCTTCTTCCGCGAGGCGCTCCTGGTGATGTGCAACAGCAGCCGCGACAATCCGCACATCTATGCGGGACTGACGAGCGTCGAACCGGACGAAAACGGGATGCTCGGCCCGTGGTCGCTGTCGGACGCCGAGATCGAAACGCTCATTTTCCAGACGGGCGACGAGCGGACGATTTTCGGGCTCGACTTCCCGTTCAAGAACGCGGACTATATCCGCCGCGCGATGGCGCGCATCCGTTCGCTGCGCATTTCGGACGCGGCAAAAGAAAACATCCTCGGCAAAACGCTCGCAAAACAACTCTTGAATACGGAGGCATAAACCATGAAAAGGGTTCTTCTGATCCTGCTGACCTTGCTCACGATCCTGGCGGTCGCCGCCTGCGGCAAAAAACCGGCCAAGGATACCAACGCGGTCCTGACCGATTCCAACATCCCGCTTGAAGTGGGCGCAGAGGTCTGGGAGGAGGATTCGCTGACGCAGACCGACGCGGACAACGCATAAAAAAAGAGAGCCGTATCGCAAGATACAGCTCTTTTTTGCAGTCGCTTATTTCGTCAGCTCGGCATACAGCGCGTCGCTCGCCGCATAGAAATCCTCGACGCTGCCGTCGTTTTTGATGACGTAGTCGGCGATCTTTTCGCTTTCCGAGGTGCGGAACTGCCGCTCCTCGCCCGCGTCGAACTCACGCAGCTTTTCGATGCTTTTGCCGTCGCGTTCGCTCCCGCGCGCGAGCATGCGCTGATAGCGCACGTCGTCGTCGGAGATCACGATGTCGACCAGCACGAAATCCTTGCCGAACGCGTCCTTGAAGAACAGTACGTCCGACAGGGGACGGATGCCGGACACGAGATAGACCGGCGCGCCGGATTCCTTGATTTTTTTGACGATCTGTTCCGGGAAAAACGTCTGTCCGTACGCGTCCATATACTTTTTGGATGTGGCGTGCAGGTTTTCCCGCGTCAGCTCCAGGCCGTCCTTCGCCGCAAGCTCGCGGACGACGTCGCCGATGGAGACCATGGGCAGGTTATATTTCTTTGCGATATATTCCAAAAAGAAATCTTTTCCGGTGCCGTTCTTGCCGACTGCTGCCAATACCATATTGAACACTCCTTTGATTATCGGATCGGTAGCGATGTTTCGCTCCGCACACAGTGTAGCAGAAAACGAACGGTTTGTCAACGCAGCAGGCCACAGGAATTGCAGGTGAACGTATGAATTTGCGAATATTTGCGCTCGGGACGCAGGAACTGCGCGAAGAGACGGCGCGGCTGCTTTGTCCGGCGGCCGACGCGTATCATGCCGACTGTTTCCGGGCATACGGCGCGCGGCAGACAGCGCAGGTTTCGCTGGCGGCGAACGTGCTGCTGCGGTATGCGGCGGCGCAGATGCTGTCGGTTCCGATGCGCTGTGTGACGTCGGACCGCCTGCCGTCCGGACAGCCGACGCTGCCGGGGACGGGACTGTTCTGCTCCGTCAGCCACACGGACGGCATGTGCGTGTGCGCCGCGGCGGACGCGCCGGTCGGGATCGACGTCGAAAAACTGCGCGATCCGCCGATGCGCGTGGCGGAACGCGTCTTTTCGCCCGGGGAGCTGCGCGCGCTCGGCGCGTCGGATGATCCGCGGCTTGATTTTTTCAGATTCTGGACGCGTCGGGAGAGCGTCGTCAAACTGACGGGCGCGGGACTGCGCGATATTCGCGCCGCCGTTCCGGACGGGATCGAAACAAAATTTTTCCTGCTGCGGGACGTATTCTGCGTGAGCGTGAGCACGTTCACAGAATCGTCATAAAAATGTTACGCAATCTTATTCATTTGTTCTAAAAATGCGGTTGAAACTTCGCAAGGATTGTGTTAAGATAATTGCGGTCGGATGAGGTGCCGCGGGACGACGCGCGCACTTCCGGCGCAAATGAGCCCGCATCGCGGGAAAGGAGTTTTCGGATGCACAGACGCATTTTGGCATTGGCTTCGGCGCTCGCGCTTCTCGCGGCGCTGACGGGCTGCGGACAGCGTGCGGCGCAAACGCCGACCGAAACGCAGACGACTGCCGCGCAGACGACCGCAATGGTCGAGGCGCAGGGCGACATCGCCTCGCCGCAGGCACAGCCGCAGACGCAGGCGCAGACGACACAGGAAGCCGAAACTTCCCATTCTTCCGGCGAGGACGCGGTTGAGGCGCTGCCGGAGGACACCGGCGACGGCGTGCTGTTTCAGAAGTATGTGCGCGACAAAGTTTCGGACGGCACATACACGATGCGCACCGAGCAGTCCGGCGTCAAGATCATCATCTCGATGGACGGCGACGACAGCGCGATCGAGAGCGACGCCGCGGGACTGCTGCGGTTTTCGCTGGTGCATCGCGGCAGTGACTACTATATGATCATGCACACCACGAAGAAGTATGCGAAAATGAACGAGTCGGAGTACAAATCTCAGGTGGATTCACTCGGTTCGTCCGCACTTGCGCTGAAAGGGATCCGCTATCTTTCGAGCGGAACTGAGACCATCAACGGCAAGCAGTACAGAAGCGAATCCTTCGACGAGGGCAAGCAGGGTATTGTGACGTATTTCTTTGACGAAACAGGGGTTCGACGCTCCCGTGTGGTCAAGAACGGCAAAACGAACGACATCGAGGTTTTCAACGTATCGGCGGATGCGGACGCTTCCATGTTTGAGATCCCGGCGGATTACACGCTTGTCTCCGGTCCCGGAGAACTCATGTCATAACGAACAAAAACGAACGAAAGGGAAAAGAAGAGGATGAAAAAACTTTTGGCATTTCTTGCGGCTGCGGCGATCCTGTTTTCCTGCGGCTGCGGCAGCAGACAGGCCGGCACGGATGCACAGACCGAACCGGTTTCCGCGCCTTTGACGAATGCGCCGATCGACGAGGATATGGCGCTGCCCGCCGACGTCGACGATTTCTCCACGACGGCGCCCTTCGTGCCGGCAACGACACAGTCGCCGATGTACATGCCGACGACAACGGAGCCGACAACGGCCGCGCCGGAGACGACAACGGCCGCGCCCGCAACGGAGAAACCGACCGATCCGCCGGCGACCGAACCGCCCGCAACGGAGGCGCCGACCGAGGCGCCGACCGAGAAGCCGAAGACGGCGGAGAATTTTGAAAAAAGAGTGGTCGAACCGGTCAACAGCGGCAAATACACCATGACGCTCGGCGCGATCGGCAAAGACCGCAAGAACGAGGACAAGATCGTCAAAACCGCGCGCGACGGCGAGACGGCCTATATGGTCACGGTGCCTGCGGGCAATCTGAACGTCCGCGTGTTCCCGAACGGCGGCAAGTATTACGCGGCCATTCCGGGCAAATACAGCGAGCTGACCAAGGAGCAGTACGACGCTCTGAGCAAGCGTTTCGACAACGCCTTCGGCAGCGTATCGGCGCACCAGTACCAGGATTCCAAATCGGTGCGCGAACGGCTGAGAAGATACACCATCGAAAACTTCGACCTGGAGGGCAAACCGGTTTCGTACTGGTTCGAGAACGGGAGCCTGTTCAGAAGAGAGATGGACGGCGTGTACCAGCCGCTTTCTGTGTCGAATACGGCGATGAATTCCTATTTCGACCTGGAAAAATTTGCGGAAGAGATCGACGGCGAAACGATGGCTCCGGTGCTGTCGCTTGCCGGTGCGTTCTTTGAATAATCAATCATAAAACATACGGATCATGAGGAGTGTAAAACTATGAAGAAATGGATTGCAACGATTCTGAGCATTTCGCTCGTCGTCGGTATGGCTGCGGTGTTCAACGCCTGCGGCAAAAAGCCGAAGCCCGAAGCGGACACCACGGCGGCGGAGGAAACCACGCTTGCAGATTTGGAAGCGAACGACGATGCAGAGGAAATCTCGGACGTTTGGGAAGAAATCGTCAGAGGCTATGAAAACATGAGCATCACCGAAAAGACGACGGACGAGCATTATCAGGAAGAGTACGACGCGCTGACGCTGCCCGTCGCCGTCACGCAGCAGAAGGTCGAAGGCACGACAGTCCTGCAGACGACGACCAACCCCGCCGTCCGCGAAACGACGACACAGTTTATGTTCACGTCGCCGTCCCACGCCTCGACCACGGCCAAGGATTCCGCAGATAAAACGACGGCTGCGGCGAACGGTTCGTCAACGACTGCGGCGACCGCGACGACTACGGCAAGAAGCACCGTCGTTGCGCAGCAGAACAACCCGCAGGTGTACAACAACAATAACAGCAACAATAACAGTAACAATAACAATAACAGTAACAGCAGCGGCGGCGGTCAGCAGAGCGATAATACGCAGAATAATTCCGGCGCAGAGTCGACGCTGTATGATCCTGCGGCAAATATCGGCGATGACGACATCCTTGACAACCCGACTCCGACTAAACCACCGCAGGTCACCTATCTTGACAAGTATGTGCGCGATATTCTGAAAACCGGCACGTATACGCTCAGAATGGATGTTCAGGCGGAAGACGGCGTGACGGTTCCGGTCACCATTTATTCCGACGCAAACAACTCCGAAATCAAAATGTCGGTGGCGTCGGTGGCTATGCAGGGCGCCGGATACGAAAGCGTTGCCAGTTTTATGAAAAACGTCGGAACGCTCCGGTATATCGTAACAAACAAGAATTCCCAAGCACCGAAGAGATATATCGCAACGGATGCCGCGTATGTTGAGCTGGAGAAAGGCGGAGAGCTTTCTGAAGTGTTCGGCGGCGAGATGGTTTTCGGCGAAGAAAACGTCTCTTTGGATATGCTCGTCACGCTTCTGCAGCAAAACATGAAATACGTCAGCTCGATGACGACGAGCGGTATCGCGGTCGAGGTATATGAGACGGAAGGCGTAAAGTCGGAAAACGGTGTGGAGACCGGCCCGCAGCAGATCAAGTTCTATTTCACTAAAGCGGACGGCTATGAGGGACTTGTCCGCATCCGCATCATCGATAAGGACACCAACGAATCGCAGGTTCTGGTCGTGCGTTTGTACAATGATGTGCAGAAGGATGGTCTGACGACGCCGTTTAAACCTTCCGGCGTTAAGAAGACCGAAAAAGAACTGCTGGAAATGTTTGAGAAACTCGGATGAGAACCGTATGGATCACAGGCGCATCGGGCGGCATCGGCAACGCTGCCGCCCGTCTTTTTGCGCAAAACGGCTATCAGGTTGCCGCGGGGTACTGCCGCGGCAGGGAAAGCGCGGAATCGCTTTGTGACGCGCTGCGCCGGGAAGGATACGCGGTCGAACCGTTCGGCGCGGATCTAAGTGATCCGGCTGCGGCGGCGCGGACGCTGCGCGCGATCGAGGCCGCGTTCGGCGGCGTGGACGTGCTGGTCAACAATGCCGGCGTCGCGCAGCAGAAGCTGCTGACGGACATGACGGACGAGGAGTGGCGGCGGATGTTCGCGGTCAACGTGGACAGCGTTTTTTACACATGCCGTGCCGTCATTCCGCAGATGGTGCGCCGGCAGGCAGGCGCCATCGTCAACGTCTCGTCCGTCTGGGGCGTGCGCGGCGCGTCGTGCGAGGCGGCGTACTCGGCGTCCAAGGCGGCGGTGATCGGTCTGACCAAGGCGCTCGCCAAGGAGCTGGGCCCGTCGGGGATCCGCGTCAACTGCGTCGCGCCCGGCGTGATCGACACGCCGATGAACGCGTGCCACAGCGCGGATACGATGGCTGCGCTCGCCGACGAAACGCCGCTGTGCCGCATCGGGACGAGCGAGGAGGCGGCCGAGGCGATCCTGTTCCTCGCGTCCGAGCGCGCGCGGTTCATCACCGGCCAGACGCTCTGCGCGGACGGCGGCTTTATGATTTGAACTTTTGCCTAAAAAGTTGTTGCATTTATGCAGGAAATATGTTATAATTACTGAAAGTTATCCTGTAACACGTTGGAGGTTTTGATATGGCGGCAACCTGTCCGAAATGCGGCGGAAAGCTGAAGCTGACCGACTGGAGACCGAACTGTCCCCATTGCGGTGTGAATATGGTCTATTACGGCATGGAGGAACGTCTGCTTCTGGATGCGGACAAAGCCGAAGCCGAGCATGCCCGCACCCAGCCGAAGATCGACCGCATCAAGGCGGCGACTGTCGGTTCGCCTCTGGCGATCGTGCGTCTGGTGCTCAGTCTCGTGCCGATCGCGGGGCTGTTTCTGCCGCTGGCGAAGTTCGCGTTCCAGGCGCCGTACGCGTCGTATTCCGGCAGTGTGAACGTCATCACGCTGTACAACGCGATCTCGACGACCGACATGGATGCGCTCATGAGCATGTTCTCCTCCAAGCTGTTCGGCACAGCGATGATCCTGTATGCCGTCGCGGTGGTCTGCGTGCTGCTTTCGGCGCTGGGCGTGCTGCTCCACACGATCTTCCAGACGCTTGCCTGCTCGCCGAAGGGCAAACAGCGCAATTTCGCGTTTGACGTACTCAACGTGCTGCTGGTCGCGGCGGCGATCGTCTCGTTTGCGATCTTCTCGTCCAAGATCGGCGCGCTGCTGCCGTCCGTGATCCAGACGTCTTCCGTCGGTTTCGGCGCGTTCATTTACCTTGCGCTGCTGGTGGTTTCGTTCGGTGTGGACGTCCTCTGCGCGGTCAGGGGCATCCCCGTCAAGTACAAGGAGTGCTTTGTGGGCAACATCCCCGCCGACAAGTACTTCCAACTGGTCGAGGACGGCGTGCCGCTCGAGCAGATCCGCCTGGTCATGGCGGAGCACACCGCGCAAAAGGAAGCCGCCGAGCGTGAACAAAAGGCGGCGGAGGAAGCCGCCAAAGCGGCGAGCGAATCCGAAAAGGAAACCGTCGCGGCGGAATAAACCAAACAAAAACGACCCTGTCAGAATGAACTGACAGGGCTTTTTTTGCGCGCTTCACGGATTTTTGTGGGATAAGAAAACGTCCCCTTGTTTGTCATTGCGAGCGCCTTTATGGCGCGCGGCAATCCGTTCTCCTTCTTGTTCATTTATG
>CADARP010000029.1 GCA_902790325.1 Oscillospiraceae bacterium | reverse complement strand
GCTTCATGAAGGGAGGATTGCTCTGGTTATCCTCCTCCCAGATGTTGCCGCTGTCGGTGACCGTATAAGCTTCACCGTTCAGGGCCGGCTGTAAGTAATTACTGTCGTAATAGATCTGGCCCGTAAGTGCTCCCATGTAGAAGTCTGTTCCGAAAGCGACCTGAACTTCGATAACGTCGCCGGGCGACAGGGTGTCGCCGTCCGCGAGCTTCGTCAGTCCTTCATCGCCGACCTTGTAGATGTCCAGACCGTATGTGATCGTGCCGTTGCCGTCTTCGCCGGGATTGACAGGATCAATCGTCGAAGACGAATTGAACTTAGCCGATCCAACGACGCTGAACGACCCGAACACCATCAAGCATGCGAGCAAGACAGCCAAGGTTCGTTTTGCCATTTTCATGTGTTGTTTTCCTCCTTAATCATATTGGTTTATTCCGTTTGCTTATCGCAAATAAAACCCTAAATACTGATTCGGATCCTTTACGTGTAGATGAAGAAGTTTTCGGGATCGTTGCTCTGGTTGATGTACCCGAATGCCTCGAACGCCTCATTGAAGGGGCCGTAATCGGTCGAGTCCACTACTTCATCGCCATTGATGTCGCAGGAGAAGAATGTTGCATTGTCCCTGACGGTGTCGCCATAGGTCCACTCCTCCATGTAGAGATAACCGTCGATCAACAAGCCCGAATCGGTCACGTCGATCACGCAGTCACCGTTGATGTCGCCGAAAACGACAACGGTATACTCCTCGAGAAAATGCTGCGAAGCGTCATACACGCGCAGTTTTGCGCCCGTGCTGATCATGCCCATGTCGTTCTCGATCAGCTCGATCGTCGCGTTGCCGGTCAGCGTGATGTACTTGAAGATCGTACTGTCGTCGATCATTTCCATTTCCGAGAAGATCGTATTGAAGCCGTAGATGTAGTTGGTTTCACCTTCGGTGTCGAGCACCGTGGGCGAGCCGTCCTTCGGCAGGATGCCGGGCGCTTCCTTGATGATGTTGACCGTGCACGGCGTCGAGGTGACAGTCATGGTGGTCGGCGTCAGGAAGAAAGTGGAGTTCGCGTTGTTGGGGAACTCAACGCCCTCATAGTAGAACACGTTCTTTGCCTGTGTCGTGGTCGGGATCGCAACCGTAGCGACGCCCTTGTTGGCGGTATAGCCGGACTTGACACGAAGCTGGAACGTCAGGCAGTCTGCTCCGCTCGGCGCGTAATAGTTGGTGACGCTGGTGCCGGATGTAGCGCCTGTCCACTGGATCAGGATGCATCCGTAGTTCGCCTTGGTATACGGGCTGCCGAACGGGTCGTTGGTGGACGCTTCCGTGGACTCCAGATAAGAGTCCGGCGCATCCAGACCGCCGCCGTCGATGGCGTCCACGTTGCCGTAGTCCGCGTCGCCGTTGCCGTCGTTTGCAACCACGGGTTCAAACGCTTTGAGCGTGTACATCACAGGCCAGCGCATGCCGGTATAGTGAAAGTTCGTGCTGATGTTCACCGTGAACGTGACGATGTCACCGGGGTAAAGATTCGTCGTTTTGTCGGCGTTGATAGTAATGCCGACCGCGCCGGAATCGACCGATGCAAAAGCGCCGATCGACATCGTACCCAACACAAGGAGGAGTACGACCGCAACAGCCGTAACCTTTTTCAGATTCTTCATTGTTTGTCCTCCCTATGGTCTTTCATACTCTGCCGGCCGCCGTAACGACCGGCAGAGTCAGTCGGAAATCAGATCTGATTACAAGTTTTCGTACGCGTCTTCGCCGTCGTGCCATGCCTGGAAATAGTTGATCGTCATACCCATAACGTCGGCCATGATGCCGTTGTCGCTGACGTCCAGCGTACCGTCATGGTTCATGTCGGCCGCGTATGCCTTCGGATGTTCATCCGTCAGGAAGAACAGATCTTCCCAATCGGTCAGACCGGACATACCCTCTGCGTCCATCAGCTCGCCCCAGTCGGTAATGTCGATGGTGCCGTCGCCGTTGATGTCGCCGAACAGAACGATCGGATAGTCACCGATAGAAACGCCGTCTTCATAAACGTGCAGGATGGCGCCGGTGGATTCCATGCCCCACTCGTTGGCTTCGACTTCTGCGGTGTAGCTGCCGCTGTAATCCAGGTAATCGGTGACCCACGGATAATCCATAGCCAGACCGGTGACAAATTCGTTTTCCATCAAAGGCGAGGTGCTCACGAAGATCTCGCTGTCACTCGTGAACGACCAATTGCCCTCGGGTTCCTGCTGGATCGGGGTCAGGCCCTTGAACGCTGCGTCGAGCGCGTCGTACTTATCGTTAACCTTTCTCTGGTTTGCATCGGTGAGCTCAAGCTCGTCGTCCGCAATGTCGACCGCCTCTCTGTAAGCAGAGACGAACGTGTTCCAGGAAAGCTCGGTGTAGGTCGGTGCGTCGTTGCCGGCCTGGAAGGTCGGCTTCACGGTTGCAATCAGGTTGTTGAGCTGCGTCATGTCCACGGTGGGAACCGCGACGGCCAGTCTCTTCGCAGCCTTGACGAGCTGTGCTCTCGCCTCGTTGACCTTGGTCTGGCGAAGGCCGTCGTTCGCAAGGTTTTCGCTGCCGCTGATGGTAGTGCCGATCGGTTCGGCTTTGACTGCGTTCGCAAAGTTGTACGCTCTGGTGAAATCGTTCCAGGTCTTGTTGCTGTATTCGCCCTGACCCGCATCATAGAGATCACCGAACTTCTCGATTGCTTCCTCAAGGTATGTCGTGTACGCTCTGACGCGGACAAGACGCTCGCCGTACAGGTTCACTCTGTGCGCAAGATATGCGGCACGGATGGACTCGATCTGATAGGGCTCGCCCTTCTTGATCGCTGCCTTCTCGGCGTCAAGGACACGCTGCGCAGCTCTCCACTCGCTCTTGAAGTTGGAGTAGGTGTAGCTGATGTAGTCTTCTCTGCCGAAATAGGTGCGGCGGGTATCGTCGTAATCGTAGGTCTCTTCTTCGCCGAATTCATTGATGAACGTATCCGGTGCAACAATGCTTTCGACAGCCGCCTTGATGTTCGCGGTACCGCCGGAGACGGAGCAAGCATCCAGTTCCTTCGTGGCGCAGTACAGTTCGTAAGCTGCCGTCTCGTAATCGCCGTTGTCCACAAACGTCTGAATCGTGGCGATCTGCTTGGGTGCGTACACAATGGCCGCTGCCGCATCGACTGCCTCTACGTAACGGTTCCAGGCGCTGGTGCCGTTGACGGTCTCGGTGACCATCTCGGGTTCTTCAGCTTCGGGATCCGCATAGAAGTCGACGTATTCGGCTTCATAGCTGCCGGTGCCGTAGTTCGCTCTCTGACGGTCGGCGTTGACAGCGCTGTTGAGCATGGAGCGCAGGCCGAAGTCGTCATAGACGAAAATGTTGTGCATACAGCTGATCGTCTCGGTGACCTGTTCGGTCTTATCCGCGAAGAAGTAGAAGCTGTTGGTGTACGTGCCTTCCGGGATCTCCACGGTCGCGTCATCAACGGCATAGGGCTCGTACTCGTTCGAGCCGCCCTGCCACTTCGTTTCCGCGGTGATCGGGTTCACCGAAACACCCAGACCGGCCAGACCGGGATCAAGCGTGTAGTTCTGCATCGTGATGGACGAATCCTTGTTGTGCACCGTGGAATCCGAGGACTTGTTTCTGCGAAGATCCATCGAATAATCCGCAAGGTCGCTGAGCTTGCTGCCCTTGGACAGGTACGTGGTGGGCGTGTAGTAGACCAGGTGCATATTTCTCTGGTCCGCATCGGCCTTGATGTCGTCGTCATCTTCAACGATGCTCGGATCATGGATATAGGTATAGGTCGTCGCCGTCAGCGGATTCGGGGTCATGACCGTGCCTTTTTCACTCAGCACGTCATACGTGACGGTCACTTTCAGGACGGAGTCGATCGCGTCGGCCACGTTGCTGAGGGTGAAGGTCATGGACGTACCGCCGTTGATCGTGCCGCTCGTCGGACTCACGCGCACGCTGCTGTTGTTGGTCGTGACGGATTTGATTCTGTAAGTATACAGTTTGTCGGGCGTCGACGGGGTGTTGCCGTACTTATCGGTCGCGTTGGTATTGATACCGCTGGAACCGTTGTACATATAGAAGGAAGGCAGAGCGTTCGCTGCTGCGGTGTGCGTATCTTCCAGGCTGATGTAGGGATAGCCGAAAGATTCGGGAGAGCTCAGACCGAGCACGGTGCAAAGCAGCGGAAGCAGCGCGTCAAGCAGGCCGTTCTGCGCTCTGTCATACAGTGCGTCGAGCAGGTTCTTGATGATCTGGCTCAGCAGATCCGGATTCAGCAGGTTCTCGAGTGCGCTGTAGTCCGCCTCCGGGAACACGCCGGGGAATGCGTAGTTGATAATACTGGTCAGGCGCGCAAGAACGACTTGGATGATCGTGCCGTTGAGCTCGCCGTTCGGGTTCTGGTCAACCAGCTTCAGCACGGAAGCCAGGTCGAAGTTCAGGATGTTGTCCACGATGTCGTAGACGAGGATGTCATAGAGATTGTCTCTGTCGGTGCCGTCGTCGTTCGTGGAGAGCCAGTTCGACGGGATCACGTTGAAGATAACGTAGCTGAGTTTCTCCCAGCCGTCGTTACCCTGGACGTCTTCCACGAAGCCGCCGTAGTTCTCGATGACCCAATCCATGGCCGCATCTGCGAAATCGTCCTTATCCAGATCGTATTCCAGATCCATGTTGGTGATGGTGTTCAGACCGTACACCGCCATATCCAGACCCATCTGCATGATGCCTTCCAGATCGGCGTCGAGGCCGGAATAATCCTGCCACGGAACGATGTCCGCCGCGATCTGCTTGACCAGCTCGAACAGGACTTCCAGAACGGTTTCGTTCTCGCCGTCCTCATGCGTGATGTACACAAAGCTGATGGACGCGTTCAGGATGGAACGAAGGACGTAAGCGATGAAGGGCTCGTCGTCCATGTTTTCGATTTCTTCGGGCGTGAGCACCTCGATGTAGTTCGCAAACAGCGCATCGCCGGTGTTCGACAGAACCGTCTTCGCCACGGAGATGATGTTGTCCACAAGCGCGTCGTTGCCGCGGGAGTAATCCCAGGTGATCGCGATGTCGGACTTGATCGCTTCGCGGACGATCTGGCCGAGGATGTCGTTCAGGTGATCAAAGATCCAGTCGTCGCCCCAGCTTTCGACCGGGAAGGGCTCGAGATTGAAGTCGGTGTTGATGACGTTGATCATAGCGTTGAGGTCGTCCTGCGGATTCTCTTCAACGCGCTTCCAGATGGTATCGCCGTCTTCGTCCGTGGTCTTGTAGTAGTCATAGCCGCACAGACGGTTGAGCGCCGCCTTCACGCGCGGGTTCGCGTAAGGAACGCCGACAGCGTTGAGCATGATCTTGACGCCCTTGTTGATGACGTCGTACACGGAATCGTTCAGAAGATCGATCTGCTCCGTGACGCCGGGCAGATACTTCTTGACGAGCTTGGAAGCTTCCTTGAGCGCGCCGATGCCTTCCTTGGTGTTGGCATAGTCGCCGGATGCAACTGCGTCGATGAAATCCTTGACCATCTCGTCGAGGGTCTTGTTGATCGGCAGTTCCGCCTTCGGCGTGTCGGGATAGACAAACTTGCCCAGGAGCTCTTTGACCAGCTTCGGCACGTTGAGCTTGTCGCCGAGATCAACCAGACCGGAAACGATGTCGCCGAGATCCAGGCCGCCGTTCTCTTTGGAGCCCTTCGGCACCTTCGCGATGATGTCCGAGTTGTCCTTGAGGAACTTCAGCAGAGAAAGGATGATGTCGATATCCGATTTGCCTGCGGTCGTTCTCTTCGGGCAGGTCAGCGTGACAGGGTTGTTGTTCATGTTGACCAGAGCCGAGAAGTTGATGCGCGCGATGTCGCCGCCGATCATTTCGAGCGTGCTGCCTCTGACAAGCTGCAGGTTTCTCGCGATCGAATCGAGCGCGTTGTCGACCGAGCTCAGATCCACGTCAAGTTCAAACATACCGACAACGTCGTATTTGATCTTGAGGTTTCTCTCACCGAGCATACGGTCGACCTCGTCCAGCGCCATCGAAGCGTACTGCTTCGTCGTGAGCACGGGCTTGTCGATTGTGTCGTACCGCGTAATCGCGGCGTCCTTGTACGCTTCGTACGCCGCCTCGACGCCGACAGACGCGGTGGAGAACAGCAGCACGATCGCCAAAAGAACGCTGAGTACTTTACTGAGTTTACTCAATGTTTTTACACCTCCGTAATGTATTGATACAGTTTACAGTATCCGAAAAACAAGGTATGCGCGTTGTTTCGCCGGCACGCACTTCCGGCATCCTTTCAGGACCACTTCCCTTCGACTTTCTTCCCGGGTTGCGGAGCGGTTTTAAGCGCCTCACACCCCGACAAAGGGCATAAAATGCCTATATATCCACTCTTACGGTTATCTAAACTATAATCCAAATGCGAGGATTTGTCAATGGATTTTGCGGCCAAAAAATCAATTTATACATTTTGCACAAAATGTTGGGTATGTTTTCGTAGATAACGGCAAACATATACCTTACCATGTGTTTTGCCATTTATTCCGAATGCGAATATACCAACACAAAACGCCGACTGTCCGGGCGGCGCGCAAAAATGTACTTCTACGTTCATTATATATATTATAAAATGTATACGATTTTTGGGCTGCGGGCAGAAAATTATTCGCAATAAGAAAGAACGTGTTTGTAAAGTGTCGTACTTTACAAACACGTCCCTCCTTGCTGCCGGCACGTCAGCGCAGGGTCACCGAATGCGTCCTGCCGTCCAACGGTATCTCTTTGATTATTTTTCCGTTATCGCATAATTCTTTGGCGTCCGGCTTGTCGATCCGAACACGGATTTTTGTTTGTTTTACTTGCATTTCCAGCATTATCGGCAGCAGTTCCGGGGCAATATGCGGCTGCAGACGGAGGGCGCCGTTTTCAATGCGCAGACCGAGGATTTTCTCCGTCGCCGTGCGGTACATCCATGCCGCCGAACCGGTGTAAAGTGTCCACCCTGTACAGGCTTTCGGCCGGTCCGCGGCCGGAATATCGCCCGCGAGCGCGTAAGGCTCTGCGCCGTACCGCGCACAGCGCGCCGCGTTTTCGCAGAAATGCGCCGGATCGAGCATCCGGTACAGCTCCATACCCTCACGCAGCATACCGCACTGCAGCATCGCCGCGCACAGCCAAACCGCTGCGTGGGTATACTGGCCGCCGTTTTCGCGAATACCGGGCGGATAGGCCGTGATATACCCCGCCTGCATGCCTGTTCCGGTAAACGGAGGGTCAAGAAGCCGCACGATCCCCTTCTCGCGGTCTGCAAGCCGCTCCGCCGCCGTCCGCAGCGCCGTGCGCACACGCGCGTCACGCAGTCCGGCAAAGCATGCAAAAGACTGCGCTATGCTGTCGATCCGGCACTCCGAACCGGGTTCCGACTTGCCCAGCGGCGTCCCGTCGTCCAGATAGGCGCGCAGATAATGGTCGCCGTCCCACGCGTTTTCGCAAGCGGCGAGCAGTTTCTCTCGCTCCTGCGTGTACCGCTGCGCGGTTTCGGCATCGCACAGCGGCGCGAACCGCTCCAGAACCATGCACAGAAACATCGTCAGCCAAACGCTTTCACCCCTGCCGCCGATCCCGACACGGTTGAATCCGTCGTTCCAGTCGCCGCCGCCGATCAGCGCCAGACCGTGCGCACCCGTTTGCAGCACGAGGTTGATCGCACGGATGCAGTGGGCACGCATCGGCTCCTTGCGCGAAGATCGTTCGGGTGCGAAGTATCTTTCTGTTTCCTTATCTGTCAACGGTTCTCCGCGCAGATACGGAACGGGAACATCTAAGATTTCCGAATTGTTCGCTACCTTAACATATTCTGCCGCGAGCCACGGCAGCCACAGCAGATCGTCGCGGTACCGCGTGCGTACGCCGCGCACGCCGCCGTCCCGCGGCGGCAGCCGGTGCCACCAATGGAGGACGTCGCCCTCCTCGAACTGCACGGCAGCGCACCGCAGCAGATGGCGGCGCGCCAGCACCGGCTCTGTCAGCAGAAACGCGGACACATCCTGCAGTTGATCGCGGAACCCCCATGCGCCGCCGCACTGATAGAAGCCCGTACGTCCGGCAAAGCGGCAGTTGTACACCTGCCACGGCAGCCATGTGTTGACCATGCGGTCAAACTGCGGATCGGCGGATTGCACGCGCAGTCCCGTCCTCTCCCGCATCTGCGGCAGCGGCAGATACGGCAGCATCAGCGCCGCCTTTTCCGTCGCGGCAAAAGAGAGCGTGAACGAGGCGCAGGCCGCTGTACCGGGCGAAAGCCGTACCGTTTTGCCGACGACCGCCGCGACGCCCGCATGTGTCCCTGCCGCACTGTCGAACCAGAACGACGCGCGGTCGGTCATGACCGTATCCGCGCCGCCCTGCGCCGAGAGGTATGCGCAGCCCTGGACCGCGGCCGCAGGTGAATACAGCAAGAGCCCGTCCCCTTTCCGATCGACGTGTACGAGCGCATTGTCGCCGCCGAGCGTCGGCTCGAGGTAGTAGAAAACCTGCACGTTTTTCGCCGCATCGCCCGTGAGTTCGACGCGGCATTGTTTACGGGAACCTTTTTGCGGCACCGTCACCTGCACGCGGAACGCAATGCCCGCCGCCGTCCCGCTCCAGACGGCGCACAGCGGCGTAAACTCCGCCGTCGCGCCGCGCAGCAGATCGTAATACTTCCCGTCCGCAAGCAGGATCAGCAGCTCGCCGCGATTGTCGAGCGCCGTATCGTTGTGCCAGGGCGTGATCGGGTTCTCATGCGCATTGACCGCCCATGTAAAGCCCAGCGACTTGTCGGATACCATCGTTCCGAACGCAGTGTTGCAAAGCACCAAACTCCATGGTAAATAAGGCTTTTCCGCACTTTTTGGAATGACGATCCCTTCGTCTGTAAAGCGATACAGCTTTTCAGACTGCTCGGAGGGCAATACATCAAATATGCCGCGGAACCGTCCGGCAGGCGGTTCGGCCGGCGCGTCGGGAAGCTCGAAAACAGACATTGCCCGCAAAAAATCCCGATCCTCCGGCGTATACCGCACCAGGTCGACCGGCACGATCTCGTCCGCGCCGTTTTCTCCGCATTCCTCGCGGATCAGACGACGGATCGTGTGCCGCAGCGGCGAATCGTAGTCGCCGCCTTCGCTGTAACCGAGCGCGAGCGTACACGGAAAACCGGCCCGATGCAGCCGATGCACGGCACGGATATACGGCACGGCGGACACGGCGTCCTCCACGGTATCGACCGCCTTGAACACAAGCGGCGTTCGATCGGACAGACCGAACTGCCACAGGCGTGTCGGCGCATACGGATTCCGCATCAGCCGCTTTGCCGAGCGCGTATCGCGTGTGCCGAAAACCACGCCGGGCAGCAGTTTCTCCGCGAGCACAGCCTCCATCCTGCCGTCCGAAAACAGCGTGCGCGCGCCTTTGCGCAGACCGTTCCTGCGGATCTGCAGCAGCTTGTCCAGCGCCTCGTGCCGTGTGGACGCCGCGGCAAACACAAACGTCCGCTCCGTGCTGCCGCGCGCCGAAAGCCGCAGCGGCATCTGCACGGCGATACATCCGTCGCCGCTTCCGGGAGAGTTCTCAATGCACACGCTGCCGCCGAGCAGCGACGCAAGGCCGTAACCGCTCTGCATCACAGACGATTTCGAGCGCGTGCAGGTAAACGGAACATCCTCCAAAAAGCCTGCCGCCATGCACACGCCCTGCCCGCCGTCACGCTCGCGCTTGCGAAACAGGACGGCGCGGTTCGCCGCGTCCCATGTGTCCTCCAGAAACAGCTTGGAAAACGCGGGATGCGCCGCCGCTTCCGTCTGCGGCGTCAGGGACGGTTCCGCATACAGCAGCACAGACCCCTCGAAACTGCGGCGTGTGCGCACGCCGACCGTGATCTGCAGCGCGGACAGCGCCGGATGGACGCTCATCTGCACGCGCAGCAGCAAATCGTCCCGGTACGCCGTGTAGCGCACGTCCGAGGACGTAAACGTGCAGCGAAAACGCGCATCGCACCCGTAATCCGCCATGCTTGCGAAGGGAAACGCGCCGCCCTCGCCCTGCAGCACGACGACCGGACCGGACGGACGGCGCAGCAGATCCGTGCTGTGACAGAAAAGCTGCGTGCCCCGATAGACGGCCGCGCACGCACCGACGTCCGACGCGCACAGCGAAACCTCGCCGTTTGTCCATGCGCGCGCGTTTATGCGAAGCGGCGACGCGTCCGTGATCTCCCGCTTTTGCTGCTCGACACGCTCGCGCACCGTCGGCGTCCGGAAAGACGGTCTGTGCCGGTAGATATAAACGTCGGTCGGGATACCCTCCTGCAAAAGGCTCTGCGCTCGCCGCATGTCGCCGTCCCGCAGGAATCGGCGGCGCAGTCTGCCGTCCTGCAGCACGTTGGACAGCGACAGCAGACTCATGCCCACATGGTGCGCCATGTAACTGCGCACGATCGCGTACGGTTTGCCGCCCGTATGCGCACTCGTGAAATCCACGGCTTCGTAGAAGCCCCAGCGTCCGGTCATCTGCATGTCCGCCAAACGCCGCAGGTTGCGGATCGCCGCGTGCGGTTCAAGCTGCATCATGAGGAACGACGCATACGGCGCGACCACGGTCTGCGTATCCAGTCCGCGCCGCAGGCCGAGCGTCTGCACACCATGCGCTTTGTACTGATAATTGAAGTCGCGGTCGAAGGCATAGAATCCGCTCTCCGACATGCCGAACGGGCGCCCGAAACGCGCCGCGCGCTTCTGACACCACGCGCAGAATTTCAGCGCCTCATATCCCAGCGTTCCCTCCGGCGCCGGCAGGAAAAGGTACGGCATGAAATACTCGAACATGGTTCCCGTCCAGGACAGCGGACCGGTGTACCGGCCTGCTTTTCCCATCACGCGCGCAAGCGCCGCCCAATGTCTTTTCGGTACCGAACGATTTGCCACGGCGTAGTATCCGGTCATGCGCGCTTCGCTCATCAGAAGGTCGTAATACGAATCAGAATGCTTATTTGTCAACGGGTCTATGCCGATATAGAACAGTTTTCGCCGTGCGTTGTACAGAACAGACAAGTCGGCAGCGTCCAGTATTCTTTGTATGCGCACGTCGATCTCGCGCAAGGATTGTTCGGTATCGAAGTATTCCCGAATCCCCTGCTGCAGCGCTTTCAGACAGCAGAGGAAATTGCCGCAGTCCACCGTCGATACATACCGCGGTTCCAGCGGCTGCAGCGTGCGCGTGTCGTACCAGTTCAGCAGATTCCCGCGGTACGTCTCGAGCCGCTCGAT
Organism: Oscillospiraceae bacterium; assembly: GCA_902790325.1. GTDB lineage: Bacteria > Bacillota > Clostridia > Oscillospirales > Acutalibacteraceae > UBA1425. The sequence continues at coordinate 4,878 of CADARP010000029.1, read as the reverse complement.
CGAAGAAAAGCTGCGGGACAGGAACACGTACAGCTCCGCCGAGTCGAGAAAGCCGAAATCCCGCGCCGTCAGCGCGCACAGCAGCGCAAGTCCGATATTGGTCGGCGACGTGCGCTGCGCCATGCGGTAGACCGGCGTTTCCTGCACGTTGTCGGGCGGGAGATAATTGTTGCGGTCATCGCAGTTCTCCGCAAAGTACTGCCACATAGCCGCCGCGTAGGACGTCAGTTCCTCGCGCGCAGCGAATGAGATCGGCTTCGCTTCTCCCATGTGTGCCGTCCCGCCGAACAGCGAGAGCGGCACATCCAGCAGAAACAGAAGCGACACGAGCTTGAGAAGCGCGTGCGGCGAGACGAACAGCGCCGCGGAAACGGCGCCGATCCACAGGCATTCCGTCCAGGTTCGACGCTCTGTTCCGCGCAGACCCGACTGCGCGAACGTCGTCCAATCCAGCAGGCGCTTGCGGCTGATGCAGCTTCGGTAAAGCGCCTGAACGATGGCCGCCGCGCTGTGCAGTCCGACCGCCGGCAGCATGGCGATCTGCGTTATGCCGCGCAGCAGATGCCCCAGCGCGTCGGGCATTTCGCCGGAATAGAACAGCCGGGAGACGGAGGACGGGCCGAAATGCGCCAGCGCGCGCAGCGCATCCCAAAAATGGCCGCCCGCCGCGGACAGGACGCAAACGCCGCACAGCAGCACCGCCGTTTCGCGCGGCAGAAAAACGCATGATAACAGAACAGCCAGCGTGACAGCCGGCGTCAGCGAACGGCGCAGGTTATCGAACAGTTTCCAGCGTGAAAGCGCGTTCAGCGGATTTCTGCCGAACACGAAACGCAGATTCTGCCAGTCGCCGCGCACCCAGCGGTTCAACCGGTCGAGCCAGACGCGCTGGTTCTTCGGGAAATCATCCGTGACCTGCACGTCCGAAACGAATCCGCACCGCAGGTACCCGCCCTCCAGGACGTCGTGACTGAGCACGCGTCCCTGCGGCAGCGCGTCGTCGAGCGTCTGATAAAACGCTTGCACATCAACAAGTCCTTTGCCCGCGAATACGCCCTCGCCGAACAGATCCTGGTACCGCTCCCCGATCACGTTGTCGTAAACGGACAATCCTCTGTCGGCACGCAGAACACGCTGAAAACGCGTCTCATCCGGGGCGGCGGTACACACACGCGGCGCGAGCACGCCGTATCCTGCCGTCACGACCCTGCGCTTTTTGTCGACGACGGCGCGGTGCAGCGGGTGTGCCGCGACCGAAACGAGCTGCACGGCCGTATCCAGCGGCAGGTCGGTGTCGGCGTCCAGCGCAAAAAGATAGCGCGTCTGCGACAGGGTCTGCGTGTCGCCGGACAGGTGCGCGAAACCGCCGTGCACGCCGTGGATCTCGCGCACAAGCTGCGTTATGGCGCCGCGTTTGCGCTCCCATCCGGAAAAACAGCCCTCGGTCGGCGCGTAGACGCGCGGACGGATCGCCAGGATAAAGCCGCCGCCGTAGCGCTCGTTGAGCCGCTGAACGACACGCGCCGACGCTGCGATATCCGCGGCATCCTCTGGCTTTTCCGGCGTACCGGACTGCTTGAGATCGGCCAGAAGGCATACCTTTATATACTGCTGTCCGTTGGACAGATACAACTGCTCCAGATGCGTCTCCCACTGCGGCGCCTCGGCGGCGCTCGGCAGCAGCGTGGAAACCGTCAGAAGCGTCTGCATCTGCGGCGGGACGGCGTCCATCTCCATGCGCGGCAGGCGCACGCTGCGCACGCCGCAAACGGACAGGCGCGTACACAGACCCGCCGTCAGCGCCCACACGGGCAGATACAGCGCGGCGGCAGCCGGGATGTTTCGCTGCCAGTACCCGAACGCCGCACAGAGCAGCAGCGGCACCAACGCTTCCAAAAACAGAAACAGCGCACCGCGTCTGCGCGGATACGGCGGCAGGATATACGCGCCGACGTGGCGGGAACGCGGCGTTTTCCCGTTCTGCGCTTTTTGCAGGATCGCGCTCGCGTAAGCATCGGCGTCCGTCCGTCTGCGCGCGGCCGCGCGGAACAGCAGCGTGCGGTACATTTCGCGCGAGGCCGCCTCCATCCCGGCATACGCCCCGGCCGGGTCCTGCAAAAGGATACGCTCCACGGGACTGATCGCCCCGCAGAGCGTCTCGAAATCCACATCGGGGAGCCTGCGCAGGGCGCGCACGGCATTGCCGATCTGCGTTTCGTCGGCCGTTCCTTTTGCCGCCGCGCGCAGGATGACGCGCTGCAGCATCGCCGGCAGCGCCTGTGTTTCGGCGCCGTTCATCCCTTTATCCGCAAAGAACCGGTGCAGGCTGTCTGTCGTCCACGCCGAGCCGGCGTCATAAAACGCCGTGCAGACGTCCTCCAGCGCGGTCGGCGTGTGTTCGCCTTTCGGCAGCGGCGGCAGACTGCGCACAACCCTGCAGACGTCGCCTGCCGCACGTTCAAACAGGTATGCGTTGTCGCACAGCCATTCCTGCGCCGGCGTTTTCGTCCCGGCGCGCATCGCTCTTCTGGCGGCGCTCCGGATCTTTTTCGCGTCCGCCCGTACCGCGGGCAGCCACTTCCCCGAACGAACCGTTTTCCGCACGTTCACCGTTCCTTCCGTTTCCATATCGTGTACAACGCGCGCGCGGCTGTCAGACCGGCGCGCAGCACAACGCACACGCGCAGGACGCCGATCACGCGTTCCGCCAGCGTCAGAATGCGCCATCGGCGCAGCAGCGTATTCATCGGCGTCCCTCCCCGTCCGTCAAAAGCACGGCGTGCGCGATCCCCGGCACGCTCTCGCCCTGCAGCGGCGATACGCCGGAAAGCAGCGCGCCCGTACCGGCAAACAGTACGCGCCGCAGTCTCTTTTCCCGCAGGCGGCGCAGGATATACCCGCACACCACAGCCGCGCTGCATCCGCAGCCGGAAGCACCCGCGTGCACATCCTGGCTCTGCAGATCATACAGCATCAGGCCGCAGTCGGCGTGCACGCGCTCGACAGACAGCCCGTGCTGGCTGCGCAAAAGCTCCAGCAGCAGCCGCGTTCCGACCACGCCCAGATCGCCCGTCAGGATCATGTCGTAATCCTGCGGCTGCGTCTGTGTGTCGCGCAGAAAGCCGGCGATCGTCTCGCACGCCGCAGGCGCCATCGCGGCGCCCATATTGGCCGAGTCGGTCACGCCGCAGTCCTCGATGCGCCCGAAGTATACCGCTTCGATCCGCGGTCCCGATCCTTCGGTACCGATCACCGCCGCACCGGCTGCCGTCGCGGTCCACTGTGATGTCGGCGGGCGCTGTCCGCCGTATTCCAGCGGCATGCGGAACTGCTTCTCCGCCGCGCAGAAATGCGACGATGTGGACGCGGCCGCAACGCGAACGGCGCCGCTGTCCGTCAGTACGCCGGCCAGGGCGAGCGTCAGCGCCATGGTGGAACACGCGCCGTAAACGCCCGCAAGCGGCATATGCAGCGCGCGCACGCCGAACGTCGTCGCCATGCACTGATTGAGCAGATCGCCGCCCAGATGCAGATCGACCTGCTCCGGCCGCAGAGACGCCGCATCCAGCGCGCGCCGCACCGCCTCGCCGTGCAGCACGCTCTCCGCCTGCTCCCACGTCTTCGCGCCCGCAGTCGCGTCCGTGAACACGTACGTCAGCTCTTTTGCGAGCGGCCCCTGCGCTTCTTTAGAGGTGCCGACGACCGCCGCGCCCAGAATGACCGGCGGACGCGTCAGCAGGATTGTCCCCGTTCCGATCCGTTTCGCCATGGCGCACCTCTCACCGAAACAGCCAGTAGAAAAAGCCGTACGCCGCCGAGAGCGCGCAGCCGTAGACGAGCACGGGACCGGCGATGCGGAACATCTGCGCCGCCGTGCCGAGCACACGCCCCTCGCTGGCAAATTCCATTGCGGGCGATACGACGGCGTTGGCAAATCCGGTCACCGGCACAAATGTGCCCGCGCCGGCATGTTTGGCGATCCTGTCGAATATGCCGAGCGCCGTCAGAACGGCGGTCAGCACGATCAGCGTCAGCGTCACGAGCATATCCGCGTCCTCCTCCTGCGCGCCAAGCGCGCGGTACAGCCCGCCCAGCGCCTGCCCGATCGCGCAGATGAGCCCGCCCGAAAGAAATGCCTTGAGCGCGTTCATCCCTTTGCGGGACGGCGGCGACGCCTTTTTGACCATTTCAGTATATTCTTTATTTGAAATATCCATTTGTTCGGCTCCTTATGATCCCGATTTGACATGCCCGCGGAACGCGGGTGTCGGGATGATCTGCCCGTTCGTTCGCGCCTATTCCTTATACAACAGTGTGTCCCGCGCGTATTTTTATTATTCGTTTTTGCCGATTTGTAATTTAAAAAAGATATTTGAACATTTTTTTAAAAAATTGTGGACTTTTCCTTCTGTATATGCTAAACTTGTGTCTGTAAAAGATTATTCTTTTTCAAATTTTAAAGGAAAGAGGAAAAGCACATGAAAACTGCAAAACGAACTTTGGCTGTCTTGCTCGCATGCTTGATGGTGTTCGGGTCGTTCGGCATGGTTGGATCGGCTAAGTTCAATACGTCTACGACGATTGAACCTGTCAATCCCGGCGAAAGCGGCAACGGCAAGATCACATACGGTCTGGACATCTACAAGGTCGGCGATGAAGGACTGACGAAACTCGCGGACGGCGACACCCTGTCGCCCGGCGACGTTATCGAAGTTCAGGTCGCTTTCGGAACAGACTTCTACATGGGAGCGCTTACGGGCCAGATCTATTACGACAGCGATTACTTACAGCCGGCCCTGAACGGTGAAGCTTATACGGTCACCGACAGCGGCAACATCTGGGAGGAGGATAACCAGAGCAATCCTCCCTTCATGAAGC
>CADARP010000028.1 GCA_902790325.1 Oscillospiraceae bacterium | reverse complement strand
ATGGCCGGCATCTTAAAAGGTTCATCACGGATTTTTGTGGGATGGTCAGATGTCGGTAAAGAGCGGTGTCATCGCGAGGAGCGAAGCGACGCGGCGATCTCCCAAAGATGCCGGTTAAGGTGTTGCTTTTTACCGGTCGGGGCTTCGCAGTGACAATACTTCTTGTTTGCACGATCCCCCAATTTTCCGTGATGAACCTTTCTTGCCTGTTCGGCGCCAACGCAAAACCGGCGCCGTCATGTTGACGGCGTCTGTCTTTTTCTGCATTCCTCTTGAAAAACATCCGGATCGGATGTATTATTTAACCGTGCGGGAGGCACTGCCCGAACATACACAATAAAACAAACAGAACAGGAGACGGGTTTATATGGTCATATTGAAAAAGTTTTCTGCAATCTTTATGTCGATCATTCTGTTTTTCACCGGCCTCTTTTCCGCAGGGACAAAAAACGCCGTCGATCCGACGCTCCATACCGACCCGGCGGCTGTGTCCGTTTCGCAGGAGCAGTACGGGATTCCGCCGTTTGAAGCCGGCGAGAAGATCGGCATCTTCCTCAGCTCCGACAGCACGGAGATCCTGCGCTATGAAAAAACGTCCGCCGACGATTTCCGCACATACCGCGATCTGCTCTGCGGCGCCGGATTTGAGATCTACGACGAACACGAGACGGAAAGCAATCTGTTCGCAACGCTGGTCAGCGACACGCTGACGGTCAACCTTTCCCGGTTTTCCAAAACCGGCACGATGCGCATTGTCGCCGAGGAACGCGGCGCACTGTGCCCGCTGACGGATGCGCACGACCGCGTCTGTGATTCGCTTCTGACAGGCATGAAGGGCGAAACCGTGGTCGCGGCGGAGGGAATGGGCTATATCATCCGCCTTGCAGACGGCAGTTTCTGCATCATCGACGGCGGTATGGGTGACCCAGACCATGTGGATTCCGACAAACTGATGGGCATCCTGAACGCCCAGAAGCCGGAAGGGACGGAGAAACCCGTGATCGCCGCATGGTTATTCACGCATCTGCACGGCGACCACATCGGCGTGTTCAACTGTTTTTCTCTCGATCATCACGACGACGTTGTGATCGAAAAGCTGATCTACAACTTCCCGAAGGAAGAGGAGACCGCCGCGTCGAATTCGCCCTATATGCTGGATGACTCCATCTATCGCTGGACGCAGTTCAAAAAGTGTCTTGCGGATTTCTACGCCGGCGTTCCCGTTGTCAAAGCGCACACCGGCAACCGTTTTCAGGTGCGCAACGCCTCGTTCGAGGTTTTGTTCACGCCGGATGATCTGTATCCGGCGTCGATCCTGAACGGAACCGGCATGAACGAAAGCTCTCTGCTTTTGAAGATGACGCTGGAAGGACAGACTTATCTTTGGACAGGCGACTTTGGCTTTATCGGCGCCGATCTTGTACAGATGGAGTATGCGAAAACACTTTCGTGCGATTTCCTGCAGATGGCGCACCACGGCATGAACGGAACAACAGCGTTCTATGCGCACGTCGATCCGACGTACACGCTCCTGCCCGTCTGGAACGGAGGGCTGTCGGAAATGCTCAAGAGAGAGCAGAATCTTCTGCTGGTTTTCAGCCCCGGCATGCGGCAGATGATCGTCACCGGCTGCGGCACGTGGACGATCCGTCTGCCGTATAACCCCGCCTTCGGCACGTTCAGACGTATTCCGACAGACCGTACCGTTTATCCGGCATACCCCAAACTGCTCGGCGAACGAGACAGATAAATGCGGCTGCGCGATCCGCAACAAAACCGAACAGTCAATTATCCGGCGTCACCTATTCGGGCGGCGCCGGTTTCTTTTATGTTTTACGGATGTCGTTATCCTGCATTTCTTTCGTCTGCAAGCCTTCTTTCTCTGAAAAGCCGGTTTGTGCCTGCCGCCTTGCCGGCTTTATCAAAACGTCGCCGCATTTCGGAACAGACCGATTCGTTTTCCTTATCCGGCCACTGTCAGTCGCTCGACCGATCTGCCTGCGGCAAACTGCCGGCAGTACACATCCGTACACTTTTTGTATTTTGCAAACAGTTTCCGCGCCTGTTTTTCATCGCCGTACACTTTCCAGCAGCCGACGCATTTGTAGTTTGCCGCGCCCTGCTCGATGAAGCCGCGCACATCCTCCGGCGGATAGCCGAGAAACAGACCGACCTCGTGCGGGAACGCGCCGTCCGCCTGCATCTTTTGCCGCAGACAGGAAACGCATCTGCCCGGCAGCATCGGCGCGTAGCCGTACCTTTCCAGCAGTGAGCGCGCCGTTTCATGCCGCAGATCCCGTTCGAGCCGTCCGGGACGGTAGAGATACAAAAGTGCTCTGCCGCCGCTGTACCGCAGCGGCACGATTCGCACGCCCTTATCCCGAAACCTGCGGTTAAAGTCCTGCAAATCCCGCCGCATTTCCCCTTCGCTTCCGAATGACGCCGGAAAAAGGCTGCCTGTTTTCAGACCGGCGAGCGTCGGCGAGCAGTGCCGAATCAGTAATACTTCCGACATGATGCCTCCTATAAATCCTATTGAATCCAAACACAGATCGCCGCCAATGCCGCCGCTGCGGCCGGTGACAGAACGATATGCAGAATATGCGTTTTTTTGTTGTATCCGAACAGATGCGGGCCGAGCACCGGCTTCGTTTCCGGATAAAAGCGCGGGAAGAAACTGCTGCGGCACAAAAGAACAAAATCAAAAAACAGAATATCGTAGGCCTTTAAAAGCCACAGCATCACCGTAAAGCGGACAAAGAATTTCCAAAAGGGAAAGCCGTTCCGGATGCCGTCCCAGCCGCCGAAAACAACCGCGCCGAGGAACAGCGCAAACGATACCGCAATCAGAAACCACCCGAGCATATGCGCGCCGGGAAAGCGCTCGTCCCGCGGCCGCACCGCCGCCTGCACCTCTTTCGGTGCGGAAGTAAAAAAGCGCTTATCCTGGATCAGTGCCACGCCCGCGTACAGCATGATAAACAGTCCCGCCATCATCATGACGGCGCAGAGGATCGTTACAAGCATCTTTCTTTTCTCCCCGCTACGGTCAGCCACGGCTTTTTCGGATGGTGCACGGCTTTGATTTCGGAAAAGCCTGCCGCGCACATCGCCGCTGTGATTTCCTCGGCCGTGTAGCATCTCATGCCGTCGATGATCTTTTCAAACTTGAGACCGGTTTTATCCGTGCCGTCGGATTCGTTGCAGACGAGAAATACGCCGCCCGGCTCCAGCACGCGGAATACTTCGGCAAAACAGGCCGTCAGTCCCGGCCAGAAGTAGACCGTCTCAAACGCCGTAGCGAGTGCGATACTGTCGGACGATACGGGAAGCGCGGATGCGCTGCCTTCCGTGACGCGGCATCTGCCCGCCGCGATCATCTGCTTGTTGTACGCAACCGCTTTGGCCACGCTGACGGGCGAGTAATCGACCGCGGTCACATGCGACGCCGGATACTTTTTCAGCAGCGTGCCTGCGTTGCGTCCGCCGCCGCAGCCGATATCCAGAATCTTGTCCGGTTCGTTTTCCGGAAGAAACCCCATGCCCCAGTCTGCTAATTTCGCGTGGCCGCCGTTCATGCCGTCCACCATCAGTTTGCCGAGAAAGCCCTCGGGCTTTCTGGTCTGGCTCACGTATTTTTTAAACAGTCCCATTGTGTCCTCACTTTCTTCCGACCAGCAGCGCAGAGCCGGACAGCGCCATCCACGACGCTTCTTTTTTCGTCATAAATGTCCCGTCCGTCGTATCGATCAGTTCAACTTTTTCAAAGCCCATATCCCGAAGCTTTTGGACAAACGAACGCATATCGCCGTACTTGGATTTCGAGAAAATATCGTGCAGGGCGAACGTCCCGCCCTTTTTCAGCACGCGCAGCGTTTCCAGAAGGACTGCCTGCCGGTCGTTCGTCGGAATGTTGTGATAGACGTAGTTGCTCACCACCGCGTCAAAGCTCTCGTCGGGGAAGTCGAGCGCGGTCGCGTCGCCGCGGCGGAACGTGACGTTTTTGACTTGTTCCGCTTTGGCGTTCTGTTCGCACAGCGGCAGATTGAAGGACGCGTATTCCTTGCCCCAGCGGTCGACCCCGACAAACGACGCTTGGGGACTTCGTTTCGCGCAGGCGATGGCGAGCGCGCCGCTGCCGCAGCCGACGTCCAATCCTTTTCCGCCGTCCGGCAGTTTTACGCGCTTTGCGATCCCCTCGATGATCTGCCGCGACATCTGCCGCTTACCGCCGTAGGAAAACGCGCGGTACATCAGAATCATCCAGACCGACACGCCGCAGCCGACGAGCGTGCCCAAAAGGAAAACGATGAACAGCACCGTCTTCAGCGCACCGGAAACGACACCCGTCAAGCCGAATACGATAAACAGGATCAAAAACAACGCGGTCAATAGTACGGCGGTCAGCACCATGCCCTTCGGCATCCAGTTTTTGTAGTCGGGTTTCATGAATTCTTCTCCTTTCTGCACTTGAAGCAGCCGATCCCTTCGACGGAAGTCACCTGAACGTCCGCATACATCCCGGACAGACGGCGCTGAAGGCTGCCCTTTGTTTCAAACGGCGGCGTAAAAAAGCCCTTCGGCACATACAGGCGCTTTACAAAAAAGTCGGTTCGTCTGCACTCGCCCCGGATATAGAAACAGCCGCAGAAAACGCCGCCCTTTTTCAGCACGCGAAACGTCTCCCGGTATGCCGCCTCTTTATCCGGGAACGCATGGAAGCCGTTCAGGGAAAGCACAATATCAAAGCTCTCGTCCGCAAACGGCAATGCGCCGACGTCGCCCTGCAGGAAGGTGACGTTTTTGATCCCGGCAAAGTCGGCCTTCCGCTTTGCCGCGCGCATCATATCCGCCGAATAGTCGAGGCACGTGACGTCGGCGTCCGGAAGATCACGGTAGACCGGCATGGTCAGCACGCCCGTTCCGACCGGCACCTCCAGCAGCTTTCCGCCGAAATCCTCCGGAACGCCGGAAAGCGCCTGCATGATATACCGCAGGTTCTTTTCCGCGTTCATGTTCCAGACCGCGCGGCAGATCGCCTTTCCGGGCAGCGTGGAATAGGTCATCATGCCGTCGTAGAATCCGGCGTTCCCGCCGGTCATTTTGTACGCGCTTCTGATCTGTTCCTTTCGAGTCATCCCGTTCACCCCGCAAATACTATTTTTATGATTTTCATATTGACCAGGCTGTCGCAAAAGCGGATCATCAGCTTGTGCAGCAGGCCGACGCTTTTGTAAATATCCCGGTAGCCGCGCATGTAGCTTTTTGCCGTCACGGACGCGAACCGGCCGCTCCACGCCGTCAGCTCGCGCTCATTCTCCAAAGAAAAGAACGCGTCCACGTCCGTGATCCCGGCTTCCTTCAGCCATGTGGAGCGCATCATTTTCGCGCCGCGCTTGTTGCAGGAATCGAATACCAAGACTGCGCCGGGAAAACGCGCCGCCATGGCAGAGAACAGCTTTTTTACATCCTGCGTGCGCAGGTAATAAAACACGCCCGACGCAAAGAACACCGCGCCGCTCCCGGCGTCGATCCTGTCCATCCAGCCGAAGTCACTGAGGTCGCAGGCAATGTTCTCCTCGCGCTCCTCTGCGGGCAGCAGCGCGTCGCGCACCTCGATCACATCCGGGAAGTCCAGATTGTATCCGCGGCACCGGCCGTTGTCCGCTTTGCGGAACGTATCGTCCAGCCCGCAGCCGAGATTGACCACGGCTGCATTCGGATGCGTCTGCAGATAGGATTTGACCTCGCACAGCAGGTCGTACTGCCGCTGCGCCACTTCGAGCGCGCCGAACAGACCGACCGCGGACTCCATTTTCTTCCGCTTCTCGGCGAAGTCGTAATCCAATGAATCGCAGATCCGTTTCGCCTCGGCGTCGGAAAACAGCTCTGGAAAATGCTCGAAGCAAACGAGCCGTCCGAACAGCGGGATAATCAGCGTTTCCTGCACGGAATTTTTTTCGATATGGTATCTCATTCTGAAAATCTCCTTATCCCAGCGCCACATCCAGCGCCATCATCAGACTGAATCCGACGGCAAAGGACACAACGCCGATATTGGAATGCTCGCCCGCGGACATCTCCGGGATCAGCTCTTCCACGACGACGTACAGCATCGCGCCCGCCGCGAAGGACAACAGCACCGGCATGGCCGGCACGACCAGCGCGGCAATCGCCACCGTCAGCGCACCGAATATCGGCTCCACAGCGCCGGACAGCACGCCCAGAGCGAACGATTTCGGTTTGCTTTTGCCTTCCGCATACAGCGGCATGGAGATGATCGCGCCCTCCGGAAAGTTCTGTATGGCGATCCCCAGCGCGAGCGCGAGCGCGCCGCCCGCCGTGATGCTGCCGGAACCGTTCCGCAGACCCGCGTAGACAACGCCCACCGCCATGCCCTCCGGGATGTTGTGCAGCGTCACGGCAAGCACCAGCATCGCCGTGCGGCCGAGACGGCTCTGCGGCCCCTCCGGCTGGTCGATACACCGGTGCAGATGCGGAATAATATGATCGAGCAGCAAAAGGAATCCGACGCCCAGCCAGAACCCGGCAAAGGCCGGCAGAAACGCCCATCTGCCCATCGCCGCCGACTGGTCGATGGCGGGAACGATCAGGCTCCAGATCGACGCCGCGACCATCACGCCCGCCGCAAATCCGGTCAGCGCCCGCTGGACGCCTATCCGCAGTTCTTTCCGCAGAAAGAACACACAGGCGGAACCCGCTGACGTACCCAAAAACGGGATCAGCAGTCCCGTAACGACCGTTTTCATTTTCTCCCGAACCAGCCCTTCTTTTCAAACGGCTGCGACTGTACGGACAGGCATTCGTATCCCGTCTCATTGATCGCAGCTTTCAGTGCGTCCGCATCGACCGTGCCGTCCGTCAGGAAAGACGCCTGCTTTTTTGCGCGGGAAGCCGTGACTTTCTTTGCCGCCGGAACCGCTTTGCGGATCGCGTCGCAGACGTGCGCCTCGCACATACCGCACATCATGCCGTCAATTTGCAGCGTTGTTAAATACATGGTTTTCACCCTTTCTCTTTACAGCCGCAGTCACAGTACGGACTGCCGGGAGCGAGCGCGTATTCCCTTATGGAATCCGCCGTGCCGCCTGCATTCGTCATGCCGCAGTCCGGCTGACACACGGCGGGAACACGATCATGCGCTGTGTTCTTGAATCGAACGGCCTGCAGGGCAGATAGAAATATGCGCCTTTTCAAACAGTTAGCATCAGCTAACCAATCGACTTAAAAATATGGTTAGTTCCCGCTAACCAAGTTCTATTATAGTGTACTCGTGCTGTTTTGTCAAGAGGCAACCGTATTCCGCCGCAAATACGTCACCGGCCAGCCGTCACACGATCCAATTGTCTATGAACACAGCGTCTTTTGAGAAAACCGCACGGTCGGGAATACCGGCGGCCGCCTTTGCCGGAGCGATGCCCGGAAAAAGAAAAGATACCCCGGACCGCGCCGGGGTATGCTGCCGCTATGCTGCCGGTGTGTGCACGTCGTTCCAATCCAGGCGCATGATCCGGATGCTGATCATCAGAAACGCCGCCGCCAGAATCACGCTGCACATCATGGCGGGCGGATAGACCGTCAGCGCGATCGCAAGTCCGGCAGCTTTCACCGCAACGTCGATCAACAGCAGGTTTCTGCGTTTGCGCATCACGTCCGCAATCTCTTTGCTGTCGTCATTGCCGCGCTCCAGCACGCGGCTCAAACCGATATTGGCAAGCGTCACCAGCAGAACGAATATGCCGTAAAAGCCCTGCGTCACCCTGTTGTTGAAATCGCGGCTGACCAGATCGGTGGCATAAGGGATCACCGAGCAGAAAAACAGCAGAAGCAGCGTCACCCACAGCGTTTTGGCGTTGATCCGTTCAATGCTCTCCCATTCATTATGGATGTTGATCCACATCGAGCCGAGCCAAAAGAACGACAGCGCGTAGGAAAAGAAGCCGTACCGCAGATCCCAGATTGCCTGCAGCGTAAAAGCAGACGGCTTCTCCATCTCAAGCACGAGGATCGTCATAATGATCGCAAGTACGGCGTCCGTAAACGCGGCAAGTCTTTCTTTTTTCATTGTCGTCCCTCCCCTTTTTACAGCGACCGTTTGCTGCGGCGCACGGCAGCCGCTCTGTCCAGATCGCCGTGGCGGATCTCGTGCTCCAGCGATGCGACGATCCTGTCTTTCCGCCTGAGAAAATCGGGCCCGGTCAGGTTCCTGCCGGACACGGTATGATGCGTAATGAACGCGCAGTCGCAGGTCAGGTTCTCCACAAAGGTTTTCAGCTCGATCAGCATCTCCTTTTCGGAGAGCGGCGTAAACGTGCCGCGCGCGACGTCCTCCAGCAGCGGTGTGCCGGGAAACAGCACCAATCCGCCCGTGCCGACCGTCATCGGTTTGCATCTGCTGAAAATCTCCGCGGAGTGCAGCGCATGCTCCGCGCTGTGTTCTTTGCCCGCGGCGCCGTTGAGGAAGGTCATCCAGAAGTCGATTCCCGCTTCGGTGAGTTTGCCGCATTGCTCGAGGATGTCCGCAGCGCGATAGCCCTTGTTCACCCGTTCCAGCGTTTGATCGTCGCCGCTCTCCACGCCGAGCGAGATTTCGCGCAGTCCCATTTCCCGCAGGCTTTTGAGCTCATCGACGGTTTTGTTGCGGATGTCGGTCACGCGTGTCGCCGCGTAAATGTACTCCATTTTCGGAAGATAATGGTTGATTCTCTCCAGGATCGGCGCGAGCTTGTCATACGTCATGCACAGCGGGTTCGCCGAGAGAAGCTGGATCGTGGACGCGTCCGGATCGGACTGCGCCAGCTCCCGCAGATCCGCCTCGATCCACTCCGGCGGGTTCATTCTGAACGGCACGTCTTTGTACATCGTACAAAACCTGCAGCGGTTGTGCGTGCAGCCCTGCGTGATCTCTAAAAGCGGCCAGGTCGGCCAGTATGGATTCCGGTATACGGTTCCGGTAAAATGCATTGTCCGTTCTCCTTTACAGTTCCGCCGCCATGTCCGCGATCGGCATGCGCATGAAATGCCATGCGTGCGCTTTGGACTTGTCGGTCGGGTAGCCGAGCCCCAGCATCATCACGGGCACGATATTCTGCGGCAGACCGTACACGTCCGATACGGTCTGCGAATCAAACCCGCGGATCCAGATGCTGTGCACGCCCAGTTCCTCGGCTTCGTACATCATGGTCGTCGCGGAAATGCTCGCGTCCTGCTCTCCGGAATTGTAATCCCTGTACCGGCGGTCACCCGGATTGCGCCACACGGTATTCGCGTCGTAGCAGACCAGGATCATCAGCGGCACGTTGTAGTGAAAGTGCGTGACCCGTTTCAGCTTCTCCAGCGCGTCGCGGCTGCGCAGCACATAGAACCGCTGCGGCTGGTAATTGCACGCCGTGGGCACGACGCGTCCCGCTTCCAGGATCCTGTCCAGCTTTTCCTGCTCGACAGACCGCGGATCAAACCGGCGCTCGGAGTATCTGTTTTTGGCAAGTTCAAGAAAATCCATAGTGTCCTCCTTATTCCGCAAACGGCACGCCGAGTTCTTTGACGATCTGCGCGCAGGAGTCGATGCTCTTGATGAGCCCCGACAGATTGCTGACAGTGTTCACGCCCGCATCCGGGTCGCCCTTGAGCATCCCGTAATAGAAGCTGCCGGACGGCGGGTTCATGTCGCCGTTCCGGTTGGCTTCCACGCCCTCTTTGCCGTACTTGTGCGGCGTAGTCCTCCACTTGGAATAGCCGTTCGACTGCGTGAACACCAGGAAATCATCGGGATGCGTATCCATAATGTCCTTTTTGGTCGCGTCCGCCGCGCGGCATTCCTTCGACAGGATAAACCGCGTGCCGACGAAAACGCCTTCCGCGCCGACGATCCGCGCCGCTCTTGCCAGCTTTTCGTTGACGATCCCGCCCGCCGCCAGTACGGGAATATGCACGGCGTCGGACAACAGCGCGGTAATGGCGGTCGTGCCCGTCGACAGCGACGGCATGCAGCCGCCCTCGTCGCAGCCGGTCGCCACGATGATGTCCGCGCCAGCCGCTTCCGCCAGTTGTGCGCCGCGGATCGTCGGGTTCGCTTCGCGCATGATGACGATGAAGCCGTCCTGTTTCCACTGCCGGATCTCGTCCGGCGAAATGTTTCCGGCAACCACAAGAATGTTTACGCCCTCTTCTTTTGCCAGCGCGACCATCGCTTTGCTGAAGCCGTAGGGATCGCCCGCCTCCGGGAACACGTTGATCCCGAACGGCTTGTCGGTCAGCTTCTTTGTATTGCGGATCGCCTTGCGCATCTCTTCGACCGATTCTGGGATGCCGCGGACGATCTCCGTCGAGTCGGCGCTTGTGCCGAGTACGCCCAGCCCACCGGCGTTCGAGACGGCCGCGACCAGTTCGGACGAGGTGATCCACGCCATCGGTCCCTGGATCACGGGATAGCGGATATTCAGAATTTCACAGACACGGTTCATGGTTCAAACTCCCTTTCGGTTTCATTTTCGCTTGTATTGTATCCGTTCTCCTTGACAAACGCAACTTACGAAATTATAATTATGACAGTATTTCTTACATAAATAAATTTCTGTAAGGAGATGTGCTATGGCAGAGATCACCAAACTGTGGATCGCGGGCAAAATGCGGGAGCTGATGTGGCAGAAGCCGATCAGCAAGATCCGGGTCACGGAAATCTGCAAGGCTGCAGAGATCGAACGCCCGACCTTCTATTATCACTTCAAGGACAAATACGACCTTGTCGCGTGGATGTTCTGCCGCGACGCCTACGGCACGGACGTCGTCTCGGTCGAGTCTGCCGCCGCGGGCATGAACAAAATGAAGCAGGAGATCCTGTTTTACAAACGCGCGTACGAGGACGTCTCGCAGAACGCGCTGTGGCGGTATATGCTGGAGTATTTCGCCGCGCGCTATACGGAGCTCGCAAAAGAAAAACTGGGCGTCGATGTTCTGGATCCGCTGCTTGCGTACAACATCCGGTTTTACTGCATGGGCGCCGTCGGCATGACGCAGGAGTGGGTGCTGCACGACAACATCACCTCGGCGGAAACGGTCGTGCGGATGATGTTCGCATCCATGCCCGCCGCCATGTCGCAAATATTCTTTATTGCGGGATCGGATTGAGTATGGTATAATCATAATCAAGCAGGGAAATCCGGATTTTCGGCAGGTTCCCGCTTGTTTCCGTGTTCCGAAACAGCAGAAACTCGCAAGGCGGATCAACGCTGTTTTGCATTATTGTTCGTAATTCAAAAATCAGAAGGTAAAGGAGAACTATCCATGAAAAGAATGTTATGCGTGACGATCAGCATCATCATGCTGTGCAGCGTATGCGGCGGGTTTATGACTTCGGCAGCGTCCGATTATACCATCGTATCGCCGTATGCGGACGTTGTATGGAGCGGAGATAACGCATGGGGCGCGTACAGGGGCGTACTGCATTCGCATACGACCTGGAGCGACGCCGATGAGGATCTTCCGGCGATGGTCAAGGAATATTATGCTCTCGGTTATGATTTTCTTGCGAACAGCGATCACGCGGTTACGGGCGTCGAGTGGAACAAAAAGCCCGAGCTTGTGTTCCCGTATTGGTATCAGTATTTTCTGGGTCACAAGATGAGCGTTCTCACCGATGCGGAGTACGAGGCAATCACTTCCGGCGCCTACAACGACAGAGGGTACGGCATGACCTGCATCACCGGCGCAAACGAGCTGAACCATCTCACGCTCTCAAAAAACCATGTGAACGGGTATTTCCTCCCGACCGGCGTCGGCAACGGGTTTGCCGGCTATTACGCGGGGAAGAACGAACTGAACCTTTCGGGCTATGCCGCCGAAAACGAGGTCGGTATTGAAAACGCATTAAGATTTGTCGAAGACAACGGCGCGCTTTCCCACATCAACCACCCCGGAGACGTGCTGGATTCCACAAGACATCCGGAGGCTGTAACAGATCCCGAAAACATTCGTTATTTCGGCAATCTTTTGCTGAAATATCCAAGCTGTCTCGGCGTAGAAGCGCTCAACGAGGTTAATACCGTCACACGCTATGACAGAGTATTGTGGGATCAGCTTCTGATGTACTGCCTGCCCTACGGCAGAACGGTCATCGGCTTCAGCAACACGGACGCGCATTCTCTGCTCAACTGCGACAGCTCTTTCAGCGTTTTCATGATGAAAGAGAACACGCAGGAAGAAGTCAAAAAGACAATGCAGTCGGGCGCTTTCTTCTGCGTGTCCAAATGCCTTCCCGGCAACGACGTTTATGAGATCGGGCCGAAAGAGGACATCGACGTCCGGGGCAAAGGCATCCCCTACCCGATGTTCAACAGCGTTGAGGTCAGCGGACACAAGGTCTCTGTCACCGTTGAAAACGCAAAGGAGATCCAGTGGATCGCGGACGGAAAAGTGATCATGAAGCGCGAAACCGGTTCCGGTCCCATCGTTCTGGATCTTGACGCTGTCGAAGGCAGCGCTGATTTCCGATATATCAGAGCCGAGATCTTAGGCGAAGGCGGAATCTGTCTCACGCAGGCGCTGATCATCGACAACGGAACCCAGCCTCTTGTGTTTCATGCCGAAGAGCAAACGCCGAGTCTTGCGAAAAGACTGATTCTGTTCCTGCGCGGCACGAAGATTTACAACATCGTTGTTGAGATTTACCGCGCTGTAAGGAAATAAGACGAACCGCATAAGCCGTATTTTGAGAAACGCAACATCCACTTCTACGTCAACCGCTGCGGTTTCCACATTGTAGAGTTCTTCAACAGTCACCACCCCGATCCGCACGAACCCGCCGGCGCGGATGGCGATTTTGACGGTATGTTCCGGTTTGAAAAGCATTTATAAGTGAGGTGCTTGAAATGAAAAAAGCAGTATCTTTCATTCTCTGTCTGTCTTTGATTGCAGCATGCATCCTGGTTTTTGCATCCTGCGGCAAACCAAACAATGACAACACAACAGCAGCCGGCACGGAAAGCGGCGGCGAGATCGCCGGCGGCTGGGCAAGAGCCGATTCGCCTGTCATAACCGACGATTTCAGAAAGGTTTTCGACAAAGCGGTCGCGGAGTTTGATGTGGATTACACGCCTGTTGCTTACCTTGCAAGCCAGATTGTGGCAGGAACAAATCACTGTGTATTATGCAAAGCGATGTCAAAAACATATGTGATTGTTTATATCTACGAGGATCTTCAAGGAAATGCGGAAGTTACCGACATTGTTTCAAGCAGCGCGGATGCGCAGAGTACTGAGGGCAACATCGTTGGCGGATGGGCGGAGCCCGAATCCCCCGAAATGACGGACGATGCAAAGAAGGCGCTCGAAAAAGCGTGCGAAATGCTTACGGGCGCTGCTTATACGCCCGTTGCTCTGCTTGCGACGCAGGTCGTTGCCGGCATGAATTACCGCATAATCTGCGAATCACGACCGGCTGTTCCTGTTCCGGATTGCGAATATGTGATCGTGACCGTATATGCCGATCTGCAGGGGAACGCGGAAATCACCGACACGATCGAGTTTCAGGATAAGGTTTACAACAACAGTTACGAAGCAAGCGAAACGACAAACTCCGGAATAAAAGCTGTCGACGGCAATATGAAAATCTATTACGAAATGGGCGACGGAACGTGGATGTGCGATGACGTTGTGTACAAATACCGGCTGGAGATCAGCGGAAGAATGCCGAATGCGGCGAAAGATTCCACCTTCGTGTACCTGAGCAACATCGAGGAGATCTCCTTTGAGCAGGCATACATGGCCGCGGGGATCAGCAGCAGCACGGAGGACTATTTCTCACCGGAAGACGCGGTGCTCGTTGAAATGAAATAAGATCCGATGAGCTGTCTGGATCCGACGGAGAAGACGCATATAAAAAAAGACGGCCGGTTGACGAAACCGGATTTTGCGGAGGTATTTTTATGCTGCAAAGAATATCAGGCTTTTTTACGGCAATGATCGTGTTTTTGACATCGCTGTCAAAGACGCTATTCACGCCCCATGTTATCCAGATTGATTTCGATCAGATCGTTGACGAAATCCGGCCTGTGCATAATATCGGCCGAATGCCCGAATATGTGCAAAACAGCGAAATCAACAAATGTTTCACCGAGGCAAATATGACTTCATGCCGGACGCACGACATCAACTGCACGGATATATATCGCATTTTCCCCGATTTTTCAAAGGACGTAAATGATGCGTCCGCCTATAACTTTGCGGAATGCGACGATGTTCTGGCAGCGATCGCGGATACGGGTATGACTCCCTTCTTCCGCTTCGGCATCAGTTACAGCGATCCGGTGGCCTTCCACGATTTTCTGGTACCTCCTGCCGACTATACAAAATGGTCGCAGATTTGCGAGCACATCATTCTCCACTACAACGAAGGCTGGGCAGACGGATTTCATTACAACATTCAATACTGGGAAATCTGGAACGAGCCCGAAAACAGCGACGATATTGCGGATAACCACTTCTGGATCGGCACGGATGAAGAGTTCTTCCGCCTTTACGATACGGCCGCAAAATATCTGAAGGAGAGATTCCCCGATCTGAAAATCGGCGGATACGGCTCCTGCGGGTTTTACGCGCTGACAAAAACAAATTCCATGAATACAGGCGCAAGCCCGAGAAATCAGTATTTCGTGACTTTCTTTCAGAATTTCCTCCAATATTTGAAAGAACACGATTCCCCCATGGACTTCTTTTCGTGGCACAGCTACACCACCACCGAAAAGAACGCCCGCTACATTAAATATGTCAGAGAAAACCTCGCAAAAGCAGGCTACGGCGACACGGAGATCATCGTCGACGAGTGGAACTACAATCCGACGGAGAACGATAAGATCGACCGCCGATACGGCGCGAATCAAACGTCCATGCTGCTCATGTTCCAGAACGAAGGCGTTGATATGGCGCATTACTACGACGGCGACGATGACGGGCAGATGTGGGCAGGCCTGTTTGTCAAGGGGCGTCAGCCCTCATCCGCATATTACGGATTCCGGGCGTTCGGTCAGTTGTACAAGCTCGGCAGTCAGGCAAAAATCAAAAACCTTTGGCTGCCCAAAGATTTGTACGCGGTTGCCGCGGCAGGGAAAGACGGACAGGCGCTCCTGCTCTCGAACGTATCCGACAAAAGAGACCGAAAGCTCCGGATCGACGCGGGCGATTATGCCGTCGACAAGTGCATGACGGTGAACGAAAACTGCGAATGGGTGGAAATACCGCTGCCCGAAAAGATCGAGAGCGGCTCCATGCTGTATATTACATTCAAATCCTGATCGAAGAGACGGACAGATTCCGGTTTCTCGCAACGCCCGCCGGTTCGGCGCGATGTGTACCGACAGCACCGTACCGATGAAAGACGCACAAAAAGACTGCACAGCCGATTGGAGATACCGACGATGAAACTGATTCTCTGCGGGGATCTGGTCCCCACCGAAGTCACACGGCCTGCGCTGGAGCGGAACGACCTCGCTGCTTTGATGGGCGATACGCTGCCGCTCCTTTCTTCCGGTGACTTTGCCATCGCAAATCTGGAATGTGCGCTGACCGATCGGGACACGCCCATCAAAAAGCTGGGGGCGCTGCTCCGGGGCGCGCCGGCGGACGCCGCCGTGTTTGCCCGCTGCGGTTTTACGCACATGGGACTGAGCAACAATCACACCCTGGACTACGGCGTTGACGGAATGCGCGATACCGTACAGGCTGTTCTGGATGCGGGGATGACGCCCTTCGGCTTTGGCGAGAACGACAGGGATTCCCGCAAATCCCTGTTTTTGGAAAAAGACGGAGTACGCGTGGGGATCGTGGCAGTGTGCGAGCACGAATACACCTATGCCCTGCCGGATCGTTTCGGCGCCAATCCCTTTGATCCCTTTGACACCATGGAGGATATTGCCGAAACAAAAAAGAACGCTGATTATGTGGTCGTGATGTATCACGGCGGCAAGGAGCAGAGCATTTACCCCTCTCCGCGGCTGCGCAAGGCATGCCGTGCTATGGTGCGGGCGGGCGCAGATCTGGTGCTGACCCAGCACAGCCACTGCATCGGCTGCCGGGAGCGCTTCCGGGACGGCGAGATCCTGTACGGACAGGGAAATTTCAATTTTGTGGAGGCCGGGAACCCCGATCCCCAGTGGAAAAGCGGCCTTGTTGTGACTGCGGAATTCGGGGAGACAATGACGGCGGCGTATTCGCCGGTCGTGGTGACGGAAACCGGAATTCGTCTGGCTGCCGACGAAGAGAAGACAGCCCTGCTTTCTTCGCTTGAGCGCTGCAGCGAGATCCTGCAGGATGAAGCGCAATGGATGGCGCGGTGGGAAGCCTTTTGCCGTGAGATCCCCGATTATGTCAACGCTGTGAAAAACGCGTTCAAAGACATACCGCCCGGTGATTTCTGCAATCAGGTTTTTCCGCATTATCTGGATTGCGAGGCGCACGAGGACGTGTGGCACACTGTTTTTCCAAGCTGGCACAAAACCGCACAGCAGCCGTAGGAAGACCATTCCTTTTTCGTTTTCTATACTTTTGTTTCCAATCTGACGCTTTCTCGGAAGAAGAAAGGAACCCGGAGGTTTTGTTATGATAAAAATCGGAATCGCAGGGGCGCGGGGTCTGTCGGTCCTGAAGGGTCTGCAGATGATGGACGACGTGAAAGTGACCGCCATGTGCGACCTGAGCGAAGCGGCGCTTGCGGACGCCGCGAAAAAGCTGGACGCAGACGTAAAGCAGTACCGCGTGTTTGAGGATATGCTCGAAAGCGAAATCGACGCGGTGATCATCGCCACACCCATGCAGTGCCATGTGCCGCAGGCCATCGCCGCGCTGGAAGCGGGCAAGCACGTGATGAGCGAGGTGACCGCCGGTGTGACCATGGACGAGCTGTTTTGGCTGTGCGAGTGCGTGGAGAAATATCAAAAAGTGTATATGTATGCCGAGAACTATATTTTCACTCCGCAGGTACAGCTTGTGAAGGAAATGGTGCTGGCAGGTCTCTTCGGTGAGCCATATTACGCCGAGGGCAGCTACATCCACGACTGCGGCGCTTTGGCGGTGCGTCCCGACGGCAGCCGAACCTGGCGCGCCTATTGGCAGATGGGCAGACGCGGCAATTTTTATCCCACCCACAGCCTGGGGCCGGTGATGCAGTGGTTCCCGGGGGAACATATCACCG
Source organism: Oscillospiraceae bacterium (assembly GCA_902790325.1). Classification (GTDB taxonomy): domain Bacteria; phylum Bacillota; class Clostridia; order Oscillospirales; family Acutalibacteraceae; genus UBA1425. The sequence goes on along the minus strand of CADARP010000028.1, from coordinate 916 downwards.
AGATCTCCACCTATTCTCCGGGCGTGTGGAACGAACTGGGTCTGAAGCAGGACAGCGGCACCACCACCATGTGCCGCACAAGCAAGGGCAAGCTCATCCAACTGCGCACCGACTGCCTGTCTCCCCGCCCGCACAGCATGGACAAATACCTGCTGCAGGGCACCAAGGGGATTTTTGAATCAGCCGTTTACGGCAAAGGCAGGCTTGCGGGCGATATCGACCGGGTGAGCCTTGTGACCAACAAAACCGAGACAGGCGCGATGGATTGGGAGGATCTGATGAACTACAAGGCGTTCCTTCCCGACCGCTATAAAAACGCCTCCGCCGACCAGATCGGCGCGGGTCACGGCGGCGGCGACTTTTTCATTGTGGAAGAGTTCATTGACGCCGTGCGCAAAAACGAGCAGCCGGCGCTGGACGTGTATACTGCCTGTGAATGGACCGCCGTCGGCCTGCTTTCGGCCCTTTCGGTGACCAACGGCAGCCGCACACTGGAGGTGCCGCGTTTCGCCCCCGCCATGCCGCTGGAAGACAAGCGCATAGGCCTGTAAAAACAATGTGCCGCATATACACTGTCCGCAGTGCGGATCCGGTCGCAGTATTCTATCCGTTCTGCAACAGGCGCAAAACGCAGCCCCAAAGATGCAATCCCGCTGCATAGAAAAAGAAAAAAAAGTCCGGCACAGTCAGGTACAAAATGCCTGATCCGTGCCGGATCTTGTTGGCTCTTAAGAGACAATAAACCACCAGCTATGCTGGTGGAGAAAAGCGCTTATAGCGAGAAAAGGCCTCCTATGATAGAATAGTGCTGGTTCGTCAACCGCACAACAATCAAAGGAGGCATCATCGTGAAAGATGACATAAACAGTTTATCACATTCGAGTTGGAGATGCAAATACCATATAGTATTTGCGCC
>CADARP010000027.1 GCA_902790325.1 Oscillospiraceae bacterium | reverse complement strand
ATCGTCCCGCCGTATCCGTCCGTTGTCTTTTCCGGCGTACCGCCTGTGTTTTCCGATGCCGTTCTCCGCGGACGGCGCTTCGCTCCGCGCGATGACACCGGAAAACGGAATTTCCAAACTTTCCGTGAAAAGCGGTTTTTTTACCCGCCGGGCGGCGCTGGGGATCAGCGGATGAAGGCGTTATCTGCCGCTTCTGCATCCGGTTCCTCGCATGTGCGCGGCTGCTTGGCAATTCCGGGCCAAAGCTGTGAAAGAGAATACGAAAAGCGCCTCCGGCAAACTGCGGCAGCAGCGCGGAGGCGTTCGTTTCCGGTTCAGAAATGCGGGAAAAACGGCGCAATGAAGTCCCAGATCCTATTTGCCGCTTCAGCGATCGCGAGGAACGGCGAAAGCAAAAGCATGGGAAGCGCTCCGAATATAAAAGCCATACGCACACCTCCTTTTTCTTTTCTTCTGTCCGCATGTCTATATTACAGTCTCAGATATATACTCCATAATACGTTCCTGCTTCCGGACGATCCGTCTCCGCTCCCGCAAGAACAGACCGGCTGCCGCATGCGCGTTCCGCTATTCTGTGAAAAGCGAAACCGGACCGTACAGTCCGCCGGATACGGAATCCTTTGCAAAAGCTTTCTCCGCGGCATAATACGGGGACAACGCTTCGTCGTTCCATTTGTCGAAATAATCGGTGTGTACGTACCAATTTGCGGATGTATTCGTCACAACGATCTGCAGTGCGTTCTTTTGACGCAGTACGCCGTCCGGTACCTTGAACCGAAAAGGAGACATAATGGCAGTTCCCAGAGATTGGCCGTTCAAATATACGCCCGCCGCATAGCGTACGTCGCCGAGGTCAAGCAGCCCCGCTTTCCCGACTTTTTCGGCAGGGAGCGTAAAGTCTGTTTCGTAAACGGCGCTTCCCGAGTAGGCGCTGCCGATCTGCGCGCTCCAGTCTCCGTGGCAGACGGAGATCGTGTCGTCGGAAGGCTCCGCGCATTGAAAACCGTTTTCATCACAGGTGAGCGCAAGAGTCCTGCGAAACAGGAACGCGGTTGAAAGATCGAATCTATCTTTGTATTCTTTTGGCTCCTGCGCATACAAAGGTTCGTCTGTCAGCAGAATGACCGCAGTTTCGCCGATTACGAGCGACAGCGGCAGAATGCCGTCTTTGGCTTCAAAACGATGCAGAGTACCGTCGGTCAGATCCAGCAGATACCCGCTTGACGCAGGCAGGCGGATCTGATATGTGCCGCTTTCGCCCGTTTCGCGGAACAGACAGATTAGTTCACAGTTTTCCGCCTTTCTGTGCATGGCGCGCAGCCCTGTGCCTTCAACGTGAACATCCGGCGATACGGTCGACAGGTCATAGGATACGATGCCGCCGCCCTGCACAAAACGATGCAGGATCTTTTGGACGTTTGACGGAACACAGGCGTCCGGCGGGATGATCAAATGCCGGTACACAGCGCTGCCGATGCGCATACAACCGTTGTCGACATCCCGTGCGGCTTCGATCACGTCGTCGTCCACGACGTCAAAATCGATCATTCGGTCTTCCAGCGCTCTGCCGAGCGCCTGGAATTTCTCCGCCGTCTGCTGCGCATGCAGCCCGCCCTGAAAATCACGGACCGGATAATACAGCCCGGTTTCACAGACGCGCTCTCCGACCGTCGATATATAGGACAGCCGTTCCATATAGCGGTTAAACTGTGCGAGAGACCTGTAATACGGCTGCGTTTCGGTAAACACCGGCAGTTCCTGCGCGAGAAGCGCGCCCTTGCGTCCGAGCGGGAAATTGAACAGATTGAAGACCGTGACGCCGCGGACTGCCAGATACCCGACGGTAAACCGCATGACGTCGTATGTAAGACCCGGCCCGGCAACGCCGAAAAGCTCCGCCATCGCCCGCTTTGTTCCGTTCTGTGCGGCGGCAGAGGAAGCATATCTCGGGAAAAAACCGTTACAGCCGATCATGTCGTTTTGGGTTTCTGTCCGGTCGTCGGGATAGATCTGCCGCCAAATCACGTCTATGCCCGGAATATCAAAACACCGCAGCGCGCGCATCAGGTTATAGTTCAGACCGCCGCGGACACAGCCGAGAGGATCGTGATCCTTGTCCAGATGTCCTGTAAATGCCATGCCGTGCTCGTTTGCCCACGCTTTGCACGGGAGCAGGAAATGATCGCAAAACATCCGGCTGCACAGGTCATACCAACGGTACAGTACGTGTACGGTATCCCGTGTGGGCTGCACCCTTTGCGCAAGCAGCGGCAGGTACGGCAATACGGATTCTCCGTACAGCTCCCGATATTTTTCGGCGAGTTCCGCGTTGAACGGTCTGCAGGGCGCTTTCGGCTCATCCGTAAAGACAGCCGTAACGGTCTGACCGAGCGCGTCTGCCATCGAGGCAGCGTATTGTTCGTGGGTGATTTTGAGAAAACAGTCCGTCGCGTCCCTGCTCAGCAGATCCGGATAATCCGCGTTTCCGTGGTTCTCCCGGTCGATCCGATACTCCGTAACGACCGCGTCTTCGCCGCAGAGGAATCCGTCGGAAATCATTTCACGATCCTGAAGGAAAGACGCAAGCACGTCCGGCGACGATGGATGGTAAACGTCGCCTGCGCGCAAAGAGAGATCGCGCGCTTTCAGAACCCGACGGGCATACTCGGGATGCTCCCGCAAAACCGCACCGCAGGCGCCGCCGGAAGGCCATCCGCCCTCATCATAGATCCAGCAGCGCATACCGCGTTTTTTTCCTTGATTGACCGCATACGCGGCGAGCGCAAAGTAGTCCGCGGTGAGATAGTCGGGCGTAAGGCTTGTCGGCATACTGTCCGGCCGGAATCCCTGCGGCTCCGGGAGAATGTAAAATGCCCGTATGCCGAGACGCTGCATCTCCGAAAGCCGGTCGTCGATCCGCTCGGCCGTGCAGGTGTCGTTCCATACCCAGACGTACACGGGCGCACAGGAAACGTCCGGACGCAGGAAACGGTTCATTTCAAATTCTTGATTGTCATGCATCATGCTGCCGATCCTTTTTCGTCAGATATTCGGATTGTATCTGTTTTGTTTTTTTAACTGCTTGATAAACAGGTGCAAAGCAGCGACCAGGATCGCATAAAGACACGCAAGCAGAACAGGGTAGGCCTGTGTGCCGAAAAGGCGGCAGACAAGGCCGACCAAGGGCGGCGCGAGCATCACGCCGATATAGGCGAACGCGATCTGCGAACCCATGACAGACTGGGAAACGTCCTGTCCGAAATTGTGCGGCGTCAGGTGTATCATGTTCGGATAGATCGCACCGTTGCCCAAACCGATCAGGAACAGTCCCGCCACAGAAACTGCGCCGGGCAGAGGAAGGAGCATCAGTACAACCGCCGGCGCGAGGATCGCAATGCCGATACCGATCCGCTTCCATGTGCTGACTTTCGCGGAAAGCAGCCCGGACACGAAACGTCCGATCGACATGCCGGCATAATAGATCGTCAAAGCAAGCGCGCCGTGCTTGACCTGGAATCCTTTTCCCGTTACAAGATATGTGCTGCCCCAAACGCCGCAGGCATATTCGACCGCATTTGTCGCCAGCATGATGACCCAAACCAGCCGCACATCCGATCTTTTTGCCATCTGCGGCAGGGTAAGATTAACGGCAGCCTCTTCTCCGGCCGACTGCTGATCGGCAGCCTTTTTCCAAAGAGGAACGGACACGATCAGCAGCAGCGCAATGGCCGCCTGCACGCAGAAAGCATACCGATACCCGCCGCGCCATCCGACGCCGTTCAACGCCCGCGTCATCAGATAAGGACTGAGCGTCACGCCCACGCCGTAAAAACAATGCAGGAAATTCATATGACTTGCCTTGAAGTGAAGCGCCACATAATTGTTCAGACCGGAGTCGATCGCGCCGGCGCCCAGCCCGAGAAGAGCGGCTAACGGCACCATCACGCCGAACGACGGAGATACGGAAAATCCAAACAAAGCCGCGGCCGTCACAGCCGTACTGAAAGCTGTGACTTTTGCCGTTCCGAATCGATTGAGAACACGCGCGCTGAACATGCTGGATAAGACCGTACACCCGGAAATCAGCAGGGTGAGCATGCTTACCGCATCAACGGGAACGCCCATTTCGAGATGTATTGCCGGCCAGGCAGACCCGATGAGAGAATCCGGTACGCCGAGGCCGATAAATGCGATGTATATCACGATCAGCAGGTAAACCATATATCCTCCGCTTTTCCTTGCGTTCTTCCGCGTTTTTGCGCAGTTTACAAAAAGATTATACCACACCCGTCACGATCCCGCAACAGCGAAGGCGGTTTTTTCTGAAATCCGTCCGTACGGGACGGCGGAATATCCGGACGACTGCGGCGAGCACAGAACCAAACGAAAACGAACGGCCTGCGATCCGCCAACGCAGATATCAGGCCATTGCTTGCGCTTCATACTCCGTTTACACAGGCTTTACCGAAAAGGTTTCTCCTTCGCAGACCCGTTTCTCATACACGCCGAATTCGCCGACAATGACCGGTATTCCTTTTTTGTTCCGGTTCAGCCCGGAGAAAGACAAATTCCATAGATACCTATATAAACCTGTTTAATGCCCTGAGCAAATCGGTGCATTTCTTTGCAATTGTCTCTGATGAATAAAGCTTCTCCGTTTCTCTCAATGCCTCTTCAAGCGGCTCTTTTTTCGGGAGTGAACCCGGTTTTTCCTTTATAAACCATTCGAGACACGCAAGCATTCGTTCGGCACTTCTCGGCTCGTCAGAAAGCAGAATATCCGCAATGGAATCGATTCCGTCATCCACTGCCGTTTTCTCAATCGTTCCGAAGGGAGCGATATACGGATTGCTTTCGGAGATGATTTCTACATTCGCAATCTCGCTTTTTGTAAAAAGCCAGTTGGAAATCTCCAGTCCTTCTTCCTGTATGCCGAACGCAATCTCGTTGAACTCATCGGAGTTAAACACACATGCGCCTTCAAAGACAGCGCCGTCCCTGTGCGTAATTCGCACTTCTTTACCGTCAAATTCGTTAAGCTTCATTTTATTGAATCCTCAAAAATCCAAACAGGAAAATGCGGATGCTCCTGTCTTTTTCCTTGTGCCGATCCTGCCATTGTATTTATTCGCGGATTTCCATATTTTTCTTTTTTCTGTTTCATACCGCGTTATGCGGTCAGATCCCCGAAAAAAGACAAATGCGTTACGGGCGAATCGTGCCGCAGTTCGGGCAGAACTTTGCTGTGTTCTGCGTACCGCAGCTCGGGCAGATCCACGGTGCTGTCTGTTGCGTGACGCCTTGAGACGGCTGAACGAAACCCGACTGCGGTCGGAACTGTGACGGCAGCGTGTTTTCCGACGTCGGACAGCTCTGTGCCTGCTGTACGTATGGCTGCGGAACGAATTCTTCCGGCATCATCGGTACGCCCGTCGGCGCAGAGTGTATCTGAATGTCCATTATCCCGCGATCTCCTTTTACCATGATCTTCAGAATTTTCCGCCGCCACCGCCGTGGCTCCTGCCGGAGGAGGACGTGTGCGAACCGTGCGAGGAATACGAGGAACGCGAGGACGTGGAGGAACTGCTCACTCGTTCCGCACGGCGTGTTTTGCGCACGTTCGAGCGCAGGAAAGTGTCTTCGGATTTGCCGAGCTGCACGGGACCGGTCAGATAGGCGGCAGCTTCGCCCTTTATCCGTATCACGCTGACATGCGCGTCGCGTTTGCTTTTCATGACAAGATAACCGACCAGCAGACCGACGGCCAGGGAAACGCACACGCCTGCCGTCCTGATTTTCCACACATGATAGCGGTGATCCCGTGAATAAGGCTCGTCGGTTTTCGCTTCGGTCACAAAATCGTCGACGATGTCGGCAAAGGCGTTGAAGGACTCGCTGTAACAGCCGTTTTTCAGTTTGGTGATCACCTTGGAATAGCGGATGTACTCCATAAAATATGCGTCGGACAGCGCGGTTTCGCCGTAGCCGCAGGTCGAGATCCACCAGTCGCGCTCCGCCATGCTGATCATCAGGCATACGCCGTCATAGGTTTCGCCGTATCCGAACCCGTTGTAGTCAAAATAATCGTCCGCAAACTCCATCGGAGAACGGGAGCCGATGTGCTCCGTCGTCACGATCACCACGTCAAACTGCAGTCTTTCGCTGATTTCATCGAGCTTTTGCCGCAGCGCGGTTTCTTCCGCTTCTTCGAGCAGATCGGCCTGATCCACCAGCCGATCGCCGCGCACGGGAGAGATCTCGTCCGGTATGACAACGCTGCCGGGGCGGAACACGCCTTCGTCTCCGGCTTCCTGCGTGCGTGCATCCGCGCTCTGTTCCGGGATTGCCGCCCCTGTTCTTTGCGAGAGAATTTTGTTCAGCCGCGCATAAAAGTTTACAGCGGCGTTATACTGCTCGCCCTCTTCGTCCTCATCGGCGATCGCGTCATAAAGCGCATCCATATCTTCATCCACAAGCAATTCGCCGGCTTTTCCCCGCATATTCATATAATAGTTATCCGACGAAACGGCAAACACCACAGCGTCGTCCGTTTCGGCGTTATCCTCGAGAAACGCGCGTGCATAGGTTCTGAAGGCGTCGCCGCCGGTGTAGTCGTAGTTTATGATGAAGAAAGCTTCAATGCCGTAAGAATCTTTAACCGCATTGAAAAGCGTTTCAATATGCGCGGCTTCTTTTTCGGAAAGCGCATTGTCCGTGCGGACATAAGCTGCTGAGCCGGGAATAAACAGAGCGCCGGCGAGCAGAAGGCAGAATACTGCCGCAAACAACCGTTTCATGCCGTCCGCCCCCTTATCCGTATAACCCGGCCAGCAGACCGATCGCCCAGACCGCGGCGCTGACGCAGGCCGCAACGCTGCCGAAAAGCCACGCCAGCTTCTTTTTGGAAATCGGCACCTCACCAATAAAGGCGCCGGTCTGCCCGTTCATGGCGAAGGTATAGGTTCTGCCGAGGTATTCCGTGCGCAGAAGCCACACGGGAAACAGCGCATATCTCGCGTTTTCCGGCAAGACCTGAATTCTCGAACTGCGGGACTCAATGCTGTACCCTGCCGGTATCGTGCTTGCCAGTTCTGATGCGGCGCTGTTTTTCATGCGCTCGTGCGCGCGCTCCATGCACCGGCTTTTGTCAACGTCATACTTATCCGCAAAAAAGCCGGACAGATATGCGGTGCGGAACGCTTCCGCGCCATCCATTCTATACGGTTCCAGCGAATCCATCAGATCGTCCGGCATCTTTTCCGAGCCGTCCACGGGAACGTTTGCAAAGTGCATCTTGCCGGAACGCTCCATTTCGTAATAGGACGTTTCGGTATAATCATAGCCGCTGTCATACCAACTGCGGGTTTTGGCTGTGGTAAAGCAGACATCGGCGTCCACGGAGGAATCAAACAGCCAGTAGGGAACGTAGACGCCCTTGATCTCTTTGAGCCGATTCTCACTGTAGAACAGGCTCGGTGCATAGCGCTTGGTTTTGATGTATTTTTTCATTGCGTCGATCGCCTGCTGCTTCGTGAGCTGAAACGGGATCACAACGTCCGGGCGCAATGCGCCGCTGACCCGGTCGGTCATGACGACGGGATTGCCGCAATAGGGACAATGCGTCGCCGCTGTGGTTTTTTCGGTGATGATCTCACCGCCGCAGGATCTGCACAGATAGGTTTTCAGCGTCTGTTCTTCCTGCGCAGACCATTTCTGCTGCACGGCGTCCGGCGTCTGCGGATCCCGGATCGTTTTCGGATCGAAGCTGCCGCCGCAAAACGGACAAAGCATCTGCTGCGTCGCCGCGTCGAATTCCAGTTTGCCGCCGCAGCCGGGGCATTTGAATTCCCGAACATCCGCCATCGTATCTGCGTTCCTTTCCTGTTTTGTGTTGTTGTGCTGTTTCAATACGCCTGCCTGCTCAGAACCACGGAGAGCCGAGGAAGAAATGATGTACTGCCGCCATTTGACCTCGACGTTGACCTTGCATGTTGCGGCTTCGACACAGTCGTCGCAGGTAAACGTCGCCGTCGCGCTGCTGTGATCGTTCGTCCGATCCCGGGTCGGTTCGTTCCCCTCGTGCGCGCAGGCGCCGGCACGCACAGCCCGGCAAAGCCGGTCAGCGCGAGTATGAGCGAGAGCAGGATGCAAAGTGTTCTTTTCATACAGGACGCCCCATTCGTCTTTCTATGATTCTATCATACCATATCTTCCTTTTCTGTCAATACATTTAAGGCATTATGACGTCCGCCGCGGGCAGTACGGCAAGTTCTTTTCGATTTTTCGGGGCGGTTCACACCGGAACATCCCTTTGACATTTTTTTGAGGGGGTATAATTCACGATATGCTTTTTCATACGGAATTCCGGTGGAGATAATAGTCGTCTCATCGTTCGCGTCGGTTCCGTTCACAGTGCGCGCGGCTGTAATACGCAGCAGCGTCAGCATCGCGCCGGGGCGTTTTTGCTTTTTTTCGTTTTCACACATCGGGCGCTTGACAGACAGCGCGGAAACGGATATACTATGGTAAATATCGATCGAGGAGGATCAACATGAAAGCCAAAAAGGCAAAAGCGCTTTCCCGTATTGTCCAGTGTTTCTCCTTCTTTCTGATCCTGCATCTTGCGGAAGAGCTTTTCATCATTCCCAGGATTTACGATACCAAGGGCGTCATCTGCAGTGTCGGCGGTTTCGTGATTCTGCTGTTCTACATCCGTTTCATCAACAAACCGCTGGATAGAATCGGCATGGTCTTTTCCGGCCACAAGATCCGCAAAGGGATCCTGCTGGCCGCGCTGTTCAACCTCGTGCCTGCCGCAATCGTTTTCGCAGGGGAGTATTTCCGGTATTCGTCCAAAGGTGCGCACACAGTCATCAGCGTTTTCTACGATTCGACCGAAAACGCGTATTCATCCGCGGGTCTGGGCGGGCTCTTGCTTTGGGCGCTGATCGGTTTGGCGATCGCCGCGGTACATGCGTTCTTCTATGAGACGGCATTCCGCGGACTGATGATCACACTCGGTTCCGGTTCGATGCATTTTGCCGTGATCAACACGATCCAGACGGCGCTGTACACATTTTGGTTCCTGATCCCCGTCGTTCGCGTGATCCTGTACCAAAGAAATACGGTCACCTGGCGCTATATCCTGACCCTGTTCGTTTCGCTGCTGATCTACGAATCGCTGACCGCCGCAAAACTCGGTTTGCTGCGCGCGGCGACCGGCTCCGTCTGGGCGTGCATTTTCGACCATATCGCATTCTCGTTTATTCTCGACATGATCCACATCCAGACAACCGACGCAAGTATGAATGTGCGCCTCGACGCCGGCTACTTCGTGCGCATCATCGCGTATCAGGCGGTCGCGCTTGTGATGGTGTACATATACTACGTTATCAAGAAAAAGAAAACTTCGGGGATGCGTATACACTGATCCGCCCCGATTCCGCACAGGGGGGCGTCCGCCGTCCGAAAGCGGAATCCGCAACGGCGCGCAAGCTGCGTATATCTGTGATATGCGGCGGTATACGGTCCCTGCGGCACAATATTTCATCAGACCATAGGAGGATAAGGAAATGAAAAAACTGTGGCCGCTCCTGCTCGTGTTTCTTCTGCTGGCAGGCTGCGCACAAAAGAATAAAGCAGAAGATCCGTCCGAAACGGCGGAAAATGCCGCAGAGCGGCAGACCGTGCTGGAAACGGTTGCCGCGGAAGACGACGAGCAGGAGATCATGCTCGAGCTGGGGGAGGATCTGACTGCGGCGCCGACGACCCCGTCATCCGCCGCGCAGACGACCGCGGCAGGCGCTGCGGCAGCAAAGCCGGGTACGACAGCCGCGCAGACGACGACCGCACCGCAGACAGCCGCGTCCCGGTCCGCAGAGACAACGACCGGACGTTCCGCCGCAAAGCCCGGCACGACAGCCGCGCAGACGACGACCGCAGCGCAACCGACTGCGGGAACAACCACAACCACAACAAAGGCAGCGAACGATCGTCCCGTCGTGGTCGAAAACCCGAGAACGCCCGTTGTCCCGTCGACGAAGAAGACGGATGCGGGAACGACGACGAAACCCGCGGCGGACAGCACTTCCGCCGCGCCGGAGAAGACGTCCGATCCGACACACAATAACGCAACACTGCCGAAGGCGGACGCGGAAAAGAATCGCTTCGAGCTGCCCGCCATTCCGCTCGGATAAGGGAGAGGTATTATGAAAAAGATTTGTGCATATCTTGCCGTACTGCTCGTATTGGCGGTGTTCGGCATGACGGTCCTCGCCCACGCGGGCGATATGCCGACGGTGCCGCTGTCGGGCGATGCGAACAACGATCTGTCCGAAGTCAGCACTGAATACGAGGTGCCGATCTCTATCCCGTTTTCGACCGAAGCGCTGGAAATCAGCCAGACAAAGTTGTCGATGATCTATCGGCAGGAAGCAGCCCTGACGGCAAACGCTGCCGTTACATGGCAAAGCGACAACAACTCCGTTGTCAAGGTCGATCCGGCAAGCGGCAAGCTGACCGCCGCAGGCGTCGGCACGGCGACCGTTACGGCCGCGGCCGAAGACGGCCGGACTGCATCCTGCACCGTGACTGTGCGCTACACATGGTGGCAAAAGCTCATCCGCATTTTCCTGTTCGGATGGCTTTGGTATTGATGCGTTCCGTGTGAATCCCCGACGGCGGATACCGTGAAGCGCCCGATCAGAAAAAGGAGGAACCGAACATGGCAGACAACGCCGCTTTGAGCAAAGAGGAAATGGAGCGACTGGTCAAAGAAGCAGAGGAAAAAGTTCAGGCAATGCTCGCGCAGATGACGCCGGAGGAACGCGCGCAGGCGCAGGCGAAAGCCGAGGAAGCGATCGCGGCGGATCAGGCTGCCATGCGGCAGATGATCGCGGATGCCGAAGCGGTTCGGAGCGCGCCCGCGTCGCATCGTGAATGGATGGAAAGAAACACGGCGCAGGAGCATTCATTGCAGGCATATCCCGGAGCGTTTGTGCCGAAAGACGCGCAGAATGCAGCCCGTTTTTGCCCGCATTGCGGCGCTTCGGTCAGCGGCGGCAATTTCTGCGAATACTGCGGCGGACGTTTGTAATACCGTATGAAGAAACTCCTGTTGATCGCGGGGATCGTTCTGCTGATCGCCTGCGTTTTGTGCCTGTCCGCCGCCGTACTGCATCTGCGCGTCTATCGCCATGCGCAGGACGGATCGGCAGAGTTTTACAGCAGAACACACCGGAGGATGATCGTCTTTTTTGCGGTCGGCGCCGTTTTGGCCGCGGCCGGTGCATTTTGCATCATCAGGTATCTTAAATTCTGAACAGTCTCATTGCGCAATCCGGTACACGAAACCGGGTTGCGTTTTTGCTTATTCACATTTTCTGCCGATGCGCAGCCGATTCCGTCCGGTTATCGTGCCTGAAACGAATCGAAGCCGCCCGCGTAACAGGCAGCTTCGTGATATAAAGAGAAAACGACATAGTAAAACAATCGCGCGATGTTCCGCGGCTGCTGTGCCGCACGCCTGCGCGCAGGCTGCGCTCGTCAACCGAGGGGTTTTTCTACCGACAGCACCGTGCGCAGGATCGATTCGTCGGAGAAGCGCAGAATGCCGTCGGAGCCGACGACGATCTTCGTGCCGCCGTTGAGCAGGGCGGAGGAGCCGGAGGCGATGCCGATCTTCATCATATATGTCAGACGGACGCCGTCGTAGACAAAGGAAAAATTGTTCAGGTGTTCGTGACCGCAGAAGACGTATTTGCCGCCTGCTTTTTTGATTTGCGCAAACAGGCCGTTATCCACGGGATTCCCGTCCGCGTCCCGCGCGCAGCAGATCTTTTCGCCGTAGGTGCCGACCGCGCCGCTGCCGCTTTTCCACGTTTTCTTTGCGCTGTCCCATTTCTCGTCGCAGCCGTATTGATACTGCGCGAGCGGAATATGCATCATCGTCGTGATCTCGGCGCTGCCGCCGCTGAGCGTGTTGACGCCCTGCGCGGCCCAGGCAAACCATTCGACCTGTTCCGCATTGCAGGCGGCGTGATGCGAATCCATCATGACAAGCGCCTCCACGAGTTTTTCACCGCCGGCGCCGTCTTCCTCGGTGACGCCGATCACATAGTTGCCCACGCCCATGGACGCAGGACCCTTGCGCAGGATGCAGTGCGGACTTTTCAGCATGATGTCCGCGAGATAATTCAGGTCGCAGTTGCCCTCGTCGTCGTGGTTGCCGAACACGGGCGCCCACGGCACGCCGAAGCTCTCCATCATATCCGTAAAGCGCTTCACGGAGTAAACCGTCGAATCGGTGCAAACAATGTCGCCCGATACGGTGATGAGATCCGGTTTGATCTTTTTCACAAGCTGCTTTGCCGTGAAGAGGACGCCCAATGCGGTAAAGCGTCGGTAATCATAATCTCCGAAATGTGTGTCGGTGAGATTCAGGATCACGAAGTCTTTGTCCTTGTCTTTTCTGACTTTAACAATGTCGTCATAGGTGAAGGCTCCGCCCCAGACCTCGTCGGACGCCTCGCCGACATAGCTTGTCGAGAGTACCTTGCTGCGATCGAGCCACGACCGGACCGCTTCTTTCAATCCGGTCATCTTCACGTATCCGTTCGCGGCGCTTGCGGTAATGCTCAAAGCGACGACAGCGGCAATGATTCTTTTCATCGTATCCATCTCCCTCGGAAAAATCTGTTTTATCCCAGATGCTTTAATGTTAGCATAAAACCGGCACAAAATCAATCGCTGATCCCGGATTTCGTATAACAGGCGTGCCGCAGAATGTTTTGACATCAGCCGAATAATGTGTTACAATAATATGATTCATAATCCGGACAAACCGAACGGCGGAAACGTCACACGGAGTTCGGATGCCGGAACCGGCGGCGCCGGCGAAAGCGGCGCGTCCGGTCTGTGCGGCGATGTGTCCGTGCGCCGATACCTTGCCGGCGGCAGGGGCGCCGGCTTGAAATACCACCATATTCATCGGAAAGGCGGCTTAGTATGGCAAACTGTCCGAAATGCGGCAAGAAGCTGCGACTGTACCACTGGCGTCCGGAATGTCCCTTCTGCGGCGTCAACATGGTCTATTACAATTCCAACGACCGTCTGCTTGCCGAGACCGAGCGGGCGGAGATCGAACACGCCCACAGTCAGCCGCGCATCGACCGCGCGAAGGCGGCGTTCTTCGGCTCGCCTGCGGCGATTGCGCGCATCGTGCTGTCGGTGCTGCAGATCGGCGCGCTGTTTCTGCCGCTCGGCAAGGCGGCGGCCGCCGATCCCTTCAACGTGATCGGCGTGTACAAAGCGGTCGACGCCGCGGGCGGGGCGGGCGCAATGCTCGGCGACGTCTTTTCGGGCAGCGCGGCTGCGCTGTCCGTGCTGCTCCTGCTTCTGTCCGCCGTGCTGTGGCTCGTGTGCCTCATTTGTCTGCCGATGTCGCTGGGACCGCACGGCAGGCAGCGCAACCTGATTCTGAACATCCTGTGGCTCGGCTCTGCGGCGGTGAGCGGCGCGAACTTCGCTGTACGCATCGGCACGCTGCAGATCGGCGCTTTCGTCTATTTGTTCCTGATTTCGGCGCTGCTGGTATATAACTGCGTCCTTGCGAAGAAGGGTCTGCCCGTTAAGCACACCGTTTGTCTGATCGGCGGCCTGCCGAGCGAGGAATACTTCCGCATGAAGGAAGACGGCGTTTCGGAGCTGGAGATCCGCAAAAAAATGGTCGAGGCGCTGACCGTCATGCAGAACGAGGCGCGTGCCAAAGAAGCCGAAGAAGAAGCCGATGCGCTGCGCAAGCGCGCCGAGCACGCGTGAGAGAGGGGGAGAAAGTGTTGACAACCGATACGACCCGTTTGAATGAATCGGCCGAACTGCAGCATGTGAATGCGCAGCTGCGCGAGCTTGTCGACGTCGACCGCCGCGTGCTTTCGCGCAAGCAGACGATCGGCTATATGTTCCTTGACGGCAGCCGCAGCTTCAACATCGACGGCCACAAGGATCTGTTCAATGACAGTATCCTCAAGATCAGTCTCAAGCTCCAGTCCCGCTACCAGGTCTTTGCGGGCGTCTGGGACATTGTGGACGATTTCGTCGTCAGCGCAATCGTGGAAAAGACGCGCACGCGCTGGGGCAAGTTCGTGCCGTACATCTTTGTCGGCGGCCTGCCGTACGCACTGATCACGACGCTGTACTGGCTGCTGCCCGCGTTCTTTTCGTCGGCGCATATCAACGACTTTTCCTATCTGCCGAAGTTTTTCATCTTTGCCCTGATCGACATGATGATCGAGTTCCTGGGCAATATCCGGAACGTTTCCATCGACGGCTACCTTTCCACGATCACGCCGTACCCGTCCGACCGACGGCGGCTGCTGGCAGTGTCGAGCTATTTCAGCATCATCTATTCGCGTCTGCCGGACATCGTCGTGGAGTTTATGCTGGACTTCATCAAAAACGGTTTTATCAAATCTGCCGGAAACCGCACGACCGACCAGATGATCCGGCGGTCGATGATGATCGTCGGGCCGGCGACGGCGATCCTGGCGGGACTTGTGTTCACGTGGTATACGACCATCGCCAAGGAACGCGTGCACCAGAAGATCGAGCGCCCGCGTGTGCGCGACAGTCTGCGCGTCGTCATGACGAACCGTCCGATCCTCATTTACATGATTTCCAACGCGCTCGGTTCGTTCGGCACCGGCCTTACGACCAACGATTACTATCGCCAGGTGCTCAACTGGACGACGTTCGAGACGTTTGCGGGCATCCCGTCGTTTTTCTTCCAGCCGATCGGCTTTGCGAACTACAACCGTCTGGCGCGGCGTTTCTCGACGCGCACGCTGTTTATGGTCGGTCAGACGTTCGCCAAGAGTTTCTATATCCCGCTGTTCCTGTACGGCATCCTGATCAAGGATAAATCGGGCAAGTTTTTCTTCCAGAACCGCTGGGCGATGCTGCCGGTGACGGCTGTGTGGGAGATCCTTTACGCGACGCTCTGGGGCGTGCGCAGCATCTCGATCAACGAGATGCGCAACGAGTGCAACGACTACCTCGAATGGAAATACGGTGCGCGCAGCGAGGCGACGCTGTCCGCGGCGAGCGCGTTCATCACCAAGATTCCCGCCCGCATCAACGGCATTCTGCAGCCGAAGTACAAGCAGTGGGTCGGCTATGACCAGACGGCGTACACCGAGGGCAGAGAGCAGCCGCTGCATGCGCAGAAGTGGATCTTTGCCATGGCGACGCTGTTCCCGGCGATCATCGTGCTGTTGAGCATGGTGCCCATGTTCTGGTTCAATATCGATAAAACCATGCGTGATAAGATGTACCGCGAGCTGAATGAACGCCGCGTTGCGGTCGCGGAAATGATCAAGCGCGAAGCGGACGCGGAAGAGAGTGAAAGCGTATGAACGACAATGCTTTGAACTTCCGACCGGATGGGACGTTCCATATTCTGCAGGTCAGCGATCCGCAGGATCTTGTCTATACACGGCAGGCGATGGTGCGTATGCTTGACGCGGCATATGACGCGATTCGACCCGATCTTGTGCTGTTCACCGGCGACAATACGCTGGCAAACCACCTGCACGACATTTTGTTCGTGCGCATCCGGACGGTGCACAGCCCCGCCGTCACGCGCTGGCGTATGCGGCGTGCGCTGCGCGGCATTCTGCAGCCGCTCGAAACGCGCGGCGTCCCGTTTGCCATGATCTACGGAAACCACGACGATATGATCGACGTGTCCAAAGAAGAGCAGTTTCCGCTCTACCGCGCGTATACGCAGTGCCTGCCGATGAACGAAACGGACGGCAGTGTGGACTGCGATACCTACAACATCCCGCTGCGCACGGCGGACGGCAGGACGGCGTGGAACCTGTATATGCTTGACAGCGCGTGGAACGACGAATCCGGCCAGCACTGCCGCATCAAGCCCGAAACCGCAGCCTGGTACGCGAACACGAGCGACCGGCTGCGCGCGGAGAACGGCGGCAAAGCGGTGCCGTCCATCCTGTTCCTGCATGTTCCGCTGCCGCAGACGAAGGGGCTTTGCAGGCCGTGCGGCAGGGACGACGCGGGCGCGGTGCGCGACGGCGACGGCTACGTGTGTCTTGACGCGTCGAAGGCGCATGGCGTGATGGGCGAGAGCATCAGCGCTTGCGAAGACGACGGCGGTCTGGCGGACGCCATGCGTGCGCGCGGCGACGTGCGCGCCGTTGTGTCGGGACACGACCACCTCAACTGCTTCGACGGCGTGACCGGCGGCTTGCGCTTCATCCAGAGCGGCGGGGCTTCCTTCCGCTGTTACGGCAGCCGCATCCGCGGTGTGCGCGAGTTCGTGCTGCATGCGGACGACCCGGAAAAGTTCGAGACGCGGTACTTTACCTACGACATGCTTTGCGGTACCGGCTTCTCTGCGCAGCTGCGGTACTTCCTCGACGCAGACGAAAAGATCGCGGAGAAGTACGGCATCCTCGGCGGCGCGCTGCTGACAGGCGCGGGCATCGCCGCGGCAGCAAGGCTTCGCAAACGCAAGAAATAAAATCCACAAAACGGAGTGATAACGATGATCAAAAAAATCTGGAGTTTTATCATGAGCGTGGTCATGTTCCTGTGCGCGCTGTTCGGTATCGACATCGGCGGCGGCAGCGGCGAAACAGGCGAAATGATCACCTGCAACGACGAAAAGACGATCGTCACGGTCTCGCTCGACGAGAATCCCTCGACCGGATACGGCTGGGAGTACGCCCTCTCCGCGGACGGGATCGTCACGCTGACTGCCGACGAATACCATCCCGATGAAACCGAACCCGGCGTCGCCGGTGCGGGCGGCGTCCGTTCGCTGTCGTTTGCCGGCGTCCGGGAGGGCACGGTCGAGTTGACGCTGTCCTATCAGCGCGCGTGGGAAGGCGATCCCATCCGCACGGTTGTGATCCGGATCACGGTGTCGGCGGATCTGCACGTCACCGCGGCGCTGGTTTCGGACGACGTATGAGCGGGATGTGTGCGATGGAAAAGACAAACAAACTGCGCGCCCTGACGCAGACGCTCGTCGGCGCGCTCGTCATGGGTATGCTGTGGCGCTTTCGCGGCTCGCACGGCTGGGGCGCCGCATGGGGCGTGCTGGCGTGCGGCTTCGTCCTGACGCTGTTTTTGACTGCCGTCATCGGTGAAAAAAAGAACGTTTCGTTCGCGGTCCTGTCGCTGACGGCGCTGTCGTTCATGCTGACGACGCCGAGCTGGGGGACGTTCTTGTCCGCAGTGACGGGCGTACAGTCCCTGAGCGCAAAGGGGACGCAGACGGCTGTGGAGGTGTTTGTGCATCCGGCGTCCGCTGCGGCTCTGATGCTCTGCCTCGGTTTCGGCATGACCGCCGTGTTCGGCGTGCTGCTGGGCAAATGTTTCGGCGGCAAGGCGTGGCACGTGCGCGACTATGTGTTTGTGCTGCTCGCGTTCTATGCCGTGTCGATGCTCATGCAGGCGACGCTCTCGCACGGGATTTTTCGGCTGCTGCAGCCGGAGCCGGTACGCGTGTTTGCCGCCGATCTGCAGGCACAGGGGATCACGGACGGCGTATTCAAAACATATCTACGCCATTTCGGCAGCATCGACTGGGGCAAGAAATATGTCGGCGGACGGCATTACTTTGCTGCGATCGAAGCGATCTCGCGCGCAGTCGCGGCTGCTGCGGTGCTGCTCGTTACGCGCTTTGTTGTCCGCGACAAACAGGCCGCAAAAACGGGCGCGGTCGTGTGCGGTGCGTTCGCGCTGGCGATCACGCTGTCGGACGTCTGGTTCTTCCTCGACGGCGGCGGATACCGCGGCGCGCAGGGCTTCTCTCTGCCCGACCGGATCGCCGCATGGAGCACGTGGGAATACTGTACGGGCTTTCTTGCCGGCGGGATCATCACGGCGTATGTGCGCCGTCTGCGTGTGACGACGGACGTGACGCTGCCGCAAAAGCTGCCGCGGCAAGCGAAAAGCGCCGCGGCGTACATCCTGTTTTTTGTCGGCGGGCTCGGTCTGAATGTCGTGCGCCCGATGCTCGTGCGCATGGAGCGCTCGTCCCTGCAGATCCCCGCCGTGATCGTCGCTGCGCTGGCGGTCGTCGGCGTGTCCGTGTGGATCTGCCGCAAGTGGGGCGTTTCGCTCGAAAACGCGCCGTCGGACAAGCTCGCGCGTGCGCTTGTCATGTTTTTTGCGGGGTATTACCTGCTGCTGTATCTGTTTGCCTATGAGCCGCAGATTCACGAACTGCGGATGCTGCACAACATCCTTGTTCTATTCTCTTACATGTGCGTGACGGCATGGTGCCTGTCAAAAGCCGGACTGCCGAAAACCGAATAAAAGCCCAAACAAAACGATACTGCCGCATACAGTGGAAGACGAGAATCCTTCCCTGAATGCTCATGTACGGTAAAGAAGCAAGCAACCGAAAACAATAGATAGACCGCCAGCACTACACTATTCCGAACCAAAGACCAAAAGATAAGCATTTTG
>CADARP010000026.1 GCA_902790325.1 Oscillospiraceae bacterium | reverse complement strand
CTGGAAAGCTCCTATCGATTTCGTAAACGCCTTTATTCGCAACGGCGAACTTTTTTAATCTCCTTTTTGTAACATATCATTGACAAACCTACATTTTTGCTTTATTTTTGGAGCAAGTTTTTTCGGAAAATCTTTATATTTCTATTTCATTTGATTTTTGTTTGTGTTATACTGTATGATAAAGGTGTTATAAGTTGTTATCGCCGGGGCAGTTTGTCCCCGGGCAGAGACGGGATTTCCGCACAGGATCGAAGGACAAATTCCGCCGCTGCCGCGCGATACAAGCACTGTGCCGCTGCCGCTGCAATGGCGCGCAGGCGCATGTCACCACGCAGATCATTTGCGATCGGATCGGCGGATTCTGCCGACGCCGATTGGAGGAACAGTATGAGAAACGTTTATTTTGTTCAGGTGGATGTATCCGCATCCCTTGGCGCGCAGAATGCCTACCTGCCCTATACGGCGGGCATCCTTGCCGCCAACGCCTGGACAAGCGACATCGTAAAATCGAATTTTCTCTTTAAAGAGTTTATCTTTCTGCGGGAGGATATCGCGGGCGTGGTCGCCCGGATGGATGCTCCCGCCGTCGTCGCGTTCAGCAATTACTGCTGGAATACGGAATACAACAAAACGCTTGCCGCCGCCGTAAAAGAAAAATATCCCGACTGCATTACCGTGTTCGGCGGGCATAACGTGCCGAACGATTTCTCCTTCCTCGAGAAATATCCCTATATCGACATCCTCTGCCACGGCGAAGGGGAGGATACCGTAAAGAAGCTTTTTGAAGCGCTGGCTGTGGGCGCGGATCTCGTTGACGTGCCGAATATCTCGTACCGCGGCGCCGACGGCTTTGTGCGTACCGAGACCAGGTGCCAGATGACGCTGGACTATCCGTCGCCTTATCTGGAAGGGTGGTTTGATCCCATCGTCGAGGCGCACCCCGAAATCACCTTCAACGTGATCTTAGAGACCAGCCGCGGCTGTCCGAACCAGTGCGCATACTGCGACTGGGGCATGTTGAGATCCCGCGTCCGGATGTTCCCGCTGGAGCGCATCAAGGCCGAGATCCGCTGGATGAGCGCGCATAAGGTCGCGTTCGTTTGGGGCGCCGACGCCAATTTCGGTATGTTCAGCCGGGATCTGGAGATCGCCGACGTGCTGGTAAAAGCCAAGGAGACCACCGGCTATCCGGAGCGCATGCGCATGAACTACGCGAAGAACAACTACGAGAACGTTTTTGCGATCGTAAAGAAGTTCAAGGAATGCGAGTTTGACCGCATCGGCGCGACGCTTTCGTTCCAGAGCCTTTCGCCGCAGGTGCTCAAAAACATCGGCCGCACCAACAGCGATCTGGAATTCTACAAGAATTTGCTGGTCAAATACAAAAAAGAAAACATGCGGACGTATTCCGAGCTGATCCTCGGTCTGCCGGGCGAGACGTACGAGAGCTTTGCGAAGGGGATCGCCACGCTGTTCGATATCGGACAGCACTTCGTGTTCGAGGTCTACGGCTGCATCCTTCTGCCGAATTCCGTTATGGGACAGAAGGAATACATGGAAAAGTTCGGCATCAAGACCGTCCGCTCCGAGATCATCCGTCCGCATTTCCAGAACGAGGCGTTCTCCATTCCGGAATACAATGACATTGTTGTGCAGACCAACACCATGCCGCGCGAGATGTGGGTGCGCTCGCACGCCTTCTTTTATATGGCAAAGGCGCTGCACGGCAACGGTCTGCTGCGTGCGTTCGCCATTTACCTGCATAACGAAATGGACGTGCCGTACGATCGGTTTTACGACGGCATTCTGAACTATTACGAGGAGAATCCCTCCCTGTTCACCGCGGGTCTGTACCGCGAGATCAAAGAGCGCGCCGCAGAGCTTTCGCTCGGGACCGACAACCGCAAGCTGCAGTTCGAGCCGTGCGGCGACATCATCTGGGACGACCACGAGTTTTTTGTTCTGAACGCGCTGTACCGCATGGACGATTTCTATGATGAAATGCTGCCGTATCTGCGCCGGTTCGGGATCCCCGACGACGTTTTTGCGGATCTGCTGCGCTACCAGAAGAGCATTATGCGCACGCCGCTTTCCGAGACGAGCACCGCGGCATTGCGGTACGATGTGCACGGCTATCTGTCCGACGCGTATCTGAACATACTGCATCCGCTTGTGCCGAAAGCGCATACGCTTGTCATGCGGGATTCCGATCCGAAAACCGACTGGCCGTCTTTCGGCAAGCATGTGATCTGGTACGGCCGTATGGGCTGGGCTTCGTATAAGGACGATGTGACATACAGCGAATAAACGCATGAAACAGAACTTTTATCTTGTACAAATCGGTGTGTCCTACGCCTCGCCGTGTTTTCTTCCGTATTCGGCGGGGTGTATCGCGGCATACCTTTTGCAGGATCGGGAGCTGTGTGAGGCGTTTCATATCCCCGACATCGTGGTCATGCGCGAACCGGTAGCTGACGTGCTCAAGCGGTTCTGCGACCCCGCTTACGTCGCGTTTTCGTGCTATGTCTGGAATTACGAATACAACAAGACCGTTGCACGCGCGCTGAAGACGATGTTTCCCGAGGTCAGGATTATCTTCGGCGGGCATCAGGTGCCTCCCGGCGGCGCACTGCTGGAGGAATATGACTTTATCGACTATCTGATGCACAACGAGGGCGAAGAGACCACGGCGCTGTTTTTGCATGCGGTCAAAAACGGGGACGATCTTTCCTCTGTGCCGAATCTCTCCTATCGCAAGGACGGCGCGGTCGTCACGACGCGCACACACATCCCCTGTGATATTTCGGGCTATCCGTCGCCCTATACGGCAGGCGTTTTCGACAGCATTCTGCGGGAGTTTCCGGATCGGGAGTTTCATGCCACGCTGGAAACCAACCGCGGATGTCCCTATGCCTGCGCCTACTGCGAGTGGAGCTTTTCCAAAAAACTGCGGCCGTTTCCCATGGAAAAGATCAAGGCGGAGATCGAATGGATCGCCGCCCACCGCATCCGCTACACCTACTGCGCCGACGCCAATTTCGGCATTCTCGACCGCGACGTGGAGATCGCGCAGTACGTGGTGGATATGAAAAAGAAATACGGCTACCCGGACGTGTTCAAGCCCTGCTACGCCAAGGAGAGCGACGACAACGTGTTTGCCGCCGGGTATCTGCTGAACAAAAACAATACGGACAAGGGCGTGACGCTCGCCTATCAGTCGCTGTCGGACGATGCGCTGGAAAACATCGGCAGAAAGAATCTGACGCTCAAGCGCTTTGAGTCGCTGGATATCCGCTATACGCAGGCGGGCATCCCCACGTACACCGAGCTTATTCTCGGTCTGCCGGGGGAAACGCGCGAGAGCTTCTGCCGCGGGATCTGCACTCTGCTGGAATCCGGGCAGAACAATTCCATGACGGTGTACGAATGCCAGGTTTACCCCAATTCCCGTATGGGCGATCCGGAATACCGAAAAAAATACGGCATCAAAACCGCCGTGATCCCCATGCTGGGCATCCATTACAACCCCACATTCAACGGCGTGGGGGAATATCTCGAGATCGTCACCGAAACGGCCTCCATGCCGAAGGCGGACTGGGTAGCCTCCTATATGTTCGCCGTGGTGCTGCAGACGTTCCACCACCTTGCGCTGCTGCGCTTTTTCGCCATCTATCTGCGCCGCGAGCAGCAGGTGTCTTATTACGATTTCTATCAGGCGCTGTTCCGCTATATCTACGAGGAGAACCGCGGCACCCTGCACGCGCTGTTTCAGTCGCTGTACGACCGCAAGGCGGATACCGACACGGCCGACTGGACGTACCAGACCGAGACGTTCGGTACGGTGGGCTTCTATTTTGAGGAGGGCGCGTTCCTGGAGCTGATCCGCAGCGAAGACGCTTTCTGGCAGGACATCCTGCCGTTTTTGAAGTCCTTTCACATTCCCGAACCGCTGTTCGGCGAGCTGCTCACGTTCCAGCGGGAACTGCTGCGCACGCTGCACAAGACAGACGTATCGCTGGATCTCGGATGGAATTTCTATCCGTACTTTGCAGACCAGAGCGGAAAGACCAAACTCACGAAGGTCGCGTCGCATCTGCGCGCGCACTCGGATCTCGGCATCACCGGCTGGCCGGACTATGCCAAAAAAGTGGTCTGGTTCGGCAAGCGCTATTCCGCCATGCTGCTGACGAATTCCCGCGCGGAGATTGCCTACACGCAGGAGGCGAGCGAATGAAAAAGATTCTGCTGATCCAGCCGCCGCAATGGTACCCGATCACGCCGCATCTGGCTGTGCCGCTGCTGGCGGGACAGCTCAAGGCGGCCGGTTTTCAGACGGACATCGCCGATCTGAACGTCCGCTTTTACAACCGTATCCTGACGCCGGAGCACTTGGCCGCGGCGGATCTCACAGCAAGAGAAGATCTTGACCGTCTGGCGGAAACCTATAAGGACGCAGATCTTGACGCGATCCGGGAGACCGGCGCCTACGAAGAGAAGACCCGCGCGCTGAAGTATCTGACGCTCCGGCGGTTTTATGACGAGCACGGCGCGCAGATCCCGGCGCTGATCCGGGAGATCGGAACTGCTGTGCGTACCATGCGCGAGCCCGCGCTGTTTTACGACCCCGAAAAGCTGCCTGCCGCGAAGCATCAGATCCGCCTGGCGCTGCGGCTTGCCTCCATGCCTTTTGCGCCGAACGAGCTGGATCTGGATAATTATTTTGCAAATCCGCTGCTCAATCTCGACTGGGACAACATCAAAAAACAGGTTGAAGACCGCAGCGTCAATATGTTTTACGCGTATCTGTCGCAGGAGGCGCGCGCCGTCGCGGAAAACGGATACGACGTCGTCTGCCTTTCGCTGACGGATCTGAGCCAGCTTCTCCCCGTGTTCACGCTGGCGTCTTTTCTGAAAGCCCAAACCGCAGCCAAGGTGGTCGTCGGGGGCAACTACGCCACGCAGATCTGCGAGGACATGATGCGGTTTGAGGAGATCCTGCGCAGCTATATTGACTATATTTCCATCGGCGACGGGGAGACGGCGCTGGTCGCGCTTTGCCGCGCGCTGGACGGGCAGATCCCGCTCTCCGACGTGCCGAACCTGGTGTACCGGTCCGAAGTCACGCAAAAGATCGTCAGCACCGGCTTCTCCTGTGTGCACTTCGATATGAACGCGCTTGCCTATCCCGATTATACCGGCTACGATCTGACGCAGTATTTCACGCCGGAGATCATCTTTCCCATCCAGCTTTCCAAGGGCTGTTACTGGGGCAAGTGCACCTTCTGCGATTATGCCTACGGGCAGCAGGGCTATGCGCCGAAACGCATTCCCCGTATCATAGACGAGCTGCGGTACTTTGTTGAAACGTACGGCGCATCCAAGTTCATTTTCGTGGACGAGGCGATCCCGCCCGCTTTCTACAATCAGCTCGCGCTTGCCATTCTGGATGCGGGGCTGAAGATCAACTACTATTCCTTTGCGCGGCTGGAGGACGGCTATACGCCGCAGGTTTTGAAAAACCTGTACGATTCCGGTGCGCGGCTGTTTCTGTGGGGATACGAATGCGAGTCCCTGCGGATCATGAAGCTGATGAACAAGGGCATCAACGCCGAACGCCGGCTGGAGATCCTGACGGACGCCAGGGACGCCGGCATCTGGAACGACGGCCTGTTCATTTTCGGCTATCCGACCGAAACCATGGAGGAGATCGAGGCTACGCAGCGGGTGATCCGCGAGCACCGGCGCGAGATCCCCAGCGTTACGCTGTCCAACTTCGCTCTGAAAAAGCACGCGAAGCTTTTAGAGGAGATCGGCGGCAACGGCGTATATGATTTCGCGCCGAACGGCGATTTCTACACCGTCTACCGCGACAGGATCGACGGCGTGGCCATGGCGGAGCGCCGCGCGGTGCGGCGCAGCTTCCAGTTCGATTTTCTCGACGAAAACGCCCATGCTCTGTGGAGCGTGGTGTTTTCCGACTTTGACCATCTGCTGCTTTATCTTTCAAAATACGGCTGCGATTACGTGAGCGGCTACCGCTCCGAACACCGCGTCAGCCCGGAATTCAGGTAAGCGATGAACGATTTTTCCGTCACTTTCGTGGTGGGCGCCACAAGCGAATCCGAGGCGCTGAAAACCACCGTCAATTACATCATGGAGCACTGCAGTCCGGCAGATGTGGCGCGGATTCTGATTGTGCGCACAAAAAACGCGCCTCCCGAAACCGTTGCCGCGAGCGGCGCCATGGAACGCCGCTATCCCGAAACGGTCAGCGGCATGGTGCAGACGCGGCCGTATGTGGGCGGCGCCATCCGGGACGGATTCGACACGGCGAAGTCGTCGCACATCCTGCTGCTGCCGGGGGATCTGGCGATCGGCCTGCAGGCCGTTCCCAAGCTGATCGAAGCGGAAAAAGAGACGCCGGACGCCATTGTCAAGACGTCCCGCTGGCTGGATGCGGACGCGTTCCACGGCTACTCCCGTTCCCGCAAATGCTTCAATTCCTGCGCGCAGGTTTTTCTGCGCGTGCTTTACAGATCGGAACTCAGCGATCTGACGAACCCGGTGCAGATCATGCCCACGGCGCTTTACCGGTCGATCGACTGGCGGGAGCTGGGCTTTCCGTTTCTCGCGGAAATGGTGCTCGCTCCGCTGCGGCTGGGCGCGGCGTTCCGCGAGATCCCCGCGTCCTGCTTCGGCAGGACAGAGGGAAAGAGCAGCAATTCCTTTCTGCAGACCGCTATGTACTTGAAAACGGCGCTGCGCATCCGGTTTACAAAACCCGTGCGCCTTTTGAAACCGAACGAACAAGCCGCCGGTGAAACCGCCGGAAAAGGAGAGTCATGAAAATTCTTTACGCATCGGTACCGCAGTGGTATCCGGTCAGTCCGTATCTTGCCTGCGCACTGCTGCGCGGGCAGGCAGAGGCTGCCGGTTTTGCCGCAGATACCTATGATTTCAACGTGGAGTTTTTCAACGACATCCTTTCCGAACGCTTCGTCCGCGAGTCCCTCGAGCGGGCACGGCAGTTTCTCGCGTCCCCCGTGCTGTCCTGCACGGACCCGTCGGACGCGGAGAAATACGGCGCGAAAATGTCGCAGATCGCCGCCGAGCGGCAGAAGATCCTCTCGGAGTATTTCGCCGGAAGCGCCGGGAGCGCGGAGCAAACCGCAGCCGAAGTGGATCGCGCCGTTCAGACGGTCAAAACGCGGGATTCCTTTTACGATCCCGAGCAGCTCTTCCGCGCCAAGGACGTGATCGACGCGGCGCTGGACATCGTCTCGCTCCCGCTGGCGCCCGCGCGCATCCGCATGGATAACTATATTGCGAACCCGCTGCTCACCTACGATTTTGCGGACGTGGATTTTCAGTGCCGCGAGCCGGGCGTGAATATGTTCCTGCCCTATTTTGAGCGGAAGCTGGATGAAATGGACTTGTCTGCCTATACGCTGATCGGACTGTCCATAACGGATCTGAGCCAGATCGTGCCGGGGCTGACGCTCGCGCGGCTGCTGAAACAGCGCACCGACGCAAAGATCTGTCTGGGCGGGAACTATATCTTCAAGGTGTCACCCGATCTCAAGAAGATCCCCGCCGTGTTCCGGGACTACTGCGATTATCTGCTGGTGGGGGACGGGGAGGTCACCTCGGTGCAGTTGGCGCAGTATCTTGCCGGAACGCGCGCCGTCGGCGATGTGTGCGCCCTCGTTTACGCGGACGAAAACGGCAATATCCGGGAGAACGCGCCCGCGCCGCTGCTGAAGCTGGACACGGTCGCCTATCCGGATTTTGATTCCTACGATTTTTCCAAATATTTTTCCGCGGACACGGTGCTGCCCGTGCAGCTCGGCAAGGGCTGCTACTGGGGCAAATGCACCTTCTGCGATTTTTATACCGGCCAGCAGAAGTTTGATATGAAAAGCGTTGTCCGCGCCGTGGACGAGGTGCAGTATCTTTCCGAAAAATACCGCACGCCGTATTTCACGTTTGTGGACGAGGCGGTCCCGCCTGCTTTTTACCACGCCTTTGCCAAAGAGGTGCTGCGGCGGAAACTGACGATTTATTTCTATTCCTTCGCGCGGCTCGAAAAAGCGTTTACGCCCGAGGTGCTCTGCGACCTCTATGCCGCGGGCGCGCGCTTCTTTATGTGGGGGTATGAAGCGGCGTCCGAGCGGGTGATGTGTCTGATGAACAAGGGCATCGATCTCGGCAGCCGCAGGCAGATCCTGTCGGATGCGGTCGACGCCGGGCTTTGGAATCTGTGCACTTTCCTGCTGTGCTATCCTTCCGAAACGCCCGAGGAGCTGCAGGCGACCATCGACATGATCTACGATCACGAGTTGGTCAATACCTGCACGCCGTCCAATTTCGCGCTGAAAAAGAACGCGATCCTGAAGGATCGCGCCGAGGAAGCGTCCATCACCGATTTCGAGGCGAACGGCGAGCTGCACATTTCGTACAAGTACCATTCTTCCGTGACCACCATGGAGGAGATCAAACGCAAGCGCAACGCCTTCGAGCGGCAGTACCTGATCGATACGGCAGACCGGCTCTGGGCGCACACCTTTACCGAAAGCGATTATCTGCTTTTGTACCTGGCGCACTACGGCAGAGATTATGTCAAGCAGTACCGCCTGCAATACAAAAGGCGTCTGCCCGTATGAGCGGCCGCGTTTTTTCTGCGTCGGCCGTACCGCAAACGCGCGCGGCGGAGAGAGCCGCCGTGTACCAAATCAGGAGGGAGGATACGTACAATGAATGTTCTGCTGATACAGCCATATCACTGTGATCTGATTCATTCCATATCGCTCCCGCTCGGTCCGATCTCGATTGCAACGTATCTCAAGCAGCACGGCGTCAACGTAAAGATCTGTGATCTTGCCGTAAAAAAAACATCGCTGGCGTCGGTTTGCCGCGATTTCCGGCCGGACGTCGTCGGGCTGTCGTTTCCGTCCGTCAAGGCGATCGACGCCATGGTGAAAACCTCCCGCTTTTTCCGGAAAATGAACATCCCGATCGTATGGGGCGGATCGTTTGTCGACGTGGGCGACACGCAGCATTTTTTTGATACCGGCCTTGTGGATATTATCAGCTATTGCGAGGGGGAGGCGACGTGGCTCGAACTCGTGCGGACGCTGGAAAACGGCGGCGACCTGTCCGCGGTCAAGGGGATCGCGTATAAAAAAGACGGCAGCGTCGTCGTAACGCCGCCGCGCCCGTTTATGGACCCGGCGCAGCTTCCGCGGCTCGATTTCGGGTTGGTGGACGTGCCGGTCTATTATCAGTATCTATACGGCTGTCAGAAGCTCGTGTACGTCTATCTTTCCAAGGGATGTCCGGCGCACTGCACGTTCTGCGTGAACACCATGTGCCACCGCAACACGAGAAGGGTCCGGCCGCTGGAAGTTTTTATTTCCGAGATCACGGAGCTTGTGACCGTATACGGCGCCGACGGGTTTTATTTCGGCGACGAACTCGCCTTTGCAAGCAATCAGGAATTGTATGCGGTATGCGACGCATTCAAAAAAACGGGACTTTCGTTTCACTGGGGGTTCCAGACGCGCATCGGCATCCTCAGCGACGAAGCGCTGCAGTACGCAGCGGACTGCGGCTGCAGATGGGTGGATTTCGGCGTGGAGAGCGGAAACCGGGAGATGCTCGCCAAGGTCGCAAAGGGCATCCCGTACGACAAGATCGAGTCCACATTTCATGCGTGCAGCAAGGCGGGGCTGATCTCAATCGCAAATTTCATCATCGGCTTCCCCGGAGAAACGCCGGAGCAGCTGCAGGATTCCATCGACCTTGCCAAGCGGCTGGAATCCACGCAGAACACCTTTGCAAAATACATCTTCGTTCCCACTACCCCCGGCGGACAGGAAGTTGTAAGGACGTTCAAAAAATATCCGGCTTTTGAAAAACTGAACGACTATAAGCAGATGGATTTTTTCAAGAATACGCAGGGTTTGTCGCAGATCCCGCAAAAGGAACTGAACGTCGTGCAGTCCTATTTCCTGCTCAGCGCCATCTTCCGCAAGGATTACAGCGACACGCGCAGCTATGACCTGCTGTTCAAATCCGTGCTGGTCGTGTTCCAGCGCATCACAAAAATGCATTTCACCTGTGCCGTCAAGGCGCTCGCGGAAATCACGGGCGATTTTCTGCGCTTTATTTTTGACGTCGCGCTGCACCCGGGGATTCTGAAAAAATACCATCTGAAATAAAAACGACGTTTTCTCTGCGCACAAAAAAGACTTGTACAAACGGATTTGCTCCGTAAAGTACAAGCCTTTTTCTTTTTCCGTGTTACGGTCTTTTTTTGTGCAGACCGTATTCCCTGCGGACCTTCGGGCAGGCAAGCAGATAAAACACGACGCCGAAACCGCGCCGGAAGATACTGTACAGACCGATGAACGCGGTCGAGGGCGTGCAGCGCAGATACTCCACCGCGGTGTTGATCGCTTTTTTCACAAACTGTGAACCGGCGGTATGCTGCCCGGCGGTCTTCTTTTTGCTGGTAATGGTCAGAAAATCGAAATACGCTTTGACCGTTGCAAGCGCTTTGTCGGGCACGGCGGAAAAGTTCGTATCCAGACTGTCCGTGTTCACGACGTCGTCGAATTCCATGATGCTGCGGAACCGGTAGCCGCGATCCCGCTTCACCTGTTCGTACAGCGGCGTATGCGCGATCATCACAAAATAGTTGAACAGGTACGCGTCCAGATCCAGCGACTGCGCGAATCGGACGGTGAAGCGCAGATCCTCTTTCGTCTCGTTCGGGAAGCCGATGATGAACGAACCGAACACGGCAATTCCCAGCTTTGTGCAGGCGTCCGTCACGGCGCGGATCTGCGCGGGATCATATTGCTTGCAGATGTGCGCGCGCATGGTTTCCGATCCTGTCTCCAGACCGAACAGCAGCCAGCGGCAGCCGGCGTCGTACATCTGCCGCAGCAGTTCCGGCGTGAGGATCTGCGGACGCGTTTCGCCGCCCCAGACGAATCGGCGTCCCAGGCTTTCCCTGCACGCTTTCAGCTGCGCCAGCTCATCCGCGGTGAACAGCAGCAGCTCGTCGGAAAAGTTGATTCCGTCCATGCCGTATTCCCGCACAAGCGTGTCGATCTCCTGTATCACATGGGAGATCGGCCGTTTGCGCCGCTTTCCGTAGCAGAACGGCGTGGAGCAGAAACCGCAGTCGAACGGGCAGCCGACCGAGGCGTTCAGGTACAGCATCCGGCTGCAGCTTTGAAACCTGCGAAAGCATTTGTGCACGTCGATCAGCGACCAGTCGATCGGATACAGCTGCGCAAGATCCGGCAGCGGACGCTTTTGTGTAAAAACGGTCTTTCCGTTTTCGGTATATGCGATCCCCGGTACATCCGCGGCGTCCGTGCCGTCGGAGATCGCACGCAGCAGCGCGCGGGCGGTGAAACAGTATTCTCCCGTCAGAATATAATCGCAGTGCGCGAGCGCGTCCGGCAGGTCGGCGCCGATCACCGCCACCATATCCGCCCAGATAACGCGCACCCCTTTCGCGCGCAGACGGTCGGAAACGGCCGCGGCGTCCTTCACGGACGAGGACTGCGCCAGAAACAGGATCGCCGCGTCTGCCGCGAAACGCCTGTCCGGCACGTCCGGCGAAATGCATCTGTCCCAGACGAGGACGTCGTAACCGTTTTTTTTCAAAAAAGTGGCGCTCATCATCAGATCCCTGCACACGGGAAACGTGATGCCCCGCAGCTGGAATCCGCTGCGCGGCTGGATCAGCAGGATATTCATGTCGGTTTCCGCCTTTTTTTGATTTCGGTTTTGATTCTGATCGCCCTGTGTGTGCATACCTCTGAGCAGCAAAGGCAGTGGATGCATTTCCTTGTATCGATTTCGAGAGACGATCCGTTGTCCGCGATGGCGCCTGCGGGACACGAGTGCAGGCAGCGCAGACATCTCGCACATGCTTTGTTGTTGATGCACGGCGTTTGGGTAAACAGCAGCTCGCCGGCTTTGTCCGCCGCCATATGCAGCAGGGAAACGACTTTTTCCGGCAGCGAGTTCACGGTGAAAATATCCGGAAGCTTCAAGGGGGCGACTGTCTCGTTCGGCTTGAATGTGCCGCTCATCACTTGCGCGGCGCGCACCAAACCCTTGCCGCGGGCAATGCGCAGCAAATCGGTTTTTTCTTCGTCCACGCCCAGCAGCTGCGCCAGGAAAGCGTCCTGTGAGAACACGTCCTTTGCGGCGAACAGCATTCCGAGCTGCCGCTTTTCTCCGGCAACGGGGCCGTTGTGTTCCATGATCTCCACCGCGTCGATCACGGTCAGCGCAGGCTTCACGGTCATTGCAAGCTCCACCAGCATGTTTGCGAAATCCGCGATGCGCGGGTACCGCGCGTGGAAGGCGGGCTTCTGAATATCCGGCACGCAGCCGAACAGATTCTTCACGCCGAAGGAGATCACCGTTTTGTTGTGGGTTTTCAGTTTCGGCATGTTGATGATATAATCGGCGTCGGCGATCACGTTCAGGATATTGTAGTCCTTTAATACGCAGCCTTTCGGCGCGGGAACGGAACGCCAGCCGCTGTCTGTATTCAGCCGCACGCCTCTTTGCGCCAAAAAAGAATAACCGGCGTTTTCATAAAAATCCGCAAAATTGAACCCCGGCATACGGCACGCGGAACCGCCCGGGCTGTCCGCGACGGTCACGTCCGTGATCCCGTGCGCCGACAGCCAGTCGGCAACGGCCGCCACAACGGCCGGGTTTGTGGTGACGGAGAAATATGTGTTGTAGTCGCCCAAAAGATTCGGCTTGAGCAGCACGCGCATGCCCGGCCGCAGATCCTTCTCGATCTGCAGCGTCCGGAACAGCGCGTCGATCCCTTTTTTTAATTCGGCCGCGTCATAGGACGACGCTTTTTCGATTGCCTGCAAATACGTTGTGGTCATAGCACGATCCTTTGCATCATGTGTCGGTGCGGATTCTGATTGCCGGACGGTAGCCGGAATCCGTGAAATCCGGGAAATAGGGCAGTATGGCGGCAAACTTGGACGGCGTACCGTAAAAACTGACGTCGCAGTTTGCGTTGGAATGGTCGGAAGGCGTGCGCAGCCACCACCATGCGGCGCCGGGCGCGACGGGGTCTTCCTGTGCCCAGCACCCCTGCAGCAGCGCGTAATCGGTGGGATATGCCACCCGCAGCGGGTCCGGCTTTTCCGGCTGGGGAGAGAATCCGTAGGCGGGGTTGATCACGTCGGAATAGGAGAGCAGAAACACGCGGTCCTCGCAGCTTTCGGCGTCATATTTTTTCCATCTCCGGTCGGCCGCGCGGTTATCCAGACGCGTGCGCAGGAGCCTGGACTGTTCCGCGTCCGTAAAGGCGGTTTCCGCAAACGGACCGTTCAGCCATTTGCGCACGTCGCTGGCGGGGTAATCGGTTGCGTAAACCGTTTGCTGCGGATCGCTGTAATACTCTTTGGACTGGATCTTGCCTCTTGCGGCGGTTCCGTGCGGGTCGTTCACATAAACGATATTGCAGAATGCGCCGCAGTCCAGGACGTGCTCGCTCATCATCAGTCCCGTCTGCGCGTCCAGAACGATCCAGCGGATCGGGTCATACCGGAACCAGTAGACCTCGCCCGGTTCGAGCCTTGCGTCCTGCCGCGTCGCCTCGTGCGGGAGATGGCAGCAGTAGGGTCTGTAGTCCGACGCCGTTACGGCACGGTATCGCGTGCCGTTCCATTCCACATCGGCGTACCGCATGCAGTCTGTCTGTTCCGCGGAGCCGAACAGGACGTCTCCGCTGTAATAGCCGTAAGAGACCCACGCCAAATCCAGACCGTTCAGCGCCTGTAAAAGCGCGGGATCTGTGACCGCGCTCTGCGGGTAGGACCCGAACTCCTCCGTTTTCTGTGCCGCGGGCGGATCGAATGCCGGTACAGAGGCGGCATTTTTTTTGCGCACACCGTACAGGATCCACGGCGCGGCAGCGCCGAGCAGAAGGATCGCCGCGCACACGAAGCAGAGCTGTTTTTTGATCCTTTGCATATCAGCCCTCCGTTTCGTGCACAAGTTCTTTCAGCCGAACCGCGCAGCGCACGCCGCCAAGGGCATAAGCCTGCGGGAACTGTCTGTCGGAAGTGATGCACATTTCGTTGTCTACAACGGTGATCACGTCGCCGGAAAAGTCGCCGGCGCTGCGCGTCCACCACCATGCGCTGGCATGATCGTTGACGCTGCCGGAAAATGCGCCGCGGCACTTTGCGTAATCGGTGGCGTCCGGATAAACCGCTTCCCTGCTGCCGTTGGCCTCGTTCCAAGCCAGCGCCTGCGCGGCGGAAAACAGCCACACCCGATCGCGTGTGATCGCGTGCAGTCCGTATCTCGTTTTTTTGGCGGACTCGTCCGCTCTGTGGAGCACGGGACGTATCCGGCGCTGCTCGGCGGACGTGAATGCCGCGGTGTAAAACGCGTCGTTCAGCCACCGGCGGATAGTGGCGGTTTGGTACAGATTCACGGGAAGCCGCAGATGCTGCAGCGCGGAAAACTCGTCGGCCGGATCTACGTCGCCGTCCGCGTTACGGTCGATCCAGAAAAACGAATCGTCAAACTGCAAGGCGTCCAGCACTTTTTCGCTCAGCAGCAGCTGCTTTTTATCATCGGCCACATACCAGCGGATCGGCTCCCACCGGAACCAATATACGGCGCCGGGCGCATAGCCGTTTTCGTCCTGATAAGAGTTCTGCGCGGACGCGTCGTCCAGGATCGCCGCGGGACGGTATGCGTCGAATCGTACGGCGCGGTAGAGGTTCCCGGCATACTCTGTATCCGCGTACAGCACGGCGTCGGACCGGTGCATGGTGCCGTAATAATTCTGCCCGGAATAGCAGTCGTCGAACGGCTTCCATTGCTTGTCCGCTTCGTTCAGCGCGCGCAGCAGCGTTTGCGAGGCGACGCGCGTCTGCGGATAGGAGCCGAATTCGATCGTGCCGCCGGAACTGCGCAGTGAACGCGCGGGGGACGTGCCGAGATACAGAGAAACCAAAACCGCCGCAGTCAGCAGAATGCACGCGGACAGAGCGCAAACGAAGCGGTGTTTCGGGACGAACGCAGCGATCGCGTCGATGCTGCGTCTGCAAACAGAAGGCCGCTTTTTCTCATTCTTTTTTTTGCTTTTTCCGGGGGCTTTTTTCGGCATGGTTTTTCCCTCCGCTCTTTTCTAATAGTATCATAACGAACGGTTCATTGCAAGGTTATTTTCGCTTGCCCGCATAGCGTGTGCGGCGCTTTTGCGCGGTGCGAAAGACGTGCGGAAACCGAGCCGGAAAAAGCGCCGGACGACCGGCGCGCGGCAGCCTGTTTCGGAAATCATAAAAAACTGTTTCATTTGGTTCATTTCTGTGGTATACTTGTATGTGCGGACGCGGATCATTTGATAGTTGCGAGGACTGACCGTATGATGAGAAAGCTGAATCAAAACCCTTTGAAAAACGACATGCGAAAGCAGAGATCGTTCGATCTTGTTTTCATGTTTGTTTTTCTTGCGGCTGCGGCTTGTTTTGTTTTGACGGCGCCCCTCGGCATCACATCCACGGACGAGGTGCAGTATCAGTTTGTCTGCTGCAGGCTGATGGCGGGCGAAAAACTCTTTGCGGATAACTGGCTGATCGTGGGTATGCAGCCGCTGTTCCAGTATCTTCCGTTTCGGATCTTTTACGCGCTTCTCGGCGGCGTGGACGGAATCGTGCTCGCAATGCGGTATCTGTATATCGCCGTAAAACTGATCTTTTTCGTTTACCTCTATTGCCGGCTTCGGAAATACACGCTCTGGGCAGTGTTTGCCGCTGCGTTTTTTGCGGGAACGGATCTGTTCGGGATCAAGACGATCAGCTATTACTCCATCTGTCCGCAATGCATTTTGCTTGTGGGCATGCTGCTGTTCTACAGGGAGGACGCGCGTCCGGTGCATTGGGTTCTTGCCGGATTCTTTCTGAGCTGCGGCGTGCTCGTTTTTCCGCCCGTCGCTGCGGTGTGGCTGCTGTACTGCTGTCTGACGGCCGTTCGGCATGCTGCGAAAAAACGCGGGAAACCGTTTCTGGCGCAGTACGATTATGTTTTGTCCCCGCGTGTGTGGCGCTGGATGCTGGTTGGAATCTGCGCTGCCGCGATCCTGTTTTTTATCCTTTGCGCGCTGTTTTTTACCGGGACGGACTTGCGCGCCATTCTCGTCGGACTGCGATCCATTTCCGGCTTTTTCGGAGACGGACCGTTGGCGAGAATGAGCTTCCTGGCCATTCGCGCCTCCAAGCTGAAACGGTATCTGCGGTTCATGCATCCGGCGCTTGTGATCCTGACCGCGGCTGCGTTCGCGGGCGGTCTGATCGTGCGGCGAAAAGCGGTCGGCGCGCAGCGGTTTTTCTTTGTCGCTCTGTGCGTCCTCTGCGCCGCCATTGCGGTGCGGCTGCTTCTTTTGCCCTATACGAAGTTCAGGGACGCCTCGGGCGACTGCAGTTGTCATCCTCTGCTGCTGGCCGTACCGGCGCTGCAGGCGTATGTGTTCACGAAAAACAAAGACAGGCGACTGTTCGGCTTTCTGCTTCTGGCGATTGCCGTATCATTCGTTGCCGACGTCTACTCCATGAATGCTCTCGGCGCGTTTTTGCTTCCCGGCTGTGTGCCGTCTGTTTTGCTTTTGCGGGCGTATTACCTGGAACAGCGGACGCAGCCTGCCGCCGAAGTGAAAAAGAAAACCGGAAAACACCGCAAGTCGTCCGTTCTTGTCCGAAACGCGTGGGGGATTGCCGTATGCGCGCTGTTCGTCCTGTTCCCTGTGCTGGAGGCCGGACACTACGTCTACATGGCGCGGCTGTATGAAACCGAACGGCTGCTCGTTCAGACCGATGCGCCGCTGGACGCAAAAATCGAAACAGGGATATTGAAGGGCGTTGTGACAACGCGGGAGATCAAGGACAATTACGACAAGAGCGTCCGGGACGCCGAAACGTGCAGGAGGATGTGCAAGAACGCGCTGTTTGTCATCGACTACGACACATCGGTCTATGTCAACGCCGGATGTCCTGTTTCCACGCCGTTCCTGCACTATCTCACGGCAGACTACGGCAGAGAGGAAGCATGGTGGGCGCTGCATCCGGACAAGCGTCCGGACGTTGTGTATATTCCGTTTTTTACGCTCAGCTATATTTCCCACGAAACCATGTCCGCGCAGGAATATCTGCAATACTTCAGAGAGCACGCCGACATCACCGTGACCGAAGGCGAGATCGGGTATTTCGTCCGCATCCGCGCCTGGAACACATAACGGATGCCGGAAACGCACGCCGCAGAGGGGCAGATCTGCTCGGGAATTTGGCTGTTCTACAGAAAAAAGCCGCGTACCTGACGGTACACGGCTTTTCTGGCGCGCTGCAAGGGATTCGAACCCCTGACCTTTTGGTTCGTAGCCAAACACTCTATCCAACTGAGCTAGCAGCGCATGTTGCTTTTCACAACTGCTACATTCTATCACATTACTTCTGAAAAATCAACACCTTTTCAAAAATTTTTTCAACTTTTTTCTGTGCGGGAAACCTTGCTTTTTTCATGTTCGCGTGGTACAATTAGATAATTTAAATTCTCATATGGGGTGAAGGATATGGAGTTTTCGAGCTGCAATAAGTTCGCAAAGGAAGGTCTGACGTTTGACGACGTGCTGCTGATCCCTGCCGAGTCGGATGTGCTGCCCAAGGAGGTCGATCTGCGCACCGAGCTTGCCGCCGGTCTGATGCTGAATACGCCGATCATGACGGCTGCTATGGACACGGTTACCGAGTGCCGTATGGCGATTGCTATCGCGCGCGAAGGCGGCATCGGCGTCGTGCACAAGAATCTTTCGATCCGCGAGCAGGCGGAAGAGGTGGACAAGGTCAAGCGTTCCGAAAACGGCGTTATCACCAATCCGTTCTTCCTGTCTCCGGATCATTTTGTTTACGAGGCCAATGAGCTGATGAACCGCTACCGCATTTCCGGCGTGCCGATCTGCGACGCGGACGGCAAGCTGGTCGGTATTCTG
Organism: Oscillospiraceae bacterium; assembly: GCA_902790325.1. Lineage (GTDB taxonomy): Bacteria > Bacillota > Clostridia > Oscillospirales > Acutalibacteraceae > UBA1425. The sequence continues at coordinate 19,008 of CADARP010000026.1, read as the reverse complement.
ACGAACCGCGATCTGCGTTTCATGACGGATTTCAATATCCGCATCGCGGACGTGATGACCAAGGACGATTTGGTCGTGTCCCACATCGGCACGACGCTGGACGAGGCGCAGAAGATCCTCATGAAGCACAAGATCGAGAAGCTCCCGCTGATCGACGAGGAAGGCCATCTGCGCGGCCTCATCACCATCAAGGACATCGAGAAGAGCGTGCAGTATCCGAACTCCGCGCGTGACGAAAAAGGCCGTCTGCTGTGCGCGGCGGCGCTGGGCGCGACAGCGGACGTGCTTGACCGCGCATCCGCGCTGGTCGAGAGCGAAGTGGACGCGTTCGTACTGGATTCGGCGCACGGCCACAGCAAGAATATCCTGAACGCCGTGGCCAAGGTCAAGGCCGCGTTCCCGCAGATCCCGCTGATTGCCGGCAATGTGGCGACGGCGGAGGCGACCAAGGCGCTGCTTGACGCGGGCGCGGACACGGTCAAGGTCGGCATCGGCCCCGGCTCCATCTGCACCACGCGTGTCGTCGCGGGTATCGGTGTGCCGCAGATCACGGCGATCTACGACTCCGCCAACGAAGCGGCCAAGCAGGGCAAGCCCGTTATCGCGGACGGCGGAATCAAGTACTCCGGCGAAATCGTCAAGGCGATCGCCGCGGGCGCAAACGCCGTTATGCTCGGTTCGCTCGTTGCGGGCTGCGAAGAAGCCCCGGGCGAAACGGAGATCTATCAGGGCAGACAGTTCAAGGTCTACCGCGGCATGGGCTCGCTCGGTGCGATGGCCAACGGCAGCAAGGACAGATACTTCCAGGAGGACAACAAGAAGCTCGTTCCCGAAGGCGTCGAAGGCCGTGTGCCTTACAAGGGCCCGCTGTCCGACACGGTGTTCCAGCTTCTGGGCGGTCTGCGCTCCGGCATGGGCTACTGCGGCTGCCACAATATCGAGGAACTGAAGACGAAATCCCGCTTTGTGCGCATCACCAACGCCGGCCTCATCGAGAGCCATCCGCACGACGTGTTCATCACGAAGGAAGCGCCGAACTATTCCGCGCGGTAAGCAGCAAACGACGCAGGAAACTGCCGCATTTCACGAAAAGAAAGAATCAAGAAGGGGACTTTTCTTCCGCAGGGCTGTGGAGGAAAAGTCCTTTTTGCATCCGAAAAGACCCGCTCCCGATCGGGGAAGCGGGTCGTGTGTTTGTTCGGACGGATTATGAAAGGATGCAGAATCAGAACCAAAGCGAGCCGAGGAAGAACCAGACGATGTACTGCCACCATTTGACCTCGACGTTGACTTTGCAAACAGCCGTGCTGCCGTCTTCGTCCGTCGCCGTGATCGTTGCGCTCTTGCAGAACACGCACAGACGCGTGAAGGTCACGTTGCCGTCCGCGTCCACCTGCAGCAGCTTCGGGTCGGAGGACGTATAGGTCACGGGACGGTCTGCGGAAAGCGTTGTGGCGATCGCGCCGCGCTTGGCATACGGTACGGTCACGGTGAGCGCGCTGCCGGTCTGCCCGTCCGCGGAGGACGTGAGGATCAGTTCGTCGATCTCCGCCGTTTCTGTTTCGCCGCAGCGCGTGCAGACGCGCTGTTTCTCGCCTTTTTCGCCCGGAACGGCCGGACGCACGACTTTCCATTCGGCGAAGGCGTGACCGAGCGCAGCCGTCTCATTGTCGGTATAGGTATCGTCGCAGCGTGAGCAGGTGTGCGTCGTATAGCCGTCCTCGGTGCAGGTCGGCTCTGTGACGACCGCGTCATACGCGTGGTCAAGCGCGGCAATATCATCAACCGTCTTGGTCTGTGTTTCAAATGCGGGATTGCTGAACGTCGCTGTGTAGGTCGTCTCGCCGTTCACGGTGCAGGTCGGCGCTTTGCTCTGTGCACCCGTTGCGTTGACCGTTTCGGACTCTTCCCATCCGCAAATGGTACAGGCATGTTTTGCCGTCGCTTTCCATGCGCCTGCGGTCTGTTCCCACGTATAGGTGACTTCGCCGTAGGTGTGCGCCGCTTCGTCGTTCTTTGCGTCGCAGCGCGTACAGTCGTGCCAGTGATTCACGCCGTCCTTTGACCACTCGGTCTTCCAGTCGTGGTTCAGCGCGGAAATATCATCGACCGTCTTGGTCTTGGTCTCAAATGCGGGATTGCTGAACGTCGCTGTGTAGGTCGTCTCGCCGTTCACGGTGCAGGTTGCAGGCTTGGTCTCACGTCCGGTCGCGTTGACCGTTTCGGTCTCTTCCCACTCGCAAATGGTGCAGGCATGTTTTGCCGTCGCTTTCCACGCGCCTCCGGTCTGCTCCCACGTATAGGAAACTTCGCCGTAGGTGTGCGCCGCTTCGTCGTTCTTTGCGTCGCAGCGGGTGCAGTCGTGCCAATGGTTGTCGCCGTCCTTTGACCACTCGGTCTTCCAGTCGTGGTTCAGCGCGTCAATGTCGGCGACCGTCTTGGTCTTGGTCTCAAATGCGGGATTGCTGAACGTCGCTGTGTAGGTCGTCTCGCCGTTCACGGTGCAGGTCGGCGCTTTGCTCTGTGCGCCGGTCGCGTTAACCGTTTCGGTCTCTTCCCACTCGCAGACGGTACAGGCGCGCTTTGCCGTCGCCACGTATAGGTGACTTCGCCGTAGGTGTGCGCCGCTTCGTCGTTCTTTGCGTCGCAGCGCGTGCAGTCGTGCCAGTGATTCACGCCGTCCTTCGACCATGCATTCTCCCAGTCATGATTGCCGGTCGCCGGGATCGGCGTGTTCTCGCTCTGCACCGCATGGCAGACGGCACATTTCTCGTGCTTCACGCCGTCAGCGCTGCAGGTGGGTTCCGTGTCGGTGATCCATTCCCATGAATGATTGCCGGTCGCGGGGATCACGATCTCATCGTCGGACAGGGTCTTAAAACCTGTGTCGATACCGCCGATATGCGTCCCGCATGTTTTACAGGTATAGTAACCGACCGAACCGGCACTGCCGCAGGTCGCGGGAACAGGCTCCGTCCAGTCACTGAGAATGTGGAAAGTCGTGGTGCCGGGAACGGTGACTTCGTCCGTCGTGTCGGTGTATTCCGTGCCGTCGAGCGTAACCGACGCGGTATACTTCTTGACAAGGCCGTGCGTGCAGTCCGCCTTGGAAACGACAGTCTCGTTGATAAAGTAGTCGGTCGCGGTCTTTACGTCGCCGCACTCCGTGCAGGTGAAGGTTGCCGTCGCGCTGCTGTAATCGTCCGCCCAATCCCAGACGGGCTCGTCGTAGGCATGGACGTGCGGCGGTACGTTCAGCAGATACAGATCCAGCGTGATCGCGGGACGGATGCCGGCGCCGGTATTGTAGGTTTCGTATTCGTCGGTTAACCTGCCGATTCCATTGACATCAATCGCGCATGCATACCCGGATTGGCTGCCGGCAGACCGCAGCAGCCAGTTGGCATAATCGGTCTGCGATGCGGTCAGGCCCTGACATTTTGCGTAATCCGTACTATCTGACTGCCGGGTAGGATCGTTACCCCTATCGCCGGAAGTGAAACCATACGCCGGATTCAATGCGTCACTCCACGCAAGCAGGAACACCTTGTCCGTCGTCGGGACGCTGTCATAGTCGTTAAAGGACGCGCTGAAGGCACTGTTGCAAAGCGTCGTCGGGATAATCCGGTTTTCTTCCGCTGCCGTGAATGCCGTTTCGCGGAAATCGTCGTTCAACCACTGCCGCAGGGAACTCTCAGCGTAATCATTCGCATAGTGTTTCTCGTCTGCATCACCCCACGTCGCGAGATAAGCATATTCATCCATATTGGCGGCAAGGGCATAGTTGTTGTACGGCTGGCTGTCGATGACCGTCTCGCTCAGTACAAGTCCTGCCGCAGGATCGAGCACGCGCCAGCACAACGGATCGTATCGAAACCAGTACGTCACGCCGGTTTCGTAATCGTTTAAATCCTGATAGCTTCTCTCTGAGAGAGACTCAAATCCTGTATAATACGGGCGATACTCCGAGAACTTCACGCCGCGATACTTCCGGCCTTCGACGGTCACATCGCAGTACTGCATATAATCTTTTGCCGTCATCTGACCGTCATTGCGTGTGCCCGTACCGTTGTAGTAGCCGTAGGAATGCCACGTGCCGCCGGCTGCATTCAGTGAAGCGATCAGGCCGTTGTCCGTGACGCGGCTCTTCGGATAGGTGCCGTATTCGATAAGGTCGCCGGTTTTGTACGACGTGACGAAATTCCCGGGGTTCACCGTGATCGCAGGACGGATACCGAGCGTGGTCGAGGCGGTACCGTAGAAGTCGCCGACGTGTCCGTAATGATCCACTGCACACACGGTGTCGCTAATGTAGCCTGCGGAGCGCAGCAGCCAGTGGACGTGGTTTTCGTCGACTTCAACACCCTGACAGAGCGCGTAATCCGTGCCCTGCGTCATGCTCGCGGCGTCATCCGCGTCCGGATCGGCGTTGAAGCCGTATGCCGTGTTTGCCGCTTCGCGTGAGGACAGCAGGAAGACCTTGTCCGTCGTTTCCGCACTGTCATAAACGGGATGCTGGGTACCGTCCGCCAGGTTATCGAGCGTCGTCCCGGCGATCATGCATTTCTGCTCCGGTGTGAACGCCTCTTGATAGAAATCGCTGTTCAGCCACTTGCGCACGGACGACGTCGCATAATCGTTTGCATACACCGTGGAGTCGACGCCCTGATAATACTTGCTGCCGCTTCTCCAAAGCAGGTTCTGATAGGCCTGGACGTCGATGGCGCTCTCGCACAGCAGAAGGCCCTTATTCGGATCGAGCATGCGCCACTGCAGCGGCTCCCAGCGGAACCAGTAGACCGTGTCGGGCAGATAGCCGTTTTTGTTCTGTGTCGAGTCGAACGCAGAGGGCACTCCGGCGCCGGTCGAGTACGGACGAAAGTGCGAGAATGTGACGCCGCGGTATTTCGTTCCGTTGACCGTCACGTCGCAGTACTGCATGTAGTCCGACGGCGTCATCAGACCGTCATCTTCCGTGCCCGTACCGATGTAGCAGCCGTAGGATCTCCACGTCTTTCCGGCGTGCTCCAGCGCGTCCAGCGTCGCATCGTCCGTGACGCGGCTCTGCGGATAGCTGCCGAAGCGGATCGTGTCGCCGACCTCATACTCCGGCACGGGTTCGGGCGTGTATGGGCCGTAAACAAACTGCAGGTTGTCGAGATAGACAGAGCCCTTGCAGGTACCTTGGCCGAGAAAGACGGAGTTTCCGTCCGGTCCTGACTGAGACACGGTACCCGAAAGATAGTTGCCCATGCCGTCGTACGCGCCGTAGGTGTGCATCACGCGGATGGTCTCGCCGGCCATCAGCTTGAACGGACCGTGATGCGTCGTCAGATCGCATTCGATGTATTTCCAGCCGAACCAGTTGACGCCTTCTCTCTGCTTCGTAAAATCGAGGGTCAAGATGTTGTCGTTGCCGTCGAGCACACGGATGCGCAGCCAGAAGTTGCGCCCGCCCTCGGGATTGTAAAACCACAGGCCGACGCCGGTCGGATTGCCCGGGATCTCCTTCTCTGCGGTGAAGCCTACGCACGCGCCCTCGATGCCGTTGATGCCCGTGAAATCATAGTTGAGCTTCAGGGACTGCGTGCCGTAGCGCACCGGCTCGCCGGAACCGACGCGCACGATTTCGGCGGATTCATTGCCGCCGCGGGACGAGCCGTCGCCGTTACAGTAGTGACCGGTCACAATGTCGTAGTCGCCCGGCTCGGATTCCCATCGCTGCATACCGCCGGACGAGTTGAATACCCAGCGCCCGATGGAATACGTGCCTTCAAAGTCCTCTGCGACAAAGGGGGAACCGCCGTCCTCCGCGGCAGCCGGTACAAGCAGCCAGGAAAACCCCGTGACCGCAAGCATCAGCGACAGCAGAATGCAAACTGTTCGCTTCATAGAGAATGCTCCTTTCTTCTTACAAAACAAAAAACGCGGCACACAAAAGCGCACCGCGTCAGGCAAACGAAAAAAAGGAAAAACAGAAAAACAAGCCCGCCCGATCGGACGACCTTTGGATGACCGAGAGACCCGCCGGATGTGCTGCCATTTCCGTCAACTCCTCTTACCATTTTATTATACCATAGAAGTCCGGCTGATTGCAAGCTTTTTTGCCCGGCGGCTTTCGCATACGCGGTCTGCCGCGCGCCGGGTTTACAGCTTATTTACAATCCGGAAGATTGGCGTTCATTTTTTCGGTGTATACTGAACCGTGTCCGATCCTGTCCGCATATACTGACAGCGGAACGGTGTGCGCGCGAACGCGTGTTTTGTGTCGGAACGGCGCAAAGAACAAAAAAATTCCGAAAATTTTTTCATTTTTTTACGAAATCAAAACACAGGATGTTGTGCAAACGCGTTCCGCGATATACTATTCCGAAAAATTAATCATTTACAAACGGGTGAGAGTGATGTATAATAAGGTAACTGTAAAATTGGGCAAAGTGGCGCTGGAGGGGACCTGTCGTGGAATGCTATCTTGACAACAGTGCGACCACGCCGGTCTGTGCCGAGGCGGTCGACGCCGTTACGGACGCGCTGCGGCACGAGTGGGGCAATCCTTCCTCCCTGTACCGCAAGGGGATGCAGGCGGAGTCGCTGCTGGACGGCGCGCGCGAGGCGGTCGCCGAACGGCTGAGCTGCCGCGCCGAGGAGATCGTGTTCACATCCGGCGGCACCGAGAGCAACAACATCGCCGTTCTCGGTACGGCTGCCGCGATGCGGCGCTACGGCAAGCGTGTGGTCATTTCTTCCGTGGAGCATTCCAGCGTCGGGGAGGCCGCCGCGCAGCTTGAACTGCAGGGTTTTGAGGTCGTGCGGCTGCCGGTCGGTCGGGACGGTACGGTCCCGGCGCAGGCGCTGTACCGCGCGATCAACCGCGACACGATCTTAGTGAGCATGATGGCGGTCAACAACGAGGTCGGCTCCGTCCAGCCTGTCGCGGAAATGCGGCGCGCGGTGCGAGCGGCCGGTTCGCCCGCTGTGATCCACTGCGACGCGGTGCAGGCGTTCGGCAAGCTGCCGGAGCTTCGCCCCGGCGCGATGGGCGTCGATCTGATGAGCATCAGCTCGCACAAGGTGCACGGCCCCAAGGGCGCGGGCGCTTTGTATGTGCGCGGCGGATATAAAAAAGGCGGCTCAGCCGTGCGCGTTTCTCCGCGCACGTTCGGCGGGCTGCAGGAGTGGAAGCTGCGTCCCGGAACAGAGCCTGTCCCCGCGATTGCCGGATTCGGCGCCGCGGTACGCGCATTGCCGGACGCCGCACAGGTGTTCCCGCACATACAGCGGCTGCAGGCCTATCTGCTCGACGGACTTGCGTCGATCGACGGCGTGACGGTGCATTCGCCGCCGGACGCGCTGCCGTACATCGTCAATTTTTCCACCGGCGTCAATTCCGAGCCGATGATGAATTTCCTCTCCAGGCGGGAGATCTATGTGTCTTCCGGTTCGGCGTGCGCCAAAGGACACAAGAGCCACGTGCTGCGCAGCATGGGCTTGCCGGACGCCGAGATCGCGTCGGCGCTGCGCGTGAGCTTTTCGCACAAAACGACCACGCAGGAGATCGACGTTTTCCTGTCCGCGCTCGCGGAAGGCAAACGCACCATCCGTACCGCAAGAAGATAATTCGCAGGAGTTTCTGTTATATAAAATGAAAGAAGTCATCCTACTTAAAAACGGAGAGATCGCGCTCAAGGGTCTCAACCGGCGCACGTTCGAGGATCAGCTCATCAAAAATCTGCGCCGCCGTCTTTCCCCGTTCGGGACGTGGCAGATCACCGCGGCGCAGTCCACGGTGACGGCGATCCCCGCCGAGGACGGGACGGACATGGACGCCGCGGCCGACGCGTGCGCACGGGTATTCGGTTTTGTCGGATACTCCAAGGCGCTGATGGTCGACAAGGATATGGACGTCATCCGCAGCGTGACGGGCGATTATCTCGCCGCCGAACTTGCGGGCGCCCGGACGTTCAAGGTCTGTGCCAAGCGTGCGGACAAGAAGTTTCCGTTCACGTCTCCGGAGATCTGCATGGAGATGGGCGGCGTGCTGCTGTCGCGTTTCCCGCATCTCACGGTGGACGTACATAACCCCGACCTGACGGTCAATATAGAAGTGCGCGACAAGGCCGCGTTCATCCACGGCAATCAGCAAAAAGGCGCGGGCGGTCTGCCGTCCGGCAGCGCGGGCAAGGCGGCCGTCCTCATTTCCGGCGGTATCGACAGTCCCGTCGCCGCGTGGATGATGGCCAAGCGCGGCCTGCAGCTCGAGGCGGTGCATTTTGCGTCGCCGCCCTACACGAGCGAACGCGCCGAGAAAAAAGTACACGACCTGCTTTCCAAGGTTGCGCGGTACAGCGGCCGCATCCGGCTGCATGTCGTGCCGTTCACGGATCTGCAGGAGGCGATCCGCGACAACTGCCCCGAGGAGCTGTTCACCATTCTGATGCGCCGCTATATGATGCGCATCGCCGAGCGTATCGCGGGCGAGAACGACTGCGGCGCGCTCATCACGGGCGAGTCCGTCGGCCAGGTCGCGAGCCAGACGCTGTACGCGCTCGCGTGTACGGACGAGGCGGTGTCGATGCCGGTGTTCCGGCCGCTGATCGGCATGGACAAAAACGAAGTGATCGAGATTTCACGCAGGATCGACACGTTCGATCTGTCCATCCTGCCCTACGAGGACTGCTGCACGGTCTTCACGCCGAAGCATCCGCGCACGCATCCGAAACTGTATTACGTCAAGCAGGCGGAGAACCTGCTGGATTCCGAAACGCTGTGCGATGCGGCGCTCGCCGGTACGCGCACGCTGACCATTCGGGGGTATTGAGGGAGTAGAGCCCATGATTTCTTGCGAGATCGTGTCCGTCGGCACGGAACTGCTGCTGGGGGACATTGTCGATACAAACGCGCCGTATCTGTCCCGGGAGCTCGCGGCGATGGGGATCGCCGTGCTGCACCGCAGCACCGTGGGCGACAATGCCGGGCGGCTGCGCGACGCGGTGGAGCTCGCGCTTTCCCGCAGCGACATTGTGCTGCTGACGGGCGGGCTCGGCCCCACGGCGGACGACATCACCAAAGAAGTCTGCGCGCAGGTGATGGGATTTGAGCTTGTGCGCGACGAAGAATCGGAGAACGCGATGCGTGCGTTTTTCAAAACGCGCGGTCGGCCGATGCCCGAGAGCAATCTCAAGCAGGCCGACGTCCCGCTGGGCGGGATCGTGTTCCGCAACGACCACGGCACCGCGCCGGGCGCGGCGATGGAACGGGACGGCAAGTGTGTGATTCTGCTGCCCGGCCCGCCGAACGAGATGCGCGCGATGTTTACGGATAAAGTCAAGCCGTATCTTGCCGCAAAAACGACCGGCGTGATCGTGTCGCACACGGTGCGCACGATGGGTATCGGCGAAAGCGACATGGCCGAGCGCGTCGCGCCGCTGCTGGAAGGCAGCAACCCGACCGTCGCGCCGTACGCCAAGCAGGGCGAGGCGCTGCTGCGTGTGACGGCGCACGCCGATACGGCGGCGCAGGCGGAGGCGATCATCGCTCCGGCGCTCGACGAGATCCGCTCGATCCTCGGCGGCTATATTTACGGTATCGACGTCGCGGATATTCAGCATGCCGTCGTGCAGGGGCTGCTGGAAAAGAAACTGCACGTTGCGACGGCGGAGTCCTGTACCGCCGGCTATATCTCCAAGCGCATCACCGAGGTCGCGGGCGCGTCCGACGTGTTCGCGTGCGGACTGGTGACGTATTCCAACGATATGAAGGAGAAGCTGCTGGGCGTGCGGCACGAGACGCTCGCCGCGCACGGCGCGGTCAGCGCGGAAACGGCGGCGGAAATGGCCGCGGGCGTCAAGCGTGTCAGCGGCGCCGAGATCGCCGTGGCGGTGACCGGAGTCGCCGGTCCCGGCTGCAGCGAAAACAAACCCGTCGGACTTGTCTATATCGGCATTGCCGACCGCGACGGCGTGCGTACCGTGCGCTTCGAGACGGGTCGGAAGGATCGTGAATTCAACCGCTATGTGACAGCGTCGCGTGCGCTGCACCTGGTGTGGCAAAGTATACAGAACTATTGAGAGGATAAAAGAAATGGCTAAGAAAAAGAAAAAGAAAAGCGGACTCAATACGCCGATGCTCGTCATCTCTGCCGTGGCGCTGGTCGTCTTTCTCGCCTTTATTGCGCTGACGGTGCGCAACATCCTGCTCGAGGACAAGCCTGTGCCGGCGGCGATGGAGGAAGTGCCGCAGTCGTCGATCCCCGTTGCCGTCGACTACACGTCCGAATCCCGCAATCTGCTTGCGGATCTGCACGTCAATGACGGCGGCGCGGAATACATGCAGGACATGCTCGACCGCTTCAAGCCGCTCTACGCCGCCAACAGCGACACCATCGGCTACCTGAACGTTCCGGGCACCTCGATCGACACCGTGGTGGTGCAGTCGCCCACCGACAACGGTCTGACCGGCAGCTACAAGTATCTGAAGAACGACTTCTACGGCGAGTTCACCAAATACGGCAACGTCTTCCTGGACTACCGCTGCGGCAAGTATACGCTGTCGACCAACACGATCCTGTACGGCCACACGACCGAGGACGGCCAGCAGGTTTTCTACGATCTGGAAAAATATCAGGACCCCGAATTCTTCAAGAAGAATCCCATCGTGGAATACAGCACGCTGTACAACACGTACCGCTGGAAGATCTTCTCCGTCTTTGCGACCACGGTCGACGCTTCGGATGACGGCGGATATGTGTTCGACTACATTTATCCCACGATGAGCGAAGACGATATGCGCGGTTATCTTCTGGGCGTGAAGGAGCGCGAGCTGTATCACACGGGCGTGGACGTGCAGCCGTCCGACAAGATCCTGACGCTTTCCACCTGTTCGTATCTCTTCCACACAAACGGACGCCGCATCACGGCGCGTCTGGTCGTCGTGGCACGTATGCTGCGCGACGGCGAGGCGGAAACGATCGATCCGACGCTGGTGACGGCGCATGACGATTACCGCCGCCCGCAGGCGTGGTACAACGCCGTCGGCCAGCAGAATCCCTATAAAGACAGCGCCAAATGGAAGCCGACGGGCATTCAAGGTTAAGGAGGGGTAGAGTTGAGTAACGACGAGAGAAATACCAACATTCCGCAGGACGACCCGGGTTTTTCCGGCACGTCGTCCGACGAGGATATCAACGAGTTCCTTGACAGCGTTTCCGGCGACGGTTCGTCGGATGCGTTCCTCGAGCAGCTTTACAGCGATTCCCTGCAGGATCTGACGTCGGATTTCGACACGCTGCTCAAGGAGTTCCAGAGCATCGATCCCGACGATCCCGCCGTGGATACGCCGACCGCGGAGCCCGAACCCGAGATCCCGGCTGCGGAACCGGTTCAGGAGATGGAGGACATCTATTCCTACTCCGACCGCGAGCAGGCCGAGCAGCATCTTTCTTTTGCCGAATCCGTGCAGCAGGCGATGGAGGCCGAGGAGGCCGAGGCCGTGCGCGCCGAGTCCGAAGAGGATGCGTTCAACCTGTCGCTGGATCAGTTGGACGGAGTGCAGTCGAGCTTTGCCGATGCGGTGGAGCAGGCGGCGTCCGGCGAGCAGCACACGCAGATCTATTCCGCGGATACGGTGCGCCGCGCCGCCGAAACGCAGCGCGACAATCCCGCGCCGCAGCCGGCGAGAAGGCCGACCGCAAAACCGGCGCCGCAGACCCGGAAAAAGCGCAAGCGTTCTCTGCTGCCGCAAAAGAACGACAGCACGTTCGAGATCTTCCGCAAGGTGCTGTTCCTGGTCTCGATGGTCGTTGTGGTCGTCTGTCTGGGCATCATCGCCAATACATACCTGATCCAGCCTGCGATCGAGAAGGAACGTCAGTCCAAGATCGGCGATCTGCTGACGAAGCCCGTCAGCGACGCGGAGTCCTTCAAGGCGGCCTACGGCGATACCGAGCTGCCGAACGGCGCGCGGTACGATCTGGCGCAGTTCTATGCGGCCAACCAGGATTTCTACGGCTATCTCGAGATCCCCGGCACCGGTGTTTCGACGCCGGTCGTGCAGGGCAAGGACAACAAGAAATATCTGCGCCGCAACTTCTTCGGCGAGACGACCAAGTACGGCTGCCCGTTCGTCAACTTCAAGAACACGTACGCCGCACTGGACGACAACACCAGCATTTTCGGCCACAATATGGAATACGACGATCTGGTTTTCGGCGAACTGGAAAAGTACCGCAAGATCGACGGTTTCAAGAAGGCGCCGCTGATCCATCTGGAGACGATGTACGCGGACTATACCTTTAAGATTTATGCCGTGTTCCTGACCGATTCCAACTACGACGACTCCGGCTGGTACTTCGACTACATCTTCACCCAGCTCAAGGACGACAACGAACGCAGAGAGTACATCGCCGAGCTGGATCAGCGCAAGCTGTACTCCACCGGCGTCGACATCCTGCCGACGGACAAGCTGTTGACGCTCTCTACATGCGCGTATGATTTCAGCTCGGAGAGACTGGTCGTCGTCGGCCGTCTGGTGCGCGACGGCGAATCCGCGGAAGTGGACGTCTCCAAAGCGGTCGCCAACAACAATCCGCGCTATCCCGACAAGTACTACCAGAGAAAAGGGATCTCCAACCCTTACGCCAATGCGGCAAAATGGATACCGAACGCGTAAGCACGCGTTTTCACTGTAACGGAACCGGACGATTCCGCGCTTCACGGAAGCACGGACGGATATGGGAGGTTGAACTGTGAAAGTTGAATGTATAGCGATCGTCAAGAATTACGCGTCGGCAGACGTCCGCGCGCAGCAGATCGCGGAGGACGCGTTCCAGCAGCTCGGTGCGCAGGTCGCGCCGTTCCGCGTGCTGGACGATACAAAGTCATTTTTTGGTGAAATGCGCGAGATGTTCCGCCGCGCCGACGTGATTGTCGCGGCTGCGGACGAAGGCGCGTTTCTGGAACAGAAATGGAATATGCTCAAGGCTCTGGGACTCAAGAGCGAGATCTGTCCGGCCGTGATCTCTGTGATCCGGCAGGAGGTTTCGGCGCCGGACACCTCGGCAAAGGCGCATGCGCTCATGCCGAAGAACGCCGCCGTTTTCCTGACGTCGGACGGATTGTACTCCGGCTTTGCCATGCGCAGCGGCAAGCAGACGCTTCTGTATCTGCCGCTCGAGGCGGGACGCATGCAGGAGATCGTGGCCAACGGCGTCACAGCCTATTTTTCGCAGCACACCGCGGCGGAAAAACCGCAGCCGGAAACCAAACCCGCGCAGCCCGCGCCGGTGCAGCTTGACATTCCGGACAACAACGAGCGCTTTGCCGAGACGGCGGATCTGCTGTCCGCGCGCAATCTGACGGTGGCGTTCGCGTCGACCGAGACCAATGTATTCATCCAGAACGGCGTGCGCAGCAACCCGACCTTCGGCGAGTCGTTCATTCCCGCCGTGACCAAGGACGATCCCTCCAGCCGCGCGTCGGTCATGGAGCGCATTGCGTGCCTTGCGGATGCGGCGCGCAAAGAGATCGGTACGTCCCTCGGCGCGGCGATCTCCAACATCTATTCCGTGGGCATGGACTCCAAGGAAATGTTCCTGAACGTGGCGCTGACCGACGGCGAATTTGCCAACGTACGCAAGATCACCGCGCAGCCCGGTATGTCGACGGGCGACCTGGTGGCGCTTGCGACCGATACGCTGTATACGATGCTGCAGGATTACGCCGACGGCGAGGCGTTCCCGCCCGACGACGCCAACGTAAAACCGCTGAAGCTGTATGAGGAAAGCGCGCAGGCCGCGCAGGCAAACCAGAAGCGCAAGCGCAGCACCGCGATCCAGATCGCAGTCTGCATTGTGATCGCGCTGATTCTGTGCGTGCTGATCGGTTTCTATTTCAAGGACGAAGTCGCCGCCTTCTTTGACGGCGTGCACACGACGGACGCGGCTGCCGCCGTCGTACAGGTCGAAGATCCGACTGAACCGCTGACCGAGTGGTTCGTGCAGGAGGCCGAGACGGAGCCGGAAACGGAAGCGTCTTACGAGGCCGTGGATGTGGATCTTTCTCTGTTCGGAACGGCAGACCCTGCCGAAGAAGCGGTTCGGCAGACGGCTGCTTTTATCGAAACGCCCGCGCCGCAGTCGTACGGCCTGGACGTTAAACCCTATGTTGCGAGCGTGGTGAAGGCCGCGAGCGAAACGAAGACGGTGCCCGAGACGACGACCGCAGCCGAAACGACGGCGGCCGAGACAACGGCAGCGACGACCACGACGACCACAACGACTACGACTACGACAACGACTACGACGACAACCACAACGACCACGACCGCCGCGCCGAAATCCGCGGCCGCGGACGAGCCCGAAACCGAGACCGAAGCGCCGACGAGAGATTCGCGTGCGATTACGGCTTCTCCGGCAACGGTGAAAGCGAAGGAAACCGCTCCGGAGCAGGAAGAAGCGGCAAAGAAGGCCGCGGAAGAAGCGACCACGGCAGCGGCGACGACCGCTCCCGCAAAGCTGCTCTCCCTGTTCAAGGGGCCGGTCGACAAAGAAAACGCCCAATTCAACTTCACCGTTTACGGCTACGGCCACGGCGTGGGCATGAGTCAGCTCGGGGCATTGGCGTATTCCCGTCAGGGCTGGGGCTATCGCAACATCCTGGCGCATTATTATCCCGGAACGACCCTCACGCGTGAGAAGCCGCCCGCGACCATGACGTACGGCGGCAAGGTCCGCGACACGGAGGATTTCATGATCCGCGTCGTGCAGCAGGAGATCGGCGGTTACTGCAAGAGCGGCGACGAAGAGGCGCTGAAAGCGCAGGCTGTCGCGGTGTATTCGTTCATGAAGGCATATAAGTACACGCTCTCGTCCTCGTCCGTTGCCTGCTCCACGCTGGCGGACAGCAAGCTGTCCCCGCTGGTGCGTTCGGCAGTCAAGAGCGTGCTCGGCGAGTATCTGGCCTACAACGGCAGTCCCATCGTTGCGCAGTTCTATGCCAGCTCTGCCGGCAAGACGACCAGCGCGGCGTCCGTCTGGGGCGGCACCGTTCCGTATCTTGCGGGCGGCGTGGAAAGCATCGAAACGGTCAGCGTGACTACCTGCTCCATCAGCGCAAAGGATTTCAAGGAGCTGATCGACGCGTACAACCGCGCAAATCCCAGCAAGAAGATCACCCTGTCCGACGATCCTTCGGACTGGATCGAGATCCTCGCGCACGACGGCGCGCGCGGCAATGTCGGCTATGTGACGAATATCCGCGTGGGCGACAAGACGATGAACGGCAACACGTTCCGCACGATCTTCAACAGCTACCGCAAGAGCGGCACGCCCGGACTGCGGTCCCACTGCTTCAGTTTCACCGTCGCGTAAGCGAAAAAACAATATACTGCACGGAACGAGCCGGTCGGTCGATCGGTTCGTTCTTTTTTCGCGCTCTCACGGAAAGTTGGAGGATTCCGTTTTCCGGTGTCATCGCACAGATGCCGGTGAAGGTGTTACTTTTTACCGGCATCCGGTTGAGATTGCCGCAGCCCCTTCGGCCCTTCGCAATGACAGTACTTCTTGTTTGCACGATCCCCAAGTTTTCCGTGATGAACCTTTTTCGCAAGGCTTTATGAATGGTGTGTGAATTTCTGCCGCGTTCGGTTGACTTCCTGCCGCAAGCGGGGTATACTGATTTGGTAAAAGAAGGAAACAGGAGGGCAACCCTTTGCTGAAGCTCACCGACATAGTCAAAACCTACAAAACCGGCGGCGTCGAAGTGCAGGCGCTGCGCGGTGTGAATATCGCGTTCCGGCAGAACGAATTCGTGTCGGTCCTCGGACCGTCCGGATGCGGCAAAACGACGCTGCTGAACATCATCGGCGGACTGGATCGCTACGATTCCGGCGATCTGGCTATTTCCGGCCGCTCGACTAAGGAATTCAAGGACGCCGACTGGGACAGCTACCGCAACCACTCGATCGGATTTGTGTTCCAGAGCTACAACCTCATCCCGCACCAGACCGTGCTGTCCAACGTGGAGCTGGCGTTGACGCTGTCCGGCGTGTCCAAATCGGAGCGCAGAAAGCGCGCGCGGGAAGTGCTGGGCAAGGTTGGACTGGGCGACCAGCTTTCCAAGAAACCGAACCAGATGTCCGGCGGGCAGATGCAGCGCGTGGCGATCGCGCGCGCGCTGGTCAACGATCCCGAGATCCTGCTGGCGGACGAGCCGACCGGCGCGCTCGATTCGGAGACGAGCGTGCAGATCATGGAGCTGCTGAAAGAGATCGCGCAGGACCGTCTGGTCATCATGGTCACGCACAACCCCGAACTTGCCGAGCAGTATTCGACGCGCATCGTGCGGCTTCTGGACGGAAAGGTCACGGACGATACCGCGCCCTATGAGGGACAGACCGAGCAGGAAACGGCCGAGCCGCAGCCGAAGGCACAGCGCGCGCAGAAAAAAGCGGAGAAAAAGCGCAGGAAGAAAGCGCGCACGTCCATGTCTTTCTGGACGGCGCTGTCCCTGAGCACCAACAACCTGATGACCAAAAAAGGGCGCACGTTCATGACGTCGTTCGCGGGCAGCATCGGCATCATCGGCATCGCGTTGATCCTGTCGCTGTCCAACGGTTTCCAGGTCTATATCGACAACGTCCAGCAGGACGCGCTGTCCACCTACCCGCTGTCGATCGAAAAACAGACGGTCGACGTGACGAGCCTTCTGGAGTCGATGGCGAAAAAAGCGCAGAAGGCGGAGCACGAGATGGACAGGGTCTACTCCAATCCCGTCATCACCGGAATGATGGACGTGTTTTCCTCCGACGTAACGACCAACGATCTGGCGTCGTTCAAAAAATACATCGAAGATCCCGCAAACGGCGTTCTGGAAAAGCTGAGTACGCCGCCGCAGTACGGGTACAGCATCGACCTGAATATCTACAAGTCGGACGTGTCGGACGGCGTTGTACAGTTGTCACCAGACAACGTGCTGACCGATCTGATGGGCAGCTACGGCATGGGCGGCGATTCCTCGCAGATGAACAGTTGGATGTCGATGTCATCCATGCGCGGCGTCGGGATCTGGACGGAGATGATCGAAAACCCCGAAATGCTCGACTCGCAGTACGACGTTGTTGCGGGCAAATGGCCGTCGGCATATGACGAGCTGGTGTTGGTTCTGGATACCAACAACGAGATCACCGACATCGCGCTGTACTCGCTCGGTCTGCTCGACCAGGAGGAACTGCTCGACACGATCTCCGCGCTCATGCAGCAGAACGGCCAGACGGTCGAGACGAAAGAGGCGTCCTTCACCTACGACGAGATTCTGCAGACGGAGTTTTCGCTCGTGCTGCCCGCGGATTATTACGCGAAGAACGCAGACACCGGCGAGTGGGAGGACATGCGGTTCGAGGACAACTACATGACCGAGCTCGTGCAGAACGGCGTCAAACTGAAGATCGTCGGCATCGTGCGTCCGGACGAGGAAGCGACGGCGACGTCCATCACCGGTGCGGTCGGCTACACGCACGCACTGACGGATTATCTCGTTTCGGAAACGGCCAAGCGCGAGATCGTCAAGGCACAGCTTGCGCAGCCGGACGTCGATATTTTCACGGGTCTCACCTTCAAGGACGTCGAAGAAAAACAGGCGCTGGCGGAGCGCGCGAAGAAACAGGAGAACGAAAAAAAGGCAAAAGAAGCCGAGGAACCGACGACTGCGCCGGCAAAAACGGCGGCGTCCGTCTCTGCGTCGGCGCTGCATCCGACGGTTGGGAACCTTGCCGCGGCGCAATCGCCGTCCGTGACGCCCGTCGCGGATACGAAAGCCATGACCGAGGACGAGATCCGCGCCTATATCGAGGAAAAGATACCGGAGGAAGACCGCGAATCCATGCTCGAATTCCTCGATCTGTTCCTGAAAAACACGCGCACGCTGCGCGAACGCAAGCAGATGACGGATATGCTGGACCGTCTTTTGGAAAACTATGAAGTACCGGGCGTCGGCAAGATCAGCGGCGATCAGGCGTACTCGTATATCCTTTTGATGAACCGCGACCAGAAGCTCGCCATGCTGACGGCGATGATCACCGGCGACACGTCGGCGCTCGAAGCGGAACTGCCGGCGGAGCTGATGACGAAGCCGGCGGATGAAACGACGACTGCCGCGGACGGGGAAGGCGAAACGGCATCCGAAACCGCGGAAGAGAAGCCGGACGAAAAGAAGAGCGACGAAACGCCGAAAGAGCCGGAAACAGAGCCGGAGCCCGAACTGCCGCCGGAGCCGCAGATCGAAGCGGCGGAGAATCTGGCAGCCAACAAGAAGATCCTCGGCGTCGCGGACCCCGACGATCCCGACCGCATCAACCTCTATCCCGTTGATTTCCAGGCGAAAGAGGAACTGTCCGCGATCATCGAGGCATACAATCAGTCCATGCGCGACGCGGACAAGGAAGAGGGCGTCATCAATTACACCGACTATATCGGCATCTTCCTGTCCTCGGTGACGACGATCATCAATGTCGTGTCCTACGTGCTGATCGCGTTCGTGGCGATCTCGCTGGTGGTGTCGTCGATCATGATCGGCATCATCACCTACATCTCCGTCCTGGAGCGCACGAAGGAGATCGGCATCCTGCGTTCGATCGGCGCGTCCAAGCGCGACATTTCCCGCGTGTTCAATGCCGAGACGCTGATCGTGGGACTTGCGGCGGGCGTGATCGGCATACTGGTGACAATACTGCTGAATATACCTGCCAATATCGTCATCAAGGCGCTGGTCGACATCTCGAATGTTTCCCGTCTGCCGGTCGGCGGCGCGATCGCGCTCATCGTGATCAGCGTGCTGCTGACGATGTTTGCCGGGTTGATCCCCTCGCGCTATGCGGCGAAGCGAGACCCGGTCGAAGCGCTGCGGACAGAATAATTCGCTCTTCACGGTTTTCCGTGCAGAACGATAAAAAAGAATAACCCAAGTAAAGTGTTCCGCACATTTGCCTTCCCTTGGGGGAAGGTGCCGAACGGATGTG
>CADARP010000025.1 GCA_902790325.1 Oscillospiraceae bacterium | reverse complement strand
TCCTTGTTGCTTTTTGGTGTAGCAACTTAACTGTAACACATGGAGCTCCTGTTCGTCACTCTTTTTTGCCAGGTGTAACACATCTATTGTAAACCTACACCGAGTGCAGAAAAAATTTCAAAAAACGCTTGACAAGCAACCGCCCCTGTGCTATAATCCCTTTGTTCTTAAGAAATGCAGCCGCATTTCTCAGTCGGTGCATATGACGATGAGGGTCCACCCGTTCCCATCCCGAACACGGTAGTTAAGCTCATTCGTGCCGAAAATACTTGGCGGGAAGCTGCCTGGAAAGATAGGTCTGTGCCGACACTTACAAACCGGTCGCCCAATAGGGCGGTCGGTTTTTTTGTCTTTACGGGGCTGCCGCATTTGGATGAAGTCGCCGGATGCGACGGCCCCTGATGTAAATTTTTCGGAAAATTTCGGTAAACAGACTGTAAAATTGACGTGTTTTGTGCAACTTAGACCCTTTTTTTGCGTAAGAGTGGGGGAAGCTGCGCCGCGCAATCCGCGAAGGATCCGCGCGCAGAGCGCCGCGGTCGGACGCGTGCAGGCGCCCGGCCGCAAGTCAAAGAAGGGAGAGTCTATCTTGCTCATTTATGACGTTATTCTGGACGTCGGTTCAACCGGCTGTCAACAGACGGTTTCCTTGTATCAAGGCGATGTCCGCTCCAAAATGTTCCGCATTTCGCTGCTGCAGGACGGAAGGGCATATAACGTGCCGCAGGATCTGGACGTTCGTCTGTACGCCGTCAAGCCGGATGATACGGAGATCTCGGCAAAGTGCGGGGTGCGCGGCGGAAGCGTCTACTATCTGCCCGCCGCAAACGCGACGGACACGCAGGGCGCGGTACGCTGTCAGGTGCGCATCCGCGACCACAGCGGTGCGGTTTTATGCACTCCGGAGTTCTCCGTGCAGGTCGACGGAACGCTTCCGGTTCCGGATCTGCCGCAGGGCGCCTCGGGGGATGTGGAATACAACACGGAAGTGCTGTCCGAGCTGTCCGCGTCCGAGGACGGCAAAACGCTCCTGTTCCGCGGCAACCCGGTCGGCGCCGTGCACGTGGCGTCGGAACTGCCGCAGTCCGCCGAGGAGGATGCGATCATCTATCTGACCGGAGAGGGCCTGTTCCGCTGCACGAACGATGTGTGGGTGCAGTTGACGGACGACGAAACGATCGCGGCATTGACCCTGCTGCAGCAGGACAGCCACACGCACACCAACAAGGCGATGCTGGACAATCTGTCCGTGTCCGGGGAAGATGTTTTGTACAACGGAAAACCGATCGGCGTCAAGGTGATCTATTCCGGTCTGCCGAGCGTGTCGGACTATGCGGGCAAGATCGTCTATAACACGAACTACAACAGGAGCGGATTTTATTTCAGCGACGGCATCAGTTGGATCCGGCTGACGGACAGCACCGATCCGAATGCGGTCGATATGCTGTGGGAGCAGAAACACACGCACGAAAACATGACGGTGCTCGACAAACTGTCCGAGTCATCCGGCAACCTGCTTTTCGACGGTGAAACGATCGGCGGGGTAGAGATGATCTTCGGTGATCTGCCCGAGCATGCGCCCGTCGGAAAGATCATATTCAGACCGGGACGCGGTCTGGTCGCAAACACAGGGACATACATGATCCCGTCGTGGGAAATCGTTTCGATCCCGGCGGCGGATTACGCACAGATGATGGGTATGATGCACGCCCACGAAAATGAATCGACGCTGGACAAGCTCACGGAATCGAACGGCAGACTGCTGTTTGACGGAACAGATATCGGCGGCGTGCGTGTTTACGGGACGCCCGTCGCGCTTCCCGCAAACGCGCCGAACGGCAGCGTTGCCGTTGCGCTGAACGACGGCGCGGTCGGAACGCCGATCACGTATCCCGCGCAGACCGCGGATGAGGAGATTGCCGTGGATATCGAAGGAATGGATCTTGCGATCGGAACGCCGGCATACAGCGAAACAGCGATCAATGCCGCCATTGCGGCGGGAGATATCGGGGCGGCAGGCACCGTCGAGTTTGAAACCGACGCCGCGATCGGCTTCTCTTTGATCCCGGTCGTATCGGACGTTTCCGACAACGCGTATACGTCTGCCGGGATCACACTCGGTTCGGAATGGGTCGCGCTTGCGGAATCCTGCACAAAGAAATACGTCGTCCGGGCGGACTTTGCGCAGACAGGATTAGATCTGATCGCGCCGTATAAGATCGAAGAAGTCGGCAACGGCTGTCGTTCGCTTCCGGCGCAGGGCATCTTTGCGTTTGAAGACGTCAGCTGCGAGATCAACGGCATACAGGGGACGCTGCACGCGGGATGGAATATACTGCGTTTCGTTCTGGAGTATGACGGCAGAGATTACGGGGAAACCGTGGACGTCATCATCGACAACGACGTCAACATAAACGAGTACCTGTGCCTGCCGACGTCGGCCGAGAGCGCGCAGAACGACATGACGCTCGAAGGGACACGCGCTGCGGAGCTGTTTGCGGGCATCGTCGAAAACCTTTCGACAGTTCCGGGCGGCCTGTATGTCAAGCGCGGAACATGGAAGCGCATGGCGGAAGCGGACGCGTAAGCGCGGGAGGATAACACTGTGATCGCAAGACTGACAAACGGAAAAATGATCCCGTGTCCCAAACAGGGACGGGACGGACGCGGCGGGCTGCACATGGATCTGCCGCAGTTTTACGCGGACAATCCGCACAGAGCGGCAGAGGACGGCGTCTGTCCGGTGCGGTTTACGAAACGGCCGCACGGGAAGTCTGCTGCGCGGTGGATGCTGCGGGACGGCGAGATCGTGCAGGTCTGGTCGGCACGCGAACCGAAAGAAAACGCGGACGATGAGATTTCCGCGCGCCTCGAAAGGATCGAAAACAGTTTGCAAAAGCTCTGCGAGGCGCTTGTGCGATAAGCGCGTCTGAAGAAGGAACAAAAAGGAACAGGAGCTTCTCTTTCGCTCTGTGCGGAAGGGAGGCTCCTGCTTTTTGTAAAATGGTGATAAGACGTTTATGCGCCGCAGACCTCGATGATTATGTCAAGCGCTTTCTGCAAGAGGTCTGTCGGAATGTTCAGCGCCGGCAGCAGACGCAGCTTGTCCTTGGCCGACAGGCACAGCACGCCCTTTTCCATACAGGCGGCGACGACTTCGCCAACCGGCTTTTCGGTTTTGACGCCGATCATCAGACCCATGCCCGTGACAGCCTGCACGCCCTTTGCGCTGCCCAGCGTGCGGAAAATAAGGTCGCTCTTTTCCCGTACCGACTGCAGCAGATTGTCGTCTATGCGCGACAGGATGCTGCATGCGGCGGCGCAGCTGACGGGGTTTCCTCCGAAGGTGGAGCCGTGATCGCCGTAGCCGAGGACGTTCTGCACCTTTTCCGAAAGCAGCGTTGCGCCCAGCGGCAATCCGCCCGCCAGACCCTTCGCTGTGGAGACGACGTCCGGTTCGAGGCCGAAGTTCATATAGGCGTACAGCGCGCCGGAACGGCCGTTGCCGGTCTGCACTTCGTCGACCAGAAGAAGGATGTCGTTTTCTTTTACAAATGCCGCGAGCGCTTTTGCGTACGCGGGATCAAGCGGTACGACGCCGCCCTCACCCTGGACGCATTCGATCATCACGGCGGCGATCTTTGTTTCTGCGGCGAGTTTGCGCAGCGCATCCATGTCGCCCGCGGGCACGTGGGCAAAGCCCGGCGTCAGCGGCTGGAACAATTCGTGGTAGTGCGCCTGTCCCGTTGCGGCGAGCGTCGTCAGCGTCCTGCCGTGAAAACTGTTTTCCAGCGTTACGATCGTGAAGCAGTCCGCGCCGTTTTTCTCCGCCGCATACTTGCGCGCGACTTTGATCGCGCACTCGTTTGCCTCCGCGCCGGAGTTGGAGAAGAAGACCTTCTTCATACCCGTTTTTTCACACAGCATTTGTGCAAGACGCGCGCACGGCTCGGTGTAGTACAGGTTCGACATGTGCTGTACCTTGCCGATCTGTTCGGTCACTGCCTGCTGCCAGACGTCGTCCGCGACGCCGAAGGACGTTACGGCGATGCCGCTGCCCATGTCGATGTACTGCTTGCCCTGCGCGTCCTCCACGACGGAGCCTTTGCCGCGCACGATCTCCACGGGAAAGCGCTTGTAAGTGCCTGCTACGTATGTATTGTCAACTTCACGAATGTTCATTTTCAATCCCCCTTGATCCATGTGCCTGCGCCCTCGTCGGTCAGCAGCTCCATCAGGATGGAGTGCGGTACGCGGCCGTCCATGATGACTACGTTCTTCACGCCCTGTTCGATCGCGCGGATGCAGCAGTCCACTTTCGGGATCATGCCGCCCGAAATCACGCCGGTTTTGTAAAGATCCTTGGCTTCGCTGACCGTCAGTCCCGTGATCAGCGACGACGGGTCGTCCCGATCGCGCAGGATGCCGGCAATGTCGGTCATCATGATGAGTCTCTGCGCGCCGAGCGCGCCGGCGATATGCGCCGCGGCGGTGTCGCCGTTGATATTATACGCGTTGCCCTCGCGGTCACAGCCGATCGTTGACAGGACCGGGATGTAGCCGTTATTGAGAAGATCCCAAACGGGTTTGATATGGATCTTCTGTATTTCGCCCACATACCCGAGCCGCTCGTCCTTGGCTGTGGCTTCGATGAGCCGTCCGTCCATGCCGGACAGGCCGATCGCTTTGCCGCCCTTCATTTCGAGCAGATTGACGAGCGTCTTGTTGATCTTGCCGGCGAGCACCATCTGCACGATGTCGACCGTCTCTTTGTCCGTGACGCGCAGGCCGTCGACAAACTGCGGCTTTTTGCCGAGTTTGTCCATCATCTCCGATATTTCGGGGCCGCCGCCGTGCACCAGCACGATCTTGACGCCGATCAGGTGCAGCAGGACAATATCCTCCATCACCTGCTGTTTGAGCTGATCGTTGATCATGGCGTTGCCGCCGTATTTGACCACGACGACCTTGCCCGTGTAATGCTTGATATAGGGAAGCGCCTGCGTCAGCACCTCGGCGCGTTCCGCATTGGAAAATCCGATGTCCATGGTTCAGCCCTCACGTTCTGTAATCGCCGTTGATGCGGACGTAATCGTATGTCAGATCGCAGCCCCATGCCGTTGCCGCGGCCGAACCGCTGTGCAGTTCGACCAGGATTTCGATCTCTTTTTCCAGCAGGATCGTTTTGGCGGTCTCTTCGGAGAAATCGACGCCCGCGCCGTTCTCGCAGACCGGGATCGTGCCCGCCGCACTGCGGAACGCGACGTCGATCTTATCAACGTCGACCTGTGCGCCGCTGTAGCCGATCGCGCACAGTACGCGTCCCCAGTTCGCGTCCGCGCCGAACATGGCCGCCTTCAGAAGACTCGAACAGATCACGCTCTTGGCAACGGTCTTCGCCGTTTGCAGATCGGCGGCGCCGGTCACTTTGCACTCGAGCAGTTTCGTCGCGCCTTCGCCGTCGCCCGCAAGCAGCCGGCAAAGCTGCACGGTGACCGTGTTGAGCGCGCACATAAAGGTTGAGAAATCCTCGCCCTCTTCGCGGACGGGCGCGTTGCCCGCCATGCCGTTCGCAAGCACGACGACCATGTCGTTGGTGGACGTGTCGCCGTCGATGCTGACCATGTTGAACGTGTTGACAATGTCGCCGGACAGCGCTTTCTGCAGCATGTCCGGCGCGATCGCCGCATCCGTCGTGATGAAAACAAGCATGGTCGCCATATTCGGGTGGATCATGCCGCTGCCCTTGGCAATGCCGCCGATGCGGCACGTTTTGCCGCCGAGCGTGAATTCCACAGCGACCTCTTTCTTGATGGTATCGGTCGTCATGATGCCTTCGGCGGCGTCGCTGCTGCCGTCCGCTTTCAGACCCTGCACGAGCGCGGGGATACCCGAGGCGATCGGTTCGATATCCAGCGGCTGACCGATGACGCCTGTCGACGCGACCACCACGTCGTCTGCCTTGATGTGCAGTGCGTCTGCCGCCAGTGCGCTCATCTGCTCGGCGATCTCGATGCCGTTTGCGTTGCACGTATTTGCGTTGCCGCTGTTGCAGATCACGGCCTGCGCCGTGCCGTTCGCCAGATGCGCCTTGTTCACCGCGAGCGGCGCGCCCTTGACGAGATTGGTCGTGTAGACCGCCGCGCAGCTTGCGGGAACCGCGCTGAAGATCAGCGACAGATCCTTTTTCGTTTTATTCTTACGGATGCCGCAGTGCACCCCGTTTGCCGTAAATCCTTTCGCGGCGCAGACGCCGCCTTCGATCCTTTGCATATCTGTTCCTCCTTACACGTTCAGTCCCGCGCTCTCTTCCATGCCGAGCCGGATGTTCATATTCTGGATGGCGGCGCCGGATGCGCCCTTGCCCAGGTTGTCAAACCGCGCCGCAAGCGTCAAGCGGCCGTCCTGTCCGCAGACCGTGATCTGCATATCGTCGCGGCCGGCAAATGTGCCTGCCGACAAAAAGCCGTCCTCCTGCGCGTCTTTGACAAATCGCACGAGCCCGCTTCGGTAGTAGTCGGCGTACAGTTCCTCGACCGCCGCTTTGTGCACATTTCCCGTCAGCGGCACCGAGACGAACATGCCGGCGTAATACGGCGCGACGACCGGACAGAACACCGGAGCCGTCTGCAGGCCGCACACCTTGACCATTTCCGGCAGATGCTTGTGACTCTGCGACAGGCCGTACATCCGCGGCGCATCCAAAAGAACGTCGCGCGTCGCGTCCTCATACTGCGCGATCATTTTCTTGCCGCCGCCGGAGTAGCCCGTCAGCGAGAAGCAGGAAAGCGGTGTTTGCGGCGAGAGCAGGCCGTTTTCGACAAGCGGTGCGATCAGCGCGATGAAGCCGCTGGCGTGACAGCCGGGATTGGCGATGCGGGCGCTGCCGCGGATCGCCTCGCGCAGACCGCCGATCTCCGCGAATCCGTATGCCCAGCCGTCCAGCACGCGGTGCGCGGTGGAGGTGTCGATGATCACCGTGTCCGTTCCTTCCGCCAGTGCGACCGCTTCGCGTGCCGCGTCGTCCGGCAGACACAGGAATGCGACGTCCGCCTGCGCGATCGCATCCCGACGCGCGTCGGGATTCTTGCGCAGTTCCTCCGGCAGGCAGATGCGTTCGACGTCGTCCCGCGCATCCAGCCGCTCTACGATGCGCAGACCCGTTGTGCCCGCGCTGCCGTCTACAAATACTTTTTTCATGCCGACAGGTTCCTTTACCATAGAATAATTTGCGTATACTATACAATCAAAAATGCAAAATGTCAAGGCTTGTGTGAAAGAATATTCATTATTTAGGGATTATTTATGCAAAAATATACAAAAAGATCAAAGAATCGTGAAAATTGCACAATCCGAAATTGCCGAAATGAAGACAAATACTTGCACAAACGGAACGATTCGTGTATACTGTAACCCTAAGAAAACAAGGAGGGGCATTCATGGCACGAACCAAACTCGCAGACAGATGCCTGCCGAACTACACGCGCGGCGAAGAAATCTTCAATATGGTCACGCACATCGTCGGCGGCGGTTTCGGTGTGATCGCGCTGGCGCTCTGCGTGACGGTCAGCCTCCTGCGCGGCAACAGATGGGGATTGGCAGGCGGGATCGTATACGGTGTGATGACGATTTTTCTGTACACGGTCTCGAGCGTCTATCACGGGCTTAAACCGGAGCGCGCGAAAAAAGTGATGCAGGTGCTGGATCACTGCATGATCTATGCCATGATCGTCGGCACGTATGCGCCGATCCTGCTGACCGGTCTGCGGGAAAAGAAGCCGCTGCTGGCTGTCGTGCTGGGCATAGTGATCCTTGTGATGACCGCGGTAGGCGTGACGTTTACGGCGATCGACTTTCACCGCTACAAGGTGCTGGCCACGGGCGGCTACTTCGTGCTCGGCTGGAGCGCGCTGTTTTCCATCCGGTCCATCGCGCAGACGTTCGGAAACGGACTGGTGTTCTGGCTTGTGACGGGCGGCGTCGTCTACACGATCAGCATGATCTTTTTTGCTCTGGGCATCAAGCGCCGCTGGCACCACAGTGTGTTTCACATTTTTATCGTGCTCGGCAGCATACTGCAGTTTGTCGGGATCTTTAAGTACTGTTTTTAAAGGATATATCGCTCGTGCAAAGGGGCTGTCGCGCAACACGACAACCCCTTCTTTTTTGTTTTGTCTCAGCCGATCGCGTGACGCGCCTTGAAGTCGGCGGTCAGTTCCCGCAACTGCTGCATCTCGAGCATCTCGCTTTTGGACATGTGATAGTCTTTCGTGCGCGTGACGGTCGTGATATCCAATCCCTCGAGAGAGAGGTAGTACTTGGCGTTCGGCGGATAGATCTGCCGCTCGGACAGCGAAGCGAAGCCGAGGAAGTTCTGCACGCATTCCGCTTTCTCCGGTTCCTTGTCGAAGTTGCGGCACAACCAGCGGTACAGTTCGGGATGGAAGTTTGCCATCACGCCCGAAAAACCGGCGGCGCCGTCGCGCAGCGTCTGCAGCAGGGAGGCGGAATTGGCGTTGTAGATCTTCAAAGGCGTGCCTTCGACCGCGCGGATCTTTTCACGGATGACGTCCGCGTCGCAGCAGGTGTCCTTGAGGAACGTGAAGCGTCCGCCGCGTGCGAGTGCGCCGAGCGTTTCGGGAGATAGGAGCCTGCGGTACGGCGCGGGACACTCGTAAATGCCCAGTGCGATTTCCGGAATGCGGCTGACGACGTAATCGACGTTTTGCAGGAACACGTCGTCGCTCTCGTCCTCGGCGGCAAAGCCGTTGGAAATGAACACATAGGAATCGACGCCCGTGTCGATAAACGCTTTGGCTTCCTCGATCTGCCGCTCGAGCGTTCGGGCGGTGTGCCCCGAGCCGACGACCGCCATGCCCTTCGGCGCATGCCGGCGCACAAAGCGCATCAGTTCGAGCCGCTCCTCGAAACTCAGACAGAACATCTCGCTGGATTGGCAGACGGCAAACACGCCGTCCACCTTGCCGTCGTACCACCCGAGCAGCTGCTCCACGGCGTTATAGTCGATTTTGTTGTCTTCTGTAAAGGGCGTGATCATGGTCGGATACACGCCGTTCGGAATGGTTCGGATCATCATTTACAGCCTCCAATGCCGAATGCCGCATGCGGCGGTCTCTTCGCGGGAGAACATTCCCTTCACGTCCACCAGGATCTTGTCGCCGCCGTCAAACAGCCGCAGCAGCGCCTCTGTTCCGGCCTGCCGGTATGCGTCGTGCGCAACGGCGACGATTACGCAGTCCATGCCGCGGATGCTGTCGAGGCCGCACAGCTCCACGCCGTACATGCGCCTCACCGCCTCCGGGTCGGCATACGGATCGCTGACCAGCGGACGGATACCGTATTCTTGCAGCCGCCGCAGCACATCGATCACGCGGGTGTTGCGGATATCCGGACAGTTTTCTTTGAATGTGATACCGAGCACGGCGACCCGCGCGTCGCGCACGGTCTTGCCGCAGAACGTCATTTCGCGCACGGCGGCGTCGGCGACGAACTGGCCCATGCCGTCGTTGATCTGGCGGCCGGCAAGGATGATGCGGCTGTGATAGCCGAGCCGCTCGGCTTCATACAGGAAGTAATACGGATCGACGCCGATGCAGTGTCCGCCGACCAGACCCGGACGGAACCCGAGCGCATTCCACTTGGTGTTCATGCCGTCCACGACCTCGCCCGTGTCGATGCCCATGCGGTCGAACACCATCGCCAGCTCGTTCATGAACGCGATGTTGATGTCGCGCTGGCTGTTTTCCGCAACTTTGATCGCCTCGGCGGTGCGGATATTCGACACCGGATAGGTGCCGGCCTCGATGATCGTGTCGTAAACCGCGGCGATCTCGGCGCATGTATCCGCATCGATGCCGGATACGATCTTGCGGATATTGCGCAGCGTGTGCTCTTTGTCGGCGGGATTGATGCGCTCCGGTGAGTACCCCACAGCGAAATCCTTGCCGCAGACGAGACCGGACGCCTGCGCGAGAATGGGGATGCAGACGTCTTCCGTCACGCCCGGATAGACCGTCGATTCGTAAACGACGGTTGTTCCGGGCTGCAGATGCCTGCCGATGATGGTGCTCGCCTGCTCCACCGACGACAGATCCGGCGACTTGTCCTGGTTAATCGGCGTCGGCACCGCGACGATGATGAACCGCGCTTCGCGCAGGCACGTTTCGTCTGCGGTGAATTCCACCGACGACGCAGCGATCGGTTCGTCGCCGACTTCGCCGGTCGGGTCTTTGCCGCTCTGATACAGCGCGATCTTGTCTGCGTTGCGGTCAAAACCGATCACGCGGAACTTCTCGCCGAACGCCAGAGCAAGCGGCATGCCGACGTAACCGAGACCGACGACGGCCATCTTGATCCGTTTATCCAAAAGATCCTGAATCTGCACAGTATTGTACCCCTTTTCGATATTCCGAGACATTATACCATTCTTTGCCGCGGTTTGCAAGATTATTACGAAACTATGAATCGTTTGTCCATAAACTATGAATTCTTTTCGTTTGCACTTGTAATTATTTGGGAAATGCGGTATACTCTGTATATTCCGAAAAGGCGCAAAAGCGCTAATAAAAAATCAAGGTGATTTGTATGCGTACCAAACAATTCAAAGCGGAATCGAAGAAACTGCTGGACATGATGATCAACTCCATCTATACGCACAAGGAAATTTTCCTGCGCGAGCTGATCTCCAACGCCAGCGACGCGATGGACAAGCTGTATTATCATTCCCTCACCGACGGCAACACGGGGCTTTCCCGCAGCGATCTGTCGATCCGCATCGACGTTGACAAGGAGAACCGCACGCTGACTGTTTCGGACAACGGCTGCGGCATGACGGCCGAGGAGCTCGAGCAGAATCTCGGCACGATCGCCCGCAGCGGCTCGCTCGATTTCAAAAAAGAGAACGAGAAGCAGGAGGACGTGGACATCATCGGTCAGTTCGGCGTGGGTTTCTATTCCGCGTTCATGGTCAGCGACTGCGTGACGGTCGTCAGCCGCGCATTCGGCAGCGGCGAGGCGTGGAAGTGGACGAGCAAAGGCGCCGACGGCTATACGGTCGAACCGTGCGAGAAGGCGGAGAACGGAACGGTTGTGACGCTGCACATCAAGCCCGACACGGAGGACGAGGACTACAGCACGTTCCTCGAAACGTATACGATCTCGTCGATCGTCAAGAAGTACTCCGATTATATCCGCTACCCGATCCGTATGGACGTCCCGACCAAAAAGCTCAAGGAAGGCAGCGAGGACGAGTACGAGGACACGATCGAGACGCGCACGCTCAACAGCATGGTCCCGATCTGGAAAAAGAACAAGAACGAAGTCACCGAGGAGGAATACGAGTCCTTCTACCGCGAGAAGTTCTTCGACTACGAAAAGCCGGCCAAGGTCATCCACAGCAAGGTGGAGGGCGCCGTAACGTACAGCGCGCTGCTGTATATTCCGTCGCATGCGCCGTTCGATTACTACACGAAGGAATATGAAAAGGGTCTGCAGCTCTACAGCAGCGGCGTTATGATCATGGAGAAGTGCGCCGATCTGCTGCCGGACTATTTCAGTTTCGTGCGCGGACTTGTGGACAGCGAGGATCTGTCGCTGAACATTTCGCGCGAAATGCTCCAGCACGACATGCAGCTCAAGGTGATCGCCAAGAGCCTTGAGAAGAAGATCCGCGCCGAGCTCAAAAAGCTCCTGGAGACCGACCGCGAGGCGTATGAGAAGTTCTTTTCTGCGTTCGGGATGCAGCTCAAGTACGGCGTGTACGAACATTACGGCCAGAACAAGGAAGCCATTCAGGATCTGCTTCTGTTTGTGTCCTCTGCCGAGAAAAAACCGGTCACACTCGCGGAATACGTTGCGCGCATGCCCGAGAGCCAGAGCGACATCTACTACGCCTGCGGCGAAACGGTCGACAAGATCGACCTGCTGCCGCAGACCGAGCAGCTGCGCGACAAGGGATACGAGATCCTGTATATGACCGAGAACGTGGACGAGTTTGCGGTCAAGATGCTCATGGAGTACGAGGGCAAGCCGTTCAAGAATATCTGTGCCGATTCGATCGATCTGTCCACGGACGAGGAAAAGCAGGCGCTGCAGAAGACGAACGAGGACGCGAAAGATCTGCTCGGAAAGATGAAGGAAGCGATCGGCGACGGCGTGCAGGACGTGCGGTTCACGAACAAGCTCAAGAACCACCCCGTGTGCCTGACGAGCGAGGGCGAGCTGTCGGTCGAGATGGAAAAGGTGCTCAACTCTCTGCCGAACGCGGGCGGCGTCCGGGCGAAGCTGATCCTCGAGATCAATGCGTCGCATCCGGTCGCGCAGAAGCTGCAGTCGCTCGCCGCAAGCGACCCGGACGCGCTCGGCGATTACGCGAAGATCCTGTACGCGCAGGCGCGTCTGATCGAGGGTATGCCGGTCGAGAATCCGACCGAGATCAGCAACCTGATCTGCGACATTCTGGCAAAATAAGACGATAGAGAGCAAAAATCCCGCTGTGATTTCGGTCGCGGCGGGTTTTGCGCGTTTATCGGTGCGAACCGTCCTTCGTTATCCGAAAGTTTTTGATTCCGCCTTATCCGGACGAAGCGCACGGAGCGTGACAGGAAAGTGACTTTTTTGTCACTTTTGTCCGGCGCGCACGTTTTTCAAAAAAACTCTTGCTATTTCGGTAAAGGCGTGCTATAATACCAAATAGTGATTCGTGAACGTAAGATGATGTGTTCTCCGCCGCGGCGGAGACTGTGTGAGAGTGGGGCGACCCGCTCTATTTTATGTTCTGTTTTCATTTTTCACTTTTGGAACAAAGGAGGCGCGTATATGGCGTCAAAAGGCAAAGGCGGCATGACCGTGGCGGCCGTGCAGGGACTGGCGGAATCTATCGCTGCCGAACTCGGACTGCGCATCTGGGACGTCACGTTTACCAAGGAGGGCGCGTCCTACTATCTGCGCATTTTCATCGACAAAGACGGGGGCGTCGGCATCGACGACTGCGAGGCGTTCAGCCGCGCCATCGACGCGCCGCTGGACGAGCTTGATCCGATCGAGCAGGGATACTGCCTCGAGGTCTGCTCTCCGGGCGTCGAACGCAGTCTGACAAAGCCCGCGCATTTCACCGCGTGCCTCGGGCAGCGCGTGCAGGTGCGCATGATCCGTCCCGTGAACGGTACGCGCGATTTCAAGGGCGTGCTGGAATCGTACGACGACGGCAACATCACCGTTCGTTTCGACTCCGGCGACGGGCTGACGTTCACCAAAAAAGAAACCGGCTTCATCAAGCTGGACGATTTTGAACCGATCGAATAAGATATGATTGAATAAGAGAGGATGAATACCGAAACCATGAACCGCGAATTTTTTGAAGCATTGAAGCTCCTGTCCAAGGAAAAGCGTATCCAGATGGACGCGCTGTGCGAGGGTATCCAGAAGGCGATCGTTACCGCAGTCAAGCGTGACTTCAACAATAAAGACATCGTGTTCTGCGAGATCGATCCCGACAAGCAGGAAATGAAGGTCTATGTGCGCAAGAACGTTGTGTCCGAGATCTCCGATCCCGACTGCGATCTGCTGCCCGAACAGGCGCAGCCGTACAAAAACGGCGCTGTTCCCGGCGACATCGTGGAGATCCCGCTCGAGACCAAGGACGTCAGCCGCATCGCCGCCGACAAGGGCAAGCACGTGCTGCGTCAGGGTATCCGCGAGGCGGAGCACGGCCTGCTGCGCGAAGAATTCCAGAGCAAGAACCAGGAGATCATCACCGCCAAGGTGCAGCGGATCGATCCCGAGACGGGCGACGCGATCGTCGAGATCGGCAAGTATGAGGAGATCCTGCCCAAAAGCGAGCAGATGCCCGAAGAGACTTTCAAAGAGGGCGACATCATCAAGGTCTTTGTCGTGGACGTCAAGGATCTTGCCCGCAAGTATCCGAAATGCACCCTGTCCAGAACGCATCCGGGTCTGGTCAAGCGGCTGTTTGAAAACGAAGTGCCCGAGATCACGGACGGCGCCGTGGAGATCAAGGCTGTCTCCCGCGAGGCCGGCTCGCGCACGAAGATCGCGGTCGTCAGCAGCGACGAAAACATCGACGCTGTCGGCGCGTGTATCGGCCCGCGCGGCGCGCGTGTGGGCAAGATCGTCGATCTGCTCGGCGGCGAAAAGATCGACATCGTCCGCTACGACGAGGATCCCGCTGCATTCGTAGCGGCGTCGCTCGCGCCGGCGGAGGTCATCAGCGTTGAGGTCGATCCCGAAGTCGAAAACGCCTGCACCGTGATCGTGCCCGCCGGCCAGCTTTCCCTGGCGATCGGCAACAAGGGACAGAACGCCCGTCTCGCCGCCAAGCTTACCGGCTGGAAGATCGACATCAAGCCCGACACGTTCGTCGAGGAGTCTGCCGCTGCCGCCGAGGACGATGCGGAACCCGCGCAGCAGACGGAAGAGGACGAATCGCAGGGCGAGGAATAATATAAAGAAACAGGGCGGGCGCCGTACGCGGTGCGGCCCGTACGAAGGTGGTTTCATGCAGCCCAAAAAAATACCCATGCGTAAATGCGTCGGCTGCGGCGAGATGTTCCCCAAGCGGGAGCTTGTGCGTGTGGTCAAGAGTCCGGAAGGGACGCTGTCGCTCGATCTGACCGGCAAAAAGTCCGGCCGCGGCGCCTATGTCTGCCGAAGGCTGTCCTGCCTGCAGGCGGCGCGTAAGGCAAAGCGGCTCGAGCGCGCGTTCGCGTGCGCGATCCCCGAGGACGTCTATGACGCGATGGAAAAGGAGCTGGAAGCGGATGGCACAGGATAAATTTCTGTCCCTTCTGGGGATGTGCCGCCGCGCCGGAAGGCTGCAGTGGGGACATGACGCGTGCGTCGAGTCCGCGCAGCGCGGCAGAGCGGCGCTGTGCCTGCTTGCCACCGATGCATCCGAGCGGCTGGGACGGGACGTCCGCCGCGCCGCGGCAGACGAAACGCCCATTCTCGATACCGCCTATACCATGCAGCAGTTTGAGGCTGCCGTCGGGCTGCACGCCGGAGTGCTGTCCACCGAGGACACCGGGTTCGCAAAGGAACTCCTCCGGCTTTACCGAAACGATTCAAGGGAGGACATAAGCGTATGATCAATAAATACAGAGTGCATGAGGTCGCGAAGGACTTCAATATCAAGAGCAACGTCGTGCTGGAGCTGCTGGCGAAGTATTTCACCGACCAGAAAAAGCACATGACCGCGCTCGAGGAGCCGGAGCTGGACGTGATCTTCGAGACGTTCACGCAGCAGCGTCAGGTGGAGAGCTTCGACGCGTATTTTGCGCTGCAGAACGAGAAGAAGCCCGAACCGGCCGCCGACAAGAAAGAAGCGGCCGCCGAGGAGAAGCCGGAGCAGGAGGCAGCCGCGCAGCCGGCAGCCAAGCCGCAGCAGGCGGGCAAGCAGCAGCCGGCGGCAGCGCAGCAGAAGAAGCCGGCGCAGCAGCCGCAGCAGCTTCCGAAGAAAAAGCCGAAGGATGCGAACCGGCAGCCGCAGGCGAGAACGAAGGGCGAGTCCCGCACCGTCGATACGCGCGGCGCCGGCAACGTCAATCTCGACAAATATAATGAAAAATACGAAACGATCGCGCCGGTCAACCGCACGATGCAGAACGACCACTCGGTCGGCAAGCAGAAAATCAAGCAGAAGTCGCAGCAGTACCGCAAGGGCGGCATGCGTCAGTCCCGCAAGGAGACCGAGCAGGAGCGCCTGAAGCGGATCGCCGCAGAGCGCGCCAAGAAGCCGCAGCTCGTCATCAAGGTGCCCGAGCAGCTCACGGTCGGCGAGCTTGCCGCGATGCTCAAGCGTACCGCAGCCGAGGTCATCAAGAAGATGTTCACCGAACTCGGCATGATGGCAACGGTCAATGAAGTGATCGACTTCGATACCGCCGAGCTGATCGCCACGGAAATGGGCGCCAAGGTGGAGAAGGAAGTCGTCGTCACGATCGAAGAACGCATCATTGACGACAGCGCCGACGATGAGAGCTCTCTCCAGCCGCGCGATCCCGTCGTGGTGGTCATGGGCCACGTCGACCACGGCAAGACGTCTATCCTTGACGCGATCCGCAACACGTCCGTCACCGCCACCGAAGCGGGCGGCATCACCCAGCATATCGGCGCGTACCGCGT
Source organism: Oscillospiraceae bacterium (assembly GCA_902790325.1). GTDB lineage: Bacteria > Bacillota > Clostridia > Oscillospirales > Acutalibacteraceae > UBA1425. The sequence continues at coordinate 26,082 of CADARP010000025.1, read as the reverse complement.
CTCGCTGGACGGACAATATATCACATTCCTCGACACGCCCGGTCATGCGGCGTTCACCTCCATGCGCGCCCGCGGCGCGATGGCGACGGATATCGCCGTGCTGGTCGTTGCGGCGGACGACGGCATCATGCCGCAGACGATCGAAGCGATCAACCACGCCAAGGCGGCAGGCGTTGCCATCATCGTTGCCATCAACAAGATGGACAAGGAAGGCGCAAACGTAGACCGCATCATGCAGCAGCTCACCGAGTATGAGCTGGTGCCGGAAGAGTGGGGCGGCGAGACGATCTGCGTCCCCGTTTCCGCCAAGACAAAGATGAACATCGACAAGCTCCTCGAATCCATCCTGCTGGTCGCGGAGATGCAGGAGCTCAAAGCCAATCCCAACCGTGCTGCGCGCGGCGTCGTGATCGAGGCGCGTCTCGACAAGGGCAGAGGTCCCGTGGCGACGCTGCTTGTCCAGAACGGCACGCTCAAGAGCGGCGACGTGATCGTTGCGGGTTCGGCGGTCGGACGTGTCCGTGTGATGACCGACGACCGCGGCAGGAGCGTCAAAAAAGCCGGTCCGAGCGTTCCCGTGGAGATCACCGGTCTTGCGGATGTGCCGCAGGCGGGCGACGGATTCGACGCGGTTTCCGACGAGCGTCTGGCGCGCGAGCTGGTCGAGCAGAGAAAGCAGCAGGCCAAGGAAGAGCAGTTCAAGCAGTTTGAAAAGGTCACGCTCGACACGCTGTTCGATTCGCTGCAGGCGGGCGAGCTGAAGGAGCTGAACATCATCGTCAAGGCGGACGTACAGGGCTCCGCCGAAGCGGTCAAGCAGAACCTTGAAAAGCTCTCCAACGACGAAGTGCGCGTGCGCATCATCCACACCGGCGTCGGCGCCGTCAACGAGTCCGATGTCATGCTGGCCAACGCGTCCAACGCGATCATTGTCGGTTTCAACGTGCGTCCCGATCCCGTGGCTGCGCTCAACGCCGAGAAGGAAGGCGTGGAGATGCGGATGTACCGCGTCATCTACGACTGCATCGAGGAGATCCAGGCCGCCATCAAGGGCATGCTCGCGCCGAAGTTCCGCGAGGTCGAGCTCGGACGTGCGGAGATCCGTCAGGTCGTGCACATTTCCTCCGTCGGCAACATCGCCGGCTGTTACGTCCAGAGCGGCAAAATCACGAGAAACAGCAAGATTCGTCTGGTGCGCGACGGCATCGTCATCACCGAGGACGAGATCTCTTCCCTGCGCCGTTTCAAGGACGACGTCAAGGAAGTCAAGGAAGGATACGAGTGCGGTATCGGCCTGAATAAGTACAACGACATCAAGGAAGGCGACATCTTCGAGGCGTTTATCATCGAAGAGTACCGCGACTGATTGAGGATAATTTATGGCAGGACACAGAGTAGATCGGGTGTCGGAGGACATCAGGCGCGAGATCATGGCGATCGTGCGGGAGCTTAAAGACCCCCGCGTGCAGGACAAGCTGCTGACCGTCGCGCGCGTGGAGGTCAGCTCCGACGCCTCCTATGCAAAAGTTTACGTCAGCGCCATGGAAGGGTTCGATACGGCAAAGACTGCCGTTAAAGCTCTGACCGGCGCGACAGGCTATATCCGCCGCCAGGTGGGGCAGAATCTCGGGCTTCGCAAGACGCCGGAGCTGAAATTCGTTGCGGACGATTCCATCTCTCACGGCATGAACATCGTGAGGCTGATGAACGATCTGCACACGGACGACGCGGAATAAACACGTATCAAAAGGGGAACGGCAGAATGAAGAGGATCACGCTGCCCGAGGCAGCCGACGCGCTGCGCGCACGGAACAACATTCTCATTCTTTGTCACGCGCATCCCGACGGCGATACGCTCGGCAGCGGCTACGCGCTGTGCCGTGCGCTGCTGGCAATGGGAAAGCGCGCGGCTGTGCTGTGCGCGGACCCCGTGCCGAAGGTTTTCGCGTTTCTCGCGGAAGGAATGCCGGAACCGGATTTTGAGCCGGACTATATTGTCGCGGCGGACATTGCGACGGTCAAGCTGATGGGCGACAGCGTGGGCGCACAGTACGGCGAACGCGTCGATCTGTGTATTGACCACCACTTTACCAACAGCGGTTATGCCGCCGCCGTCCTGCTGGACGATTCGGCCGCGGCCGCGAGCGAGATCGTCTACCATCTGCTGCGCGTTCTGCAGCTGCCGATCACGCCGATCATCGCGGAGTGTCTGTACGTCGGCGTGTCGACGGACACCGGCTGTTTCCGCTACTCCAACGTGACAAGCGGCACGCTGCGCATCGCCGCCGACCTCATCGACCTCGGCGCGGATACGACGCGCATCAACCGCGAGGTATTCGAGACCAAGAGCCGTTCGTTCGCCATGCTCGAGCGCATGGCAATGAACAGCGTCGAGACGTATTACAGCGGTCTGTATGCGACGGTGACCGTCACGCAGGACATGTTCCGCGAGAGCGGCGCGGGCGAGGACGAGTTCGACAAGATCGCCGCCATCCCGCGCCAGATCGAGGGCGTGCTGGTCGGCGTGTCCATTCGCGAGCAGAAGGACGGCACGTACAAAATCTCCGTGCGCACGAACCCGCCGATGAACGCCGCAGAGATCGCCGCACAGCTCGGCGGCGGGGGACATCCAGCGGCGGCCGGCTGCACGCTTGCCCAGTCGCTCGGCGACAGCAAAAAAACGCTGCGCCGCGTCGTGGAAGACGCCCTGCGCCGGGCGGGAAAACTGTAAAAAGAGAAAGAACTGCCGGCAACTGTTTGGTTCAGTTTCGGCAGTCTTTTGCTTTTCGCATATTGAGTGATAGTAGCACCTTGTAACACATAAAAGCTTATGACGATAGCCTTCTCTTGGGAGAAGGTGGCCGAGCGAAGCGAGGTCGGATGAGGGAAAACCTTTCCGATTGATGTCAGCCGTTGTTGGCATGCGCAAACCGCGCTTTCCCTCATCAGTCACGGCGTGCGCCGTGCCAGCTTCTCCCGGGAGAAGCCAAAATCACTCTAATACGACTTGATCTGCTTGTAAAGTTTTAATTGTTACATGGCAGTAGCGGCCGATGCCTACATCGGCCCGCATGAAAACTGTTCACCGCGGTGCGATGTGGGCATCGCACCCTACGACCGATCGCCTGGAAACAACAAGGAGGATGTCAAATGAAAAAGATGTGGAAACGCACGCTGTCGATGCTGCTGGTCGTGATCATGGTTGGCGGTCTTGCGCCGCTGGGCGCGCTGGCTGAGGTCGACTGGCCGACGCTGCCGGACGGCGCGGTCTCGTCATGGGTCAACGACGGCGCGGCTGCGGTCAAAACCGCCGCGGCATGGCTGGGCGGCAAGCTGCGCGGTCTGTCCCTGCGGGCGAGCGCGGAAAGCTACTCCGGCGAATGGGGTGAAAACGTCAACTGGACACTGAACACGAACACGGGCAGACTGTCCATCACTGGCACGGGCATAATGGGTGATTCTTCTTATGTTCAAGTTTATCCGTGGTATTCTTATCGTTCCTCTATCCGAACCGTCACGATTGAAAATGGTGTGACAGGCGGCATCGGAAATGGGGCATTCTATGATTGCGAAAGCCTCGTGAGTGCGACAATTGGAAACAGCGTAACATACATCGGACATTCCGCGTTTTACGGCTGTACGAGCCTTAAGAGCATCGCAATTCCGGACAGCGTGACGGAGATCGGCCAAGATGCTTTCTACGGTTGCGCAAGTCTTACGAGTGTGACGATTGGGAACAGTGTGACAAGCATCAGGGATAGGGCGTTCGTAAAATGCACGAGTCTTACGAGCATCACGATCCCGGACAGCGTGACAAGCATTGGCGATCTTGTATTCGGAACGTGCTATGCTTTTGGTGACTGTACAGGTCTAAAAGACATAACGATTCCAGACAGCGTGACAAGCATCGAAAGATCTGCTTTTAACGGCTGTTCAAGCCTTGCGAGTATCACGATCCCGGACAGCGTGACAAGCATCGGAAGTGAGGCCTTCTACGACTGCGCAAGTCTTTCGAGCGTGACGATTCCGGACAGCGTGACGGAGATCGGCGTTAATGCCTTCTACGGCTGCACGAGTTTGACGCGAATCGCCGTGAATGCAAATAATTTAGCCTACAGCAGTGACGCATCTGGGGTCTTGTATGATAAAGGTAAAACAGTTTTGATTCGATATCCTATTGGCAATCCACGCACATCTTTCACGATTCCGGACAGTGTGACGAGCATCGAAAAAGCTGCATTCGATGGCTGCACGAACCTTACAAGCATCACGGTTCCGAACAGCGTGACGGAGATCAGCGGTGTTGCCTTCTACGGTTGCACATCACTGGAGAGTATCACGTTGCCGTTTGTTGGTCTATCGGCAAACTCGAATGGATCGGTCTCCATATTCGGCGCAATCTTCGGTGGTTGGCCAATAAGTTTTTCGGGAGCAACTTCGGGAACAACACAGCAGCATTACGACGACACCCACTATGAGTATTACGATATTCCTTCCTCACTGCGATCGGTGACGGTTACCCAAGGGAGCGTTCCGGCTTATGCATTTGACAACTGCACCATGTTGACAGACATCTCAATCGGCGGCGGCGTAACGAGTATCGGCGAATCTGCTTTCAGCGGCTGTACAAACCTTACGAGTGTGACAATCGGGAACCGCGTGACAAGTATAGGCTATGCGGCATTCTACGGCTGTACAAGTCTAAAAGAAATAACGATTCCGGACAGTGTAACGAGCATCGGTGATTCTGCTTTCCGTGGTTGTACGAGTCTTACAAGCATCACGATTCCGAACAGCGTGACAAGTATTAGCTATGCTACATTCTATGGCTGCACGAGCCTTGCGAGCGTGACGATTCCGAACAGCGTGACGAACATTGGAGTCTGGGCGTTCGAAGGCTGCACGAGTCTCACAAGCATCGCGATTCCGAACAGCGTGACGAACATCGGAGTCTGGGCGTTCGAAGACTGCACGAGTCTCACAAACATCGCGATTCCGAACAGCGTGACGAGCGTCGGTAATGCTACTTTCCGCGGTTGCACAAGCCTTGCGAGTGTAACGCTTTTGGTGACTGTACAGGTCTAAAAGACATAACGATTCCAGACAGCGTGACAAGCATCGAAAGATCTGCTTTTAACGGCTGTTCAAGCCTTGCGAGTGTAACAATCGGGAACAGCGTGACAAGTATAGGTTATGCTGCTTTTGGTGGCTGTACAGGTCTAAAAGACATAACGATTCCGGACAGCGTGACAAGCATCGGCGATTTTGTATTCCAGAAGTGCTATAGCCTTGCGAGTGTAACAATCGGGAACAGCGTGACAAGTATAAGCTATGCTGCTTTTGGCGACTGTACAGGTCTAAAAGACATAACGATTCCAGACAGCGTGACGAGTATCGGAGATTATGCATTCTACGGCTGTACAAACCTTGCGAGCGTAACAATCGGAAACGGCGTGACAAGTATAGGCTATGCTGCTTTTGGTGGCTGTACAGGTCTAAAAGACATAACGATTCCGGACAGCGTGAAGAGCATCGGAGATTATGCATTCTACGGCTGTACAAGCCTTGCGAGCGTAACAATCGGAAACGGTGTGACAAGTATAGGCTATGCTGCATTCTACGGCTGTGCGAGTCTTGCGGACGTGTACTATGCCGGCTCCAAAACACAGTGGAATACGATATCCATTGACAGTGGAAATACAACGTTGACGAGTGCCGTGATTCACTACAAGTCAGACCTTACGACCATTATCCTATGGAAAAACAACAAAAAGAACGGGACGTGCGAGCAGGTCGGCAGTCTCGACGTCCCCTTTAGAGACGATTGGTTCAGCCGTCCCGCGACGGAGTATAACCGCCAGCTCGGCATATTCTGCGCCGATATTTCGACGCTCGGCTATTGTCCCGCCGCAAACATCAAAAGCGAAATGGAGAATCTTGGTTTTACGATTCCGTCGAGCCTGATCGATAAGTCGGCGTCGCGGGATGAAGTCAATTATTTTATCGCGACGAAACCTGTCGGAGACGATCTGCTTGTACTCGTTGCAACTATCGGCTCGTATCACGACCAATGGTACTCGAATTTTGACCCTCTGGGTTATGGGGCAAGAGATGCCGGTTGTGCCTTGGATGCGACATATCACGTCGGCTTTTTGGATGCGAAGGAATATGTGTATGACAAGATAAAAAATAACTACAACGCGATTACAAACGGCTACGACAAGAGCCATGTGAAATTCCTCTTCACCGGTCACAGCCGCGGCGCGGCGGCGGCAAATCTGCTGGCGGCGCAGTTCATCGACGAAGCGCAGAGCGGCAGCAACATGGCGCAGACGGGCAACATCTACGCCTACACCTTCGCCACACCCAACGTCGGACTGAAAGATAAGATCAACTGTGGAGCGGCCGAATACGACTGCATTTTCAATATCGTCAATCCAGAAGACTTTGTGACAAAGGTCTTGCCTGCCCAATGGGGATACGGGCGCTACGGCGTGACGTATGTGTTGCCGAGCAAGACAAACGACAAGCACGCGTTGACGTATGAAAAAAAGGTAAAGGCATTCCTCAAAGCGCACACGGATAAGAAGTACGGATCGTATACGTTCGGCGAAGCGGAAACCTATGCGGCAGTCAAGGCGTTTACGCTGCGCGTCAAATCCGTGGAAGATATGTACGACGAAAAAAACACCTTGGTCTGGTTCGACACGCTGCCGCTGCCGTTCAATATGTCGCCGTATGTGTTTTTCCGCGACGTCGTGATCGCAATCCTTGCGAACATCGACAAGGACAAGACGGAAGAAAAAGCGCCCGCGCTGATGGGCATTGCAAACGCGCTGAGTATTCTGACAACGACCAAACCTACAGTGCAGTCCTTGCTCTACACCGCTTTGCTGACCTATTTTTTAAATCCCGCATTAATGGACATTTGGAAAGCGTTCGGTAAGCCGGAAACGATTCCCGTCTCATTCCTTGATATATTCATCGAAAACGGTGTCGATTTCGCGGCGGCGCATCAGGCGGAAACCTACTGCGCCTTTATGAACACCGTGGACACATTGATGGAGTCCGACGGTACGAACGGTTACCGGCACTCCGTCAACTGCCCGGTCGACGTGGAAGTTTATGACAAGGAAACGGGCGAACTGGTTGGCCGGATCGTCGACAACACGGTCGACGCTGCCGTCGCTGCGCAGGACAACGCGATCGTGATGCTCGTGGACGGCGACTCCAAAATTTTCTGGCTGCCCGAAAACGGCGATTACGAAGTCAAGCTCATCGGCAACGACACGGGCAAGATGGACTATACCGTGTCCGCCATTGATTCCGATACGGGCGAAACGGGACGTGTCAACTTCTTCGACGTGGCGATCACCGACGGCAAGGTCATGACCGGCGACGTGTCGGAAAATGATTTCACACTTGAAGAATACACGCTGACCACAGACAGCGGCGCGGAGATCACCCCGACGGAAACCGACAAAGAGGCAGAAGAAACCTTTACTGTTTCCACTGTCGTGACGGGCGACGGATATGCAACGGATTCCCTTTCCGCCGTCAGCGGCGACTATGTGACGCTGACCGCAACGCCGAACGAGGGCAGCGCGTTTGTCGGCTGGTACGAAAACGGGACGCTTGTTTCGGACAGCGCGGAGTACGCTTTCGTCGTAAAAGCCGACAGAAGCCTTACTGCAAAGTTTGAAACGATCAAACCGGCGTCTGTCCGAATCAGCAAAATGCCGACAAAGACCGTCTACACCTACCGCAACGATACAAGCCTCGATCTGTCCGGTATGGAATTGGAAGTGACCTATAACGACGGGTCAAAGAAAACAGTTACGGACACGTCCGCTTTCCAAGTGAGCGGCTATTCCGCAAAACCACGCGGCGAAAAGACGGTGACTGTCGAATATGAGGGATTGAAAACCGATTTCAAAGTCACAGTTAAATACACTTGGTGGCAATGGCTCATCCGCATTTTCCTGTTCGGATTTTTGTGGTATTGATGCGGATAGATTGACTGTTACACAGTTTTGCGGTGCGGAGGGTTCCGCGCTCTAACGGGATAGGATATAAACTATGAAGCTAACTGACACCATTGCCGCGGTCGCCACGCCGCAGGCGGCGGGCGGGATCGGCATCGTCCGCATTTCGGGCGGCGACGCGGTCTCGATCGCGGAAAAGATTTTTGAGCCCGTGCGGGGATCGCGTTTGACCGCGTCCAAAGGGTACCGCGCCTATTTCGGCAGAGCCGTCGACGCGGGCGAACCCTTGGACGAAGCGGTCTGTTTGGTGTTTCGCGCACCGCACAGCTATACGGGCGAGGACGTGGCGGAGATCTCCTGCCACGGCGGACTGTACATCACACAGCGCGTGCTGCAGGCGGCGCTGTCCGCCGGCGCGCGTCCCGCCGAGGCGGGCGAATTCACCAAGCGTGCATTTTTAAACGGCAAGCTCGATCTGTCGGAGGCGGAGGCCGTCATGCACATGGTTTCCGCGCAGGGCGAGCAGGCTGCCAAGGCCGCGCTGAACGCGCTGGACGGCGCCCTTTCGCGTAAAATACACGCCGTCGCCGACAAGGTGATCGCGGCGAACGCGGCGATCGCCGCATGGGTCGATTATCCGGACGAGGACATTGAAGCCGTGCACACGGACAATCTGCGCTCGACGTTTGCCGCGGCGCTGGACGAGCTGCGCGGGCTTCTGTCGCGTTTCGACGCGGGGCAGGCCGTGACCGAGGGCGTGGACACCGCGATCGTCGGACGGCCGAACGTCGGCAAATCGACGCTGATGAATCTGCTGTCCGGCACGGAGAAGTCGATCGTAACGCACATTCCCGGCACGACACGCGACGTAGTGGAGCAGACCGTGCGGCTGGGCGAGGTCGTGCTGCATCTGGCGGACACGGCGGGGCTGCACGACGCGGACGATCCGGTCGAGCAGATCGGCGTCGAGCGCGCGCGCAAAAAACTCGAACGTGCCGTACTGGTTTTAGCGGTGTTCGACGGTTCCGCACCGCTGACCGCGGAAGACGTCGAACTGCTCGAATCCTGTCGCGGACGGCTGTGCGTGGCGGTGCTCAACAAGGCCGACAAGGGCGAAAGCGTTTCCGCCGAAACGATCCGGCAGTACGTGCCTGCCGTGGTGCGTCTGTGCGCGAAGGACGGCAGGGGGTATGACGATCTGCGATCCGCCGTGACGCAGGCGCTCGGCACCGACGCGTTCGATCCGTCCGCCGCGATGCTTGCAAACGAGCGGCAGAAGGACTGCTGTGTGCGCGCGGCCGACTGCCTGGAGCAGGCGGTCGACGCGATCGACACGGGGCTGACGCTCGACGCGGTCAACGTCTGCGCCGACGGGTGTATCGACGCGCTGCTCGAACTGACCGGAGAGAAAGCGGCCGACGCCGTCGTGCGCGAGGTCTTTTCGCGTTTCTGTGTCGGAAAGTAAGCTAAACGGCATACCGACCTGCAGTGCGGTTTTGAAAACAGGACTCTGCCTCGTTGCGGGAGGGCATATCGAAAAAAACAGATCGTGCGTACCGGAATCGCCTGTTCCGCGGCGGTTCCGTTTTTTATCGGCAATCGTTGACAGCGCGGTACGGAGTTTGCTATAATACTATAAGAATTCAATCTGCGGAGGGATCGGCATGAAATACGGTATTTATTACGCCTACTGGGCGAAGGAATGGGGCGGAGATTTCCTGCCCTATATCGAAAAAGTCAAGAAGCTCGGCTTCGATGTGCTCGAGGTCGCGTGCGGTGCGTTTGACCGCGACTCCGACGAGACGTTTCGCGAGCTGCGCCGTGCGGCAGAGCACCACGGCCTTTTGCTTTCCGGCGGATACGGTCCGAGGCCGGAACACAATCTGGCTTCCACCGACGCCGCGGCAGTGGAGCGCACGTTCGCTTTTTATGCCGACGTGTTTCGCAAGATGGAGCTGGCAGGCATCGACCGCATCGGCGGCGCGCTGTACTCCTACTGGCCGGTCGATTTCGCATCCGGTTTCGACAAGGCTGCCGATACCGAACGCAGCATCAAAAACATGCGCCGTCTCGCCGACCTTGCGGCGGACCGCGGCGTGACGCTGTGCATGGAGTCGCTCAACCGTTTCGAGGGCTACATGATCAACGAATCGTATGAGGACGTCGACTACGTCAAAGCGGTGGACAAACCCAACGTCAAAGCGATGCTCGACACCTTCCATATGAATATCGAGGAGGATTCCCTGACCGGAGCGATTGAAAAGACGAAAGGCTTCCTCGGCCATTTCCATGTGGGCGAAGCGAACCGCCGCTGCCCGTATGCGGGCGGCCGTATGGACTGGGCGGCTATCGGCGACGCGCTGCGCGGGATCGGTTACGACGGTTACGTCGTCATGGAGCCGTTCGTGCGCATGGGCGGCACGGTCGGCAAAAACGTCTCGCTCTGGCGCGATCTGTCCGGCGGCGCGGACGATGCAAAACTGGACGCGGAAGCCGCGGCTTCCGTGCGGTACCTGCGCGAGGTTATGGGGGAATAACACATGCAAGTCGAACGAAAAATCTGTTTTCCGAAGGGACGCAAACTGCGGATCCTGCAGGTGAGCGACGCGCAGGATATGCATTTTGTGCGCTATGCGCTGCCGCAGATGCTGGACTGCGCATACGACGCCGTACAGCCCGATCTCGTCGTTTTCACGGGCGACAACATCCATGGCAATCATCTGGACGAGGATTATATCGGCAGGAAGACGGACGATCCTTCCGTGATCCTTCTGCACATGCAGCAGGCGCTGTACCACATCCTTGAGCCGGTCGAGCGCCGCGGCATCCCGTTCTGCATGATCTTCGGCAACCACGATGATCTCGTCCCCTTTTCCAAACAGGAACAGGCAGACCTTTTCAAGGACTATCCGCACTTTTTCGGTCTGAACGACGTCGAGCCGCAGTTGGACTGCGACACCTATAATGTGCCGATCTACACGAGCGACGGCGAGAAAGTCGCTTTCAACCTCTGGATGCTCGATTCTGCCGGCAAGGACGACGGCACGGGCAAGGGGTTTGAATATGTCAAGCCCGAAGCAGTCAAGTGGTACAAACGCGAGAGCAGCAGACTCAAAGCTGAAAACGGCGGAGAACCCGTTCCGTCGCTGATGTTCCAGCACGTCCCCGTTCCGCAGGTGCGCGATCTGTTCATCCCCTGCGCCGAGGACGATCCGGACGCCGTCAAGTGGCGCGGCCCCGACAAGCTGCCGTACAAGCTCGACCCCGCGAGAGCCGACGGCTATGCCGACGAATACCCGGACGTATGCGAGGCGGATTTCGGACAGCTCGACGCCATCCGCGAGCAGGGCGACGTATGTGCGCTCGTTTTCGGCCATGACCACGCGAACAACTTCACGTGCGACCTCGACGGCGTGCATATCGTCCAGACGCCCGGCGCATCGTTTCGCAGCTACGGCACCGAGCGTGCCCGCGGCGTGCGCGTGTTCGAGATCGACGAAAACGATCCGTGGAACGTCGAAACGTACACGCTCAACTACTATGATCTTGTCGGCAAAACGCCGGCGAACCGGGTTGCGTTCTTTATGAGCGCGGACGAATATGACCGCAAGCGCGTGATCGTGCTCGGCGCGGCTGCGGCAGCCGCTTTGACAGCGGGCGCTGCGGGCATCGTAAGGAGAATCTATAAACGCAAAAAGAACAAATAAAACGGAGGAACACGCATGGCAGATAAGAAAGATTACGGCAAACTCGTCAAGGTGCTGCAGATCGTCACCGGCGTCATCATGATCGCGCTGGTGGTCGTCGGTATCGTACTGATGAACAAATACGACATCAACGCGAAAAACATTCCCGAACTGAGCGAGAAGCTGAGCGCATTTGCCAACGGTACGCTGATCGTGTCGCTCGTCATGATCGGCATCATGGTCGTCAAATCCTTCTGCCTGATCCTCCCGCCCGCCGTCGTGATGGGCGTGACCGCCTATGTGCTTCCGAATTATCCGCTGGCACTGCTGGTCAATCTGATCGCGATGGCGCTCAGCCTTGTTATCCCCTACTTCCTCGGCCGTTTCACGGGAGCGGGCATGGTGGATACGCTCAAAAAACGGTTCAAAGCCGTCAGCAAGATCGAGGACTTCGCCGGCGCGAACGAATGGAAAATGACCGCCGTCGTCAAGTTCTCCGGCATCCTGCCGGGCGATCTGTCGAGCCTGCTGTTCGGCGCGATGAACATCTCTTTCCCGAACTACATGGTCGGCGCAATCATCGGCAATCTCCCGCTGATCATTGTCTACACGCTGTTCGGTTCGCTGCTCAAGGATGTCGACAAGCACCCGTGGATCGTGGCGATCCCGGTCGTCGTGATCGTTGCGTTCCTGCTGATCTCCGGCGTGCTGACCAAGAAGATGATCTCCGATACAAAAAAGAAAGCGCAGGCGCAGAAAACGGAAACGGCGGAGGAATCCGCCGAATAAAAAAGGAGTGTTGTGCATGACTCCAAAGTATAAAAGGATTTTCGGAAACGTCGTCATCGCTGCTGCTGTCATCTGGTTTCTGGGGTTTGCGGCGGATATTGTTATCCCGCTGCTGGTACGGCGGTTCGGCAATCCGTCCACGTTCTATGCCTACGACGGCGTCGGGATCACGATCGGATCGACGGTGTGCGCCGCAACGGTCGTGATCACGCTGATCGTCTGCCTCGTCAAAAGCAGGAAAGAAAAAAAGAATTGACTTTTCAATAGAATTTGCATATAATGATTTGTACAGGCAGCGAAGGGGAAGAGTACCCGTTCGATGCGCAGCAGAGAGGGACGCATACGGTGAAAGCGTTCTTGCGCGGCGGCGGCGAAGTGCACTCCGGAGCCGGCGGGAGGAAATGCCCGCCCGGGTGGAACCGTTATCTTCCGAAAAAGTGAGAAACCGGAGTGGAACCGCGTATCTACGCCTCCGAGCCCGTGGGCTGGGGGGCTTTATCTTTTGAAGGAGAGATTTCATGTTTGACAGACTGCGGGAGGACGTGCAGAGCGTGCGGGACAGGGATCCCGCCGCGCGATCCTTCCTCGAGATCCTGTTTCTGTATCCGGGGCTGCGCGCCATCCGGATGCACCGCAGGGCATACTGGTGTTATCACCACAAACTGTTCTTTTTGGCGCGCTGGATATCCCAGCGCGCGGTACGCAAGACCGGCATCGAGATCCATCCCGCCGCGACCATCGGCCGCCGCTTTTTCATCGACCACGGCACCGGCGTTGTGATCGGCGAAACGGCGATCATCGGCGACGATGTGACGCTCTATCAGGGCGTGACGCTCGGCGGTACGGGCAAGGACGTCGGCAAACGACACCCGACGATCGGCAACGGCGTGATGATCGGCGCGGGCGCGAAGGTGCTCGGCCCGTTCACGGTCGGCGACGGCAGCCAGATCGCCGCAGGCGCGGTCGTACTCTCGGAGATCCCGCCGAACTGTACGGCTGTCGGCGTGCCGGCACAGGTCATCAAGGAGAACGGCCAGCGCATCCCGCTCGACCAGATCCACATTCCCAATCCCGTCCAGCAGCACTTCGACGCGCTGGACGCGCGCATCCGGGAACTGGAAGAAAAGCTCAACAACGTTCAATAACGGAGGATAAGAATTATGCGAATTTTCAACACCATGACGCGTACCAAGGAAGACCTGCAGACGATCCGCCCGAACGAGGTGTCGATCTATGCCTGCGGACCGACCGTGTATAACTTTATCCACATCGGCAACGCACGTCCGCTGTGTGTGTTTGACGTGATGCGGCGCTATCTCGAGTACCGCGGGATGAAGGTGAATTTCGTGCAGAATTTCACCGACATCGACGACAAGATCATCAAGCGCGCCAACGAAGAAGGCAAAACGTACAAGGAGATCGCCGAGACGTACATCCGCGAATTCTGGACGGACGCCAAGGGTCTGAACGTGCGCGAGGCGACCGTGCATCCGAAGGCGACAGAAAACATCGACGAGATCATCCGCATCATTGAAACGCTTGTCGAAAAGGGATACGCCTACGACGCGGACGGCGACGTGTATTTCAGCCCTTCCAAGTTCCCGCAGTACGGCAAGCTCTCGCACCAGCCGCTCGAGGATCTCGAAGCGGGCGCGCGCATCATGGTCGGCGAAGTCAAGCGCGAGCCGATGGATTTCGCGCTTTGGAAAGCCGCAAAGCCGGGCGAGCCGTATTGGGAGTCTCCGTGGGGCAAGGGACGTCCCGGCTGGCACATCGAGTGCTCCGCGATGGTGCGCCGCTATCTCGGCGAGACGATCGACATCCACTGCGGCGGCCAGGATCTGATCTTCCCGCACCACGAAAACGAGATCGCACAGAGCGAGTGCTGCAACGGCGTGCCGTTCGCCAACTACTGGATGCACAACGGCTACATCAACGTCGACAACGTGAAGATGTCGAAGTCTCTGGGCAACTTCTTTACCGTGCGGGACGTGGCGGAGAAATACGGCTACGAGCCGATCCGCTATCTGATGATCTCGTCGCAGTACCGCAGCCCGATCAACTACAGCGTGGACATCATCGAGCAGTGCAAGGCGTCGCTGACACGTCTGTATACCTGCCGCGACAGCCTCGATTTCGAGCTGGAGAACGCGCCTGCGGGCGACGCGGATGAAGCGGTTCTTGCACAGTTTGATAAGCGCCGCGCGCAGTTCTGCGAGGCGATGGACGACGACCTGAATACGGCGGACGCGATCGCAAGCGTGTTCGAGCTTGTGCGCGACATCAACACTTCCGTGCTCGGTACGGGCGCAAGCCGCGGCACGGTCGAGGCGGCAATCGCCGTGTTCGACGAGCTGACGGGCGTGCTGGGACTTGTGTACAACCGCGCGGAAAAATCGCTTGACAGCGAGATCGAAGCGCTGATCGAGGCGCGTACCGCTGCGCGCAAGGCAAGAAACTGGGCGGAGGCCGACCGCATCCGCGACGAACTGAAGGCGCAGGGCATCGTGCTTGAGGATACGCCGAGCGGCGTGAAGTGGCACCGCGCATAACTCGCGCACAGAACAGGAAAATAGAGTTGAAACGCGGTTGACAGCGATCCGCGGTTTTGGTAAACTATAGGTACCGAAAAGAAAAGGAGCGTACTCCATGTGCAGAAGACTTTTGGCGGCGTTTTTGGCCGTTCTCATGATCCTGCTGACCTTCGGCTGCGGCAAAACAGCGGATGGGAAAACGACGGCACAAAACAGCGACACGGCAGATAACGGCAAGATCGCCATCATCACCGGTGCGAGCGAACAGGCGCCGGAGCTTTACGCGGTCGCAAGCAAGATTGCGAAGGCGCATCCCGAGTCCGTGCTGCTGCTGAAATACGGCGAGGATTTCTACGCGAACCCCACCGCCGTGCAGCGTGCTGCAAAGGCAGCCGCGGAAAATCAAAACGTCAAGGCGATCATTTTTGCCGACGGCGTCAACGGCACTGCTTCGGCAGTCAAGATGGTGCGCGAGATGCGCAGCGACATGTGCATCGTCGTCTGCAATCCGCACGAAGGCTCCATTGAATCGAAAACCGCGGATCTGATGCTCAGCGTCGACTTCCCCGCGCTCGGCGAGACAGCGGCAGAAAAAGCCAAGGAGATGGGCGCAGAGAATTTCGTGTTCTATTCGACGCGCCGTCATCTGCAATACAGCTCCGTCGTCGCGCTGCGCAAGGCGGCCGAGGATGCGTGCAAGGAAGCCGGAATCGCCTTTTACGCCACGTCGAGCATCGATCTGTACGAGACCGGCAGAACGCTCGAATCCGCCAAGCAGTATCTTGCCGAGGACGCTGCGCGTCAGGAGGAAAAGCACGGCAAAAAGACCGCGCTGTTCTGTACCGAACCGCAGGTGCAGGGCGCGCTTGCGGCTGATGCGGCCGCGCACGGTATGGTTATGCCTGCCGCGTTCATGCCTTCGCCGCTTGCGCTTGCCGCGGATCTTGGCGTGGATCTGACCGGACACGAGACCGACAGCGCATACGCCGTGCAGCAGCTCGGCGCGGACAGCGTCGGCGTCAAAGGAATCGTTGCGACGTGGAGCTTCTCGGCATATGCCGCGTTCCTGCAGGCGGCCTGCGATTACGCTGCGGGCGTTCTGTCCGGCTCCGGCGAGGCTGCTTCGGTCGACAGCGTACAGGAGCTGCTCAAACCGTACACGGACGGCGCACAGATCACGGTTAAAACGGACGCGCTCGGCGCATATCTTGTGCAGAGTAAACTTGTCACGTTATAAACACAAATATCAAAATCACGGAGGTATAAACATGAAAAAGTATGTATGTCCCATTTGCGGTTATGTCTACGAAGGCAACGAGCCGCCCGAGAAGTGCCCGCTGTGCGGCGTTCCCGGCGAGAAATTCCTTGTGCAGGAAGCCGAGCGCGTCTGGGCGGACGAGCATAAGGTCGGTATTGCAAAGGATCTCGATCCCGAGGTCGTCGAGGGACTGCGCCAGAACTTCAGCGGCGAATGCAGCGAGGTCGGCATGTATCTGGCGATGAGCCGCCAGGCAGACCGCGAGGGGTATCCCGAAGTCGCCGAGGCGTACAAGCGCATCGCGTTTGAGGAAGCGGAGCATGCGGCGAAGTTTGCGGAGCTTCTGGGCGAAGTCGTCACGGCGGACACCAAGAAGAACCTGCAGCTGCGCGTGGACGCGGAGTTCGGCGCGACCGAGGGCAAGCTTGCGCTCGCCAAGAAAGCGAAAGAGCTCGGTTATGACGCGGTGCACGATACCGTGCACGAGATGTGCAAGGACGAGGCCCGTCACGGCAAAGCGTTCGAGGGTCTGCTGAACCGCTACTTCGGCTAAGCGTCCGCGGCATTTATTGAACGGCACTGCCGGCGCAAGGAGAAGGAGAGATTTCTCCCGCTCCCTGCGCCGGCTTTTCGTTTTTGTGTATTTGCTGTCCTTTTTAACGTACACGATTTCGGCTATACTGCTTATGCAGCCGAAAAAGGAGCGGAAAAAGAAAGAAGGACCGTTTCCGAAGAAACAGTCCTCAGCGCCAAATTACGTTCAAAAGGTTCCGACCTCAGACGGCACGGGTGACCTTGCCGGAGCGCAGGCAACGGGTGCATGCGTACACACGCTTGGGGGATCCGTCCACAATTGCCTTAACGCGCTTCACGTTGGGTTTCCATGTTCTGTTGGAACGTCTGTGGGAATGGGAAACCTTGATACCGAAAGTAACGCTCTTTCCGCAAAATTCGCACTTTGCCATGATCGGCACCTCCTTACAGCTGCGATTTAGCCCATACGAAATACATCGTCAAAGATAGCAAAAGGTATCTTAACAGATTCTCGCAGAAAATGCAAGCCTTTTTTTCAATTTCTTCAGATTTTTTTATTTAGCGCTTGCATTTACCGTAGAAATACGGTATAATGACAACCATAAACGAACATTTGTACAGAAACGGAGGAGATTTTTATGGCAGTCAACAAGAAAATGCCCGAGCTCAAAGAGGACAACCGGCAGAAGGCGTTGGAAACGGCGCTGCAGCAGATCAAAAAGAATTACGGTGACGGCGCGGTCATGCGTCTGGGCGAGAACCGCACCATGAATGTGGCAGCCATATCCACCGGCTCCATCGCGCTGGACGCGGCAACGGGCATCGGCGGTCTGCCGCGCGGCAGGATCATCGAGATCTACGGACCGGAATCCTCCGGCAAGACGACGCTCGCGCTGCACGTTGTGGCCGAGGCACAGAAGGCGGGCGGCGAGGCCGCGTTCATCGACGCCGAGCATGCGCTCGATCCCGTATATGCCGAAAAGATCGGCGTGGACATCAATTCCCTGCTGGTCTCGCAGCCGGACGACGGCGAGCAGGCGCTCGAGATCGCCGAGGCGCTGGTGCGTTCGGGTGCGATCGACGTCATGGTCATCGACTCCGTGGCGGCTTTGGTGCCGCGTGCCGAGATCGAGGGCGAGATGGGCGATTCGCACATGGGTCAGCACGCGCGTCTGATGTCGCAGGCGCTGCGCAAGCTGGCGGGCGCGGTGTCCAAGACCGGCACCATCATCATCTTCATCAACCAGCTTCGTGAAAAGATCGGCGTCATGTTCGGCAATCCCGAGACGACGACCGGCGGCCGCGCACTGAAGTTCTACGCCACCATGCGCATGGACGTGCGCCGCATCGAGACGATCAAAGCCGCGGGCAACGAATTCATCGGCGCGCGCACACGCGTGAAGATCGTCAAGAACAAGGTTGCCCCGCCCTTTAAGGAGGCGGAGTTCGACATCATGTTCGGCGAGGGGATCTCCCACATCGGCGAGATCATCGACCTGGGCGTCAAGCTCGACGTGATCCGCAAGAGCGGCGCGTGGTTCTACTACGGCGAGCAGCGTCTGGCGCAGGGACGCGACAATGTCAAGGAACTGCTGTCGAACGATCCCGCGCTGTGTGCCGAGATCGAGGCAAAGATCCAGGCGGACAAAGACCGCATCATCCAGTTGAACAAGACCGCAAAGAAGGGCAAGGACAGACCGGCGGCTGCGCCCGCAGCGGAGCCTGTACAGGTGCCCGTGACCAAGGAAGAAGCAAAGTCCAAGCTGGACATTGCCGTGGACGACGACTGATATGAAGCTGACGGTCAAACCGGGCAACAGGGACAAAATACACATCTATATCGACGGTGAATACCAAACCACCGTCGATTCCCTGTATTTCGGCACGTGCGGCATACGCGACGGCGCGGAGCTGACGGCGGCGGAAGCGGCGGATTTCCTGCGCGAGGCGAACGGACGGCGTGCGTTCAACAAGGGTGCGAGTCTGCTGTCTTATCAGGATCGCACGCGCAGGCAGATCATCGAGCGGCTGCGAGAGGATTACGGCGATGAGGCGGCGGAAGCGGCGGCGGACAGGCTGACGGAACTGCGGCTTTTGGATGATACGCGCTATGCGGAGAATTATGCCGCCGAGCTGCTGCGGCGCAAAAAGTGCGCGCCGCGCCGCATCATGCAGGAGCTTTTGCAGAAGGGCGTCGACCGCGAAACGGCAGAGGCTGCCGTCGGGGGACTTGACTTCTCAGCGGATGTGTGTATCATAGAATTATTGAAAACCAAATTCGCCGGCAAGTACGGTGACGAGAAGGGCCTGCGGCGCACGATCGCCGCGCTGCAGCGGCTGGGATACGGCTACGGCGATATCCGCAGCGCGCTGCGGCAGATCGAAGAAGAAGGAGACGATACTCTATGCGAGTCGGAATGATCTCTCTGGGCTGTCCGAAGAATCAGGTGGACGCCGAAATGATGTTGGCTGCCCTGCAGGAAAAGGGCTTTGAGATCGTGGATTACATTGACGGCGCGGACGCGGTGATCATCAACACATGCGCGTTCATCGACGACGCGAAGCGCGAGGCGATCGAGAACATCCTCGATATGGTCGAGATGAAGAATGAGGGCGTGATCCGCAAGATCGTCGTGACCGGCTGCCTTGTGCAGACACAGCGCGAGGAGATTCTCTCGGAATTCCCGGAGGTCGACGCGGTGGTCGGCATCGGCGCAAACGGCAGCGTTGCCGATCTGGTAGAGAAGGCACTGACGCAGGACACGCGGCTGTTCGAGTGCCCGGACCAGAGCGGACTGCCGCTCGACGGGCAGCGGCTTTTGACGACGCCGGAATACTGGGCGTATCTCAAGATCGCGGACGGCTGCTCCAACTGCTGCACCTACTGCGCGATCCCGTCCATCCGCGGCGCGTTCCGCAGCCGCCCGACGGAAAGCATCGTCGAGGAGGCGCGGCAGCTTGCGGAAACAGGCGTCAAAGAGCTGATCCTGATCGCGCAGGACACGACGAACTACGGTATGGATCTGTACGGCGAGCTGCGTCTGCCGGCGCTGCTGCGGGAGCTGTGCGCGATCGACGGGATCGAATGGATCCGGCTGCTGTATTGCTATCCCGACAAGGTGACGGATGAGCTGATCGACGTGATGGCGACGGAACCGAAGGTGCTGCACTATATGGATCTGCCGCTGCAGCACGCGGACGACCGTGTCCTTGCGGCGATGAACCGCCGCGGCACGGCGGCGGAAAACCGTGCGCTGATCGAAAAGCTGCGCGAAGCCATGCCCGACATCGTGATCCGCACGACGTTTATGACCGGCTTCCCGGGTGAGGACGAGGATGCGTTCGATAATCTGGCGCTGTTCGTCAACGAGATGGAATTCGACCGCATGGGCTGCTTTGCGTTTTCGCCGCAGGCAGGCACGGCGGCGTATGAGATGGACGGCCAGGTCGAGGACGACGTCAAGCAGCGCCGCGGAGAGGTGCTGATGAACGATCAGTACAGCATCGTCGAGGACAAGAACCTTGCCCGCATCGGCAGCACATACACCGTGCTGGTGGAGGACTATGACGCATATGCCGACTGCTACGTCGGCCGCACATATATGGACGCGCCCGAAATCGACGGCGTGCTGTACTTCACAAGCGACCGCAACTACGAACCCGGCGACTTTGCCGAGGTGCGCGTGACCGACACGAAGGAATACGACCTCGTCGGACGCGACGTGCTGTGCCTGTGAGGGCGGTCTGTCAACAATCGGAACAGAAACGATCACGGGACTGCGAGCGAATGCTCGCAGCCCCGTGCGCTGTCACGGTGGGTAACCCGTACAGCGTGCTTTTTTGCGGATGCGCTTTTTGTCGCGAACGGCACGCCTGCATCAAAAATGACAAAAAGAGTGTCAAATTTGACAATCGGCGCATATTCTGTGAAACGTGTGGTATTGTATGCGTGTCGACGGGGGACAGACAAACCCCGAAATACCGCTCAAAACAATACAAAGAAAAGAGGAGTAAAAAATGAAAAACACCAACACCACCCGCACATGGAAAAGAATGCTTGCCCTGCTCGCCGCTGTTGCGGCGCTGCTGACGATGTTCGTACTGCCCGCTTCCGCCAAGAGCGCGGACGGTTTCCAGTATTATGTCGACGGACCGTACGAAGACGACGGCGAAGCATTTGCGACTATCACCGGACACAAGACGGTCGTAAACGGCACGCTGACCATCCCCGCAAAGCTCGGCGGCAATACAGTCTCGAGCGTCAGTGACGGCGCGTTTGCCGGCCGCAAGGACATTACGAAAGTCGTCATCTCGGACGGCGTCGGCTACATCGGCAGTCACGCGTTTGAGGACTGCACCAACCTGCGCACACTGGTCATCGGCGACACGTACGTCAGCATGAAAGCATTCGCCGGATGCAAATCTCTGAAAAAAGTCAAGATCACGGC
The DNA here is from genome assembly GCA_902790325.1 of Oscillospiraceae bacterium. Lineage (GTDB taxonomy): Bacteria > Bacillota > Clostridia > Oscillospirales > Acutalibacteraceae > UBA1425. Next base: position 4,848 of record CADARP010000025.1, on the reverse strand, counting down.
GTACAAGAACGAATTCGATCCCGAGTGGGGTTGGGAAGAGACAGGCAACGACGCGCTGTTCAACGCCGATGTGGAATGGACGCACTACAAAAAGGATTTCGATACCGTGTATACCGAAGTGAATACGCGCGTCGGCAGAGTGCTGACACTGACTGCGGAATATGACAAGCTCAAGAACGGCGAGTCCTATCACTGGAGCGGCAACGGCGCCTACCCCGAAGGAGACAGCAGTTGGAAAGACTGCACCGGAAAGTCGGTCAACTGTGTGGCCAGCTGGGAGGGAGAGGCAACGGTTGTCTGCGATGTCGTGAACAGCAAAGGTGACGTGGTCTGGTCGCAGGAATTCTCGATCACGGCACGCGAATCGTTGAAGGAAAAGGCGCAGTCGTTTGTGCGTAACACCTACCTGTACGGCGTGACGGAGTACACCAGGAATCACATCCGCTGGACAGTGATGGACATTCTCGATAAGATGGGCGTCGATGTTTACGGCGGCGAGGGCGCATAACAAACGGAAAGAAACGCAAAACAGGCTGTCACGGTTGATCGTTTTCAACCGCGGCAGCCTGTCGGATGTTCAGGCGTTTTATTCCAGCGTCAAGCGCAGGGCGATCGGAAAGTGGTCGCTCGGGTACACACCGTCGAAGGTCGTATCGAGAATCTGATAGGACTGCACGGCGATCCCCGTTTTGGAAATGAGGAAATAGTCGATATTCTCCCGGTCGAGCGCCTGTCCCCAGTTCTGGTACGTCGGACCGGTCGGCGGATCGGCGGTGCGGTATTTCGCATCGTCGAACTGTTGTGTCGCGCAGCGGTATGTCTCGCTGTCCTCGACGGCGTTCAGATCGCCCATCAGCACACACGGCAGGTCGCCGAACCGTTTCAGCTTCTCCAGCACGACGCCGATGCCGCGGATGCGCGCCTCGTCACTGACGTGGTCGAGGTGCGTGTTGAATACCACCAGCGGCTTGTCCGTGTCCAGATCGCGCAGAATGACGTAGGAGCAGACGCGCGGGAACGCCGCGCCCCAGGATTTGCTGCTGCGCTCGGGCGTTTCGCTCAGCCAGAAGGAGCCCTTGTCCGTCAGTGTAAAGCGTTTCGTGTTGTAGAAGATTGGACACCCTTCGGAAAGCGGGCTTTTGTCCCGGTAGGCGATCACGCTTTCATATCCGGGCAGGTGCGCTTGCAGGTAGGCGTAATGGACGCGCGTGACTTCCTGGAATCCGATCACGTCCGGCTGTTCGCTGTCGAGGACGCGCAGCAGCAGTGACGCGCGGTACAGCCAGCTTTTTTTGCCGAGATCGGCGGGACTCAGACACCGCGCATTCGCGCTTGTCACGCGCAGCTCGTCGTGGGATCGCGGCGCCAGATCGAATGCGTCTCGGCGGTAGCGCGGGTAGTACCGCAGCTCTGCCGCAGCGGCTGCCAACGTCAGGGTGAGCAGCGCGCGGACGGCGTGTTTTGCGGACGTTTTCCGGCAGGTTTTATGCATCCGGACCACCTCCTTTTGCAGTATGATTTCAATGTCGAAAAAACTTATTCACCGCATAAATCTGGTTTAAATTCAAGGTTTTGGCACAAAGTTATGCACATTTTCCACAGGGTTATCCACCAAAAAGGGCAAAAACGGGCGCATGCGGCCATATTCAAAACGGCTGTATAAACACTGAAAAAGACGGTCAAACTATCCCTGAACGTGACGGATGAAAGGATGGATTTTGCCCATGATCAAGGGAGTGAATCGGCAGGTTGTGGAGATCACGCAGACAGACTGCGAGTACTTTGAACGCATTCTGTTTTTGGTAAAACCCGAGTTCTCCGCGGTGAGCGAAGGCAAGCTGCGCGAGCGCGCAAGCCAGATGAGCAGTGCGGGAAAACCGCCCGCGACACGGGTACGGCGCAGGGTGCGGAACGTCCTGTCCTTACTCGGCTCGGCGCTGGCGGGCGCAGGCGTTTGCGCGCTCACGATGTTTTTGCTTCATGCGGTATGACCGGCATAGTCGCAGACGCTTTGCAGGCAGCAGCCGGCACATTGCGGTCTGCGCGCAATACATACGGCGCGGCCGTGCAGCACGCACCGGTGACAGAAATCGTTGCTTTCATCACCCGGCAGCAGTTCGCGCAGTGCGAGTTCTACTTTGTACGGGTCTTTTGTCTGCACAAGCCCCAGCAGGTTCGTGATACGGATGAGGTGTGTGTCCGCAACGACGACGCCCGGCTGACCGTACACGTCGCCGCAGATCAGGTTTGCGGTCTTGCGGCCGATCCCGGGCAGCGCGGTCAGCGCCTCGATGGAATCCGGCACGATGCCGCCGTACTGTGCGACGAGCATTTGCGCCATCGCGATCAGATCGCGGGCTTTCATGCGATAGAAGCCGCAGGAACGGATCAGTTCCTCCACGCGTTCGACGCCGGCTGCCGCCATCGATTCGGGCGTGCCGAATTCGGCAAACAGCGCGGGCGTCACGAGGTTGACGCGCGCATCCGTACACTGCGCGGACAGACGCGTGGCGACAAGCAGCCGGAACGGATCATCCGCCTCAAGCGAACACAGGGCTTCCGGATATTCCTTTTTGAGCGCGTTCACCGCGAACAGCGCTTTTTCTTTTTTATTCATCTCTTTCTCCCGTCATCTCTCACACGATTTTCATAAGGATCTGACTTTGATACGCCGCATCTTCCAGCTCGCCGACGTCTGCGCCCGCGCCGGCCTCGTTGACAAATTTGTTCCGGATCGGGACACGCGTCTGCGCACCTTGCAGAAACCATTCGTACTCCACGTCCGCATGGCCGAGATCGATCGCACGAAACCCCTCGCGGAACAGCGCATAACTCATTACGCTGGCCGTCGGACCGAGCGCGAGCAGGATCAGGCGGTCTTTTCCGTATGTTTTTGCCGCATTGAACAGCGCGTCGTATTTGTCGAAAGCGTTTTTGACCGGTCCGAGGATACGCTGCAAAGAACGCGCATTGTCAAAAAGATCGTTGCCGATCCCGAGCCGGCTTTTTTCGCCTTCGATCAGCAGGACGTCTTGTCCGTCCCAGATCTGTTTCATTTGCCGGAAATAGTCGGCGCACATCTTTTTGTCCCGCAGCTGCATGTAACAGCGGGACAGGAAAGCGTTGCCGTAAACCTTGCCCGGTCGCAGATGGGCATACCAGACCGGACGGAACGCGGAAAGGTGTTTTCTCCAGTGTGCCGCGGGCGCGTCGAGAAGATAGCCGCGGTCGTCAAAGATGTCCGGAATGCACACGAGAAACCCGTCGTCGTCGCTTTTCAGAACGCTGCCGAGCGCATCGGAAAGCGCGGCGGACTGCATTTGGAAGGAGATGTTCTTTCCCGCGATGAGTTTGATCTCGCCGTCGCCGAAGCGGGAAACGGACAGTTGTTTGCGCGCGACGAGCTCCAGCGTCTCTCCGATGGAGAGCACCTGCGGCGGGGCATGACGGCGCACATACCGCGCGTCCCGGCGGTACAGCCGTTTTTGGCGTAAACGGTTACGTACATCGACGAAGCGGTTCCAGAAAAGCAGCAGAAGCTTTTTGACCTTGCTCATGAGCGCACCTCTTTCTTGATCTGTTTTGATTGTATCACATCGGGAACCGCTTGTACAACCTTTTTTGCACATATTCCTTTCGCGCGCCTCTTGCAAAATGCGTGCTATCTGCTATAATAAACGGGAGTTTTCGGCAGACGGAGGCGTTTAAATTGCAAAACTATATTCTGCTGGCGGTCTCGATCCTGTTCAGCGTCCTTGCCTGTGCCGTTGCGCGCAATGATTTCAGCAAGAAATGCGTTTCGCACAACGGAGATCTGTATCTGTTCAATACCGTTTCCGCGTTTTTATCGCTGGCAACGCTGGCTGCGATCAGCCTCGTCAAGGGCGAGCTGTGCGTCCCCGGCGCGTATACTGCGCTCATGGGTGCGATGTACGGTCTGGCGACGGCGCTGTTCACGCTTCTGAACATGATGGCGCTGCAAACGGGACCGCTGTCTTATACCAATACGATCATCTTCTGCGCAATGGTCATTCCCGCACTGTCGGGAATGGCGCTGTACGGCGAAGCGGTCACGATCGGACAGTACGGCGGCATTGCGCTGATGCTGCTGTCGTTTGTGTTTTCCATGGACAAAAAGAGCGACACGCGCGGCATGTCGCTGCGGTGGCTGATTTTGTGTCTGGGTGCGTTTTTGTTTAACGGCGCCGTCGGCGTGCTGCAAAAGGTGCACCAGAATTCTCCCGAAAAAGGGCAGCTCGGCATGTTCCTGATCGTGGCGTTTGTCGTCTACACAGTGTTTTCCGCGGTGCTGACCGTCCTGCACACGCGCCTGCACGGCGAGCCGCCGACGGCATGGAAGCCGGAGCTGCGCAAACAGACTGCCGTATATGTGCTCATGAGCGGCGTCGGTATCGGCGTCTGCAACCAGATCAACACCTACCTTGCCGGCGCGATGCGCGCGATCGTGTTCTTCCCGCTGGTCAACGGCGTCGCGATCCTCATCACGCTGCTGATCGGGCTTGTCGTGTGGAAAGAAAAGTTCTCGAAAAAGCAGTGGATCGGCCTTGCCGCGGGCGCTTTCTCTATTCTGCTGCTCTGCGGCCTCTTTTGAACTTCTGTTTTTTCAGAACGTTCACACACACAGCTATATCTATATAATGTATATATAGACGAACGATGAAAACAATCGAAAACAAGATGTGGTGGACAGACAATCATGACACGCCCGGAATAGTTGAAAGAAGGTGAAAAAAGGCAAAAAATAGGGGTTGACAAATGGGGAGTGTTCGGATATAATAGCAAAGCACGTTGCGGGAGGGAAGCCTTCGGACGTGGGAAGCACCTTGA
>CADARP010000024.1 GCA_902790325.1 Oscillospiraceae bacterium | reverse complement strand
TCGATATTGACTTTGCATGTTGCGACTTTGCTGCCGTCTGCGGAAACGGCCGTGATGGTCGCGCTCTTGCAGAAGATGCACAGCCGCACGAACCGCACGCTGCCGTCGTCGTCCACGGTCAGCAGTTTCGGGTCGGAGGACGTGTAGGTTACGGGTTCGTCCGCGGTCAGCGTCGTGGCGATCGCACCGCGCTTGGCGTAAGGCACGGTCACGGTGAGCGCGCTGCCGGTCTGACCATCGACGGACGACGTGATCATCAGTTCGTCGATCTCCGCTGTTTCGACTTCGCCGCAGCGTGTGCAGACGCGTTTCTTCTCGCCCTTTTCGCCCGGCGCGGCGATGCGGACGATCTTCCACTCGCCCCATGCATGACCGAGCGCAGCCGTCTCATTGTCGGTATAGGTATCGTCGCAGCGTGAGCAGGTGTGTGTCGTATAGCCGTCTTCAGTGCAGGTCGGCTCCGTGACGACTGCGTCGTACGCGTGGTCGAGCGCGGAAATATCATCGACCGTCTTGGTCTGCGTTTCAAACGCGGGATTCTCAAACTGCGCCGTGTAGGTCGTCTCGCCGTTCACGGTACAGGTCGGCGCTTTGCTCTGCGCGCCGGTCGCGCTGACCGTTTCGGTCTCTTCCCATTCACAGACGGTGCAGGCGCGTTTTGCCGTCGCCTTCCATGCGCCTCTGGTCTGTTCCCATGTATAGGTAACTTCGCCGTAGGTGTGCGCCGCTTCGTCGTTCTTTTCATCGCAGCGGGTGCAGTCGTGCCAGTGGTTGACGCCGTCCTTCGACCACGCGGTCTTCCAGTCGTGGTCAAGCGCGGCAATATCGGCGACCGTCTTTTGCTGCGTTTCAAATGCCGGATTGCTGAACGTTGCCGTGTAGATCGTCTCACCGTTCACGGTGCAGGTTGCGGGTTTGGTTTCGCTGCCGGTTGCATTGACTGTTTCGGTCTCTACCCATTCACAGACGGTGCAGGTGCGTTTCGCCGTCGCTTTCCACGCCACGTATAGGTGACTTCGCCGTAGGTGTGCGCCGCTTCGTCGTTCTTTGCGTCGCAGCGCGTGCAGTCGTGCCAGTGATTCACGCCGTCCTTCGACCACGCGGTCTTCCAGTCGTGATCGAGCGCGGCTATGTCGGCGACCGTCTTGACCTGCGTTTCAAACGCGGGATTCTCAAACTGCGCCGTGTAGGTCGTCTCGCCGTTCACGGTGCAGGTCGGCGCTTTGCTCTGTGCACCCGTTGCGTTGACCGTTTCGGACTCTTCCCATCCGCAAATGGTGCAGGCATGTTTTGCCGTCGCTTTCCACGCGTCTCCGGTCTGCTCCCACGTATAGGAAACTTCGCCGTAAGTGTGCGCCGCTTCGTCGTTCTTCTCGTCGCAGCGCGTGCAGTCGTGCCAGTGATTGGCGCTGTCCTTTGACCACGCGGTATTCCAGTCGTGGTTTAGTGCGTCAATATCGGCGACCGTCTTGGTCTTGGTCTCAAATGCAGGATTGCTGAACGTCGCTGTGTAGGTCGTCTCGCCGTTCACGGTACAGGTCGGCGCTTTGCTCTGCGCGCCCGCGGCAGTTACCGTTTCGGTCTGCTCCTTATTGCAATCCTGACAGATACGGGAGGCGGTTGCTTTCCAAACATCGCCCTCCTTCATCCAGATGTAGGATACGCTGCCGTAGAGGTGGGATCGGGTTTGTTCAGCGCCGCAGACTGAGCACACGCTCTTGTGGTTGTCCGCGTCAATAATCGTCCAGTTGCCCCATTGGTGCGTCTGCTTCTCGGTGTGACTGCTGTCGTTTTTGCAGACGCGCTGATGCTGTGTTTCGCTGATTTTGCGCCACTCGTCCCAGTCGTGACCCGTAGCCTTGGCGTAGTCGCCGAGCATGTCTGCGGTAAAGATATAGGTGCAGTCGTGGTTTTCGCCGTTATAGGTCAGCGGAGCGAAATACTGAGTCCAGCCGTCCTCGGTACAGGTGGGCGCGAACGCGGTAAAGACCGGAATCTCTTTATCATACCTCATCGACTTTTCTTCCCCGCATGCGCTGCACTTTACGGTGTAGTATATATCGGGGCGGAAAGCGTCGGTATATTTTAATGTCGGTTCGATTCGCCAATCCCATTCAAAGAATTCCCAGTTGTGACCCGATGCAGTGCCGGAGATGGTGACTTCGTCCGTTGTATCGGTGTAGTCCGTGCCATTGGACTTGACCGACGCGGTATACGTCACGACGCGGTCGTTCGTGCAGTCCTCCGCGGAAACGACGGTCACGTCAATCGAAGCATCAACGGTCTGCGTTTCGCCGCAGTCCGTGCAGGTGAACGTCGCCGTCGCGCTGCTGTGATCGTCCGCCCAGTTCCAGACGGGTTCGCCGTAGGCGTGGCGGGCGGCGACAACGTCCTTGTGCGTCGGATCAACGTCGCCGCAGACAGAGCACGCGTAAACCGTGTAGCCGTCGTCCGTACAGGTCGGATCTACCTTCTCATGCACGACGCTGTAGTCGTGTTTTCCGGTCGCGGGGATTCGGACGTCGTCGTCGGACAGGAGATCGCCCGCCGCGTCGAAGCGCTGCCCGCAGCCGGTACAGGTATAGTAGCCGACGCTGCCGTCGTTGCCGCAGTCGGCTGCGACCGCTTGCGTCCAGTTTTCGTCGGTGTAGGTATGGTCGGTCGTACCCACGACGTCTTTGTGCGTCGGATCGACGTCGCCGCAGCGGGAGCATTCATAGGTAGTGTAACCTTCCTCGGTGCAGTTCGGGGCGACCGTCTCATGCACGACACTGTAGTCGTGGCCGCGTTTTTCTGTTTCGTTGTCGGTATACGTGTCCTTACAGTGGGAACAGGCGTACGTCGTGTAGCCTTTCTCGGTGCAGGTCGGGTCTGTCACGACCGCGTCATAGTCGTGGTTGAACGCGCCGCTTTCGAGCGCCGCGATCACGGCGTCGACGGCGGCCTTGTTCTCGTCCATCGTCTTGCGGGAATCATACACAATGGCGTCGATCCGGTCTTTGGCTTCTTCGAGCAGCACGGGACAGATTTTGCTGCCTTCGGCCTGTGCCAGTGCATCGGCGGCTGCTTTTTGTTCCGCTTTGTAGTCGTTGAACGCCACATAGCCCAGCCGCATCGCGGGACGAATACCGTAGCAGGTGGTATAGGCGAGGAAGCTCTCGGTGAGCCAGCCGTCACTGTCCGCAAGACATGTGTCGTTGGAACTGCCGCCGGCAGAGCGCAGACGCCAGTAGGCGTTTTGTTTCGTTCCGACGGTCTGCAGGCCCTGACACTTCGCGTAATCCGTGCCCTGCGCCTGACGCGCGGGATCATTCGCCATATACCCGGAATCGAACCCATACGCCGTATTCAGCGCCTCGCCGTAGGAGAGCAGGAAAACCTTGTCCGTCGTCGGCGCGCTGTCATAGGCGGAATAGGATGGCTTGCACGCGCTGTTGTCGAGCGTCGTCAGAAGTATCTGATCGTTCTGCGCCGTCAGGAACGCCGTGTTGTAGAAATCGTCGTTTAGCCATGCGCGGATGTCGGACGCTTCGTAATCGTTCGCATAATGCGTCATGTCCGCGTCGCCCCAACAGACCGGGTTGCCGCTTGCGTCGGTTCCGGATTTGAGAACAAAACTGTTATACGGCTGGCTGTCGATGACCGTCGCGCACAGCACAAGGCCTGCCGCCGGATCGAGTACGCGCCACTGCAGCGGCTCGTACAGGAACCAATATGTAAAATTTATCGCATAGCCGTTGTCGTCCTGGTAAGAGCTGACCGCCGCGGATGCGCCGCCGGTATACCGCGGGCGGTACTGCGTGAACCGGACGCCGCGGTACTTCTGTCCGTCGACCGTCACGTCGCAGTACTGCATATAATCCGACGCGGTCATCTGACCGTCGAGCATATTATTCGTTCCGCTGTTGTAATAGCCGTAGGACTGCCACGTCTGCGGCGCGGCGTTCAGCGCGTCGATCGTCGCATCGTCCGTCACACGGCTCTGCGGATAGCTGCCGAATTCGAGGAGATCGCCGGCCTGGTAGACTGTATCGGGCGGCGGCGTGAGCGCGTCGACGATATCCCGGTGCGTGGGATCAACGTCGCCGCAGCGCGAGCATTCGTAGAGCGAGTAGCCCTCTTCGGTAAAGGTCGGCTCGACCGTCTCGTGTACGACGCTGTAGTCGTGGCCGAGCGCGGTGCCGGGAAGCGTGACCGCGTCCGTCGTATCGGTGTAATCCGTGCCGTCAAACGTGACACCCGCGGTATAGGTCACGACACGGTCGGTCGTACACCACTCTTCGGAAACGACGCTCACGCCGATCGAAGCGTCGACAGTCTGCGTGTCGCCGCAGACGGCGCAGGTGAACGTTGCCGTCGCGGTCGTATGATCGTCCGCCCAATCCCAGACGGGTTCGCCGTATGCGTGGTCGTGGGACAGCACATCCGGATCCATCGTTATCGCGGGACGGACGCCGGAGTTTGTGACATAGACGTAGTAGTTGCTGTAGACCTGGCCGCCGAAATCGACATAGCAAGCCTCGTTGGAATTGCGGCCGGCCGAGCGCAGCCACCAGCAGCATTCGTTTGACGATTCGAATACGCCTTGACACTTTGCGTAATCCGAGATCCTTTCCGCCTTCCGGGCGGGATCGTCCGTCGAGGCGTCAGCGTTGAACCCGTATGCTGTATTCAGCACGTCATCCCAGGAGAGCAAAAACACCTTGTCCGTTGTCGGAGCGCTGTCGTAGGCGGAATGCGATGCGTCGTAGGCGCTGTTGTCCAGCGTCGTCGCCGCGATCGCGTTCTTCTGCTGCTCCGTGAACGCCGTGTTATAAAAGTCGTCGTTCAGCCATTGTCGCAGCGAGCTTTCGGCGTGGTTGTTGGCATAGTGCGTCTTGTCCGCGTCGCCCCAGTATACATATCCGTCCACATCGGAGTACAGGATATAGTTATTATACGGCTGGCTGTCGATGACCGTCTCACTCAGCATCAGTCCCGTATCCGGATCGAGGACACGCCAGTACAGCGGGTCGTATCGGAACCAGTACGTCTCGCCCGTGCGGTAACCGTTGTCATCCTGACTGCTGTTGCCTTCGTAACATGTATATCCTGTATAAAACGGGCGATATTGCGAGAACGTCACGCCGCGGTACTTCTGATCGCCGACCGTCACGTCACAGTACAGCATGTAATCCTTCGCCGTCATCTGACCGTCGTACCGGTCGCCTGAATCGCTGCTGTAATAGCCGTAGCTCGTCCAGTTCCCGCTGTCCGGCGCGGCGTCGTTCAGCGCATCGAGCGTCGCGTCGTCCGTCACACGGCTCTGCGGATAGCTGCCGAACTCGACGATCTTGCCGACATAAAGATCCGACAGCTTGGCGATCTGCTGAAGATCGCTCGCGTAGTCGGTCTTTTTGTCGCCGTTTATCTGCTCGTTGAACACATAGAGCGTGTCGCCGGCCCGGTATTTGCCGGAGAGGTCGACCGTGAGCGTATTGTCGTCGCCCGCTTCTGCCGCGCCGAGCACGCCGTAGCAGGTGACGACGCCGTCCGCGTCGACGATCATGGCGGAAATCATTTCGTTCTCGCCGGTCTCGGCGCCGCTGTAGCGGATCGTCCAGACGTCGCCGTCGAGTCTGTCGCCGGACGCCGTAAAGCCGCTGCGGCTGTCGTCCAGCATCGTCAGCTTCCATTCGTTTCCGGTATACTTCGGCAGCACCTGCAGACCTCCGTCCGGTTTGCCGCCCTCTGCGGCGCAGGCGAAGAGCACCTTGCTCAGATCGAGATTGAACGCGGGACGCACCGCGATGCCGTTGTTGTACACGTCGTAGCCGTGCGTATCCAGATAGCCGGTATTGTTGACGATCGCCGCGCGGTCATCAAAAGCGCCTTGCGTGCGCAGCCACCAGTAGTCCGGCGTACCCGCCGCATACATGCCCTGCCGGATCGCGCCGCCGCCTGCTACATACTGCGTGTTCACGGACAAACGGCTGGCGTCGTCCGTAAAGCCGTATGCCGCATTCTGCACGTCGTCCACGGAGAGCAGGAACACCTTGTCCTGCGTCGGATTGCTGCCGTCGGTCTGCAGTTCGGTCACCATGACCGCGCCGAGCTCGCCGGGCGCAAACGCATTGCTCATGAAGTTGGCGGTATCATAATCCTCGTACGGCGCAAGGTCGTTGAGCCATTTGCGCATATCGCACGTTTCCCACGTCGTGGGTCTGTATCTCTCGTGGTAGAAGAACACGTCCAGATTCTGATCTGAAAGCAGGAACAGCTTGCCGTCCGCGTTCGAGAGCACGCGCCACTTGACGGGGTCGACGTTGTAGCTGCTGCCGGTCTTGCTCTGCTTGTAGCTGCCGAACCAGACACTGCTTTCCTGCGAGCCGGAAATGTTCGACGCATAGCCGTCCTTCACAAGCTGGACCGGTTTGTCCGTAGCCTCTATCTGCTTCGCAGGGACGAAATCCCTGTGCGTGGGATCGACGTCGCCGCAGCGGGAGCACGCGTAGAGTGTGTAGCCCTCGGCGTTGATGGTCGGTGCGACCGTCTCGTGCACGACGCTGTAGTCGTGGCCGAGCGCGGTGTCGGGAATGGTGACTTCGTTTGTCGTGTCGGTGTAGTCCGCGCCGTCGAACGTGACCGACGCTGTATAGATCTCGACGCGGTCGTTCGTGCAGTCCGCCGCAGATACGACGGTCACGTCGATATTCTTGTCGGTCGCGGTCTTTTTGTCGCCGCAGTCGGCGCAGGTAAACGTCGCCGTCGCGCTGCTGTAATCGTCCGCCCAATCCCAGACGGGCGCGCCGTAGGCGTGGATGTTTTGCAGTGCGTAAAGCGCGCGCAGATCCGCCGAGACCGCGGGACGGATGCCGAGATCCGTTGTATAGGCGTAATTCGTTGTGACAAAATCGCCTTTGTAGTTGATGAGAATAATGTCGCGTGAGCTGTTGCCGGGAGAGCGCAGCAGCCAGGGAGAGTAATTGCTTGTGACGTCCACTCCCTGACACTTCGCATAGCCGGAGCTTTTCGCCCGGCGAGATTCGCTGTCGGTAAAACCGTACGCCGCGTTTTGCGCATCCGCATACGACAGCAGAAAAACACGGTCTGCCGTCGCGCTGCTGCCGTAGGCGGGGCGGGACACGTTCTCGTCGGCGCTGTTGTCCAGCGTCGTATTCGTCAGAACAGCCTGCTCCTGCGGCGAAAACGCCATATTCAGGAAAACGCTGTTCAGCCACTGCCGCAGATCACTTTGGGCGTAGTCGTTGGCATAGCGCGATTGGTCCGCGTCGCCCCAGTACGCGGTCTCGCCGTAATCGTCCGTGCCGGCTTTAATGACGTAGCTGTTGATCGGCTGGCTGTCGATGATCGTCTCGCACAGCAGGATTCCCTTTTCTGCGTCGAGCACGCGCCACTCCAGCGGCCTGTAGCGGAACCAGAAGGTCGTGTCCGTTTCATAACCGTGATCATCCTGCTCAGAGGCGCTCTTGGTGGATCTCATATCGGTCTTCCACGGACGGTACTGCGTAAACCGGACGCCGCGGTACTGCTTTCCGTCGAGCGTGATTTCGCACCAACGCATATAATCCGACGCGGTCATCTGACCGTCTGCCTCATTGCCTGTGCCGATGTAGTAGCCGTAGCTCGTCCACTGCGAAAAGTCCGGCGCGGCAGCTTCCAGCGCGGCGATGGAGTCCTCGTTGACGAGCTTGCCTTGCAGATAGGAACCGAACTCAATGATATCGCCGTTCTGATACGGCACGACCAGCGCATCCGGATCCACCGTCATGGCGGGACGGATACCGTAATAGGTGTAATACGCGTTGTAGTTGTAGTAGAGCGAACCGGCGGCGTGCACGCTGCAGACGGCGGCGGACGTGTAGCCTGCCGAACGCAGCCACCACGGAGAGGTTCCGCCCGGCGCGACGTTCACGCCCTGACACTTTGCGTAATCCGTGCCTTCCGCCTGACGTGCAGCGTCGTTTGCGTTGATGTTGCCGCTGAAGCCGTATGCCGTGTTCTGCGCCTCGCGGTAGGACAGCAGAAAGACCTTGTCCGTCGTCGATGCGCTGTCGAAACTCGAAAAGCCTGTGCTGTACGCGCTGTTGTCGAGCGTCGTCTCGGTGATCGCGTTCTGCTGCAGCGCCGTGAACGCCGTCGCATAGAAGGCGTCGTTCAGCCACGCGCGGACGGAGCTTTCCGCGTAATTGTTCGCGTAGTGCGTTTTGTCCGCGTCGCCGTAGTATTTGCCGGCATCCGACAACGCGTAGTTGTTGACGGGCTGGCTGTCGATGACCGTCTCGCACAGCACCAGACCCGTTGTCGGGTCGAGCACGCGCCAGTTCAGCGGCTCATAGCGGAACCAGTAAACGGTGTTCGCCGTATAGCCGTTGTCGTCCTGATAGGAGTTGTCCGCCCAGGCACCGTAGCCGGTAATCTTCGGACGGTACTGCGTGAACTGAACGCCGCGGTATTTCTGCCCGTCTACCGTCACGTCGCAGTACTGCATATAATCCTTTGCCGACATGCCGCCGTCTGACAGGCTGCCCGTGCCGCTGTAATAGCCGTATGATTTCCAGCCGCCTGCCGCGGCGTTCAGCGAGGCGATCGTCGCGTCGTCCGTGACGCGGCTCTGCGGATAACTGCCGAGCGTGACGACGTCGCCGGTCTGCCAGTCCGCCGCGGCAGCCGGTACGCACAGTCCGGCAAACCCCGTCACCGCGAGCATAAGCGAGAGCAGGATGCAAAGAGTTCGTTTCATAATGATTCTCCTTTCTTATCCCAAAACTTACGTGAAAAACCAAAAATCTCCAGGAAGATGGTTGGCATTATCTCCCTGAAGATATTATATACGATATATATGCAAAACCGCGAATCTTACATAATTGTAAGATTCGACCTATATCTGCTCCAGCGCGTATCCTTTGCCGCGGTGCAGAACCACGCGCAGACCGGCTGCCGCGTCGTCCAGCTTTTTGTTCAGGCGTGAGACCGTGGTGTAAATGACAGTGTGGTTTTCGCCGGGATCGGCGCTCCAGACCTCGCGGTACAGCGCCTCTTTGCTTATCAGGCGGTTGACGTTTTTGACCAGCGACAGCAGCAGCAAAAACTCCTTCTGCGTCAGCAGCAGGTCGATTTCGCCGACATATCCGATCATCGAGACGGTGTCCAGACGCAGACCGCCAAAGCGGATGAAGCGTTTGACGCTTCCGGCAGCGCGCAGCCGCGCCTCGATGCGCGCCAGAAGCACGCCGATGTCATAGGGCTTCGGGAGATAGTCGTCGCCTCCGGCGCGCAGACCGTCGATGATTTGTCCGCTCTCCCCCAGCGCAGACAAAAACAGGATCGGCGTGCCGTACATCTCCTTGATGCGGCGGCAGAGCGTCAGCCCGTCGCTGTCCGGCAGCATAACGTCCAGCACGATCAGATCCACGTCGCGCGACGCCAACTGCTCCATGCACGCGCGTCCGTCGGCGGCTTCCAGCACGGTATAGTCCTCCATGACGAGCGCTTCGCGGTTGATCTCCATGATGTGCGGGTTGTCCTCCACGAGCAGGATCGTATAACTCATTTTCCGGCCTCCTTCGGAATGGTGAAACGGAAGCAGGAGCCCTCCGCCCCCGTGGATGCAAGCTCCATCGTCCCGCCGTGCAGCGCAATCGTCTCGCTGCAGATCGCAAGACCGAGACCCTGCCCGTTCGTGGTGGTGAAGCCCTTTTCAAAGATGTGCGGCGCGATCTCCGGTGCGATACCCTCGCCGTTATCCCGCACCCGGAACGCGACGACGTCACCCGAATCCTCCGCCTCCACGGCGATCACGCCGTTTTCCGTGTGACGGTTTGCGTTGACGACCAGGTTGATGAGCACCTGCAGCAGCAGCTCGAAGCTGCCGCGGACACGGATGCCGGCGTTTTCGGAAAAGGTCAGCGTGTTGCTCCGCTTGGCGCACACGGGACGCAGCACGGCGCTTGCGCTCTCGAACAGCGCCGGGACGTCCACCGCCGTGAATTCCGCGTCCCGATGGTTGCCGTAGGTATATTCCATCAGCCGCGTGACGATCTCCGAGAGCCGGTCGGCTTCCTGCCGGATGGTCTTCAGCCGCTCCGGCGCAGCGTCGGAGGAGATCCCCTTTTCCATCTGGCGTTCCATGAGCTGCGCATAGCCGGAAATGACAGTCAGCGGCGTTTTCAGCTCGTGCGACACCATGCGCAGGAAATCGCGGTTCATCTCGTTCGTCTTGCCGAGCAGCTCGTTTTGCAGGCGCGTCTCGCGCAGCTGCGCCGTCTGTTTCTCCAGGCGCGTATGGATAACCACGTTGAGGATCAGGATGCAGACCACCGTCGCCACAGGCGAAATACCGAATTGGTTCATTGCAGAGTTACTGTCTACGTTCAGCCCCTCATAGACGAGCAGCCCGATCAGCAGCGCGATGGCGGCAAAGGTGAGCGCGTCCGGCGCGGTCAGGCGAACCTTGCCCAAATGCCGGATGAAACGGTAAATATACAAAAAGAAGAACAGCACGCCGACGCCGCAGCAGACCCAGCACAGGGGCACAAGCTGTTCGGTTCCGATCACAAAATGACAAATCGTCAGCGCGGCGTAGACCGCTGTTAAAATGAGGGGTACGCGTCGTTTTTCTCCGCCTGCCTGCGGGAAGAACGCTGAAAACAGACAGAGCAACGAAAACGGGATCAGGGACGCGTCCAGCACCGTCAGCCGGTAATGGAAGATGAAATCATACCCTGCACCCATCAGATACTCGCCGAAAAAGAAATGGTTTCGGAAAGCGATCAACGCGCAGCAAAACGCCAGCGCCGCGTATTCCCGACTTTTCCGGATAGCCGCGCCCAGCAGGAAGTAGAGCGAATAGAACGTCAGACCTCCCGCCAGCAGCAGCGACCAGAGCGTGAGCCCACGCTGGTATTCGTCGATGTTTTCAGGCGTCGAGATCAGCGTGTTCTGGATAAATCCGCCATCCTTGTGGACGAAATTGGAGCATTGGTATACGATCTCGATGCGCCCGTCTTCGCCGGAATACAGCGGCAGCGTCACATACCGCACCATGGGCACGGCCTTAGACGGATCGTCGGAGACGAAGCCGATATTGCGCACCTCCTGCCCGTCCACGTACACGCGGGTGCCGTAGTCGATGGAAAAGCTGCAAAGCGAGAGATACGTTTCCGGCCGGGTGAGTATCACAATGCGCCATGTGCCGAGATGGTCGTCTATGTAAGAGCCCGTTTCCTTTTGCGGCGCGTTTGCAGACGCAATGTCGGCAGGCGCCAAAAGGATCCCCGGCCAATAATCCCATTGATTGATGATATGATACACGTCTGCGTTGAAATCGGTCTCCCGCACATCCAACACACCGTCCTGCGGCTGCAGTACGGGGAAACGTGTCTGCACGCGGCTGCGGCACAGAAACAAAAAGCACGCGCTCAAAAGAAGCACCAGAAACGGCAGACCATACCGCTTCAGCAATTGCGTGATCCTGCCTGCGTACATATCCATCCGCCCCTTTCCCGTTTTGTCGAACAAACCAAAAACCGTTTCCCGATCCTTTAAAAATGATTATATCACCTTTTTCGTAAAAAGTGAACAACCTTACATAATTGTAAGAAACCAGATGGAAACACGAACCGGGCGCTCTGTGAGCAAAGACAAATAATGCCCTTTGTCCTTGTTATATTTTTATCTATATTATCCTGATATAACTTCAATGGGGATACCGAAGCGCCCGATTCTAAATATGAGAAAAGCGGAGCAAGGTTTTTGACGCCTTGCTCCGATGATGCTTTTAAATTAAAACCAAAAGCTGCCGAAGAAGAACCAGATCAAAGAAAAGGAAAAGCCGGCATTCTGCGTTTCTGCAAAATGTCGACTTTTCTTGGGTGGCACAACCCACGTATTTTGATACAATGTGCATAAGACGTCCGCATGAGTTCGTAAAAAACGGGAAAAACGGACGAGGAATCATATGTTTGCCTCCCACATTATTCTGCCAAAGTCGACTCTGTGTTTTCCAGCTTTTTCTTGAGCGCCTGTAATTTCTGTCGCGTAATCACTTCACCATAATGTTCACCGTTATATGTTGGGTGAAGCACCGGATACAGTCCTTTGGTCTTCAGGATAAAACCGTTATCGATAAGCCATTTGATCAAGAATTCAACATCAGTGCGGCTGACGTTGGCGAGCTCCCCATAACCATCAACGACATTAAGTCTATCTTCTCGAATCCTCTTGTTCTGCGATCCGCGAAGCACATCAACAAGCATTGTGATTCCGTAATACTTTTTGGTGCTGATAGAAGAAAGCGTTTGTAGTATTTTTCCGATGACCGTATTCAAATCAATTCCGCGGAATTCAATCGGATTAAACTGCGGAATGTGAATTATCGCAGCCTGTACACCCGTTGAAGAAGACGGTACCTCCGTAGTCTTCGGCGCTATATCATATCCTTTTGGAATCACGACAGGAGGAGCTGGCTGCGTATTTGTGATGTGTATGTACTCATAGTAATATTTCGGCGCCATAAGCCGGTTACAGCCGGTTCCGTCCTTTTTGTAATTCGTGCACCCAAGCATGAATTTTGTTTTGTCTTTACCGGGTTTGACAATAAGGTACCCATCTCTGCACTGATCGCATTTAATAATAGATAATTTGCCTGCGGCGGGATTGTTCGTCATAAAGCTGCAGATCTCCGGTTCATTCGTACAGATGTGCAGGCGTAAGCCGTATGCAGTCTTGTAACGGAACTGCATCGGATATCCGCACATCGGACACGCTTTTTTGAACGTCGGAACTGTTGTCGGATCTTCGTTCCAATTACCCTTCAGAACAACGCTTTTATAATCATGCTTCAATTCCAGTAGAAACTCTGACGGGTTCTGCTCCGGCGCTATGAAGAAAACGCGGTTCTTGGTTCTGGTCATCGCCACGTAGAACAGACGTCTTTCTTCCGCGTGTTTGATGGAAAGATCTTCTTTGATAACGAAAGAAAGTACCGGGTCGTTCTCGATCTTCGACGGAAAGCCATAGGTTTCATTCCTGCCGTTTACGACGATCACGTTATCATACCCGAGTCCTTTTGAAGAATGCGCAGTCATGAACGTAATATTCAGCTTTGGATACTTTACGGATCGGATGCGACTGCCTCTGGTGATATACTCGAACAGACCGGATTTTTCAAGCCGGTCACCGTCGAATCCGAATCGACCAAGCAGAAGGATAGACGAATCAGCGGGTTTACCCTCAACACGATTATACTCTATGATCTGTGCAAGCACGGTTTCAATGGCGTGCGCTATCGCGTAATTCACGCCGCTCCGGTTATCGCCCTTCGGATCCTTGCGTTTGCTGTCGTATGTATAAACGATTACCGGATCCTCAACGTGCTTATTCGAGACGAGATCCTTCTGAATCTGTTCTCCGTTTTTCTGTATAAAATTACCGGCGATATCGATAACTTCCTGCGAATTACGGTACGTGCGAACAATTTTCAATAGTGCCGCATAACCCATTTTTTCTTTGAATTTCGTAAACAAAGTAATGTCTGATCCGCTGAAAGCATATATCGATTGCCAATCGTCGCCGACAGCAATAATCTTTGCTGCCGTTACATCGTGAAGAGCTGAAACCAAATCAAAACGCTGCCGAGAAATGTCTTGATACTCATCGACAATGATATACCGAAAATCCAGTTTCTGCTTCATCTCTTTGACTTCACGTAGAATCCGAGCGGATTCGTTTATCATATCTTGGAAGTCAACAGCTTGGTTTTCACGCAGATAGCGCTCGTACTCGATATAACAGTCGTTGCAGATATTCAAGAACAAACGCGTGCGCACGTTTTGCGTGGAATGATACATGCGATTGAATTCATCTTCCGTGAATCCATTGGTTTTGAAATTTGTGATAAATCTGCAAATCAACGCGACCAATTTGCGGATATATCTGTTTTCCTCTGAGATGACGAGCTTTTCCATCACTTCTTTGTTGGAGCGCGGATGCAGTTCGAAACCCGCTGCTTCAAGCTGTTCTTGCAAATGCTCAATCAAAGGGCGTCTATCTTTATATGAAGAAAATGTATAAAGAAGTTTTGTTCCATGCTGCCGATGCAGCATTATTTTGTCCCTGACTGCTTTCTTGTACGCGTCAAGCTCATCTGATGAGAACCGATTATTCTGACCGTCTTCGGTGATTCCAAAGTGCTCCAGATAAGCCTCTTTATCTCCCTGCCAAATACGGAAATCCGGAGTGTACGGTTTCCGGGCAAAGAGAATATCATATCTGTACATCGGTTCGTATTCGTATTCAACGCCATTCAGATAGAGGAAGTTGGCGATCTCAACTTCCTGTGCTGATCGCATGATCTCGCTTTGGATTGTAACGGATTTCTTTGTCCGTGTATCGATAACCTTATGTTTGAATTCATCCAATTCGCTGCGCATGGTAGTGAAATTGGATTTTGCGATATGGTTAAAGAACTCATTCAGGTCGGCGCCTTCATACGGCGTATCGAAATATGAAGCGAAGAAAAGAATGAGATCATTGACTGCAGTTTCATTCTTCAGTATCGATCCTCTGAAGTAATCCTGAACCACATAATACAGCTTGTTGCCGTCAACAATGTTCAATTTATCCTGATTCTGCTTGTGAATAACTGCGTTTCCGGTTGAATGGAATGTAGCGATCGGGCACTCTATATGAAGCTCGCCAATAATGCGCTGCTTTAATTCATTGACCGCCTTGTTCGTAAACGATATTACAAGAATCTGCTTTGGATCAATGCCCTGTTTGTCCACAAGGTATTTCACTTTTGCCGCAACGGTGGTGGTTTTCCCCGCACCGGCACCGGCCACAACGAGGCAGTAATCTTCGTCGGTCAAAACAACGCGGCGCTGATCTTCATCCAAAACGATTTTCGGATCGCACTCTCTGAGAATCGTATCGAGGTAATCCTTTTCCGCGATCATTTGAGATTTGATATACTGATCGTTCTGAAAATCTACTAAATCCGACAGATTTTTAAATCGGATTATGATCCCAGATATTTCTGAGGCTGAAGTTCCGTTTTTCCTACAGTAATCATCTAACATGTTACGGCTTTGCAGTGCTTGAAACCAATCAAGGAGCTCCCTGTATTCTTCGAGCTTTTCCAGATATTCACTTCTCGCCACAAAGTGATCTCCCCGAAACAGCGCAGTCATAAAAGAGTCCAATGCGCGAAGACGCATAAACTCTTCTGTGCTTGTGACCTGCTGTCCGGCAGGTTTCTTTTTTGAGATAATACGCTGGAGGAAGCCCATAAATAAACTAAGCCAACCTTTTCTGGATAACCAAATCATTGTGTCATCTTAATCCATGTTTTTTAAGGCAATCCTTGCTGCTTCTTAAATCAACTGATTGCATACTCCCGGGAGATACAATTGAATTGAACCGATTTTATTATAGCACACCAAGAATAACCATGCAACAGCGTCTTTTAGGTGTGCAGAAGATGCTTGTAGAGTTGCGATTGATGTGAGACAAAAAGAATAAAAAAGCCGGAACGACTACATTGTATCATAATAGTCGTTCCGGCGTGGTGCGGATAACAGGGGTCGAACCTGCACGGGGGTTGCCCACCGGATCCTAAATCCGGCGCGTCTGCCAATTCCGCCATATCCGCAAATCAAACGTATTTACTTTTTTATCCGTGCCGCGCCGGATTCTTTTGTGCCGCGGCGGCTTGCGGTGCCCAAAATCGCTGAGCGGCTGCATGCGCCGCGCGATTTTGACTGCTGCGCCATTGCCGCCTCGCTGCATCCGCCGCAGGCGGCGCTTCGGCGGCGATGCTGCCAATTCCGCCATATCCGCAAAAAGAATGAAATGAAAGAACCCGCAGACACTGCTGCGGGTTTGGAGCGGATGACGAGGCTCGAACTCGCTACCTCCACCTTGGCAAGGTGGCGCTCTACCAGATGAGCTACATCCGCGACTGCATGACGTATTATAACAGACGTTTTGCCGATTGTCAAGTGTTTTTTTATTGACTTTCCGCACTTCTTTCGATATACTGATTTTGATCGTTTGACGCGCATGTCCGGACGATCGGAAAGGGGACCGTTATGCGATATACCAAGAAGATCCTTTGCGTTTTGCTCTGCGCCGCTTTACTGTGCGGTTCTGCGGCCGTGCCTGCGTTCGGCGGTTCCGACGCCGGCGTCGATTACACGGTCGTCAATCCGTATGCCGACGTCGATTGGGATGCGGTCCGGCAGTACAAGACCGCGCTGCATACCCACACCAACGCCAGCGACGGCGACATCACGCTCCGGCAGTCGCTCGAAACACACGCGCTGCAGGGGTTCGATCTGGTGGCGACGACCGACCACGGCATCAACAACGGCGGCTGGAAGAGCGCGGACGAGTCCGACTACAAGTTCATCCATACCGCGCTCAAAACGCTCGGACGCAGCGAGGGCGATCTCGATTATCTGGGCGAGAGCGGCACATTTGCCGGCGGCGTTCCGTACACGCTGACCGAGGGCGTAAACGGCGACGACTATCTGCACGTCACGCTGCCGGACGGCACGGAAAAGGATATTCTGCGCGTCCCGCACGGCATTGAGAACAACGCCGTTTCGATCAACGCGCACGTCAACAGTTGGTTCGTCGAATATCACGACAACACGATCACGGACTACACGGACGCGCTGCGCGGCGTGAGCAAAGCGGGCGGGATCTGTGTCATAAACCATCCGGGCGAGTACACGAAAGCCAAAGAAGATCTGACGAGCGACGAGGCGTATGACCTGAACAACTGGGCGTACCGCTACTATATTAACCGCTTTTACGGCCTGCTGCAGCGTTATCCCGCCTGCATCGGCATCGACATGAACAGCAAGGGCGATTCGCGCACGCGGTACGACCGCAAGCTGTGGGACATCCTGCTGCAGCGCAGCGCGCCGGAGAGCCGCAATATCTTTGCGATCTGCTCAAGCGACGCGCACCAGTCGGACAAGATCAATACCGGCTACGTCCGTCTGCCGCTGGAGGAACAGACGTCCGCCGCCGCGCGCAAGGCGCTGGAGAGCGGCGCGTTCTTCTCGTGCAGCTACTGCAACGGCAATCGCGAGGAACTGGCAAACATCCTGGAGTATCTCGAAAAATACTTCGGTACCGAAGGAACTCTGTATGCGCAGGTTGCCGAAACGGTCGACGCGATGCATGCGCGTGTCGAAGGCGTTGAGAACGGCACGCTCAAACCGGACGCCGGACCTGCGGACCCGCTGCGTCTGGTCGACAAGGACGGCTTTTTCCACGGCACGGAGACCGTGATCACGGCGGTTGAAACAGACGACGCAGCGGACACGATCACCGTGCGGACGGACAACGCGCTGCTCGTGCGCTGGATCGCGGACGGTCAGGTGATCGCCGTGACGCGCGCCGACGGCGGAACGAGCACGCTCTGCCTCGACGACTATACCGGAAAGCTCGGCGCGTATGTGCGCGCGGAAGCGTTCGGCGAGGGCGGCACCGTGTATACGCAGCCGTTCCTGCTGCGCTACGACGGCCAGCCGAAGCAGCAGAACTATCCGTACTTCGCCGTGCCCGTGATCGACGCGCTGTTCGCCTCGATCCGCACGCTGGCCGCCGCGGCCGGCAGATGGCTGCGCAATCTGTTTCATTAATATGGCAGACACATAACAAAAGCCGCGATCGGACGAACCGACCGCGGTTTTCTTTTGTGTCCCTTACGCGCCGAACGTGTCGCGGATGGCTTCGAGATAGCCGTAGCCGTACAGATCGTCCGGCTGTAGATAGCTTGTCTCCGTCCATTCGTTCCAACTGTTGACGGTGATGAGCGGCGCGCGCAGTCTGCCGTCGGCCAGAGCTTTGTCCGTCAGCGCCTTCGCCTGTTCGCACGCTGCCTTGAACGCCTCGGGTGTGTTGTTCGTCACCACGCCGGGGACGTAGTAATTGAACCGGACGTTGTTGTCCCAGCCGACGGAGAGGTTCGGGTAGAACGGCGTCTTCTGCGTTTGCAGGAACTGTCCGGTCTTGGCGAAATATTCGTCCGCGAGCGCGGAGAAATCGCCGTCGAAGTTGACGCTCGCGCCCCAGTTGTAGCTCGTGACGGAATCCACACCGAGGTATTCGTACAGCTCGGCGGGCGTTTTGCCCTTGTTCGGGTCGCCGTCCGGCAGCCAGTTGAAATGGCTCCGATCCCAGTGGTTGAACTGGATGTGCAGTCCCGGGAAGCCGGCCGCGGCTGCCTTTTCGCGGAACAGATCAAGTCCCTTGCGGCACGCTTCGGTCGAGCCGAACGTGCGGATGAGGTTGTCCGGGTCGAAGATCATGTACACGGGACAGCCGTCGATTTTGTAGTAGTTGTCGCGCTTCATGTACTGCCCGATCGTCCGGTCGCAGATCTTTGCATAGATCTCCGGCGTGACGGCGCCGTTCCAGATCACGGTCTTCAGATCGTGTCCGTTGCGTTTGTCCCACAGGTGCGTCGCGTTGTGGTTCGCCCACATCAGGTAGAACTGCATGTCGCCGTTGTTGCGCGCTTTCAGGAAACCGTCGTTCAGGCAGTTCTCCAGAAACGGGCGGTCGTCGTACCAGTACCAGTCGTAGATGAATGTATTCACGCCGTACTCTTTGGCGCAGGCGATCTGCATCTCCATCACGCGGCTGTCCGCCTCGTTGACGTAGCCCCACAGCGGCTTGCGCGGCCAGCGGCAGCCCTCGTATCCTTTGTCTGTCATGGCTTTGACAGTTTGCCACTCGCCGTAGCCCTCCGGCCAGAAGATGCGTGTGCGCGGCTCGTCGCCCGTGTAGGACGGCCAGACGAACGCGGCTATATCATATCGCATGTGTTTCGCCTCCTTTTGACGTCACTATACCAAATTCTTTCCGGCCTGTCAAGCGCACGGGGCGCGTCAGACCGCACGTTTGCAGGAACCAGCGCACGTCCTCTTTGCGCACGCAGCCGAAGCCGCACAGCAGCACGACGTACAGCGACGCGGACAGCGCAATGCCGCAAACGAGCGAAGCGGCGCCGGAAACGGAAACGCCGCCCATACGAAGCGCCGTCGACACGGCTGCGGGCGCGCAGACGCCGCACAGAAGCGGCGCGAACAGGTCGGATGCGGGGCGGATCTCGACCGCGGCGACGCCGCACAAGCGGCGCATGCTGAAAAAGAAGTTGAAGATCTCGCTGAAAAACAGGATGAAGATATAGCCTTTCATGCCCAAGCGCGGCAGCAGCACGTACACGAGGACGACGCACAGACCGGAATCCCAGATGTTGTACCGCATACAGGCGCGCTGCTGGTCGAGTCCCTTGAGCATCCCGTCCACGGTCATGTCACAGTACATAACGGGAACGAGCGCGGACAGGATCTGCAGATAGAACGCGCAGTCCGCCGTGTCATATACGGCGCGCGACAGGCCGTCCGCGAACACATAGAAGATCCCTGCCGTGCCGAACGAGAACAGCAGCGTCAGGCGCAGCACGCGGCGGATGATATAGGCGATCTGCGCGCGCAGTCCCTGCGCGTTCCGTCCGGCAAGCTCCGGGATCAGCAGACCCGCGAGCGACGAGAGGATCGCGGAAGGGTAGAGGAGCATCGGAAAGACCATGCCGTGCACGTTGCCGTACAGCGTCAGCGCTTTTTCCGACGAAGCGCCCGACCTGCGGAATCCGCGCGGGATGAGCAGATGCTCCGCCGTCAGCAGCACGGAGCGCGCGCCGGAACCGCACACGTCCGGCAGCGCGATATGCAAAAGCGCGGACAGAGAAAATTTTTGTATATTATCCCTGTACATTTGCTGTTCGATGTTGTATAATACATGCAAACAGAAAAAGGAAAACGCTTCGCTTGCGAGGATGCCCGCGACGATCGCGACGCAGCCCCAGCGCACCCCGCGCGGCAGCAGGCGCGCCATGAGAGCGGCGACGACGCCGATCTTGACGCCCTGCTCCAGAATGCGCACGGCGGAATAGCGGCCGATCTTCCGCACGGCGGTGAAATAGCCGTTGAGCGCGGACGACATCGCCGTAAACGGCAGCGACAGCGCGAGAATGCGCAGCGGCAGCGCGGCTTCGGCGTCTTTGAGCCAGTGCTTTGCCGCGAGGTCGGCGGACGCAAACAGAACGGCCGCCATCGCGCACCCCGTGACGAGCGCGTACCGCACGCAGTTTCGGACGGTGCGTTTCGTGTTTTCGTGCCGGGCTTCGCCCTCCACCGCAAGGCGTGTCGCCGCCAGACGAACGCCGCCGCAGCCGAGCGTGACCGCCAAATTATAGACGGTCAGGATGAGCTGAAACAGCCCGATCCCCATGGCGCCCAGACGTGCGGTCAGCCAGACGTTGAACGACACGCCGACGGTCTGCATCAGGATCGACGCTGCCGTGAGGATCAGCGTACCGGCGAGGATCTTGCGGGCGTTATTCATGGAATACCCCTTTGCTTTTTTCTTCATTCATATGTGATCTTTGTCGGATTCATGAAAGGTCGTGACAATATGAAATGTCAATCGCCTGTGCACCTGCGTTTTTCCGAGGACGGCAAGTTCCGCATCCTCGCGCTCGGCGACAGCCATGAGAAAATCAAATTCACCGAGAAAACGGAGGATATGCTCCGTCTTCTGAACGCCGCGGCGGAGCGTCTGCATCCGGATGCGGTGATCTTCATGGGCGACCTTGTGCAGCGCGAGAACGAGGAGGAGGGACGCCGGGCGACCGAGGACGAGATGTTCGAGCAGGTTCAGCGGCTGACGACGCCGTTCACATCCCGCGGCATTCCGGTCGGCATCGTCTTCGGCAACCACGACGGCGACCCGCCCGCCGAAATGAAAAAGGACGTCTTTGCGCTGTTCAGCCGCATCCCGCGGTTTCTCAATACGGACGAGTCCGGTGTGACGGGCGTGGGCAACTGCTTCGTGCCGATCTACGACAGCAAGGACGAAAAAATGCTCTTTAACCTTTGGCTGCTCGACAGCGGCTCCGGCGCGCAGGACGGCAGGGACGGCTACGCGTGGGTCGACGACGACCAGATCGCGTGGTACGAAAACACCTGCGACGCGATCACCGCGGAGAACGGCGGCGTGGTGCCGTCGATCTTCTTCCAGCATATCCCCGTGTGCGAAGAGTACCGGCTGCTGCGCGAGACGACGATCCTCAATCCCTACCGCGTGAAGGGCATGGCGATGTACAAGGGCAAGTATTTCACGCGCGGACCGGATCTGGAGGGGTATCTCGGCGAAGGACCTGCCGTGCCTGCCAAAAACAACGGGCAGTTCGACAGTTGGAAGAAAAAGGGCGACGTGATTGCCGCGATCTTCGGCCACGACCACATGAACCGCTTCCAGGGCGAGGTCGACGGCATCCTGTTGTGCCAGACGCAGTTGACGGGCTTCACGATGTGGGGCGACGGTCTGCGGCAGGGCGTTCGCGTGATCGATCTCGACGAGACGCGCCCCGGCAAGCTCGCAACGTATATGGTCTATTACCGCGACTTCTTCGGCACGAAATGCAAATCCATCAGTCCGTATAATCTTTTGAGCGACCGCTGGCACATCAATTTCAAAAACACGCTCGGCGTGCTGGGCGTCGCCGCTGCGGCGGCCGGGATCGGCGTCGGCGCAAAAAAACTGTACAATATCCGTAAACGGAAGAAATAACGAGGAGAGAAAACCATGATCGACATCAAATTCTTACGTGAAAATCCGGAGGTCGTCCGGCAGAACATCCGCAACAAGTTCCAGGATTCCAAGCTCCCGCTGGTCGACGAAGTGATCGAGCTCGACCGGCAGAGCCGCGCCGCAAAGGGCGAGGCGGACGAGCTGCGCGGCAGCCGCAACAAGCTCTCCAAGCAGATCGGCATGCTCATGGCGCAGGGCAAAAAGGACGAGGCGGAAGAAGTCAAGCAGCAGGTCGCCGCAAACGCCAAGCGTCTGGAGGAGCTGGAAACGCTCGAGAGCGAGCTGCAGGAGAAGGTCACCAAGATCATGATGGTGATCCCCAACATCATCGACCCCAGCGTCCCGATCGGCAAGGACGACAGCGAAAACGTCGAAGTGCAGAAGTACGGCGAGCCGGTCGTGCCGGATTTCGAGATCCCGTACCACACCGACATCATGGAGCGCTTTGACGGCATCGACCTCGATTCCGCCCGCGACGTGGCCGGCAACGGCTTCTACTACCTGATGGGCGACATCGCGCGGCTGCATTCCGCCGTGATCTCCTATGCGCGCGACTTCATGATCGACCGCGGCTTCACGTACTGTGTGCCGCCGTTCATGATCCGCTCGAACGTCGTGACCGGCGTCATGAGCTTCGCGGAGATGGACGCGATGATGTACAAGATCGAGGGCGAGGATCTCTACCTGATCGGCACGAGCGAGCACTCGATGATCGGCAAGTTCATCGACAAGATCCTGCCCGTCGAAACGCTGCCCAGAACGCTGACGAGCTACTCTCCCTGCTTCCGCAAGGAGAAGGGCGCGCACGGCATCGAGGAGCGCGGCGTGTACCGCATCCACCAGTTTGAAAAGCAGGAAATGATCGTCGTCTGCAAGCCCGAGGACAGCAAGATGTGGTTCGACAAGCTGTGGCAGAACACGGTCGATCTGTTCCGCAGCATGGACATCCCGGTGCGCACGCTCGAGTGCTGCTCCGGCGACCTGGCGGATCTCAAGGTCAAGTCCGTCGACGTCGAGGCGTGGTCGCCGCGCCAGAAGAAATACTTCGAGGTCGGCAGCTGCTCCAACCTCGGCGACGCGCAGGCAAGACGCCTCAAGATCCGCGTCAGTGACAACAAGCAGAAATACTTTGCCCACACGCTCAACAATACGGTCGTCGCGCCGCCCAGAATGCTGATCGCGTTCCTCGAGAACAACCTTGAAGCGGACGGCTCGGTGCGCATCCCCGAGGTGCTGCGTCCGTACATGGGCGGCAAGGAAAAGCTGATTCCGAAGAAATAAGGGGGCGGTCATATGTTCAGAACATGCAGGGCAGCGGTATGTGTGCTGCTTGCACTGGTTATGACGTTCGGCGCCGCATCGACCGCGTTCGCCGCATCGCCGCAGTTCATCATTCTCGACCCGCCGTCGGAAACGGCGATGAGCATCACGACGGATAAGAGTGGATATGCGTGGGGCGATACGATCCTGTACACCGTCGAGGTGACAAACGTAAGCGAGAACGTCCTGTATAACGTGCGCGTCGCGCCCGATGTGCGCCACCCGCAGTGGTTCACGGTCGAGACAGGCGAGGAAGACTGCATGATCGGCACGCTGCAGCCGCAGGAAAAAGCGACCGTGCAGATCGCGGTCGGGACGAAGAACCTTTCGCTGCAGGAGCGGTTCTCGGTGTTTATCACGGTGCTGCGCGACAAAGTGTCGGACGGCTTTGCGGATCTGTACAGCAGGATGTTCAAGGTCAACTATCCCGCCAAACGCTACAATACCGTGCGCGTCGGACTGTTTGACCACGGAATAAACTTTTATGTGTATTCCACAAACGTGCAGCCGCAAGAACCGGAAACCCCCGACGAACCGAATCAAACCGTTTGCACAGTGACAATCGACTGCCGTGAACTGCTGGATCATCAGGAAAAGCTGAAGAATCCCGATAAAAAGGAATATGTGCCGAAGAACGGTTATATTGTCAAGGACGTCACGGTGGAATTCGAGAACGGCGATACGGTTTACGACGTGCTGCGCACGGTCTGTGAGACGTGCACATGTACGGATAATTGTGCGCATTGTCAAGGCGGGGGCATCCAGATGGAGTCGAGCTATTCGCCTATGTTTGATACCTATTACATCGAGGGTATCCATCGGCTTTACGAAAAGGATTGCGGCGGGACATCCGGCTGGGTGTATTGGGTCAACGGCGAGATTCCTTATACCGCCAGCAACCATCGTTTTGTACAACCGGGCGACAAAATCGAGTGGATATATTCCATTGAACCGGTTGAGAACTAAACGATTGATTCATTGAAATACGAAGGAGAAAGTTATGCGTAAAACGATCTTTGATTCCCTTGCAGCGGGCGTGATGATCGCCATCGGCGGCGCGGTGTTCATGGCGTGCGTGGGCGACAGCACGAATCCCGGCGTCGTCAAGATCCTCGGCGCGGTGCTGTTTTCGGTCGCGCTGCTGACGATCTGTAAAATGGGTCTGTATCTGTTCACCGGCAAGATCGGCTTCGTGGCCGAGAGCTTTAAACCGATGGACGCGCTGCATCTGCTGGTCGGTCTTCTGGGCAACTATGCCGCGGCGACGGCTTGCGGGCGCATCCTCGCGTACGCGCTGCCCGCCAACGCCGAAAAGGCCGCCGCGCTGTGCGAGACGAAACTTTCGCAGAATCCGCTGCAGACGTTCATCCTCGGCGTGTTCTGCGGCATTCTGATGTACGTCGCGGTCAAGACGTTCAAGGAAAAATCGCTCATCGGCATCCTGTTCGGCATCCCGGTGTTCATCGTCGCCGGTTTTGAGCACTCCATTGCCGATATGTTCTATTTCTCTTTCGGCGGCAACTTCACGGGCAGGGCGTTCCTGTTCCTGCTGCTGGTCGTGTGCGGCAACGCCGTCGGCGGCGTGCTGCTGCCGCTGCTCAGACGCTGCGCCGGCGAGAAGTTCACCCAGGCATAAAACATAAAAGCAGAGAAACCGCCGCGTCCGGTCGTTCGGATGCGGCGGTTGTTTTATGGGCTCATCACGGATTTCCGTGCGGAACGCATGTATGCGTTCCCTGCGGAACGCCGGAATAGACATCGGACGGATACGGCGGGACGATGTGGGCATCGTCCCCTACGAATCGGAATTTGTCGGGGTGCGCCCGACAGTGAAATCGTGCTTCGCACGGTGAAATATGGTTGCGCCATGTGAAATCTGCTTCGCAGATGAAATCCGCCTTACGGCGGGATTCGGGG
>CADARP010000023.1 GCA_902790325.1 Oscillospiraceae bacterium | reverse complement strand
AGAACCCCAATAGGATACTTGCCATCTCGTCGGTGTCGACCCGGAAGAACAGAGTCTCATACGTGAACCGATCCTGTGTGACGGTACATTCGAGCGCGTCTCCCTGCGCGTCGAGCAGTCCGGTGACGTGCAGATCGAGTCCGGAAAGCCCTGTTTTCACGAACAGCTCAAGCCGGCTGCCGTTCTCTTCGCAGGGTTCAATAAAGCTGACGTCTTCTGCCGTGATCACATCCGGTTCCGGAATCAAATCCGGCTCTTCGTGCAGCAGCTCCGTCAGATAGAGACCGGGCAGAAGCTCTGCCGCGAGCGCGTCCGATACGCCGCGGACCTGTTCATTGAAGCGGATATACACGACAGAAGAATTGCTGTCTGCCAGATAATATTCGACCGCTTCTTCGACAAGAGCGTTCTGTGCCGGCGCATCGGCGGCAAAGGCGGGGATGCACAGGCAGAACGCCAGACAGAGTGTCAGGAGCAGGGATAATGCTTTTTTCATGTTGAACATCCTTTCTTTTGGATATTACATCTAATTATAGATTAGACAAAACGAAGCTGTCAAGCCAACGTGCAAAAGCGTATGGAATATCTGCAAAAATGCGGTGCTCTTCGTGCGGCGTTCATGCCGCACGGACGGTGATCCGTCACTTTTTGGCATACAGCTTCGACGCGTCCCGCAGGCCGCCGATGATGGACGCCAGATCATCATAGCTGTGCGCGCTGACGGTATAGCCGTTTCCGTCATAATTGAAATCAGCTTGATACCACATGTCTTCGGCGGCTATGCCGCAAACGTGCCCGCCGATCTGTTCGGCTTGTTCCCAACTTTCCAGATCGTCATGCGTGTAGCCGATGTACACGCAGACGAATATCTTCGGGTCGCCTGTATCGAAATGAACGGACGGACAATCAAACAAGTAGTCAAAACTGACCAAGACATTCCGAAGGTTGGTTTTGTCCGGCAGGACGGTCGGTACGAGAATGTCCGCGCCGGTTTTGCGCACGAACTGCCGGATCGATTTGAATGTTTCTATCTTTCCGCCGCGGAACAGCGTGAGGTAATCCCCGAAATCCATGCTGTACCCCGGTTCTTGATGCAGAAGGAAAAAATCCCACTTATGGAGCAGCGATTCGTCGTTCGTTCCGAGCGGCATGAAGGCCGCGCTGCTCGCCGCGACCAGTACGGCGACAATCGCCGCAATCAGCGCGCGGCGAATCCGGCGGTGTTTGCGCATATGCTTTTGTGTGTTCTTTTTCAGGACGGTTTCGATCCCGCGGCGCACCTCTTCGTCGGTCTCCGGCTCGACGCCGTCCAGTTCGAGAATGGCGTCGACGTACGCTTCGACCAGATCAACATCCGGTTGAGGGGAGCGCGACAGCTCCGCGTCCGTCATGGCGCGCAGTTCCTGTGCGAGCTGTGAATCGTTTTTCATAGCTTTTCCTCCTCTCAGAATGACGTGAACGAAAGCAGCGCAAATGCCGTTTCGATCAGGCGGATGATCTTGCGCCGCAGACGGTACACGCGCATATTGAGCGCCTGCTCCGACACGCCCTGTTCTTCCGCGAGCTCGGCGTGCTTTCTGCGTTCGTCGTAGACTTCACGGAACAGCGCGCGTTCCTCGTCGGTGAGCTCCCGCAGGATATCCGCTTTCTTTTCTTCGATCCTTGCGTCGTCGATCCAGTCCGTTTCCGTGATCTCGTACTGCCAGTTTCCGTTGTTCGGGTATTCGTCCGCATCGGGCAGCTGCGTCTGCGCGCGGCGCTTCTGCTTCTGCGTCAGGTTGCGTATCTTGTTCAGCGCGGTCGCGTACAGCCATCGGCGCGCGCCCTGCGCGTCGATCTGCGGCGCTTTGCCGCAATAGGTCAGAAACACGTCCTGCGTCACGTCCTGCGCGTCCTCGCGCGACTGCAGTTTGGACAGACAAAAACGGAATATCTCCCGATAATACGCCCGGACGACGTCCTCCGGCGTATTTTCTTTTCGGCTCAAAACCCATCACCTCCGCGGTTCATCCAGATTAACCTATATAATAATAGCACAGATCCGATTCGCGTTTATTTTCCGAGAGAATATTGCGTTTGGAAAAAATCACAAACTTTTCCGGCCGGATTCGTCAAAAGGGAGAACTTCGGCTTTTTGAAAAAAAGTTGCGTTATATCCGCAAAGATGCGAAATATCTAATTGACACTGTGCGAGTGAACGGGTATACTGATTGCGGAAAGGAAGTGAACGGCGTGGACGTTTGGACAGGCCTTGACATCGGCGGCACGAAATGCGCCGCGGTGCTTGCGCGTCCGACGAACGGCAGACCGGAGATCCTCGCAAAGCGCCGTTTCGATACGGCGGCATATCCGCGGTGGCAGGATATGCTCTCCGCGCTCGCGCAGGCGGTCAAAGAGATGTGCGCGTCTCTGCACGCGCAGCCCGTCGGGGTCGGCGTGAGCTGCGGCGGCCCGCTCGACAGCCGCAGAGGGCTGATTTTAAGCCCGCCCAACCTGCCCGGCTGGGACGAAGTGCCGGTCTGCGATTTCTTGCGGGAACGGTTCTGCGTGCCCGTTTTTCTGCAGAACGACGCCAACGCCTGCGCTGTCGCCGAGTGGAAGTTCGGCGCGGGAAGAGGCTGCCGGAATATGATCTTTCTGACGTTCGGCACAGGTCTCGGCGCAGGTTTGGTTTTAGACGGAAAACTGTACAGCGGCGCCAACGACATGGCGGGCGAGGCGGGTCACGTGCGCCTTCGCGCGGACGGCCCCGTCGGGTACGGCAAGGCAGGTTCTTTCGAGGGCTTCTGCTCCGGCGGCGGCCTGCGGCAGCTCGCGGAAATGCGCTGCGCCGCCTTTGACGGCGAAACGACGCTGACGGCGGACGACCTGTCCGCAAAGACGGTCGCCGCACATGCCGACGCGGGCGACGCGCTCGCAAAAGCGATTTACACGGAATGCGGCGAAATGCTCGGCAGAGGACTTGCGGTGCTGGTGGATATCCTCAACCCAGAACGTATCGTGCTCGGCAGCATCTACGCGCGTTCGGGACATCTGCTGCGGGACGCCATGGCGCGCACGCTGCGCGAGGAAGCGCTGCCGCTCGCGCTGGACGTCTGCACGGTCGTGCCCGCCGAACTCGGCGATTCCATCGGTGATTATGCCGCATTGGGCGTGCTGTCCTGCGGCTTGGAGGAGATAGAATGAATCCTTTTTTTAAAACACTGTCCGAACGGTACCCCGTTCTTGCGGATGCGATGAACGACGTCGAACTCGCGTTCGATCTGCTGTGCGGCTGCTACGACAGCGGCGGCAAGCTGCTGCTGTGCGGCAACGGCGGCAGCGCGGCGGACTGCGCGCATATCGTGGGCGAGCTGATGAAAGGCTTTCTTTCGCAGCGGAAACTGACAAAGGACGACCGCGCGTTTTTCGAGGATATGGACGAAGCGACGCGCCGTCTGCCGGACAAGCTGCAGAACGGCCTGCCGGCGATCTCGCTGTGCAGTGAACAGTCCCTTTTGAGCGCCTATGCGAACGACGTCGATCCCGCGATGGTATTCGCCCAGCAGGTCTGGGTCTACGGACAGAACAGCCCCGATCTGCTGCTGGCGCTGAGCACGTCCGGCAATGCCGAAAACGTCGTCCGGGCCGTGCGGACGGCGAACGCGCTGGGCATCGACACGGTCGGCATCACCGGCGCGGACGGCGGGAAACTCGCCGATCTGTGCACGGTCTGCATCCGTCTGCCCGAGACGGAAACGTACAAGGTGCAGGAGCTGACACTGCCCGTTTATCACGCGCTCTGCGCCGCACTCGAAGCACATTATTTTTCTTGAACATAAAGGAGAACGCTATGCAAACGAACATACCCCGTCCCGAATACCCAAACCCGCAATTTGCCCGCAGCGACTGGATGAACCTCAACGGCACATGGCAGTTTGAGATGGACCCCGGACGCAGCGGCGAGGACAGAAAACTGTACGAAGCCGACGCGCTGTCCGGCGAGATCATCGTGCCGTACTGCCCCGAAAGCGCGCTGTCTGGCGTGTGCTATACCGATTTCATTCCCGCTGTCTGGTACCGCAGGGTCGTGGACATCCCGGCGGACAAGCTGACCGGACGCGTGTTCCTGCACTTCGGCGCGGTCGACTACAAGGCGGTCGTCTACGTCAACGGCGCGGAGGTCGGCTCCCATGCGGGCGGCTATGTGCATTTCAGCTTTGACGTGACGGAATTCGTCCGTGCGGGCGAGAACGTCATCACGGTCTATGCCGAGGACGATGCACGCGACGGCATGATCCCGTCGGGCAAGCAGTGCTTCAAATACGCGTCCATGGGCTGCCACTACACGCGCACAACCGGCATCTGGCAGACCGTGTGGCTGGAGTTCACGCCGAAATCGTACATCCGCTCTGTCCGTCTGTTCCCCAACGCGGAGGACGGCAGCGTGCAGTTCGTCGCGTCGGTGTGCGGCGCGGGCGAATTCTGCGCCGAAGCGTCCTTTGACGGCAAGCCTGTCGGCAGCTTCCGCGCCTCGACGGCCGGCGGCACGGTCAGCGGCACGATCGCCCTTTCCGAGACGCATCTGTGGGATCTGGGGCAGGGGAACCTGTACGATCTGAAACTGACGTTCTGCGGCGACACGGTACAGAGTTATTTCGGTCTGCGCTCCGTGTGCCTCGACGACCGGCGGTTCCTGCTCAACGGCAGAAGCGTGTTCATGCGTCTGGTGCTCGACCAGGGATTCTATCCCGACGGCATCTACACCGCGAAGGACGAGCAGGCGCTTATGCACGATATTGAGCTGTCGATGGCGGCGGGCTTCAACGGCGCGCGTCTGCACGAAAAGGTGTTTGAACCGCGTTTCCTGTACCACTGCGACCGCATGGGCTACATCGTCTGGGGCGAGTACCCCAACTGGGGCGCCGACCACTCCGATCCGCGTGTGCTTGCGGGCTTTTTGCAGGAATGGATCGAAGCCGTCGACCGCGACTTCAACCATCCGTCGATCATCGGCTGGTGCCCGTTCAACGAGACGTGGGACTATGATGGACGCCGGCAATGGAACGAATTCCTGCGCACGGTATACCGCACGACCAAGGCGATCGACCCGACGCGTCCGTGCATCGACACGAGCGGCAACTATCACGTGGAGACGGACATTTTTGACACGCACGACTATGAGCAGAACGTAGACGTTTTCCGTGAGCAGTATGACAAACTCATGACCGAAAACGTGCTGTTCGACCGCCAACACGACCACGGCGGCGCGCAGATCTGGAAGGGCGAGCCGGTATTTCTCAGCGAATACGGCGGCATCCGCTGGGCAGGCGAAGACGCGGTCGGCTGGGGCTACGGCGAGGCGCCCAAGACCGAGGCGGAATTCAAGGCGCGGTACAAGGGTCTGACCGATACGCTGCTGGACAATTCGAAGATGTGCGGCTTCTGCTATACGCAGTTGTACGACGTGGAGCAGGAGCTCAACGGCCTGTATACCTACGGCCGCGAACCGAAGTTCGACATGGACTATTTCAAGGCGGTCAACAGCCGCAAGGCCGCGATCGAGGAATAAAAACATAAAACAGCCGCCCGACAGGAGGATCTGTCGGGCGGCTTTGCCATACCCAAACCGTTTTTTCGTCTCGCCGGCAGGTTTTACGGGCGGTCACAGCCTTCTCCAAAAGAGCGTGCAGAACATGCGGTTATCCGAGATCCGCTGCGTTACCCTTCGCCGCCGTCGATCAATATCCAATCGCCGCCGTCGGCGCGCAGAAGCCATTGGTTCCACTCCGTGTATTCCGCATCAAAAACGAATCCGTTGGGGTCGTGCTTCGCGGAATGGAAGTCGATCCGGAACAGGATGCACTGCGTGAACGCCTCTCCGGCGTCGACCGCTTTTTGGAGTGCTTTGAGCCGTTCGAGGTTTTGCACGCTGCATTCCGCGTCCGAAACGTAGCGGACCCTGTGCAGTACGCAGCCCCTGCATCTGCGGAAGTTCTCTTTGATCACTTCGACCGCCGCGTCCATGTCCGTTTTCGTATACAGCGCGGATTCGCCGTAGTCGATCTGGACGTCCGAGGTATCGCCTTCGACATAGAAAGCCTCATAGACGACGTCGCAGCATCCGCTTACGCCAAAGGTCAGGACCGCGGTCAGCAGGCATACAAGGAGCTTTTTCATGCCTGCGGTTCACTTCCTTCCGTCGGCTTCTGTTTCGGCAGGTATACCGCCGGCTTCTGTTTCGGCAGGTATACCGCCGCCTTGAACAGGTCGCCGTCGATCCCGATCTCCAGCCGTCCGCCCTGCAGCAGACAGAGCTGCTGCGCGATCGACAGACCAAGACCGTTGCCGTCCTCGGAGCGCGAACGGTCGCCGCGCACGAAGCGCTCCATCAGCTCCTGCGGCTCTACGTCGAGCGGTTCGCGGGAGACGTTCTTGATCTCGAAAATGCCGCACGTTCCGTCCTCGGTCACTTTGGCGTAGACGCGCGATCCGGGCGCGGAATACTTCCTGGCGTTCGAGAGGAGGTTATCGAGGATGCGGTACGTTTTCGCACCGTCCGCAAAGACGACGGGCGCCGATTCCGGCGGCGTAAACTTCAACTCCAGCGACTGTTTCTCAAAATCCGGCGCGGCCTCCGTCACGGCCTGCGTGGCTAACTCCGATAGATTCAGCGGCACGCACTGCAGCGTGACGTTGCCGGTGTTGACCTTGCTGGCTTCGATCAGATCTTCGACCAGCCGCTTGAGCTTCGCCGACTTCTCGTCCAGCACGTCAATATATCCGCGCGCTTTTTCGTCCGAGATGTCACACTTCTTGAGAAGATCGACGTACGAGATGACCGACGTCAGCGGCGTCTTGAGGTCGTGCGAGACGTTCGTAATGAGCTCCGCCTTGGTGCGCTCGTTGCGCACCGCGTCCGCAACGGCTCTGTCCAGCTCGCGGTTCGTCACGGACAGGTTCTCGGCGAGACTGCGCAGCGCGCGCGGCATCCTGCGCGTGACGTTTTCCGGCAGGTCGGTGCGTGTTTCGGCGGCTTCGGCAATGCGGTCGAGCATCCGCAGGAACCACACCGCGCCCAGAAGCG
The DNA here is from genome assembly GCA_902790325.1 of Oscillospiraceae bacterium. Classification (GTDB taxonomy): domain Bacteria; phylum Bacillota; class Clostridia; order Oscillospirales; family Acutalibacteraceae; genus UBA1425. The sequence continues at coordinate 17,521 of CADARP010000023.1, read as the reverse complement.
TCAGCACCGTCAGAAGCGGGACGAACAGCGCGATCGGCGTCAGGTCTTCTGCCGCAGCCGCAAGCAGCGCCGCGGGTACGGACAAAACGATCATCGCGGCCAAAATAACAAAGGGGAGGCAGCGCAGCTTTTTCGGCTTATCCAGCAGGAAGCGGAAAAAAACCTTGACTTTTCGCCAGCAGAACCGCAGACCGCGGAATACGAACCGCGCGAGCTTCCACAGCACGAAGCGGCGGAAGTAAGATTCTCCGGCCTTTTTGATGCGCACCGTGGACGTGAGCCATTCGACGCCGAAAAGGTACGCGAGCGTGAGCAGCACGCAGGCGCATGCGATACGCAGCGCCGCGCCGTTCCACAGGGAGACCGGTCCTCTGCTCAAAGAATAGGCGTACGGCAGGTCGTACAGCGCGATAACCGACAGGACCGCGATGCCGGCGATGCATCCGCCCGACAGCAGCAGATGGACGTCGGTCGGCAGACGGTCGATGAACGCGAGCGTAATGCCGTCCGCGCCGGCCTTGTGCCCGCAGAGAACCAGCAGCGCGATCCCGAACGCCAGCGTACCGAGCACGCACACGGCAGTGACCAGCAGCAGTTTTATCAGGGAGAAATGCGCAAACAGCGTGTCAAACTGCGCCTTGGCCTGCGTGTAGCGGTCGCCCGAAACGGGCTGCTCGTCGAAATAGAGGTACAGCGTGCCTTCGATCGGGGCGAACTGGCTGCGTACCAGCTCTGCCGTCTCGCTGCTCAAAAGCGCATTCTCCGGCTGTACGGTAACGCGGCCGTCCTTGCAGAGGATACAGCGGCTGTGCGACAGGATGTTTCTGCCGTTCTTTTCCGCGGCGGTCATGTTCGTGTACTGCGTGCCGTCTTTTGCTATGGCGAGATACTTCAGCGACGAGAGACCCTCAAGCGATCCGGACGATTCTGCGCTCTCGATCTCCGAGCGGTACCGATTGAGCTGGTTGTCGTACGCGTTTTCTAAAATCAGACGCACGTTTGGTTCCTCCATGCTGAACGTGACGGACTCGCCCGTACCGAGGTCGCCGAACTGCGGGACAAAGGAGCGGTCGAACGCGTCCTCGCGCACCAGGGACTCATACCGCAGCCAGTCGAGACCCGCGACGGTGTTGCACAAACTCTGGCAGTACCGCACGTTGTACGGCGCGCGCTCGTCCACTGCGAGTGTCGGCAGCGGGGACAGATCGCTTTCGGACACGGCATGACTTGCGGCCGCCGCATCTTCGGGCGGCGCGGTCACGGTCACGGCAGTCGAAGGTTCGCCGGACGGTTCGACCGCATGCGCGGTCGTCGGCTCTGCTGCCGCGGCCGTCGGCTCGCTGAAATCGCGCATATACGCGTCGTAGTAGTAGTCGTCCTCGGGTTCGTCATAATGTGTTGCCACATAATAGATCTCGTCGCGGATGATCGCGGCTTTCCGCGAGAGGAACTGCTGCAGCTCGCGCTCGACGATCTCGTCCTTTTGCGCGGCAAGGTTTTCGGCGTTTTGCTTTCTCTGCGGCAGAAGCAGCATGTCGGAGATCGCGATCACGTCCGAAAACAGCAGCGATTTGCAGCGGTCCGTTTCATAAAAGGACGTCGGTTGTCTGCCGGACAGCGTCAGCACACCGAAGTCGGCGGCCAGTACGGCGTAAACGCCGCAGACTGCCGTGCCGGCAAAGCACAGTACGGACAGCACAAGGCAGACCGCCTTGACGATCAGCGGGTATTTTTTAGTATTTTTCGACTTTGTATCCAAGTCCCCACACCACCTTCAAGTATTTCGGGTCTTTTGGATTGATCTCGATCTTCTCACGGATGTTGCGCACGTGGACGGTGACCGTCTTTTCCGAGCGGAAGGACGGCTCCTGCCACACCGCCTCGTAGATCTGGGAGCTGGAGAGGACGTGTCCCATGTTCTCCATCAGATAGCACAGAATGCTGTACTCACGCGCCGTCAGCTTGACCGGCTCGCCGTCCACCGTGACGCATTTGGTGTCGCGGTCGAGCGACAGACCGCCCGTCGTCAGCACGCTGTCCTTCTTTTCCATGCTGCCGAGCGAGACGTAGCGGCGGATCTGCGACTTGACGCGCGCCGTCAGCTCGAGCGGATTGTACGGCTTCGTCACATAGTCATCCGCGCCGAAGGACAGACCGGCGATCTTGTCCGTGTCCTCGCTTTTGGCGGAGAGCAGGATGATGGGGAAGTTGTACTTGTCGCGCATGCGCAGCATCGCCGTCAGCCCGTCCATGCGCGGCATCATGACGTCCAGCACGACGCACTGTACTTCGTTATCGCGCAGCAGTTCGAGCGCCTCGGCGCCGTCCGAAGCCTTGAGCACGCCGTATCCCTCTGCCTTGAGATAGATCTCGACCGAGTCGAGGATCGCGCGGTCGTCGTCGCAGACCAGAACTTTGTACATCGTCATCCACTCCTTCGCACCCAGTATACCACATCCGTTGTGCATTGCCAACCCGATGCTTCCATTAAACCGCATTGAAATTCGAATTTGGTAAGGGAAAAATAAAGATTCGGTAAAGTTTTCCGAGATATTGACTTTTTGCCATCTTTCGTTTAGAATAGAAACAGCGCAAGCAAAATAAGAGAAAGGAACAATTACCATGAAACTGACCCGTATTCTTGCACTCGTACTTGCAGTATTGACCGTTACCGCGGTGTTCGCATCCTGCGGCAAGACGGCTGAACCCGAGACGACCGCTGCCGCGGACGATACCACGCTCGCCGCGGAAGTCGACGACACCACCGCCGAAGCGATCCCCGCGGACGGCACGACCGAAGAAGCGCTCCCGACGGAAGCGCCCGTAACGGACGAAGCGACCACCGAAGCAGCCGCGACGACCGAGGCAGCGACCGCAGAGACTACGACCGAGGCGACGACTGCCGCGACGACGACCGCCACCACGACCGAGACTACCACGGAAGCGAAGAAGGCGCCGACCGACAAGGCGGAGATCCTCAAGATCTACAATGACGCGACGGCGAAGGTCATGTCCAAGAAGGTCGCGTTCTCCAAGCGCCGCGAGACGAAGGAAGGTTCCTTTGACGCAGGTCTTGTGCTGCAGGGCTTCAAGGGCGTCGTGTATAAGTTCATGGGCATCGGCGCCGAGAACGTCTACACCCAGTCTGTTGCAAAGAACGACGGCAGCTATGACCACTATATCAAGAAGTCCACGCTGACGACAGGCGACATCAACGATGCGACCTGCAAGCTCAATGACGACGGCAGCTACGACATCACAATCAAGGTCAAGAACGGCAACAGCTACACCGAAGGCGGCAAGAACGAGAAGTACTACGCGCCGCTGGATAAGTGCGGCATCAGCGCAGGCCAGGGCGACAAGGGCTACTGGGATCACAAGACGGCGCAGAACATGTACGCCGCTCTCTCCGAGGTCGCGGACAAGGCCGTCGTGGACGAGAAATACTCCAACGCCACCGTCAAGGCGACCATCGACAAGGACGGCAACCTGACGAAGCTGGATGTGACGTTTGACATCGACGTCAACATCGACAAGGTCTACGGCCAGAAGGGTCATGCGACCGGTTCGTCCGCTGTCAACTTCAGCGGTTTCAAATGGTAACGAAACGAATCCAACGGGGCTGCCAAACGGCAGCCCTTTCTTTTTGCCGAATATAGAAAAAAGCAGCCCGGAAGGCTGCTTTTTCTGGTGCCGGCGACCGGGATCGAACCGGTACGATGTTGCCATCACGGGATTTTAAGTCCCGGGCGTCTGCCAGTTCCGCCACGCCGGCGCGGAACACGCTCCTATTATATGCGCTGCGGCGGGATTTGTCAACCGAAATCGCACGGAATCCGAAAAAAGTATTTACAGGGGATTCGACACGTGCTATAATGACAGGCGATTCAACAGACGGAGGGTCATTGCCATGCGATATGCACTGATCGGCTGCGGGCGTGTGTCCGCAAATCACATCGCCGCGGCGGCGGATAACGGATTGGAGATCGTCGCGCTGTGCGATCTGGACGCGGAAAAGGCGCGCGCGCAGAAACAGCGCTTCTCCCTGCCGGACAGCGTGGGCGTCTACACGGACTACCGCGAAATGCTGCGTGTCTGCAAACCGGAATTGGTCGCCGTTGCGACGTACTCCGGCACGCACGCCGATATTGCCGTCGACTGCATCGAGGCAGGATGTCATGTCATCATCGAAAAGCCGATCGCGCTGTCTTTGGCGGACGCGGATCGGATCATTGAGGCCGAACAGAGGATGGGCGTCAAGGTCAGCGCCAACCACCAGAATCGGTTCAACGCGGCCGTGCAGCAGCTGCGCTCGGCGGTGCGGACCGGACGGTTCGGCAAGCTCCTGTACGGCACGACTTCGATCCGCTGGACACGCGGCGAGGACTATTACAAGAGCGCCGACTGGCGCGGCACATGGGCGCAGGACGGCGGGACGCTGATGAACCAGTGCATCCACGCGATCGACCTGCTGCGCTGGATGCTGGGCAACGAAGTGACCGAGGTGTCGGGTGTTACCGCGAATGTGCTGCACCCGTACATCGAGGCGGAGGATATGGGCTTTGCGCTGCTGCGCTTTCAAAACGGCAGCGTCGGCATGATCGAAGGCTCGATCAATACGTTCGGCGGCGACTGGGAAGAGACGCTGACGATCTTCGGCGAAAAGGGGAGAGCCAAACTCGGCGGCATGTGCGTCAACGTGGTGGACGAATGGCATTTCGCGGACGGAGACGACGCCGAATCCAAGACGGTCAAGGGCTGCGGCGAGGACCCGCCCAACGTCTACGGCTTCGGCCACAAGTCGCTGTATGCCGATATGATCGAAGCGATCCGCGACGACCGCAAGCCTTACGTCAGCTCTTCCGCGGGACGACGCGCGCTGGAAACGGTGCTCGCGATCTACCGCTCCGCCGCGGACGGAAAACCCGTCAAGCTGCCGCTCGAAAGCTGTTCCACGCTGGACTTCAAGGAGTAACGCCATGCAGCCGTTCATACATGAAAGCAGCTATATCGACGAAGGCGTCACGATCGCAGAGGATACGAAGATCTGGCACTTCTGCCATGTGCAGGCGGGCGCCGTGATCGGCAGGGACTGCGTGCTGGGACAGAATGTCAACATCGGCCCCGGCGTCGTCATCGGGAACGGTGTGAAGATCCAGAACAACGTCTCGGTGTTCGAGGGCGTCACACTGGAGGATAACGTATTCTGCGGCCCGTCGGTTGTGTTTACCAACGATCCGTATCCGCGCGCGGAACACAGACCGGAGCGCTATACGCCCACGCGCGTGTGCGAAGGCGCGTCGATCGGCGCGAACGCGACCGTCGTCTGCGGCGTCACGATTGGGCGCTTTGCCATGGTCGGCGCCGGTTCCGTCGTGACGCACGACGTGCCGGACTGCGCGCTTGTGACAGGCGTGCCGGCACGGCAGGTCGGCCGGGTCTGTCCCTGCGGCGGCCGTCTCGGCGCAGACGGCAGATGCACGGTGTGCGGGCAAACGATAAAATAACAAAATACAGTGTATATATGGGGCTTCTTTTGTTCAAGTGTACTATATATGCCTAAAACCTTGATTTCTTTTCAAAAAAGGATTGACATCTTTTTGCGGATATGCTACCATACAGATACGGTTATTTGTGACTGGCGGAGATAGTGAGTAACACTGTGGAGCAAATAACGACGTATGCCGACCGCCTGGGCAGTTCCTTGTGGGGAACTGTCCTTTTTGCTTTTGAATATTCTTGTGGAGGGAAACAGCATGAAAACAGACATCGAGATCGCCCAGGCAAACCAAATGGAACCGATCACAACCATCGCCGAACGCGCAGGCATCGAGGACAAGTACCTCGAACAGTACGGCAAGTACAAGGCCAAGGTCGACCTGTCTTTCCTGAATGAGACGGAAAAGAAGGACGGCAAGCTGATCCTTGTGACGGCCATCACGCCCACGCCCGCCGGCGAAGGCAAAACGACCACCACGATCGGTCTTGCGGACGGACTGCGCAAGATCGGCAAGAACGTCATGATCGCGCTGCGCGAGCCCTCTCTCGGTCCCGTGTTCGGCGTCAAGGGCGGCGCTGCCGGCGGCGGATATGCGCAGGTCGTTCCCATGGAGGACATCAACCTGCATTTCACCGGCGACTTCCACGCCATCGGTGCGGCGAATAATCTGCTTGCCGCGATGCTCGATAACCACATTTACCAGGGCAACAAGCTCGGCATCGACCCGCGCCGCATCACATGGAGACGCTGCGTCGATATGAACGACCGCCAGCTTCGCTTTGTCGTGGACGGTCTGGGCGGCCGCGTCAACGGTACGCCGCGCGAGGACGGCTACGACATCACCGTCGCGTCCGAGATCATGGCGGTGCTGTGTCTGGCAAACTCTCTGTCCGATCTGAAGGCGCGTCTGTCGCGCATCATCGTCGGCTACACCTATGACGAGAAACCCGTGACGGCGGGCGAACTCAACGCCGCAGGCGCCATGACCGCGCTGCTGAAGGACGCGCTCAAGCCGAACCTTGTCCAGACGCTCGAAGGCACGCCCGCGTTCGTGCACGGCGGCCCGTTCGCCAACATCGCGCACGGCTGCAACTCCGTCATCGCCACCAAGATGGCGCTCAAGCTCGGCGACTACACCGTGACGGAGGCCGGCTTCGGCGCTGACCTCGGCGCGGAGAAGTTCCTCGACATCAAGTGCCGCTACGCGGGTCTGCGTCCGTCGGCCGTTGTGGTCGTCGCGACGATCCGCGCGCTGAAGATGCACGGCGGTCTTGCCAAGACGGAGCTCGGCACGGAGAACCTCGAAGCGCTCGAGAAGGGTCTGCCGAACCTGCTCAAGCACGTTTCCAATATGAAGAACGTCTACAAGCTGCCCTGCGTCGTCGCGGTCAACCGTTTCCCGACCGATACGGACGCGGAGGTCGAGCTGGTCATCGCCAAGTGCCGCGAGCTGGGCGTGAACGTGCGTCTGTCCACAGTCTGGGCGGACGGCGGCGCCGGCGGCACGGAGCTGGCGGAAGAAGTGGTGCGCCTGTGCGAGGAGCCCAACGACTTCTCCTTCAGCTATGAGCTGGACGGCTCGATCGAAGAGAAGATCGAAGCGATCGTCAAGCGCGTCTACGGCGGCGCCGGCATCACGGTCATGCCCAAGGCGAAGAAGGCCATCGAAACGCTGACCGCGCTCGGCTACGACCATATTCCGGTCTGCATGGCTAAGACGCAGTACAGCCTGTCGGACGACCCGACAAAGCTCGGTGCGCCGGAGGGCTTCACCGTGACGATCAAGGAAGTCAAGGTCTCTGCGGGCGCAGGTTTCATCGTCGTGCTGACCGGCGACATCATGACCATGCCGGGTCTGCCGCGCGTTCCCGCCGCGGAGAAGATCGACGTCGACGAAAACGGCGTTATCAGCGGTTTGTTCTAAGAATTTCATCCCAGATCATTGTGCCGCGGCCGGGTTTCCGGCTGCGGCCTTTTTGAGCGTGAAAATAATCTATGATTTTCCGAAAAAGGTTTGAAAATATAGTAGATTTATTGAAAATTATGTGTTATAATGGCATCGTGTGTGAACACGGGTTTCTGTAAGAGACTAAACCGATTGATTACCCAAAGGGAGGAAATCCGACAATGCAAAAGAAAATCAGCAAAATGCCTTTCAAGGACACCCCGGAGCAGGCGGCACAGCTGCAGAGCGTGATCGCCGAATGCAGAGGAGACAACAGCCGTCTGATGCACGTCATGCAGCAGGCGCAGGCAATCTACGGCTACCTGCCGATCGAGGTGCAGGCGACCATCGCGGAGGGCATGGGCGTTCCGCTGGAGAAGGTGTACGGCGTGGCGACGTTCTACGCACAGTTCGCACTCTCTCCGAAGGGTAAGTACAATATTTCCGTTTGTCTCGGCACTGCCTGCTACGTCAAGGGCTCGCAGGATGTGCTGAACAAGATCTGCGAAACGCTCGGCATCGAGCCGGGTGAATGCACCGAGGACGGCAAGTATTCCGTCGAGGCGTGCCGCTGCATCGGCGCGTGCGGTCTTGCGCCGGTATTCACGGTCAATGAGGACGTGTACGGCAAGACGTCGCCCGAGCAGGTCGCGGACATTCTCGCCAAATATGCCGATTAAGAACCGAGAGGGTAAAGCGCTATGAAAATCAGTGAGATCCGCGATCTTCTGGACGCAGAGGTTCTCTGCGGCGATGATCTGGAGCGGGACATTCTTTCCGCATGCGGCAGCGACATGATGAGCGACGTGCTTGCATACGTCAAAAATCAGGCTGTGCTGCTGACGGGGCTTGTCAATCCGCAGGTGATCCGCACCGCGGTCATGATGGACATGATCTGCATTGTTTTCGTGCGCTCCAAGCAGCCGTCCGCCCAGATGATCGAGTTCGCCGAGGAAAACGGACTGACCGTGCTGACGACGTCGCGCCGGATGTACGAAGCGTGCGGCAAGCTGTACGCTGCCGGACTGAAGGGAAACGGTGAAGTGAATGAGTGAGCCGCTGAAGTTTACCTATCCCGTGGACGGCGACAACTTCACATCCGCCGGACAGGCGTCCGTCCAGGTCAAGAAAGTCCTGCGCCGCCTCGGTCTCGATCCCGAAACGATCCGCCGTGTCTCTATCGCTATGTATGAAGGCGAGATCAACATGGTCATCCATGCGGGCGGCGGAGAGGCAGAGGTGCTGATCTACGAGGATAATGTGCAGATCATTCTGCGCGATAAGGGTCCCGGCATTGCGGACATCGAGCAGGCGATGCAGGAGGGCTTCTCTACGGCGCCCGACAATATCCGTTCGCTCGGCTTCGGCGCCGGCATGGGTCTGCCCAACATGAAACGATACACCGACGATATGCGGATCGAATCCGAAGTCGGCGTCGGTACGACGATCACAATGCGCGTTGATCTCTGAGCGCAAACCGGAGAAAGGAGGAACCGGTCACAATGAAAGAATACATCCACTCGGTTTCTCTGGACGCCGACCGCTGCACCGGATGCACGACCTGCATGAAGTTCTGCCCCACCGAGGCGATCCGCGTCCATGACGGCTGCGCACAGATCGACGGCAGCCGCTGCATCGACTGCGGCGAGTGCGTGCGCCACTGCACCAACAACGCCAAAAAGGCGGTCTGCGGCACGTTTTCGCAGATCATGGCGTACAAGTGGAAGATCGCGCTGCCCGCGCCGTCTCTGATGGCGCAGTTCAGCGGACTGGACGACGTGGATTTTGTGCTGCAGGGACTTCTCGATATCGGCTTCGACGATGTGTTCGAGGTTGCGTGCGCGGCGGAGCTGGTCAGCACGTACACACGGCGCTATCTCAAGACCGAGGGCATCAAAAAGCCGGTCATCGGCAACGCCTGCCCGGTCGTGGAGCGTCTGATCCTGCTGCGGTTCCCGTCGCTGCGGGACAATCTGCTGCCCATCAAGCCGCCGGTGGAGGTCGCTGCGCAGATGGCGCGCGAGCGCGCGATGCGTGCGCATCCGGAACTCAAGAGCGAGGAAATCGGCGTTTGCTTCATCTCTCCCTGCGCGGCCAAAGCAAGCTATATCAAAAACCAGTGCGGCAGCTACAAGAGCGAGGTCGATGTGGTTCTGTCGATCAACGAGGTCTACTTCCAACTGCTGAATGTGATGAAGCATATCGACGCGCCGACCGTGTCGACAGCTTCCGGCATGATCGGTCTGGGCTGGGCGTCGATCGGCGGCGAAACGTCGGCGCTGCTCAGCGACAACAATATATCCGTTGACGGCATCCACAACGTCAACGAAGTTTTGGAAAAAATCGAAAACGGCAGTATCCCGCCGGTCGATTTTGTGGAACTGAACGCCTGTACGGGCGGATGCGTCGGCGGCGTGCTGACCATCGAGAATCCGTATGTGGCCAAGAACCGCCTGAAGGCGCTGCGCCGGTACATGCCGGTGTCGCTCAATTCCGTCCCCGCGGGCGAGTCCTATATTCCGGACGACGTGCTGGCGGAACCGGCGGAGTATACCAACATCAACCGCCTCGGCAAGAGCTTCGGCGAGTCGATGCGCATGATGGTCAAGATCCAGCAGATCCGCGAGAGTCTTCCCGGGATCGACTGCGGGTCCTGCGGCGCGCCGACCTGCCGCGCATTTGCGGAGGACGTGGTGCGCGGCAAGGCAGACATCAACGACTGCCTTATTGCGTACAAGGAATTTATACACAAATACATCACCGATAAACAACGAGGAGTGCAGACCGATGACGGTACAGACATTAGCGGGTCTTGAGGGCGTGCGCGCGCTGACCTGCCCCGAGCCGGAGCGGGAGATCCGCGGCGTTTACATCGGCGATCTGTTGAGCTGGGTCATGGGACGCGCCGAGGCGGACAACGTCTGGATCACGATCATGACCAACATCAACATCGTCGCGGTCGCGTCGCTGGCCGACACGTCGTGCATCCTGCTTGCCGAGGGCGTGACGCCCGAACAGAGCGTGCTGGACACGGCCGAGGCAAAGGGCGTCAACATTCTGCAGAGCGCAAAGCCGATCTACGAGACGGCCATGCAGCTTCGGGAATTTGTCTGATATGCACCGGTATTATTACGATCTGCACATCCACTCGTGTCTGTCGCCCTGCGCAGACAACGACATGACGCCCAACAACATTGCCGGTATGGCGGTGCTGGCGGGACTGAACATTGTCGCGCTGACCGACCACAACACGTGCAAAAACTGCCCGGCGTTCTATGAGGCGGCCAAAAAGAACGGCCTGATCCCCGTGGCGGGGATGGAGCTGACGACGGCGGAGGATATCCACCTTGTGTGTCTGTTTCCGACGCTGGAGGAAGCGATGGCGTTCGACGAGGCGGTCGACGCACAGCGTGTGCGCATTGAAAACCGCACCGACATCTTCGGCGAGCAGTGGATCATGAACGCGCAGGACGAACCGATCGGCAGCGATCCGTTTCTGCTGTCAAACGCGACGCGCCTTACGATCGAGCAGGGGACGGCGCTGTGCCGCGAAATGGGCGGCGTGTGCTATCCGGCACATGTGGACCGCGAGGCGAACGGCGTGATCGCCGTGCTGGGCGTCTTTCCGGACGAACCCGTCTACGGCTGCGCCGAGTTCCACGACGCGGAGAACGAGGCGGAATACCTGCAGATGTACCCGAATCTGCGCGACAAGGTGCTTGTGACGTCTTCGGATGCGCATTATCTGTGGGACATCCGCGACAAGCGGGCGTACTTCGAGCTGGACGACGAACCGTACAGCGGCGATCTGGTCCGCAGCAAGCTTTTTGAAAAACTCAGGTGAGGAATTCCGATGAAGGAATTGTCTTTGAATATTCTCGATATTGCCCAGAATTCGATCAAAGCGGGCGCGGCGCACATCGGCATTCTGCTCGATGAAACGCCGGACACGCTCGAACTGTCGATCACGGACGACGGCTGCGGCATGACAGCCGACGTCGTGCGCGGGGTGACCGACCCCTTCTTTACAACGCGCACGACACGCAGCGTCGGCATGGGCATCCCGCTTTTGAAACTCGCGGCGGAGCAGACCGGCGGCTCTTTTTCGATCGAGTCGGTCAGCGAACGGGACGATCCCGTTTCGCACGGTACTGCGGTACGCGCGCTGTTTTACAAAAACCATCTTGATTTCACACCGCTCGGAGACGTTGTCTCCACGGTCTGCACCCTGATCCAGGGCGCGCCGGACGTCGACTGGCATTTCTGCCACCGCTTCGGCGCACGGACAGCCGAGCTGGATACCGCCGAAATGCGCGCGATCCTCGGCGACGTCCCGTTGGACAGCTTTGAAGTGCTCGAATGGATCCGACAGTCTCTTCTTGAGGAGTATGCCGGTTTCGATACACAGTAATTTTGCAAAGAAAGGAATATACGAACATGAAATCTTTGGCTGAACTTGCGGCGATCCGCGAAAAAATGAAAGACAAGGTCGTCCTGCGTGAGGGCAGCGGCGATATCCGCGTGGTCGTCGGTATGGCGACGTGCGGCATCGCGGCCGGCGCCAGACCCGTTCTGAACCGCTTCGTGGAGCAGGTTTCCGCGCAGGGACTGTCCGACAAGGTGACCGTGACCCAGACCGGATGCATCGGTATCTGCCAGTTTGAGCCGGTCGTCGAGGTTTATGAGGCGGGCAAGGAAAAGGTTACGTACGTCAAAATGACCGCGGAAAAAGCCGACGAAGTGGTGGAAAAACACCTCAAGGGCGGCAAGGTCATCGGTGAATACACAATCAGCGCAATGAACGCTTAACGGAGGTAAAACTTATGATTCGTTCCCAGGTATTGATTTGCGGCGGTACGGGATGTACCTCCTCCGGAAGTGCGGGCTTGATCACCGCCTTTGAGGATGAGCTGCAAAAGAACGGTCTCGGCGAAGAAGTCAAGATCGTCAAAACCGGCTGCTTCGGTCTGTGCGCGCTCGGCCCCGTCGTGATCATCTATCCCGACGGCACGTTCTACAGCCATGTACAGAAGGGCGACGTCTCCGAAATCGTTTCGGAGCATCTGCTCAAAGGACGCGTCGTGGAGCGTTTGGTGTACAACGATGTGGGCGACGACGTCAAGGAAGAGGTCAAGGCCGTCGCACTCAGCGACACGGTGTTCTACAAATCCCAGAAGCGCGTTGCGCTGCGCAACTGCGGTGTGATCAATCCCGAGAGCATCGACGAATACATTGCCATGGACGGCTATGCCGCGCTGGGCAAGGTGCTGACGGAAATGACGCCCGCGGACGTTATCCAGGTCATGAAGGATTCCGGCCTTCGCGGCAGAGGCGGCGGCGGATTCCCGACGGGTCTGAAATGGAGCTTTACCGCGGCGAACGACGCCGACCAGAAATATGTCGTCTGCAACGCCGACGAAGGCGACCCGGGCGCATTCATGGACCGTTCCGTGCTGGAAGGCGATCCGCACTGCATCATCGAGGCCATGACCATCTGCGGTTACGCGACCGGCGCGACGGAAGGCTACGTTTACGTCCGCGCGGAGTATCCGATCGCGGTCAAGCGTCTGGAGCTTGCGATCTCGCAGGCCAAGGAATACGGTCTGCTGGGCAAGAATATCTTTGATTCCGGCTTCGATTTCGATCTGCACATCCGTCTGGGCGCGGGCGCGTTCGTCTGCGGCGAAGAGACGGCGCTGATGACCTCCATCGAGGGTAACCGCGGCGAGCCGAGACCGAGACCGCCCTATCCGGCAGTCAAGGGTCTGTTCGCTAAGCCCACCACCGAAAACAACGTCGAGACGTTTGCAAACGTCCCGCAGATCATCCTCAAGGGCGCCGAGTGGTTCGCGTCCATGGGCACCGAGCGTTCCAAGGGCACCAAGGTGTTCGCGCTCGGCGGCAATATCAAGAATACGGGTCTTGTCGAGATCCCGATGGGCACTACGCTGCGCCACATCATCGAGGACATCGGCGGCGGCATTCCCGGCGGCAAGAAGTTCAAGGCCGCGCAGACCGGCGGTCCGTCCGGCGGCTGCATCCCGGCTGCGCTCATCGATACCGAGATCGACTACGACAACCTGACGGCCATCGGCTGCATGATGGGTTCCGGCGGTCTGATCGTCATGGACGAGAGCAAGTGTATGGTCGACATCGCCAAGTTCTTCCTCGACTTCACCGTCGACGAGAGCTGCGGCAAGTGCACGCCCTGCCGTATCGGCACCGTGCGCATGAAGGAGCTGCTGGAAAAGATCACGTCCGGCAACGGCACGCTCGAGGATATCGACCGCCTCGAAGAGCTGGCATATTACATCAAGGCGAATTCGCTGTGCGGTCTGGGCCAGACGGCGCCGAACCCCGTGCTTGCGACGCTCAAGTTCTTCCGCGACGAATATGTCGCGCACGTGGTGGAGAAGAAGTGCCCCGCGGGCGTGTGCAAGAATCTGCTGCAGTACAAGATCCTTGCCGACAAGTGCAAGGGCTGCACCGCCTGCGCGCGTGTGTGCCCGGTGGGCGCGATCACCGGCACGGTCAAGCAGCCGCATTCGATTGATCCCGACAAGTGCATCAAGTGCGGTTCCTGCCAGCAGAAGTGCAAGTTCGGCGCGATCATCAAGGAATAAGGGGGAGCGAAGAAATGGATATGATCAATGTTAAAGTCAACGGCGTAGAAGTCAGCGTGCCGAAGGGCACGACGGCGCTGGAAGCGGCGCGCATCGCCGGTGCGGAGATCCCGACGCTCTGCTTCCTCAAGGACATCAACGAGATCGGCGCATGCCGCATCTGCGTGGTCAAGGCGAGCAAGGCGAGAGGTCTTGTGGCGTCGTGCGTGTATCCCGTCAACGACGGCGAGGAGATCACGACCAACACGCCCGATCTCATCAAGGCGCGCCGGATGACGCTTGAGCTGCTGCTGTCGAACCATAAGAAAGAATGCCTGACCTGCGTGCGTTCGCAGAACTGCGAACTGCAGCAGCTTTGTCAGGAATACGGCGTGGAGAACCAGGAACGTTTCTCCGGCCGTATGAACAAATACGACATCGACCGTTCCGCGTCGCACATGTACCGCGACAACGAGAAGTGCATCCTGTGCCGCCGCTGCTCCGCTGTGTGCGAAAAGCTGCAGGCTGTGTCCGTCATCGGCGCGAACGACCGCGGTTTCGATACGCATATCGCGTCTCCGTTCGAGCTGCCGCTCGGCGACGTCGCGTGCGTTTCCTGCGGCCAGTGCATCACCGTCTGCCCGACGGGCGCGCTTTCCGAGCGTGACGACACGCAGAAGGTCTATGACGCCATCCAGGATCCGAGCAAGTTCGTCGTTGTGCAGACCGCACCGTCCGTGCGTGTGGGTCTGGGCGAGGAATTCGGCATGGAGATCGGCTCCATCGTCACCGGCAAAATGGTCACGGCCATCCGCCGTCTGGGCGTGGACAAGGTTTTCGATACCAACTTCTCCGCCGACCTGACGATCATGGAGGAGGCGACGGAGTTCCTCGGCAGATACACCAAGAAGGAAAACCTGCCGCTGATCACGTCCTGCTCTCCCGGCTGGATCAAGTTCTGCGAGTATTACTATCCCGAAATGATCCCGAATCTGTCCACCTGCAAGTCCCCGCAGGGTATGTTCGGCGCCGTCGCCAAGACGTACTACGCCGAAAAAATGGGCATGGATCCCAAGGACATCTTCGTCGTCAGCGTCATGCCCTGTACCGCAAAGAAGTTTGAGGCCGAGCGTCTCGACCACACGGCGGTCAAGGGTCTGGCGGATATCGACGTCGTGCTGACCGTGCGCGAGCTGGCGCGGATGATCCGCAAGAACGGCATCCTGTTCAACCAGCTTCCCGACGGCGAATTCGATGCGCCGTTCGGTCTCGGTTCCGGCGCGGGCACCATCTTCGGCGCGACGGGCGGCGTGATGGAAGCGGCGCTGCGTACGGCAGTGTTCTCCATCACCGGCAAGAACCCGGCAAAGGTCGAGTTCGACGACGTCCGCGGTACCGAGGGCATCAAGGAAGCCAAGTACAACGTAGCGGGCAACATCGTCCGCGTGGCGGTCGCTTCCGGCCTTGCAAACGCGAAGAAACTGCTGGAGATGGTCAAATCCGGCGAGAAGCAGTATGACTTCATCGAGATCATGGCTTGTCCCGGCGGCTGCGTCAACGGCGGCGGCCAGCCCATCCAGCCCGCAAAGGTGCGCAACGTGCTCGATCTGCGTTCCGCGCGCGCGGCCGGTCTTTACAAGGACGACCAGCAGCTGCCGGTGCGTTTCTCCCACGAGAACCCCGACATCAAGCGCATCTATGCCGAATACCTCGGTGAACCGAACAGCCACAAGGCGCATGAGATCCTGCATACCGGTTATACCGTGCGCAGCAAATACTGATCCCGATAAACCGAATCACAGAACCGCGGTCGGAACACCATCCGATCGCGGTTTTAACTATATATTGTGGTCGAGTGCGCACTAAATTGCAATATACCGTGTTGGAATACGAAGAATTATTCCTTTTTGACTTGACATTTTTGCACAGTGTGGTATAGTATATTTATTCAGGCGCAGAGTGATTTGGGGGAAAAAACGGTGGAGAGACTGATTGCTTTAATACTGTCAATTGTGATGCTTGTGAGCCCGACGGCGAAGACGGCTCCGAAGGAGGTCGACAGGACAGATTGGACGTCCGACTATGCATATGTCTTTGTTCACGGCCTGATCGGCTGGGGCGACAATACGCTGATGGACAGCATTGTTTCCTACTTCGGAACATTCAGCGGGAATCTGATGCAGTATCTGCGGTCGCTGGGGCTGGACTGCCACTCGGCGACGCTGAGTCTTGAAAACGGTGCATGGGACCGTGCGTGCGAGCTGTACGCGCAGTTGACGGGCACCCGGACGGATTACGGCAAGGCGCACAGTGAACAGTGCCACCATGCGCGCTACGGCAGAGATTTCACGGGCAGACCGCTGATCGACGCATTTGACGCCGAGCACAAGATCAACCTGATCGGTCACTCTTTCGGCGGTACGACGATCATCGAGTTCCTCGAACTGATGGCCAACGGAGACGCTGCGGAGCGCGAGGCTACGCCGCAGTCGGAGCTTTCGCCGCTGTTTGCCGGCGGCAAGGAGGACTGGATCTATTCGCTGACGACGCTTGCCTCGCCGACCAACGGTACCACGCTGTATGAGTTCAGCAATCCCAATACGCTGTCGCTCGACGGCCACGACCGGTACCCCGGCCAGTGGATCATGAAACTGGTTGGCAGTCTGACCGAAAAGAAAACGCGTCCTTTGACGGATAACGCCGCTTTTGATATGCAGGTGGATCGCGCAATTTCGATTACGAGCTCCTGCGAGACGATTGATTCCGTATACTACTTCTCGCATTCGACGATGCTGTCCGAATCGGACAACGAAGACCATCAGGTGCCCAACCGCAGGATGGTGTTTATCATGAAGCCGCTGAGTAAAACGATCGGTATGTTCGAGGGCGTGACCGCAAACGGCGTCGAACTGAACGACGACTGGAAGCCGAACGACGGCTTGGTCAACACGATTTCCGAACGCGCGCCGTTCAATGCGCCGCAGAAGGACATCGACTTCGACAACGTCGAGCCCGGCATCTGGAACGCGTTCCCCGTGCGCAACGCCGACCACATGTTCTACAGCGGCGGCTTCCTGCGCACGACGGACGTCCGCACATTCTATGTTGACTACATCGACTGGATCAATTCGCTTCCGGCGCCGCAGCCGTAATCAAAAATCACTACTTTCCTTCCATAAACAAAAGGCTCCGCTGCTTTCCCGTTCGGGATCGCGGCGGAGTTTTTTCGCTTCACGGTATTCCACGCAGAACAATAAACCGGTTTTTGGTTCATCACGGATTTTTGTGGTATGGTCAGACGCAAGCAAAGGTGGTGTCATCGCGCGGAGCGAAGCGCCGTCCGCGGAGAACGGCATCGGAAAACACAGGCGGTATGCCGGAAAAGACAACGGACGGATACGGCGGGACGATGTGGGCATCGTCCCCTACGAATCGGAATTTGTCGGGGTGGCATTCAGCAAAACTGCGAGCTAA
>CADARP010000022.1 GCA_902790325.1 Oscillospiraceae bacterium | reverse complement strand
GTATTTGTGAAGCATCGTTTCCGTTTCATCCCTTTCCTGCCTCCCCTGCAAGGGGAGGTGTCGAGCGTCAGCGAGACGGAGGGGTCGAAACGCCGCCGGAAGATGCATCCCGCAACGGCGTCCGGGCCGATGTGGGCATCGTCCCCTACGAATCGAAATTTGCGGAGCAAGTTCCGAAGTGAAATCGCCTTCGGTGGTGAAATCCCGCTGCGCAGGGTGAAATGTTTTGCTGCGCAAAACGTGAAATATTTCATCTTCGATGAAATGTTGTGGACGGGCTTCGCCCGTACCCATTATAATTGCCGGCTGCAAGCCCCGAAACATTCCGGCAACGCCGGAATACATCATGGTTTCGCGCATCGAAAACACATCATGTGCGACAGCACGCATCATTTTGCGAAGCAAAACATCATTTCGGGCGTCAGCCCGACATCTTCCGCTCTGCGGAAACGATCACAAACAAAAATTGACTGCCGCACAGAAAAGTCTGCTGCGGCAGTCCTGCTCTTTTTATAGGATTTTATGCCTCGCTGTCCGCTTCGGGCGCTTCCTCCTGCGGTTCGGCGGGCGTTTCGTCCACGGGCTGGAAAACGAACTTGTCGTCCTCCACGGTGCAGAGATACGCCTTGCCCGCCTGCACGGAACCGTCGAGCATGCGCTCGGAGAGCGAGTCCTCGATCTGCGACTGGATCGCGCGCTTGAGGGGTCTGGCGCCGTACACGGGATCGAAGCCCGCGTCCGCGATCTTGGTCACCGCCTCGTCCGAGAAGGAGAGTTTGATCTCCATCTGCTCGGTACGCTTCGAGAGCGTTTGGAGCAGGCGGGACGCGATCTCCTTGATGTCCGGCTTCGTGAGCTGGCGGAACACGATCACTTCGTCCACGCGGTTGAGGAACTCCGGACGCAGCGCGCGTCTGAGCTCGCCCATAACGGCCTCGCGGATCTTCTCCTGATCCATCACGCCGTCCTTTTTCTCACCGGTGAAGCCCAGCGTACCGCCGCTCTGGCCGGTGATGAGGCTCGCGCCGAGGTTCGACGTCATGATGATGACGCAGTTCTTGAAGTCCACCTTGCGTCCCTGCGAATCGGTCAGGATGCCGTCGTCCAGGATCTGCAGGAGCATGTTGAACACATCGGGGTGCGCCTTTTCGATCTCGTCGAACAGGATCACGGAGTACGGCTTGCGGCGCACCTTTTCGGTGAGCTGGCCGCCTTCCTCATACCCGACGTAGCCGGGCGGCGAACCGACCAGACGCGAAACGGTATGCTTCTCCATATACTCCGACATATCCAGACGGATCATGGCGTTCTCGTCGCCGAACATCGTGGCGGCCAGCGTCTTGCACAGTTCCGTCTTGCCCACGCCTGTGGGGCCGAGGAAGATGAACGAGCCGATCGGACGCTTGGGGTCCTTAAGTCCGACTCTGCCGCGGCGGATGGCGCGCGCCACTGCGCGAACGGCTTCGTCCTGGCCGACAATGCGGCGGTGCAGTTCCTCTTCCATATGCAGCAGACGTTCGCTTTCCTCCTGCGTGAGCTGCACGACGGGGATGCCCGTCCACTGGGACACGATCTGCGCGATCTCCTCGCCCGTCACTTCGTCCGTGCTGCCCTTGTTCTTCTCCTGCCACGCCTTTTTCTGCGCGTCCAGATCTTCCTGAACCTTCTTCTCTTCGTCACGCAGTTCGGCTGCGCGCTCGAATTCCTGCGTGTTGATCGCGGACGCCTTCTCCTCGCCGAGCTCCTTGAGCTTCTGCTCGAGCGCTTTCAGATCCGGCGGCGCGGTGAACGCACGCAGACGCACGCGGGACGCCGCTTCGTCCACAAGGTCGATCGCCTTGTCGGGCAGGAAACGGTCGCCGATATAGCGCGCTGACATCTTGACGGCGGCAAGGATCGCTTCGTCCGTGATACGCACCTTGTGATGCGCCTCGTACTTGTCACGAAGGCCGCGCAGGATCTCGATCGCTTCTTCTTCGGACGGTTCGCCCACGATCACGGGCTGGAACCGGCGTTCGAGCGCCGCGTCCTTCTCGATGTTTTTGCGGTATTCGTCGATGGTCGTCGCGCCGATCACCTGCATCTCGCCTCTGGCCAGCGCGGGCTTGAGGATGTTTGCCGCGTCCACGGCGCCCTCGGCGGAGCCTGCGCCGACGAGCGTATGGATCTCGTCGATGAACAGGATCACGTCGCCCGCCTTGATGACTTCGTCCATGGCGGATTTGATGCGTTCCTCAAAGTCGCCGCGGTACTTCGTGCCGGCGACCATACCGGTCAGATCCAGCGCCACGATGCGCTTGTCACGCAGCGTCTCCGGCACTTCGCCGGTTGCGATCTTCAGCGCAAGACCCTCGGCGATCGCCGTTTTGCCGACGCCGGGTTCGCCGATCAGACAGGGGTTGTTCTTCGTGCGGCGCGACAGGATCTGGATGACACGCTCGATCTCCTGACCGCGGCCGATCACCGGGTCGATCAGACCTTTGCCCGCCGCCTCGGTCAGATCGCGGCCGAACTGGTTGAGCGTGGGGGTATTGGCCTGGTTTTTGGCCTTCTTTGCGTCGGATGGGCTCTTGTAGTTGCCGCCGCTCATCGCTTTCGCCAGGTTCGCCTGCACGTCCTGCACCGACACGTTCAGCTCTCTGAGGATCGTCACGGCTGCGCTGTCGGTCTCTTTGAGCAGCGCCGCCAGCAGATGTTCCGTGCCGACATAGGACTGACCCGCGGCGCGTGCCTGCGCAACAGAAAGATTCATGATGATATTCTTGCAGCGCGGTGTAAAGTCGTTCGCCGTCAGCACCGTGGGGGAACCGATGCCGATCGTGCTGCGGATCAGGTCTTCGACCGCGTCGGCGTCCGCCTTTGCCGCGGTCAGCGCCGCGTACGCCACGCCGCCTTCCTCCGCCAGAAGTCCCAGCAGCAGATGCTCGGAACCGATATAGGTGTGTCCCAGCTCCTCTGCTTTTTCGATCGCGCGGTTCAGCGCGACATTTGCTTTTTCCGTAAATCCGGTGAATTTATACATCATACATTGTCATCTCCTTGTGTAAGTATGGCGGTACGCACCGCTTCTGCGCGAATCGCGTCCCGCTGCGCCGGCGTCAGATTCCTGCCGTTTGCGGCGTTTATGGTGGCCGGCTGCATATTGACGATCAGTTCGTTGATCTTTTCCAGGCTCAGGTTGAACACGCCTCTCGCCGCGCCCATGCGCACGAGCGACGCCAGCTCCATGAACTCGTCCCCGGAAAGCAGACGCGCACTGCTGAGCACGCCGCGCGCACGCCAGATCTTGTCGATCTCCGCCTCGTTTTTCAGAAGCTGCTCCTGCGCGGTACGTTCCTGCTGGACGATCTGCAGCGTGATCGCGCGCAGATTGTCGATCGCGGCCTGTTCGGTGATGCCGAGCGTGATCTGGTTGCTGATCTGGAAGATACTGCCGCGTGCCTGCGAGCCTTCGCCGTAAGCGCCGCGGATCGTAAGACCCAGTTTCGACACCGTCGCCGCCAGGGACGAAATGCGTCCCGTCGCGTCGAGCGCGGGCAGATGCAGCATCACGGATGCGCGCATCGCCGTGCCGAGGTTGGTCGGGCACTGTGTGAGATACCCGATGCGCTCGTCGTACGCGTACTGCAAACGCTTGTCGAGCATGGTGTCGATCTTGTCCGCGATGTCGTACGCCTGTTCGAGCGCAAGCCCGGACTGCATCACCTGCAGGCGGATGTGATCCTCCTCGCAGAGCATGATCGAGACGCTCTCGTCCTCGGTCAGCAGCAGCGCGCGTCCGTCGCGGTCGGTGGTGAATTCCGGACTGATCAGATGCCGTTCCGCGAGCGACACCGCCTGACTGGGCGTCAGGCTCGCCATGTCGATCCAGCGGAAGGTATTGCTGCCGTCCGACTGCACCGCGTCGCGGATCTCGGCGCAGACTTTCTTTTTGCCCTCTATGTCGAGCCGGACCGGAAAGGGGTACGCTTCCAGGTTTCGCGCCAGGCGGATGCGCGTGCTGAGCACGACGTCGCCCTGGTCGCCTTTTTCAATATACCATTTCTTCATGTCGTCCGTCCCCTTTCCTTATGCTTCCAGGCCGCGGATCTCGTCACGCAGCTTGGCTGCCTGCTCGAAATTCTGCTCGGCGACAGCTTCGTTCATTTGCTTGCGCAGCGCTTCGATCTTTTCCTCGCGCAGTTCCTCCGCTGTTTTTTCCTGTACCGGCGCGTGTGTTCCCGCGCTGCCGGCCGCCTTGCCGGTGTGACGGATGCGGCCGTGGATGCGCTGCAGCGTCGGCTGCAGGCGGTCATAGAAGGTGCGGTAGCAGTCCGCACAGCCGACCTTGCCCGCACGCACGATGTCGTTCCAGGAGCTGCCGCATTTCCGGCATCGGCTGCCCGTACCGAGCTGATTCTGCGGCGCGGGCGTCTCGCCCAAAAAGCCGCCCAGCAGATCGCCGAAGCTCAGACCGAATCCGCTGAATACGTCCGCATATCCCATTGACGCCGCGCATTCCGCGCACAGATGACTTTCCGAAGTTTCTCCGTTGACCACGCGCTTGATGTGGGTGGTCGCTTCTCTCTTTCCGCAATTCTGACACAACATACAAAACACTCCTTTCAATTCAAGGCAAGCAGAAGCTGTTTGAATATGCTTGCCCTCGCCGTATCTCTTTGTTCCTGCGGCAGCACGCGCAGACACGTGTCCGATGTGGCCGCCAGCAGCAGTTTAGCCGTTTGTTCGTCGAGGAAACTGCCGTACTTCAGATTGGTGATGTGCGCACGGCAGGTCTGCTCGTCGAGTGTGCCGCCCACGCTGTTGATCACATGCATGAGCATCACGCCGCGATCCAGATTGACCCGGCGGATGCGTATGTACCCGCCGCCGCCGCGCCTGCTCTCCACGATGTACCCCTGTTCGGGCGTGAAGCGGGAGGACAGCACGTAGTTGATCTGGCTGGGCACGCATCCCATAAGCTGCGCAAACTCGTTGCGCTGGATCTCCGTTGCCCCGTCCCGGTCGAGCATTTGCAGGATCATCTGGGCGATACTGTTACTCAAGCTCATACGCTCATCTTCCTTCGTTTGACTTTGACTTTCTTTGACCTTTGACCGTAGTATACGACTTTCTGACCAAAAGGTCAAAGGTCAAAAAAGGTCAAATTTTAACCTTCGACCGTTAGATTTACACCGCTATCTCTTTTTTTCTCTTGTTTTCTTAATTTTTCACACTATTTTAAAACTGCCGGTTGTTGCGCGGCGTCTCCCGATGCAGCTTGCCGCGCTTGCCGGGCGTGGTGCGCATCGTCGTGCGCTGCAGCCGCACTTTGACCGGCTGCGGGTCGTCGGAGAACGGATCGGGCGTCAGCTCCTCCCCGATCTCGGCGCTGTTGTCTTCATACGGCGGTCTGCCGCCGAAAGATTTGCCGGACATCGTTGCACCTCCTTTTGCTTCATTATGCCCGGAAACGGCACGGTTTATGAAATAGTTGTCACCGATTTCGCGCCGTGCCATATCCTGAAAGTGAGAGCGACGAAAGGAGGGCGACACAATGGGTTGCGGATGCAATAATAACTGGATCCTTCTGCTGGTCATCATCCTGTTATTCTCCGACTGCGGCTGCGGCTGCGGCTGCAGCAACAACAACGGCTGCGGCTGCTGACAAAGGTCAGTGACGCAGCGTAAACGGCGCCCTCCCGAAAACGGAACGGCAGCCGTTTACAAAAGGAGCCGACGTCCCCGCGGACGCCGGCTCTTGTTCGGTTTCGTTTGTATTTTGTTATCCGTTTTCCGTCAGACGCCGCACCAGATCCGCAAACAGCGCGTCCCGGTTCACCCAATCCGCCGTGCGCATCAGATGGCGCTCCGGCGCGTCGGCATAGCGGTTATCGTATTCCGGGATCGGCGCAGGCGTCAGGCGCGTATGCAAAAAGCGCTCGCCGTCGTTCACGAGCCAGGCAACCGCAGTCACGTCCCAGATCACACGGCTCCACGGCCGTTCTGCCGCGTATCGCTCGGCCTCGCCGACCGTGTTGTGCACAAGATAGTCGCACAGCGCGTTTTTGCCGCCGAGCCAATGCTCCAGCTCGTACCGCGTCGTCAGGAAACGGTCCGCGACCCCGATGCACGGAACCTGCACAAGCGGGACACCGCAGCCGAAGATCACGCGAGCCGCCGCCACGTCCTGCATCATATTGAACTCGCGCGTGTCGACCCACCAGCGCGCGTGACCGCCGAGCCAGACGACGACGGCGCTCTCCTTCATCCGCGGGTGCAGCAGGAACGCCGACGCGACGTTGGTGACCGCGCCGATCGCCACGATATACAGCGGATCGTCGGCCGTATGGGACAATGCCTGCTGCGCGAGAAAGTCCGCCGCATCGGACGGCTCGGGCGTATCCTCGTCCGGCAGGAAGCGGTCGCTCCCGCGGAACGTCCTGTCGAGCAGATCCTCCCGCCCGGCAAGCGTCAGGATCTTCCGTATCTCCCCAAGGCTCTTCTCCATGCCGTCGGCGGGCGACGTCGAACGCGCGTTGAGAAACGGCGCCGCTGTGAAGCCGCAGATATGCGCGCGCTGCGGCATGTGCAGCAGATACGCGGCAGCAAACTGGTCGTCGATCTCGTTGTACGTATCGGTGTCCAGAACCACGTCGACCCTGCGGCCGGGAACCTGCAGATTCCGAAGGAATTGTTCGTTCGTCATGGCGCGCTCACTTCTGCCCGTAATAGGCGTTTGCGCCGTGCTTGCGCAGGAAGTGCTTGTCGAGCAGCGCCTGCGGGATCGGCTCGGTCCTGCCGAGCTGCATCGTGTGCCACGCCATGAACGCCGCCTCCTCGAGCACGACGGCATTGTGTACCGCTTCGCCGGCGTCGCTGCCCCAGGTAAACGGGCCGTGTCCCGCCACAAGAACGGCGCGCATGGTCTGCGGATCGAGATCACGGAACCGCTCGACGATCACCTCGCCCGTATTGGCCTCGTACGCCCCGCCGATCTCCGCGTCCGTCATGACGCGCGTACAGGGGATCTCCCCGTAGAAATCGTCGGCATGCGTCGTACCGAGCGCCGGAATGGGACAGTGTGCCTGTGCAAAGACTGTCGCCCAGCGGGAATGCGTGTGCACGATACCGCCGACGCCGCGGAACGCGCGGTACAGAACCAGGTGCGTCGGCGTGTCGCTGGACGGCTTGTAACGCCCCTCGACGACCGCGCCGCTCATGAGGTCGACCACGACCATATCCTCCGGCTGCATCGTATCATATGCGACGCCGCCCGGTTTGATGACGACCAGTCCTTTTTCCCGATCCACGGCGCTGACGTTGCCCCAGGTAAACGTGACCAGATGATGCTGCGGCAGCAGAAGATTTGCCTGCCACACGGCATGTTTGAGCGATTCCAACATATTCGATCCCTTCTTTCCCTTTTATCTTACCCGCAGGCACGGATTTTGTCAATGTAAAATTTCTTTTATGTTCTGTATCGGAATAATAAAGGAAGTGTGAACTACTATAATATAGAAAAGAATCCTGTTCGGGAGGGTCTTGCCTTGGGAAAACTGCGTTCCTTTTTTCACCAACTGCGCTGGCAGAACGTCTGTATGCTCACGCTCGCGGGCGTCATCAGCGCGGTCGGTGTGACGATGTTCCTCATGCCGGTCAATCTGTATGACAGCGGCATTGCCGGCACGTCTGTGCTGCTGTCGCAGGTCACGCCGGCGTATCTGACGCTGCCGGTCTTTCTGGTCGTACTGAACATCCCGCTGTTTCTGTACGGTCTGCGGCGGCAGGGCGGCGTTTTCACGGCTTACGCCGTGTACGCCGTGGCAGTCTTTGCCGTGTGCGCGCACGTCATCGAGGAAGTCCTGCCCATAGACGTGCGTTCCGCCTCCCCGCTCGCCCGAACCGATCTGGTGCTGTGCGCGCTGTTCGGCGGACTGATCTGCGGGTTCGGCAGCGGCCTTGCGCTGCGCTTCGGCGGCGCGATCGACGGCGTTGAAGTGATCGCCACGATCTTTGCGCCGCGCATCGGACTGTCCGTCGGCACGTTCATGATGATATACAACGCGCTGCTGTACATCGTCTGCGGCATCGTGACGGGCAGTTGGGTCGTCGCGCTGTACTCGATCATCGCATACGCCGCGGCGCTGAAAACGGTCGACTTTGTCGTCGAGGGCTTTGACCGGTCCAAGGCCGCGATCATCGTCACGACCAAGCCGGAGGAGGTCTGCGCCGCGCTCTCGGCCGCGTATGAGAGCGGCATGACGCGCATCAGCGCAACAGGCGGGTATTCCTACGCCGAAAAGACGATGATCTATTTCGTCGTCAACCGCTTCCAAATCGCCAAAATGAAGGACATTGTCCACACGTTCGACCCGAACGCCTATATCACCATCACCGAAGTCGCGGACGTGTTTCCCGCGAACCAGCGCAAATAAAAACGCGGCGCAGCAAGCGCCGCAGCCGCATCACTGACCGTCCGTCCGGCACGCGAACGAATCGCACAGCGTATCCTTGCATTTCTTCGCCGGCGATTTTGCGTCGGAAACGTAGATCTTGTCCAGCGAACAAGCCTGCTTTTCCGTGCAGTTGTATTTGCAGCCGGACACATTGCAGCCGATGCTCGGGTTGTACTTCTGCTCCATTGTCTGTCACCTCCACAACAGCAGTATTCCCTGTTTTGCGCATCTGAAAAGGAATCGATCATGGAAAAAACAAACAATTCTCTGCTGTTTCTCGGCACAGGCGCCGCCGACTGGCAGCAGCCGGAAAAGGACGGCTTCTTCCGCCGGAACGCCGCCGCGCTGCTGAACGGAACGCTGCTGCTTGACTGCGGTCCGATGGTCTGGGATTTTGCCGAATCGCATCCCGGCGTTCTGGACAGCGTGACCGACGTGCTCGTAACGCACGATCATGAGGATCATCTGGATATGCGCACACTGTGGCAGCTTGCCGCGCAGCGCCGCATCCGTGTCGCGTGCGACGGTTTTGCGCGCGCGATGATCGGCGCACATCCCGCGATCGGCTTCGTCCCCGTCGTGCCGTTCGTGCCGTTTGCCGCGGGCGGGTATTCGGTCATGCCCGTTACCGCCAACCACGACACGGTGCAGGCCGGCGTGCGTCAGGCGTGCCATTTCATCATACGGACGCCGGACGGCAAAACCGTCTTTTACGGGCTGGACGGGAGCTGGTTCCTGCGGCCGTCGTGGGAGGAGATGCGGCGGCATAAGTTTGACGTGATGGTGCTCGACTGCACCGTCGGCGACCGGGACGACTGGCGCATCTTTGAACATAACACGATCCCGATGCTGCGCATGATGGTGCGTGAGATCGAATCGCAGAAACTGCTCGCGCCCGGCGGCCGGATCGTCGCGTCGCACTTCGCCCGCACGCTGCACGCCCCGCCCGACGAGACCGCACGCATTTTGAACGCGTTCGGCGTGACCGCCGCAGTCGACGGGATGAATCTGACGTTCTGACAAAAGAAAAAACTGAGGTCATTTTGAAGATGTCCCTCAGTTTTTATTCTTTCAAGGAAAGTTTGAAATGGATACTGCCGACAATTTAGCTGACAGATGTAATGGTACCGTAGCTGGTAATTGCAACTTTAATGTTTTTATAATCCGACGCTTTGGAATAGCCAAGGAAACTGGAAACCGGATCGGTAACGACCGGAGTGATTTTCACTTTGTAGTGCACGCCTTTTCCCGGGAGCACAAACGTCTTCGATGTCGCACCGACAGAAAGAACACCTCTGTTGTTGCAGTTAAAGGTTCCTGAAATATTGCTTTGTCTTACCCATGAACCGCCGGATTTTTTGTACACGTCAACACGCATCTTCGCGCACGCCCCGGTGCTCAGATTGTACTGGAAGTACTCATAGTAAGATGCGGGCAGTGTGATCTGGATCTTCGTTCTGTACGTGTTACCGAACAACTCCGTATTCCAGCCGGTGTTGCTGGTAATATAAACACATTGACCGCCTTTTACGCCTGTTGCCGTGTGTTTATTGCTGCTGATGGAAGCTGCGTTTGCAGAAAACTGAACGCTGAAAAGACAAGTCACCACAGTGACAAGTGCCAGGACAAGGGAAATAGCTCTTTTTTTCATGATTTGATTCTCCTGTTTTTAAAATGATTATTTTACTACGCGTATCATTTGCCGCCTGCAGAATAACAGGATCGGCGCGTCCGGAACGATTTCTATTATACGCACTAAATTCTTAAGATACAATATGAGAACACTTTAAGACCTACTTAAGAGAATTTTAAAAAGCCATAAAGAACGCTTTCCTCAAACAATCGAAACAGACAGGCAGTATGCCTTCAGCCGATGAAAAAGCGCCCTATGAAACCGAATCCTCTGTTTCATAGGGTGCTTCTGATTGTATTATCGTTCTGATTTCTGCCGCATCATTTGCGGCGTTTGCAATTCTGACTCAGCCCTTGACGGCCGTTTGGATCTCGTCGAAGACGCCGGTGATCTCGTCTTCGGGCTTCTTGGTCAGCAGGCTCACGACCACGATGAAGATGCAAGCCGTCAGGAACGCCGGCAGCAGCTCGTAGATCGCGAACACGCCGCCTGCCTTGGCGATGACGAACTTCCACAGGAAGATCATGGCGCCGCCGCTGATCATACCGGCCAGCGCACCCCACTTGGTCATGCGCTTCCAGAACAGGCCGAACAGCATCACGGGACCGAACGCCGCGCCGAAGCCTGCCCATGCGAAGGACACGATGCGGAACACGGAGGAGTTCGGGTCACGCGCAAAGATCACGGCGATCAGGGCGATCACGACCACGGACACGCGGGCAATGATCATCAGAGCCTTGTCCGAAATGGCCTTTTTGCTGAAGTTGGACAGAATGTCCTGCGTCACGCTCGAAGACGCCGCGATGAGCTGGGAGTCCGCGGTGGACATGGTGCAGGCCAGAATACCGGACAGGAACACGCCCGCGCCGAACGCGGCGATGACGCCCTTGCCGCTGATAAAGCGGGAGAAGTCGATGATGATCCTTTCGGATTCGGAGCCGTTGGCATACGGGCCGACAACGCCGGCCTTCATCAGGCTGTAGCCCACAACACCGATCAGGATCGCCACGCCCATGGAGATCACGACCCACACGGACGCCACGCGACGGGAAGTCTTGAGCTTGCTCGGATCATGGATCGCCATGAAGCGAAGCAGAATGTGCGGCATGCCGAAGTAGCCCAGACCCCATGCCATCGTGGACACGACGGGCAGCGCGCCGTAGCTGCCGATCTCGCCGGTCGCCACGTTGAAGCCCTTGAACACGTCCAGATAACCGGTCATGGCTTTGGCGTTGTCAAACACTTCGGCGAAACCGCCGGCCTTGTAGACGCCCAGAGCCAGAACGGCGATCAGCGCGAAGGTCATGACGATGCTCTGGATCAGGTCGGTCGTCGACGCCGCAAGGAAGCCGCCGAGCGTGCAGTACAGCACGATGACAGCCGCGCTGACGAGCATCGCGGTCATATAGTTGATGTCGAACAGGGACGAGAACAGCTTGCCGCAGGCGGCAAAGCCGGACGCCGCATAGGGAATGAAGAAGATGATAATAATGATCGCGGCGATCAGGGACAGCACATGCTTGCTGTCGCCGAAACGCTTGGTGAAGAACTCGGGCAGCGTCACCGCGCCGATGCGCTCGGAGTACAGACGCAGGCGCTTGGCCACGATCAGCCAGTTGACATATGTACCGATCGCAAGACCGATCGCCGTCCAGGACGCTTCGGCAAGAC
Organism: Oscillospiraceae bacterium; assembly: GCA_902790325.1. GTDB lineage: Bacteria > Bacillota > Clostridia > Oscillospirales > Acutalibacteraceae > UBA1425. Next base: position 13,560 of record CADARP010000022.1, on the reverse strand, counting down.
CTGTCATCAGCGCCACACCGGGCAGACCCATCAGCAGCCAACTGCTCATGTCGGACGCTTCCGCGCTCATGGCGGTGACGAGCGTGCCGAGCTTGCGGCCGCCGAGATAGAAGTCCTCGGTGTTCTTGTTCTTTTTGGACGTGATCGCGCCGATGGTAATCATCATGCCCAGATACAGGACGATGGCAATGATGATCATGACGTTTGCAGACATAACCATAATCAATCCTTTCCTCTGTCTCTTTCTTGCGAAAGAGTGTTTGTGTTATTATAACATAGTAACAGAGTAAATGCAACAGAAAATTAACGTTTTTTTATGCCGTTCCATATTATTATTCAGATATCGATACGGCATCAGAGCGCAAAAATTGTTTTTCCTTTTCGCTCGGCGATCTGCTTAAACTGCGCGGCGCCGCCGGCGTCATGTCGAACGTATGTGACAACAAATCCGCTCTGCTCCAGCATCCACCGATTGCGCGCGGCGATCGCATAACGCATCGGAACAAGCTCCAATCCTTCCGGATAGAGCGTATGCGTGTCCTCTGCAAGCAGATTGCTCTGTTCCGGAAGATATGCCAGCACAACATAATAGCGTATCCCGTGTGTTTTTTCCATTACAGACAGCTGACGCCTGACCATTGCGTCAAATGCACCCTGATTACCCACATAAAACAGTTGTACCGCGTGATTCTCAATCAAATCTAACAGGGTTGCTTGTAAAACAGGTTCAATCTTTTCAGGAGTGTCCCGATGTCCGAAAAAAGTACATGCTTTCATGTTATTCCTCTTATGTTTTATGTTATGTTATAAAATTATAACATATTATTTTTCATAAAAACAAGAGAGAATAATGATGAGGTGACAATCATGGAGGACAAACTCATCATTACAAAAAAGTCGTTGAAGGGTGAAGACGGACACAAAGTCTTTTCCATTCGGATTCGGGATGATCTGGTTGATAAGCTGGATCTGCTCGCACAGCAAACCAATCGTTCCAGAAACGATTTGATCAATACGTTATTGGCATTCGCCATAGAGCATTGCGAAGTCGGAGACTGATTCAAAATGATAAAGGCCTGCTCTCGTATCGGGAGCGGGCCGCTTTCTTTGTAAAAACGCCCGGAGAAGCGGCAGGCTTCCACAGGCGTTTCAAAGCATCTTTGTATTCTATTATTTGAATAAGTCGCTGTGCGTTCCGGTTCTGGTCAGCGTCAGCGTCAATACATGATGCTGCACAGAGTAGATCAATAACCAATCCGGAGAGATGTGACACTCCCGAAAACCCTTCCAATCACCGGAGAGCGTGTGATCTCGATACTGAGACGGGAGCGTCTCTTCGGCTGCCAACATACGGATCACATTGTCGAGTATATCCATGTCGTATCCGCGTTTCATGGCGAGCTTATAGTCCTTTTTGAATGCAGTGGTCCAAATCACCTGCAAACTCATGATTTCAACTCCCGAAGCGCATCTTCCACATCATACTTCGGCGCAGACGGATCACGCATGATTTTCTGTGCTTCAAGAAGCGCTGCGACCGTCTGCGCATTTGGTGTGTTCAAGGTGATCGGGAACGGGATGCAGCCCTCACGAACCGCCTGCCGCAGGAAAATATTGAACGCGGTCGTCATGTTCATTCCCAGCTGTGCAAAGAGTGCATCCGCTTGATTCTTGAGATCGCTGTCAATACGAAAGCTGACATTCGACGTCATCGTATCACTCCTTTCCTCGTTCAAATGATAACACGTTTCAACGCTGTTGTCAAGCTATTGAAACGCTATAAGCATTTTTATTATATGTATATTGAGGTACAATATGTACTTTTCTATTCGATCCGCAGCAGCACGGCGCCGTGCGGGTCGACCGGCAGGGAGACGGCGTTTTTCTTTGCGCCGAGCGTTTCCCCTGTCCAGACGTCATAGAGCGTGTACGCGGTGTCCGGCATCAACATCCGGTCAAGCGGCACGCGGATGCGGCGCGGTTTGTCGTCCGTGTTGAACACGCCGACGTACTTGCACCCGTCGCCCTCGGCGAGCCAGAGGATCGTGCCCCTGCCGTTTTTCTCCTCGCGCAGGAATTCCCGCGCGCCGTGCACGGTGCGATACATGCGCATATAGTCCGCGTTGGTCAGAAGGCGCAGCGTGAAATCATCGAACGTCGGCATGTCGCCTCCGATCATGAGCGGGCTTTTGCAAATGCCCCAGAGCGTGAGCATCGTCACCTGCTCCGGCTCGGTAAAGCGCGTCCAGCGGTGGATCGGCGGGCGGCTCGGGTCGGAATCGATCAGCATGGCAACGGGCAGCATATCGCAGTCGGGGTACGTTCCCGGGCGCATGACGCCCTGCCACTCGACGCATTTTGCGAACATCCTGTGCAGCGCTCTCCATTCATCCCAGAAATCGCCCGTGATGCGCCACATGTTGGCATTCGCCGCCAGATGCGCCGCCTTGTCGCGCGGCGCCGGTCCCGGCGAGAGCGAGAGCACGATCTCGCGGCCGCAGCGGTCGATGGCGCGGCGCAGCATCTCGATCTCGTAGTCGGCGGTATATGGGTTGTCCCATTTGCGGAACTCCGTGACGCAGATGTCGTCGCACTTGATGAAGTCCACGCCCCATTCCGCGAACTGCGCAACGACGGAATCGTAATAAAGCTGCGCGTCGGGACAGTCGAGCACGCCGTACATGTCGGTGTTCCACGGGCAGACGGAGAACGGGTGCGCGATGTCGCGGCACGTTTTGTCGCTGCCGAGGATCGGGCAGTTCGCCGCGACAGCCTGCCGCGGAACGCCGCGCATCAGATGCACGCCGAATTTGAGCCCCAGACCGTGGATATAGTCCGCGATCGGTCCGAAGCCCTTGCCGTCCGCCGCACTCGGAAAGCGGTTCGGCGCGGGCAGCAGACGGCCGTAACCGTCCATCTCAAGCTCCGTGAACTTTTTGTAGATATGACCCTCTGCCTTCGGCTCGTACCACTGGATGTCGCACACGACGTACTCCCAGCCGAATGCCTTCAGATGCGCCGCCATGTAGTCGGCGTTCGCCAGAAGCTGCTTTTCGGTCACGGCCGCGCCGAAGCAGTCCCAACTGTTCCAGCCCATCGGCGGCAGTTTTGCCCATTGTTTAAACTGTTCCATCGTATTCCCCTCTCGGTATGTTTGCCTCAGTATACCATACCGCAGGAGAAAAATCCACCGTTTTCCGCGCCTTTTGTGCGGCAAAAAACCATACAAACGCGGTATTACATCTTGCATTGGAGCGCGAAATAAGATAAAATGATTTTATATACATTTGTCTTACGCGAAAAAACAGATCAGACGAAGGAGAGCAAACGCCTATGCAGCCGGAAAACCGCTTCGGAACGCTTCTGAAAAAACTGCGCATCCAGAACAACCTGACTGCACGTCAGCTCGCGGACTTGCTGTTCGTTTCGCAGCCGACCGTGACCCGCTGGGAGACCGGCGAACGGCTGCCGGATATCCAAATGCTTCCGCGGCTGGCGGAATGTCTGGGTGTGGAGCCGGCCGATCTGCTGGCCACGCTGGAAACAACGGCCAAACAGCCTGTCATCCTGGCCGTGGACGACGAGTCGATCATCCTCAGGGGCACAATCTCCACGCTCTCGCGCGTACTGCCGAACGCAAAAATATTCGGTGCGCGCTCCGCGGACGACGCGCTGCAATGCGCGCGGAAAACGCCGATCGACGTCGCGTTTCTCGACATCCAGCTCGGGCAGACGAGCGGTCTGTCCGTGGCGGAAGAGCTTGCCAAGATCCGTCCGCGCACCAACGTCATTTTCCTGACCGCTTTCGCGGACTATATGCCCGACGCGTGGCGGCTGCACGCAAGCGGGTTCCTGCTGAAGCCTCTCGATGAGGACGCGCTGCGGCGGGAGCTTGCCGCGCTGCGGTATCCGGTACGGGGGATGAATCCATGAAACGTCATCACTGGGTCGAGATCGGCCTGCTTGTTCTGCTGCACGTCGCCGTGGTGCTGTGCAGCGTGCGGCTGATTCAGGACAACGAGCGTATCCTGGGCGCAGACACCGAGGACATCACATACATCCCGCTCGCGGAAATGCCGCTTTCGGAAGAGCCGGTCGACGGCGGCGGCGCCATGCGCAAAACATATGCGTTCACGCTGCCCGCCGACGGCAGCACGGGCGACTGTCTGGCCATGTACATCACGCAGCAGTACTGTACCGTGACCATCGACGGCGAAACGCGTTTTTCCTATACGGACACGGCGCCGCACGTTATCCGCGCAAGCGGCAACTACTGGACGTGTATCCGTCTGAGCACCAAAGACCTCGGCAAACCCGTTCTGCTGCAGTTGACGCCCGTTTACGACTACGCCCCCTCGCCCGAGATCCGTATCTGCACGATCGACCGCCTCTTTTCCGACGTGCTGATCCGGGATCTGCCGCTCCTGCTGCTCGGATTGATGTGTGTGATCCAGGGCGTTACGCTGCTGATCCTCGCGCTGTTCTCGATCACCGACAGACGCACCATGCGCACGCTGCTGAGTCTTGCCCTGCTGACGATCATGGCGGGCGTGTGGAAGATCGCGGATCTGCCGGCCGCGACGCTGGTGACGCGTGCGTCGTCCGCGGCGCTTTTGCAGCCGAAAGCCATCTCTCTGTTCGGCATGATCGCTTTCCTGCTCATGCTGGTCTTCACCGTACAATACATTGCCGGCATGCGCCGCAACAACACGCTGTATCCGGATGCGGTCTGCGTGATCGCTGTCGAGCTGATCGCTTTCGTTTTGCTCACGCTGCAATGCATGGGCAAGTTGGAACTGCATCGCGCGATCCCCTTCTTTATGACGGAGACTGCCGTCCTGATGCTCGTCGTGTTCCATCTGATCCTGCAGCGAAAGGGCATCCGGTGGCTGATCTGTTTCCCGCTATGCGCCGGCGCAGATCTGCTGATCGCACGCCTGTGCGGCAGCGCGCGGTATGCCGTCGTTCTGATGGTCTGTATCCTCGTCAGCGACTACGTCAGCGGCGTCATGTTCGTGCGCCGGACGATCCGCCAGAAAACGGAACTGCGCGACGCGCGCACCACGGCGCTGCTGAACCAGATCCGCCCGCACTTCATCCACAACACGCTCACCTCGATCTACTACCTGTGCGACAGCGACCCGCAGACGGCCAAACAGCTCGTGCGCAACTTCAACAAGCATCTGCGCGCAAGTTTCACCTCCATGTCCGCCAAGACGCCGATCCGGTTTGAGGAGGAGATCGAAAACGTCCGCGCCTATCTGTCCGTCGAGCAGATGCGGTTCAGCGACAAGCTGTTCGTGGAATACGACACGCCGCACACGTCGTTCCGCCTGCCTGCGCTGACCGTGCAGCCGCTGGTGGAAAACGCCGTCAAGCACAATGTGGACAGCGGCAAACCGCCCGTACATATCCGCATCCGCTCCTATGCCGCCGACGGCGGGAGCTATATCGTCATTGAAGACGACGGCGGCGGGTTTGACGCCGCCGCGCCGCAGGCACGCGACCATGTGGGTCTGCAGAACGTGGCCGACCGTCTGGACATCCTCTGCGACGGCACACTGACCGTCTCCCCGCGTCCCGAAGGCGGCACGGTCGTGACGGTATTCGTGCCGGACGCCGCGGAATGAGCGGTTGAAAATACAGACGCCGCTTTTCACGGGGGACGCGCCGACGGACAAACCGGGAACCCGCTGTGAGGATTTGAGAGAAAACGCCCGAAGCTGTACTATGAACCGTGCAGCTCAGGGCGTTTTACTATGTTTAAGGGATCCAAAACAGCCTCCCAAAAACACAAGGGAGGCCGGTTGACAGGCTTGCGCAAGCCGTCTTTTTCCGCGCTTGACGAAAAGATGGAGAAATTCCGTTTTCCGGCGTCATCGCGAGGAGCGAAGCGACGCGGCGATCTCCCAAGATGCCGGTTAAGGTGTTGCTTTTTATTCGCAATGACAGTACTTCTTGTTTGCACGATCCTCCCATTTTCCGTGATGAACCTTTTTTCGCAGAGACAGACGGACGGAACAGATCATGCGACCGGCGCGTCCGTCGCTTTCGGCTTCTTACTTTTCGGCTCTTTGGTGACCCGTTTGTCGAAGCATGCGACCATGCCCGGCAGGACAAAAAGGATCAGCAGTATCGCAATGAGCGTCCCGATCGCGAGCGTGATGCTCACCTCCGAGATCATCGGAGAGGAAACGAAACTGCCGATCGCCGTGAGGACGACGATCAGGATCAGTCCCGACGTCAGGATCGTGTGGATCGAACCCTCGTATGCCGTCTTGAGCGAAGCGTACAGATCGGCGCTCTTTCTGCTTGCCTTGAAGAAATTGCAGAATACGATCCCGTAGTCGATCGCCGCGCCCATCAGGATGCTCTGCACGATCAGCAGCGCAAGGTAATAGATCGAGCCGCTGTAAAGCCCGATGACCGTGACGGTCATGTATACGCCGCACTGCACGACCAGCGTGAGCAGCAGCGGGATCACCAGCTTGCGGAACGCGCTCAACACGACCAGGAAAATGGCGACTGCCGTGATCAGCGAGATCATCAGGTATTCCTTCTGGAACGTCCGGTTCATTTCGCTGACCATGACCGAATTGCCGATCAGATACGACTCGCGCAGATCGGCGTGTCTGCGCGCGTCCAGACGGTCGATAAACGCCAGCGTCTCGGCGGATTCGTCCGGGTAATCGGAGGTGACGATCAGTCTGGAATACTTCTCCGAGCGAAGCTGCGCGATGCCGTTCTCCAGTTCTGTTTCGCCGTCCCGGACCGCGGACGCGGCCTGCTCGTCCAAAAAGTCCGCAAAACGCGGGTCGGTCAGGATGTCCCGGCTGACGTGTCCGAAAAACTCCGGGATCGTCATGACGATCTGCGGCGCCTGCGGCTGCACGGCGGCATAATACGCATACAGAAGATCCAGCATATCCTGCGACAGATCCTCCGTGAAGCCGGACAGCAGCGCAAACATTTCCGAGGGAGAATACGCCTTGTCGGACAGGACCGCGGAGATCAGCGTGTCCGCCGTTTTCAGTCCGTCGGCCGACGCTTTGTCGATAGAACCGGCAAACAGCTCGTTCGTCAGCACGTCGGACACGGCAAACGACACAAACGTCTGCGGCGACAGTTTGCCGAGAACAGCCGGGTTTTTCCGGCTCATGCGCAGAATATAGAGCTGCTCCGTCTGCGCGGCGTCCGTGCCGAGCAGCGACGCGAGCTCGCGCGAAGTAAACGCGGTTTCCTCTGCGGCGGCGTTCATCACGGACTGCAGCAGCGTCAACTGTCCGAGCTGCTCCTCGGTCATGCGCCTGCGCAGGACGGATCTGGACAGGATATAGTCCGCCAGTTCCCGCAACGACAATTCCCGCTCGCCCGGATGATCCAGGCGGTACAGCGTGAATACGGCGCTGATGTCGCTGTCCTCCATGCCGAGCATTTCCGCAAGCTCCGACGATGTGTGCTTGGCCGATACGGCCTCGCCGTCCGCGAATGTTTCAAGCTGTCTGAGCGACGCCAAACTTTCCGGGTCGATCATCTTGCCGTAGGTCTCGTCCTTGGCCACCGTATTCAAAACAAAGTCCGCAAATTCCGGCAGCGTCATTTTGCCGCTGTCCGAAACGCCGGTCTGCATCAGACGGTACAGATACAGTCCGGATACGCTCGCGGGATCGATCTGAAAGAGTTCTGCCATTTTCTGCGCGTCCGCCTGCGTCTGCAGCAGCGTCTTGTCGCCGAGGAGCCGCAGATAGTCGGCGTTTTCGCGCATCTCGGGGCTCAAAAAGCTGCTGAACGATTCGTCGCCGAGGATGCGTTCCGACAGAAACTGCAGGAAATCCGCAGCCGGGATCTCCTTTGCCGGCTCGCCCTTCGACAGCGCATACACCAGCCGGATCATGCTCTCGGACAGGTTCGCGCCGCCGCCGAAACTCTCGAGCGCGTCGAACATCTCCGAGGGATTCAGCTCCATGCCGAGCGTATTGGCGTATCCGGTGATCCCGGTGACCTTCGCATCCTTCTGCACCTCGGAAATGAAGCCGTCGATCTTGTCCTCGTCCTCGTTGGCATACAGCATCACGACGGTGTTTTCTTTCGGGAAAACGTCGGCAAGCGGGTCGTCGCTCTTCTCCGTGAAGGTGATAGCCGTGCGGCTCTGGAGAAAGAAAAACGCGACGATCAGCGCGACAAACACCACGGGCATGACGTACCGCGCCTTGAGGCTGTATTTCGCAAAAGCGCCCATCGGGATGTGCAGCACTTTCTTTTTGGTTTTTTCGATCGCTTTGTCGCACAGCAGGATCAGCGCCGGCAGAACCGTCAGCACGCAGAGCATGCTGATCAGCACGCCTTTCGCCAGAACGATCCCGAGCTCGGGACCGAGCTTGAAGCTGAGGAATACCAGCGCCAGCAGACCGACCGCCGTCGTGAACGCGCTGGACGCGATCGAGGGGATCGCGCCGGTCAGCGCGGCCTTCATGGCCCGCACTTTGTCCGGCTGGCGTTCTTTCTCCATGTGGTAGCGGTTGAGCAGGATGATCGAATAGTCCATGGACAGGACAAGCTGGATCACGGGACCGACCGAAACGGTCAGCTCGTCCGTGTACGGCAATACGATATTGGTACCCAGATTCAGAACCACCGCGACCCCGATGGTGAACAACAGCAGCGCCGGTTCGAGCCATGACCGGCTCATCGCCAGCAGCACCACGATCGCAATGGACAGTGCGCCGGCGATCAGCCACAGCGGCACGGTCGTCGCCTGGATGTCGTTGTTTCTGTACTGCATCCGATAGTCGGAGAAGCCGTCGGCAATGGCGGCCTCGATCGCGCGTTCCTCGTCGGTGCCGTAGTCATAGCCGCTGTTGACGACAAAAAGCGTGTGGTTGTCCCGGTTGTAGCTGCCGGACGCGTCGTACAGCACGCTGCTCACGCCCGGTATCGCCCGAAGCTGCGCGCGTACCGTCCGTTTCTGCGCGGCGTCGAGATCGTCAAACATCACGCGGATCGTCGCCTTCTCCTGCGCTTCCGGAAATTCCGCGCGCATGACGGCCAGTCCTTTTTTCATTTCGGAGCTGTCGGCGAGATACTGCGTGCGGTCCTTGTTGATCGGTACGAACATGGTCAGCACGCCGCAGACGATCGCCAGCGCCAGCGTGAGGATCAGCAGAAGGCGCCTGTGCCCCGTCAGAAAAGCTGCGATTTTGTTCATGTGAAAAAGATGCCTTTCCGTTTGGTCTCGTATAGAAAAAGGGAACGCCGGACTGCCGCGCCGAAGGCACGCAGCCGACTTGACTTTTTTTATCCATTTGATTATACTGACATCATGAAAGAAAATCAACAGTCAGTTCGATATCTAACCGATAGTAAACGAACAGACAACGTGTTTTCTGCTATTTACGCATAACGCGTCCGGCGTATCGTTCGATAACTAACAGAACCGGGCAAATCAGTTCGATAAACAGGAGGAAACGATCCATGGCAAACAAAGACGACCGCCGCGTACTGTACACAAAACTGTTCCTGCGCGAGGCGCTGCTCGATCTGATGCAGGAAAAACCGGTCGACCGCATCACGCCGACGGAGCTGTGCCGCGCGGCAAACATCAACCGCAACACCTTCTACGCGCACTACTATACCGTGCGCGACGTGCTGTCCGAGATCGAACAGGAATTCTCCGAACGGCTCCTCGAATCTCTGAAAACCATGTTCTCCTCGGACGGCATGGATCTGTCCGTGCTGCTGCGCGAGATCTTCAATATCGTGTACGCGCAGAAGGATTTCTGCAAGATCCTGCTGTCCGAAAACGGCGACGCGGCGTTCTTCGAGCAGTTGATCTCGCAGGGAAAACCGTTTATCCTGAACGGCTGGAAAGCGAACGGAATGCGGCTGGAAGACGAGGAGGCGGAGATGTTCTTTGCGTTCATCGTCAGCGGCAGCATCGCGCTGATGCAGGAATGGGCGGCCACGGACATGCGCGAGCCGCCGGAGAAGGTCGCAAAGCTGCTGGAATGCGCGACAAACAGCAGTCTCAACGGCATGATGGCCTATTCCGCAGAGCAGTAAAACCAAAAAGAGCAGAGCTTCCCGCGCAGGAGAAGCTCTGTTTTTCTTTGTCTTGTTGTGTTCCGACAGAAACGTCAGATCGTGTAGGTATAGGTTCCGGCGCCGATCTCCTCGGTCTTGCCGGGCAGGATCACCGTCGCGGTGCAGCCCGCGGGCACGGTGAACGTATAGGTGCATCCGCCGTCCGTCAGACGCCATTCGGACGCCGCGGCGCCGTGCACCGTTTCGATCGACGCCTTGACATATCCCAGACGCTTGTCGGTCAGCGGTTTGAAGACGATATGGGCAAAGCCGGCGTCCTGCTCGTCGTGGCGGATGCCCGCCGCACACTCGAACATCCACTGCGCGACCGAACCGTAGGCATAGTGGTTGAACGAGTTCATGCCCGCGTCCCACATCGTGCCGTCGGGATTGCGCGAGTCCCAGTGCTCCCAGATCGTCGTCGCGCCGTTGTCCACGGAGTAGAGCCAGCCCGGGAATTCATGCCGCAGCAGCAGATCGTACGCGAGCGTTTCGTAGCCGTTGTCGGACAGCGCGTGCAGCAGGTACGGCGTGCCGAGGAAGCCCGTCTTCAGATGGCCGCATTCCGACACGAGCTGTGCGAGCTGCGCGGCGACGCTCTTCTGCTCGGCCTCATTGAGGAAGCCGAATACCAGCGCTTCGGCGCAGGCGGTCTGCGTGTTCTCGGTGATCTTTCCGTCCGCCATAAACCGCGCGCGGAACGCGGCGAGCGTGTCGGCAAAGCAGTTCTCATACTCGGTCATATCGATCCCGAGCAGCTTGCCCGTGCGGATGAGGATGGACGTGGAATACAGGAAATACGCGTTTTGCAGATACGGCTTGGACGTCGGCGTGTCGCCGTCCAGATTGAGCCAGTCGGCGAAATGGTCGCCGCCCAGCCACAGACCGTCCGTGCTGTGCGCGCGCATGAAATCGACCCAGCTGCGCATGGAGGCGTACTGCTCGACGAGCACCTCGCGGTCGCCGTACGTCCGGTAGATCTCCCACGGGCAGATGACCGCCGCGTCCGACCAGCCGCACGCGCCGCCGCTGCGCCAGCCGATCGCCGGGATGACGTGCTCGACTCTGCCGTCGGCATACTGGCCGTGCGTCAGATCGCGCAGCCACTTTTTGAAGAACTTGCGCACGTCGTAAATATAGGACGCGGTGCGGGCAAACACCTGCGCGTCGCCCGTCCAGCCCAGACGCTCGTCGCGCTGCGGGCAGTCGGTCGGCACATCGACGAAATTGCCGCGCTGTCCCCAGACGACGTTTTCAAACAGGCGGTTGACGTCCTTGTCGCCGCACTCGAACCAGCCTGTGCGCTTCATATCGGAAAACAGCACGATCGCTGTAAAGTTTTCTGCCTTTACATCCTCCGGCCAGTCGTGCAGGCACAGATACTGGAAACCGTAGAACGTGAACTCCGGCTTGAACGTGCGGCGCGTGCCGTCGCAGTAGTAGGTGATCGTCGTCTGCGCGGCACGCAGATTCTCGACGTAGACGTTGCCGTCCTTGTCCAGCACCTCGAAGCAGCGGATGGACGCCTTGTGTCCCTTTTCGCCGCAGACGGAGAACTCCACATAGCCGGTCAGGTTCTGGCCGAAGTCGATGACCGTGTCGCCCTGCGGCGTCGTGAAGACGCGCGAGGCAGGGATGCGGATCTGCTCGCGCACCGGCTCATTCTGCTGCGCGGTCAGCAGATCCATCGGAAAGTCCGTCTCGAGCGCGGGACGCGCGAACGTCTCGCAGAACGTCGCGTCGAACGTCTCGCCGTTGTACATATTTGCCATGCGCGTACCGGTTTCGCGGCACAGCCAGCTCGCGTCCGTCGGGATGGTCTGGGTGCTGCCGTCGGCATACTCGATAAACAGCGCCGCGACGAACGCCGTATCGGAGTCGGTCGTCAAGCCTTTCTGCTCGCCGTAATTCGCCTGCCATCCAGAGCGGTGCATCCGCCACCCGCGCGCCACCCGCGCACGGATGCAGTTGTCCGCGCCGAGCAGATCGGTCACGTCGTACGTCTGGTACTGCACGCGGAAACGGTAGTCCGTCCAGCCGGGAGAGAGGATCTGATCCCCGACGCGCACGCCGCCGATCTCGACCACATACACGCCCAGCGCAGACGCCTGCAGCGTGGCGCGGCGCACCTGTTTGTCTATCGCAAATGTCTTTTCCAGCGCATAGACCGCTTCGTCGCACGCCACGGGCGTCGTGATCCATTTTGCCTCGTAAATATGATCCACGCGAATCCCTCATTTCTTTGTTTTCTCTGTCCGCGCCGCCGGATCGGGGCGCCGGTTTCATTATAGCAAAGCGCGTTTTTTCTGTCAATCCGTCTATTGACGGGAAATGAAAAAAATGGTATAGTTATGGCAATATCCGAACTGGAGTGACTGCAATGAAAAAAGGCATTTCCCTGCTGCTGGCCGTGTGGACGGCGCTGTGCGTCCTGACTTTTCCGGTCGGCGCGGCAGAGCCGGAACCGCTGCTCGTGTATGACACGCTCAAGTATGACGTCGACGCGCAGACGCGCACCTGCCGCACGATCGAGATCCTCTTTCAGACGCACCTGAGCTGTCTGGACGACACGAAGGAGATCACCGTCCGCAACGTGCTGGACGAAGTCGTCGCGGTCTGCAGGCCGTATGCCGACAACAACCGCAAGTACGACCTGTACACGCCGGACGGCGCGTTCGGCGTGCGGTTCGATCCCCTGCGGCTGTACTATCTGGTCATTCCGGCGGGCACGTACTACGCGGACGCCGAGTTCCCCTGCGCGGAGTACCGCGGAGAATACACCGGCGTGTTCCTGACGAACACGAGCGATCGGTACACCGTCGCCGATCTCGGCATCTCGGACTTCCTGCCGACCAACATGTCGGACGACCGCCTGTTCTCCGGCAGAATGCGCATCAGCCCGCGGTTCACAAAGCTGCAGTGCCCCGAAAACAGCGTCACGCTCTATCACTGGAACGGCAATTATTACGACAAGGTCGGCGTCTACCCGGTCGACTCGTTCCGCAAGGGACGCGCGGACGTCGCGTTCGGCGGCGTACAGATCGACCGCTACGGAAAATACAAACTGCGTGTGAACTACGGCACGTTCACGGACGGCGGCGCCGTGGTCAACGACCGCAGCGATTACGTCCTGTCGGGCAAGCGGCTGCTGGGTCTGCGCGAAAACTATCCCGCGATCGACCTGCTGATCGAATGGTTCGGCGCGGATCACTGGATCCTCAAGGCCGTTTCGACCGTCCTCGGCGTCCTGGCAAAGATCAAGCTCGTCGACAAGGATCTGGCGAACGACATCAAGAATTACATCGACGCCCGCAAAAAGAGCTGACGCGCCTGCCGCGCATCCGCAAATTCCGCTTTCGGTCCTGCCGGAAGCGGTTTTCTTTTCCCTCTTCACGGATTTTTGTGGGATAAGAAAACGTCCCCTTGTTTGTCATTGCGAGCGCCTTTATGGCGCGCGGCAATCCGTTCTCCTTCTTGTTC
>CADARP010000021.1 GCA_902790325.1 Oscillospiraceae bacterium | reverse complement strand
CTCGGCTGGAAAGCTCCTATCGATTTCGTAAACGCCTTTATTCGCAACGGCGAACTTTTTTAATCTCCTTTTTGTAACATATCATTGACAAACCTACACGACTTTGCACACGGCGTGAAAAAATCAGTTGCTTTTTTTGTCGAAAAGAGATATAATAAAAACACTATGCGTGAATTCGCAAAAAAAGGAGACTGGTTCAAATGGAAAAGTATTTTGATTTCAAAGGTCAGGTCGCACTCGTGACAGGCTGCTCGGGCGGTCTGGGCGTACAGATGGCAAAGGCGCTCGCGAGCGAAGGCTGCAATATTGTGGCGATTGCAAGACGTCAGGACAAGCTGGACGCGGTTGCCGCGGAGATCAAGGCTGCGTACGGCGTGGAAGCGCTTGCGCTCAAGTGCGACATCACCGACACCGAAGCCGTGAACGCGACGGTCGCCAAGGCGCTCGAGCACTTCGGCCGGATAGATATCCTCATCAACAACGCCGGCACCGGCGCGGTTGCGCCCGCCGAGGACATCACGGACGAGCAGTTCAGCCATGAATGCGAGATCGACCTGTTCGGTTCCTTCAAGGTCGCCAGAGCCGTTGCCAAACAGGCGATGATCCCCGCGAAGTACGGCCGCATCATCAACATCGCGTCTATGTACGGCCTTGTGGGCAACAAGATCGCCGGTTCCGCGCCGTATCACGCGGCCAAGGGCGGCGTCGTGAACCTGACGCGCGCGCTTGCGGCGGAATGGGGCAAGTACGGCATTACCGTCAATTCCATCTGCCCCGGTTATTTCTATACGGATCTGACCAGAGAAACGCTCAACAGCGATTTCTTCCAGCAGAACGCCAAGACCATGATCCCGATGGAGCGCTACGGCGACGAGGGCGAACTGGACACGGCGACGCTGTTCTTTGCGTCGAAGGCTTCGAGCTATGTGACCGGTACGAACCTTGCCGTGGACGGCGGCTACACCTGCATGTAAGACGCGCCGCTTACAACCAAACGCGAAAACAAAAAGCTCTCCTTTCGGAGGGCTTTTTTTGATCCGTCACGCGGTCATGCCAACAACTGCGTCAGATAACTCTGCAGTGTCGCCTGATCCATCGAACCGGTGCGGGCAGCCAAAACGCTGCCGTCCGGACGGATAAACAGGGTCACCGGAATGGAGTAGATGCCGTATGTGCTTGCCGCGTTCTCATCGACATCGAAATAAACCGGGAAAGAGTATCCGTTCGTGCGGATGAAATTGCTTGCTTTTTCGACCGTTTCGACGCCGTCGGTCAGGTTGACCATCATGAAGTCGATCTGACCGGCGTTCTCCTTGGCCGCCGCATCAAAAGCGGGCAGCTCGCTGCAGCACGGGCCGCACCAGGACGCCCAGAAGTTGACGACCAGGGGTTTTCCGAAATGATCGGTCAGATGGACTTGCGCGTCGTTTTGGTCGTAAACAATGAAATCCGGTGCAGTCAGCCGGCTTTCCGGCGCGGTGGTCGGGGCGACGGCGTCGAGTCTCTGCTGCGGCGTCGTAGTCGGTGCAGCCGTTGTGGACGGCGCGGTCGTTGCGGTCGTAGTCGGTGCGGCCGCTGTGGTCGGTGCCGTCGCAGTCTGTTCCGTGGAGGACTGCGCCGCTGCCTCGGACTGCGCCGCTGCCGTATCGGGCGCCGCGGCGCTTTCGGGTGCGGAAGGTTCCGCTTCCTGTGTGAACGTATCGGACGCGTCGGTCTCTTCCGCCGCACCGGTTTCCTCGTCAGGGACGGTTTCCGTCTGCGTAACGGCTTCGGTCGTCGGCGCCGAAGAATACCTGCCGGACAGATTGCGGTACAGCAGCGCCGCGATCACCAAAACGGCGACCAGCGCCAAAGCGGTCAAAAGCCATTTCCATTGTTTTTTCATTACAGACACCTCAGATAAAGAATCTCAAAACGGTCGACAGAACTCCTGTCGCCATCAGGATACCGATCACGATCAGGAACGCGCCGCATACACGGTTGATGATCCGATAATGCGCTTTGATCCAACCGAAAGCGGAACGCAGCCTTTCCAGCAGCATCGCGGAGATCACGAACGGGATCCCCAGACCGAGCGCGTACACCAGCAGAAGCAGCGCGCCGCGCACCGCCGTACCGGAGACGGAGGCGAGCATGAGCGCGGAGCCGAGAAATGCGCCGACGCAGGGCGTCAGACAGACCGAGTAGATCATGCCGAACAGGAACGCCGAAACGATTCCGCTGATGCGGTGCTGCTTTTGTATCCCCTTGAAAAAGGGCAGACGGATGACGTCAAGATAGCTCAACCCCAGCAGGATCACGATAAGACCGCTTACGGCATTGACTGCGATCCGATATCTGGAAAGCAGTGCGCCGACCGTACCGGCGAACAGCCCCAGCGCGCTGAACACGACGGTAAAGCCCAGAACGAAGCTGACCGCGCGCGCGAATACCTTGCCGCGGCTGTCCGAGCCGGCGGCAAAGTACGACACATATACAGGCAGCATCGGCAGCATGCACGGAGATATAAAGGAAATGACCCCTTCCAGGAATGTGATCAGAAACTGCATAGCGACTCCTTGCGTCTTTTTTTCACGTCTTGTTTCAGTATAGCACAGGTAAATGGCGGTTGACAACAAAAACTTTTCCGTGTATGATGGATACAGAGTTCAAACAGCAAGGGGATAGACACATGATGAAAAAACTGTTTGCCGTCTGTCTTTGCGTGCTGCTGGTCCTGGGTGCGGTCTGCATGGCGGCGCACGCGGACTTCGGCGACTACGGCGGCGATTACGATTTCGGCGGAGATTACGACTCCGGCGGATACGATTACGATTTCGGCGACGACGATGATGACGGCGGCGGCTACTATTATTACGGCGGCTCCGGCGGTTCCGGCTCCGATTCCGGTTCCGGCGGCAGCAGCATCCTCGGCGGCGTTGTCGTTGCCGCGATCATCATTCTGATCGTCTATATGTCCAAGCGCAAGAAGGGCGGCGCATCGGGGCCCGTCATGCCCGGCGCGCAGGCGACCGATCCGTCCACGCTGCGCAGCGTGAGCGAGTATCCCGCGCTCGACCCGCAGTTCTCCGAAGCGGCGTTCCGCGAGAAGCTGTCCAATATGTATGTGCAGTTCCAGAACGCGTGGCAGGATAAAGACCTGACGCCGCTGCGTCCGTATCTGACCGACGCGTTTTTCAACAAGTGCGACCGCCAGCTCGACGCGTACCGCAAGAACCGTCAGACCAACCGTATCGACCGCCCGTCGGTGCTGGGCGTGGAGCTCGTCGGCTGGAAGCAGGAGGCGGGCGTCGACGTGATGGTGGCGCGTCTGCGCACGCGCATCGTCGACTATGTGGTGGACGACGCCACGGGCAATGTCGTCCGCGGCAGCAACACGGCCGAGAAATTCATGGAGTACGAGTGGGATCTCGTGCGCACAAGCGGCCAGACGACCGGCGAGAGCACGGGAACGACGGTGCAGAGCTGCCCGCACTGCGGCGCGCCGATCGACGTCAACCACACGGCAGTCTGCGAATACTGCGGCTCCGTGCTGACGACGGACACGTTCGACTGGGCCGTGCGCGACATCAAGGGATTGAGCCAGCGCACCGTGGGGTAAACACACGTGATAAAAAAGAAAAGCCGCCGATTCGGACGTTGATATAGTAACGATTAGAAAGAATAACGGGCTCGGCCTTTATCAATAAGATTAGACTACAAAACAGACGGTATTCAACTTTGGTTGAGTTTCGTCTGTTTTTTGCGTTTCAGGGAAGAGAATCGCTTGTTTGTGGTTCAATGATACGTTAAGTGATTCTCCTTTGAAAGAGTTTCAACTTTTTCTCAAAACCGCTTGACAAGAAAACTTGGAAATGTTATGATATAGATGTACAATAAAACTTGGAACGGTGATGAACATGAATAACGAAAAGATATTAGAAGCTGCGCGCAAAAACAAAATTAGAGGCAAGGAATTTGAACAAAAGGAATCTACCCGCAGCAGTTTATTGGGCGCTCTCGCTGCTTTGCTCGTTGGTATCGGCATGTTTTTGTTGGAATTCCTTGTCAATAAATCCATTAATTTAAGTTTCATTGCAGTTATGTTAACTGCTTCGGGGGTTCAATCGCTATACGAGGGGCTTAGAGTCAAAAAGGTTTATCTAACTGTACTTGGCGCAATTCAAACTCTGCTTGCTTTAATAACTGTATCAGTATTTGTCTGGCAGGTGGTGGCATAATGAATTCGCATCTGAGATTAAAAAACAAATTAAAAGAGTATCGGCAAAATGCAGGACTTACGCAAACGCAACTCGCAGAAAAGGTTGGCTCTTCAAAAAATACAATTAGTTCAATAGAAACTCGTCAATTTTGCCCGACAGCTTATCTTGCTGCGTTACTATGCGTTGCTCTCGATTGCAGATTTGAAGATTTGTTTTACTTTGAAGAGGATTAAAGATGTTATTTGCACTCGACTATAATGACAATCGTGTTCACATAGATGATACACACAGCAATCAAGAATACTATTGCCCATATTGCGGTGCGCCCTTGATCACGAAAAAAGGTGATGTTCGTCAGCATCATTTTGCCCATAAGCAAGGTCATGATTGCTCGGATACTTGGGCTAAAGACCGCAGTAATGGTTATGATATTTCACAATGGCACAGTGATTGGCAATCCCTCTTTCCTTGGGCGAATCAAGAGGTAAAACTGTGCTTAGGTGAAACAGAGCATCGTGCGGATGTATTGATAGATCGGACGGTAATTGAGTTCCAACATAGTGTTTTGTCAGTCAAGGCATTTGACGATAGAAATAATTTCTATTTCAATTTGGGCTATAAAGTGATATGGCTCTTTGATTTATCTGATCTGCAGGCAAATGGACATCTTTCTTATAAACCAATACATAACGGACTTGTCTTTACATGGAAAAACCCAAAAAAGGCTTTCAATAATTACGACATTCAAGGCGGTTACATTGACCTTTTCTTCCAACTTGATGACAGCATCGTGCGAGTTATCGATGTTTCTTCTATGGGATTTGAATTGTTTTCCACGACAGAACTCATGAACAAGAAAGATTTTTTGACCTATGTCGGGTTGCGTAACGGAAATTGCTTACCGCCATGCCGATTTGATTTGGAGCATAATCAACTATACAGACAGTTTAAGGAACAGTACCGGGTGCATCTGAACAAGCAACAAGAACGTGCAATGCAGGCAATAGAAGGTTCCAACCTATTATTGGCAGTTCCGGGCTCCGGAAAAACCACTGTTCTTGTCGCACGATTGGGCTATATGGTACTTGTTAAGAATATTCTTCCGGAGAGTATCCTTGCAATCACCTACACCAAACAAGCTGCTGACGAAATGCGGAGACGTTTTAGCACTTGGTTTGGATACAAAAATGGCGGACGAATTGATTTCAGGACGATTAACAGCTTGTCTTTAATGATTTATACGGATTACTGCGATAAAACAGGACGGCATAAAAAAACGCTTATTGAAGGAGGAGAGAGAAAAAAGCTAATCAGAAATATATACAAGAAGTATTACGATAGATATGCATCCGAAAATGATTTTCAAAAACTATCTTCTGCTATTGTATATATCAAAAATATGATGCTTACAGAAGAGAAGATTCATGAAATTGAAGTTGAAGCAGAATATCCTCACTTGAACGCAATGTATAACTATTACCAATCTGCACTTAAGGCACAGAATCAAATGGACTTTGATGACCAAATGGTATTTGCGTATAAGATTCTGAGTTTGGATAGGGATACTTTGCGCTCCTATCAGCGGCGGTATAAGTATATCTGCGTGGACGAAGCGCAGGACACATCTAAACTACAACACGAAATCATTCGCTTATTAGCTCAAGGCAGTAACCTTTTTATGGTCGGTGATGAGGATCAAAGCATATATGGCTTTCGTGCTGCTTATCCCAAAGCGCTGCTGAACTTCAGATACGATTATCTTAATCCATATATTTTACGTATGGAGCAAAACTACCGTTCGACTAATCAAATCGTGGAGAAAGCGCAAAGCTTTATTTCTAAGAATAAAGGACGATATGAAAAGCACATGACGGCACAACGTGGGGATGGTGAAGATGTCTCTCTTATAAGCGTCTCTTCGAGAGAGGATCAGTATATGTATTTGCTCGATGTTGCAAAAAACGTAAATACAGAAACTGCTTTCTTGTTTCGCGATAACGAAAGTGCAGTTGTTCTTGTGGATTTGTTACTGAGAAATAATATCCAGTTTAAGCTCCGCAAGCCTGAAATGAATTTCTTTGAGATTCAAATTGTTAAAGATCTTGTTAGCTTTCTTTCTCTTGCAACAAATGAATTTGATTTCCGTAGTTTTTATCGAATATACAACAAGGGCATTTTGAATTTTGAAGCAAAACAACGTGATTTGGTAATTCAGAATTGTCAAGAGAAACACATGTCTGTTTTCGATGCAATTGATGAACAGATGAAATCAACCGATCATCGCAATCAACCCCGCCGTTCTGCGTTTCGCGATGTGATGACGGAAGTAAAGAAGGCAAGTCCTGATAAAGCAATTTCCGTTTTGCTGACATCCGGTTACGAAAACTATCTTAAGGAAAAGCATTTTGACGCCGGAAAGATAGAAATACTGCAAATACTTGCAAAACAGGAGTCTACAGTTGAAGGCTTATTGCATAGGTTGCAAGATTTAAATCGACTCTTGAAACAAGGCTTTAAATCCGAACAAAATAACCCGATACTTCTCTCAACAATCCATTCAAGCAAAGGACTGGAATATGATAGCGTCTATATGGTCGATGTTTATGACGGCCGGTTTCCGTCATCAAGGCCGAATCATTTCTGTCGCTCTAAGGATGGCAGTGATGGCGAACAAGAAGAAAGACGGCTGTTCTATGTTGGTATTACGCGAGCCAAGAATAAACTGCACTTGTTTGAGATAAACGAAAGAGTGAGTACATATATCGAGGAGCTTTTCCCGGAGAAAAGAATGCTGCGGCTTCAGAAGGAAGAAGAGCGAATCCAAAAGATCAGAGCGAATCAGGAGGGAGCGCGAGCTGAACAAGCACGTAATCAACAAAAGTTAAATCTGCAACAACTAAAGGTGCTGAAAAAGGAACGAGAAGAGTCTATCAAACAGAATCTTGAACATCAAAAGCAACTTGCGGAGATGGATTATCTGAAGCGGTACAATGAAGTTAAAGATAGTTTTGTTCAACAGGAAACCCCGATTAGAGATTCCTCCGGCCAACGTTGGGTACAGTGTGAGCTATGTCATGAAATCAAAGAAAGTAAAGAGTTTAGTTCTTATGGAGGAATGCATCATGTTAATCTTGGAAAATGCTCTATGTGTTCAAGAAAGATATCTTTGCAAATCAAGAACTGACTCATCCAAATAATGAAGACAAGGAGCAATGCGAAGAATCAACTATTCGATGACCTCTTGGCTGAATTTGGAGGTACAGCTAACAGATGAACAGACATGACCGAAATCATGCCTGTTTTAAGAGAATATTCCAACCGGGAGTTTCACCTCGGCGGTCTTTTCGCTCGCAGGACGCTCCACGCGTCTGTCAGCCGTTCGAGCGACCACGCGGCGTTTGCGGGACTGGTCGAGGGCAGCGCCGTGATCGGCCGTCCGTACAGCGGTTTCTGGTACCGGTCGTAGTATTTTGCGGCGGTGCGTCCGTTGGCGAAGACGGCTTCGATCGTGCACGCGTCAAAAATACGTGCAAGGTCGGTGGGCTTTACGTTGCGGATGGACGCGTCGGACGAGCCGATGACGTCGCATTCCGCGACCGCATCCCACAGCGCGACGCCGTTTCGCAGCAGCATCGCCGTTTTTTCGTCGATCGTATCGGGCGTCGGCTCCTCGAACACGGCCGCCAGCACGCGCCAGAAGCGGTTCTGTGGGTGACCGTAGTAGAAACGGTTTTCGCGCGAGAGCACGGACGGCAGGCTCCCCAGCACGAGGATGCGGCTGCCGCGGTCAAAGATCGGCGCAAATGGATGCACAACGTGGATTGATTCCATAGGATACCCTTTCTTCTGGAGGTAGTTTCATGTCGGTTTCGGATGAACTGTTTGCGATGCAGGACAAGGCATACAAGGCGTTTATGGAGAAATTGGTTCCGAACGTCGATCCGCAGCGGATCATCGGCGTGCGCATGCCCGAGCTGCGCAGATTCGCAAAGACTTTTGCCAAAACGCCGCAGGCGGCGGAGTTTATGGGCGCGCTGCTGCACACGTATCACGAGGAGAATCTGCTGCACGGCTGCTGCATCGAAGCCGTGCGCGACTTTGACGCGTGCATCGCGGCGCTCGATGCGTTCCTGCCGTATGTGGACAATTGGGCGGTGTGCGACTGCATGTCGCCGAAAGTGCTGGAAAAACAGCCGCAGGCGCTGCTGCGGCGCGTCGACCGCTGGCTTGCGAGCGGGGAGGACTACACGGTGCGCTTTGCAATCGGCCAGCTCATGCGGTGGTTTCTCGACGACCGGTTCGATCCGGTCTTTCCGCAGAAGGTCGCCGCGGTGCAGTCGGACGAATACTACGTCAACATGATGCGTGCGTGGTACTTTGCCACGGCGCTCGCCAAGCAGTACGACGCCGTTCTGCCGTATCTGCGGGAAAACCGTCTGGATGCGTGGACGCACAACAAGACGATCCAAAAAGCTGTCGAAAGCTTCCGCGTCCCGCCGGAGCGCAAAGCTGCGCTGCGCGCGTTGAAGCGATGACCCGAAAAAACGGGTTTATCACGGAAAATTGGGGAATCGTGCAAACAAGAAGTGCTGTCATTGCGAAGGGTCGAAGGGGCTGCGGCAATCTCAACCGTATGTCGGTAAAAAGCAACACCTTGACCGGCATCTTTGGGAGATCGCCGCGTCGCTTCGCTCCTCGCGATGACACCGGAAAATGAAATTCCCCAACTATCCGCGAAGAGCGAAAAAACGGGACTGCCGCGTCCGATCGGATAACGGCAGTCCCTTTTCTTTTTAAAGCTGATTTCTCTGGATCTTTCCGCTGACCGTCTTCGGAAGAGAGTCGCGGAAGACGACGATGCGCGGATACTTGTACGGCGCGGTGTGCTGCTTGACGTAGTTCTGAATCTCCTTCTTGAGCTCCTCCGTGCCTTCCTTGCCGGGCACGAGCACGATGCTCGCCTTGACGACCTGACCGCGTACTTCGTCCGGCGCCGCGGAAACGCCGCATTCGAGCACGTACGGCAGCTCCATGATGACGCTTTCGATCTCGAACGGGCCGATGCGGTAGCCGGAGGACTTGATCACGTCGTCCACGCGGCCGACGTACCAGTAGAAGCCGTCCTCGTCCTTCCACGCGACGTCGCCGGTGTGGTAGTAGCCGTCATGCCACGTTTCGGCTGTTTTTTCGGGATCCTTGTAGTAGTAGACCGCCAGACCGTTCGGCTTGCCGTTTTTGAGGTTGATGCAGATCTCGCCCGTCTGTCCCACGGGGACGGGATTGCCGTCCGGATCGAGCAGCTCGACGTCGTAGATCGGCGCGGGCTTGCCCATGGAGCCGATCTTGTGCGGGGCGCCGACCATGTTGCCGATGATCATGGTGCTTTCGGATTGGCCGAAACCCTCCAGAATCTGCAGACCGGTCGCCTTCTCAAACTGGCGGTAGACCTCGGGATTGAGCGCCTCGCCGGCCGTCGTCATGTGCTTGACGGAGGAGAAGTCATACTGCGAGATGTCCTGCTTGATCATCATGCGCAGCATCGTGGGCGGTGCGCAGAACGTGGTGATGTGGTATTTTGCAAACATCGGCAGGATGTCCGCCGCGTCGAAGCGGTCGAAGTCATACACGAACGTGGCGGCTTCGCACAGCCACTGACCGTACAGCTTGCCCCACATGGCCTTTGCCCAGCCGGTGTCGGAGATGGTAAAGTGCAGGCCGTCCGGATCGACGGTGTGCCAGTATTTCGCGGTGTGGAAGTGTCCGAGCGGGTACTTGTAGTTGTGCGCGGCGATCTTGGGATAGCCGGACGTGCCGGAGGTGAAGTACATCATCATCAGATCGTCTCCGCCCGGCGCGTCGGACATGCGGCGATAATGCGTGCTGTAAAGCGGGTATTCCTCATCGAACGTGCGCCAGCCCTCGCGCGTGCCGTTGACAATGATTTTGTGCTGCAGCGTGGGGGAATTCTCGGCGGCGATGTCGACCTGGTGCGCGGTGTCGCCGTCGGCGGTGCAGAGGATCGCCGTCACGCCGGCCTTGTTGAACCGGTACTCGAAGTCGTGCTCCTGCAGCTGGTTGGTCGCGGGGATCACGATCGCGCCGAGCTTGTTGAGACCGAGGATGGCGAACCAGAACTGGTAGTGCCGCTTGAGCACGAGCATCACGCGGTCGCCCTTTTTGATGCCGAGGGACTTGAAGTAGTTCGCGCACTGTGCGGACGCCTTTTTCATGTCACGGAAGGTGAAGCGGCGCTCGGTTTTGTCGCGGGAGATGTGCAGCATCGCAAGTCTGTCCGGCTCGCGCGCCGCGAGCGCGTCGACAAGATCGAATGCGAAGTTGAAGCGATCCGTATTCTTGAATGTGATGGAGACGGGCGTGCCGTGCTCGTTCTCCTCAACGTCGATGAATTTCTGATAGATACGCGGACGCGTGTCCTTTTCGATCGGGTGCGTGTCGGCGATCGGCTTCTCAGCCTGTTCTGCCGAAAGCTCGGGGATCGGTTCGCCCGACGGGTTGAGGACGATCGCATAGAACAGGCAGTCCTTGCCGCCGACGGCGATCATGCCGTGGGGCGAGTCGCTGTTGTAGTAGATGCTGTCGCCGGCTTCGAGCGTTTCCTTGTGCTCGCCGACCTGCACCATGAGGCTGCCTTCGATGACGATGTCCAGCTCCTGACCCTTGTGCGTCGTCAGCTCGATATCGCGCTGCTGCGCCGATTCGTCATAGACCGAGCGCACCAGCAGCGGATCCGCGATGCGGTTGCGGAATGCGTAGGCGAGATTGTAGTACGTCATGCCGTGGGCGTTTGCGATCTTCTGCCCTTTGCCCGCGCGGGTAAGCGTGTAGGACTTGAGCGTCGGGCTGCTGCCCTCGATGATGTCGGTCACGTCCACGCCCAGCGCCAGCGCGCAGCGGTACAGGAACGCGAAGTTGAGATCGCTCTTGCCGTCCTCGCAGCGCAGGTATTCTTCTTCCGTGATGCCGGTCTTCTGCGCCATTTCGGCGGCGCTCAGACCCTCGATCTCGCGCAGCGCGCGGATGCGCGACGCCATTTCCTGGATCTGATAATCCAATCCTGTGATCTGTTCCATTTCTTCTCACTCCGTTTTGCGGGACGAAAAAAACCCGTCCCAAAGATATTGCTTTGAGACGAGTGTGACATTCAGCACCCGCGGTACCACTCAAATTGCGAAAAACTTCGCCGCTCTTCGGGATCGGACAATCCCTATGCTTTAACGCAGCAGTCACGGGAAGGGTCTACTCACGAAAACGCTTTCTTCCTTCCGGCTCGGAAGCTACAACACGGGAACGGTGTCTGTCGGCTTACACCTGCCGCCGACTCTCTGCAAGGCCTGAAACCGTGTCCTCTTCGTCAATGCCTTTGTAAATTTTTACACATTGTAGCACACGGACATGCGCTTGTCAAGTTTTTTTCAAAAAAGCGGCGGCGGCGGTTGTGACGCACTTGAAAAACGCAGCGGCTCGTGCTACAATACAATGAAATTGTATCGAAAAGCGGAAGTGATCCGTCAGGCGAAAGGAGAAAAGATATGCTGAAAACCACCAAGACCGTGCAGGACGAGAAGGCGGTTGTCGTTCTGGAAGGACGGCTGGACACGGTCACGTCGTCCGAACTGGAGAACGAGCTCAAGACGCTTCCGGACGATGTGCGCGAGCTGACGCTTGATTTTGAAAAACTGGACTATATTTCTTCCTCCGGCCTGCGCGTGCTGCTCACGGCGCAGAAGAAAATGATCGGACGCGGAGAGATGCAGATCGTCCACGTCAATGACGTCATCCGTGATATTTTTGAGATCACGGGCTTTTCGGACATTCTGACGATCCTGTAAGCAGACCGTATGCAGGAGCAAAGCGGGCCGATCCCGATGGGATGCATTCCGCGTCCGAACGTGCGCTCGGCCGACCCGGCGTCTTCCCGATCCAAAGAAAGGACGGCTGATGCGGTCTGTTTGTACAAGGACGGTCGGAATACGCTGACGCCGAAAAAGAAACGCTGAGGAGGATCTCATGCAAGAACGCCAAGGCAGGATCGATCTGCACATGCACAGTACCGTATCCGACGGCACCGATACGCCGATGAAGCTGCTGGACAATGTCCGGGCGGCGGGGATATCCGTGTTTTCCGTGACGGATCATGATGCGATCCACTCGGCGCAGATCCTGCGCGGGCTTCTGAAGCGGAACGATCCTCTGTTCATTCCCGGCGTTGAGTTTTCCTGCAAAGACGCGCTGGGAAAATACCACATCCTGGGCTACGGCTTCGATCCGGACGCCGCGCCGCTGCACGTGCTGGTCGCCCGCGGCCACAGTCTGCGCATGCAGAAGGTCGTCGCCCGTCTGAAGCTGCTGCAGGAGACGTACGGCTTCGTTTTCCCGGAGGAAGAGGTCGCGCTGCTGCTCAACCAGTACAATCCCGGCAAGCCTCACATCGGGAATATGATGATCCGGTTAGGGTATGCGGCGAGCATGGACGACGCGATCGACAACTACATCGACCATGTGCATGTCCATGCCGACCATATCCTGCCGCAGGAAGCGATACAGGCCATTCTTGTCGGCGGCGGGATCCCCGTGCTGGCGCATCCGCTGTTCGGCAGCGGCGGCGAGCAGATCTACGGCGCGGATATGGAGAAGCGTCTGCGCCGGCTCATGGAGTACGGCCTGCAGGGCGTCGAGGTCTTCTACTCCGGCTTCTCCGCCGCACAGCGTTCGGAGATGCTCTCATTCGCGGAGAAGTTCAACCTGTACGTCACGGCGGGAAGCGACTACCACGGCAAAAACAAGCCGGTCGTCCTCGGCGATACGGGTCTTCCCGAAACGGGCGCGTATCCCGACGGGCTGAAGCGTTTTCTGGAAGAACTGGGCATATGAAGAAGATACGATTCGATACACGGGACACAAAACCGAAACTGTACTGGCTGCTGATCCCGGCCGCGGCTGCGTCGATTGTGATCGCCGCGCTGCTGCTGACGGATGCGCAGAAGCATGCCGGCGCCGTCTGCGTTGTGATGGCGGCGCTCTGTCTTGTTGCGGCAGGGGGACTGCTGCACGCCTTGCGCGGGCAGCTTCGGTACAATCCCTATTCGTACAACACGATCTATTACACGGGGTTTGCGATTTTCCTGTTTTTTGTGTGCATCGGCTATACGCAGACGGCGTTCCGGCTGTTTCTGCATCCGGAATATGATGTCAGTTATGTGCTGCACACTTTGCTCGGCTCCGCAAAAAACTATATGTTCTGGACATTTCCGTTTTTGCTGGTTTTCTCGTGCGCGTTGTGCATTTCCAATATCTCGCTGATCCGGCACGAGGGAAAGCGGCTCGTGAACCTTCTGGGCATCCTGCTTTCGTTTCTGATCGTTGCGGGCGACGTGTTTCTTTTTGCGTTTGATTACATGGTCTCCGGCAGTCAGACGGAAGTCATGATCCACGAGCTGATCGCCAATCCGGCCGCCGCGATCTATCTGTATTTCGAGTGTATGCTGATCGGCACCATCGTCGCCAACGTGATTGTGGTGCGGTACGAGCCGGAGAAGGATAAAGACTTTATCATCATCCTCGGCTGCGGGATCCGGAAGGACGGTACGCCGACGCCGCTGCTGCGCGGTCGGATCGACCGTGCGCTGTCCTTTGCGCGCGAACAGGAAAGCAGCACCGGGAAAATGCCGGTCTTTATCACATCCGGCGGACAGGGGCGCGACGAAGTGATTTCGGAAAGCGCCGCCATGAAGCAGTACCTGATGCGGCAGGGCGTCCCGGAATCGCAGATCGTCGAGGAGGACCGTTCCACGGACACCGCGGAGAATATGCGCTTTTCCAAAGAGAAGATCCTGCAGATCAATCCCGACGGAAAGATCGCATTCTCTACGACCAACTACCACGTCTTTCGCAGCGGTCTTTTCGCGCGGCGCGTCAAAATGCGCGCGATCGGCATCGGCGCGAGGACCAAATGGTATTTCTGGCCGAACGCGGCGGTGCGCGAGTTTGTCGGGCTGCTGACCAAACACCGCGTCAAGCAGGCAGTGATCCTCGGTTTTCTGATCGTCTGCTATGTGGTCATGACGCTGATCGCCTACAAATAAATACAAAAAACGCCGGCAGAGCATGTCGTCAAACAGGACGCGAACTCTGCCGGCTCTATTTCTGTTTTCTTTACAGCTTACTTGTATGCGTATGCGCGCACATAATCCACGATGAATTCGCTCGATTCCACGCCGTCGAGAATGCCGCAGCTCGGCACGCCGTCCTTGCCGCCGGTCTCTACGGAAAGGATCAGCCACTCCGGCACGGCGCTGACGCCGCCCCAACTGGTGGAAAAGCTCTTTCTTCCGTTGATGTAGAACGTGTATTCTTTTTCGTTCCACTCCATGCCGTACGTGTTGAATTCCTCATACGGATTGCCGTGCAGCAGGAATTTTTTGGAACCCAGCGCGCGGTGTGCATCGCCGTAGCCGTCGATGTGGATGTTGCTGCTGACCATGTTCGGATTTTTGGCGTCGGTATACAGGCTCTCGAACACGTCCAGCTCCGCGCCGTTCACGCCTTCCTGCGCCTCGTCGAACACGCCGTCGCACAGCAGCCAGAACGCGCCCCAGAGATCGTGCCCCTTCGGCAGGATGCAGCGCGTCTCGAAGTAGCCGTATTTCTGCTCGAACGCATTGCGCGTATCCATACCGTAGGAATAATAACCGGCAGGACCGCCGTCGAGACCGTCGGGCATGTATGCCGTGCGGATCGTCAGATGTCCGTCGGACACGCAAGCCATCTGTTTGTTCCAGTAGCCGCCGCGGCGGATCTCCGTGCCGCCCCAGACATAGTGTCCGCTCCAGATCGTCTCGTCCACACAGTCGCCGTCAAATTCATCCGACCAGACGAGCGAGAAGCGGTCGAGGTCGAGTTCTTTGCCGCCCGCATAGCACGGGATGTTCAGAACGACGCAGATGAACGTGACGGCCGCCATGAAAAAGGAAGCGATTTTTTTAAACATCGAATATCCCCCTAAAGACACTTTTTTGTTTTGCGTGTCGGTTTATCGGTTCAGGATCGGTGTGACGACGGGCTTGCCCTCTCTGTCCAGCAGCGGCGTCATGCCGCCCGCGTAGCCGCTTGTGTGGAACAGATAGTTGACGCCGGTTTCTTTGTCGACCCAGATCTCCGTTGTGTTGAGGCTGCCCTGGGCATATACCCGTTCAAATCGGTCGTTTTTGGACATGTCGATACCGCCTTTCCTTTGATGCCTCCAGTATAACATACGGCCGGAGAAAAATCAATCATCGGAAATAACAATTGACAATGTGTCAAAAACAATATATAATCTAATTGCCGATTAAAAAAATTGTAAAAGGGGTTTGATTCTATGCTGTTTAATCTTTACGGCGAATTCTCCGGCTATCAGCTTCTCGGCTGGCTTCTGGTCTTCGTCGGTCTCATCGTCATGAACGAGATCGGCAGACGCACGAAATTCGGCGGCATCCTTTTGTTTGTCGCGCTGCCGCTGGCGCTGACCGCCTACTTCATCGCCATTTATGCCGGCGCCGCCGCAGGCGCCGAGTGGGCGCTGAACAATCCGACCTATGTCCACATGAACAGTTGGTTCCATTATGCCAAGCTCTACGCCGCCGACATCGGCTGCGTCGGCTTCATGATGATCAAGTACAAGTGGGGCATCGGCAAAAAGCACTGGTTCAAGGCGTGGCCGTTCGTGATCGTAGCGATCAACATCCTGATCGCCGTGGCTTCCGACTTCGAGAGCTTTTTCAAGGGCGGCATGACCGGCGGCTGGTGGCTGTCCAGCGAAGGCGTGTGGTTGTACGGCGGCTGGTGGAATCTGCTCAACGGACTTGCCGGCATTCTCAACATCCTCTGCATGACCGGCTGGTGGAGCGTGTACTCCTCCAAAAAGCAGCAGGATATGCTCTGGCCCGATATGACTTGGTGCTTCATCATCGCCTACGATGTGTGGAACTTCCAGTACACCTATCTGAATCTGCCCACGCACGCATGGTACTGCGGCCTGGCGCTGCTGCTGGCGCCCACTTTTGCCAACATGCTGTGGAACAAGGGCGGCTGGATACAGAACCGTGCCAATACGCTTGCTCTGTGGTGCATGTTCGCGCAGGTGTTCCCGCTGTTCCAGGATACCGCGCCGTTCAACGTGCTGCCCTCTCTGTATCCGTCGACCTACACCGTCGCGGACATGGCGGCCGGCGCGCCCGCTTCGGCGAATCCCACGGCGCAGGGCGTCATCTCCATCCTCTCTCTGGCGGTGAACGTGCTTGTGCTTGCATTCATCATCAAGCGCGCAAAGGCTGCGCACGTCAATCCCTATACGCATGATGTGTTCGTCGATCAGAAGGACTACATCGAAGCGTGCGCAAGAGCCGAAGAAGGCGAAATCGCATAATCCGCATACTCTATTTTTGAAACACGGAAGGTCTGCAATCCAATATGATTTGCCTTGCAGATCTTCTTTTTTAGAGGTAACGATATGGGTGACTATCGCATCATTGAAGTGAAACAGAGCGTCTTTGCGGACAACAACGCCGACGCCGCGAAACTGCGGGAGGAGCTGGCGGCGGAAGGCACGTTCCTCATCAACCTGATGTCCTCGCCCGGCGCGGGCAAAACGACCACGCTCAAGCGCACCATTGCTTCGCTCGCCGGATCGGTCCGCATGGGCGTGATGGAGGCGGACATCGACGGCGAGGTCGACGCCGCCGCGATCGAGCAGGCAGGCGCCAGAGCGATCCAGATCCACACCGGCGGCATGTGCCATCTCGACGCCGATATGACGCGGCAGGGCATCCGTGAATTCGGCACCCGGGATCTCGATCTGGTCATTCTCGAAAACGTCGGCAATCTCGTCTGTCCCGCGGAATTCGACACGGGCGCCATGCGCAACGTGATGATCCTGTCCGTGCCGGAGGGCGACGACAAGCCGCTCAAATACCCGCTGATGTTCCGCAACTGTCAGCTCGTGCTGGTCAACAAATGCGACGTGCTTCCCGTGTTTGACGATTTCGACTGCGAAAGAGTCAAAGAGCGCATCCGTTTCCGGAATCCGGACTGCAAGGTGATCTTCCTGTCGGCCAAGACCGGAGAGGGCTTTGACGAATGGATCGAAACGCTCAGGGAATGGATCCGCGCATTCAGGGAAGGCAGCATGACACCGCCCGTCCACTACGATATTTAAGAGAGGTTTACAGTATGGCAGAAGAAAAAATCACCGAACGCACCAACGGTTTTTATCCGAAAGAAGTAATGGAAGGTCCGTTCCGTGAGCCCATCGCCCGCCTGGGCAAGATGATCACGGACCGCATCCCGCAGAAGCTGGGCATCAAGAAGATCGAACGCACCGATCCCGAATACTGGGCGCTCGCGCTGATGATTACCGACGAAGAGGCGGAGATCTGTCTGCAGTTCGGCGGCATCCGCAAGCCGAAGACACTCAAGCAGATGGTTGAGATCACCGGCATCCCTGCCGAGGAACTTGAACCCAAGCTCGAGCGGATCGCTTGGGCAGGCGTGCTCGAATACAACTGGGAAAACCCGCAGCACGAGAAGCAGTATCTTGTGCCGATGTTCGTGCCCGGCAGCGGCGAGTTTTCCAACATGAACCCCGACCTGATGCGGCAGCATCCGGAACTCGGTATGTTCTTCAATTATATGACCCGTCTGCCGCTCGAGAAGGTCACCAAGATGGTGCCGCCCGGCGGCGCGGGCATCGGCATGCATGTCATCCCCGTCGAGAAAGCGATCCGCATGGAGGACAAGTCCA
Organism: Oscillospiraceae bacterium; assembly: GCA_902790325.1. Lineage (GTDB taxonomy): Bacteria > Bacillota > Clostridia > Oscillospirales > Acutalibacteraceae > UBA1425. The sequence continues at coordinate 10,019 of CADARP010000021.1, read as the reverse complement.
TCGATATCGAACACATCTCGCACTGGCTCGACAAGTATGAAGGAAAATATGCCAAGAGCCCCTGCTCCTGCCGCCGCAGCCGCAAGACGTTTGACGAAGGCTGCGCCGACGACGAAGAGGGCTGGTGCATTGCCGTGGGCGATATGGCCGATTACGTCGTGGAGACGAACAAGGGCGGCGTTTATATCACCAAGGAAGAAGCGCTTGAGATCTTTGAAAAGGGCGAGAAGAACGGCTTCGTGCACCAGATCACCAACATCGACGGCGAGGACAAGATCTTTGCGATCTGCAACTGCAACGTCAATGTCTGCTATGCGCTGCGCACGTCCCAGCTTTTCAACACGCCCAATATGAGCCGCTCGGCGTACGTCGCCAGAGTCGACGCCAAAAACTGCGTCGCGTGCGGCAGATGTGTGGAATACTGCCCGGCTGGCGCCGTCCGTCTCGGACAGAAGCTGTGCAAGAAAGACGGTACCGCACAGACCTATCCCAAGCACGCCCTGCCCGGCGACCATTTCTGGAGCGAAAAGGACTGGGATTGGAACTACAGAGACAACAACCGCAAGAACTGCTACGATACCGGCACGGCGCCCTGCAAGACGGCCTGTCCCGCGCACATCGCTGTTGAGGGTTATCTCAAGATGGCGTCGCAGGGCAGATACAAGGAAGCGCTCGCGCTCATCAAGAAGAACAATCCGCTTCCGGCGATCTGCGGCCATATCTGCAACCGCCGCTGCGAGGATGCCTGCACCAGAGGCAGCATCGATCAGGCGATCGCCATTGACGAGGTCAAAAAGTTTATCGCCATGCAGGATCTGAACGCCGAGACGCGCTGCGTGCCCGAAAAGGTCATCCCCAGAGTGGACGGCGATTTCACGGAAAAGGTGGCCGTTATCGGCGCCGGTCCGGCAGGTCTTTCCTGCGCGTACTACCTTGCCGAAAAAGGCTATCATCCCACCGTGTTCGAGAAAAACGAGCTGCCCGGCGGTATGCTGACGTACGGAATCCCGTCCTATAAGCTCGAAAAGAAAGTCATCGAGGCGGAAGTCGACATCATCAAAGAGTTCGGCGTCGACATCAGGTGCGGCGTGGAAGTCGGCAAAGACGTCACGATCGAGCAGCTGCGCGCCGACGGATACAAGGCGTTCTATATCGCGATCGGCTGTCAGGGCGGACGTCTTCCAGGCATCCCGGGAGAGGACGCCGCAGGTGTGCTGACGGCTGTGGACTTCCTGCACGAAACCGCGGTCAAGGAAGCGTATCCGCTCTCCGGCGACGTAGTCGTGATCGGCGGCGGCAATGTTGCGATCGACGCCTCGCGTACCGGCGTGCGCTGCGGCGGAGCGAACGTGCTGCAGTACTGTCTCGAGAGCCGCGAAGAAATGCCTGCATCCGACGAAGAGGTTGCCGAAGCGACCGAAGACGGCGTGCAGATCCGCTGCGGCTGGGGTCCCAAGGAGATCCTTTCCGAGAACGGCAAGGTTACGGGTATCGTTCTGAAAAAATGCGTGCGCGTGTATGACGACGAACATAAATTCAGCCCTGTGTATGACGAGAACGACACGGTCACCGTTTCCTGCTCCACGGTCATCATGGCTGTCGGGCAGAGCATCATCTGGGGCGATCTGCTCAAGGGTACGGCTGTCAAGCTCGGCAGAGGAAACGGCGTCATAGCCGATCCGCTGACCTATCAGACCGACGAGCCTGATATTTTCGCGGGCGGAGACGTATATACCGGCCCGAAGTTTGCCATCGACGCCATTGCCGCCGGCAAGGAAGCCGCAATCTCCATCCACCGATTCGTGCAGCCGCATTCGTCGCTCACCATCGGCCGGAACCGCAACGACTACATCGAGCTGGACAAGAACAACGTCGACTTCGGCGACTACGACCACTCCAAACGGCAGATCCCCGGCGTTGATGCAAGCATCGACAGACCGCATTCCTTCCGCGATCCGCTCAAGGTGTTCACCGAGGAACAGGTCAAAAAGGAGACGGCCAGATGTCTCGAGTGCGGCGCGTCGGTCGTGGACGAGAACAAGTGCATCGGCTGCGCCGTTTGTACTACGAAGTGCGAATTTGACGCCATCCACATCTACCGCGAGAGGCCGGAATGCTCGACCATGCGCACATCGGAAGAGAAACTCAAGTACATTCTTCCCAACGGCGCGAAACAGGGCATCAAGCTCTTGTTCAAGAAGAAGTCCTGATATGCACGAGTTGGGCGTTGTATTCAGCGTGATCAAGCAGATCGAAGGGATCGCTGCGGAAAACGAAGTCCGCAAGGTTTCCAGGGTCGTACTGGAGCTGGGCGAAGTCTCGACCGTGATCCCGGCGTACCTTGCCGACTGCTGGAAGTGGGCGGTCAAGCGTACGCAGATCCTGCCGGAAGCGGAGCTGGAAATCCGGACGATCGAAGCGGTCACGTATTGCGAGGACTGCGGGAAGGAGTATCCGACCGTGCGGCACGGCAAGCTCTGTCCGTACTGCGGAAGCGAAAAGACCTATCTTCTGCGCGGTAACGAATTCATCATCAAAGAGATCGAGGTCGAATAAAACAATAATAATTCCGGCGCGGATCGGCTGCTGTGAGCTGTTCCGCGCCGGATTCTTTATTTTCTGTTTTATTTCTGCCGGCTCTGCCACCATTCCGTGTATGCGTCGGGATAGTTTGTCTTGAATCCCGTCACACCCATCGGGCCGAGCTGTGCCCACCATTCCGGATAGTCGCCCAGATTGGAAAAGACTTTGATCCCCATTCCGGCGAGCATATCCACGTCGGCTTTGGTGAACGCCTCGTTGTTCAGACCCACTTCATACAGATCGGAGCGGCGGACAAAATCCATCGTTTTGTCATTCAGGAAGCGGATGTTCGCGCCCAGACGCAGTCCTTCGGGCTTGCCTTTTTCGCGGTAATGCGCCTGCATCTCCTCGAGAACCTCCCAGTCGCCGGAGAAAAAGATATAGCGGGAGACATTGGGCGACGAGGCGAGGATCTCGTCCATGCGCGGACACATGCCGGTCGTCTTGAACTCCACCTCGACGGTGAGGTCATAGTCTACCGTCGCAAGCCATGCGTCGAACTCCGGAAAGGTGATCAGATGCGTCACGCGGTCCTCGTGGTAGTCCGGCGGCGCGATCATACGCCGTCCGCCCGCGTGCTCCGTCCACGGATACGGCGGGTACTTGAGCTTCAGCGCGTTCCGGTAGGGAATGTCGAACGCCTTGATCTGCTCGACGGTCATCTCCCGCAGCACGTCGCGGTGTTCCTCGAAGGTCATGTAGCCCATGCTGCCGTTGTGCGTGACGATGATCTCGCCGTCTCCGCTGATCTGGATGTCCAGCTCGATGCCTTCGCACCCGAGCTCCGCGGCTTTCTCAAACGCCTCGAGCGTGTTTTCCGGTGCGAACTGCGTCACGCCCGTGTGCGCGAAACGCATCGGCATTCCGCAGTATTCTTTTTTCATAATCAACATCTCCTGTTTGCCTTTTGTTGTTTTGTTTGTTGTGAGATCCGGACGAAAACAGCGCGTTCGGCTCCCGTGTCCGCACAAAATACGCCGTCCCCGTCCGTGCAGACGAAGCAATTCGAGCTGCGGCGCCGGTCAGTTCGCGTTTTCGCCTGCCGCCTTCTTTTTCTGTACCAGAAGGTATACGGGCAGGCCGATCAGCGTGATGCCGACGCTTGCCAGCGACATGAGTCTGCCGCGGGCGCCGGACAGGAAGAGCTGGCTGAAGACGACGTACGCGCCGCCCGCGATCGCAAGGATCGGAACGACCGGATAACCCGGGACCTTATATTTGCGCTCGGCCTGCGGAGCCTTGCGGCGCATCCGGATGACGCAAAGGAACGTGAGCGTATAGAAGATCCAGCAGGAGAATGTGCCGATGTCCGTGAGCAGATCGAACTGTCCGATCAGAGAATACAGCGCCGCCAGCGTACCGATGAGGATGATGGAATTGGCAGGTACGAGATTCTTGTTGAGTTTGGCCAGTCTTTGCGAGAACGGCAGCATATTTTCCGCGGCAAGATAATACGCGACGCGCGAGCCGGAGAGCAGGAAACCGTTTCCGGCGCCGATGACCGAAACGATGATGCCGATCGTGATGATCGTGCCGCCGGCATTGCCGAACAGCTTTGCCGCCACTGCCGCGGCCGGAGATTCAAGGTGCATCAGTTCGCTTGCCGGAATGACCTTCAGATAGGCGAGGTTGATGAGCAGATAAACCGCCATGATGATGCTGACGCCGCCGACGATCGCTTTCGGAAGATCCTTCGCCGGCTTTTTCATTTCGCCGGCGATCGTGCCGACGTTGGTCCAGCCTTCAAACGCGAACAGCACTGCCAGCAGCGTTGTTCCGAGAGCCGAGCCCGCGGAAACGCCGCCGCCGATCACAGGCGTCAGCAGCGGTTCCCGGCTGCCGCCGATGATGAACCCGACGATGGTGATCAGGACGAGCGGGATGAGCTTGCATACCGTGGAAATGACCTGGAATTTTCCCGCGGTTCCGGAACCGATCACGTTGAGGACGACGATTCCGGTGATGACAAGCAGAGCCACCGGGAGCGATATATTCACGCCGAATATAGATGTCAGTTCGGTTCCGACCTTCACGCCGTATCCGGCGACGTATGCGGGATAAAAAATGACGACCTGCATCCATCCGGCGAGGAAGCCGATCCTTCTGTCGTAAACCTCGCCCAGATACGTGACCATGCCGCCGGTGCGGGGGATCATGACCGCGATCTCGGCAAACGTGAGCGCGCCGAGAATGCTGATGACGCCGCCGAGGATCCACGACAGCAGGCCGAGTCCGGGCGCGCCGCCCGTCGCCTGATAGATCGCGTAGGGCTTAAAGAAAACGCCGGCGCCGATCACGCAGCCGACCACGATCGACGTCGCGGACAGTACTCCCATGTTTTTTTTCATTTCTTTTGCGGGTGTGTTCATCTGTTTCTCCTTCTCGCTTTTTTGAGCCCCGTGCTTCGGTTTAATCAATCAGGATTCCGAGAAAATCCGGAACGCCCAGGGGTCTGAGTACTTTCATGACCAGTGCATACACGATCGCAAACGGGTACAGCAGAGGCATCCCGAACAGCAGCAGTATTTTCCACATTGCACATGCTTCCTTTCTGTTTATAGTTTCTTTTCCATGCGGATGCAGTCAAAGGTATCCCCGTGAATGACATGCCGATCCGCTATGGCGTATCCGAGCTTTTCGTAAAACCCGACGGCGACGTCCCGGCTTTCGACGACCGCGCGCGCGAAACCGAGCTCGCGCAGCCAGTCTTCCGCCTGTTCCACAACCGCCCGGCCAAGCGTCTTCCCGCGGTATTCGGGAAGGACGACGACCCTGCCGATCATGGCGGATGCGGCGTCGAGCGGATAGAAGCGGCAGGTCGCGACGGGAAAATCGTCGTCCGTCAGAACGATGTATTTCGTGTCCGGCGTGTCGTGCTCGTCGAACTCGCGCCGCAGCGTGATGGCGTGCTGCTTTGCCATGCCCTGAATGCGGACATAATACGCGCCGGCACGCTGCCACGTTTCTGTTGCGCGGATGACCTGAATGTTCATACGTTGTCTCCTCCGAAAAGCGGGTTTTGCGATCCGGATTCCGGATCGGGCGGCGCGGAATGACACCGCTTATCGGACACAGTGCCGCGTCCTGCGCCGCGGAGGAACAGAAAGACCGGCAGAAAAAGCGGGACGATCTTTTTCACGGCAAAGTATCCTTTTGGGGCTTGGCGTTTTACGCCTCAAATCTTTCGATGATCGTTTCGTCCACGAACTCCGCTTTCAGCGCGCCGAGCTTCTGCATATGCGGCTGCTGCGGATGCGCGGCAAGCGCGTCGGCGTCCCGCCATTTTTCGACCAGCAGCAGCTCCTGCGTGTCGTCCGCGGGGAAGTAGTAGTCATACTTGAGATTGCCGTCTTCGGCACGGACGGCGTCGTCGATGCCTTCCGTCATGATTCTTTCCAGAAATTCTTCTCGCATTTCGGGTTTGCATTTGTAGGTTACATTCAATACGATCATGCGCTTTTACTCCTTATCGTTTTTTGTACAGCACAAGCTCCGGGTCCGCGCCCTGCGCCGCGTAGGTGCAGATCAGGATGAAATCCATATTGGCGAGCACCCCGAAGCAGCGTTCTCCGCCGAACTCGGATTCGAGCTGCGTGCCGAGATAGGTCGTCCCGTCGTCCAGGAACGGCACGGCAGTTCCGTTCGGCAGCGGATAAGCGAGATTCACATATTTGCCGACGAGCGCGTTCAGCTTCTCGACCTTTGGCATGCCGTCGATCTGCAGCGCGTTGATCTCGTCGATCAGCTTCTTTTTGAATTGCTCGAATTCTCCGTTGTCGCCGAGCTCCTTGTATTTTTTCCAATAATCCAACTGCGGCAGCAGCTGCTTCATGTAGGCGCGCGCCTGCTCTTCGGGAAACGCTTCGCTTGCCATATGACGAACGCAGACCTCCAGCAGATCGTCCATGTCGCTGTAGGTGTACGTACCGTCGGCATAGCACCACTTGCAGTAGTCCTCGTTGGGCGTGCCGTCCTTGTTCCTGCCGACGATCTCTTCCTCAAGCGGCATGCCGCAGCACTGGCAGATGCGCTTCTGCGGCACGCCCAGCAGCGTGTTGATCGAAACGTCGAACAGCTCGGACAGCAGCTTCAGCGTTTCGGTGTTCGGGACCGTTTCACCCGTTTCCCAGCGTGAGACGGCCTGCCGGGTCACAAAGACTTTCTTCGCCAGCTCGTCCTGCGACAAGCCGCTGTTTGTTCTGAGCGTATAGAATATGTTTTCTGTGTTCATACAAACACCTCCTCATGTCTGATTTTAATATGCAGACACTCCATGTTCAAGCAACTTGCGGTTGCGCGGAGCGAGCGGAACGGTTGAGATTAACGTCCGGCCGATTCCGCTTGGCCGCGTTGAACGCCGCGAGCGTATTGCAGGGGATATTGCCCGCCGAGGAACCCCTGTGCGCGCACACGAGCGGCATGCGTCCTGTATTCTCGAAAATACTCTTCGCAAAATCCATAGTCTTTTCCCTTCTGTTATCCTTTGCGGAACGAGCAGGTGCGGATGAACGGACGCACGTCCGCGCCCGCCTCGAGATACCGCAGCAGGATCTCGGCGCACGCGCGGCTGTCGCTGCCCGCGTGGTGATGATCCAGCTTTATCCCGTAATACCCGCACAGCACATCCAGATTGTGCCGCATGCCCGGAAGCAGCCGCCTGCCCATCTGTACGGTGCAGACATAGCGCGCGTACGGTTTCCACTCGATCCCGTAACCGAGCAGGCACCGCTTGAGCACGTTCATGTCGAACACGGCGTTGTGCGCCGTCAGCAGGCCGCCGGACATGAGCGGTTCGATCTGCGTCCAGACCTGCGGAAACGTCGGGGCGTCCCGCACGGTTTGCGCGTCGATGCCTGTCAGACGCGTATTGAACAGATCGAAGTTCGTTTCGGGATTGACAAGCGAATAAAATGTGTCGACGATCGCGCCGTCCTCGATCACGGTGACGCCGATCGCGCTCATGCGGTCGTTTGCCCGGTTCGGCGTTTCCACGTCGAACGCAACAAATCGCGTCATGCCGCAGCCTCCTTGTCATGGTCACGTTTTCTGCGGCTCGATTGACCGCACAGCGCAGCAGGGCGGCCTGTCTGTCCGCATTCAACATGCAGTATACAGAAAAACGGATGAAAAATCAATCATCTTCGCGTTTCATTCTGATGATTCGTTCAATTTGCGCCGAGCGCGCCGACGAAAGCCCGCTGTGTATGCAGCACGTTTCCGTCCGCATCGAGGATCTCGATGACCGCGTCGGACATTGTGTCCCCCGATACAAAACGGATCGAACAGCCGTCGTCGAGAGAAATGTCGCGCGCGGCGTAATACGCATGTCCGCCGTCCAGAATCCGGATCAGAAACGCTTCGGCGTCGTCCGGCTTCGCGATCCGGACTTCACGCTGCTCGCCCGCGTTCAGTTTCGCGATCGTTGCGGTTCCCCAGACGGTGCTTTTCAGGTTTTTGTCGGTCTGCGGCAGGATCCAGACGTCGGCCGTTGCCGCGTCGTTGACAAAAGTCACGCGGAAAGACACGCTTTCCGTAAGGGCCGCGCCGTTTTGTATCTGCGTATGATTTCGTTTGCCGCATCCGAACAGCGTCAGCATCAGCATCACCCCCGGCAATAAAGAAGAAAACCGGATCGTTCGTTTCACACCCGCGTCTCCCGCAAACAGTTCTCGTATGGGCCCGGCAGTATCGTGCGTTTCACACGCGCCGCTAAAAATCGCGCGTCAGGTTCCGCACCCATTTGTATTTCCGATAGTGGATCATGACCCACGGGATCTTGCCGACCTCGTCCAGACATGTGCAGGCGTACACGACCCATACCGGCCAATGCAGCCAGAACGTCCCGACTGCCGCCAGCGGCACCGCGATGCCGAGCATGCAGACCAGCAGACTGTACAGGTCGAACAGGGTATCGCCGCCCGCGGCAAAGATACCGTTGATGACGATGGTGTTGACGGCTCTGCCGATCATATAAACAGACATGACGATCATCATCTGCAGCAGCAGATGACGTGCGTTGTCCGTCAGACGAACGACGTGCAGGATCAGCGGCGTGCATGCGAACATCAGCGCGCAGGAGACGCCGCCGCAGACGAACGCCAGCACGGTCACCCGGTCGCCGTAGAGCTTTCCGGTGTTCAGCCGTCCTGCGCCCAGTTCGTTGCCGACGAGGATGCCGCCGCCGTTTCCGAGACCGTTGCACAGACAGCACAGCAGATCACGCACCACCGCGGCCACGGAGTTCGCCGCTGCGGCGTCCCTGCCCATGTGTCCCATAAACGACGAATACGAGGCAAAGCAGACACCCCACAGCAGACAGGAACCGAGGATCGGCAGCATGCATCTGTAGTAATCGCGGCAAAGCAGACGGTTGCGCCGCAAAAGGCTGCGCAGATGCGGTCGAAGGTACCCTCTGCGCAAAGAAACGGCGACGCATGCGGCCAGCTCCAGCACGCGCGCGATGCAGGTCGCGAGCGCCGCGCCGCGCACATCCAGTTTCGGCAGGCCGAACAAACCGAAAATCAGTACCGCGTTCAACAGGATATTCACAACGACCGCACCGGAGCTGATCGCGGCGACGGCCGACGCGCGGCCGCTGACTTTCATCATGGCGAGGTAGGTTTGCGAAAAGCCGGTCAGCAGATAGGAGAATCCGGCTATGCGCAAATACTGTATGCCGAGGGAGATCAGCGTTTCATCGTTCGTCAGCAAAAGCATCAGCAGACGCGGGCAGAAGACGCATCCCGCAAAAAACAGGACGTCGATCAGCAGGCACAGGCGCAGACCCAGCGCAAACACATCGTCGAGCGCGGACAGATCGCGCTTGCCCCAGTACTGCGCGCCGAGAATGGCGACGCCGGAGGTGACGGCCATGAAAATGATGTTCTGTACAAACTGGATCTGCGTGGCAAGCGAGACTGCCGCCATCGAATCCTGCGCGGCGCTGCCGAGCATGAACGCGTCCGCCGCCGCAACTGCGGCAAGCATCAGATTTTGAAAAGCGATCGGCGCGGCAAGCGTCCACAGACCCCGCAGAAAAAACCGGTCGCGCAGCATGGAACGAAGCATACGCTTTCTCCCGTTACTTGTTTTATCAGACCTATATCGGATCACAGTATAACACACGCGATCTGATCCCGCAATATCGGAAAAGCAAAAAAGGAAAAATCCCCAGGACGGTCTTTTTGTTCGGAATGTGCATTTTGGTTCATCACGGAATTTTGTGGGATGGTCAGACGCAAGTTAAGGTGGTGTCATCGCGCGGAGCGAAGCGACGTCCGCGGATAACGGCATCGGAAAACACAGGCGGTACGCCGGAAAAGACAACGGACGGATAGGGCGGGACGATGTGGGCATCGTCCCCTACGAATCGGAATTTGTCGGGGTGGCATTCAGCAAAACTGCGAGCTAAAGGCTTCCCCTGGGGGAAGCTGTCA
>CADARP010000020.1 GCA_902790325.1 Oscillospiraceae bacterium | reverse complement strand
CTGGAAAGCTCCTATCGATTTCGTAAACGCCTTTATTCGCAACGGCGAACTTTTTTAATCTCCTTTTTGTAACATATCATTGACAAACCTACATTTTTGAAATTTTTTCTGCACTCGGAAAGAATCCCGCGCCGACCCGATCCGACAGCGTTCCCGTGCATCCGTCCCGATTCTCCGGCGCGTCGGAAAAGAAAAAGCGCAAGCGGCGCAAAAGGCACAATTTGTGGTGCGTTTCGGATTGACAAGCGGAACATCTTGTGATAGAATAAACAAAATACGGTGAAGGAGGGATCGCCGTGGCAGGTATGCTCATTCGCACGGCCGCAGAGATTCTTGTCGTGCTGACGCTGATCTTCGGCTTCGTGAAGGAAAACAAATTTGTCAAGGTTGAGCGCAGAGCGTGGCGGTTCCTTCGCAGACTGCGCCGCAAGGCGCACGACGCGCGGGAACGGGAGCTGGAACGCGAACTGCTGGACGCGCGCTATGCCGATGAATATGAACCGCGCCGCAGAAGCAAACCGGCAAAGACGTCTACCGCCGGGGAGAAGAAACGCAAATCTGCACGCGACCGCGTAGCATAACCGAATCCTTGAGGCAGGGCGACCTGCCTCTTCTTTATATGAGAGGGTTGAATATGACACAGACAGAACTGTTCGGCAAAGCAATCTGGGTACAGGCAAGCGAAGAATGCGTATCCCCCGAATTTCGCGCCGCTTTCTTTGCGCGCGCGGGCGAGGAAGCGCAGATCACGATCTGCGGACTCGGTTTTTTCGAGCTGTATCTGAACGGAAAACGCGTTTCAGACGATTTGTTCGTCCCCGCAAACAGCCACTATCATGCTTATGACGACTGTTTCTGCGCGCGGGAATTCGGCGAGGAAATGGCAAGCCGCGTCTATGCGCTGCGGTACGATCTCGCGCCCTATCTGCAAAACGGCGAGAACGAGCTGACTGCCGTTGTCGCGCCGGGCTGGTACTTCCGCTACGGCTGCTGCAAGCTGTGCTTCCGCATAGCGTTTGCCGACCGGGACGTGTGCTCCGATCTGTCCGCCGCGTGGCGGCCGGGCGAAGTGACCGCATACAATCTCATTCGCGGCGAAACGCACGACTATACGCAAGCGGAAAGCTGGCGGCCTGTCGCGCCCGCCGCACTGCCGCCGACGGATTTTTGTCTGCAGGACTGTCCCGCAGACCGCGTCATCCGCTCGCTCGTCCCGCAGCGTATCGACGAGACCGACGACGCCGTTCTGTATGACGTCGGCGAAAATGTGACCGGCTGGCCGATCCTGCGCTGCGCCGAAAGCGGCGCGGTCATTTCCGTCCGTGCGGGCGAAGCTTACGATCCCGAAACGCACAGCTTGCCCGACTATTGGGCGCACAATCAGGTCTGCACGTTCCGCTGCGACGGCACGAACCGGGACTATCACCCGCGATTCACCTGGTGCGCCGGGCGGTATTACGCTGTCAGCAAACAGGCGGAGTTTGTGCGCTTCGACGTTATCCATGCCGATGTGCCGTGTTCTTCCGACTTCCGCAGCAGCAGCGATCTGCTCAACTGGCTGTATGATGCGTTTGTGCGCACCCAGCTTTGCAATATGCACGCCGGCATCCCGTCCGACTGTCCGCATCTGGAACGGCGCGGATACACGGGCGACGGCGAACTGGTGTGCGAGGCGGGTATGCTGCTGTTCGACAGCCGCGATTTTTACCGCAAATGGATACGCGATATATCGGACTGTCAGGACAGAAAAAGCGGCCATGTGCAGTACACCGCGCCGTATGTGCAGTCGGGCGGCGGTCCGGGCGGCTGGGGCTGCGCGATCGTCGAGGTACCGTATACGTATTACAGAGTCTTCGGCGATATCGAACCGTTCCGGCAGCTTTTTCCGCAGATGCTGCGCTATTTCGACTATCTGTGCGAGCACAGCGAAAACGATCTGGTCGTCAGCGACCAGCCCGGACAGTGGTGTCTCGGCGAGTGGTGCATACCCGGGCAGAAGCAGCTCGACGGTCTCCCGCTGCCGAATCCGCTGGTCAACAATTATTTCTTTGTCAAGTCGATCGACCGCGTACTGGAACTTTGTCCGGCGATCGGGCAGCAGGCGCATATCCCCGCGCTGCGTGCGCTGCGCGCTCGAAAAGCGCAGGCGATCGTCGATACATATTTTGATCCGCAAACGGGCGACTTCGCAAAGAACGGGAACTGTGCCAACGCTTTCGCGTTCGATCTCGGCCTCGGCGACCGGCGCACGCTGGACAACCTCGCGCAGCATGTGCGCGAACTGGACGTCGTGGACACCGGCATTTTCGGCACCGACATCGTACCGCGCATACTCTTTGAAAACGGCTTTGCCGACCTCGCGTACCGCTTCCTGACGTTCACGAAGCAGCCGTCGTTCGGCTATATGCGTTCCTGCGGCGCGACGACGCTCTGGGAGGAATGGCTCAAACCGCGTTCGATGTCGCACCCCATGTTCGGCGCACCGGTACGGTATCTGTTCCAATATATCCTCGGCATACGTCAAGCACCGGACTCCTGCGGCTTGCGAAAGATCGTGATCGATCCTGCGCAGATTCCCGCGCTGCGGTATGCCGAAGGCAGCCTTGCGACGGCATACGGCAAGATCGCGGTGACCGTGGACCGGAACGCCGGCACGCTGACGGTCCGCATTCCGGACGGGATCGAGGCGTTCCGCCGTTCGGGCGAGCATCTGCTCCCGCTGAAGTCCGGAATCCATACATACCGGCTTTGATCCGAATACACACCAAAGGAGCCCATTCAAACACATGAAAAGGCAACAAAAACGACCGTGGATCTACCTTATCTCGTCGCCTGTGCGGCTGATCCCGCTGAGCTTTCTTTCGGCGATCCTTGTCGGAACACTGCTGCTGTGGCTGCCGATCTCGACAGCGAGCGGACAGCATACCGGACCGCTCACCGCGCTGTTTACCGCAACGACTTCCGTCTGCGTGACGGGACTGGTCGTCGTCGACACAGCGGTACACTGGAGCCTGTTCGGCAAGGTCGTGATCCTTGCGCTCATCCAACTGGGCGGGTTGGGCGTCATTACGGTTTTTTCCATGCTCATGATGCTGCTCGGACGGAAGTTTTCTCTGTCCGACCGCACACTGCTGAGCGAAACATTCAATCTCAGCACACGTCGTGGCATGGTGCGTTTCATGCGGCAGGTTGTCGCCGGAACGTTCCTGATCGAAGGGATCGGCGCAGCACTGTATCTGATCCGTTTTATCCCGCGGTACGGCATACTGCGCGGGATCTGGTATGCGGTCTTTCACGCCGTTTCCGCGTTCTGCAACGCGGGGCTCGACATCCTCGGCACAAACAGCCTTTGCGGCTATGCCGGGGACACGTTTGTTCTGTCCGTGACGATGGCGCTGATCATTGCGGGCGGTCTCGGCTTTGTGGTCTGGTTCGATCTTTTTGCTTCCATTTCGGTGCTGCTGCATCCGAATGACCTGCGCCGCCGCGGCCGGCTTCGGCTGAGCGAGCATACGCGGCTTGTACTGCATCTGACAGCAGTGATGATCGTACTCGGCGCCGTACTGATCTTTTTTGCGGAACGCGGCAATCCGGAGACGATCGGCAGCATGCCGCTCGGAAAAGCGATCCTCAACAGCGTGTTCCAATCGGTGACGTTCCGCACAGCGGGCTTTTCGACCATTCCGCAGGAGTCGCTGACCGATATTTCGTGCCTGATCGGCTGCATCTGGATGTTCGTCGGCGGTTCGCCCGTCGGCACGGCAGGCGGCGTCAAAACGGTGACGGTGTTCATTGTCGTCTGGAACGCTATATGCTATATCGGCCGTCGGCGCTCCACGGCGATCTTCCACCGGCGGATTTCCGAGGACATGATCCGCAAGGCGGCGGCGATCGTCGTCGTCAGTCTGACGACGACCGTACTGCTGAGCGCGGTGCTCGCCGTTGTCAGCGGCGCTTCCATGCAGGATTCGTTTTATGAAATGTTCAGCGCGCTTGCAACGGTCGGTCTATCCCGCGCGCTGACGCCGTCGCTCTCTGCGGCAGCGCGGCTGCTGGTGATCGTCGGGATGTATCTCGGGCGGATCGGCCCGATCTCCATGGCGCTTTTCTTTGCCAACGTGCGTTCCACCAAACAAAGGATGGAATTTGCCGAAGGCAGATTTTATGTAGGATAAGGAGTGGATCACTATGGGTAAATCTATCGCGGTATTAGGTCTCGGCGAGTTTGGACAGAGCCTTGCAAACAATCTCGCTCTCCTCGGCGCGGACGTCATGGTCGTTGACCACAACCGGGAGCTTGTGCAGGAATTCGCATCGAAAGTCACCGTCTCCGTCTATGCGGATCTGACGGACGAGCAGCAGCTGCAGGAACTCGGGCTGGAAAACATGGATACGGTCGTCGTCGCAATGGGAACAAATCTGGATTCGAGCGTCATGTCCGTCATGGCCGCCAAAGACAGCCATGTGCCGCATGTGATCGCAAAAGCAACGTCGCCGACCATGGCGGCGATTCTGACAAAGGTCGGCGCAGACCGGGTGTTTAATCCCGAAGAGGAGAGCGGCAAGCGAATCGCAAGGATGCTCATGGCGTCCACGTTCCTGGAGCTGTTCAATGTGGACGACAACCTCTGCGTGGTCGAGATGCAGCCGAAGCACAAGTGGATCGGCAGGTCGCTCGCGCAGCTCGATCTGCGGCACAAGTTCAACGTCAACGTCATCGCGATCGCCTCCGCGGAAAGCGGATGGCAGTTTGTCGACCCCAATCTGCCGATCGAAGAAACAATGCGCCTGCTCGTCGCCGTCGAGCGCAAAGATCTCGACCGGTTGAGCGTATAAAAACGTATAAAATACAAAGCAGTTCAAGAGGCCTTTCCTCCGAGTGATCGGAAGAAAGGCCCTTTGCTTTTTCTCGTTATCTGCGGCGCAGCGCGCCGGTCACGGTCATGTCCCGCATGTTGTCGCGCGACGCTTTGTCGGATACGGCTGCGGATACGGACAGCGCGATCCCCAAAAGACAAAACGATGCGGCGGTTATGATGGCAAGCGTCATGTTCGATCCTCCTTTTTCGGATATGGATAGTATTGACAGATCGGATTCTCTTTATACGTCCGAAGATGGGCAAAAACAATGCCGGACAGCAGCCACAGAGACAAAAGGTTCGGCAGCGCCATGAGACAGTTGAGCACGTCGGAGATCCGGAATACCGTATCGAGCCGCAGAAAGCTGCCGAAAAACGCGGCTGCCGCATACAACGCGCGGTATACGGGGATCGCGCGGCTCCCGAACAGATATGCCGTGCCGCGCTCGCCGCAGTACGACCAGCCGGTCACGCTGGCAAAGCCGAGCAAAGACAACGTAACGGCGGTCAGCGCGCTGCCGGCGCGTCCGAACGTGACGCCGAGCGATTGTGCAAACAGCGCGGCGCCGTCCGCGGACGGATCGTGCACGCCGGACGTCAGGATCACCAAACCCGTGACGGTGCACATGAGCACGGTGTCGAGGAACACCTCCAGGATCGCCCACAATCCCTGTCCGACCGGTGAATCCGTATCGGCGGCGGCATGGATCACAGCCGTACTGCCGAGCCCGGCTTCGTTGGAAAAAACGCCGCGCGTTACACCGACGCGCACCGCCTGACCGGCAAGCCCTCCCGCCGCGGCGCGAAAGTCCCACGCGCCCACAAAAATCTCCCGCAGCGCTGTCGGGATCTGCGCGCGGCAGTGCCACAGCGCGCCGACGGCACAAAGCAGGAAAATTCCGGACAGCAGCGGAACGGCTTTTTCCGTGACGGCGCCGATGCGTCGGACGCCGCCGCAGACGGTCAGCGCGACAAGGACGCAGAACACGGCGCCTGTACGCACGGCGGGTATGCCGAACGCCGTGCGCAGCGCCGACGCGGACGCGTTGACCTGTGCCATATTGCCGACGCCGAACGACGAAGCGGCCAGCAGAAACGCATAGATCCGTGCGGCTCGTCTCATGCCGAGACCTTTTTCCAGCACATACATGGCGCCGCCCGCCCGGCGTCCGTCCGCGTCTTTATCGCGGAAATGAACGGCAAGCACCGTTTCGGCAAATGCGGTCATCATGCCGAAAAACGCGCTCACGCACATCCAGAACAGCGCGCCTGCACCGCCGACTGTCAGCGCCGTGCCGACGCCCGCGATGTTGCCGGTTCCCATACACGCGCCGAGCGCTGTCGAGAGCGTGCGCACAGGCGATAACGCGCCTTCCTGTGTGCCGGTCTGCCGTTTGCAGCCGAGTGTTCCGCGTACAATCGTGCCGGCGCGGCACTGGAAAAAGCGGCTGCGCACGGTAAAATAGATTCCCGTTCCCAGAAAAAGCGCCATGGTCGGCGGCCCCCACAGGACGGCGGTCAGTGTGTGCAAAACGGCAGTCAAACCAAAACCCCCTTCGCCCAAAAGGTATGCGCCGCGGCAGCCGTTCATGCAAAGACAGGCGCTTCGGCGGAAAACACGGGATGGGATTCCGCAGCGCGCAGAAGGGGGGCAGATTCGTCGGAAATTACGAAGCGGAGTATTCGGCCCGAAGGGATTCCAACTGGTAATCAAATCGGTAAAAGTACAGGCGCACCGAGGTTTCTTCGAGCGTATGCCCATCGGAATCCAGCGCGGCGAGTGTGATGACGGCAGAGTCGGCATGGTGCAAACGGTTCGTTACGTTTCCGTTTTCGTCCACAAAAACCTTGTCGTTGTCACTGCGCCATTCCGTGCGCACAGAGTCCGGAAAACCCTGCACGGATTGGAACAGACGGATCGTCTGTGATTTGTACCGGCTCCAGAAACCCGCTTTGATAAGCACTTCTTCCGTCTGTCTGACACAGCGTTCGCAGTAAATGCACAGTTCTTTCGGAATGTAGGGTGTGTTGTCCGCGTTGTCCGGCGTCTGCGTATCGGCGGTCAATTCATCTTCTGCCGCCGACGCTTCCTCCAGCGCCCGGCTGTAAGGCGTGCCGGAAAACATTTCCATTTCCATCCCGTAAGGCGTTGTGTAGGGCACTCTGTCGAATCCTTCAATCTGTTCGACATATGCGCCGGCAAACGCGCCGCCGCGGATACACTCCACGCTGTCGGGAATGCGAATAAACGTGAATTTGGTTTCGCTGAACGCGCAGTCGCCGATCTCTTCCAACCCGTCCGGAAGATCGATCTGCATGAGGCCTGAGTCGCGAAACGCGCAAGCATCGATCGTTTTTAAGGTGGAGGGCAGCGAAACGGTTTCCAAGCCGCGGCAGCCGCAGAACGCATATTCCCGGATGACGGTCACACCTTCGGGAAGGATCACGCGGCGCGGCCCGGTTGTTTGTTCGTTTCCGTCATGGTAGAATGCGGATTCGCCGATCACGCGCACGCCGTCCGGAACAACAAAAGTGTCGCAGTCACGACCGCCGGGGACACGCAGCAGAACGGAGCCGTCCTTGCTGTACAGCACCCCGTCGATTTCTTTGAAATACGGGTTTTCGGGATCGACGGTGTAGGCTTTCAGCCGATCTATCAATTTCCAGTCGCCCGCCTGCTGATAGGAAAAGAGCGGAAACTCTGTATCCGAGGCGCCGATATGGACGATTTCCGCGGGCGTTTCGTTTTCATCGTCGTCCCAGCAGTATTCCGATTTTTTTCGATATTCTTCGATCATGCTTTCGGGCAGTCCGGTGCCGCAGAACGGATGACACGCGAAGCGGATGTCGTCGTAAGGCATGACAACATGTTTTAAAGAGGAACATCCGCCGAACGCAAAAGGGCCGACATACTCCAGAGAACACGGAAAAACCACTTTGGTCAACCCGGACAGCCCTTCGGGATCGTCAAACTCTCTGTATCCGGAGAAGGCATAGCCCGCGATATCGGTCACACCTTCCGGAATGATGCACGTTCCCTGCAGATCGCGCTTTGCGGCAAGCAGATGGCCGCCGCACAGCAGCAGGCCGTTTTCGTCATATTCGCTCTCGCCGGTAAGAAACGGCGTGTCATAGAATGTGTCGGTTCCGATTTCCATCGCGTGCCGACCCAGGCAGGTGACTGCACGCAGATTCTGACAGTGAGAAAATGCGCCGGAACCGATCACGGTCACATTTTCCGGAATGACGATCTCTTTCACGCCGGTGTAGGCAAACGCCATGGCGCCTATGCATGTCAGGCTTTGCGGCAGACGAATCTCTTCGAGCGCGGAACAGCTCTCGAACATGGCGTTTCCGACACTCGTTACGCCCTCCTCGATCACGACCGTACGGATCCGATCGCTGATGCCCCGTGCATCCCACGGCGAATGCGTACCGTAGTAGTCGCCCTCATAGTGCAGGCGGGACGCCATCTCGCCTTTGCCTTTGACGGTCAGCGTGCTGTTGCCGGGCGTGAAAAGCCAGATCAGGTCGTCCCCGAAGTGACCCTTCATCGTTTTTTCTGCCGCGATTGCCGGACAAACCGTGATCACCAGCGTGACGAGCACCATCAAAAAGCAGCAGATTCCGTACATTCTCTTCTTCATCATTTTATCCTCCGCAACGTTTTGTTTTGTTTTGTTGAGTGAAGCATAGCACGCCGTTTTGCAAAAAAGTGCGGAATGTCAAAAATGACAAGTCATTTGTAATTTTTGCTGTTTTGCGGACAAAAAAATACTGCCGAAGGGGGATTCCCCTCGGCAGCGACCAGCGGTGCAGGTTATTTCTTTTTCTTGGAAGGCCTTGGCGGACGGCTTTCTTTCTTTTGCCGTTCAAACTCACTGATGACGATTGCAACAACGATCGCAACAAGCAGGACGATGACGATGGTCAGAAAACCGAAACGGTGCCAGAACTTCGACACGGCCGACAAGGCTTTCTTGGCGGTATCGGCGGCCGCGTTCGGTTTGGTTGTCGTCGGGTTCATAGCCTCGTCGGAGTAGCGCGTACCGGTTTCGTCCTCGACCATGATGAGCGCGGAAACGCTGCAGGAGAAGCTCACCAGCATCAGAAGCACGCACAGAAGCGCACAGATTCGTTTTTTCATGCAGATCATCCTTCCTTATGTTTGACGCGGTTCCAGTATTCCCGCGCCGCTTGTTCGGTTTTGTTGTCGCCGAAGCGGTAGTACTCGGCGTTTTTGAGGGCGTCCGGCAGATACTGCTGGGCGGTCCAGTGGTTTTCATAGTCGTGCGGGTACAGATAAAACTGCCCCTTGACCGGATTGTCCTCGCCGTCGTAGTGGACGTTTTGCAGCGTGCGCGGGATCGGTCCGCTTTTGCCGCTCTTGATGTCGGCGAGCGCCGCGTCAAACGCGAGATACGCGGAATTCGACTTGGGTGAATTGCACACCAGCACGACCGCGTCCGCGAGCGGAATGCGCGCCTCGGGCAGCCCGACCATCATGGCGGCGTCCACGGCCGCTTTGACGATCGGAATGATCAACGGATACGCAAGACCCACGTCTTCGCACGCGCAGACCATCAGCCGCCGGCACGCCGAGGGCAGATCGCCCGCTTCCAGAAGCCGCGCGAGATAGTGCAGCGCGGCATTGGGATCGGAACCGCGCATGGATTTCTGAAACGCGGAGAGGATGTCGTAGTGATCGTCGCCCGCGCGGTCGTAGCGCATGGCGCTTTTCTGCGTCAGCTCCGCGGCGGCTTCGAGCGAAACAAAACGTATGCCGTCCCGCATCGGTGCGGACAGTACGCACAGCTCCACGGCGTTCATCGCCTTGCGCACGTCTCCGCCGCAGGCACGCGCGATGTGCTCCGTGACGCCCGATTCCGATTCGATCGGTTCGCCGCGCTCCTGCCGCAGGAAATCGAACGCCCGCTCCACTGCGGGCACGACGTCCGAAGGCACGACGCTTTTGAACTCGAACACCGTCGAACGGCTCAGTATAGCGTTGTAAATGTAAAAGTACGGATTCTCCGTTGTGGAGGCGATCAGTGTGATCGAACCTTTTTCAATGTATTCGAGCAGCGTCTGCTGCTGTTTTTTGTTCAGGTACTGGATCTCGTCGAGGTACAGCAGGATGCCGTTCGGCGCGAGGAATGAATCCAAACGGGCTATGACGTCCTTGATTTCGGCGGTGCCGGCGGTCGTGCCGTTGAGCCGCACGAGATGGCGGTCGGTCTGTTTGGCGATAATACTTGCCAGAGTGGTTTTTCCGACGCCGGACGGCCCGTAGAATACCATGTTGGGCAGCTCGCCCGACTCGATGATCCCGCGCAGCGGTTTACCGGGAGCGAGCAGATGCCGCTGCCCGACGATTTCCTCAAGCGTTTGCGGCCGCAGCCGTTCAGCCAGCGGTACAGACATAGATGATCTCCTTATGGTGTTGCATTAATAATAGCGAAATACCGCGACGACCTTGCCGAGGATCTCCACATGGTCGACAAGGATCGGTTCATACGCTTCGTTGGCAGGCTGCAGACGGTACTGTCCCTGTTCTTTGTAGAACGTCTTGACCGTAGCTTCGTCATCCACCAGCGCAATGACCATTTGCCCGTTCTCTGCCGAAGAGGCCTGCTCGGCGATCACGATGTCGCCGTCCAGGATGCCTGCCTCGATCATGCTTTCGCCGCGCACATGCAGCGCAAAGAAGGATTTGTCCGCGCTGAAACGGCCGGAAAAGGGGATATAGCCCTCGATCTGCTCCACCGCCAGCAGCGGCGCGCCCGCCGCGACGGTACCCAGCAGCGGAACCTGTACGGTCGGCTCGCCCATGCCGACAATGCGGATGGAACGCTTGCGCAGCGGATCGCGGGAAATGTAGCCTTTGGTTTCCAGCGCGTCGAGATTGGCCTGCACGGAGGACGTGGAGCGCAGTCCGACCGCGCTGCCGATCTCCCGCACGGAAGGCGGCACGCCGTCGCGCATTTTCTGCACCAGGAATTCGTATACTTTTTGCTGGGTATCATTGAGCTTATCCATTGTACACCCTCCGATCCGAAACTTCTGCATACAGTATAGCACAGCCGCGGGCAAAATGCAAACATTTGTTTTGTTTCACGTCAAAAAAGTTTCAAAAAGCCCTTGACATTTTACGATTTTCGGGTATAATGTATTTTGCCGTGGGGGTGTAGCTCACTTGGGAGAGCGCTTGAATGGCATTCAAGAGGTAAGGGGTTCGATCCCCCTCATCTCCACCACTGACCTCACGAGCCTATTTGGGCTCGTGAGTTTTTTATGTCACGCTTTTATTATTCACAAGCAGAAAAATAGAACCCGATTTTCTACGATCCGATGTCCCTGACGCAGAGCGGACGCGGCTCCGACCGCGATTCCCGGCGCGGGAGTTCGTTCGAAACGCTTCTCAAAACGCCCTTTAGCGGACGGCTCAGCGCCATCCAGCCACGTGATCCGGCTGCGTCCATCAGAGGACTGCTCAATGCGATCCAGCAGCGCTTTCCTGCGGCGTCCTTTATCAGACAGATCGTCGCGATCCAGACGCGCTATCAAAACCCCTTGGGGGGCGAATGCGGCTTGCATTCGCCCCTCAATTAAACTACCTGGAGCATTCCGAAATGCGGTAACAAGAGAATAACTACTCAAATCAATCATAATACCATACCCTTGACAAGACGTATAATAGAATCATACGCAGACCCTTGGGGGGCGAATGCGGCTTGTCCGTATTCGCCCCCCAATTTAACTAACCAGAGCGATCCTGACACTGTACCCATAACGAGACTACCTAAACGGTCAGGACGCCGTATATCGGCTTCTAACGGCTTCTGCGTCGAACTTCGGCATCTCATACGTCCGACCCTTCAGTAACGCGCTCATATCGCGCAGCGGCTTATAATCGGGCTTACGCTTGGCGACGTCCGTCATGGAGACACTGACACCCTGAAAATACGTTGGTGTGAACGTCGGAATAACATTCTCGATGTTCTTTTCTCCTTCGGATTCTTTCTTGACGCTTTCCTGCGCGTTCTCGAACTGCATCTTCAGGTAGATGTCCGCACGGTCACGGTATACGACAATTCGGTCGATGATCTGTGACAGGATCACTTTGACCTGTTCGTTGCATTCCGCGCTCTGGAATCGTTCGCGGAGCGGCTGCAGATAGTCACGCACATCGTCCGCCGTGATTCTCGCCGCGGTTCCCTTTTCAGCGTTGTTTACGAACTGCTGGAGTTTCTTTATGTCGTCTTCCAACTGCTTGATCTGCTGCGATATCGCGTCGATCTCGCCGGTCTTGACAATGGTCTGAATCAGAGTGTCACGTATATGTATCTTGGTGTGCAGCTCTTCCTTGGCCTTCAGGAGCGTTTCGTCGTTCAGGATGTTCTCCCGCATTTGCCGGTTGACCTGTTCGGCGATCACCGGCAGGCGTTCTTCCGTGAAGTAATTCTTGAACACCATGTCCAGTACGAACTTGTCCAACGGCGCAGCATGGATTTCTTTGCTGTGGCAGGTTCGCTGGTTGTTCTTCACGTTACAGCGGTAGGTCGTATACTGATTGCCGGACGGTGTTTTACGAAGATTCCCGTGCATTTTTGCGCCGCATTCTCCGCAGACCAACAATCCGGACAGAAGATACGGCTGCTTGGCGTTCGTCTTATACTTACCGGTCACACGCAGTGTTGAGTTTGCTCGATTCCACAAATCTTCCGACACGATGGCCGGGCATCCACCCGGAATGCGGATGATTTCTTCTTCGCGTTTGTATGCGTGGTTGTTGCGCTTTCTGTTCCGACCTTTTTTTGCGGAGCGGAGATTGAACACATACACACCTTTATACTTCTCGTTGCGGATCAGATCATGCAGGGAGTTCTTGCCGAACGGCTGACCACGCTTGGTCTTATATCCCAACAGATTCAGCCGGTCGATGATCTGGCCGTATCCATAGCCGTCCGCGCTCATTTCGTATATGAGCCGTACGGCCTTTGCCTCGTCCTCGTTGATGACCAACCGTTTGTCAACTACGTCATAGCCAAGCGGAGCAACGCCGCCCGTCCACAACCCTTTGAAAGCGTTCTCGCGCTGACCTTTCATTACCTCGGTGGCAAGATTGTTTGAGTAGTGCTCGCTTATAGCGATGATCATGTTCGACATGAATTTACCGGATGGAGTGTCATCAATTCGTTCTCCAACGGATATGAAAACGCAGTTATGCTCTTCCAGCATGTTCTTATTTTCTGCATAATCCCAAACACTTCGGGTAAACCGGTCTAACTTGTGCACGATCAAGTACTGGATTTTGTCGTTCTTAACATCATCCATCATTCTTTGGAATTCCGGCCTGTCGGCTGTTCTGCCGGACTTGGCTTCATCGCAATACCACTCAGTGATTATGAACCCGTTATCGTTCGCGTAGTTTGTTATCGCTCGCTTTTGGGCGTCGATGGATTCTTCGCGCTGCATGTTTGATGAAAAGCGGCAGTATCCTACCGCGGGCTTTAGTTCTGACATTCGTATCACCTTCCGTTCTTATTGTCAGAATTATAATATAGTCTTATAGTTCGGTTTGTAGCCCTTCCGCACGGTGTTCGCGCAGAAGGGCTACGTGTAGGTTATTCTTCAAGGTGATCTTGTTGGTTGTTTTCCGGCGTCAGCATGTAATCCAACGCCATAAAAACGTGGCTGCCCATTATTGTCGAGCGTTTCCACACTACCGTCGGGTCGTTGCTCGGCATCCGCGTGCATTCCGACGCTTCTACTCGAAGCGGAATTCCGTGTGTCCATACTGGCAAATCACCCAATAAGTCTGTTGCCACATATTGGGACAATACATGATCCGGTACTTCAAGGACTATCTCATGGAATCGGTTAGAAACGATCCGGTAGTCCTCGCAATTCAAGGCGGTCAGTATGAAGGAATTGAGCAGATCGATCGCAGTTTCGTTCGCGATCATCTTCAGCAAATCCCAACCGCTGGCCACGCGGCAACTATTACCTTCCTGCGCATAACGCTCATATTGGAGATGACGATCGTTATGGACGTCAACACCGGATACTGCTTCGCGGAACAATAGCTTCCTACCAGAGGGCAGCTGGACGAACAGATCGTCGCCTTGTTTTTCGAACCGGAATGGTTCTGCATCCTGACTTTGTCTGGACAACGGTTTGCCTGCTGCATATGAAGCTAAACGACGGATGGTACCGGAAACCTCCGGATTAGCCTTTTTCCATGCCTGGACGAATTTGAAGGTCTTTTTTCTGTCGATTCCCAACTCAGCAAGGTCGGGGCAGGACAGCTCTCCAAGGCACAGCCCCAGGTCGACGTTCTCCAATATACCGCGGAGATCAACGTCGCTGCTGACGGTATACGATGCAGATAGCTTTGAAGCGAGGATGGTGTAAAAGTCTTTTGTGTGATCGGAAAGTGCTTCAACTCTCCATTTTTCACCGGCAAGCCAAGATACGATGCAGGTGAGCAACGCCTCAAAACTGACGGTGATGTACTTGAAGCCGGGCGCGGCCTCAATCTGGGTTTGTGGGTGTTTCTGAACCTCGCCGGGTTCAATTTGACAAGTGTAATACATACAATACACGTCCTTTCTAATTTTAATCTATGTGAACTGATCTGGTGACCAGAGCAGATGCGTATGCTGCACGTGTAGCCCTTCTACGCGGTGTTCGCGCAGAAGGGCTACCTTGCATTGTTAGCGTTCTGCCGGAGCGCCTGCTGCGGCACGTTGACGGGCGTAGTAATCCGCCATGTTCAACATGATGGCGGTCATGAGCTTGCCTTCGGGACTGTCGTCGATTTTATCGGCGACGGACACGAACGTACAGTTATGTGCGGCCATTATCTTGGCGCTATCGGCAAAGTCGCACACGTTGTCCGAGAAACGGTCTATTTGTGCAGTTATTACCCCGTGAACCTTGCCGTTCACGACGTCCTTCATCATTTGCCGGTATTCCGGCCTGACTGCCGGTCTGCCAAACCACACTTTATCGGAATACCAGTCGGTGATCGTGTAGCCGTATTCTTCTGCATACTGGCTGATTATTGTTTTCTGATTTTCCACCGTTTCTTCATACGGTTCGCCTGTTTTTACACGGCAGTAGCCGACAAGTTCTTTTGTTTTTATACTGGTCATGTTTTTCACCATATTTAACCTTTCAAGGTGATATTCCGGGAAGAAAAAGCCCCTCCGCATCGCTTGTTGCGGAAGGGCTGGTTGAAAAATGTCAGCGTCCTATTTGCGGACGATCAAGTCGGCGATCATCGAGACCACGTGCTGCATGAGCACGTCATTAGCTGCCGCGGTTTGCACCGGGCTTTGTCCCTCGCCGGGAGGTTCATCGAAAGTTTCATGGCTTGGATTCCTTTCGTCGTGAACGACTGATATGTGATACTCTGACATGTCAACACTCCCTTCCCTCAGCGCTTCGTCGCGCTTTCAGATAGTATGAGTGTCCCGAATTAACTCTGCGGATCGATCGTCGCACACTTTATCGACGGTTCACCGAACCCACTATGAATCTGTGCTCCCTACCGCAGTTTCTTTTCCAATGGGTGCCAGCGTTCAGCGGATGCGCCCTGCGCGGAACGCCGAACGCCGGTACCTTTACTTCGTCGGCGCGGGTACGGGAATGCGCCCGCGCCTTAAATCCGGTCGCGTTTACGCGACCTTAACAGCGACGGCCTTTGTCGCGCCGTCCAAACGCTCCCACTCTCCAAAGTGGAGGGTGGTCTGCTCCTTGAAGTTCCACTGGAACGTCTTGGCAAGCTCATCAATGAGATCGCCGTTGTAGAGCACGGCAGCGCCACCGTCCGCTTCAAAGCGGAGCTTGTGGCCATTTTCTTTCTCAAAGACGAAGAAGTAGTTGTCGTGCGCTTTCACGCCGACGGTCTTGACGTCAGGCAGACAGTCAAGCACCTGCTTTGGCAGCCTCATCCTGATGCCGCCTTTTTCATTACCGGAAACGGTCACGGCACCAACCTGTCGACCGTTCCTCTTGGCAGCCGTACACTCGGCCGCCTCTTCAAAAAGCTCAATTAAAGTGCTATTCATAACATAGCCCTCCATTTATGATACTCAGGAGCGATGGGCCCTGTCGCCCCTGGCATATATATCATACCTCGAAAACCCTTATTTGTCAACGGCCCCTAAAGCCGCCTTTTGCCGTTTTGTGCATAATTGGGGTGTCGCAAACGGCCAAAAAAATGACTTTTTCCCCAGGGCAACCCCCGCGATATGACTTTTTTGTGGAAACGCAATTTTTGTGCAATCTGACGAAAATCAAGCAGAAAGTTCGTTAAATGTGCACAAACGCGTTTTCGGCAATTTACGCTTAATTTCCCTTAAAAAAGCCTCAACTCTCACTCGGATCAAAACCGTCGTCCGCATCGTCATCCAGCGAGATCCCCCCAAGTTCGTCTTCGAGCGAATAGCGTTCCGGCTGTTTTGCAGGTGACGACTGATCGGTGTGCCCTTGTTCGTTCCGCGGGAGCAATTCATAGTCGCTGACGTCGAAAACGTAAACCTTCTGCTTGCCAACATGACTGTTCTTAAATCCATAATATCCAGTACGATCTTCTCTGCCTGCGGGAAGTCATACTGTTCCGTCAGCCACTGCACGACAGCGCGATCTTGAATAACATTATCCTTGTTGATTCTTATGCCGTCATCCTCCCACATGCGTTCGTTGATGGAAAAGTAGTTATCGTCCGACGTGATTTCTATGCTGTCTGTTCCAATGAAGTCAACGACCTCTTTTGGCAGATATATTCTCCCGCTTTTTCTGTTGATCGTGATATGCATTCGCATTCCTCCGTTCTTCAAAACAAAAGATTATTCGGTTTTGCATTGTTCTTCGTATTTGCATTGTTCTTCGTACTGGTTTTCTTTAAAGAAATTCATGCAAACCTTTACGCAGGGTTGGCCGTCATAGTTGTCTTTTCGCACGATGTAAAATGGCGCGTAGACGAACGGATCCTTTCGACTAATATAGAAAGCGACAAAAATACTTCTGACAAGTTCCTGCGACGCGATATATGCGCCGGTCTTCTTTTCGCGATTTCTATATTGCACTGTTTTTGTGACACTGCCTTCCGGGGGATTTTTGCAGTCAGGGATTAAGTGCATCCAATCGAAGCTTGAATTTATTCGTGCAAATGTGATGGTGCGTGGTTTTCCAAGTGTTTCTATACACATTTTCGCAATGTTGATTTGGCCATATCCTATGGAAATGGATATACCTGTATTGTTTTTTGCATACGCTCTTGGTCTGTTCATGACGCTTTTACTCCTTTCGTAAAATTTCTAATATCCAATATTCTGACTTCCATGTCACCTGATTCTGTCATTCTGGATTCGACTTCAATTCTCAGCATATCGTCTTTTTCAATGTTCTTGCAGTACTGTTTTGGCAGTTCGATATC
The DNA here is from genome assembly GCA_902790325.1 of Oscillospiraceae bacterium. Lineage (GTDB taxonomy): Bacteria > Bacillota > Clostridia > Oscillospirales > Acutalibacteraceae > UBA1425. Next base: position 17,225 of record CADARP010000020.1, on the reverse strand, counting down.
GACGATATTACCTGACAGTTGTTTTAGTGAAGCATGGGACGCGCATTTGTGTGGCACAAAGAAGCCCGCATAAATACAAATGTTGCTACGTCATAAAGAACACTTCCTTTCATAAAAACAAAAGCCCCTGCTCCAAACGGAACAGAGGCTAAAAACCGGATTCTTGTTGTTTGAGTATTATAAATCCATTGGCTGAATAATACTATAATTGAGAAATCAAAGATGAACTATCTGATGATGAATTATCAAAAACTAATGAAACGAATATAACAGATTTCATTAAATCGTCTGATAATTCGATAGTAGATCATTATCTAACCTTTCGGAACATATCGCAACTGTATTTTACAATATCGCATGGATTCAAAATGGAATACTTCTGCACGACAGACTCGAAATATGCGTTAATCGTATAATGACTCAACGGTGTTACGCTGCGATCTCCTGGCAGCAGCGTACCGCGCGCCTCGATCCATGGCTTTTCCCTATGCGTAATATCTCTAAGCACATGGCCAGAGTAGTTACCAAAGGCCTGGAGTACTGCATCAAGTAATTCGATCTCCTGGATGTTCAATCCATCGATCTCGTCCTGAAAATCTGTTGTAGGTTCTGTAATCGGATCAGATCCAAATGAACGGTACTTATGGTAGATGTCCGGGAAGACAGGTCCATACGCCCACGCCTGACACTCTTCTAAAAACAAATCTGTATGAAACAGAGCATGATAGAACGCCTGCGCATAATACAGAAGTTTCTGTAGTGCCAGCGGAGTGATTTCACCGCTTCGGAAAAGAAGATATCGCGTAACCAACTCGATTTTATTATCCTTATACAATGCGTTTAATTCTTCCAGCTTTTCTCGACACTTCTTATATGCGGTGTCGGAAATGTTTTCTTTCCCTTTTTCCAAGCAACGCATCATTTCTTTTCGCGAGGAGAGAATGTGAAGCAGTTCATCAGAATACTCTTTAGACGGTAGTTGGCCACCGAGATATCGCTGGACAGTAACTTTTCCAAAGCCAAGAACTAATGACAGTGGTTCGGCTCCTATGTTATACTTTTCCATGATTTTTCGGATTTCATCAACTGTGATTAGTCCAACCTTCGCCCGATACGCATCCTCCCGCGCCTGCACGTTTTCATCGTTGATCTCAGGTACATAAACCTCCTCTCTGCAGACCGAACAGAATGCCCTTTTTTCAACATAAGAAAAGGTGATTCCCCTAACAGTCGCAGTTTCACGGGATGACATCGTTTCAAAGCTTTGTGGTGCATCGCAGTTGAAACAATATGCAGTTTTCATTTCCGTTCTCCTTATTTGCTCCTTTTTTATTTGTTATGCATCAACTTAATCAAACATACCTTCCTCGTGAAAAGAGATCACAAGGATTACTGAGTTTTGCGTTAAATACATCTTGATGTATAGTTTTGCCTGTGATTGTTCCCCGTAAACCTCAAGTTCCACATTTTTTTGAAAAACAAACAACTCATTGTCTTCATAACGCGGATTATCATTCGGTGCAATTCTAACACAATCATCCGCACAAAGAGAACATAGTATTTTGGCTTTTTGTTCATGTTTAAGGTTGTATTTTTTGTCAAACTCTTTATTCTTAGGTGACGGCCTTACATTAAATTCTCCTGTTTTCAAGTATGGCTTAATGCTCGAAAGGAACGAACTGGCCTTGCGATAATCATCGGCTGAAAGGCAAGTGCCCAATGTAAATCAACTCCTTTGTGACTTCATGAGCATTATACCATATGTGATAGGGTTTTGTCAACATCCTATCACATTTTATTCTGAGTTTATCATCCAATTTTTTTTGCGACCGTCCAAAGTGTTGTTCCCGACTGTATTAGTAATCTGCCGCCACATTTTACACATAACCATTTAAGAGGTACCGTGGCAGTTCTCTCTTCTATAATACAATAAACAAGCATAGTCAAGTGACCATGCTTGTTTGTGTTGTCAGTTAATGAAATGTCTGGGGATTGAAAGGCCGTTAAGAAAACGTTTCAGCAAAACGCTTTTTAGTGCGCAGCGATCGTACCGCCTGTGCCTTGAGCTTATGTAGTTGTCGAGATTGAAGAATGAAGTATCGAATCGTTTCTGTTTATAGTGCCTATTCTTTTCAACAACAGCTGTTTTTTCATTTGCAGTAACGCAACTATAGACACATGGTTCGAATATTGCCTGTTGCCAAAATAGCAACGACAACTCTGTTTGTCTATCATTGGTGTCCTCTCCATCAAACACCCTTTGCAATCTACGACAAATAGGGCATAGCAAAACCGTCTTCTTTTTTATTGTACCATGATACTGGGTTCATGTCAAATTCAATATATGCCGACCTATTTGCTCGAATACAATCTCATTCAATCCGGCACAGGCGTGCAATAGATATTTTCGGCGTGTGAGTTCGCGTGGTGACGGATCATCTCCACCAAAAAACACACATGGTCATTTGACCGTGTGTGTTTTTTCTGTATCGAAAAAGATGTGGGGGATCGAAAGGCCGTTAAGAAAACGCTCCTGTGGAGCGTTTTCAGGCCGTGGCGCTGGTGCTGGTTGTTCCTTGGATTTGTGCAGTCGTCGAGAAGAAACGGAAAGACCGGCAGAAACACCCCTCATCTCCACCACTGACATCACGAGCCTATTTGGGCTCGTGAGTTTTTTATGTCACGCTTTCTTTTTGCTCTTTTGGAAACATAGCGTCCGATTTTCTATGATCCGATGTCCTTGACGCAGAGCGGATGCGGTTCCGACCGCGATTCCCGGCGCGGGAGTTCGTTTATTAGAAAACCGCCAAGCCTCACATCGCCCGATCAGCGAAAATTGAATACCCTTGAAGTGTTTTGTGCGCTGCTCCGGTTTGTGCGGCTTGGGCAAGAGGCAGGGAATGCGGTACGGCGTTCCCGACAAAGACGGCCGGGTGTTTCCGGTTTGCCGCAATCTTCACCGATTTTTAACAATTATTCTATATTGTACACATAAAACTATTGTATTCTTCTCACATAAGGTGTATCATTCTATCTGGATATTCTAATTCGGCACAAGACAATCGGAAATCGATGAACGAAACGTCAATGGAGGTGTAACGGCGCTTTTGCTGTGAGAGATGAAGATTGAAAAAGCATGGAATTCTCTGTCGCTGGATTCCGGCGGTATACTGTATCCGTATATCGCGACAAAATCCTGGGCGCAGGGCTTCCGCATGGAAGCGCGTCTGGACGAAAAAGTCGATTATGAAACTTTGCTGCAGGCGGTGGACCGCGTTCGGGAACGGCTCCCGTACCATTTCGTCACGCTTTCCAAGAGTTTTATGCAGTACAGGCTGTCCAAATTCCAAAAAACTACGGATATCCTGATCCAGCAGACCGATCAGTTGTGCGCGATGTTTCATGTAAAGGACGATACGCAGCCGGTCGTGCGGATCACATACTGGGACGACTGCATCGGTTTTGAGCTCTTTCACGCAGTGACCGACGGTTACGGCGCATCGGTTGTGCTCAAAAACATTCTCGCGGAATATTACCGCGTAAAAGGTGAAACGATTCCGGAAGAAGACGGTATCTTTTCGCCCGAATCCCAGCTTCAGGTCAATGAGATCCGCGACAGTTTCCTCGACGTGTTTTTCCGGAACAACGGAAAAAGCAGCAGCCGGAGCGAACCCGCCGCATACCAGTATAACGGTGCAAAAGCAACGGGGACGCTGCGCCTGACGACGTTCGAGCTCCCGATCGAGGAGGTCAAGAAACTCGCTGCGGCGCATCACGTCAGCGTAACGCAGTACCTGACCGCACTCTATACCAAAGCGCTTTCCTGCTGCGCCGAAGCAGACGGGAGCCGGAAACCTGTCAAAGTGGAAATCCCGCTGAATATGCGCAACCGCTTTCTCTCGCATACGTTGAGAAACTTTTCTTTGTATTTTATGACCTGCATATCTCCGGAGGAAACGCGGCAGGGCATTGAGGATATCCTGCAAAAAATGAAACAGCAGTTCCGCAGCGGAACAGATCTTCAAAAGCTGATCAACGACGTCAAAGCGAACGTCGGACAAGCCAACACGCCGGTGTTCCGCATGATGCCGCGCAGGCTGAAACATTTGGTTTTGAAGACCGGGACGAAAATTTACGGCGAACGGCTGCAAACCACGCCGTTCTCCAATCTGGGCGTGGTCAAAATGCCGGCGGAACTGGAACAGCACATCAAAAGCTTCGGCTTTATGATCGGCCAGACGCAGATCAATACCGTTTACGCTGCCGCGGTCACGTTTAAGGACACGCTGTATTGGGACATCACGTCCGTCGTTCAGGAAGACCGTATCGAAACGATGCTGGAGAAAACGCTCGACGAGTGCGGCGTTCCGTATGTGCGCTGTGCCGCGCGGACAAACCGCGAGTCGGACACGCCGGAAGAATGAGAACGCTGCGCGGTCAGCAAAAAAAGAAGAAGGGGGCGGGATCGGTTCGGCCGGTTTCGCCCTTCGTTTTGTTTTCCCTTCTGGTTTGGGCAGTCCAGAAAATCGTCGGCCGTGCCGAATTTATATTGCAGGAGAGCGCAATTATTGTCAAATAAACCATCCCCGTCCGGCTCCGGTATCATATCAGAGCAGGTCGGGGATGGTTGAATTTTTTCGAGAGGGCGTCCGCTTGAAGATAAAACGGGTAAACGGTCAAAGGATAATGGATTCGACCGCCTCATCCGATCCGAGCGGGAAGTACATCGGCGCCGTTGCGTCAACAGTCCAGCCGAGGTCTTCGTAGACCGTGTCTGGAATCGGCTGCGGGTCCGGATCGTCCGTCAGCCAAGCCGGGTCCGGCGAAAGCGGCTGACCCTGCACTTCGCGCGCCACATGGAAATACTTTGTTCCGTCCGGCGCGACTGCGGAACCGTCTTCGTGCACCAGCAGCCATGTGCCGTCTTCGAGAAATACGAATGCAATATGCTCGTCCGCGTCCTGCCAGCGGAACCCATAAAACTTCTTTTCTTTCAGTATTTTCATTTTCTTTGCCCCTTTCTGATCACAGAATACCACACCTTTTTCGATAATGCAATAAGATAGAAAGGATTTGCGAAAGTGTGTTTATCCAAAAAAGCCGCTCTTCACAGAAAGTTGGGGGATTCCATTTTCCGGTGTCATCGCGAGGAGCGAAGCGACGCGGCGATCTCCCAAAGATGCCGGTTAAGGTGTTGCTTTTTACCGGCATCCGGTTGAGATTACCGCAGCCCCTTCGGCCCTTCGCAATGACAGTACTTCTTGTTTGCACGATCCCCCAATTCTCCGTGATGAACCAAAAAAGCGGGACAAACGCAGAAACCGCGCTCGTCCCGCATGGGTCTTAATGCAAGGTGCCGTTCAGGAAGATCCGCTGCGGCGAACCGATCAGAAAATGGGAGTCTCCTGGTTTTCTCTGCCGTTTGCTTTCAGCATAACGTCGCCTCTCGGCATGGTAAAGGTATATCTCTTTGTGGAAACTTCGTCGACAGACGTCGGGTAACGGATCGTCCACGAGGAGAACGAATATCCGTCCTCCAGCCGGCAGTCTACGGTTACACGGTCACCCGGTTTGTAGTAACCGCTGCCGTCCACACTGTAGATTCCTTCGCCGAGTTCAATTCCGACAAGATACTCGACTTCCTCTTCCTCTTTTTCCGTACGGGCGATAAAGCTAACGTCTGCATCCGGCATCTTGAACGTGAACGTGCGTGCGGTGCTGCTTCTGACGTACTGGATATTGGAGCTTTCCCACTGTGCGAACTTATAGCCCGAATCCAGCGTGCAGGTGAGCGTTACGGTTTCGCCCGGCGCGTATTTGCCGGTGCCCTGGACGTCGCGGACGCCTTCGCCCAGCGTGACCGTTACCATGTGTTTATTGGCGGACTTTCCGGTTGCCGTTAAGGACAGGTCTCTTGCGGGCATATAGAACGTTACGGTGTTGCCGTTGTAGGAAGCGTTGAGATTGCTCCACTGATTCAACGTGTAGCCGTCATACATGGAGATGTACAGGGTGACCTTATCGCCGGCGTTGTATCTGCCGTCGCCGGATACGCTGCGCACGCCGTTACCGGCAGTAACACGCAGCGAATACCCCTGTGCTTTTGCGGTTGCCGTAAGCGACAGGTCTTTGGCGGGCATGTTGAACGTAACGGTGTTTCCGTTATAATTTGCGTTGAGATTGCTGAAGCGGTTCAGCGTATAGCCGTCATTCACATAGACGTACAGGGTGACCTTATCGCCGGCGTTGTATCTGCCGCTGCCGGTCACGCTGCGCACGCCGCTGCCGGCGGTAACGGTCAGCGAATACCCTTTGGCTTTTGCGTTCGCCGTCATGGTCGTCGGCTTGTTCGGCATGGTGAAGGTGAAGGACTGCGAATTGCTTACGGTTCCGGCAGACGAGGACGTCCAGCCGGCGAACTCGTAACCGGTCTCTAACTGCGCGGTGATCGTGACCTTATCGCCGGGCGTGTAATAGCCGCCGCCGCTGACAGACGAAATGCCCTTGCCTTTATTGACAGTAAGTAGCGTCTGCGCCTGCGTGACCGCATGCAGCGAAACGCCGGACGTGGGCATCTGGAACACGTACGTCTGCGACGTGCTGTTCGGAAGCACTTTCGTATCCGACGACTCCCAGCGCACGAACTTGTAGCCGACGCGCGGCGTCATAGACACTTTGACAAACTCGCCGGAAGAGTATCTGCCGCCGCCGGACACTTCGTATCCGCCGTTGTCGGAGTTTACGATCAAAGCAAACGGACCGTTGCGGTTGGCGGTTGTCGCCTGTGTGGTCGTGGGCCGCGTGGTTGTCGCCTGCGTCGTCGCTCTCGTGGTCGGCGCCTGCGTGGTCGTTCTCGTGGTCGGCGCCTGTGTGGTGGTCGGCGCCTTGGTTGTCGGGGCTTTGGTGGTCGGCGCCTTGGTGGTCGGCGCTTTTGTGGTATACGTCCACGTGGTGGTCGGCGCCTGCGTGGTAGTCGGCGCGGCGGTAGCGATCTCATCCGGTTCATACGCCTCGGTCGCCGGCTCTGTGTACACCTGCATCCACTCCGTCGGAGCGGGCTCGAACGGCGCCTGCGTGATCGCTTCGGTTGCGGCCGGCTCTGCGGCGGGGGCTGACCGGTTCATGTGCGACCCGATCAGTATCCCTACAGCGGCGACACAAATAACGCCCAAGACCGCAATGACGGCAATCATGATTTTTTTGGATTTGTCCATAAAAGCATCTCCTTTTTTTGTCTGACACGAAAAAAGATTTAGATTTATCAGTATTGCAAATTATAGAACACTTTTCCAGCACTGTCAATAACCTCCTTGTATTTTTAGCAGTGTTTTTTCGATTTTTAGTACAGAACAGTCCCGGACCGTATGTTGAAAACACGGGACAAATCTGCTATAATCCATACATCTGGTGCAGCGAGGGAGGAAGCGCGATGAAGACATATTACGAAATATCCGACAACGCATCCAAAACGATCGATATTTCCAAGGTGTTTTTTTCGGTGATGGTCGTTTTTATCCATGTTTACGGAACGACTTTCGGCACAACGAACGGCGCGATCGCATTGATCAATCCCGCGTGGCTGGAAACGGCAAAGCGGCTGATATCGGGCACGATTTCCGGATGCGCGGTTCCGGCGTTTTTCTTTTATTCGGCGCTGCTGCTTTACCGCAAAGAATTCCGATGGAAAGATAACGTCAGAAAAAAGATCCGGACGCTGATGGTTCCCTATCTGATCCTGAATGTGTTCTGGATGGTCTTTGACTGCTTTGTGCATGTGGTGCCCTTTTTTTCGCGGTTTTTGGGCGGCGGCAATATCTTTGCTGCATGGGGGTGGAGAGAATGGGTCGATTCCCTCACCGGCATTTTCACGGACTACCCTTATCTCTATCCGTTATGGTTTGTCCGGGATTTGTTCCTGTTGAATCTGCTTGCGTCGGTGATCAGAAAAGGCATCGACAGATTCCCGAAGATCTCCGTGACGCTCGTCTGCGCGGTCTATTTGCTGGTCGACACAAAACTGCTCCCCGGGTTTGCGTCAAACGGCGTTTACAATCACGAAGTAACTGCGCTGTGCTTTTGGTGCTTCGGATACTTTTTTGTCAAATTCGGCGTCAATCCCGACAGGATCGAAAGTATAAAGCTGTATCAGATCCTGATCCCCTACGCCGTTTTTGCGGCGCTGAGCGTCCTGTTTTATGACGCGGACTATCTTTTTATCCTTTCGAGGATCTGCGCCTTGACGGGCATAGTTTTCTGGTACAAGCTCTCGTCGCTTCTGAACAAAACGAAATGGCGCCGTCAGCTTCTTTTTCTGTCGTCGTTCAGCTTCAGCATATACATTTTCCACGAAAGATGTCTTTCGCATTTCAGAAAGATCTGCGCCGTTCTGCTGCCGAATACGCTTTGGACTTCTTTGTTTATGTACTTTGTCGTCCCGTTCATCATCGTTGCCGGCTGCATAATCCTGAGCGTTCTGATGAATCGGGTCACGCCGAAAACCTATGCGCTGCTCACGGGAAACCGGACGAAAAAGCAGCACGGGTAAACGATCCCGTTTTTTTGAATACCACAGCCGAAAAAGCTCCTGCACGACCGCGCAGGGGCTTGCTGTTTTGCTGTTGTTCCGCTCTCGCAGACGGCCGGCAGCATACGGGGCGATGATGACGCACCGCCCCGGACGCTGCCGGTTAATTGGGCTGGGTATCGGAAATGATCCCGTTATCCGGGTCGAGAAAACTGCTGTCGCGCAGTTCGCTGAATCCTTCGGAGATCATCTCGGAGACAGTCTCGCCGTTATCGCGGAGCATATCGTCCGCCCGGCGCTCCGTCGTGGTCGTCGTGCCTGCCGTGCGACCTGTTGTGGTGGTCGATGTTTTATCTCTCGTGTTGTCGTCCATGCCGCAGGATGCCAGCATGGCGCACACCAGAAGAACAACCGCGAAAATGATGGCGCCCTTTTTCATACAATCACTCCTTTAAGCTTTGGCTCTCGGCAGTAGTTTGAACGGATTGCAAAAAAATATACATCAAAAATCGAGCTGATTTTTTTCAAAGATCCACAAAACAGGCACCCGTTTTTAATTGCCGCATACGCTGGTATTGCGGAGAAGATCCGACATTTCAGATAAGGAGAACGCTATGTTCCGAATTCGATATCCGTTCCCGTTCCGGCCATGTTCGCACCGGCCGCGGTATCCGGGCAGACCCATGCGTCCGCCGCGTCCGCCGATGGGACCGCCGCCGCCCCCGCCGCCGATGGGACCGCCGCCTGTTCCGGGCAGACCTCAACCGAGATAAGGAGAGTATGGGATGCAGAGTTCCGTTTTTGCCGTCGATGCGCTTTTGCGGCGCGCACAGCTTTGTATGCGCGCGGGTACGTATGCGGACGCCGTATATTGGCTGCGGCGGTATCTTGCCGCGCCCGACTGCGTTTGGGCGGACGAACGGTGTGACGCGATGCTCGCGCTCGGACGCTGCTGCCTGAAGATGCAGAACCGCGACGAAGCGGAGCGATGGATCCTGCGCGCCTGCGCGGAAACAACGGACCGGCCCGAACCGTGGCGGGAAGCCGCCGCGTTTTACGAGCCGGTCTCGGCGCAGGCCGCGGCGCTCTGCCTGTCGCGCGCACACCTTTGTCCGTAAACACCGGCTGAAACAGGACGGCCGTTTCAACCGATTTGGTCCGCCGGTGTTGAAACCGCACAGCAGATATGATATAATCCACGCGGACAGTTTTATCATAGACAGGATGTGTTTTGCGCAGCAAATACGCGCAAAAGACAACGAAGGAGCGAAAGAGTTTTCCGCAAAAAGGAGCGCTGCCGACATGGACGAAAAAGACAGAGAAGAAAACAAAACAGAAAATACGAACCTCCGGAAAACAGACGCTGCGAAGAACGCGCTGCTGCAAATGCGAAACGACGGCTTGGAGCCGGTCAAGCAAACCGTCCGACGCATCTTCTCCATCACGGAAGACGCCGCGTCCCATGAGGAGATCCGCGATCGGCTGCTTTCCGGCGGCAAGGTCACCGGAACAAATATGTGCGTGATGATCTGCGCGATCCTGATCGCGTCCGTCGGACTGAACGCGGATTCCGTGGCGGTTATCATCGGCGCCATGTTGATTTCACCGCTGATGGGCAGTATTCTGGCAATCGCGTACGGCTCCGTTTCCAACAATGTGCCGCTGGTTCGCCGCCATGTGATCGGTTTTCTGTTTCAGATCGGGTTCAGTGTTCTGACCGCTGTGATTTACTTCTGGCTCTCGCCGATCAAAACGGCTACGGCACAGCTGATCGCCCGCACGACGCCGTCGTTTTTTGACGTGTTGATTGCTACGGCCGGCGGCATAGCGGGAATTATCGGACAGACGCGCAAGGATAAGGTCAATACGATCATACCGGGCGTTGCCATTGCCACGGCGCTGATGCCGCCGCTGTGCACTTGCGGCTACTCGATTGCCAACCGGCAGTGGGCGATGCTGGGCGGGGCGGCATATTTGTTCGCCATCAACACATATTTTATCTTTTTCTCCGCGTCCGTCGTGCTGAGCCTGCTGCGCATTCCGAAGGTCAAGGAAATGACGCAGGCGCAGTGGAAAAGGATGCGCCGCCGCATGATCCGCAATACCATTCTCATCGTGCTTCCCAGTATCGCCATTTCGATTGTGATGGTGATCACACAGAATGCGTAAGGAAGAAATGAACCGGAAAGAATGGTTTTGCGTCGGTTGTGATACAATTTCCGGAAGAAGCGGACGCATAGGTTTGATTTGACTTTCCGCATGCGGATATGGTATACTGTTATCCCTACGTTTATTCCTACTGCGGGGAGGTGAGCGGAATGGCAGGGATATGGATCGCGGCTGTATGCGCCGCGGCGCTGACGGTTCTGTTTGCGGCGCTGTCGCTGCTTGCAAAGCTCACGGATCGCAGTGTGTCGCTCGATGCGGACAATCCGTATCTCGACGAGCGGACACGGCAAAAAGAGGGCTTCTATATCCGCGTTGTCAAGCGAGGCCTTGATAAGCTGTTTTCCTTTTTTGCCATGCTGCTGCTCTTTCCGCTTTATGTGCTCGTATCCGTTGTCATTTTTGCGGACGATCCCGGTCCCGTCCTGTTCCGGCAAAAGCGTGTCGGCAGGAACAAGCACTATTTTGAGCTGCACAAATTCCGCAGCATGAAGCGTTCCGCGCCGCACGACGTGCCGACGCACATGCTGCAGGATCCCGATCAATATCTTTTGCGCACCGGCCGCCTGATCCGCCGATCCAGTCTGGACGAGCTGCCGCAGCTTTGGGACATCTTCCGCGGCAAAATGAGCCTTGTCGGGCCGCGTCCCGCGCTGTGGAACCAGGACGATCTGGTGACGGAGCGAGAGAAATACGGCGCGAACGATGTGCTGCCGGGATTGACCGGATGGGCGCAGGTCAACGGACGCGACGAGCTGGAGATCCCGGACAAGGCGAAACTCGACGGCGACTATGTCCGCGCGCTGCAAGGCGGCGGATTCGGCGCTTTTGCAATGGACACACGCTGCTTTTTCCGTACGATCCTGTCTGTGCTGCGGCGCGACGGTGTGCTGGAGGGCGAGCAAAACAGAAAGGAAGAAAAATGAACGACCGGGTTTCGATCATAACACCGTCGTACAATACGGCGCGCTTTTTGCGTGAGACGATCGAATGCGTGCTGGCACAGACGTATACAAATTGGGAGATGCTGATCGTAGACGACTGCTCGACGGACGAAACGGACGACGTGATTGCCGCGTTTGCGGACGAACGCATACGCTATTTCAAAAACGACCGAAACCGCGGCGCGGCATACAGCCGGAATTATGCGCTGCGTCAAGCGCGCGGGCGCTGGATCGCGTTCCTTGATTCCGACGATCTGTGGCTGCCGGACAAGCTCGAAAAGCAGATCCGTTTCATGGAGGAAAACGGTTACGCGTTCTCCTACACGAATTACGTCGAAATGGACGAAGCGGGAAACAGGCTGCCCGTGCTGTGGACGGGGCCGAAAAAGATCGGCGCGTTCCGTATGCGGCTGTTCAATTTTATGGGCTGCCTGACCGTGATGTACGACAGCAGAGTCGTCGGTCTTTTGCAGATCGCGGATCTGAAAAAGCGCAACGACTACGCGATGTGGATACAGGCGTCGAAAAAGGCGGCGGCGTATCTGCTGCCCGAAACGCTGGCGGTTTACCGCGTGCGCAGCGGCGGCTCGATCACGAACCGCAGTCAAAGTCCGCTGCGGCTGGTGAAGTACCACTACGCCCTGTGGAGAACGGGTGAAAAAAAGAACCCCGTATCTGCTCTGTTCTGGACAGCCGTCAATTTAGCGTGCGGTTTTTTGAAGAAAAAAATCTACAGAAAGAAAAGTGAATCATAACCGAAAATCCTTCCGTAACGGCGTGTGTTTTTTTCACAGGCCGTTTTTTTGTACCCATTTAGTAAGAATTGTCGCGTACCCCGCGATCCGAGAGTTGTTTTTCCGGGTCGCGGGTTTTCTTTGTTCTAAATCGGGACAAGACGCCATATAATGCAGCGTAACAGACGAAAAGAGGGAAAGCGTATGGCGGATTGTTTTGATGCGGCGGCGGAGATCCTGCCCGAACGTCTGCAGCGGGAAACGCGAAAGATCCCGCCGCAGACGAAGCACGCGGTCACGGAGATCCGGCTTCGCGCCGAGGCGCCGCTTTTGCTGACGACGGCGGACGATCCGCTGTTCGTGCGCGCCGGCGGGCGGTGCGGCGTTTTCTGCGGTTCGGACGTTCTGTCGCCGACGGCGGCGGAGGTGCAGGAGACTTTCCTGCGCGCGTGCCGCTGGTCGGTGCACAGCTTTGAGGCGCAGATCCGCGACGGCTTTCTGACGCTGCCGGGCGGACACCGGCTCGGACTGTGCGGCATGACGGACGCAGTGACCGGCGCGCTCACGCATGTTACTTCGATGAATCTGCGTGTCGCGCGGCAGGCGCCCGCGGCGGCAAAGACGCTGTGTGACACGCTGTTCACGCGCGGACTGTGCAGCGTGATCGTGGCGGGACCGCCGGTCAGCGGCAAAACGACGATGCTGCGCGATCTGGCGCGGCGTCTTTCCGAGGGCGAATGCGGCCGTTATTATCGCGTCAGCGTGGTCGACACGCGGCAGGAATTTCCGTTCCTGCCGTACTGTGATGTACTGATCGGATGCGGCAAAGCGGAGGGGATCCGACGCGCACTGCGTGTGATGAGTCCGCAGATGCTGCTGTGCGACGAGATCGGAACGGCAGCGGAGATCGACGCGCTTGAGCAGGGCTTTTCCGCGGGGGCGCAGTGCGCCGTGAGCGTGCATACGGACACGGCCGAAACGCTCCGGCAGCGCAAACCGCTGCAGCGCCTTTTGCAGACGCAGCAATTCCGCCACGTCATTCTGCTGCGGCGCGCGCCGCCATGTACGATCGATACGATCTACGACGCGCGGGAGCTGTGTTCGTGAGAATTCTGGCAGCGGCGCTGCTGACAGGCGCATCCGCGTGTATGGGGATGTATCTGCGCGACAGACTGCGCCGGCGCGTGCGGATTTGGACGCAGATCGGTCTGTTTCTGCGGGAGGTCCGGCTGCGTGCGCGGCTGCACGAACCGCTGGACGCGCAGATCGAGGCGCTGTCGGAAAACCGCGAGTTGGAATCGCTGACATTCCTGGCCGACTGCGCAGCGCGGTGCCGACAGGGATACCCGCTTCCGCAGGCATGGACAGCGTCTGTCGGAGCGTTTGCGGGGACACGTGATCTTTCGCGCGCGCACTGGCAGATGCTCATGCAGTGTGTTCCCGCGCTGTCGGACGCGGACAGCCTGCGCGTAGACGCTTTGCTGGATCTGTACGAAACGCGCGCCGCGCAGGCGCTGGAAACGGCGGTGCAGACGGATGCATCCGTCGGGCCGCTTTGTGTGCGTGTCTGTGCCGCAGCGGGTCTGCTGCTGGGCATCCTGATTCTGTGAACAGAGGAAATGAAAAAACATGGATATTGCCTTTGTGTTCAAAATCGCTGCCGTGGGGATCGTCGTCGCGGTACTCAACCAGATCCTGTCGAAATCCGGGCGGGACGACTACGCCATGCTCACGACAATCGCGGGAATACTGGCGGCGCTGATGCTGCTGCTGCCGAAAATACAGGCGATGGCGCGCACGGTCCGTTCCGTGTTTGATCTGTGAGCGCGTACAAAGCGGCTGCGTTCGCGGTGCTTGCCGCGCTGCTTGCGGCCATACTCAAGAAGGAAAAAGCGGAATTCGCGCTGCTTGTGCAGCTCGCGGCAGCCGCGGCTCTGATCGGCGCTGTGATTTCCGGCGCGTCGTCCGTGGTGCGGATGCTCACGACGTACACCGCGCGCAGCGGATTGGACACGGACGCCATGCGCCTATTGCTGCGGACGATGTGCATGTCGGCGGCGGGCGAATGGGCTGCGGCGTTTTGCCGCGACGCCGGGTTGTCCGCACTGGCGGTGACGGTGGACGCAGCGGTGAAAATGCTGCTGCTTGCCGCGTGTCTGCCGCTTTTGGAGACGGCGCTGCGGTTCGCCGCCGGATTGTTTGCCTGATGGACTACGACCTTTCTTTTTTGTCAGACGCACTGCCGCGGGAAGCGGAGGAGCTGCTGCGGCGCATGGGGATTTCCGGCGCGGACTTTTCAGGTTTGTTCGCCGTTTCATTCCGCGACGTGATGCAGGGCGTGAGCGGTCTGTTCCGCACAGGCGCGCAAAAACCGCTGTCGTTTCTGGCGGCCGGCGTCGGACTGCTGCTGGTGCTTTGTGTGACGGATGCGTTCGGAGAGAAGCAAAGCGCGCTGCGCACGTTCCTCGGCAGTCTTTTTCTGGTGACTGTCAGCGCCATGCCGCTGCGGGGCGTCGTTACGGCGGCGGTTTCGGCAGTGCGTGCAGGCAGCGCGTTCGTCTGCTCGCTCATTCCCGGTCTTGCGGCGGTCGTCGCCGCGTCCGGCAGTCCGATGCTGTCGGTCGTTTGGCAGACAGCGGTTTTTTCTGCGGCACAGACCGTTGCGGCGGCGGCGTCCGGATTCATGGCGCCCGCCTGCGGGATGATGCTCGGCACGGGTGTGCTGGACTGTCTGACGCCGGACGGTGGGATCGAAGGACTGACGCAGAAGATCCGCAAGTGTGCCGTCTGGATCTTTTCTGCGCTGGCGACGCTGTTTACGGCGTTTCTTTCCCTCAAGGGTGTTCTGGCAGGCGCGGCGGACACCGTCGCGGCGAAGGGCGTCAAGCTGGCGGTCAGCAGTTTTATACCGGTGGTCGGTTCGCAGTTGAGCGATGCATATGCTTCCGTGGCGGGGAGTCTTGCGGCCGTGCGCTCGACTGCCGGCGTATTCGCGGTCGCGGGCGTCTGCGCCGTTTCGCTGCCGTCCGCGGTTCAGCTCCTGCTCTGGCTCGCGGCATTGAAGACGCTGTGTCTGCTCTCTGCCGTGCTCGGGCAGAAAAGCGCCGAAAAACTGTACGGCGCTTTCGCGTCGGCGCTGAGCATACTGCACGCGTGTCTGTTGTTTGTCACCGTGTTGTATGTGCTGTCTATCGGCATAATCCTGACGGTAAAGGCGGATCTGTGATGCAGACGATCGGCGGATTGTTATTCGGTATTTGTTTTGCGGCGGCGTTGGGCGGGATAGTACGTCTTTTGTCACCGGACGGCAGCACGAAACGGTTGGTGCGGCTGTGTACCGCGCTGTTTGTGCTGACGACGGCGCTGCATCCCGTGCGGGAGCTCATGCACGCACTGCCCGAAACGACGTTCCGACAGAACGCCGGGGCGGCCGCCGACGCCGTGCGGGAGAATACGCGGCAGGCGCTCATCCGGACTGCGCGCAGAACACTGGACGCACACGGATGCACGGCGGCGCAGATCGAAGCGCAGACGGTCGTGCGGGACGGAGAAGTGCATGCCGACGCGTTCATAATCAGCGGCGTGCCCGCAGAATCGGCACAGGAGATCGCAGATGAGATTTTTACACTTACGGGAGAACGGCCTGTCATGGAAGTCGCTTCTCGGAAAAGTGCGGGCGGATAAAAAACGCGCCGCGGCGCTGCTTCTGTGTGCGCTGGCGCTCGTTCTGCTTGCGGCTTCGGAGTGGACGGGTACGCGCACAAAGGCGGAAAAGGCGCAGCCCGCACAGCCAGCGGAATATGCAAAGCAGATGGAAGCGCGTCTTGCCGACCTGATCCGTTCAATCGAGGGCGCGGGAAAAACACAGGTGCTGGTGACGCTGCGCACCGGAGAAGAGACGGTCTGGGCGCGCAACGATACGATGGACAGCGAAACGGATACGCCGCGGCTGCGCAGCGAGCAGACTTATGTGCTCGTGCGTTCGGGCAGCGACGAAACAGGCCTGCAGCTCAAAACCATCCCGCCGGGCGTGCAGGGCGTGGCGGTCGTCTGCGAGGGCGCGGACGACCCGCAGGTGCAGCAGCGCATCACACAGACGGTGACGGCGGCGCTGGGGATCGGCGCAGGTCATGTCAGCGTGGTCAAAATGCAGACGGAAAGGAATCGGTGAATCTATGGTATTCAAAAAGAGACAGGTGGTCACCTCCGCACTGGTGCTGGCGCTCGGCGCGGCGGTATTCGTAAACTGGTACTACACCAAACCGCGCGCGCAGGCGTCGACGGCGGACGTGTCGGTGACCGAAGCGGCGGAGAATCTCGGCGACGCGCAGTATGTGCTGTCGGACGTGTCGGGCAAGGAGGATCCGTTTGCCGCTGCGCGCCTGAAACGCGAACGCGCACACGATACGGCGATCGAAACGCTGCAGGAGATCCTGCGGGACAGCGCGGCGACGCAGGCCGCGGCGACGGAGGCGTCCGCGGCGCTGGCGAAACTGACGGAAAACATGGCGGCGGAATCGGATGTTGAAACGCTCATCGGCGCAAAAACGGGACTGGACAGTCTGGTGATCCTCGACGGCAAGTCGGCGGAGGTGCTGCTTGCGCAGACGCCGTCGGAAAGCGCGGTTATGCTGCAGATCACGGAGATCGTGGTGCAGAAGACCGGTCTGGAAGCGGAAGATGTGACAATCATAGAAGCGTCGTAGCGAAGCGCTGACGGCAATGCCGCACGGAGATCGTGCGGTGTTTTTTTGTTCAGTGTAGGTTTGTCAATGATATGTTACAAAAAGGAGATTAAAAAAGTTCGCCGTTGCGAATAAAGGCGTTTACGAAATCGATAGGAGCTTTCCAGCCGAG
>CADARP010000019.1 GCA_902790325.1 Oscillospiraceae bacterium | reverse complement strand
TAAGCGCAGTGATGCGTTCAGCTAGCCAGTACTAATAGGTCGAGGGCTTGACCTGACTCGTTCAGCTTCCAAAATTCTTTGTTCAGTTTTCAGGGTATATGAAAACGGACTGTCGCATTGCGGCAGTCTTTTTTTGCGTTTTTTGCCCTTTTGCTTTCCTTTTTTCAATGTTGCTGTTGCAAACTTGTTTGGACTGTGCTATAATAACTTGTCAAATTATGTAATGCTTCGTATGGAGGAGTTTTATGGCAAATCAACCTGTATATGTCAACCCGCTCTGCACGCGCTACGCAAGCCGTGAGATGCAGGAGATCTTTTCCAATGACACGAAATTCCGCACGTGGCGTCTGCTTTGGATCGCGCTTGCCGAAAGTGAAATGGAGCTCGGTCTTCCGATCACGCAGGCGCAGATCGACGAGATGCGCCGGCATATTGACGACATCGATTACGACAAAGCAGCAGAATACGAGCACAAGTTCCGCC
Source organism: Oscillospiraceae bacterium (assembly GCA_902790325.1). Classification (GTDB taxonomy): domain Bacteria; phylum Bacillota; class Clostridia; order Oscillospirales; family Acutalibacteraceae; genus UBA1425. The sequence continues at coordinate 34,376 of CADARP010000019.1, read as the reverse complement.
ACGATGTGATGGCGCATGTGCACACCTACGGTGACGCTTGCCCGTCGGCCAAGGGCATCATTCATCTCGGCGCGACTTCCTGCTATGTCGGTGACAATACCGATATTATCGTTATGCGCCGCGGACTTTTGCGCGTGCGCGAGCTGCTGTTGTCCGCAATCGAAGCTGTTGCCGATTTTGCCGAGCGGCATAAGGGCCTTGCTTCTTTGGCTTATACGCACTTCCAGGCCGCGCAGCCGACTACGATCGGCAAGCGCGCTACGCTCTGGCTGCAGGATCTGATCAGCGATCTTGAACAGGTCGAGTTCCAGATGAGCAACCTCAAGCTCCTCGGTTGCAAGGGCACGACCGGCACAGGCGCGAGTTTCATGGAGTTGTTCGGCGGCGATATGAATAAGGTCGTGGATCTGGAAAAACGCATTGCGAAGAAGATGGGTTTTGACGCGTGTGTAGCGGTTTCCGGCCAGACTTATTCCCGCAAGACAGACTACAACGTCCTTTCTGCTTTGTGCGGCATCGCACAGACCGCGACGAAGTTCTCCAACGATATTCGGCTCATGTCTCATCTTAAGGAATTTGACGAGCCGTTTGAGTCCGGCCAGATCGGTTCCTCCGCCATGGCGTACAAGCGCAATCCCATGCGTTCGGAGCGTATCGCTTCTTTGTCCAGATATATCATGACGGACGTACTTAATCCCGCGATCACCGCATCGGCGCAGTGGTTTGAGCGTACGCTCGACGATTCGGCCAACAAGCGTATCTCCGTGCCCGAGGCTTTTCTTGCGACGGATGCGGTACTTTCGCTGCTGATCAATGTGATCTCCGGCGGCACGGTGTACCCCAATGTCATCAAAAAGCATCTGCTGGAGGAGCTGCCGTTTATGGCGACGGAGAACATCATGATGTACTGCGTCAAAAAGGGCGGCGACCGTCAGGCGCTGCATGAGGCGATCCGTGAGCATTCCGTCGATACGGCCAAGCAGATCAAGCTGCACGGCGGTGACAATGACCTTCTCGATCGGATCGCAGCGGACGCCCGCTTCGGCCTGACGCGCGACGAAGTGGACACGATCCTTGAAGAGGGCGGTTTTACCGGAATGGCGGAAGCACAGACGGAAGCGTTCCTGCAGAATTATGTCCGCCCGCTGTTTGACAAGTACCAAAACATCGACCGGGTTCAGGTCGAGATCAATATTTAAAGGATAGAGGGAATTACTATGCTGACTGCGATTACTGGTATCAACTGGGGCGACGAGGGCAAGGGCCGCATGGTCGATCTGCTTTCTCGTGAATACGACATCATTGTCCGCTATCAGGGCGGCAACAACGCCGGTCATACGGTTGTCAATGACAAGGGAAAGTTCATTCTGAATCTTCTGCCTTCGGGCATCCTGCGCGACGGTACGGTCAATGTGATGGGTACCGGCATGGTCGTCGACATCGAGCATCTGCACGGCGAGATGCAGCGCCTGACGGAAAAGGGCATTTCGATCACGCCCGATTCACTCAAAATCAGCGACCGCGCCACGATCTGCATGCCGTATAACAAGCTGCTCGACATCCTGGAGGAAGAACGTCTTGCGGATAAGAAATTTGGCTCGACCCGCCGCGGGATCGCCCCGATCTATTCCGACAAATACATGAAGAAGTCGTTCCGCATGGGCGATCTGTTTGAGGATCCGGACGTCCTGCGTGAGAAGATGGAAGGCATCCTCGAATGGAAAAACCTGACGATCGAAAAGGGCTATGGTCACGAACCGGTTGATGTGGATGAAATGCTCGACTGGCTGCACACCTACGGCGATCCGCTCAAGCCCTTTATCTGTGACTGTTCCGATTATCTGTACGAAGCGCACGACGCGGGCAAAAAGATCCTGTTTGAGGCACAGCTCGGCGCGCTGCGCGACATCGATTACGGCATCTATCCCTATACCTCGTCTTCGTCCAACATCGCGGGCTTTGCGCCGGTCGGCGCGGGCGTCCCGGGGCTGAAGCTCGACTGTGTGATCGGCATTATGAAAGCCTATTCGAGCTGCGTGGGCGAAGGCCCGTTTACGTGCGAACTGTTCGGTGAAGAAGGCGATATGCTGCGTGAAGCGGGCGGCGAATACGGCGCCGCGACCGGCAGACCGCGCCGCGTCGGCGGATTCGATGTGCCGGCGTCCCGCTTCGGCGTGCGTGTACAGGGTGCGGATTGCCTTGCGTTGACCAAGCTCGACGTGCTTAGCGTGTACGAGCAGATCCCGGTCTGCGTGCAGTATGAGATCGACGGCGAAACGACCGATCGCTTCCCGTCCGGCACGCGCCTGACCAAGGCGAAGCCCGTCTACACGTATCTTCCCGGTTGGAAATGCGATATTTCCGGCTGCCGCAGTTTTGACGCGCTGCCGAAAGAGGCGCAGGACTATATCCTCTATATCCAGGACGCCGTGAAGTGCAAGATCCGTTACGTGTCGGTCGGTGCGGAACGCGATCAGTATTTTGAAATGGCATAAACAATGCAAAACAAGCATTTTGAATTTGATGCGCGCGGCGTATTTCGAGTCGTGCAGTTTACCGATCTGCACCTGATCACGACGGAGAATCCGCAGGGCTTTCGGCAGACGCTCGATCTTCTGCGCCGCGTGACAAAGGCGACCAAGCCCGATCTGATCGCCATTACGGGCGACTTGACGTGGGGCGAGACGATGAACGACCGCGACGCGATGGATGCGCTGTCGCAGACGATGGCGGAGCTTGGCGTTCCGTGGGCGCCGGTGCTCGGCAACCACGACGGCGACAAATACGGCCGCGACGTTTTTGCGTCTTTTTTGCTGGATCGTCCGTACTGCCTGTTTGAGCTTGGCGACGAGAGCGCGGAGGGTTACGGCAACTATATCGTGACCGTCGGCGACGAATGGGCGTTCTACTTCATGGATTCGCACACGGGCGATTTCTATCCCGGTCAGCTCGACTGGTATCGCCGCACGTCGGCGGCACTGCCGAAGGACCACAGTGAGCTTGCGTTTTTCCATGTGCCGATCCCGGAGTACCGGGAGGTCTGGGACTACGAACCGTGCAAGGGCTTCAACATGGAGGGCGTCTGCTGCACGACGTACAACGACGGCCTTTTCTCGGCGTTCGCGCGCGCGGGACGCATGCGCGGCGTGTTCGTCGGTCACGACCATATCAACGACTTTGAAGGAACGCTCGACGGCATCCGCCTTGTGTACGGCCGCGTTTCCGGCTATCAGGGATACGCCATGGAGGGGTTCCCGTTCGGCGCGCGCATCATCGACGTGCGGCAGGGCGAAAAGGATTTCCTCACGCAGATCTACACGGAGCATGGCGAGATGTACGCGCAGAGACGGCAGAATACGCCGATGCTGCGGCGCAGATAAATAAATAAGAAAAAAACCGAACCCGAAAGGGTTCGGTCTGCTGTAAATATTCAGATCCAGTATGCGCCGATCGTCGGTATCTGCCGATCCGCTTCGGGCGGAAGCTGCATATAATCCCCGTACTGCTGGCGCAGGATCCGGTCATATTCGGCGGGAATGGTATACTCGTATTCACCGAACGGCATTTTCATCGGCTGCAGCCATTCTCTCGGGAAGACGTCCTTTTTTACGTTTGCGCCGGACGAAACGATCTGGCCGATGTAGTCTGACGCTTCAAAGGAAAGCGTTTGGGCAATCTCATTCACTTTTTTGATTTCGTCCGCCGCAGGATGCACAACGCCGCGCAGACGCCGCGGAACCTGCCAGAGCCATTCTTTCGTGTTTTGTGTGACAATGAACGGCGCTTGTGCCGAGCGCAGCCGGGCATGCGCCTTCTTTTGGAGTGCGAGATTCTCTTCCACCTGCGCATATGCGCCGTCCAGTGGGAAAATGTCCACCCAAACCCCGAGCGGGATATGTGTATGCTTCGTTTTTGTGATGACCAAACGCGTGCGTGTGTCACAGATCTTCAGAAACGGCTGGTAATAGTTTTTGCAGTTTTCCCAGGAAAAAACCTTTAAATGCAGCGCAACCGGTTTTTCTGCCGTCAACGCGAGGAATCGGTCAAAATCCGGACGCGGCATCTGAATGTCGATGTCGTAATCCCACGGGATAATGTCATGATGCCGGACTGCGCCGAGCAGCGTACCGTAAGCAAGATAATAACGCAGATCATGTGCGTCCAGATAATCTGTCAGCGATTTCAGAATGTCCTTTGCAATCTGCTGAAACTCCTGAAACTCAATTGTTTTTTGCATATTCCCGATCTCCTGTATAGATTTGGATGAATTCGTTCGCGCATCGGATGCCGTAGTTTTGCGGAATACCGGTTTTGTTCAAGTCTTTTCCGGCGAAAGAGCCGTCCGACAGATAGTATTCCAGCCCGACGCTTTGCGCATACCATGACAGAACGACGTCTATTGCGGGCGTCGGCGCAGCGAAAAGCTCGGCAATTCCGCGGATGATCGCCAGACCGAATGGAAAATCGGCTTGGAAATACCGGGAATTCCAATCGATTCGCCAGCATCCGTTGTCTTCGACCATCGGAGAGCGGATCGTATGCAGCGACTGAATGGATCGCAGTTTGTTTGTCATGGCTTCTTCCGTGTCGCTCTCGTAATGTTGTTTAAGAGAGACGACCTCATGCAGATTCAGAGGGATTCTCGTCAGCAGTGCCTGCAGTTCCGCGTCGCAGCGGATCAGCCAATGGGAAGCTGCCGGCGACCATTCGCCGTAAAACAGAGGATTTTGATCCAATGTGCCGTCTGCGGGCAGATCCCCGAACAGCGAATACAGGCGTGCCGTGTGCAGGATCGGATTGGACGGCGTCAGGGTGACGCAGAGAAAGTTCTGCAGCGCCATGCACGGCATGGAAAAGACAGCCTCCAGCGAATCTTTTACGTCTGTGGTCTTATCCGCAGGCAGCGCGGCAAAATGCAGCGCTGCGCGTCTGCCGGACATACGCGAGCACCTTCCGTATTCGATCAAACGATACACAGCCGGCACTCGCTGAAAACCGACAAGGATGACGCCTTTTTCTACAATGTCCTTGAAAATAAACTCGACGCCGCCGTATCCCGGCATGGTGACCAGGATGGTGCCCGGCTGAACATAAGGCAGCGCACGGTCGGCAAACGATCTCATCAAAAAAGCCGGAAGCGTTACAATAATCATCTCGGCCGAGGGAAGGACGTCCTGCGGCAGGTCGGAGATCCTGTCCATTTTGCCGCTGACGATTTGATCCTCGTCCGCCAGCACGACAGACAGTTCGGATTGAAATAATCTGGGCTTGGATGTCAGCAGAGAGACGCGATGACCTTTGTGCGCCAGTTCAGCGCACAGTGCGGTCCCGATATTGCCGCCGCCGACGATAGTGATACGCATGCACGACATCCTTTCTTGATGAGATAATTCTATCATAACAGGCAAAACGGTATTTGTCAAATCTGTATTTTCTTTTTTGGTTTAGGGGGACAATTCATGGCAATCACACGCACGGAGTTCGATCTGCTGACTCTGGTTGAATGTAACGGGATTAAAGCGGTTTCAGCCGCGCAGGAAGCACTGAAAAAAGCACTTGTACAGCAGGGATTGCTGGATACGGATGGTCTGACTGCAGCGGGTTATGCGGCGCTGGAGCCGTATCGCGTTCGCCGTGCGATTTTTTTGGCGGCCGGATTCGGCGTGCGTATGGTACCTGTAACGCTGGATATGCCGAAACCGCTTGTGACGGTCAACGGCAGACGAATCATCGAAACGCTTCTGGATGCAGTTGTCGCTGCGGGGATCGAGGAGATCTGGATCGTCCGCGGTTACAAGGGCGAACAGTTCGACGTTTTGCTCGAAAAATATCCGAATATCCGTTTTGTGGAAAATACGGACTTTGATAAGTCAAACAATATCCTTTCTGCGTACCTTGTCCGTGACAAGCTGCGTAACGCTTATGTGTTCGAGTCCGATCTGTATCTGAATAACCCGTCTTTACTGACCAAATACCAGTACGAGAGCAACTATCTGGGCGTACCGACTTCGCATTCGGATGACTGGTGTTTCCTTGCCGATGAAAGCGGTACGATCACACGGCTCGGTATGGGCGGGGATGACTGCTTCCACATGTTCGGTATCGGCTATATGGACGCTGCAACGGGAGCGAAACTGGAAACGGATATTGCCGAAGTATATGATTCGATACCGGAAAGCCATTCGCATTTCTGGGACGATGTGGCGCTGGTCTATTGTATTGACAAGTACTCGATCAAAATACGCCCGTGTACGTTTGCCGATGTGACGGAGATCGATACGCTGGACGAACTGATCGCGATTGATAATCAATATGCAAAATACAAAAACGCTTGAAGTCGCAGCGGCGCTGATTTGGCGCAAAGGCCGTTTTATGATCTGTCAGCGGCCAGTGCATAAATCGTGTGCGCTTTTGTGGGAATTCGTCGGCGGCAAGGTCGAACCGGGCGAGACGCCGGAAGAAGCGCTCGTACGAGAATGCCGCGAGGAACTGGACGTCACGGTGCGGCCGCTGTCCGTGTTTACGCAGACGACGCATGAGTATCCGGATGTGCGCGTGCACCTGACGCTGTTCACGGCCGAGCTTGTTTCCGGCGAGCCGAAGCTGCTGGAACACAATGACATGCGGTGGATCTTACCGTCCGAAATACCGGACTATCCCTTTTGTCCGGCGGACGCAGAGATATTGAATACAATCATAAAGGAGAGTGAATGACCCATGGGCAACTACTACCAACCCGAGATCGAGACTATGCCGCGTGCGCAGCTGCAGGCGCTGCAGAGCGAACGGCTGGTCGAACAGGTGCGGCGTGTGTACGAAAATGTGCCGTACTACCGCGCAAAGATGGATGCAAAAGGCGTGACGCCGGATGACATCCACGGCATCGAGGATTTGCACAAACTCCCGTTCCTGAGCAAGGCCGATCTGCGCGAGGCGTATCCCTGCGGCCTGCTGGCTGCGCCGAAAAAAGACTGTGTACGCATCCATTCCACGTCCGGTACGACCGGAAAGCGCGTTGTCGCGTTTTATACGCAGCACGATGTGGATCTTTGGGAGGATTGCTGTGCCCGTGCGATCGTCGCGGCAGGCGGCACGGACGAGGACGTCGTGCAGGTCTGCTACGGCTACGGTCTGTTCACCGGCGGTCTCGGACTGCACGGCGGCTCGCATAAGGTCGGCTGTCTGACGCTGCCGATGTCCTCCGGCAATACGGAGCGGCAGCTGCAGTTCATGGAGGATCTCGAGGCGACGATCCTCTGCTGCACCCCGTCCTATGCGATGTACCTCGCGGAGAGCGCGATCGAGACCGGCGTGCGCGACCGTCTGCATCTCAAGTCCGCGATCTTCGGCGCCGAAGCGTGGACCGAGGAAATGCGTCACGATATCGAGGATAAGCTCGGCTTGAAGGCATACGACATCTACGGGCTGACGGAGCTCAGCGGACCCGGTGTGGCGTTTGAATGCGCCGAGCAGAACGGTATGCACATCAACGAAGATCACTTTATCGCCGAGATCATCGATCCTGTGACCGAGGAGCCTCTGCCGCTCGGGTCGAAGGGCGAGCTGGTCTTTACGGCGATCACCAAGCAGGCGTTTCCCATGATCCGCTACCGCACCCGCGACATCTGCATGCTCAAAGCAGAGAAATGTTCCTGCGGCAGAACGCATGTGCGCATGTGCAAGCCCATGGGACGCTCGGACGATATGCTCATCATTCGCGGCGTGAATGTGTTCCCGTCCCAGATCGAGACGGTACTGCTCAATCAGGGTATGCCCGCCAACTATCAGATCATCGTTGACCGCGTCAACAATTCCGATACGCTCGATATCGAGGTCGAGGTGCCGCAGGAGCTGTTCTCCGACACGGTGTCCGCGATTTCCAAGAAGGAAAAAGAACTCGTCTCTGCGCTCAAAGCGATGCTCGGCATCATGGCAAAGGTGCATCTCGTTGCGCCCAAGTCTATCGCGCGCAGCGAGGGCAAGGCCGTGCGCGTAATCGACAAGCGCAAGCTGTATTGAGGAGGTAAATGCTATGCTGCTGAAACAGATCTCCGTTTTTCTTGAGAATAAATCCGGTCAACTTCTGCAGATCGTGAATGTGCTCGCCGAGCACGACATTGACCTGCGTGCGCTCTCCATCGCGGAGGCGCAGGACTACGGCGTGCTGCGCGCCATTGTGGACAAACCCGACGAGACGCTCGCGCTGCTGCGCGAACAGGAGTGGCTCTGCAGTGCGAACGAGGTGCTTGCCGTTATGGTGCCGGACGAGCCCGGAAGCCTTACCAGGATCCTGAACGTACTTGCGGACAATGACGTAAACATGGTGTATACCTACGCGTTCCTGTCCGGCGTGGAGGGCAAAGCGTGCATCGTGCTGCGCGTGGACGACAACGCCGCGGCGGAGAAACTGCTGCGCAACGCCGGCATCGAGTGCTGACAAAAACCGCATAAAACAACAAGAGAGCTGCTGCATTCCGTTTCGGTTTGCAGCAGCTCTTACTATTTCCCGTAATGCTGTTATTTGATCTCGTTCTGCATGGCCACGAGCTGTTCGCCGCCGTAGAGTTTTTTGAGTTTCGGCTTTTCGATCTTGCCGGTGGGATTGTGCGGCACGGGCGCGAAGATGATCTTCTTCGGGCGCTTGTAGCGCGGCAGTCCCTTGCAGAACTCGTTCATCTCTTCCTCTGTGCAGCTTGCGCCGTCCTTGAGCTCGATGATCGCGGCGGGGATCTCGCCCAGACGCTCGTGATACACGCCGATCACGCCGACTGCCTTGACCGCCGGATGCTTCATGATGTGGTCCTCGATCTGGACGGGGTAGATGTTTTCGCCGCCCATGATGATGACGTTCTTCTTGCGGTCGACGAGGTAGATGAATCCCTCGTCGTCCATTTTTGCGACGTCGCCCGTGTAGAGCCAGCCGTCCTTGAGCGTTTCCGCCGTGGCTTTTTCATCGTGATAGTAGCACGTCATGAGGCCGGGACCCTGCACGCAAAGCTCGCCCACGCTGCCCTGCGGCACTTCGTTTCCGTCCTCGTCGACGATTTTGACTTTCCAGCCGTAGCCGGGCACGCCGATCGCGCCGACCTTGCGCGTGTTTTCCACGCCCAGATGCACGCAGCCGGGACCGATGGATTCGCTCAGACCGTAGTTGGTGTCGTACTGGTGGTTGGGGAACTGCTTGAGCCAGCGCTGCACGAGGCTCGGCGGCACGGGCTGCGCGCCGATGTGCAGCATACGCCAGTGCGAGAAATCGTAGGCGCTGCGGTCAAAGTTCGGATCTTCCAGAAGGCACAGCACGTCCTGTGTCCACGGCACGGTCATCCATACGATCGAGCACTTCTCTTCGCTCGCGGCGCGCAGGATCCATTTGGCCTTGGAGCTGCGCAGCAGGATCGCCTTACCGCCGACGAGGAAGCTGCCGAACCAGTGCATCTTTGCGCCTGTGTGATACAGGGGAGGGATGCACAGGAACACGTCGTCCTTCGTCTGGCCGTGATGCTTCTGCTCGGTAATGCACGACCAGGAGAGACTTTGGTGCTTGTGCAGGATCGCTTTCGGCAGTCCGGTCGTACCGGAGGAGAAGTAGATTGCGGCGAAGTCGTCGTCGGTCAGCGGGATATTGGGGTCGTCTGCGCTGAATCCGGCGATGGTTTCGGAGAAATCCTTTGCGAAATCCGGACGGTTAGCGCCGGTATAGAGGTATTCGCGGATGCCGCCGAGGTTTCCGCGGATCTGTTCAACGCGTTCGAGCGTGTCCTCGCCGAACAGCAGCACGCTTGCCTCGGATTTTTCCAGACTGTACTGGATCTCCTCGGCAGGGATGCGGTAGTTGAGCGGCACCGCCCACGCGCCGGTTTTCAGAATGCCGAAATAGGCGGGCAGCCACTCCAGACAGTTCATCAGCAGGATGGCGACTTTATCGTCTTTTTTGATGCCGATGGACAGAAGATAGTTTGCAAAACGGTTTGCGGTATCGTCGAACTCCTTCCAGGTCAGCACGCGGCGCGCGCCGAAATGGTGCGCGGACTCGACCAGCTCCATTTCATTCCAGGCTTTGCTTTCGTCTGCGTCGTAATTCAGCTCGACCAGTGCGTCGTCCGCACCGTATTTTTTGGCGTTATTGCGCAGAATATCTACGATAGGCATGGTGATCTCCTCGCTTTACTCATTTAAAGCATAAACGCTTTAAATCATTATAGCACATATTTTTCAAAAAGGGAAGTCTTTTTTTAAAAAAAGTACGGCGCCGTCCCAATACGGCGCCGCAGAACAGGATCATTTGGTTTTCTTTTCTTTTTTGTTTTTGCGCTTTGCCTCGTCCGATTTCTTCATCCACCGGTTTGCGCACAGCATACAGACGATCAGTACCACGAACGCGCTCAGTCCGGTTAGCAGACCCGACGCAAGACCGTAGCGCATTCCGAGCGCGATGGACACGCCGATGATGATCATTGCCGATGCTGTACTGACGATCAGGATTGGGTGGTTGATTTTGTTCATAAGCGCACCTCGGTTGGTAGATACTCCCAGTATACAGCAAAAATGGAATTTTGTCAATCATTATCCGCGTTTTGCCGCGCGGCGGAATGCCAGCACCGCCAGCACGGACAGAACGACCGCATATGCGCAGACGACCGCAAGGTGCACGCTCAAACCGTCGGACGTGCCGGAAAGCACGCATCGGCCGAGATCGACCGCGTGCGCGAACGGCAGGATGCTGCAGAAGGTGCGGAAGCCTTTGCCGACAAGGTCGATCGGGAACCAGGCGCCCGAGCAGATCACGCTGACGTTGGTCAGCATCGCGCCGCACAGACCGCCGACCTGCTTGTCGTTCAGCAGACTGCCGGCGAGCAGACCGATTGCGATATACAGCGCCGCTGCCGGTAAAATCGCCAAAACGGCACGCAGAACGGACACGGAAAACGGCAGACCCAGCACGAGCGCGACCGCGTAGCAGAGCACAGCCTGCAAGAGCGCGAGCGGCAGCAGGGGAAGGGTGTAGCCGATGATGAAGTCGCCTGCGGTCAGAGGCGACGCGAACAGGCGCATCAGGAAGGATGTGGAACGATCTTTCGCAACGAGCATTCCGGAAAACAGCGAAAAGAAAGAAAGCCCGAACACGGCGATGCCCGGTGTCAGAGATTCGATGGTGAAGACTTCCTTCGGCGTATTGCGTGAGATGAGCGACAGCAGCACGAGCAGCAGGACGGGAAACGCCGCACCGAAGCCGATCGTCAGCGGATCGCGCAGCAGTTCCCGCACGTTTCTGCCCGCAAAAACAAGCGTTCTTTTCATTTCTCCGCCTCCTCGCTGACCAGCCGGACGAACGCGTCCTCGAACGAATCCGTCTGTGTACGCGCCATCAGGTCCTGTGCCGTACCGCATGCGCGCAGCGAGCCTTTGGACACGATGCCGATGCGGTCGCTGAGCGCCTCCGCCTCGTCCATGGCGTGCGTCGTCAGGATGACGGTCATTTCGCCGCGCAGCTTCTCGATGAATCTCCAAAGCGCACGCCGCGCAAGCACGTCCAGACCCAATGTCGGTTCATCCAGAAACAGGATCTGCGGACGCGATACGAGCGCCATGGCGATCGACAGCCGCCGCTGATAGCCGCCGGAGAGCGTGCCGGCTTTGCGGGAAAGGACTTCGCTCAGTTCGAGCGCGTCGATCAGCTCATTTGTGCGCGACGCGGCTTCCTGCTTGGTGAATCCGTAGATCTGCGCGATCAGCATAAGGTTTTCCCGCACCGTCAGATTCCGCGCGACGGCGGTCTCCTGCGGGGAAATATTGATGATTTTCTTGACCGCAGCGCTCTCGCGCACGATGCTGTGACCGAGAAGCAGCGCGTCGCCGCTGTCCGGTTTCAGCAGGCAGGAGAGCATGCGGATCGTGGTCGTTTTGCCCGCGCCGTTGACGCCCAGCAGACCGTAGATCTCGCCTTTCTCGACGGTTAAGTTCATATGATCCACAGCTTGCACGCTGCCGAACGCGCGGCAGAGATCAATCGTTTGGATCGCTGTCATCGTCCGCATCCTCCTTCAGGATATTCTGCAGCATACGTGAAACACGCTCGTTGGTGATGATCGCCAGACCTTCCTTTTCGTCGCCGACCAGCACGAGCGAATCGCCCGGTTCGATGCCGAAAAGGTCGCGTGCTTTTTTGGGGATGACGATCTGCCCCTTGGACCCGACCGTGACCAGCCCGAAGAGATGCTTGCCTTTCGGTGCTTTCATATTCCTGCCTCCTTTTGTATAACAAGTATGACTATTCATACCAATTATACCACGTCATACGCAGAAGTCAAGACTATTTGTTTGTTCTGCGACCGTTTGCGTCAGATGTGCAGTACAACGTTCGTCCAAATACTGTATGATCTCTTGCGGCCGTCTCCCAAGAGGCGGCATGCGTCCGCTGTACCTCCCGGCGAGCCGTAGGGGACGATGCCCACATCGTCCCGCCGCTCCCGTCCGATGCCTTTTCCGGTGTGCCGTAGGGAACGCATACATCCGCGCCCTACAGACAGATCGTTGATATGTACGGATTCTGAATGCGTGACGGCTTCGGCGCCGCACCCGCGTTCATGAATGACTCCGATTGAAAAAACCACTTGCACTGCAAAACGGGGTATGCTATAATGAACTTGCCAAACAAAACCAAATAGGAGTGCCTGACTTTAGCGTGTATTTTTATCTCTATGGTAAAAATACAGGCTCTACTTTCACATGCTATTGTTAGGCACATGAAGGGTTTTGTTTGGCGACAATCGGAGCTGTGTTTTTCGTGCGCGGCTTCGGCTGCGCATTTTTTATTTTGCACGGAAAGTACTGTTTGGAAGATTACAAAAGGGGGATGTCAAAATGAGCGCAAAAATGGCTGGCAAGAAAATGGTTGCACTACTGCTTGCGGTAATTATAGCTGTGGGGGCAATTGGAATTGGAGGGTTGGATTTACAGGTTAGTGCAGATAATTATGATGCAAGTGCAGCTATTAGTTATGCAAAAAGCCACTGTACATCTGATAAAAACAACGGGTACTGCCCTAATAGTTGGTTGTGTTCTTCATTCGTTTCTGCTTGTTTACGAGCAGGCGGAATTAATGTAGATCAAGCAATCGTTGTGAATTTAAAAAATGCAATTGAAGGATATGGAACAATCTATGCGTTAAAAGTAACAAACGGCAAAATCTCTATGTATGGAGATAATGCTGGTAAGATTTCGCCCGGAGATGTTGTGTTCAATTACTGTAATAACTGTACTAATTATGGTAAGGCGCCCTATCGTCACGTGGTTTTTTGTACGGGTGAAGATAAAGATGGATATATGAAGGATTGTGCCCATAATAGCCTTCATAACGATACAACGTTTGGAGCGAGCTGGTCATGTGATGGATGCGGATCAAATAATTGGACTCACTATGTATGTCATATGAATACAGCGCCGGGTTACGCAAACCTTGGTGATGATTTTTACGGTGTCATTCTCAACACAGCATGCTGGAAACCAATCTCACAAGTTAGTGGAACGAATCACATATACTTGCAGACCGAAAACAATTCCGCAAGGCAAAAATGGCATTTTGTTCGTCAAGAAGACGGGGCGTATGTAATTAGTTCTTGCTATGACGGTAAGGCTCTTGAAATGTACGGAGGGAACAGAGCTGTTTGTGAACATGTTTCGGCTTGCACAGAGTTTTGGGGCGGTTATTATCAACAGTGGTATTTAATACCCCAAGGTGATGGCTATGCATTTTTAAACAAACACTTTTCTGATGAAGAGTGGGTGATGGATCTTTACGCAGGGAACACTGATGATGGTAATATTATTCAAATCAATCACAGGAATTATAATGATGCACAGACATGGAGCGTATATACGGGTGACGATGTTCAACTTAAGAGAACGACGCTTAAGTCTTCTGTTTCGTCACCAACGGTTACATTCACTTGGGACAGTGTTTATGGTGCTAAATGGTATGACTTAAAAATCTTTACAGACTCCAGCTGTGCAGATGCATATAATTATTATACTAAATGGAATGCAAGTTCAGGTTTTTCCATGGATTTTCCAGCGGGAACCTATTACGCATATGTTTGTGCCTGTGATTATTATCAGTGTTTGGGAAGTTCCAATATTAAATTTGTCGTCCAAAATAAAACATATACTATTTCTTACGATGCAAATGGAGGAAGTGGCGCACCGTCTTCTCAAAACAAAAACTCCTGTGTAGATATAACATTAAGGACAGAGCAACCAACCAGACCGGGCTATGTCTTCAATGGGTGGAATACAAAAGCATCCGGAAGCGGAACTAGTTATGCATCCGGTGCTACGTATTCAGCAAATGCTGCAATAACTCTATATGCGCAATGGACCGCCAGTCCTTACGCTGTCAAATTCAACGGCAACGGTGCGACAAGCGGCAGCATGAGCAATCAGTCGTTCACCTATGACGTCGCGCAGAATCTGACCGCAAACGCATTCCAGCGCAAGTACATCGTGACCTACAACTACAACGGCGCGACGGGCGGCAACAGCAAAACGAGCGATACGGCGACCGCGACATTCGGCGGATGGAACACAAAAGCCGACGGCACGGGCACAAGCTATGCGGACAAAGCGAGTGTCAAAAATCTGACGACTAGCGGCACATTCGACCTCTATGCCAAATGGACGCTCGGCACGGTCACGCTGCCGACTCCCACAAAGACCGGCTATACCTTTGGCGGCTGGAATACGAAGTCCGACGGCAGCGGAACGAAATACAACGGCGGCGCGTCCTTCAAACCCACCACCGCGACGACGCTCTATGCGCAATGGACGGTCAACACCTACGCCGTTACGGTAACCGCGGGCACAGGCACGACGATCAGCGGTGTGACGGCCGGCACCTATGACTACGGTACGGTCTTCACGGTCAGTACTGCGGTAAAGACCGGCTACGACCAGAGCACGCCGACACTCAAGGTCAACGGCACAGTCGCCACGCCCAACGCCGACGGGACGTATACCGTAACCGTCAATGGAGCGACCTCGATCACGACAGACGCGCTGCCGAAGAACCAGTACACAGTCACGTTCAAGAACGACGACGGTACGGTGCTGCAAACAGGCAAGTGGGATTATAATTCAACACCGACCTACAGCGGTGCGACGCCGGCCAAGACCGCAACTGCGCAGTACACCTACACGTTTGCAGGCTGGACGCCGACAATCGCAAAGGTCACAAAGAACGCGACCTATACCGCGACGTACACGAGCACGGTCAATCAGTACACGGTAACCTTCAAGAACGACGACGGTACCGTGCTGCAAAGCGGCAAGTGGGATTACAACTCGACACCGACCTACAGCGGCACAACACCGACCAAAGCCGCGACCGCGCAGTACACCTACACGTTTGCAGGCTGGTCGCCGACGATTGCCAAAGTCACAAAGGACGCGACCTACACGGCGGCGTATACAAGCACGGTCAACCAATACACGGTCACATTCAAAAACGATGACGGCACGGTGCTGCAAAGCGGTAAGTGGGATTACAACACGACACCGACCTACAGCGGCGCAACACCGACCAAAACAGCTACCGCGCAATACAGTTACACGTTTGCAGGCTGGTCGCCGACGGTTGCCAAAGTCACAAAGAACGCGACTTACACGGCGACCTACACAAGCACAGTCAACACCTACACCGTCACGCTCGATCCGGACGGCGGCACGTGCGGCATTCCGGCAATCACGGCATACTACAATGAGATTTACGGCACGCTGCCCGAACCGACACGCGACGGCTTTGCGTTCGACGGATGGTTCCTGGCGGACGGGACGCTTGTCACGGAGAGCACGATCTGCACGATGACGGCGGATCATACGCTGACCGCACACTGGACGGCAGTCGAAACGTCCGGGGCACTCACGGCGAAAGCGGATTCCGGCGCGGTGGTCGACCGCGAACGCGGGTTTGTCTACGGTCTCGCGTTCGGCGTGACCGAGGCGGCGCTGCGTGAGCAGTACCTCGACATTGCGGACGGTACGCACATCGAGATCGAACGCGTGTCTGCCGCAATCGGCACCGGCACGGTTCTGCATCTTGTCGATGATACGACCGGCGACGAGCTTGAATCCTTTACGGTCGTGATCTTCGGCGACGTCACCGGCGACGGTCTGCTCAACTCCTCCGACGTGACCGAGATTCGCTCCGTCAACGCAGGGATTATCACATACGAAGCGGATTCCGCGCAGTTCTTTGCCGCGGACGTCACGCGGGACGGCAACGTCAATTCCTCCGACGTCACGGAGTTCCGCAATGCCAACGCGGGAATATCCGACGTCAGCCAGACAATCTGAATCATGCATGTTCCGCCGCGGTTCTCCTTGAGCTGCGGCGGGTTCGTTTTTTTATGCAAAAAAGATTGCATTTATCTGTCTCGTATGCTAAAATTATTCTGTATGAATGTATATGATTTTGACAACACGATTTACAACGGCGAGAGCTGCTTCGATCTGTTCCTGTTTTACATCCGCAAAAATCCCGGACTGCTGCGTCTGCTGCCGAAGGTATTGATTGAATTTGCCAAATACAAACGGGGCAAAGTCACGGCGGAGGCGTTCCTGCGGGAGAACGCCGCGCTGGTCGAACGGGAGCTTCGGAAGATACCGGATATCGAAGCGGACATGCGGGCTTTCTGGGACAGGCATATGCGCAAGATCAAGCCGTTTTATGCCGAAATGCGGCGTGAGGACGACTGGATCGTCACCGCCGCGCCGGACTTTTCCATGCGCGAAGTCTGCCGCAGGCTGGGCGTGCGGAACTGCGTATCTTCGCGGGTCGATCCTGCGACGTGCCGGATCGAGCACTTCAACCTGCGCGAACGCAAAATCGAGGCGTTTCGCGCCGCGTGTCCCGATGCGCGGATCGACGCGTTCTACACCGACTCTCCCGCGAACGACGCGCCGATGATCGATCTGGCGCGGCATGCTTTCGTCGTGCGCGGAAACCGGATCAGACAAATCAAGTGAAGGAGAAAAGACTATGAGGAATCCGATGCGAAACAGGATCGCTGCGATCCTTTTGATATTTGCGTTTTTGCTTGCGTGTTCGCCGGCGGGTGTAACGGCGGCGGATACGGAGGGCTTTTGCTGTGAAAAAACGGCGACGCCCAACGGGGACGGAACATACAGCATTTCGCTGCGTGCATTCCAGACCGGCAGCGTTCCCGCCGCGGACATCGTGATGGTGCTGGACGTTTCCGGCAGCATGGAAAACAGCACGCCGATTCCCGCAAACGAGCTTGACGGCGCGAAGGACTACTATATCCGCTATGTCCGTGTCGTCAAAGAGGACGGCAGAGATAAACTGATCCGCGTCAATGTCCGCGTGCACAATACGGCGTCTCCCGGCGAGGAGCCCGCATGGTTCGGCCAGCTTGAAGAAAACGGCCCGCAGACCCAGGTCACGCCCGGCGACGGTCAGAACGGCACCTATCAGTTCTATACCGGCGCGATGGACGCGCTGCGCGCAGCGGCGACCGATTTCGTGCATTCCATTGCGCAGAACGCCGTGCAGTACGAGGCGGATCACCGCGTTGCCGTTGTGGAATTCTCTTCTCCCGAGCCGAAAGGCGCGGGCGCGCTCTGTACCCACGCGACGCAGCCCGATCCTTACTATGCCAACATTCTGACCGGCGACGGGACTGCGTCCGGCGCGCTGATGTCCGCGAAGGATTCCGAACAGACGCTGACGGATGTGTTTGCTTCCCTGAATGCTGCCGGACCGACATATTCGGACGACGCGATGACACAGGCAAAACAGATCCTTTCCGGCTCGACGGCAAGCCGCCGCGTCGTGATTTTCTTTACGGACGGCGGACCCGGTTCCTACGGCTGGGAATACGACAATGACTCGACGGCGCTTCTGACGGCGAACGGCGCGATTGCGGCTGCGGCGCAGATGAAGCAAAACGGCACGCAGATCTATACGATCGGCGTGTTCAACGAGGAGAATCTTGCGGGCGAGACCGGCCAAAAAAACAGAACATACCTTTCGCTCGTCTCTTCCAATTATCCGGACGCCGAAAGCATGGACGTTTCCGGCACGCAGCAGGCGAATAACTGCTGCTCCATCGGCGATCTGCACATGGATCTGAGCGGCGCCTTCGCCGGCATTTCCGCCGCGCTGGGCGAGCCGGTGCATTCCGCGCAGGTGTGCGACACCGTTTCCAAATACTTTTACCTGACCGACGCGCAGCGTCAGGCGCTGCTGGAGGTGTATCCGCAGGCGCAGATCATCGAGAACGACGACGGCACAACGACCGTTTCGCTCGATGCGGTCGATTTTCCGCCCGTGGCGATCCATGCAAACGGTGAAGTCGTGGACGAAAACGATGCCGGCATATTTAAGTTGACGTTTGATGTGACGGCGCGCGACGGCTTCCTCGGCGGAGACGGCGTCTCGACCAACAGCGGCAGATGCGGCGTTTTTGCCGACGGACTGCAGATCGGTCAATTTGCGGCGCCTTCCGTCGATGTGCCGGTCGATGAGACGGCGCTGGGCGATCTGCTGACTGTGACGCCGCAGTCGCTGTATACGGATCAGACGCTTTCGGCGGAGCAGCTGTACGTTGATCGTTCGCAGGAGGAAGCGGCGGATTTTGCGACGCTTACCTATACCGTGACCGATCCCGACGGCGCGGCATTCACATCCCGGGTAATGACGACGGCGGGAACCTATCCGTTTACCGTGACCGTAACCGCGCAGATCGGTGAGCGCACATATACACAGAAGAAGACGGTAAACGTCACCGTGGCGGAAGATACGGTCGAGCGGCTCGAACTGGTGACAGCGCCGACCAAAACGCAGTATTATGTCCGCCAGCAGGTGGAACTGGACGGTATGGAGATCTGCGCGCATTTGCGCAGCGGCAAGACGGTACCGCTGACGGCGGAGGATGTTTCCGTATCGCCCGAGTCGCTGACGACGCCGGGTACAAAGACGGTCACGCTGTCTTTCGGCGGTGCGAGCACGACATTTCCGGTGACCGTGCTGGAATACGCACCGACGCTGGTGATCGCGCGCGCGCCGGATAAGATTACGTATTTTACCGGCGATTCTCCCGATTTGACGGGACTTACGCTGGTCTATACGGATGCGTACAATGATGCGCACACGCTGACGAGCGGGTACAGCTTCACCCCGAAGACGTTTTCTGTCGCCGGTACACAGACGGTGACCGTGACGTACCGCGGCCTTTCGGCGTCGTTCGACGTGACGGTCAAGGAACTCAAAGCGGTATCGGCTGTGATCGAATCGATGCCGGAAAATACGTCGTTTGTCTACAAAAGATCGCCTGACTTTAAGGGCCTCGCGGTACGGGTACAGTACAACGACGGACACGACGAAGTTGTGCGCGATCTCTCGCAGATGAAGGTGGAGCCTGCGTCTGCTGCACGCGTCCGCCGCGGCCCTCAGACGTTCCGTGTCACGACGCAGGGCGTTTCCGCGACCTTTACGATGCAGGTGCGCCTGACGGTTCTGCAGTGGATCATTCTGATCCTGCTGTTTGGTTGGATTTGGTATTAAGAAAATAATACAGAAGGGGAAAAGGTGGAGAGAAAATGCCGGAGAAGTACACGATCCTGGTTTGCGACGATGAGGAAGATATCGTCGCTGGGTTGAAAATCTTTCTGAAAAACGCGGACTATGACGTTCTGTGCGCGTACGACGGCCGGCAGGCGTTGAAACTGCTGGAGCAGAATACGGTGCATCTGGTACTGATGGACGTGATGATGCCGGGGATTTCCGGGATCGACACGGTCATGCGTATGCGCGAATCCGGATATAACATCCCGGTCATCCTGCTTACCGCCAAGAGTGAAGACGCCGACAAAGTGCTCGGGCTCAACTGCGGCGCGGACGACTATGTTACGAAGCCTTTCAATATGCTCGAGGTGCTCGCGCGTGTGCGTTCACAGCTTCGGCGCGTGCAGGTTTACAGCGGAGCGCCGGAGGAAACGGAGAACAAGCAGACCGTTCTGCGCAACGGACGCATCGAGCTGGACGACCATACCAAGACAGTACGCGTCGACGGCGAAGAGATTCATCTGACGCGCACGGAATACGACATTCTGTATTTGTTCATGACGCATATCGGCGAGATCTTTCCGCTGACGGAGATCTTCCGCCGCATCAAGCACGAGGAACCGTTCGGCGCGGAAAACACAGTCGCCGTACATATCCGGCATCTGCGTGAAAAGATCGAGTTCGACCCGGCAAACCCGACCTACATCCGCGTGCGGTTCGGCCACGGATACAAAATGGAAAAGAGGTAGACAGGATGAAAAAGGCAGCAGACAAAAGCGCGGTTCGCTGGAGCAGCGTGATTTTTGCTGCTTTGTTTTTCTTCCTTGCGTCGCTGTCCGGCTCTCTGTGGTATATGCAGAAGACGGACGGCTTTGCCAAAGCATATCGCAACAGCGGACAGGAAGCGCTTATAAAAGAGCTGTACGGCATTAAACTGGATATACTCAAAGAAGAGGTGCTGCAGCCGTACTTTGATTCAAAGAAGGAAAAGAAAAACTCCGATGAATTCAATCCGGCAAACACAAACTTCCGGTTTGAAGCCGTTATAGAGTCGAGAGGCAAAGATAACGCCAAGAGCACGACGACCATCAGCACAATGATCGACGGCGAGAAAACGTGGTGCAGAGAGCAGATCCCTGTAACGGTCGATACTTATGTTTTGGGACAGCTCAAACCCGTGACCGTGAATGTCGATTGTGCGCTGGCCGAGTCGATGGATAAGGATGATTTGTTCAAGCGAGGCATCAATCTTGCCGCAAACGGTTTGCGGTATGAGAACAATCTTTGGGCAATGACTGTTATCCTGGGCGGTTTGGCGCTGCTGAGCTGCGCAATTGCGATTCGCGGGGCAGTCCGCGAGGCTTCGCGCAGCAAGGGCGCCCAGCGCATGTTCAGCGTTTTGCCGCCGGATCTTTATATCTGCTGTGTGCTTCCCGCGCTTGTGATCCTGTATATGCTGCTGCTCGATGTGATCAAAGTGCGCGACAGAATGTCCGAATATCTGAAAACCGGTTCCGGCGAATACGGGATGCTGCTTTGGCCGGTATGCATGACGATCGTTTTTGCGTTGATCTTGATCCTGCTGGTTCTGGTCGTTTACAGTGTCCGGCGAGGCGGGATACAGTGTCTGTTCGCGTTCCGGCGCTTTCGGCAAATCGCTTTTTCCCGCCGGACCATGTTTTATCTGGTCATGATGCAGGTCATCAAGGCGGCGTCGATCGGACTGTATCTGGTGGGCGTGCATTATCTTCAAAAGGAAAAATCGGCTTTGTTTTCGGAAAACCTCAAGTACGGGGTCATCCTGTTCCTGATTCTTGAAAAGCTCGTGACGCTGCCGGTCATCTTCCGGACACTGCGGCAGCTGCGCGCCGTGATGGATAAGACGGCGCAGTTCGTCGAGGGCGATCTGTCCGGAACAGCCTCGAACGCAAACGATTACGCGACGCTGCGCACGCATGGCGTCGATGTGGATACGCTTGTGCAGCGCATCAAAGCGTCGGCGGACGAATACATCCAGAGCAGCAATTTCAAGGCGGAACTGATCACCAACCTTTCCCACGACATCAAAACGCCGCTGACTTCGATCATCAATTACGCGCAGCTGCTCAAGCGCGAAGATCTGACGCCGGAGGATCGTGTGAAATATCTGCATGTGCTGCAGCGCCATTCCGGACGGCTGCAAAAGCTGGTGGACGATCTGTCCGAAGTTTCCGACGCCGCGAGCGGCAATGTACCGGTGGCGCTTACAGTGGTCGATCTTTGCTCGACGGTGCAGCAGGCCGTTCCCGGCTTTGAGGAGCGGCTGTCAAAGCAGGGGATCACCATTCGTCTGCGTCTGCCAAAGCAGCCGGTTTTCGTGAAGGCAGACCCGCGTCTGATGCAGCGTGTGACGGACAATCTGATGAATAACATCTGTAAGTATTCCCGTTTCGGCTCGGAGGTACAGATCGCCGTTGTCCGCAGCCGGGACAGAGCCGCGGCAATCTTTCGCAACCGTTCTGACCGACCGATGCAGCTGTCGGGTGAGGAGCTTATGGAACGGTTTGTGCGCGAGGATGACGCGCGCCATACTGACGGCAGCGGCTTGGGGCTGTCCATTGCGCAGTCGCTGATGAAGCTGCAGGGCGGCAAGCTGTGGCTGCATACCGAGGACGATATATTCGTTTCGCAGCTTCTGTTCCGCAAGCTGTAAAGGAGGGGTGACTGTGCGCGGTAAAGTCGGTTTTTTGGATCGGATCGTCGGCAGCCGAACGCTGCGGACGGTCGTTTCCGTATGCTTTATTCTGAATACGATTTTTCTTTCCTGCTTTGCAAGGAGCTTTTTGTATTTGACAAAAGAAAAGTTTTATACAACGAACGGCAAGGAGCTGCAGGATGAAGTGACCACAAAACTCATGGACAACAGCCGACGGGATGCGCTGGAGTATTTTAACTCTGTTAACTTTGTCCTGGCGAATCAGTCGGACGAAGAGTCAAATGGCGAGACTGATCCGATTCACGAGATGCTCAAGGAATACGCGGTTGAGTTTGAAGAGAAGAACTGCAACTATTTCTTTGCCATTATTCAGGACGGAACGACTGTCTTTACAAACTACGGTTATCGAAATTACATGAGCCTGATCGAAAGTGATAAGGTCGACCACAGCAGAGAGCAGGCAATTAAAATCAACGGCGAAAACATAAAACAATACGATTCGAATGCCGAATTCAGTTTTGAAGGATACTTAAAGAAGGAAAAGTTTTTCGAAGAGGCTAAAGATAAGTATTGGTATGCTGCCCGCTTTTTCTCTTTGGCCAATAAATCCAAGTATGCCGTGTTTGCACTGATGGTCTTGTTTGGTGTGCTTGAGATCCTGCTTGCAAGCGTGGTCTATTCGGTTTCCGGCGTATCCGAGTCGACACGAAAACGCGATCTGGATCAGATCCCGATGTATTTTCTTGCGCCGTTCTGCGCGCTGCTCTTTTGGCTGTGCATTCTCTTTTTACAGCGTCAGACCGCAAGTCTGTCCGATCTTTCGTTTGTCTTCACGGGCTTGGCGAGGAAGCGCCTGGAAATCAAGCGTGAACCAGCTGTGGATATCGAACAGACGGCCTATATCGTCTTTTTGTTGCTTCTTGTTTTTGCGACGCTTTTGCAGATGCTGCTTTCGACGGTCAGCGTGCGTCTGCACAGACCGACATGGTGGCGCCGTTCGATCCTGTACCGTACATTTGCCGGTCGTACGTTCGGTCAGCGCGCACAGACGATTCTGTCCATTGCAATTGTGTTTCAGTTTGCGGTATATTTTGCACTCTCGATGACGAAGAAAGGGATACCGTGGGAGATGTATTTCCTGATGGACGGCGTGTTTGTTGTGACGATGACAGTGATCCTGTATATTGTGCACAAAGACATGAGCGTCTATATCCCGTCGACGCGCCAGATCGTTTCCGGACAAATCGGCTCCATACCGACGGAAAAACTGTCCGACTCCGGCCGCAGACACGCGGATAATATCAACGTTCTCAGCCGCAACGCCAATTCGGAAACGGAGAAACGGTACATCAACGAGAGCTTCAGCACCGAGTTGATCCACAGCGTGTCCGAGGGTCTGCGCGACCCGCTGAAAGAAGTGTCGGAGAACATCCGCCTGCTCGAAAGCGGAACGCAGACAGAAGAACAGTCGCGTCAGAGCATTGCGCACATCGTCACGCTGTCGCAGGATCTGAAAAAAACGATCGAGGATCTCATTCTCATTTCCAAGGCGTCGACCGGCAATCTGCCGATCGAACCGGTGCCGACAGACGCGGGTATGATGCTTTCGCAGGCGATCGGCGAGTTTTATCCGCGGTTTGAGGAGGCGGGCGTCGAACCTGTGACCGAGCAGCCGGACGAGCCGGTGATGATCCGCGCGGACGGGCAGTATATGTGGTATGTGTTCGAGGGTATCCTGTCTGTCATGCTCGACAACGCCGTGGCCGGAACGCGTTTGTTCATGCGTGCCGGACGCGTGGGAGAGAACGTGGTCATTGTGTTCCGCTGCACGGTGCGCGCCGATACAAATCGGCAGCTGCACGAACTGTCCGGTATGGGCATGTCTTCCGCAAAGGTTTTTGCAATTCTGCAAGGCGGTTCTATGGTCGATCATCTTTCGCAGGACACGTTGATTGCCGTGCTGCGATTCCCGGCGATCCTGCCGGATGCGTCAGAATAAACAGAGGTGCACCATGGGAAAAACATTGGTATTGACGGAAAAACCATCGGTTGCGCGTGACATTGCGCGCGTGCTGGGCTGTCGGCAGAACGGCAGCGGCTGCGTCATCGGGCCGCAGTATATCGTGACCTGGGCATTGGGTCATCTTGTGACGCTGGCCGATCCGGAGGCTTATGATAAGAAATATCAAACGTGGCGCATGGAGGATCTGCCCATGCTGCCGAAAAAGATGCAGCTTGTCGTCATCAAGCAGACGTCTGCGCAGTTCAAGGCGGTCTCCGCGCTGATGCACCGGTCGGATATAAGTGAATTGGTCATCGCCACGGACGCCGGACGCGAGGGCGAGCTGGTGGCGCGCTGGATCATGATGAAGGCCGGATGGAAGGGCACGACGAAGCGGTTGTGGATCTCTTCCCAGACGGATGCGTCCATCAGAGAGGGCTTTGCCAATCTCAAGCCCGCATCGGCGTATGACGCGCTGTTTCGTTCGGCACGCGCGCGCAGCGAAGCGGACTGGCTTGTCGGACTGAATGTGACGCGCGCGCTCACATGCAAGTATAACGCGCAGCTTGCCGCAGGACGTGTGCAGACGCCTACGCTGTCGCTGATCGTGCAGCGTGAGGAAGATATCGAAAAATTTGTGCCGAAACCCTTCTATACTGTTTGGGCGGATTTCGACGGCTTCCGTGCCGTTTACCGTGACAAAAGCGGCAATTCGCGTATGAGCGACGCGCAGACTGCGCAGCGCATCTGCGACAGCATACGGAACAAGAAAGCGACGCTCGTCTCGGTACAGCGCGCCTATAAGCACAAGGCGCCGCCCGCGGCGTACGATCTGACCGAGCTGCAGCGCGACGCGAACCGCAAATACGCCTATTCCGCCAAACAAACGCTCTCGCTCATGCAGAGCCTGTATGAAACACACAAGCTGCTGACGTACCCGCGCACAGACTCGCGCTATATCACGAAGGATGTCGCCGCGACGATCCCCGAGCGGCTGCGCGCCGTCTCTGTCGGACCGTACAAGGAAGCGGCGCAGAAGCTGCTGCGGGCGAAGCCGCTGTCGACGAAGTATATCGTAAACGACGACAAGGTGACCGACCACCACGCGATCATCCCGACCGAACAGTATGTGAATCTTTCGGCGTTGTCGCACGAGGAACGCAACATCTACGACCTGGTCGTCAAGCGTTTCCTTGCGGTGCTGTCGCCCGCATATGAATACGAGGAAGTCAAACTCACGCTGCAGATCGAGAAGCAGACGTTTTTTGCCACCGGCACGACCACGCGTACGGCGGGATGGAGAGCGCTGTACGGCGCGGTCGAGGATGACGACGCGGAGGAGGAGAACCGCGCGCAGGAGCTGCCGCCGCTGTCACAGGGGCAGACGCTTTTCGTGCGCGCCGCCCGCGTCAAAGAGGGAAAAACGAAACCGCCCGCGCGATACAACGAAGCGACGCTCCTGACCGCGATGGAGAATCCCGTTTCGCAGGTGCAGGACAGCAAGCTGCGTTCCGTTCTGTCGCAGACGAGCGGATTGGGCACGCCCGCAACGCGCGCGGACATCATCGAAAAGCTGTTTGATTCTTTCTGCATCGAACGCAGAGGCAAGGAGATCGTTCCGACAAAGAAGGGCAGACAGCTTGTGCGGATCGTACCGTCCGATCTCAAGAGCGCCGCACTGACGGCGAAATGGGAGGAGCAGCTGCAGGGCATTGCCAAAGGACTTGTGCGCGAGGATGCGTTTGTCGATGAAATGCGCGCATATGCAACGCAGCTTGTTTCTGCGGTGATTGCATCCGATGCGAAGTTCGTGCACGACAACGTGACGCGGGAGAAATGTCCCGACTGCGGCAGTTTCCTTTTGGATGTGCAGGGCAAGCACGGACGGATGCTTGTTTGCCCCGACCGTGAATGCGGATACCGCAAGAGCGTTTCGCGCACCACGAATGCCCGCTGCCCGAACTGCCACAAAAAGCTGGAGCTTCGCGGCGAAGGGGACAAGCAGACGTTCACCTGTGTGTGCGGCTACCGCGAGAGACTTGCGGACTTTGAAAAGCGCCGCGAGCAGAAGGGCGCGGGAAAGCGCGATGTGCAGAAGTATCTGCAAAACCAGCCGAAGGAGTCGGCCGGAAGCTCCGCGCTGGCGGATCAGCTCGCAAAATGGATGCAGGAAAACAAATAAGACGAAACTATACCTATTCAAATCCGGCAAGCGCCATAGTCTGTGCGGCGCTGCCTGAAACTGGAGAGAAGACTATGAAACGATGGATCGCTGGACTGCTTTGTCTTGTGCTGCTGTTCGGCCTTGCCGCATGCGGAGGAGACAAGACGGTAGATCGTTCCTTCTTTTATCCGTTGTCGTCGGAACCGAAAAGCCTCGATCCCCAGATCTGCGGCGACGCGGATACGGCGATCGCGGTCAGCAGTCTGTATGAGGGACTGGTGCGCATGGACGCGGACGGGACGATCCGGCCCGGCGTGGCGCAAAGCATGAATGTTTCCGAAGACGGCGCGACCTACACGTTTCATCTTCGCCCCGATGCACGCTGGCATATCATAGCGAACTTCAAGGATATTTACGGTAAGGACTGCGACAAAAAAGTGAAGCTGCCGGTCACGGCGGAAGATTTTCTGTTCGCGTTCCAGCGGATTTTTTCCACCGCAACAAACACGCCCGGCGCGGATACGCTCTACGCGATCCGGAACGCGCGTGCGGTGCACGAGGGTGAGCTGACAATGCTGGAGCTGGGTGTTCGTGCTGCCGACGAGCACACGCTCATCATCGAGCTGGAAAGACCGAGTTCGGATTTCCTGACGCTGCTCGCGCAGCCGATCTGCTCGCCGTGCAACCGTGAATTCTTCAATAAGACCAAGGGAAAATACGGTCTCGGACTTGCCTATACGATGTGCAACGGGCCGTTCTATCTGCACCGATGGAATGTGGAGACCAACCTGTCCCTGTGGCGCAATCCCGATTATGTCGGAGACGCCGCCGTGATCCCGGCGGCGGTATCGCTGCAGTTCAACAGCGACAAAAGCGGCTATGCCCGCCGCGTCAGCGACGGCACATATGACGCTGCGCCGATCGAACCGGAATATGTAGCCGA
Organism: Oscillospiraceae bacterium; assembly: GCA_902790325.1. GTDB lineage: Bacteria > Bacillota > Clostridia > Oscillospirales > Acutalibacteraceae > UBA1425. Next base: position 6,993 of record CADARP010000019.1, on the reverse strand, counting down.
TCTTTCCGCGAACGTCCGTCTGCAGAGCGTGCAGAACACGGTGTGGGGACTTGCGTTCAACTGCACGGATCCGGTCCTTTCCAATACGTATCTGCGTATGGCGCTGTGCAGCGCGTTTTCCGCCGAGACGCTCGAGATGCCCGATAAGACTGCCGCGCGCGGTATTCTGCCCCCCGCGTGCCGCATCAGCGGCGAAAACTACCGCGAGACAGCCGGAACCGCAGAGTTCCCCGAAGAGAACGACGAGCGTGCGCTTCTTTTTATGCAGTTTGCGCTCAAGGAATTGTCGCAGTCCACGGTGACGCTGCAGATTCTGTGCACCGCGGAGTACGAGACCGCTATGCGCCGGATCATCCAGCGCTGGCAAAAACTGTTCGGCGTGACGATTGCGGCGTCCACCGCAGTCTGTACGGAAGAAGATCTTCAGAACGCACGCCTGAAAGGCGAGTATCAGATGGCGTTTCTGCCCGTGCGCGCCGAATCAAGCTCGGCCGTGCAGTGCCTGTACGCATTCGCAAAAGCGGACAACGGGAGCTTCGGTACAGATAATTCGGATTTTGTCGGTCATGTGCAGGCGGTTTTGTCTGCGCCCAACGCGGCATCGGCTGCGTCGAGTTGTCTGCAGGCTGAATCCTATCTGATCCGTACCGGCGTTTTCTATCCTTTGTTTGACGACGTGAGCTATTACGCGTTCTATTCCGGCGCGCAGGATATTGATCTGACGCCGTGCGGCGAGACGATCAGTTTCGTGCGTGCGAGAAAGACGGATTGAGTATGAAACGGACGATTGCATTGATCCTGTCGTGGGCGCTTGCGGCGGGGTGCGCCGTGTGTATTTTTCTGTTTTCGGCGCAGACCGGCGCGCAGTCTGCGGACGTCAGCAGCGAGGTCATGGGGCCGTTCGCGCGCATCCTGACATTCTTGTTCGGCGACCAGGGACATAACGTCTTTCGCAAATTTGCCCACTTTTTCATTTTTGCGGCGCTGATGTTTTTTGTGTACCATGCGCTCTACCGCACGCGGCGGAACCGCCGGCTGTCTGCCGTACTGCCGTTTGCTGTATGTGTGCTGTATGCGGTCGGCGACGAGGTGCATCAGTTGTTTGTGCCGGAGCGCGCGTGCAGATTGTTCGACGTGGGCGTGGATGCGCTCGGCTGCGCGGTCGGCGGTCTGTGCTTTTATTTGCTGGCAAAGATATGTTTATATATATCGCAAAAACATAAAAAGAAGGAGTGCAACCCATGAAAAAGATTCTGAGCATCCTGCTGGCGTTCTGTCTGGTTTTCTCTCTTGCGGGAACGGCGTTCGCGGCAAAATCGTGCAGCTGCGGTCACGCGCCTGTGATCTACGTGCGCGGCTTCGGCGCGCCGCTGTATGAATCACAGACGAACGAAAAAATCTACCCGCCCGAAAAGAACGATTTTATCCCGGTTCTTCCGCAGATCATCGGCGCGTCGCTCGCGCTGGTCGGCGGGTTTTACCGCCCCTTTGCGACGCTTGCGATGCAGGCGGCGGAGAAACTGTTTGAAAAGCTTCCGTGCGATGAAACAGGCACGCCGATCTGTACGTCGAACATCCATGATATGAGCCTGCCTTCGTCCGATACGCACAAGTCCGGAGATCTGTGGTCATACGTTTTTCCGTATGACTGGCGCGAGGATCCGATGGAGATCGCGCAGCAGCTGAACGACTATGTGGAACGTGTTAAGGAAGTGACCGGTCACAGCAAGGTTTCCTTTATCTGCCACAGCATGGGCAGCGTCATGTTCGCGGCGTATCTTGCGCAGTACGGCAGCGACAGCGTCGATACGGTCGTCTTCGAGGCGCCGGCATTCCAGGGCGTTTCGATTATGGGATCGCTGCTCAGCGGCGAGGCGGACATCGGAAACAAGAATGACGAATTGACGTATTTCCTGCAGTCTGTGCCGAAACTGTCGAATGCGGGACTCAAGCTGATCTTCCGCATCCTCGGCAAATACGGCGTGTTCAAATACGTCCTGCAAAAAAGACTTCAGCCTGCGCTGGATGCGCAGTTTGTCAACGTGTTTAATGAATTCCTGCGCCCGACATTTGCCCAGATGCCCGGTTTGTGGTCGTTCGTTTCCGATCAGTACTACGAGCGCGCCAAGGCGTTTTCGTTCGGTTCGGATCCGAAATACGCCGAACTGATCCGCAAGATCGACCGGTACCACTACGACGTGCAGGTGCATTTGACGGAACTGCTCACCGAAGCACAGGAAAACGGCATGAAGCTAGCGATCATAAGCGGCTTCGGCATTTCGAGTATGCCGCTGAGCCGTGAACATACGATGCAGGCGGATATTCTCATTACGACCGCAAATTCGAGCATCGGCGCGACCTGTGCGCCGTTCGGCGAAACTCTGCCGTCCGCGTACGTCCAGGCAGTCAATGACGGACACGATCATATTTCCGCCGACAGACTTGTAGACGCTTCGACGTGCGCGTTCCCCGAATATACATGGTTTGTGCGCGATTTGATGCATTTTGATTTCCCGTATGAAAACGACGGCTTTGTGCGCTGGCTTCTGTCGAGTCAGACGCAGCCGACGGTGCAGATGAACGCGCAATATCCGCAGTTTATGCGACAGGTTGGAGAGGATCTGCAGCCTGTTATCGAATAGAAAGGACACAGTAACATGAAATACGCAGTTGTATTATGCGACGGCATGGCGGATTATCCGGTGCCGGCGCTCGACGGAAAGACGCCGATGATGGTTGCAAACAAGCCCCACATCGATGCGCTTGCCAAGAAAGCACAGGTCGGTCTGGTGCGCACGGTCGCGCAGGGGCTCAAGCCCGGCAGCGACGTGGCGAACATGAGCGTTTTGGGATTTGACCCGAAAAAATACCACAAGGGCCGTTCTCCGCTTGAGGCCGCCAATCTCGGCGTTCAGATGAAAGAGGACGATGTGGCGCTGCGCTGCAATCTCGTAACGCTCAGCGACGAGCCGCGCTACGAAGACAAAACAATGGTGGATTACTCCGCCGGCGACATCAGCACCGAAGAAGCGCATCAGATCATCGCAACGGTGCGCGAGCACTTTGCAAATGAAAAATACGATTTCTACGCGGGCGTGAGCTACCGCCACTGCCTGATGGTGCATCACGGCACGATGGATCTGGGCAAAATGACGCCGCCGCACGACATTTCCGGCCGCGTGATCGGGGAGTACCTCTCCGATTCCGAAAACGCCGCGCCGCTGATCGCGATGATGCGTGAGAGCTGCGAGCTGCTGCGCGATCATCCTGTCAACCTCGCGCGTGTCGCGGCAGGCAAACGCCCCGCGAATGCGATCTGGTTCTGGGGCGAGGGCACCTGCACGGCGCTGCCGTCATTCGAGGAGCTGTACGGTCTCAAGGGAACGATCATCTCGGCGGTTGATCTGCTGGGCGGTATCGGCTTCCTTGCCGGAATGCACACGCCGAAAGTGCCGGGTGCAACGGGGTACATCGACACGAATTTCAAAGGCAAGGCTGAGACGGCAGTTGCCGAATGGCAGAGCGGACAGGATCTTGTGTACCTGCATTTTGAAGCGCCGGACGAGTGCGGCCACCGCAACGAGCCGGAAAACAAAGTGCGCTCCATCGAGCTGATCGACTCTATCGTGCTGCCGATTATCCTGGACTATCTTGAGAAGCAGGGCGACTATAAAGTTCTGCTGCTGCCCGATCATCCGACGCCGATCGTGACCATGACGCACGCGAGCGATCCGGTGCCGTATCTGATGTTCAGCAGCCGCGATCCGCAGGCAGGCGTCGATTCGATCGACGAGGAGTCGGCGAAAGCGACGGGCGTGTTTGTGGAGAACGGCACGGGCCTGATGCAGCAGTTTATCGACTTTTAAAGGAGAACGCTATGAACACCAAGGCGGTACGGCTGTACGGCAAGAACGACCTGCGGCTTGAGCAGTTCGCGCTTCCGCCCATCCGGGACGACGAAATTCTGGCGCGCGTGATCTCCGACAGCATCTGCATGTCCTCCTATAAAGCGACGAAGCAGGGCGCGGAGCACAAGCGTGTGCCGAACGATGTGGCGCACAATCCGGTCATCATCGGGCATGAGTTCTGCGGAGAGCTTTTACAGGTCGGCGCAAAATGGGCGGATCGCTATGCGGTCGGCGAAAAGTTTGTCATCCAGCCGGCACTCAATTACAAAGGCTCGCTTGATGCGCCCGGGTATTCCTACGCTTACATCGGCGGCGATGCGACGGCGGTGATCATCCCCAATGAGGTGATGCTCATGGAGTGCTTGCTGCCGTATACGGGCGACGCGATGTTCAAAGGCTCTTTGACAGAGCCGTACTCCTGCGTCGTGGGCGCGTTCAACGCATCGTACCACACCAAACGCGGCACGTATGTGCATGATATGGGCATACGGGACGGCGGCAATATGGCAATCCTTGCAGGCGCAGGGCCGATGGGCCTTGCAACGATCGACTATGCCGTTCACGGCCCGCACAAGCCGGGACTTCTGGTCGTGACAGACATCAACAGCGCACGCCTGCAGCGCGCCGCATCGATCCTGACAGTCGAAGAAGCCGAAAAGAACGGTGTGACGCTGCGGTATGAAAACACATGGAATATTGACGCGGCCGAGCTTTTGCGCCGCATTGCGCCGAAAGGCTTTGACGATGTGTTCGTGCTTGCGCCCAACACATCGCTGGTCGAGTCTGCGGACAGCATCCTGGCGAATGACGGCTGCATCAACTTTTTCGCGGGACCCACAGACCCGGGCTTTTCCGCGCCGTTCAACTTTTTTAATGTACATTACAGCGGCACGCATGTCGTCGGCACGTCCGGCGGCAATGCGGACGATATGCGCAAAGCGCTCGAGCTGATCAGCGACGGTACGCTGCACCCTGCAGCGCTTGTGACGCACATCGGCGGGCTCGACTGCGTGATCGAGACAACGCGCCGTCTGCCGCAGATCCCCGGCGGGAAGAAGCTGATCTATACGGGCATTTCTCTGCCGCTGACAGCGATCGAGGAATTCGGGGAAAAAGGAAAGACCGATCCGATGTTCCGCGAACTGCACGAGATCTGCCGCGATCACAACGGCCTGTGGTGCGCCGAAGCGGAACAGGCGCTGCTGCGTATGGCGAAACCGATATGATCTACGATCTCCTCATTCTCGGCGCCGGCGCAGCCGGAACCGCGGCGGCGCAGCTTGCCGTGAAGAAGGGTTTGCACACCGCTGTCGTTGATCCGAACCCCGTCGGCGGCGTATGTCTGCACACGGGCTGCATCCCGGCAAAGGTCTGCCTGCAGAACGTGTTTCCCGACATGGCGTCGCTTGACGCACGGCGCAATAGCGTTATAGATACGCTGGAAGCGGGACTGGAACTGCGCCTTCAGGGCGCGGATCTTTTCCGGGGTAAAGGAATACTCTGCGGCAAAACGGAAGTCTTTTCCGTTCGCTGCGGCGGTCAAATGCTCTTCTCGCGCAATTTGCTGCTTGCGACCGGTTCCGTACCGCGCCGGAACGGTCTGTCTGCGGAAGATATTTTTACGGCAAGTGAACTGCCGGACGAAGCTGTCATTCTCGGCGGCGGTGCGGCAGGGCTGGAAACGGCGTCGTATCTGCGGCGAATGGGAAAGACTGTGACCGTGCTCGAACAGGGCGAGAGGCTGCTGAGTGATGCGGAGCCCGAGGTTTCTGCCTCGCTGCTGCGCTCTCTCAAACGCAGGGGAATTACCGTGCGGTTCGGTGTGACTGAGCCGCCGGAGACTGCCGCAGTCATTTATGCGACAGGGCGAACCCCCGTCACAACCGGGTTCGGGCTGGAGACCGTCGGATTGGCGGCAATAGAAACGAACGAACAGATGCAAACTTCTGTCGCCGGCTTGTTTGCCGCGGGCGATGTGACCGGCAGACACTGTACAGCGCACGCCGCCATTCGCGAAGCGGAATGCGCCGTGCGGAGCATTTGCGGCGAAGCGGATGCGGTCGATTATGCCTGCATCCCGCATGCTGTATTTACAGACCCGCAGGCCGCGTGGGTCGGCAAAACGGAAGCGGCGGCGCGTCAATGCGGCATGCAGACGAGAACGGCTGTCGTTGCGCTCAAATCCGTCGGCGGTTATCTTGCGGGCGGGGGAGACGGAGCGGGCGTGTGCAAGCTTGTCGCGGATGCGGACGGCACGATCCTCGGTGTGCACGGCTGCGGCGGCGCTGCGGCGGAATGGATTGCTGCGGGCGTCGTGCTTGTACAGCAAAAAATCAATGCGCGGGATGCGGCACGGATGTGCTTTGTGCATCCCACGGTGAGCGAGGCGCTGCGCGAAGCGGCGCGAATGGTTATGTGAGAGGAGAGAAAAACATGATCCGGAATGCGGTGACAGAAGCGATCTTTAAACGTCAGACGATCCGGGAGTATAAACACGAGCAGATCACGGATGAGATGCTCGAAACGCTCATGGAAGCTGCAAAACGCGCACCGAGCGGCCGCAATACACAGCCGTGTCATGTGCGCTTTGTGCAGGACGCCGGGATGCTGCACGAGATGCACATTGATTTCAAGAATCACGTCGGCTGGGAAACGCCTGCCTATACGCGTTCGGATACCAATCCGTTTTACCATAATGCGCCGACGTTCGTTTTTATCTACGCCGCGCACGACAGCGCCATGGACGCGGGGATCATGGCGGAGAATATCTGTATCGCCGCCGAGGGCATGGGACTCGGTACCTGCATCGTCGGCAGCGCGGGCGCGCTGTTCAATGACGAAGCGGGTAAAAAGTGGAATGAGAAGCTGCACGTGCCGCGCGACTTCCGCTATCAGATCGGGATCTGCGTCGGTTATCCCAACGAACAGCCGCCGCAAAAGCCGCGCTTTGACGACCGCATCGAAATAATCCGTTGAATTGTTTTCAAAAAATGTAGGTTTGTCAATGATATGTTACAAAAAGGAGATTAAAAAAGTTCGCCGTTGCGAATAAAGGCGTTTACGAAATCGATAGGAGCTTTCCAGC
>CADARP010000018.1:46348-92914 GCA_902790325.1 Oscillospiraceae bacterium | reverse complement strand
CCGGAATACATCATGTTTTCGCGCGGCGAAAACACATCATGTGCGACAGCACGCATCATTTTGCATAGCAAAACATCATTTCGGGCGCAGCCCGACAAACTGCGACTTACTGCAAGCACTTCCTTGCGTTCTGTAATACGGCCGAATCATCGAGGTTGACTTTTTCGCGCACGGCGGTCAGGCGGACGGTGCCGTCCTCCTCCCGAACGGCCAGACGCAGCTCGCACAGCGCGTCGACGGCCAGCAGGACGGGGCAGATCGCGCCGCCGCCTTTTTCGAGCCGGACGCACAGTTCGTCCGTGCTGCGGCAGGCGCCGCCCATACTGCGCAGCATTTTGTAGACGTCGCCTACGAAAGCGCGGTCGGGCACGAGATCGTCCGCATACGGCACGTGCGCGCCGGAGCGGATGTGCGTATAGGTACGCACGCCGGCAAGATAATCGTCTCCGCCCAGCGCGGAGAAGCGGACGTTTTTAACGAGGATATTGACGCGCGTTTCGCCCATGTAGACGTTGGCGTCGAGCGAAACGGCAAGATCAAGGATGCTGCCGACGGGGAACGGGAACGCTTCGGGCGATATGCCGAAGCGCACGGCGCTCACGCGGGCGTCCTTTTTGGACAGGGTCAGACGGATATGTTTGCCGCCCGCCAGCGGCGTCACGGAATCGAGACGCATCGAAAAAAGGCCGAACACGGGTTTCGGGTTGTTTGCGCCGAACGGTTCGAGCGTATACAGCGCGTCGAGGATCTCCGTGGAGATCACGCGGGGATTGAGCCGCATGTCGATGTGCTGGATGGGGAACGGCATTTCCAACGTGCGGGCGTATGCATTGATGCGCTCGCGGAACAGCTCGATGTTTTCGGGCTTTACGGACAGACCGGCCGCCAGAGTATGACCGCCGAACTGCTCGAGAATGTCCTCGCACGCCTTGAGCGCGTCATACAGCGAGAAGCCCTCGAGACTGCGTCCCGAGCCGCGCGCGACATCTCCGCAGCGCGACAGGATTATGCAGGGTTTTCCGTATTTTTCCATCATGCGCGAGGCGACGATCCCGATCACGCCGGGGTGCCAGTTCTCACCGCTGCACACAAGCACGGGATCGTTCAGACGGTCGGGATGTTCGGAAAGCTGCGTCTGCGCTTTTTCAAAGATCTCCGTTTCCGTCTGCTGCCGCTTGGCGTTGGTCTGCTCCAGGATTTTTGCCAGATCCGCCGCCGTCTCGTCGTCCTCGCACAGCAGGATGTCCAGCGCGCGCATGGCGGAACCCATGCGCCCGACAGCGTTCAGACGCGGCGAGAGTGTGAAGGCGACGGTCGTGGAATTGAAAGGTTTATCGAGATTGCCCGCGCTCTCGCGCATGGCGAGGATGCCGGGACGCGGATCGTCGAGGATGGCGCGTATGCCGCGGCGCACCAGCACGCGGTTCTCGCCCGTCAGCGGCACAACGTCCGCGACGGTCCCGATGGCGACCAGATCGGCGAATTCGTCCAGCAGATCGTCCGCATCGCCGCCCTCGAGCGCGCAGACGAGTTTGAACGCCACGCCCACGCCCGCAAGCTCCCGGAACGGCGTGTCGCAGTCGGCGCGGTGCGGGTTGACGACGGCGGCCGCATCCGGCAGCTCGTCGCCGACATGGTGGTGGTCGGTGATGACCAGATCCATGCCGAGCGTTTTTGCATACGCCGTTTCCTCCACGGCGTTGATGCCGTTGTCCACGGTGATGACGAGCTTCGCGCCCTGCTCGTGCAGACGGTCGATCACGGTTTTATTGAGACCGTACCCTTCGGTGCGGTCGGGCAGCATATAGAAGAAATCGGCTTCCCGCATGGCAAGATACGCGCTCAACAGCGCGGTCGCCGTCACGCCGTCCGCGTCGTAGTCGCCGAAAACGGCGATGCGCTCAAACCGGTCGATCGCGTCGTTTATGCGCGCGACCGCCTTGTCCATATCCCGCAGGGTGAAGGGATCGGACAGCGCGACGGTATCGGGATGGAAGAACGTCTCGATCTGTTCGTCCGTGCGCAGTCCCCTGGACACGGCGAGCAGCGCCGCGAACGGATTCAGGCTGTACTTCTGGGCGAAGTAAGCGGCCAGATCCTTATCGCAGTCCGCGACGATCCATTGTTTCACAGCCAATGCGGTTCACTCCTCGCAAAAGGTACTGTCAGCATTTTTCGAGCGCCTGGGCAATATCCTCGAGAATATCCTCGACGTTCTCGATGCCGACGGAAAGACGCAGCAGATCGTCCGGCACGCCGCACGCGATGAGCTGCTCGTCGGTGAGCTGGCGATGGGTAGTGCCGGCGGGATAGAGCACGCAGGTGCGGCAGTCCGCGACGTGCGTGGCGATGGTGGCCAGACGCAGGCTGTCCTGGAATACGGTCGCAGCCGCGCGTCCGCCCTTGACGCCGAAGGAGATGACGCCGCTCGTGCCGTGGGGCATGTACTTCTGTGTGAGGTCATAGTATTTGTTTCCGGGCAGTCCGGGATAGTTGACCCACGAGACTTTGTCGTGTGCCTCGAGGAACTCGGCGACGCGCACGGCGTTGGCGCAGTGGCGCTCCACGCGCAGATGCAGCGTCTCGAGACCGAGATTCAGAAGGAACGCGTTGTGCGGCGAGGGGATGGAGCCGAGGTCGCGCATGAGCTGGGCGACGGCCTTGGTGATGTACGCACCCTTGCCGAAACGCTCGGTGTAGATGATGCCGTGGTAGGAGTCGTCCGGCGTCGTCAGACCCGGGAATTTGTCGCTTGCGGTCCAGTCGAAGTTGCCGCTGTCGACGATCACACCGCCGACGCTCGTGGCGTGGCCGTCCATGTATTTCGTGGTGGAGTGCGTCACGATGTCCGCGCCGAACTCGAACGGGCGGCAGTTGATGGGTGTGGGGAACGTGTTGTCGACGATCAGCGGTACGCCGTGCGCGTGCGCGGCCGCGGCGAACTTTTCGATGTCGAGCACCGTCAGCGACGGATTGGAAAGCGTCTCGGCGAAAACCGCCTTGGTGTTCTCGCGGAACGCCGCGTCCAGCTCCTCGCGCGTCGCGTCGGGTGAAACGAACGTAAAGTCAATGCCGAGTTTCTTCATCGTGACGGAGAACAGGTTGAACGTGCCGCCGTAGATCGCGGCGGACGCGACCACGTGGTCGCCCGCACCGGCGACGTTGAAGACCGAGTAGAACGATGCGGCCTGACCGGAGGAGGTCAGCACGGCGGCGACGCCGCCCTCAAGCGCGGCGATCTTTGCCGCGACCATGTCGTTGGTCGGATTCTGCAGGCGGGTGTAGAAATAACCCTCCGCCTCGAGATCGAACAGCTTCGCCATCGCTTCCGAGGATTCATACTTATAGGTCGTGCTCTGCACGATCGGCATCACGCGCGGTTCGCCGTTCTTCGGGGTGTAACCCGCATGCAGGCATCTGGTTTCGATTCTCTGATGGTCGCTCATTTTGATTACTCCTTTTCATATTGAATCAAGGCTTGCGCCTCGTGTATGGTCGGATATATGCCGCAGGCAGTCATGGCGAACAGCGCCGCGCCGAACGCGGCTTCCTCCCGGTGGACGGGCGTGACGGTCGTCATGCCGAATGTTTCGCCGAAGAGATCGCGCAGCGCGGGGTTCTTGCGAAGGCCGTTGCCCGAACAGACGAGCGTCGACCGCGCATCGTGCGCGGCGCCGTCATACAGATCGTAAAGCTCTGTGACGATACCCCGCATCACGCCGTGCACGAGATGGCCGGCGGTGAAATTGTCCGTGCCGAGATTTGTGATGCTGCCGCGCAGCGACGGTTCGTCCCGTGTGCCGCAGAATCGTGTGTCGACGACCGGCAGACCGGCAGGTGCGGGAACGGAAGAAAGATACCGGTCGATCGCGCCGTAGACGCTGTCCGCAGGCTTGCCCGTGACCAGCTCTGCCGCCGAACGCAGGAAGCGCTCCAACAGGGCGAACGCGCGTCCGCCGCAAAGCGACGCGCCGACGCGCAGGTATTTGTCGGCAAAGCACGGGCGCAGCTCCGGCGTCGGGTCGTCGGAATAGTCCGTCAGAAACGAGACCTGGCCGCCGGTGCCGAGATTGCAGAGCACGGCGTGCTCCATGTCGCGCACGGAACCGAGGAAACTCGCCTGGTTGTCGCCGATCGCGCAGGCGACGGGGATCCTGCCGTCATATTGTCCGATCACGGTGAAATCGCCGGTGACCGCGGGAAACAGGAAATCGTCGAGTCCGGCTTTGGCGATCGCGTCGCGGTCAAAGGACAGCGACCGCAGATCGAACAGACCGAGACTTGCCGCGTTCGTCGTGTGCGAAAGGGGACGGCGGTGTCCGGCCAGGTGCATCGCAACGAAGTCGTGGATGGTGCAGAAGCCTACCGCGCCGGCCGGAACGCGTCCGGTCCGCGCATGCACGTAATAGGTGCATCCGCCGTAGCCGGTCGCCGTTTTATACCCCGTCCGCGCAGACAGCTCGGCGGCGTAAGTCTCGCCCGACGGCGAGACCTGGTTGCCGCTTTCATCCTGCCAGATGAACAGTGGACTGACGGAATTGCCGCTTTTGTCGTAGTAGAGAATGCCGTGCATCTGCCCCGTTACGCCGATCGCGCCGATCGGATAGCTCTCCGTGAGCTCCCGCACGAGCGCGCGGCATTTCTGCAGGATCTGCATGGGGCTTTGCAGTCTTTCGTATGCAAGACCGGCGATGGCCGTGTCGTTGGGCAGTGTGACGCTTTTGACGATCGCGCCGGAATCGCTGCCGGTCACCACGGCACAGATCGTTGTGGTGCCGATGTCGAGTCCCAAAACGTACATATCCGGCCTCCGTCAGCAAAGCGCGGTCGAGCCGAGATCCAGACGGCGGATGATGTCCTGCTGGATGGCGGGCGACAGGTCGAGGAAATTGACGAATGTGCCGTGGATGCGCATGATGTACACGCCGCTCGGGGCGTACTTTTCCGGCTCGGCAAGCACCTTGCGCAGCGTTTCGGGCGTGGTCACGTTGACATAGAGGTAGAACGGCGCCGGACGGTCGTTCTGCGGATTGAAGAACAGCGGCTGCATGACGCGTTTTTTGAACTCCATGCCCTTTTCTTCATAGTCCGCGCCGCGGAAGAATTTCGGGTCGATGCCGAAGTGGGATGCGTAGCCGCCGTTGAACTTTCCAAAGGGCAGCTTCATCGTCGACAGCACGCGCATACCCAGCCCGTTTCCGGCCTCGCCGAACAGCGGGTCGACGCCGTAGTTGATCTGCTCGCGTGCGAGACGACCGTCGGGCGTCGCGCCGACCCAGTAGCCGTACAGCAGATGCGTCGACGGACTGCTCCAGTCCGGACGGAAGGGGTTGCCGAGATAATTCTTTTGCGAAGCGATCAGGTCGGAGATGCGGTTGGCGATCTCGACGGCTTCGCGGTCCGGTTCGTCGAGGTTGTTGCCGAACTTGGGACAGGCGGCAAGATAGCCGCGCAGCGCCTCACAGCCTTCAAAATTGTTGCGCAGCGCATCCAAAAGCGCCTCGGCGTCCTGCGGCCGTTCGGCGATGAGATGGTCGATCGCGACGAACGAATCCGCCACGACGGACAGGCCGTGGATGAGACACCCGCTGCCGTTGTATTTCGTGCCCTGCCGCGTTGGGTGCCGCGCGTCGATGCCGCTCTCGGCGCCGCCGAGGAACGCGGACAGGAACGGTACGCGCAGATGCGACAGCGCGACGGAAGCGCCGTTGGCGGCCTTCGTCATGCGGTCGGCGTAATACGCCGCGTTTTTGTAGAAGTTCTCGCGGATGTTCCGCAGATTCGTCAGCGCATCCGTCGGCGCGCAGACCGAACCGATGTGCCTGCCGGTGATGCTCGAATCGCCGCCGTTCAGCGTCAGCTCCAGGATTTTGGGCAGATTGAACCAACTGTTTGTGGTGTTGGCGTTGTCCTTGCCCATGATGAGCGGCTCCTGGCAGCCCGCGACGGAATAGTCCGGCAGATCTTCGCGCGCGACGCCGTTGTTCGCGAGCACGGCGAATACGGAATCGTCGTTGAAGAACGAGGGCGTCAGACATCCGGGCGTGAAGAAAAAGCGTCCCATAGCCCGGTATAATGCGTCGGGCGTATCCTTGTGCAGCTTCACCGACAGGATCGGCTGCGGGAGGTTCATATCGTAGTATGCGTCCAAGATCGCATAGGTCGTTTCGTTCGTCAGATCGTTTCCGTCTGCGTCCCTGCCGCCGAGCAGCACGTTCTGGCTGATCGCCCAGCTTCGGTCGCCGACGTTGTAGAACACAAGAAAATGCTCGAACAGCGCGGTCGTCTCCGCGCGGGTCGCGCCGCATTTTGCGCGGTACGGCTCGAATATGCGGTCGGCATTGCCGACGGAAAAGGCAAAGGGGTTGGGCGCCTGTTCGAGACACATGCACTGCCACAGAAGCAGATAACTCTGCATCGCTTCAAACAGGTCGTCCGCGCCTTGGGCGGGAACTTTGCGCAGCGTCTTTTCAAGAAACTCCAAATGCGCTCTGCGTTCGGGCGAAGCGGTCTTCGCCTGCTCAGCGGCCAAATCGGCGTAGCGGTTCGCAAGCGCGACGGCGGCGTCGAGCGAGAGCAGGATCGCCTCGTATGTATCGAGTTTTTCTTCATCCGTTTCGGTCTGCATCCGCGCGCGGATCTCCTGCGCGATTCTGCCTACGCCGCATCGCAGCGCGGGACGGAAGTCCGGGATCAGATGTCCCGTCACCTGCTCGATGAAGAACGCGACTTCCGCGGTGCAATCCTCGTTTTCTTCGTATACTTTGGTCAGCGCGCGCACATAGTCGCCCTGTTTGGTATACGTGCGCAGAGAGTCGATGCGTTCCTTGGTGAACGTTTCGTTCACCTCGATGTCGTCGAAGATCGCCGTCGGATCGCAGTAGCCCGAGAACGTCTCGACGCGGAACGTCGGATTGATGAGCGCGTAGGTGCGGGCGAACGCGTCGCGCTGCGTGCCGGCGAAAACGGCGTTGTCCGACAGGCTGATGGGAATGTCGCGCACGATCTGCGAGAGCGCGAACGCAGCCTGCATCTCCTCGGAAACGCCGGGGTGCGATTCGTCCGAGCGGCGCGCGGCCTCGCGCGCGAGGAACCAGCCGTCGAGACGCGGGATGGCGCGTTCTTCCTTGAACAGCGCTTTTGCCATATCGGAAGTCTGTTTTGCGGTATAAATCATGGAAGTCACTCCTTTATGTGTGTGTGAGCTGCAGGCCGCTGTCCCGCAGGACGGCGCAGAACTGCCGGTACGATTCGTCGGATACAAATGCGTCGCGCACGGTGTATTCCATGCCGCACTGTTTCCATTTGTCCCTGCCGTACTCGTGGTAGCGCAGAACTTCGACGCTGTGCTCTGTCCGCAGGCAGGACAGCGTTTCGGCAAACATCCGCGCGTCGTCGGCGCTGTCGTTGAACCCGCCGATCAGCGGGATGCGCACCAAAAGCTGGCTGCGCGCTCCGGCTGCCGCGCGGAGATTCCGCAGGATCTGTCCGTTGCCGCGTCCGGTCACGCGGCGGTGTGTTTCGTCGTCCCAGTGCTTGCAGTCGAGGATCAGATAGTCGATCCGGTCAAACAGCTCCGCAAGACGCGGATGGGTGCCGTTTGTCTCAAGCGCGGTATGGACGCCTTTTTCGTGCAGCGCCGACAGCAGCAGAACCAACGCGTCCCACTGCAGCGTCGCCTCGCCGCCGGTGAACGTCACGCCGCCGCCGTCGAAGAACAGCATTTTGCTGCGGTCGACCTCGCGCAGTATGTCGTCCGTATCCTCCTCGGTGCAGCTCATGCGCAGAGACCGGCTGTGTGCGGACAGACACGGCTTTTCACATGCCGCGCACTTCGCTTCGTCCGGCATACCGCCGCGCACGGCGCCGAAGGGGCACAGACGGTCGGCTTCTTCACCGAGCGCGAGGATGCAGCCTGCCGGCGCGATGCTCTCGGGATTCGAACACCACGGGCAGCGCATCGTGCAGCCCTGCAGGTGATAGACCAGCCGGTTTCCGGGACCGTCCTGGGAAAAATTGAACCCGCGCTGGAGAACTCGCACCTTCATAAAACATGTCCTTTTAAACCAAGATATAAAAATACAAATACCATTCTACTCTTTTTTTTCATACAGTACAAGGGATAAACGGCAGTTTTTTCAAAAAAATCGCGAGATTTCCGCATTTCTTCCAAAAAGTTTTTCGTACCATTTGACAACTTGTTTGAAATCCTATAAAATAGAAAGGATGAGCAGACCGGACGGTCGCGGGCACGGCATGCCGTGCGTGAGGAAAGTCCGGGCTCCGCAGAGCAGGATAACGGCTAACGGCCGCCGAGGGTGACCTTAGGGAAAGTGCAACAGAGATATACCGCCTGCGTTCGCAGGTAAGGGTGGAAAGGCGAGGTAAGAGCTCACCGGCGCACGGGAGACCGTGCGGCCCTGTAAACCCTATCCGGAGCAACATCGACAGGGGCAGACGCTTGCTCGGCGCAGTTCCCCGACGGATGGCGAGAGCCGTTCGGCAACGGACGGCGTAGAAAGATGACCGTCTTCAACGACAGAACCCGGCTTACAGGTCTGCTCATCCTTTCAGCTTTCAGATCAGGAGAAATACAAATGGGTAAAATCAAGTACGTTTTGGCGAGACTGCGCAGGATGGACTTCGGCAATATGGGGCAGCTCGCCGCCGAGGCGTCCGATCGCTGCGGCAAGCCGAAGGCCTTCATTATGCTCGACATGATCTGGTGCGGCGTGCGCTATCAGGCGGGCTATACGGACTATTCGCTCTTTCAAATGGACAGGGCGAACGCCGCGCAGCGCAAGACGTACGTCACGCGCGGCGTCAACGACCGGCTCGTATCGCGCTTCAACGACGCCGGATACCGCCATATCTTTGAGAACAAGGACGAATTCAACGCGCGCTTTGCGCAGTTCCTCGGCCGCGGCTGGCTGCGCATCCCGCGTCCGGACGAGGACGGCTGTGACGAAAAGGCCGAGACGGACAAGCTCGCCGCGTTTTGTGCGGGCAAAGAGGAGATCGTCGCAAAACCCCGCGACGGCATGTGCGGCAAGGGCGTAGAGATCCTGCGATTGGCGGACTATGCGGATATGCCGCAGTTGTATGCCTATCTCCAAAGCATCGGCGCCGGCGTCGTCGAGGATGTGATCGTGCAGCATCCGGACATGGCGGCGCTGTATCCCGACAGCATCAACACGCTGCGCATGGTGACGATCAACAACGGAAAAACCGTTACGCTGGTGCTGGCGATCTGCCGCATCGGCAACGGCGGGCGCGTCGATAATTTTCTGCACGGCGGCGTGATGACGCGCATCGACCTCGACACGGGCAAGCTCAAATACGTCTGCGTCGACCAGCACAACAACACGTACGAAACGCATCCGATCACAGGCACGCGTTTCGTCGGTTATCCGATCCCGATGTGGGAAAAGTGTGTGGAGCTGGCAAAGAAAGCGGCCGAGGTCGTGCCGCAGATCGGCTACGTCGGCTGGGATCTGGCGGTGACGCCGGACGGCCCCGTGCTGGTCGAGGGCAACGAGTTCCCCGGACACTGTTTGTACCAGCTGCCGCCGCACACGCCGGACAACATGGGGCTTCTGCCGCTGTTCGAGAAGGCGATCGAAGCGCGGTAACGGCTTTGCGCCGGGCTGCATAGACTGTGCATGGGTGAAGCATATGCAGACGGCAAACACGATCTGGGGCGTGCTGCTTCCGGTCATCAATTTCCTGGGTATCGCGGCGATCGGCTACTGGCTGACGCTGCGTCTTTTGCGGGTGCGCAAGGACACGCGCTTCGCGGTGATCTTGCCGCTGACGTGCGCGAGAACCGCGTCCGACAGCGTATACGCGATGCATCTTCGACTGCAGTGGACGCACGCGGGCGGACAGGGCGTCGTGATCGCGCTGGACGCCGGATTGTCCGCGCCGGACAGGGACGAGGTCGAGCGGTTTTGCCGCACGCTCAAAAATGTGATTTTCTGCACGCCGGAGGAACTGGCGGGCGTGATGAAAAAACTGTAAGAGGAAACATACATGGCATATCCCGATGAAGAAAAAACGGAGCTGCGCGGCAGCGTCGAAAGCGTGACCTTCCGCAACGAGGAAAACGGGTTCACGGTGCTCGACCTGAATGTCCAGGGCGAGCTGGAGACCGTCGTGGGCGTCCTGCCCGCCGTTGCGCCGGGCGAGGAGCTGCGGCTTCTGGGACGGTGGGATATGCACGCGTCGTTCGGCAGACAGTTCCGCGCCGAGCTTTGCGAGCGGAAAATGCCGTCGACGGCGGCGGATCTGCTGCACTATCTGTCCTCCGGCGCGATCAAGGGCATCGGCCCCGCCACGGCGCTGAAGATCGTAGAGATGTTCGGCGAGGACGCGTTCGACGTGCTGGAGAATTCGCCCGAGCGCCTGGCGCGCATCAAGGGCATTTCCGCAGCCAAGGCGATGGAGATCTGCCAGCGTTTTCGTGAGCAGTTTGCGGTGCGCGAGGTGATGATCGCGCTTGAGCGGTTCGGCATGACCGCATCCGAGTGCATCCGCGTGTTCCGCGCATACCAGTCGGATTCCGTCGATCAGGTGCGGCGTGATCCGTACTGTCTGTGCGACGAGGCGATCGGCGTTTCCTTCGAGCGTGCCGACACGATTGCGCACGCCATGCAGGATGAACCGGATGAAAAGCTGCGTGCGATGGCGGGGATCATCCATGCCGTGCGGCACAATCTGCGCAACGGCCACACGTGCCTGCCGCGCGAAAAGCTGTTCGCGCCCTGCGCAGAGCTGTTGGGCGATCCGCGCGAAACGCTCGAAGCGGCGATGGACGAGCTGGTCGCGTGCGGACGGCTCGTGCAGAAAGAATGGAACAATACGGCGTTCGTGTTTCTGCCCCGTGTGTACGAGGCGGAACGCAGCGCCGCCGATCATATCAAGATGAAGCTGCGCTTTCCGCCGGCAGTACGCAGTACGCTGCCCGAGGAGATCCGCATTGCGGAGCAGAAGGAGGGCGTCGTCTACGCCGACCTTCAGCGCGAGGCGATCCGCATCGCTGCCGAACGGGGACTTCTGATCCTGACCGGCGGTCCCGGCACGGGCAAGACGACGGCGCTGCGCGGCATTCTGCGTCTGTACGAGGAGCAGGGACTCGACGTTGCGCTCGCCGCGCCGACGGGACGTGCCGCCAAGCGCATGAGCGAGGTCACGGGACGCGAGGCGAAGACGCTGCACCGCCTGCTGGAAGTGGAGTGGGACGAGAGCGACCACCCGCGTTTCCAGCGAAACGAACGCAATCCCATCGACGCGAACGCCCTGATCGTGGACGAGCTGTCGATGGTGGATGTTTATTTGTTTTCGAGCCTTCTGAAGGCGCTGCCGCTCGGCTGCCGTCTGGTGATGGTGGGTGACTCCGACCAGCTTCCGCCTGTCGGCGCGGGCAATGTGCTGCACGACCTGATCGCGTCGGGCATGCTGCCTGTCGTGACGCTGAGCGAAGTGTTCCGGCAGGCGCAGGAAAGTCTGATCGTGACAAACGCGCACCGTATCGTGCGCGGCGAAATGCCGGAGCTTTCCTGCAGGACGAAGGACTTCTTTTTTATGGAGCGCACCGCGTACGGCGCCGTCTCGACCGTGTGCGACCTCGTTGCCGAGCGTTTGCCGCGGGCATACGGCTTTTCGCCGACCGAGGATATTCAGGTCCTCTGCCCGTCCCGCAAGGGACAAACCGGCTCGGTGTTTCTCAACAAGCAGCTGCAGGAGGTGCTCAATCCGCCGTCTGCGAAAAAGAATGAGATCACGGTCAAAGGGACCGTGCTGCGCACAGGCGACAAGGTCATGCAGGTGCGCAACAATTATGATATTCTGTGGACGCGCGACGGCGAAGAAGGCGTCGGCGTATTCAACGGCGACATCGGCGTCCTGGCGGGGATCGACCTCGGAACAGGCGAACTGGAGGTCGTGTTCGACGGCCGCAGCGCCGTGTATTCCGCAGAGAACGCGCAGGATCTCGAGCTTGCCTACGCCGTCACGGTGCACAAGAGTCAGGGCAGCGAATTCCCGGCTGTGATCGTGCCGGTCGCGGGCGTCGTACCGCAGTTGATGTACCGCAATCTCCTGTACACGGCGGTCACGCGCGCCAAGCAGATTTTGATCCTTGTCGGCGCTGCCGAGACCGTGCGGGAGATGACCGAAAACGATAAAAAAACACGCCGTTATTCGGCGCTGTGCGCATTTTTGACAGAAGACGATGAACAGACAGGTTTCTGAGCTTCTGCGCCGTATGCGCTATATTCTGTTCCCGCGCCGCTGCGCGCTGTGCGGTGCGGTCGTTGCGCCGGGCACGGAGATCTGTTTCCGCTGCGAAGAGGCGGCGCACCGCGTTCCGACGCCGGCGTGCCCGTACTGCGGATGCGGGCGGCGCGACTGCGTCTGTGAAAAGCGCCACAGCCGCTTTACCGCAGCGTTCGCATCGCCGTTCTATTACACCGGCGTCGTGCGCAAGGGGATCCGGCGGCTGAAATTTCACGAGGAACCGGACGTCGCGTCGGTACTCGGGCGGGAGATGGCGCTGTGCGCGCGCCGGGAATATGCGGATGTGCGGTTCGATCTTGTGACGTTTGTGCCGATGACGCGGCGCGAAAAGCGCGAGCGCCGGTATAACCAGAGCGAACTGCTGGCGGCAAGCGTCGCGCAGGAACTGCGTCTTCCGTGCGTGCCGACGCTCGAAAAGCTCTATGAAACCAACCGGCAGCGCTCGCTCGATCACCGCCGCCGAAGCGGAAATGTCTTCGGTGTGTTCGAGACGACAGACCCGCAGGCGATCCGCGGCAAGCGCATATTGCTGTGCGACGATCTGCGCACGACGGGCGCGACGCTGACCGAATGTGCCAAAATGCTGCGTATCCGCGGCGCGTGCGAGGTGTTTTGCCTGACCGCTGCGGTCGGATATCCGAAAAAGAAACGATCCGGAAAGGATGATACTGAATGAAAATCGCAGAGATTTTTCAACAGAAAAAACCGATCTCCTTTGAGATTTTTCCGCCGAAGGGCGAGCTGTCGACCGAGTCGTTCCATGCGACGCTGTCGGCGCTGTCCAAACTGTCGCCAGACTACATCAGCGTGACATGTTCGGCGGGCGGCTCCGGCGGACGTGAGCGCACGGCGGTGCTGGCAGGCTCCATCCGCAAGGACTACGGGATCGAGTCGTGCGCGCATCTGACGTGCATCAATTCGGACGAGCAGATGCTGTGCGAGGACGTGCAGCGGCTGCACGATGCGGGCGTCGAAAACGTGCTGGCGCTGCGCGGCGACGTGATCCCCGGCTCGACGGCGCGCGTGTTCCGCTATGCATCGCAGCTCATGCGCCGTCTGCAGGCGGAGGGGTTCTGCATGGGCGGCGCGTGCTATCCGGAGGGACACATCGAGTGCGCCGATCCCGAGGAGGATCTGCGGCATCTGTATGAAAAGCAGGAGGCGGGCGCATCGTTTTTCGTCACGCAGTTGTTTTTTGACAATACGTGCTTCTACCGCTTTTTGGAGAAAGCGCGCGGAATCGGCGTGCACATCCCGATTACGCCGGGCGTTATGCCGATCCTGAGCAAGGCGCAGATCGAGCGGATGATCTTCACCTGCGGCGCTTCGCTTCCTTCCGACATCATCCGCATTCTCTACCGCTACGAGAATGATCCGGATTCTCTGCGCAAGGCGGGTATCGACTACGCCGTGCGGCAGATCCGCGACCTGCAGGCGCACGGCGCCGACGGCATCCATATCTATACGATGAACCGTCCGCAGATCGCGACAGATATCCTGGAGGGGCTTCGATGAGCACGCTGCGCGTGATGAGCTACAATGTGCTGCACTTTGAGAACGTGCGGACACAAAGGATCGACTACGATGCGTTTGCGGCCGTCATACGCGAAAGCGGCGCAGACATTGTCGGACTGAACGAAGTGTACGGCGGGTGCGCCGGATGCGGCGAGCAGGCCGAAAAGCTGGCGAAGCGCCTGGGCTGGCAGTGGTATTTCTCCGAAGCGTTTCTTGACGACGGCACGGAGCCGTTCGGAAACGCGGTCGTTTCGCGGTTCCCGATCGAACACGCCGAAACGATCCCGATCCCGTATCCAGAGGTGCGCAGCGGTACGGAATACTATGAACCGCGCGCCGTGCTGCGCGCGAGAATCGCCGGCCACACCGTTCTGGTGACGCACTTCGGACTGAATCCCGACGAGCAGGACAACGCGCTGCAGACGGTACTGCCGCTGCTCGAAGCGGATAGGTGCATCCTGATGGGCGATTTCAACGTCACGCCCGACAACGCGGTGCTTTCGCCGATCCGCTCCCGGATGCAGGACGTCGATGCGTTTCTGCCGGCGGGGACGATGAGTTTTCCGTCGGACTGCCCGCGCAAAAAGATCGACTATATTTTCACAAGCTCCGGCTATACGGTGACGTCTGCCGGCATTCCGGCCGTCGTCGTTTCCGATCACCGGCCGTATGTCGCGGAACTGTCAGGAGAATTTTGATATGATGGACTTTACCGATTCTTTTCTTTTACTGGACGGCGCGATGGGCACGATGCTGCAGGACGTTCTGCCCGCAGGCACAGCGCCCGAGACGCTGAACGTGACGAACCCGGACGCCGTGCTCGCGGTGCACCGCGCATATGTGCAGGCGGGCGCCGACGTCGTGACGGCGAACACATTCGGCGCGAACCGGCTGAAATACCACGGCGAATACCCGCTCGGCGAGGTGATCGCGGACGCGGTGAAACTCGCCAGACAGAGCGGCGCGAAGGCCGTGGCGCTCGACGTGGGGCCGACGGGCGCGCTGTTTGAACCGTTCGGTACTTGTCCGGTCGAACAGGCGATCGACGCGTTCCGCGAACAGATTGCGTTCGGCGTCGAGGCGGGCGCCGATCTCGTGCTGATCGAGACGATGACCGACCTTCTGGAGGCGAAGGCGGCGCTGCTGGCGGCCAAAGAAGTCACGGATAAACCGGTATTCGTGTCGATGTCGTTCGAGGCGAAGGGACGCACGTTCCTCGGTACGGATGCGGCGGCGGCCGCCGTCACGCTGTCGGATCTCGGCGCCGCAGCGGTCGGCGTCAACTGTTCGCTCGGCCCGGACAAGCTCCTGCCGATTGTCGATACCGTTCTGCAGTATGCTTCCGTACCTGTGCTGGTACAGCCGAACGCCGGTCTTCCGGCCATGCGGGACGGCAAAACCGTTTACGACGTGACGCCGGAGGAATTCGCGCAGTCGGTCGGCAAGATGCTCGACAGAGGCGTGACGATCATCGGCGGCTGCTGCGGCACGACGCCGGACTATATCCGTTTGCTGCGGCGGGAAGCGGACGCGCGCACACCGGTCAAACGGACTGTGTTCACCGGTTCTGCCGTGACGAGCGCGTCGAAATGTGTTCTGCTCGACGGACGCACTTCGGTGATCGGCGAGCGCATCAACCCGACCGGCAAGAAAATGCTCAAGCAGGCGCTGCGCGAGGGAGACTACGATTATGTGGCCGAGGAGGCGCTTTCGCAGACGTCTGCCGGAGCGGACATTCTGGACGTCAATGCGGGACTGCCGGACATCGACGAGAAAACCGTGCTGTCGCGCATGATAGACGAAATACAAATCGTGACCGATCTTCCGCTGCAGATCGACAGCGCCGACCCGCAGGCGATCGAATGCGCGGTGCGGCGGTATCGCGGCAAGCCGATCATCAACTCCGTCAACGGCAAAGCGGACAGCATGGCGGCTGTACTGCCGATCGTGCGCAAATACGGCGCGGCGGTCGTGGGACTGACGCTCGACGAAAACGGTATTCCGGAAACGGCGGAAGGACGCTGCAGGATCGCGGAAAAGATTGTGAATACAGCCCTGTCCATGGGCATCCCGAAAAAAGACATCTGCATCGACTGTCTGGTGCTGACTGCGTCCACGAACCAGGATATGGTCATGGAGACCGTCCGCGCGGTGGAGCTGGTCAAGACGCGTCTGGGATGCAAGACGGTGCTCGGCGTGAGCAACGTTTCCTTCGGTCTGCCGGCGCGTGAACTGCTGAATCGCACGTTCCTTGCGGCGGCGCTCGGCGCGGGGCTCGATCTGGCGATCCTGAACCCGCTGTCCAAAGCGTATATGGATACCGTGGCGGCGTTCCGCGTGCTGCACGGCGAGGATCGGGAGGCGGCGGCGTTCATCGCATCGCACACAGACGCGCCGCAGGTGCAGACGACGTCGGGCGACGCCGATCTGCGCACGATGATCCTGAACGGACAGAAGGGCGGCGTGCGCGAAAAGGTACGCGCGCTGCTCGAAACGATTTCGCCGCTTGAGGTCATCGGCGGGCATCTGATCCCGGCGCTCGACGAGGTGGGCGAGAAATTCGAGAAGGGCATATTCTTCCTGCCGCAGCTGATCGCGTCCGCGACGGCGGCGAAGGAGGGGTTTGACGAGCTGGCTGCCGGAAACGCGGGGCGGCATACGCAGGGCGAGAAGATCGTGCTTGCGACCGTGCAGGGCGACATCCACGACATCGGCAAAAACATCGTCAAAATGCTGCTGAAGAATTACGGCTATGACGTGATCGATCTGGGCAAGGACGTGCCGCCCGAGGTGATCCTGAATGAAGCGAAAAAAGAGCACGTACGGCTGGTGGGGCTGAGTGCCTTAATGACGACGACTGTGCCGTATATGCAGAAGACGATCGAGGTGCTGCGGCGTGGAACGGACTGTCAGGTGATGGTCGGCGGCGCGGTGCTCACGCAGACGGACGCGGACCGCATCGGCGCGGACTACTATGCCAAGGACGCGGCGGAAGCGGCAAAGATCGCGGAAAAAGTGTTCCGGGAAAAAGAATAAAGAACGATCGGGACGCCGCGGGCAAATGCCGCTGTGTGCGCAGAGCCGGTTTTGAAAACAGGAATATACAAAAAGGACGCCGTTCGGCGTCCTTTTGCTTTCGGGTATGCAGAGATAAGATCTCCGCCCGCTTGTCGGCGGAGAAAAACGCCTACAGAAAAAGTCGACATTTTGCGGAATCGCAAGATGCCGGCTTTTCTTTTCTTTGATAAATAAAAGATTTCAGATGAAACAGGCAAAAACTACATATCGACATTGTTGCCCGGACATTGACTTTTATCGAGATTTACGCCGGTTTTGGTTTCCAACGTATGGGCATAAATGCTCGTGTTGCCTTTTCTGAAATAAGATGTACGAACGATAGTAACAATACCATTCTCATAGTCAAAGTCAATGTCGTGAAACTCCCAACCTAACTCTTTGAGTGATATTTAGTCTGCCGCTAAATCTTCCTTAAGTGAACATTCTTTTTAATTAAGAGAACCTTAAGTTGTTCTTTATTGATTTTTTCAGCGAAGAAGTAGTACCCTGAAAGCACATTGAAACCGAAAGGAGATTTTTATGAAAAAAATGTTTTCTCTGCTGCTTACGGTGATGTTCACCGTCTGCGCGGCGTTCACCTGCACGGCAGAAACAGAAACGGTCGAGGGCTTCACAGCGAACGATGGATTATTGGAATGGTTCAAAGCCACGAATAGTGCCGATCAGTGCACGTTCTTTGTTCTGCAAAACGACACGTTATTTGCTATGCAGCCGGACGCACAGTTCACGGTATACGTCCGCGACGAGGAAACCGAACAGCCGGCAGAAGCGGCAAGCGGCGACGCGATGCGGTGGACATGCAGTATCTTTACAGATGCGGATGGCGTGGAACACATGGTCTGGACGCTGCCGGATATGCCCTATGATGCACTATATCTGCGATTTGCGGCAGGCGCTTTCGTCGACAAAGCGGGAAACATGTCCCCGGAGCTGTGCGCGCAGTATACGGTTGTCGCGCATACGACTCAGACTGCTTCGTACGACACCGCACTGCACAAACTGGCGGTATTGAAGACGGAAGCGAATCTGATAGAGGACGAAACAATCTGCTACCCGCAGAATGATGAACATCTGCCTGCTTCCTATTTCAGCGTGCGGATCAAAAACGATGACGGCGTGACATTCGTAACACCCGAGTATGACGATAAGAACAATCTGGTGATTCCGGCAGCAGCGGGTACTGCGGAGTATGCCGTCCTCGTCTGCGGCCAACAGGTCAGTCTTCCGCAAGTCGTGTCGGCGCTCTCCCGGACGGAATACGAAGCGATGTATAAAAAAGACCGCTGTCGGTCTGTCCTTATCGGCATTGCCTTGATTCCCTGTCTGCCGCTGTTTATGCTGGGCAGCGGTATTCAAGGCGGCTTTGTTACCGCGCTCATGTCTCTGATACTTGGACCGACGATGGTTCTGATGCCGCTCACCGTGCCCGCCTTTTCCATCCTGTCTTTCGGACAAGGCGCGGTCGTTTGGTGGGAAATGATCACCAAACTGATCAGAGGAACAGACTAACGGGAAATAATCATCCATGCGTGTTATGAAGTGGTTTGGAGCTGCCAAGGAAAGCGCCATACCACCGGCACTGGTCAAGTTTGCAACACAGAAAGAATGCCGCGTTCCGGGACTGGCAGCTCACGCCATATTCCAGATCTGTACCGGCAGGCTGGAAGGTTTCAACAACAAGATCAAGGTTACTAAACGTATTGGTTCTGGTTTCCGTGACGATGCCTTCTTCTTTACTCTTATTCGCTACTTATCCATACCTTCTGTCCTTAACCCATCTGCCAACTTTCCGTGATGAACCTACAAAAAGGACGCCGTTCGGCGTCCTTTTGCTTTCGGTGATTCGGTTATTGGCGTTTCAGAGTTTTTTGCAGGAGCTTATCGAGCGACATGCAGATCGGCAGGCTGAACTCCAGCACGAAGACGTCCGCCGCAAAGGCAAACACGTTCTTTCCCATGCGCACAGCCATCGGCTGCGCATACAGGATGCACTCGGTCAGGGATTTCAGGATCAGGATGCCGACCGCGGTCGAGAACGCGATCGCAAGGAAATTCACAGCCGCCTGCATCCATTTCTTTTGCATCCTTTTGGTCCGCTTGAACGTCGGGCCGACGATGATGCCGATGATCAGGTTGCCGACCGCCCAGCCGGGCAGACCGCGCAGACCGCTGATCAGCACACAGTACAGGATCACACCCGCAACGCCGACGAATGTGCCGCTTGCGGTTCCGAACGAATACAGGCAGACCGCCATGCTGATGTAGCCGAGGCACAGGTAATAGTTCTCGAATACAGGGACCTGCAGACACAGCGCGAGTACAACGAACAGCGCCGTTCCGATTGCAGTCATGCAGAGCCATCTTAGCTTCCGGCGGGACGCCGTGCCGCCGGTCAGATCCGGCTTTTTGTCTTTCATTGCTGTTTTCCTTTCCTATATACAGGCGGGTCAGGGGACGATCACCCAGATCGCCGGACGTACACCGCCGTTTGCGTTCACACGGTCACCGCCCGCAGGGATGTCGCCGTTGGAACGCACGAGCGCGTTCAGATCGTTGCCGGAGCCGGGCGAGCGCAGCGACCACCAGGTATTGCCGTTTTCTTCATTCACGAATGCGCCCTGACTCACTGCATATGCCGTCGGCCGCACCATCAGATACGCCGGGTCCATTGCCTGCGCCTGCTGCAGGGTCAGCAGCCGGACGTTGTCTACCGTTCCGGCGCCGCCCTTTGTCTTGTAGGACTTGTTGTCCGGGTTGGACTGGTATCTGGGGCGGATCAGCGCCTGTTCCTCGGCAGAGAAGCATGAATCATAGAACGCATTGTTGAGGTGTTGGCGCATCTCGCAGCTCGCCCACGTCACGTCCACTTGATCCGTATGGTACGGATGGCAGTCCAGGACGTATTTGCTCAGCAGCAGCATCTGGCCGTTATTGCCCGCGGAGAGTACGATCCATTCGACCGGTTCGTCTCCGTTTGACGTGTCGCCGTCCTGCTCATAATGGCCGAACAGGACCGTGTCGCCTTTCTGCACACCGGAAAGGGGATCGTTTTCCGCCGAGCGGAATTCGATCGCAGCGTCCGTCAACAGCTCGTTGTCGGTACCGATCCGCATGGCGTTCCAGTCGGACTGCGTGCCGTAGAACAGGACGGTGCGGATAGACGGACAGTTGAAGAAAGCACTGCTTTCGATCTCTTCGATCCCGGCATGCATTGCGACGGCCTCCAGAGCCCAGCAGCAGCAGAACGCCTGCGATCCGATGTGCCGCAGCGACTGCGGCAGCACGATCTTTTTCAGACTCTCGCAGCCGTAGAACCCGCTCTCAATGCGCTCCAGTCCGTTCGGAAGCAGGATATCTTTCAGCGCATCGCAGTAGCTGAATGCGTCGTTGATGATGACGATGCTGTCCGGCAGATCGACCGACTGCAGTTTTTTGCAATCCACAAAAACGGAATCCAGCCGCGTCACGCCGTTGGGGATCGAAACATGGCTGATGCTGCAGTCACGGAACGCGCCTTCGGCGATCACCTTGACCGCATCCGGAACCTTGACGGAGCCTTTCAGACCTCTGGAAACGCGGATCAGGCAGCGGCCGACACACAGCATGTTGTCTTTCCAGTACGCGCCGTCGGCGGAAGCGACGCCGGAACCGGTGAAAACCGATGTGCCCATCCGGGTTACGGAGGACGGCAGCGAGACTGTTTTCAGCTTTGCACAGTTCTGG
Organism: Oscillospiraceae bacterium; assembly: GCA_902790325.1. Classification (GTDB taxonomy): domain Bacteria; phylum Bacillota; class Clostridia; order Oscillospirales; family Acutalibacteraceae; genus UBA1425. The sequence goes on along the minus strand of CADARP010000018.1, from coordinate 72,301 downwards.
AACGCGGAAAAACCGATCTCCTCCACGCTCTGCGGGATCTGGACGGACGTCAAATTGACACAGTCCTCGAATGCGCAATCGGAAATGGATGTAAAGCCGTTGTCGATCACGACGGATTTGACGTCGTTTTTGGACTCGGAAGACCATACCGTATATTCAAGCCGCGGCATCGTGCCTTCGCCGGACAGATGCAGGGTGCCGTTCTGCAGCGTCCAGGAAAAATCATACAGATGGTCGCGGTATCCGCTGACCCACTCCGTACCGGCGTCGCCGGAATTTCCGGTGACGTTTGCCCAGAGTGCCGGACGTACCCCGGAATAATGGAAGCCGTCGGTATGGTAATAGAAGGCGCCGTCCGATTCGACGTCCAGGAATGACTGATTGCTGCTCGCGACCGCAGGATCGTTGCCGGGGGAGCGGAGCATCCACCCGATGGTCTTGTCGTCCGTATCCGAATCGGCAAAGTCCCGTTTCCGCACCGCGTCCGTATATTCCGCGATCCGTTTTTCTTCCGCCGGGAGATACTTTTCCACCTCTTCGACAGACAGCAGGAAGCAGCGGTCCGTCGTGTTGTTTCCGCCGGAAGTCCCGTAGACCGGGTTGTCCTGCGTCTCGTTTTCATGCAGCGCGATCCGCGCTTTTTCCTTGTCGGAGAACGCCGCGTTATAGAAATCGGCGTTCAGCCATTCGCGGATATCGGAGGTCTCCCACGTGAAGCTCTTGCCGTCTTCGTCGTGATTTGTCCGGTAATCCAGCACATCTCGGCTCAGCAGCAGCGCCTCGTCTCCGACGCGGTCAAGTACGATCCACTTGATCTTCTGCGGAGATTCGCCGTCAAGTCCGTATTTGCCGAACGAAACGACGTCGCCGACCTTGGACCGCGCAGTCAGTTTGTCCGACAATAACGCCGCCACGCCGACGATACCGACCACGATCGCCGCGACGAGAACCAGGGACACGGCCGCGATCAGAACGGAACGCCTGCTTTTGGGGCGGTTTGTCTTTTTGCCGGATTGCGCGCGCGCCTCGGCGGCACGGCTTTGCTTGTCCGAAGAGGGGACAGGTGCGGTATCTGCGGCGTCCGAAGCGGCGGACTGCGCCCGTTTTGCACGCTTTTCTTTGGATGCTTTCTGCTCCTTCTTTTTTTGCGTGCGCTCGACGTCCTGCAGTGCGCGCTGGAGGCGGTTATACAATTCGCCCGCGGTCTGGATACGTTCCGACGCCTCGACCTCCATGCCGCGCTGAACCACCTTGGCAACCGGATCGGGCACGTCGGCAAACTCGGAAAGCGGACGCATCGTGTCCTGCCCCATGCGGTCGAGACTGCTTTCGGGCGTCACGCCCGTGAGCATTTTATACATCGTGGCGCACACGGCATAAACGTCCGTAAACGGGCCCTGCTTGCCGTGGCTGCTGTATTGCTCGATCGGAGCGAAGCCTTTTTTCAGCATCACGGACAGCGTCTTGTGATCCTGGCCGGTGGCAATGCGCGCCGCACCGAAATCGAGAAGTTTGACCTTGCCGTCGTCGCAGACAAAGATATTGTCGGGCGAGATGTCGCGGTGGACAAGTCCCGTCCTGTGTATCGTTTCCAGAGCCTGCAGGATCGGCAGGATGATCTGCATGGTGCGCTCGAGAGACAGCTTGCGTTCGCGGGTGAGCACGCTCTGCACCGTCTCGCCGCGCAGCAGTTCCATGATGATGTAGGCGGTGCCGTTCTCCTCGATGCAGTCCAGCACCTGGACGATGTTGGTCTGGTCCGTGAACCGCGCAAGCAGCCGGCTTTCGTTCATCATCTTCTGCAGGCCGGAGTCAAAGTATTGACGGGATTCCGCATTGAAACAGGATACGTCGTTTTGTCCGGTCATGCGGGAAGCAAACGCCGTCGGGAAAAACTCCTTGACGGCGACTGCCTTTTCGAGCCGCAGATCCCATGCGATATAGGTGATGCCGAAGCCGCCCTGCCCGAGTACTTTGCCGAGCAGATAGCGGTCCTGCAGCACGGTCCCCGGAGGCAGGTGGCTTTTGCTCGTTGCCTGCGTGCCGTATATGTACCCGCAGTGCGGACAGATATCATATTCTTCGTTGTATTTGCGCATACACCCCAGACATCTGCGCATAAATCATCTCTCCTTATCAATCCGGAATGCTCGGATGCCACTCCAATCTGTCCTCGGGGAACTGTTCCTTGAAAGTTCCGTTGCCGTCGTAATGCCGGATGACCTGGCCGACGAGCACTCTGTCTTCCAGAACATAATGATCGGTCATCGAGCCGTCGGCGTTATAGATAAACAGTTCGGTCGGGTGGATGCCGGTGTAGTTGCGCTTGATGCGCAGGACGCCGTTTGTGTCATATTCTTCCTCGGATGTGACGCCGCCGTCTTTGTCGTATTCGGTCGCCCACTTGTTTACAATGGAACTGTTCTCGTCATAAAGCGTCTGGGTTTCCCTGCGGCCGTCGGAGGAATAGCTCGTGACGATCTCCTCGCGGAGCACTTCGTTCACTTCAACGGTAAAATGCGTTTGCCGCTGCTTTGCGTCGTACTCGGTCCTGACTGCGTAATACTTGCTTCCCGCGTCGGCTTCCAGAATACTGTATGTTTTTTTGCCCTCGGCGTCATATACCGTATACCCGTTCACCGCATCGTCATAACGCGATCCGTCCGTAGCGTATCCCGTTTCGTAAACATAGTCTTTGCAGACCTCGACCGTTTCGTTCTTCTCGTCGAATGTCTCCTTCTGCGTGACGCGGTCTTCCGCGTCGTACGTCCACGTGGTTTTTCCGTCCTGCTTTTCGTACGCGGAATAAGACGTGCGCGCGGTCATTTTGCCGTTGGTGTTGTAGTCATATGTGATATAGCTGTTTTTGATGACGTCGTAAGCGTATTCGCGTATCACGTTTCCGCTTCCGTCGGCAGCGTCTTCCTTCATGATATAGTGCAGACCCGTCGGCACATAGGTAAACTGGTAGCCGGACTGCTGCAGGCCGTCTTCGCCGATCACGGCAAAGTGTGTCGCTCTGCCCTGCGAATCGTACTCCCAGACGTATTTTGTGACGAACACGCCGCCGTAACCGGTCTCCTCGTAATTGATCTTGCGTCCGTCCGCATCCAGATTGACGACGGTCACCTGCGTGGGGTCGTCGTCTTTGTCGTACAGAGCGGTTCTGATTCTGCGAAGCTGTGCATATTCGACGCGCTCATAGACCTTGTTTCCGCTTTTGTCAAAGTGCTTTTCAATGGTATCCAGTCCCTTGGTTGAGTATTCCACGCGCACCTCGGTCTTGTCGCTGCTGCGGATGACCGACGGGAGTTTTTCGTCCGAATCCTTGACGGGGGCATATTCCGTCGTGTTCTGCAGTTTGCCGTTCTCGTATGCGGCCGTCACGAACAGCGTGCCGTCCTGGTCGTAGTAATAACATGTTGCGTCCCCGACGCTGCCGTCCGCGAGATATTCCACGACCGCTTTCGGCTCGCCCGACTCGGTATAGGTGAACATCGTGAACGCGTCTGTTTCGTTCTTCGGCAGCAGGATCTGCTCACGCAGTACCGGGCGTCCGTCCGCATCCTTGAATTCCGCGTAGAGCAGGCCGTCGTCCGCCGTATATGTGCGCGTGCGCGCATAGGTCTTCTCCAGTTCTGCCCGATCCTCCGCCGCAGGAAGCATTTCGGCCGGTACCGTTCCGGCGGCAGCTTTTTCCAGAAGCGCCTGCTGGTATTCGGTGCGGGCGTCTGTCGGATCGATCACAGGCGTCTTGTTCTGCAGAGTATCCCACCAGTCGAAGTGATTGCCCGCGAAAAACACCGCGGCGCCGACCAGCAACAGGGCAAGGACGGGCAGGACGATCTTGAGCCAGGTTTTCGACGATTTTCCGCTTTTTGTCTTTGCGGGCTTTGCCGGTTTCTGGGGAGGCAGCGTCCTTCCGTCTATGATGCTCTGAAATGCGGTCAGCAGAGGATCCACCGTCTGCATCCGGTTTGCCGGCTCGATTGCCAGACCGTGTCCGATCGCCTGCGCGAGGACTTTCGGGACTGCGGCCAGCGTTTCGATCGGCGGGAGTTTGTCGTCCCGCACATGGCGCTCCAGACTGTCGATCGGCTTGACGCCGGTCAGCATCCGGTAGATCGTGGCACAGACGGCGTAAACGTCGGTGTACGGCCCCTGCTTCGCCATGGCGGAATACTGTTCTTTCGGCGCGTAGCCGGGCTTGAGGATCACGGACAAGCTCTTGTCGTCCGAGCCGGACGCAACGCGCGCCGAGCCGAAGTCGAGAAGCTTGACCTTTCCGTTTTTGCAGACGACGATATTATCCGGCGAAATATCGCGGTGGATAAGACCGGTGGCGTGGATCTCGCGCAGCGCCTGCAGTACCGGCAGCATGATCTTTGCGGTGTCGTAAAGGTCCATCGTCTTCTGCCGCGAAAGGATCGTTTCGACGTTCTCTCCGTCCAGCAGTTCCATGATGATGTATGCGGTCTGGTTTGCCTCAAAGCAGTCGTAAACGCGCACGACGCTCTCCAGATCGTTGAACTGCGCAAGACGACGGCTTTCATCAAGCATTCTGCGAATGCCGTTCTGAAACCGTTCCTGCGCTTCGTCGTTATAGCATGTGATGTCCATCTGTCCCGTGATGCGGGAGGCGAGGGACGTGGGCATGAATTCCTTGATCGCTACTTTTTTATACAGCCTTTGATCCCATGCGATATAGGTGATGCCGAAGCCGCCCTGCCCAAGGCAGCGGCCGATCAGATACCTGCCGATCAACGTCGTGCCGGGAGCAAGGTGGTTTTTGGATTTTTCGGCAGTACCCTTGACATACCCGCAGTGCGGGCAAACATCGAAAGATGCGTCGTATTCGTTCATACACCCCAAACAGCGTTCCATGTCCCGCACCTCCTTATACGTGATTCATCACGGCGATCGCCGAATAGTTATCCATATTTTTGCCTTTGCCGTTTTCAACGACGACGGCTTTCATTTTTTGCAGCCATTCGTCCGCGTCCCCGCTTTTTTGCAGAAGTTTACACATCTGCTTTTCGTCGATGTACTCCCAAAAGCCGTCGGAACAGAGCAGGAATGCCTGACATTCCTGCAGGCGGTACGGCGCGGAGACCTCGTACCGGATGGGATCGTCGTCGCTGCCGAGCGCGCGCAGCAGGCGGTTGCGGTCCGGATGGAAACGGATATCCTTTTCCTTGATCGTACCGGCGTTGGCGAGCATCTGCGGGACGCTGTGATCCATCGTGCGGCAGGTCACGTTGTTGTTTTGAAACAGATACAGCCGGGAATCGCCGATGTGGCACCAGGTGCAGTATCCCTTGCAGATGAGCAGCGCCGTCAGCGTTGTCTTCATCCCGGACACAAACCCCTCTTCCCTTTGTTTGGCAAGGATGGTTTGATTCGCCTTTTCGATCGCTTCCATAAAGAAAGCGCGCGGGAAGAAATCATACGTGTGCGCGAACACGTCTCCGAAGGCGTCGCATGCCAGCGCGGAGGCGACGTCGCCTTTTCCGTGTCCGCCGAGCCCGTCGCACAGGACGAAGCAGCACGTGTCGTCCGAATCCCGCTTGAACACGGCGATCGCGTCCTCGTTGCGCTCGCGTTCGCCTCGTTTTGAAATACCGTTATAGGTGATCAAATCCAATCCCTCCTGTATCTGCCGACAGACAGACGATCAAAAATACTTGATGATCAAAATGATCAGAACCGCGACCAGCGCTGCGAAGACGACAGCCAAACCGGCGATGAGTCCGATCTGGCGGCGCTTGCGGATCATTTCGAGATGTCCGTCCACGTCCACCAGTTCGGTGTTCTGCAGCAGGGCGTTCTTCATGTCCGCCGCGCTTTTGAAACGGATGTCCTTGTTCATGTGCATCGCCTTGCAGATGCAGAGCACGATATATTCCGGAAGGTCTGTCTCGTCCAGCGACTGGCGCAGACGATCCTCTCCCTTGCGCTCGATCGGGTCCTGCGGGGGACGGCCGACCAGCATCCGGTACAGGACGGCGCCCACGGAATAAATGTCGGTAAACGGTCCGCGTCTCTCTTTGGTCACATACTGCTCATACGGCGCATAGCCGGGCGAAAAGTAAACCGTCATCTCGTTCTCCTGGAACGCGGACGCTTCTTTCAAAAAGACGAAATTGATCAGCTTGATCGAATTGTCGGATGTGATGATGATGTTTTTCGGCGTGACTGCGCGGTGGATCAGCTCCGCCTTGTGCAGCTGCGCCAGACCGTCGAGGATCGGAAGGATGATCGACAGCGCGGTATCCGTATCCACGGTTCCGCCGCACTGTTTCAGGTAATCTTCCAGCAGCATGCCTTCCACATATTCATTGACGATGTAGACCGTTTGGTTCGCAAGGAACGTGTCATACACATGCAGAATTCCATCGCGCTGCGAAAACTGCATCATGGCCTGCGCGTTTCTGAAAAGCGTCTGCACGCTCTTGTCCGGCCACTGTGTGCCGGCACGTTCGAGCGGCACGAGCGCCATGGAATCCGCGTCGCGCGTGACGATCTCCCGCGGGAAATGCTCCTGCACCTCCACGATGCGGTTTTCCTGCATATCCATCGCCTTGTAGCAAACGCAGTTTTTGTCCGTGGAAAGCACTTCGCCGATGAGATAGCGCTCCTGCAGCACATACCGCGCCGGAAGCATCGCGTGTTTGCGGCTTCCGGAGTCGACGTATCCGCAGTGCGGGCAGCGATCATACTCGCCCATGTCTCCGAAACAGGAAATACAGATTCTTTCGTACATGCGTTTCTCCTTTAAGAATGAAGGTCAGTTCAGACGGAACGTGTTGTGCATATCGCCCACGGCAAGGATCGAGCCGCGCGGCGCCTGCACATCGACGCCGCGTGCGATCCGGGAACCGTTGATGAACGTGCCGTTGCTGGAAAGATCACGGACGGTATAGGTGCCGTTTGCGCTGTTGACGCAGATGCTGCAGTGCGTTCTGCTGATGCGGCTGCAGTTCTCGCCCATTACGATGTGGGAAGTTTTGGGATCACGCCCGATGACGACAACCTCGTCATTGTCCAGGCGGAAGATCGCCTCGGCATAATCGCCGTCAATGCCCATGATCGACCCGGCAAAACCGCTGTCTCTTTTTTTGAAAATTTTCATGTTTTGTACACCTGATTTATTTCTTCCATGTGTAGATGCTGCCGCAGAAGGGGACGAAGAGCAGATCCGATTCGCCCACGGTCAGCTTGTCGCCGCTCTTGAGTTCGGTCGCTTCCAGGAGCGGTTTGTCGTTGAGATAGCTCAGCGCGGAAGAGGATTCTCCCGGCTGCGCAAAGAATAACGTGCTCTTCGGGTCGTACGTGACAATCAAATGGCGGTCGCGCGACACGCCCATGTCTCCGCTCAGACACACGTCCATCGCACCGCTGCGTCCGACGAAGTTTCGACCGGATTTGATGCGGAAATCCTGGCCGCAGTGCACGCCTTCGACGCATACGAGCCATCCGACGACCGGCTCGGTGCCCAGCGTCTTCTGGTAGATATGCACGGTCAGGCTGTCGTCCTGCCGCGCGGAGGAATGGGCCGGTTCCGAGCTGAAGACGCTCGGCGCGGCAGACTGCTCCCATGTGCCGCGCGATTCGATCACCGGCGCTTTATCCGCCTCGGGCGCGAACATGGGATGGACGGAGTCCGGATCGCTTCTCTGCTGTGTCCATTCCGTTTCGAGCTTGGTCACGGGGATCTCCCGCGTGTGTTCGCAATGCGGACAGACGTCATACTTGCCCGCATCGTAAAAATGTCCTTTTTCGCAGCGTGTAAGCCGTTTGATCTCTTTCATGTCGTCTTCTCCTATTCCTCGATTTCGAGATATTTCATGAATTGTTTTTTTACGGTGACATATCGTTTCTGACTGACCGGCACGAACAGGCCGTTGTTCATGGTCATGCCGTCCCGCGTCAGACTCTTGATGTATTTGAGCTGGACGATATAGCTTTGGTGCACGCGCAGGAACTGCTCCGGATCGAGGCGCGCTTCCACCTCGTCGAGTTTGGCGTAAAACTCACTGTCGCCGCCTTTGTTGACGATGCTGCATTTTCTGCCGCTGCTCATAAAGTAGAAGATGTCGTCCAGGCGCATCTTCTGCACCATGCCGGATACCTTGTATGTGAAATAGCTTTCCACGTCCGCGTCGCAGTAACAGAAATAGCGGTCGATCGTTTCCGCGAGCGCCTTGATCGGGATGGGCTTTACCAGATAATCGAACACCCGCAGCTTATAGCCGAACAGGGCATAGGAGTCGTCGGTCGAGATAAAGATGATCTCCGTATGGACATTGCCGGTCTCGCGGATGCGTTTGGCAATCTCGATGCCCGGCAGGACGTCTGCGCTCACTTCAATGAACACGAGGTCGAAATGGAAGTCGCGCTCAAAGTCGATCCGCATCACTTCGTCCATGGACGTGTATGTTTCAAATCCGAACTCACATTTGTCGAACAGCAGCCGGACCAGAACGTCCTCAAACTGCTCGGCACTACTTTTACAATCGAAAACAGCGATTCTTAACATAGTTCTTCCGCCTTATCCCTGCAGCAGCTTCTCGCTGCGCAGCATCTTCACACTTACGATCCACATCAGACCCGAATACACCAGGCACGAAAGCGCCGTGCAGCAGATCGCCGTACCGCTTGCCGTTCCGGAAAAGATCATTTTGATGGAAACGATGGAGTTGAACACCGGAATCCACATGGCGGCGAGCGAAATATCGGCAGACTCCATGAACAGCGTCAGACCGGCAAGCAGCGTTGGAATCAGCGTGATCAGGCTCATCTGCGACTGCGCTTCCTTTACCGATTTCGCGTGCAGGCCGATCAGCGTCATCAGCGACACGGCGAATATGGACAGCGTCAGGCAGACCGCCACCAGTTCGAGCGTCTGCACGAAGGACAGGCCGAGCTTTGCGCCGCTGTCGGCGCCGCCGAGCATGTATTTGGCTGCATCCGAGCACATATAAGAGATCACGTACGCCAGAATGGACAGGATCATGCCCAGCAGACTGATGCACAGCGTCGCGGTGAATTTTGCCATCAGCAGGCTCATGCGGCTGACCTGCGTCGTCATCAGCGCTTCCAGCGTGCCGCGTTCCTTTTCACCGGTGAACACGTCGATCGCAACGGAGACGCCGCTGCTCATGATGATCACAACCAGCATCATCGGCGCGATCGAAGCCATGGTGGAACTGCCGGATATCTGCGTTTCGTCCGACAGCTTGACGGTTTCCAGCCGGAACGGCTGCAGTGACGCGGCGGACACGTTGTACCGCGTCTGCAGATTCTGCTCGAACGACTTCCGGATGATCTCGTTCAGCGCTTTTTCCATCGCGTCCTTCACGGCGGCGGATTTCGTGGACGCATCGTTGTACAGCAGGGTGATGCCGCCGTCCTTGATGCGGATGACCGCATATACGTCGCCGTTTTTCAGATCCTCCGTCTCACTCTCTTTGACTTCTTTTCTGTCGACGACGCCGGTCTGCTCGAACAGCGTCCTGTACAGCGTTTCGTCCGCGGTGCCGGGCTCGACGTCGACGATGCAGGGGAGGTTCTTTGTATAATCTTTGTTCAGCTGCGTGCCCATGAGGATATACATCATCGGGAACAGCAGAACCGGTACAAACAGCATGATGAAGCTGCGCTTATCCCGCAGGATGTCCGTCAGCTCTTTTTTGAGAACGAGTTTGAAATCACGCATTTCGACTGCCCTCCGCGACCCGGAAAAACATTTCCATCACGTCGTTCGTGCCCTCGCCGGCGAGGATCGCTTCCTTGGTTCCGTTGCGGATGATCCGGCCGTCTGAGATGATCACCAGATTGTCGCACAGACGCTCGATCTCGTGCATGTTATGCGTGGAAACGAGCACGGTCTTGCCCTGATCCTTGCACGTCAGGATGAAATCCTGTACGTCGCGGATGCTGTAAATATCCAGTCCCGTGGACGGCTCGTCGAGCAGGATCGTGGACGGATCGTGGACGATCGACTTGGCGAACGCGACCTTTTGCCGCATTCCGCGGGAGAAGCCCTGTACGCGACGGAACAGAAAGCGTTCCATATCCAGCAGATTGGAAAGCACCTTGATCCGTTCGGCGGCCTGCGCCTCGGTCATGCCCTGGAGCTTGGCAAAGTACAGGATGTTTTCCCATGCGGTCAGCCGGTTGTACAGCGACACGTCGCCGCCGAACAGCACGCCCATCCGGCGCCTGGCTTCGGCCGGCTCGCGGATGACGTCCGCGCCGTCGACCGTGATCGAACCGCTGTCCGGTTTCAGGATCGTGGAGATCAGACGCATGGTCGTCGTTTTGCCGGAGCCGTTGGCGCCGATGAAGCCGGTGATCTGACCGGACTGCGCCGTGAACGATACCGACTTGATGACCTGCGTCTTTCCGAAAGACTTGCACACCTCGTTGACCGAAATCATAAACCCGTTCTCCCATTTCTGCATACAGAAATACAAATTCTATTGTAAAACAATTCCAATGTCTTGTCAAGTTGTCAAAAACGGAAACGCGAAGAAAAACCGTTTTCGTGTCTGCCTGACGCTCCCACAATAGCACAACCCGCCGCAAGATTGGGCGGGTTGTCATTTTTAATACGGTATTTGTCATTTTTAACACTCAGGTCATTTCGGCGTTACCGCACAGAAAGCTTCCGGCGTTGTCTGTGCCGTCGAAAGGGCAACTTTTGAGTATGTCACTTTTTCATACCACGTTTTATTTATCTGAACTGCATACACGAGTATGCCAGAGAGTGCAGAGCGGCATAATCCTCATTATTTGATACAGCGGCACAAATATAAGAGGTGGAATTGTATATACCTACAAAAAATGAATAGTAGATATTTCCTCCATTATCCATCGTTTCAATGTAATCGCAAACGTACAGAAATCTTCCACTTTTATTGCACTTGCTCACATTCACAGCCTTTAGACCCTCTTCTATTTCGAACATATCGAGAATGCCATCTCTGTAGTTGGTATAACCCTCTTCTGTCACTTTTTCTTTCCATAGCTCCTCCGACGGATTCTGCAGAGAATTATTGCTGTCCGAGTAATCTAATCTTTCGCTATCATATAGCAAATCATACTCAAATTCATTCTCCGTTCCGCTTGCCATGTAATCGGGATCGTCATTGGTACGAGTTAAGAAGCGCTCGAACGCGGTCTTTTCCGATTGCATATAGCTTGGAAGATGAATCGATACGCCTGCTGCCGGATCGTTATATTTAGGAAAAGTACCCACGGGAACGGACGCGGTGATATTAATCTGCGGGATTGTGTCCTGTTGTTCTGCGGCCGTTGCGGTCGTGGACGCCGCTTTGGTCGTCGACGCAGTCTTGGCTGCTTTGATCGTCGTTTCGGGTTTGGTGGTTGCGTACGTTGTTTCCGTCGCCAATTCTGTTGCTGTCTCGGAAAGGAAGAAGTTTGCGAAAGAACCCACAGAGACAGTTTCGGTCTCTTTTTCTTCAGCAAGCAAGTCAATCTCGCTCGCCTGAGTGATTTGCATCCTGTGCACGGCAAGTATTGCGCCGATTGCAACGACTGTGATGATGGCCGCTGTACTCAAGGCGCGGATGATTTTTTGCATAGTGCGCGGCGGTTCTTTTTCGATGTGTTCCGAATCATGTTCAGGAGTTGATGGTTTCGACAGCGATACTGTTTCCGGTTCCTGCGGCGGCTTATCTTCGACTGTTACCGGATCGTATTCCTGCGGCAGATACGGCTCCAGTACGGCCAGCAGTTGCGCGGCGGACTGAGTGCGCCTGGCCGGATCGAGGTGCATTCCACGGATGACGGCGTCCTTGACCCTGCGCGGAAGATCAAGCGCGAGGAGTGCGCGAAAGTCTTCCCGGTCTCTGCCAGAGCGCCCGATGCTTTCGGGCGGCGTTTCGCCGGTCAATAATTTGTATAAGGTCGCGCTTGCAGAATAGACGTCGGTAAACGGGCCCTGTTCGCTGCGTGTTGCATATTGTTCACGCGGGGCATAACCGTACTTCAGAATGACGGAAACAGTTTTTTGATCCAGATCGGAAGAATGCATCCGTGCCGCGCCGAAGTCGAGCAGTTTCACCCTGGCGTCGTCGCAAATAAAGATGTTGTCCGGTGCAACGTCGCGGTGGATTACACCTTTCGCGTGCATTGCACTGAGCGTTTGGAGAACAGGCTGCATGATGGCCGCCGCTTCCTGCAGAGAAAAAGAGCCTTTCTCTTCCAGTACGTCCCGTACAGTTTTGCCACGCAGCAATTCCATGACGATGTATGCAGTTTTGTTTTCCTCCAGATAATCGAAGACGCGTACAACGCCGTCCACATCATTCAGGGAAGCGATTGTCAGACTCTCCCGAACGATTTTTTCTTTTCCTCTGCTAAAGTGCTGTTCGGAGTCTTCGTTGTAGCAAAACACTTCCGTTTCTCCGAAAATGCGTGAGGCAAAGATGCTCGGCATGTATTCTTTGATTGCAACCGGTCTGTTGAGATGACTGTCCCACGCGATGTATGTAATGCCGAAACCGCCCTGCCCGAGCACCTTCCCGAGCGTGAAGCGGTTATGCAGAACCGTCCCCGGAACAAGATGATTCTTGGATGTGGTTTCTGTTCCGACGGTATACCCGCAATGGGGACAGATGTTCATTTCCTCCTCGAATTCCTGCATACAACCGAGACACCTTTGCATGAAAACATCTTCCTTTCTGTTCCCTGTTTTTTGAAAATGAATAGTAGGTTAATAGCGCTGTAAGCTGGTTTCCGACTTGTCATTTTTTTCGGAACGCAGAGTGTCGGAGAAAATCGATTATGTCTACTATACAGTTGAACAATAGCACAACCCGCCGCAAGATTGGGCGGGTTGTCATTTTTAACACGGTATTTGTCATTTTTGAGAAACTGCGGCAGGGGAACGGCACGCATTATCCGACGGTCAGATACGGCCGCAGTGCTTCCAGAGTGGACGGGCCGACGCCGCTGACGCGCACAAGATCGTCGACGGAACCGAACCGCCCGTTTTCGCTGCGGTCCTCCGCGATGCGCTGCGCGAGTGCGGGCGAGATGCCGCGCACGCCTGCCAGCTCCTCGGCGGAGGCCTCGTTGATGTTGACGGCAAAGCGGCTGACGGACGTCGAAACGGCGGATACGGGATCGGTCTGCGGGAAAGACGCCGGGTACAGGTCGGGCACGCGGAGCGTCTCGTACAGGATGCCCGCCGCGATCACCAGAAGTCCCGTGCAGACGAGCATCTTTTCACTGCGCGTCACAGGATCTCGATGCCGTTTTCGCGGCAGATGCGCAGTGTGTCCTCGTCCCAGACGGAGACCTGTACCTCGCCGATGTGCGCCTTTTCGAGCAGCAGCATGCACAGCCGCGACTGGCCGATGCCGCCGCCGATCGACTGCGGCAGTTCGCCCGCAAGCAGTGCTTTGTGGAACGGCAGCGCGCGCCGCGCGTCGCATCCGGCGAGCGTCAACTGCCGGTCGAGCGACTCGGGACTGACGCGAATGCCCATCGAGGACACCTCGAACGCACAGCCGAGCACGTCGTTGCGGAACAGGATATCGCCGTTGAGCTGCCAGTCGTCATAGTCCGGCGCACGGCCGTCGTGCTTGTTTCCGGAGCGCAGTACGCCGCCGATCTGCATGAGGAAGGTCGTCGGGTGCGTCTTGACGTATTCGTTCTCCCGTTCCTTCGGCGTGAGATCGGGATACATGTCTTCGAGTTCCTGCGTCGTGATGAAACTGATCTCGCGCGAGAGCGTGCCCTGCAGCGCCGGGAACATCTCGAGGACGCGGTCCTTCGTGTCGCAGATCGCGTTCACGATCGCCGTCACCGTTGCGCGCAGGTATTCTTCGGTACGGTCGCTGTCTTGGATCGTCTTTTCCCAGTCCCACTGATCGACGTACACGGAGTGCAGGTTGTCCAGCGTTTCGTCGCGGCGGATGGCATTCATATCGGTATACAGTCCCTTGCCGACGTGGATGTCATATTTTTTCAGCGCCATGCGCTTCCACTTGGCCAGCGAATGCACGACCTGTGCCTCGCCGCCCGTCTCCGGAATGTCGAAACCGACCGCGCGTTCCACGCCGTTCAGATCGTCGTTCAATCCCGACTCGCGCGTCACGAACAGCGGCGCAGACACGCGCATCAGGTGCAGCTCCTGCGACAGACGCTGCTGGAAGAACTGCCGCGTCTGCTCGATCGCTTTCTGCGTTTCATACAGGGTCATCGGGCTGTTGTAGCCCTCGGGGATGTAGGTTCGGCTCATACCATGACCTCCGATCGTTTCATTTTTATTAAAATGTAGTTTACCATATCCGTCAAAAAATGTAAAGCGTTCCGCAAAATATTTCGGAATATACACTGATATTCAGTATTCAGTGAATATATATTCACATCGGGGCAGTGAGACGCGTGGGCATTCTGCACAAGAAACACATCTGTTCTCTGCTTTTTTGTACACTTCTCATATAGATTGCGGATTGTGTCGTTTGCCTCTTGACAAACGAAAACGTCGAATGTATAATTATGAAAAATTGATGCAAGGAGATCATCATTATGAAACAGTACAAAAAAGTCGTTCTCGCCTACTCGGGCGGTCTGGATACATCCGTCATCATTCCGTGGCTGAAGGAAAACTACGGCTGCGAAGTGATCGCCGTTTCCGGCAACGTCGGTCAGGGCACCGAGCTGGACGGTCTGGAGGAGAAGGCGCTCAAGACCGGCGCGTCCAAGCTGTATATCGAGGATCTGAACAAGACGTTCGTCGAGGATTACATCTGGCCGTGCCTGAAGGCAGGCGCCAAGTATGAGGAATATCTGCTCGGCACGTCGTTCGCGCGTCCCGCGATCGCCAAGCGCATCGTCGAGATCGCCAAGGCCGAGGGCGCCGATGCGATCTGCCACGGCTGCACCGGCAAGGGCAACGATCAGGTGCGTTTCGAGCTGACGATCAAGGCGTTTGCACCGGAGATGGACATCATCGCCCCGTGGCGCACATGGGAGTTCAAGAGCCGTGAGGACGAGATCGAGTACGCCGAGTCGCACAACATCCCGCTCAAGATCACGCGCGAAACGAACTACTCCAAGGACAAGAACCTGTGGCATCTGTCGCACGAAGGCCTCGACCTCGAAGATCCCGCCAACGAGCCGATGTACGACAAGATCCTTGAAATGGGTGTGACGCCCGAAAAGGCGCCGGACGAGCCGACTTACATCACGATCTCCTTTGAGAAGGGCGTCCCGACCAAGCTCAACGGCGAAGCGCTTGACGGCGTGACGATGATCGAAAAGCTCAACGAGATCGGCGGCAAGAACGGCGTCGGCATTCTGGACATTGTCGAGAACCGTCTGGTCGGCATGAAGAGCCGCGGCGTGTACGAAACGCCCGGCGGCACGATCCTCTACAAGGCGCACGCGCTGCTCGAGAGCATCTGCCTCGACAAGGAGACGGCGCATTTCAAGGCGATCGTCGCGCAGCGCATGGCCGAGACCGTCTACAACGGCCAGTGGTTCACCCCGCTGATGGATGCGCTCAAGGCATTCGTCGACGAGACGCAGAAGACCGTGACGGGCGACGTCAAGCTCAAACTCTACAAGGGCAACATCGTTCCCGCGGGATTGTTCAGCGACTATTCGCTGTATGACGACGTGACGGCTTCCTTCGGTGAGGACGAGGATTACAACCAGGCCGACAGCGCCGGCTTCATCAACCTCTACGGTCTGCCGATCAAGATCAAAGCAATCCTTGACAGCCGCAGAGAAAACAAGTAAAATAGAATACGGCAAGCATACGGGGGAGCTTGTACGAGCTTCCCCGATTTTAGATTATTCAGATTATGCGGAAAGGATAAGAACGTAAAGATGAAACTATGGGCGGGTCGGTTTCAGAAGGAAACCGACGACAGAGTCAACAGCTTCAACACGTCCCTGCCGTTCGACCGGCGGATGTATGCCCACGACGTCGCCGGCAGCATGGCGCACGCGAAAATGCTCGCGGCGCAGGGCATCATTGCCGCCGAGGACGCGGAGAAGATTCTTGCGGGCCTTGCCGGTATACAGGCGGACATCGAGAGCGGCAAGCTGACGACAGACAACGACGCCGAGGACATCCACATGTTCATCGAGGCGGAGCTGACCGCGCGCATCGGTGACGCGGGCAAGCGTCTGCATACCGCGCGCAGCCGCAACGATCAGGTTGCGGTGGATACGCGGCTGTATCTGCGCGACGAGATCGACAGTCTGAACGCGCTGCTTCGCGAGCTGATCGAGACGCTGCTGAAGAAAGCCGAAGCGTACGCCGACGCGATCATGCCCGGCTACACGCATCTGCAGCGGGCGCAGCCGATCACATTCGGCCATCATCTGATGGCATATGTCAGCATGCTTCTGCGCGACGTCGAGCGCATGAACGACTGCCGCCGGCGCATGAACGTCATGCCGCTCGGCAGCGGCGCGCTGGCCGGCACGACCTATCCCATCGACCGCCGGAT
Source organism: Oscillospiraceae bacterium (assembly GCA_902790325.1). Lineage (GTDB taxonomy): Bacteria > Bacillota > Clostridia > Oscillospirales > Acutalibacteraceae > UBA1425. The sequence goes on along the minus strand of CADARP010000018.1, from coordinate 55,802 downwards.
GACGGCGGAGCTTCTGGGCTTCGATGAACCGTGCGCGAACAGCCTTGACGGCGTGTCCGACCGCGATTTCTGCATCGAGCTGGCGTCGGCGATCTCCATTGCCATGATGCACCTGTCCCGCTTCTCCGAGGAGATCATCCTCTGGTGCAGTTGGGAGTTCCGCTTCATCGAGCTCGACGACGGCTTCACGACCGGATCGAGCATCATGCCGCAAAAGAAAAACGCTGACGTGACCGAGCTCATCCGCGGCAAGACGGGGCGCGTGTACGGCGACCTTATGACGCTGCTGACCATGATGAAAGGTCTGCCGCTGGCGTACAACAAGGACATGCAGGAGGACAAGGAAGCGATTTTCGACGCGGTCGATACGCTGCGCGAATGTCTCGTGACCTTTATCCCGATGCTCGATACGATGACGGTCAAGCGCGAAAACATGCGCATGGCGGCGGCCAAGGGCTTCATCAACGCGACCGACCTTGCGGATTATCTGACGAAGAAGGGTATGCCGTTCCGCGACGCGTACAAGATCTCCGGCTCGCTTGTGGGCTGGTGCGTGCAGAACGACACCGTGCTCGAAGACATCCCGCTCGAGACATTGCGCACATACAGCAGCCTGTTCGACGCCGACGTGTACGATGCGATCGCGCTGGAGACATGCGTGCGCACGCGCGTATCCGAGGGCGGTCCGTCGCCGGAATCGGTCCTGCGCCAAATTGAAACTGCAAAACAAAAACTGGAGGTACTGTTCTCATGAAACACTTTCTCAAACTTCTCGATCTTTCTTCCGCCGAGGTCAACGAACTGCTCGACATCGCGGCAGATCTGAAATACAAGCAGAAAAACGGCATCCCGCACAAGTATCTTGAAGGCAAATCCGTGGCGCTGATTTTCCAGAAAGCGTCCACGCGCACGCGCACGTCGTTCGAGGTCGGCACATACCAGCTCGGCGGCTACGGCGCGTTCCTCAACGCCAACGACATGCAGATCGCCCGCGGCGAAACGGTGCAGGACACGATCCGCGTGCTCTCGCGCTACTTCGACTGCGTGATGATCCGCACGTTCGAGCAGTCCTATGTGGAGGATCTGGCGAAGTACGGTTCCGTCCCGATCATCAACGGTCTGACGGATTTCTGCCACCCGACGCAGGTCATTGCCGATCTGCTGACCGTGCGCGAATATAAAGGAAAGACCGAAGGTCTGAAGATGTGCTACATCGGCGACGGCAACAACATGGCCAATTCACTGATCGTCGGCGCTTTAAAGACCGGTATGTCCATGACCGCCGTTTGTCCCGACGACTACCGTCCCGCACAGGAAGTGCTCGATTTCGCTGCGGCATACGGCGACAAATTCAAACTGTGCAGCGATCCGCGCGAAGGCGCTGTCGGCGCGGACGTGCTCACGACGGACGTCTGGACGTCGATGGGGCAGGAGGAGGAGGCCGAGAAACGCAAGATCGCGTTTGCCGGCTACCAGATCAACGAAGAACTCATGAAGCTGGCGAATCCCGATGCGATCGTGCTGCACTGCCTGCCCGCGCACCGCGAGGAGGAGATCACGGCCGAGACATTTGAGAAGCACGCGGCGGAGATCTTCGACGAAGCGGAGAACCGCCTGCACGCGCACAAGGCGATCATGGTTGCCGTGATGGACGCGTATCCGAAGGCGTAACCGACCCGAATCTGTCCGCGCATCAAAAAAGACAAATACTGCGTCAAAAATGACAACCCGCACATTTTTTGTGCGGGTTGTGCTATTGTACGGGTGTCGACGGGGGACAGAGAGCCCCCGAGAAAAAAGGAGAAAGGAGAAAAGAGTATGGAACTCATCCTCACCGCTGTCATCGCCGCTGCCGCAGCCGTCGCGGTCGCGCTCATCGCTGTACGATAAACTGTGTAAACACATTTCAGAGGAAAGGAGAACCCGTCATGACGTTCGTGATCGTCACATCCATCCTGGCTGCCGCCGCCGTTACGATCGCTGCGGTCGCGCCTGCGGACGATGCGCCGCAAGCATAAAGGGACGCCTTCGGCGTCCTTTTTCTTTGGTTCATCACGGAAAATCGGGGATCGCGCAAACAAGAAGTACTGTCATTGCGAACGGTCGAAGGGGCTGCGGCAATCTCAACCGGATGCCGGTAAAAAGCAGCACCTTAATCGGCAGCTTTGGGAGATCGCCGTCGCGATGACACCGGAAAGCGGAATCCCCCAACTTTCCGTGAAGAGCGTTTTACCCTCTTCACGGATTTTTGTGGGATAAGAAAACATACCCTTGTTTGTCGTTGCGAGCACCTTTATGGTGCGCGGCAATCCATGTCTTTTGCTGTTCCTTTTACGTTCTGCCGAGAGAACGGATCGTGCCGAGAGAACGGATCGCCGCGGTCGGCGTTCGCCTCCCTCGCGATGACACCACCTTTGCTTGCGTCTGACCATACCACAAAAATCCGTGATGAACCTTTCTTTACGCAAGGGAGCAGGTACCAGCGGAACGCATGTGTGCGTTCCCTGCACACGCGCCGAAATCGGCATAGATAACGGCACGACGTCCGTCCGTATGTAGGGACGCAGATAGCAAGAAGATAAGGAATCAGCATGAACAGCGTACTACGGCATCGCCGATGGAAGCATCGGACAGGAACGGCGGGACGATGTGGGCATCGTCCCCTACGAAATCGGGATTTGTCGAGCCGATGCTCGACACAAATGCTTTCCCTCTGGGGAAAAGCCTTCAGGTTAAACGACCAATCCTTCTTTTGCACGGAAATCCGTGATGAACATAAAACCGGCTTTCTTTACGCAAGGGAGCAGGTACAAGCGGAACACATGGGTTCCCCGTACAAGTCCAACGTGTGCAGAAGGAGCGGAGGGCAGAAGCGCGGCGGACAAGAAAGACCGGCAGGCCTTTCGGTCTGCCGGTCAGATAGGGAGTTAAATTAGAAAACGGGTTTGATATCCACGATGTAGCTCAGTACCCAGCGGAAGGGCTCCCAAGCCGTGCGAAGCAGGAACGTGAACGCGCCCTGGATCCACTTGCCGAGATCCTTCAGGTTCTTCCAAAGGTTCCATGTGAAATCAAGATGGCCGATCGGATCGCGCTGCGGAGTTCTCTTGACGTTCGTCAGCGTGTACGTTGCGCTGTCATTGGTCGTTCTGGTCGACCATCTGCCGGAACTCTGGTTGACCTCACGCAGTTTGAAGCGATAATTCGTGATCTCTTCGTAGTCATAATCGATCGTGTTCGATCCATCGACAACGACGTTATTATCTCTTTTCTTCATAGTCGTTTCAGATGCATCAATGTAAATATCTCTGTTTTTGTCATACGTATCTTTGAGCTTTCTCGAGATCTGATAGTAAACTTGTCCGTTTTTGGTCGGATCTTTCAGCGTAAAGTTGACCTTGATGGTCTCATCGTACGGACCGAAGACGCCGAAAACGTTAACGGTATCGTTGAAACTCTCATAACCGCTCGTTGTAATATTGAAATAGTGAGACACGTTGGCGTTGTTGATCAGCGTGACGTCGGACGAAACGGTGAAGGCTTCCTCTTTCGGGGTGATGGTGTAATAGGTGATTTCCGGCTTCTCGACAACTTCAAGCTTTTTGTCTGGGTCATTATCATAATAACCCTTTTGAACATCAATGTACTTCTTGCCGGCAAGATTCGTTTTGTAAACGACGCCTTCATTGCCGTAAATATCATAGTTCGCGGATCTCATGATCTGGAAGCTGAGCACCTTGCTTCCGGATACGGTGTTTTTATCATGATAAACCTTGTTTGCAGAGAAGTATTGATCTTCGTACTTCCACGTTAACTTAAATGCGGGAGCCGTTTCAACATCGGAAGATTTGACTGTATCTTTGCTGTTGTCCGATGACTCGTCTTTGTCTTTCAGCGTCTTTGTGAGCGTGTTAACTGTTGCGTTTAAATCGGCTTCGTCAATATCAACATACTTAACGGTGATCGTGATATATTGCGAATCCTTGGTGAAATCATCGGATTCAATGATCACCTTTTCGTTCAACTTTTCATCCAGCGCGGGAGAGAAGTTGAAATAGCCTCTAATATCATCCTGAGTCGGATTGTCTGGATCTGGATTCTCCGGATGATTGGTGAGCTTTGTGAATTGCTTGTCAACTGTTACAAAAGGAATATGGAAACTTGTGTATTCTGCGGGCGAGATGATAAGGTTTGCGTTTGTAATTTTGTCGTCTTCCTGTTTTTCATCTGCTCTCGGAAGTCTGGAAACCTCTCCATAAGTTTTGTCGACAAGATCATCGGTAAAACGCTCGCCTTCTTCGCCGTAAACGGTGTTAGCGTGTCTTAATTTGATTCTAAGAGTGTGCTCATAAGTTTTTTCTGAATTAAGAACAGAGGGAACATCCGTATTATCTTTGATCGAATAGGTAAAGTCGAAGTAAGGAATCTTATCAAGATCATCTTCAACGACTGTGTTACTGGCACAATCAATGTAATCGTCGTCCTTATTGTCCGCGACATCGCTTGGATTCTTTTCGTCCGCAAGAGTTTTGTTGAACGAATAGACATAGTTTTGGAGATTTGGAATGTCTACGCCGCTTTTTTCGTAGGTGAAAGTAATTTCGATTTCGCTATCTTCTAAGCCAATCGGGCTACTCGTCACTGTAACGATATCGTCATCCAGTGCCGGAGAAAAATTGAAATAATCGCGAACGTTAGTGTTGTCAATCTTTTCGACTTTGCTGGTTACTCGCAACACCGGCAGATTCGGGTCGTTTTTGTCGTATTCCTGGGGCGTAATGGTATAGTGTCTCAGCTCGGGGTTACCAAGTGTATCGTTTTTAAGTATCCCCTCCAAGCTGTCATATCTTGCGCCAACGATACTATCATGAAGCTCCTTACTAAACTTTGTCCCTTTTGTTACATAAGTATCGCCCGGAGCCGGCTTGGCCAAGGCGAACGTAACGCCCGTGCCGATGAGCAGGCACACAGCGAGCAGCGCTGCAAGAACTCTTTTCTTCATGGTAAAAAATTCCTCCCTATATAAATGTAATTGTATTATAGCATTGCATTCCTGTAAATGCAAGCCTTTTTTGCCATTTTTTCGGACAAGTTTCCGGCAAAAACCGCCGTCCGTCGGCAGTTTTGGAAAAATCCGGAAAAATCCGTTTATTTCTTCCCCGTCATTTCAGGAACACTTTGAAGCATTTGATCTCGAAGGGGCTGATGCGGAACGCGAGCGTATTGCCCGCCGCCTCGACCGGCACGTCCCCGCGCTCGAGAAGATCGCACGCGAACGCCTTGTCGACGTCGGCAAAGAGCGTGCAGACGACGTCCGCCGACGCGCCCGTCTTTTCGACCATGCGCACGATGTACGCGTCCTCGTCCTCGCACTTCTTGACCGCCTCGAGCGTGACGTTCGGGACGTTCAGCGACATGAAGGAGCCGCTCTTGTCCGCGCCGCCCGCCGCGATCTCCACGGCGTGCATCGGGTTGTTCAGCTCCAGACCGCGCGTGAGCGTTTTGGCCTTCTTCCAGTTGTCCTTGTGCGGATACAGGGAATAGGTGAAGTAGTGCTCGCCCAGGTCGGACATCGGGTCGGGGTTCATCGGACCCTTCAGCAGCGTGACCATCATGCGCTGCTTGTCGACCTCGAAGCCGTACTTGCAGTCGTTGAGGATGGACAGGCCGTAGCCGTCCTCGGACATGTCGATGAAGTTGTGCGCCGAGACCTCGAACTTCGCCTTGTCGTACGGGTTCTGGCGGTAGTTGCTGTTTTCGATCGTCGCGTAGGCGATGTCGCGCGTGTACTTGCTGGCGTAGATCGCCGTGTCGAAGCCGACCTTCAGCAGCTTGCGGCGTTCCTGCCAGTCGATGTAGCTGTCGAAGTCGATGCGGTCGAGCGCGTCGTACACGAGGATGTTCTGGCGCACGAAGGATTTGAGGATCTTTTTGCAGACCGTGACGCAGGTGAACACGTCGCCGCGGACGATCTTTTCGATCTTGCCGGGCTCGGTGTCGAACTGGATGTCGACGTACGTCGCCACGATGTCCCACGCCTCGTATTTGCCGGGCATGTCCTCGTAGATGCGCATGACGTTGCCCCGGCCTTCGAGGACTTCGCGGCTGTTGTGCTTGTCGTAGATGCTCACCAGCTCCGCGCTGTCGTCGAAGACGAGGCGGAAGCGGTCGTTCTCGACCGTGTCGCCCGCGATCTCCGCGGCTTCGGGGACAGGGGCTTCCTTGGTGTAGTAAACCTTGTAGCCGACGGCGGGCACGTCCTCGGCGATGAACACGAGCACCTTTTCGCCGTTCAGCTTCGTGTAGCCCTGGACGGGCACGGGATTGCCGTCCGCGTCGAAGACCGCAACGTCCTTGTACGGCAGCTCGACCTTGGACGTTGCCGCGACGCCGAGCGAATTGAACACGGCGAAGGGTTTGCCGCCCTCGGCCACGCCGCCGATGTGCGACGCGATCACGGCGAGCGCTTCGTCGCGCACGCCCTCGCCGATGGCGATGATCTTTTCATACAGACCGCAGAGCTGCTCGAACACCTCGGTGATGTGCGAGCCGGGGAGGGAGTCGTGGAACTGATTCGTCAGGATCTGCTGCCAGCCCTCGTTCAGGCGGTCAAGGGGATATTCATAGCCGTACAGGGAGGCGACGGAGCTGTAAAGCTCGGCCTCGCGGTACAGGTTTTCGCAGTAACGGTTGTATTTTTTCAGCAGCGCCTTGGTCGTGTGCACGCCGCGGTGCTCCTCGAGATACAGCTCGTCCTTCCAGATCGGGATGTTGTCCTCGGTCGCGTTCGCCTTCATGCGCGCGAGAGACGCCTCAATGGTGCTGATCTCGGTCTCGGGCAGGCCGGGGAATTTCTTGTAGCGCTTGACGTATTCGAGCATCTCGTTGTCGACGCCGCCGCCGCCGTCGCCCCAGCCGTAGCAGTACATGGACTCGCCGATGGTCGTTTTGTCGGAGTAGCGCTGCCAGTTCATCTTTAAGGAGTCCGGCTCGACCGTGCCGATGAAGTGGGTCGGCGGGACGATCGAGAACACGCGCGAACCGTCCGGTCCCTCCCACCAGAAGGTGTTGTATTTCCAGGGGTTGGTGTCGTTCCAGATGTACATCTTGTGTGTCACGAAGTATTCGAGGCCGGATTTCTTCATGATCTGCGGCATGGCCCAACTGTTTCCGAACACGTCCGGCAGCCAGCACGTCTTCGGCGTGACGCCGAACGTCTTTTCCGCGTAGCGCGTGCCGTGCAGGATCTGGCGCACGAACGACTCGCCGGAGATCAGATTGCAGTCCGGCTCGACCCACATCGCGCCGATGTATTCCCAGCGTCCCTCGGCGATGCGCTGCTTGACCTGCTCGAAGAGGACGGGATAGTTCTTGCGCATCTCCTCGTACGTCACGGCGGAGCTCTGGGAGAAAATGAAATCGGGGTACTGCTCCATCAGCCGCAGCATCGTCGCGTGCGTGCGGCCGACCTTGCGCACATATTCCTTGTATGCCCACATGAACACGAGATCGAGATGGGAGTTGCCGACGAGCGCCAGTTTGCCGATGGAGGCGAACTTGTCGCAGTCGTACACGCGCGTGTGCAGGATCTGCTGCGCGATCCGCAGCTCGTCCTTGAACGCGTCGCCCTGCAGGTCGAAGTTGACGTGGTGGAACGCTTCCTTGAGCGAAGCGCGGATCAGCTCGCACAGCGACTGGTCGAGCACGGGCATGAACAGCGCGTTGAACACAGCCTTGAAGTCCCAGAAGATCTCCTCGATCTCGGGATCGACGCAGGCGATGAACGAACACGCGAGCGTCTTGGTCTCCGGTTCGTCGGAGTGCCAGACAAAGTACGATTCGATGTCCACGTCGTAGTGCTCGCCGCCCGCGGCGCAGTCCGTCAGCAGAATGCTGTTGCGGAACGGGTCGAGTCCCTGATACGGCACGCCGTTGAGCGACACGAGCGAATCGCCGCCGAAGTAGACGTTCAGCGTGACCTTGTGTCCCTTGAAGCGCGCGGGCAGATCGAAGTCGTTCTTGAAGAACGCGCTCCAGCCGTTTCTGCCCCAGCGGTCGCCGACGTTCAGCTCCTTCCAGCCCTCGTACAGGTATTCGTACTCGCCGACGTCCTTGTAGATGCACTCGCGCATTTTCCACGGCTTCATGAATTCGACGTCCGTGTAGATGCGCTTTTTCAACTCCTTGATCTTGATCGCGGCCAGGTCGTCAAAGGAGAAAATGCCCCTCTGCTTGCCCTTGGTCGCGTCGCGCCAGTCGTTGACATGGAATTCCATCGCGTCGATGGAGGAGATCGCCTGCAGTTCTTTTTCCGTCATATGTTCAACACCTTTCGTTCATTTTCGATATAGATCAGCGCCCCAACGTCGACAGATCGTAGGGTGTGCGCTGGTAGACAAAGTAATTCAGCCAGTTTGCAAACAGCAGCGAGCCCGTGCCGCGCCACTTCATCAGCGGCGTTTTGGTCGGGTCGTCGTCGGGAAAATAGCCGTAGGGCACCTTGATGGACATGCCTTTCTCCACATCGCGGAAATATTCGCGCGCGAGCGTGTCCCGGTCGTATTCGCTGTGGCCGGTGGCGTAAAAATTGCGGCAGTCCATGTCGGACAGCAGATGCACGCCCGCTACGTCGGAATAGGACAGTATCTGCAGATCCTTCACCAGCGCGATGTCGCTGGTGCGCGTCTCCGTGTGGCGCGAATGCGGGACGAAGTATTCGTCGTCGAACCCGCGCATGAGCGGATGGTAAAGGTCGAGCGGACGGTGCGGGAACACGCCGAACATCTTTTCCGCCAGCGGCACCTTCGGCACGCCGTAATGGTAGTACAGCGCGGCCTGGGCGCCCCAGCAGATGTGGAACGTGGAGTAGACGTGCGTCTTGCTCCACTCCATGATCTCGCACAGCTCCGGCCAGTAGTCCACGTCCTCGAAGTCGAGATGCTCGACCGGCGCGCCGGTGATGATCATGCCGTCGAAGTTTTCCTGCCGGACCTGGTCGAACGTCTTGTAGAACTTGAGCATATGCTCCGCGGAGGTGTTTTTGGATTTGTGCGTAGAGGTTTGCAGCAGCTCCACTTCCACCTGCAGCGGCGTGTTGCTCAGCAGCCGCAGCAGTTGTGTTTCCGTTTCGATCTTCGTCGGCATAAGGTTGAGCAGCAGGATGCGCAGCGGGCGGATGTCCTGCGTGAGCGCTCGGTCTTCGGTCATTACGAAGATGTTCTCGCTCTCCAATGTGCGGTGCGCGGGAAGCTGATTGTCGATTTTGATCGGCACGCCGACGTCACTTCCTTTCTAAAATGGTAATATAAATCATTATAGCACGGACAGTATATCAAAATCAACATAGAAAAACGGAATTTGTCGGGCTGCGCCCGAAAGGATGTTTTGCTATGCAAAATGATGCGTGCTGTCGCACATGATGTGTTTTCGCCGCGCGAAAACATGATGTATTCCG
>CADARP010000018.1:0-46332 GCA_902790325.1 Oscillospiraceae bacterium | reverse complement strand
AACACATCATTTTCTGCGAAGCGGAAAACATCATATTCCGAAGGAATACATCATGCGCCGCAGGCGCGCATCACGCGCAGTTTGTCTCCGACAAACTGCAACTTGTCCGTTCTGCCGGACGTCACAGGGTGCCCTTGTGCGCTTTCGGCAGGCAGGGGCAATCCATGCAGTCCGCCGTCCTGCGCACGGGAGACGCCCAGCGAACGGCGTTGCGGATCACGGTCTGTACGTTGGGATCGAAAAAGATGGGATACGTCTCGTGCCCGGGCTGGAAATAGAATACCCGTCCCCAGCCGCGCTGCCAGGTGCAGCCGGAGCGGAAAACTTCGCCGCCCGTGAACCAGCCGATGAAAACCGTCTCGTCCGGAGTGGGGATGCCGAATGGCTCGCCGTAGGTCTCATCTGCCGGGATCTCAAAGCAGCGATCCAGCCCCGCGGCGATGGGATGATAGGGCGCGGTGACCCAGATCCGCTCCATGTCATCGCTCTCACGCCAGGTGAGCGAGCAGCTTGTGCCCATCAGGCGCATGAAGGGCTTCGACTTGTGGGCGGAGTGCAGGAAAATGGCGCCCATACCGTTCAGCACGGCTTCCTGTACCCGTTCGGCTACGGCGTCCGGTACGTCGTCGTGGCAGCAGTGCCCCCACCAGATAATCACGTCTGTCTGTTTGAGCACATCCTCCGTGATCTCCTCCACGTTCGCCAGCGTGACCGTGCGCACGTGCAGTTCCTGATCTTCGCGCAGAAAGTCCGCAATGGCGTTGTGCATCCCGTTGGGATAGACCGCGTGCGCGCGCTCGTTCGGGTCCTGTTCGTGAAAGAATTCGTTGTAGATCAAAATATTCATGTTTGTTCCGGTCCTTTACACATAGTTTTAAAAAGAACTCCCCTTCAATCGAAGGGGAGATGCGATCACATTACGGAGAGATCAGTCTGTCTGATTGCCGCTGTCCAGGAACTTGTAGCAGAGTGCTGCCAGGACGCCGCCGACCAGAGGCGCGACGATGAAGACCCAGACGCTCGAAAGCGCTTCGCCGCCTGCAAACAGCGCGGGACCGAAGGAACGCGCCGGGTTGACGGACGTGCCGGTGAACGCGATGCCCAGCAGGTGCACGAGCGTCAGCGAAAGACCGATCACGAGACCGGCGACCTTGCCGTTTTCAACCTTGGACGTCACGCCCAGGATCGCCAGCACGAACACGAATGTCAGGATCACTTCGATCACAAGACCCTTGACGATGCTGCCGTCGACGCCGGCAAGACCGTTGGTGCCCAGACCGCTCTCTTTGCCGACGAACGCCATCAGCGCCGCAGCGCCGACGATCGCGCCGACAAACTGCGCGACGACATAGCCGATGAAATCCTTGACGCTCATTTTGCCGCTGACGAGCATGGCGATGGACACGGCGGGGTTGATGTGGCAGCCGGAGACGTTGCCGATGGAATACGCCATTGCGACGATCACAAGACCGAACGCCAGCGCGGTGGCGAGATAACCCGCCGGGTTATCGACGGAGCACTTGGTCACGACGGCGGTGCCGCACGCGAAAAAGACCAGCACAAACGTGCCGATGCATTCCGCAAGATACTTTTTGACAGATTGCATGATTTGTTCCTCCTTAAATGTTGTGCAAACAGTATACCACGTTTTTCCTCAAATGTCTATAAAATTGAGGATCTCTTTCGGCATTTTTGCAAAAAACACCGCGCCTTGGGATTCGAGCGCTTCGCGGTCGCGGAAGCCCCACAGCGCAGCCACGGTTTTCACACCGGCATTCCTGCCTGTCTGAACGTCCGCTTCGGAATCGCCGACGTACAGGATCTCCTCCGCGGTCACGCCGAGCGCATCGGCGATGTAGTAAATTCCGTCCGGCGCAGGCTTTGTGCGGCGATCGGCGGTCGGGCCGGTCGCAATGTCGAGAAGACCGGGAAAGTAGTGTGCGCACAGCGGACGCACGACGTTGTCCTGCTTGTTCGAGAGCACCGCCGTCGACAGCCCGCGCTCGCGCAGCGCCTGCAGCAGTTCGACCGCGCCGTCGTACGGGCGCGTTTTGTCTTCCCTGTGCGCCGTATAGTCCGCGTCGTAGGCGCGATAAAACGCCTCGAACGTGTCCGCCGGCAGTACGCACGGCAGTGCGCGTTCCAGCAGTTTTACGGCGCCGTTCCCGACGAACCGGCGTATTTCTTCGATTGTGCGCGGCGGGAAGCCGAACCGCGCGAGCGTACGGTTTACACTGTCTGTGATGTCTTCGAGCGTATCCAGCAGCGTGCCGTCCAGATCCAGTATGACCGCGCGTGTCGCCATACGATCTCCTCCGTTTCATTTGGTTGTTCTTGTGTGTCGGAAAGGTTTTGCGATCCGTTTGCGCAAAGCCGGATTGACGTGCTCCGCGACCGCGTCACGCCGAACCCTTCCTGCGTCTGCTCAAATCATACACCCGTTCGGGAAGAATAGCAAGGCAAGATTTCGTTCCGACAGAAAGAAACTGTCCGGACGGCAGCGCCCGGTCGTATCCCCTGCCGGCAGACGGAGTGACAAAAAACGCACCCGCCGTGAGCGGGTGCGGAAAAAGTCGTGTGGAATGTGCGTCCGATCAATGAATATCGACCAGGGCGCTCAGCTCGAAGATGGCGAGCAGCTTCTTCCAGACGGACGTTTTTTTCGAGTCGATCGTATGGATCAGATCCATTTCGAGCTCCATCAGTTCTTTGTCTTTCATGTCAACCATCCTTTCGTTGCTTTGTGCCTACAGTATAGCACGAATTTTCAAAAAGTCAAGACACATTGCACAAAGAACAGGAGTCGGATTTGTGCATAATGACGAATAATTCTGCGAAAGGACTTTTTGAAGGATTGACAGAATAAACAAAAGAAAGCATTGAAATTTGTCTGTTTTGCATAAACGTTATGCACCGCGTCCGCAAATCGGCAAAAACCGACAGGAACACGGTGCATAAAGTTCTGGCAACTTTTTTGCTTATTTATCCAGGAAACCGGATTTCGCGGTCTTGCGCGCAAGGATCACGGTCACGATACCGACGACCGCCTCATAAATGAGCGCGCCGCCGATAAGGCGCGTCATGATGTTTGCAAACGCGCGGGGATTGACGACGATCAGCACGCCCACCGCAAGCTCCAGAAGCGCAAGAAGCACAGCGACGAGCTTGCTTGCGGGCAGTCGCACCGCGATGACAAGGTCGAGCAGCGAGACGAGGATCAGGATCGCGCCGAAGACATAGGCAAGGATGCCCGTCACGACGGAGGGCGCCGCGGCGAAAAACACGCCGATGACAGCCGCCGCGACGCCGAGGATCAGCGAAAGAGGTACGCGGTCTTCTTTCTTCGTGACGAAATACGCGACCAGACGCACGATTGCGCCGAGAAGCAGAACGGCGCCGATGATGCGCACGAACACGGCCATAGACTGGGCGGGCGCGATCAGCAGCAGGACGCCGAGCACGAGGAAGATGATGCTTGAGAGCAGTTTGTTTTTGATGATGTTTTGCATGATGGATCTCCTTTGTTTATTCCACCCGAAGCGCTTCGGTCTGTTCGCGGTCCGGGTTGACGGTCAGTGTGTTGTAGACGTGGTAGATGACTTTGCCTGGTTTTGCGCCGACAGGTTTTTTCAGATGTTTGGCGAACGTGTAGTCCACGGGTACCTGCGCTCCGGCGCGCGCCTTGCTGTTGTACGCGGCGATCATAGCGGCCTGCTCGATCGTGGACGGCGGGATCTCGCGCCCTTCGGCGCAGACGATCACGTGCGAGCCGGGGATCTTCTGCGTGTGCAGCCAAAGATCGCTTCCCCTGGCGGTTTTGAGCGACAGACGGTCGTTCTGGATGTTGTTGCGTCCGACCAGAATGCGGAAGCCGTCCGATGAGCGGTACTCGAGCGGGGGCAGGGGCTTGGGATTTTTTTCGTTTCCCTTGCGTTTTCGCTTGAGATACCCGGCGGTTTCGATTTCGTCGCGCAGCGCGGAAAGTTCTGCGCCGGTGTCGGCACGACTGACAAGATCCGTCAGCGTTTCAAGATACTGCAGTTCCTGTTCGCCTGCCGCGATCAGGCCGGCAAGCATCTGCTCGGCTGTCTTCGCCTTGCGGTATTCCTTGTAGTATTTCTGCGCGTTCGCCATCGGTGAAAGCGCGGGATCGGCGGGGATGCGCAGGATGTTCCCGCCGTCGTAATAGTTCGGCACATCGTAAAACGGCGCGCCCTTGTCGAGCATCCCGGCGTACGACTGCACCAGTTCGCCGCGGATCCGCAGCGTCTCGCGGTCGGCGCAGCGTTCGAGTTCGATGCGCTGCGCGTCGAGTTTGCGCGCCGTTCTCGCGGCGGCATTCGACAGCGCCTTGAGCATATCCGCCGCGCGCTGATGCGTGCGGTCAAGCCGGTCACGCTCGAAATAGAAATCGTCCAACAGCGCCGAATAGCTGCCGCACGTTTTCGGCGTGCGGGCAAAGCCGTACTGCGTTATGTCCATGAAGGAAAAATCCGCGTATCGCCCGTCCGGCTCGCAGAGGATGATCGGCTCGCCGCCGGTCATGAGCGTCGTTTGCAGCGCACCCAGCGTTTGCAAAAGCAGCGCGGTCTGCGGCTGCGTCAGGTCCCGCACGCTCGTCTCTTCCGCCGCGCACCGGTTCGCGATCTCGCGGCACACGAGCGGCGACGCGCCCTGCAGCGCCTGCAGCAGTGCGGACGACAGCGCCTTGTCGGGTGTTTGCCGGATCCGTTCAAGCACGTCGTCGGGCGGCGAATCGCGCAGATCCAGCTTGTCCTGCGCGGGCGGGGAGATGTACGCAAGTCCGGGCAGTACCTGCCGGTACGACGACTGTGTCGCGTCCACGCGTTTGACCGCGTCGAGGATCGTGCCGTTTGCATCCAGCAGGATGATGTTGCTGTGCTTTGCCATGATCTCCACGCACAGCCGCAAAGAAACGGGATCGCCGATCTCGTTCGTCGCGTCGAAATCGAGAAAGACTGTCCGATCCAGTCCCGCCTGCGTGATCGCGCGCAGTTTCGCGCCGACCAGGTATTTGCGCAGCAGCATACACAGCATCGGAGGCTTCGCGGGATTTTCGGGCGCGTACGACGTGATGTGCAGCCGCGGACTGTTGGCCGAGGCGGACAGGAACAGCTTATACGCCGTGCGGTAATTGCGCAGGTGCAGCAAAATCTCCTGCCGCGCGGGCTGATGTACCTTTTCTACACGGCTGCCGACGAGCGCGTCGCGCAGTTCTCCGGTCAAAAAGTGCAAATAATATCCGTCTAATGGCATATCAGTTTGCTCTGGTCACAAAGCAGAGCCATCCGCCCTCCTCATAGCGCTCCAGCACCTCGAACCCGAGACGGTCGAATGTTTCCAGGATCTCCGCCTCGCGCAGATCAATGATGCCGGACGTGATGTACAGTGCGCCGGGATTCAGAAACTGCTTGATGTCCTTGCTCAGCAGCAGGATCGCGTCGGCAACGATGTTGGCAGCGACGATGTCGAACGTGCCGGACACTTTGTCGGTCAGATTGCCTTCGAGCACCGTGTAGCGCGGTTCGGTAAAGCCGTTGAGCTCGCCGTTGAGCTTCGCCATCTTGACAGCCAGCGGGTCGATGTCGACCGCCTCGGCGCTTTCCGCGCCCAGAAGCAGCGCGGCTACGGACAGGATGCCGCTGCCGCAGCCGACGTCGAGAAACGTCCGACAGCCTTCCATATGCTTTTCGATCGTCTGCAGACACAGCCGCGTTGTCTCGTGCGTGCCGGTGCCGAAGGAAACGCCCGGCTCGATATGCAGCACGGTGCGTCCGTCCGCGTCGTAATCATCGACCCATACCGGATGGATGAGGAGCTTCTCGCCGACAGGCATGGGCTTGAAGTACGCCTTCCAGTTGTTCTCCCAGTCCTCGTTGCGGCATACGGACTCGGTCATCTCATACGGGATCGATGCCGCGGTAAGCCGCTCCCGCAGATAGGAGACGGTCTCGGCAGGATTGTCCTCGGGCGAGATGTACAGGTGGATCTTTGTGTGCGTTCTGTCCTTTTGCAGCAGTTCCTCGTCGATCAGATCGATGTGCGCTATGTCGCGCGCCTCCTGTTCGAGATGGCTGTAATCCTCGACATAAATGCCGCCGCGCGCCGCCATGCAGGCGACGTCGGCCGCCGTATCCGCGTGCCGGTTCTGCACAGTCAGAATGATTTCGGTAAAGTCCATGTTGTCCTCCGATCCGTAGTGAGCGCCTGCCGTGTCAGGCTCCGTCTTACGCCGTTCATTATATCGTACTGCCCGCCGATTGTCAATAAAAGAAAAACACAACAACGGCGCCCGCTCCGGCTTTTCCGGGACGGGCGCACGGCAAGAACCTTTATATTATATTATGTATAGATCAAAGACCGGCTTCCTGCCGCAGAATGTCCGCCTTGTCGGTGCGCTCCCACGTCAGATCGACGTCCGTGCGGCCGAAGTGGCCGTGCGCGGCAAGGTCGCGGTAGATGGGACGGCGCAGATCGAGGTGCTGGATGATCGCGGCGGGGCGCAGATCGAAGTGCTTTGCGACGAGCTGTTCGATCAGCGTGCGGTCGACTTTTTCCGTGCCGAAAGTCTCGACCGTGACGGAGACGGGGGAGGCGACGCCGATCGCGTAGGCGATCTCGACCTCGCATTTGTCGGCAAGGCCTGCCGCGACGACATTCTTGGCAACGTATCGCGCCGCATATGCCGCGGAGCGGTCGACCTTTGTCGGGTCCTTGCCGGAGAACGCGCCGCCGCCGTGACGGGCATAGCCGCCGTAAGTATCCACGATGATCTTGCGGCCGGTCAGACCGCTGTCGCCGTGGGGGCCGCCGATGACGAAGCGACCGGTAGGATTGACGTAGAAGACCGTCTTTTCATCCAGCAGTCCGGCCGGAATGACCGGGCGGATGACCTGCTCGACGATGTCGCGGCGGATGGTTTCGAGCGAAACGTCCGCGCTGTGCTGGGTAGACACGACGACCGTGTCCACGCGCACGGGCTTGTGCGCCTCGTCGTACTCGACCGTGACCTGGCTCTTGCCGTCGGGACGCAAATACGGCAGCGTGCCGTTTTCGCGCACCTCGGTCAGACGGTTCGTGATCTTGCGTGCAAAGGAGATGGGCATTGGCATATACTCCGGCGTTTCGTTGCACGCGAAGCCGAACATCATGCCCTGGTCGCCCGCGCCGTGCAGGTTGAACGCGTCTTCCTCGCCTGCTTTGCGCTCGAACGAACTGCTGACGCCCATGTCAATGTCTGCCGACTGCTCGTCGAGCACAGTCAGCACGGCGCAGGTGTTGCCGTCGAATCCGGCGTCGGCGCTGTTGTATCCGATACTGCAGACGACGTCGCGCGCGATCTTCTGAATGTCGACAGAAGCGTCGGTCGTGATCTCGCCCATCACCAGCACCATGCCGGTCGTGCAGCACGTTTCACATGCTACGCGGCCGTTGGGATCGGCCTTCAGGATCGCGTCGAGTACCGCGTCGGAAACCTGGTCGCAGATCTTATCGGGATGTCCGTTTGTAACGGACTCGGATGTAAATACGGAATGTGCCATAGTTTTGCCCTCTTTCTCTCAGATCGTCCATAAAAAATGCGTCCATCTAATCCGATGGACGCCGCATAGTCTTGTCCCCATCGGTCAAGCGTTAGCACCTTGCCCGAGAGCAGGTTGCTGTGCGGTCATCGGGCTTGTCCCTCGCGCACTCTTTATGGTATCCATACTGTACCATATCGAAGGGGTTTTGTCAAGTGTGGGTTCTATATCTGATAGATCCCGCTGTCGAGCACGGCGTATTCGCACGCGCCGACTTTGAAGAATTTATGTACCGGCTCTTTGAACTTGCGCAGATCGGCAACCTCGTAATCCGGCAGCCGGACCGTGCGCACCTTCTGCGCCTTGCGGCTGCTGACATAGAGAAGGTCGTCGCTCTTGGAGATGCTGACCGGCTCGTCGAACGCGCCGGAATCCATGCCGCCGATGCGCAGCGAAACGCGGTTCTGAGCGGGGGAGTAGCAGATCACGGCGTTGCGCTCCGGCACGACGCACCAGATGTCCTTGCCGTCCACGGCCAGATCGCGGATCGGTTTGCCCTGATAGGTGACCATGCCCTTCCAGACCAGCGCGCCTTCCGCGCCGAAAATGTACATCTCGCCCGACTCGAAGACGACGGCCGTTCCGTTTTTGCCCAGAGGGGCGGCGTCGCAGGAGAGAAAATCGCCGATCTCGTCGACGACGTCGCGGTAGCCTTCGCCGAATTTGTGCGTCAGATACGTTTTGACTGTAATGGGGAAGCAGTCCTGCTTGTCCTGCTCGTAGGAGAAAAAGTTGACCTTTTCCCGACCGCGCTCGTCGAGATCCATTTCGGCAAAAAGAAAGCCGCTCGCATGCGGCAGAATATCCAGCACGACGCTGCTGATGATGCGCACCAAATCCGTTCACCCTCCACGGGCGCCGTCCGAATGCGGCAAGCGCCCTGTTGAATCTTATTTCACGATCTGCAGCGGAAATCCCGCGGTGTTGCATGAAAAAACAAACCCCGCCAAGCCGAAAGCGGCCGATAATAACCTGCTCTTGGCAGGTGGGCGCCGCCCATCGGTTTCACGCTCCCTTCGTCCGGAGAACCGGGAGGTCTGCAATCTGCCGACGGAGCCAAGCTCCCTTGAAGTGTTTGTTGGGTTAATATGGACCGCTTATTTATCGCACAAGGCAGGGTGTTGTTTCAGTGGATTATTCTTCGTCCTCGAAATCGAACATGTCGCTCAGACGCTCCTCGAACGCTTCGCCGACCGCGTTGAATTCGTCCTCGTCCTCGATCGGGCACAGATACGTCTCGCCGTCGTCGTCCTCCTCGACCTTGAGGATGATCAGCTCGCCGCTGTCGTCGAGCATCTCCTGCGGATCGTCGTACATCGGCAGCAGTGCGACGTAGCGGCCGTCGTCGGTCTCGATGCGGTCGAGTTCCTCGAAGACGTGCTCTTTGCCTTCCTCGTCTACGACGGAAACGATGTCGGGATTGTATTCGTTGTCCATGGCGATGTCCTTTCCGAAAACCTATTCTCTACGGTTCTATTCTACCCCGAAACGGGGCGTTCGTCAAGTCCTTTTTTTGTCAAATGCCACAAAGACGGCGGTTTTTGACGTGAAAAATTTTTTCTTGCATATTCAGGAAACATGTGATAAAATGTAAAAAAAAGCGGCCTTTTTCGATTCCGGCTTTTCAAAAGAAAATAGGACGCCGTGTTCTTCCCGTAAGAACGCGGAAACGCGGCAAAAAGGCGATTGTTGGTTGCGGGAGCACCCGAACCGGCAGTTTGTTTTTGCCTGTTTTTTGAACGGAAAGCGTCGGCGCGGAAAGGCAGCTGCAAGGGGATGTTTTTTTTGGACAAATGGATCGTAATCCTGACGGCGGTATGTTCGGCTTTGGCACTGCTGTTTGCGGTGCTGACCGCAAAGCGCGTGATGGGCTTCTCCGAGGGGACGGAGCGCATGCAGAAGATTTCCGCCTCCATCCGCAAGGGTGCAAACGCGTATCTCGGCCGTCAATACCGCATCGTTCTGATCTTCTTCGGCGCGATGTTCGTGATTCTCGGCGTGATGGCATTTGCCAAACTCCTGACGCCGTATGTGCCGTTCGCGTTCCTGACGGGCGGTTTCTTCTCCGGCTTGTCCGGTTTCATCGGCATGAAGATCGCCACGGCGGCCAATGCCCGCACCGCGAACGCCTGCCAGGAAGGCTTGAACCGCGGCCTGCGCGTCGCGTTCTCCGCCGGCAGCGTGATGGGCTTTACCGTGGTCGGTCTCGGACTTCTCGATATTTCGATCTGGCTGTTCCTGCTGAAGTTCGTCTTCAAGCTGGATAACGCGGACATCACCAGCGCAATGCTGACGTTCGGCATGGGCGCTTCATCGATGGCGCTGTTTGCCCGTGTGGGCGGCGGCATCTTTACCAAAGCGGCGGACGTCGGCGCGGACCTTGTCGGCAAGGTCGAAGTCGGCATCCCCGAGGACGACCCGCGCAACCCCGCCGTTATCGCGGACAACGTGGGCGACAATGTCGGCGACGTCGCCGGCATGGGCGCAGACCTGTATGAATCCTACGTCGGTTCCATCATTTCTGCGTGCGCGCTCGGCGTTGCGGCGTTCAGCGCGGACTTCAAAGCTATGGCGCTTCCGCTGATGATCGCGGCGATCGGCGTCATCTGCTCGATCTTCGGTACGTTCTTCGTGCGCACGAAGGAAGGCGCCACGCAGAAGCAGCTCCTCGGCGCGCTGTCCCGCGGCACCAACTTCTCCGCGATCCTGATCGCGCTGGTTTCCTTCCCGCTGGTCTGGTTCGTGCTGGACAAAGAATGGACGTTCTACATTGCGATCCTTTCCGGACTGATCGCCGGCGTGCTGATCGGCCAGTCCACCGAATACTTTACCTCTGACAGCTATAAGCCGACGCGCAAGCTGGCCGCATCGTCCGAGACGGGCGCCGCGACCATCATCATCAGCGGTCTTTCCGTCGGCATGATCTCGACGCTGCTGCCCATCCTGATCGTTGCGGTCTGCGTCCTCGTGGCATACTTCATCTCCGGCGGCGGAAATGATCCGTCGCGCGGTCTGTACGGCATCGCGCTCGCCGCGGTCGGCATGCTCTCCACGCTCGGCATCACGCTGGCGACGGACGCGTACGGCCCCGTGGCGGACAACGCGGGCGGCATCGCGGAGATGGCAGGCCTCGACAAATCCGTGCGTGAGCGCACCGACGCGCTTGATTCTCTCGGCAACACCACCGCCGCGACCGGCAAGGGCTTTGCGATCGGTTCCGCCGCGCTGACGGCCCTGGCGCTGATGGCGTCCTATATCAATAAGGTCGGCTCGATCGAGGGCGGCGCTGCGAAGCTCGCCAACCTCAACATCAACAATCCCACCGTTCTGATCGGTCTGTTCATCGGCGCGTGCCTGCCGTTCGTGTTCGCGGCGCTGACGATGCAGTCCGTCGGCCGCGCGGCGCAGAGCGTCGTCGTGGAAGTCCGCCGTCAGTTTAAGGAGATCGTCGGACTGATGGACGGAAAAGCCGACGCGGACTATGCGAAATGCGTGGATCTTTGCACGCGCGCGAGCCTGCGTGAGATGGTACTGCCCACGATCGTCGCGATCGCGGCGCCGATCATCGTCGGCATCGTGCTCGGCAGCGCGGGCGTGGTCGGCATGTTGGCCGGCGCCACGGCGTCCGGTTTCCTGATGGCCGTGTTCATGTCCAACTCCGGCGGCGCATGGGACAACGCGAAGAAGTACATCGAGAGCGGCGTCCACGGCGGCAAGGGCTCCGACAACCACAAGGCGGCCGTCGTCGGCGATACGGTCGGCGATCCCTTCAAGGATACGTCCGGCCCCTCGATCAACATCCTCATCAAGCTCCTGTCGATGGTCTCCATCGTGTTTGCGGCCGTCGTCGTGAAGTTCTCCATTCTGTAAGAACAAACATACATAAAAAAACAAAGCTGCTGCATCCGTTCGGGTGCGGCAGCTTTTTATGTCAGAAAATCGGAATATGTCGTTGAAGAATACCGAATGGTGCGCCCGCGGCGCATGATGCATTCCTTCGTTTTAAGAGAATCTTAAGCGTTTTCGCCGATGTTTCTTAAGAATTGAGACGGTACAATAGAATTGACGCTTTCAATCAGGAGAAAAGAGGATGATTTGGGTGCATTGGCGGTTTAGCCGTATTTCATTTTCATCAAGCCCGTCATTGACTTTTTCAAAAAGCTGTTTCGTTAACGGAAGATAAAGGAGAAAGGATGAAAAAGAATGAAAAAAGCGATCTCTGTACTTTTATGCGTCGTGATGATCTTTGCCGCAAGTCCGCTTTGCACAGTGGGCGCGGCTGACGCCGAAACGGAGCCGGCTGGGTCGGCTCTCATGCAATGCGAAAGCGGTGAAACCGTTCAAGCCGTGTTCGCGCAGAACTCCATGCTGGATCTGATTTTGGAGGACTATGCGTCGATCTTCACCTATAACCCCGAAAGCATGGGAGAAATCATAGGGGATATCAAAGACGAATTTCTGGGCTTCTTTATGATCTCGGCGTTCGGCGGATTCCTTTACGCGCCGCTGCTGATGCCCGCCGTTTTTTTGCGGCTTGTGGTCGGTTCATGCAAGGTGATCGCCGCAGGTATTCGGAAATAAAAAAGGAGGAACAAGGATGCGGTTTCGGAAACGAACGACCGCTTTGGTTCTGTGCCTTGCGCTCGCCTTTACGGCTTTGATGCAGGCGTATGCCGGAGAGACGGAGAATATAAAGCAGGCCTTTGAGAAGGTTGAAAAAAACGAAAATGCGGACGGTGCGGTTTTGCTGATCTGGTTCGACCGGTACTACGTGCGGGAAGGCGGCGATTTTTCCGTGACCGTCGATCTTTCGGACGAACGAACCTATACCGTCCCGCAGGAAGAAATGCGCCGTGCGGTATCGGATCGAACCTGCACCGGAGTGTCGGGAACGCAGTGCGTCCTGTTTGTGCATCTGCCGACGGAAACGCTGTACGATATGCTGCAAATGTGTGTTTCCGCAGGCGTTTTTCAAACATCTGACGGCGAGGACAGCCCGGCGTTCCGCATCACGCAAGCGCATTTTTCGTCGGGCAATGCGGCGGCGATCGATCTGCGGTGCAAGGCGACGGTCACGGGTTTGGAAAAGCCGGGCTTCCGCGTCGTGCCGAACACGTCCCTGACCGTATCCTGCATCTTCCGCGGGATAACGGAGATCACCTATGACGGTGTGCCGGTCGAAGGCAGAACGGTGGACGACGCCGGCGGCGAAGGAGAACACGTCCTGCGCGCCGAGATCGCGCCGGGCTTGTATGAGCAGATCGTTCTGCGCGTGGACAGTCCGGCGAAGGCGTATCTGCGCTCGCTCGGACAGCACACGGTGTATATGATGATGGTTCCGTTCGCTTTGCTGTTACCCGTACCAATCTTCCTGGCGGGGTTGTTTACCTTTCCCGGCTTTGCGCCGATGGTTGCGTTTCTTCCGCTCCAATGGAGCGTAACGGCGGTAAAAGACTTCTTTCTGTCTTTTGCTTCCGTGCAGGGAACAGAATACGAGTTTCGCGCGGGATGAAGAATTCCGCAAAACGACACACGGCGCAGAAGAACGTCACGCTCTTCTGCGCCGTGTTTTCTGATTTTAAACCGTTTCGGTTTGCAGGAACGCACGGATCGAACCGCCGTCCGCGACGCCCTTTTCGTACAGCGCGCGGAGCTTGTCCGTCTCGCGCGTGAGCATCTCCACGCCGCAGCAGTCGTCCGGCGCGACGATCAGGCATTTGCCTTCTTTTTCTTTCTTCAGCGCAAAGTCAAGGCTTTCGCGGTAATGTTCTGCCTTGCTGAGCAGCGTTTGCGAGAGCGCAGGGTGCCGCTTTCGCAATGCCGCGGCGCCAATGCGGTCGATGCCGTCGGACACGGCAAAATCCACCGGACGCGTCAGGATCAGCACCACGCGGTCACAGCCCATCGCGAACGCCTTTTCGATCGGGATGGGATCGGCAATCCCACCGTCATAATAGGTCTTGCCGCCGATCGTACATCCGCCGCAGATGACCGGCAGGGAGGAGGAGGCGCGGATGATGCGGTAGTCGTTCTGCGCCATATCCGCCGCCGTGAAGTAAACGGGATTTCCGTCCGTGCCGGAGGCGACGACGATCATCTGTCCGTCATAGGCGGCGATACGGTCGTACCGCAGCGGGTCCTCGCCGTCCGCGTTGGACAGCGTGGCATAGACGTAGTTGAGATCAATGAACGCGCCCTTCTGCACCACATTGCGCCAGCCCATATACTCCGGCCGCTGCGCGTACTCGGCAAAGAAGCGGTAGTTTCTGCCCTTTTGTCCGCCGAGGAATGCGGCGACGTTCGCGCTGCCGGCAGATACGCCGATACAGCAGTCGAACCGCAGTCCGTCCGCAAGGCAGCGGTCGAACACACCCGCGCCGTAAATACCGCGCAGGCCGCCGCCGATGTCAATAATGCCCGTCATTTCGTGACGATATATGTCGCGTACGCGAGCATTTCACCCTGCAGAAAGTCGCACGCGGTCAGCACGTAGTGATCGGGATAGACCGTGACGAGGTATCCCTCGCTGCGCTGCATCGCGGCGGACGTCCACAGAAGCGTCATATCGTTGCTGATACGCGGGGAAGTCACGCTCGAAATGTGTACCATCGTGGCGGTCGAGCCGTCGTAGTCGGTGATGTTCAGATTCGGGTTGACAGACTGCAGGTAGTATGCCCAGTGGGAATGACCGTTGAAGAAGGTCACGTTTTTGTATGTCTCCATGAGTGCGCGGAAACGCACTTCATCCTTGCTGCGCGGCGCGAAGAACAGGGGATAGAAGCTCAGGGATTTCGTCAGCAGATTGCCCTCGCCCATCAGCGGATTGCCGGTCGGGGCGTTGAGGAACGTGTGGAAGAACAGGTACACGCGCTCATTTTTGTACGTCTCAAGCTGTTCTTCGAGCCAGTCAAGCTGCGCATCCGTCACGATGCGCGACGTCGGCAGCAGATACCGGCCGGCGATCTGGCTGAAAAAGATGAACACGTCGCCGTGCGATTCCTCGCCGCGGAACACGAAATCGAGACCGTTGTCCGCGACTGCGAGCACGCCCTCGCGCTTCTCGTCGCCGTAGACGCCGGGATTGATGTATTTCTGCCAGTTTTCCAGCGTGTATTCCCGGCGGCAGTCATGGTTGCCCTTGCAGGTGAAGACAGGGAAGTCGTACTGCGAGGCAATGCGGTTGAACTTCTCATAGGAATCCGCCTCGCCGTTTTTGGACAGGTCGCCGGCCATGGCGACCATCGACACGTCATAGTCCTTGAAGAAGTCGAGCGCGGCGGGGAACGTGATGCACGCGTCGTCGCCGGTGCCGGACTTGTTGTAGCGGTTGAAATGCACGTCGCTGAGCGCGCCGAAAGAATAGGTATACGCGTCGTCCGGCAGCTTTTCCTCGGACAGAGCAGCCGTACCGGCGAGTGTGTCGCCGCCGTAGACAAGGATGCTCTGTGCGCCGACGGGGATCGCCAGGAAGTCGTGCAGCGTCGTTTCGCCTTTGCCGTCCTGTACGTTCACGGTCGCAAATTCCGTGTACGTCACCTCGCGGTCGGCGGCGCACGACGTGAGTTTTTCTCCGTCCGCGTCGCCCCAATAGAGCGTGTATGCGCCGTCGGCCTGCGCCGTCAGCGAGACGCTGCCCGCGGCGGAGCCTGCCGTATCATTTGAAAACGTGACAGTCACCTGCGCGCTGTCCGGCTGCACATTCTCGGGCGGAAGAACGGGACCGACGCGTACGCCGGACAATGAAAAGATGATTGCCGAGAAGAAGGCAATGATGCGGGAAAAGATCGGGTATAAATCCATACGTGATTCTCCTTTTTTACAGTTTATCAGATACTTACAGCTTTTCGCGGATCAGACGGAACAGATCGGAAAAGAGCAGACGCAGACACCGTCCGGTCATGCGAAAACCGTTTTCGATCTTTTCGGACATGGCGCGATCCGTCGGCGACTGCAGCGTTTCCTGCGGCCGCGTATATGCCTGCGCGTCCAGCTCGAGCGTGCAGGTCATCACGGCATGATCGCTGAGCGCCTGCGGTTTGTCCGGTCGGTCGGTATAAAAGGTATACCGGTGCTCGGTCGGTGTGACGGAAACGCCGCCCGCATCGCGGTAAACGAGCCGTTCATAGGAATCCCAATAGCCCTTGAACTGATCGTTGTACTGCGCGTTATAGCGCGCGATCACGTCCTGCGCATCGCTGCCGCGCAGATAATTGCCGCCGTTGCTCACCTCGGCCCATACGTCCGAGAAACCGGCGCCGTCGATCATGGTTTCGTAAAACTCCGCATAATAATATGTATGCAGTGTGCAGTTGAAATCACCCGTGATCAAGACAGGCCGTCCGGCGGAGTGCGCATCGACATAGTCGCGCAGCTGAATGAACTGCGCCTTTTTGGCGAGCTGATCCTCCATCGTCTTGTATGCGTCGGTGTGGATGTCATAAAGATCCAGCAGGATCCCGTTCACATCCAGCGTACATTTGAGGAAGCCTTTCGGCGTCAGACCGTCGTTGTCGTTTGTCAGGATGCCGCTGAATGTCTCCCACGTCACCCGTTCGACGTTGTAGAGCGGGTATTTGGAAAAAATGTTCAGACCGTCGCCGAGCGGGATGCCGCCGCTGGTGAAGGTCCGGTACGGGTAGTTTTTCATTTGTGCCGCAAGCAGATCGTGATACTGGAAGTCCTCCTGGACACAAACGACGTCCGCACCGCTTTCGTTCAGCATTTTGCCGAGCTTCCTCTCGGCGGCCGGTACGATTTTATGCCCCGGAGAGAACAGCGCCGGGATCGGCAGACCCGCCACGTTGGAGCATGCGACGATCAGGGAATCGGATGTGCTTTCGGCGGCGCAGACGAAGCAGAAACCTGTCAGGAGCAGCGCAGAAAGACACAGGCAGAATAGTCTTTTGAAATTGTGCATCATAAATCCTTACCGTTAAATGAATCAGCCGACTGACGGATCAGTCGGCTGTTTGCAGTGTTCAACAGATTATTCGGCAGCGGGCGCTTCTGCAGCCGGAGCTTCCTCGGCGGGGGCCGCTTCTTCGACAGGAGCTGCTTCTTCGACGGGAGCTGCTTCCTCGACGGGGGCCGCTTCTTCGACAGGAGCTGCTTCCTCGGCGGGGGCCGCTTCCTCGGCGGGGGCTTCGTCAGCTTCGCTCTTCTCCATCGGATCAAGCAGCGCACGGATGGACAGACTTACGCGCTTCTTGTCGAAATCGATGCCGGTGATCTTGACCTTGACGGTCTGGCCGATGGACAGCTCGTCCTGCGGTTTCTCGATGTGGCGGTTGGCGATCTGGGAAATATGGATCAGACCGTCGATGCCGGGGATGACGCGGGCAAATGCGCCGAACGTCGTCATGCCGACGATCTCCGCGTCCACGACGGAATCCACCGGATAGTCGCGGCGCAGGATCTCCCACGGATTGTCCTCGGCCTTGCGGTAGCCGAGAGAGATCTTTTTCTTTTCGTCATCGAGACCCTTGATGTAGACCTCGATCACATCGCCGACCTTCAGTACGTCGGACGGATGCTTGATGCGCTTCCAGGACAGCTCGGAGATGTGGACCATGCCGTCCACGCCGCCGATGTCGACAAATGCGCCGTAGGAAGTGAGGGACTTGACCGTGCCCTGATAGACCTGGCCGACAGCGGCCTGCGCCCAGAACGCGTCTGCCTTTTCCTTGCGCTCCTCGCGCAGGACGGCCTTGATGGAGCCGACCGCACGCTTGCGCTGCTTGTTGACCTCGATGATGCGCAGACGCACCTTCGTGCGCAGCAGATCCTCGAGCGGCTGGTTTCTGGACTCGGTGGCAAGGCTCGCGGGGACAAACACGCGGATGCCCTGTGTCTGGACAAGCACGCCGCCCTTGATGACGTCGGTCACGGTGCCTTCAAAGATCGCGCCGTCCGTTTCGCCTTCCATGACTTCGTTCCACGCCTTCGCCGAGTCGAAACGCTTCTTGGAGAGCATGACGGTGCCTTCGGCGTCGTTGGTCTTCATGATGATCAGATCGATCTCGTCGCCGATCTTCAGCTCTTTCTGCGGGTCGGCATTGGGATCGTTGCTGTATTCCTCAAGCGGGACGAAACCGGCATGCTTTCTGCCGATGTCGACCTGGATCTCCGTGGGGGAGAATCCCATGACAACACCCTTGACCTTCTGGTCGGTGCTCATGCTTTTCAGTGATTCTTCGAGAGCCTCCGAAAACTCCATTTCGTCAATCGACTTGGCAGGTTCGGCATCTTTCACCTCCTCTGCGACTGCAGCCGGTGCAGTCTGTTCAACTTCGATTGCGCTGTTTTCCATGATTTCGGACATGGTTTTATGTACCTCCTTTATTATGCCGGCAGGAGTGGAGGCTCCTGCGGTTACACCAATCAAAGAGCAGCCGGAAAAGTCGATCTCGCGCAGTTCCGACGCCTGCTCCACAAGATACGTCGGGCAGTTCTCGCTGCACACGGCGAATAGCTTCGCCGTATTGGAGCTGTGCCGCCCGCCGACGACGACCATCGCGTCCGCTTTTTGCGCCAATGCGGCGGCTTCGGACTGACGATCTTGCGTAGCATTACATATTGTATCAAAAATTTTTGCGTTTGTACAGAGTTTTTTGAGGATTTTTTTACACTTTTTCCACTCTTCAACAGAAAAAGTGGTTTGTGCGACAACAGTTATTTCCTTCCGGGAAATATCCGGGTCGTCGGCAAGCAATTCCTCCAGATTTTGCGCGTTTGCGAACACGGTCGACGGCGCTTTGCAGCAGCCGCGGATGCCCTCGACCTCGGGATGCGAGGCGTCCCCGGCGATCCATACGCCGTCGCACGGCGACTCCACGATGCGGTGGATCTTCTGCACGAAGGGACATGTGGCGTCGACGACAGTCGCCTGCGCGTCACGCAGCGCGTCGATGACGCCGGGCGGTACGCCGTGGGCGCGGATGACCACGGTCATGCCGGGTTCGACTTCCGCGGCGCCGGAGATGGCGCAAACGCCCTTTGAACGCAGATCCTCGACGACCTGCGGGTTGTGGATCAGGGGACCGAGCGTGGCGACGCGGCGGTTCGCGCTCAGCAGATCATACGTCATGCGCACGGCTCTGTCCACGCCGAAGCAGAACCCTGCGGTCTCGGCAAGGATTACGCGTGGCCGAGTTTCCATAGATCTGTGATCCTTTCCATGACAGTTCCGGCAGCCGCGCGCAGCGCCTGCGCGCTGTGTTCAGCGTCGATCAGACCGATCGTGTCGAACGGGATGATCTCGCCATAACGGATGGTCAGGCGGGAACGGAAATGCGGTTTCTCGGAAAAATAGATGCACACCGGCAGGATGTCGGCGCCGGTCTGCTGCGCAATGAGTGCGACGCCGCCTCTGGCACGCTGCGGTTCGAGCGTTTTGGAACGCGTGCCTTCCGGGAAAATGCCGATCGCATGGCCGTTATCCAGCAGCGCTTCGGCGTAGCGGATGGCCTTCATATCGACGCCGGTACGGTCGACGGGAAACGCGTTCATCGTTGTCAGCAGCCAGTTGGAAAACGGGTTCTTGAACAGGTTGATCTTCGCCATGAAGTGGAGCGTCCGCGGACAGCGGTCAGCCACCAGAACGGGATCGATCGCCGTGACGTGGTTGGACGCGACGATGAACTTGCCGTCCTTCGGAATGTTTTCCAGACCGACGACCTTCTCCTTGAAGACGATCTTGATCAGCATACGGATGACCGGGCGGATCAGCGGATAGGCGATGCTCTCTTTGTTCGGATCGTAATGGAATGGTTTCATTGCACTCTCTCCTTGATTATTTGAATCAGCGCCGCAAATGCAGCGTCAAAATCGAGATCGGATGTGTCGAGCAGCACGGCGTCGTCCGCCTGCCGCAGCGGAGCGACGGCGCGGTGCGAGTCGTTGTAGTCCCGCCGAATGATGTCGGCCAGAACGTCCGCATACGGGGTAGGCATTCCTTTTTCCGCAAGCTCCTTGCAGCGGCGCTCGGCGCGCGTTTCGGGCGAAGCGGTCAGGAAAACCTTGACCTCGGCGTTCGGCAGCACGACGGTGCCGATGTCGCGGCCGTCCATGATGCAGCTGCTTTCGGCGGCGATGTCCCGCTGGAGCGAAAACAGGAAGTCGCGCACGGGCGGGAATGCCGAAACGTCGGACGCGGCCATGGAGGCCTCGGGTGTGCGGATGGCGTCGGAGACGTCTTCTTCACCGAGGAATACGCGCTGCTGTCCGTCGACGAAACGCAGCGACACGCGCACATCTGCGAGCGCGGCACAGACGGCGTCGGCGTTCTTCGGGTCGATTCCGTGACGCAGCATGTGCAGGCCGACCGCGCGGTACAGCGCGCCGGTGTCCACATAGATATAGCCCAGCGCGGCGGAAACTGCCTTGGACAGTGTGCTTTTGCCCGCGCCCGCAGGACCGTCGATCGCAATATTGACTACAGGCATGGTTTACAGGATCCTTTCGTAGAGATCGAATGTATAATAGAGTCCGTCCTGCTCGTGCAGCGTGCTGCGTCCCGCAAGACGCCAGCCGGCGTCCGCATCGAGATCGGGCAGGAAGGTATCGGCTTCCCGTTTTGTGTAGAAGCGGGTGATGTACGCTCTGTGGCACAGGGGCAGCAGCGCGCGGTAGACGCCGCCGCCGCCGATGACGAACACGCGCCCGTCGTCATACGCGCGCAGGACGTCAGCCAGCTCGTCCGTGCCGCGCACGACCGTCACGCCGTCCGGCGCGAAGCTGCGGTCGGTCGACAGGACGATGTTGACGCGGTTGGGAAGAGGCTTTTGATGCGGCAGGGACAGGAACGTGTTCCTGCCCATGACGACGACATTGCCGGTCGTCATTTTGCGGAACCGCACCATGTCCGCCCTGACATGATACAGCAGTTCATTTTTGTATCCGAGTCCCCAGTCGAGGTCGGCGGAAGCAATGAGATTCATGAAAGCCTCCCGAAAAGAATCAGTCGATGCGGATCTGCGACAGCGGGATGACCGCCGGATTTGCCAGAGTGAGCTCAGACGAAACTCTGAAGCTGCCGTTTGCCTGAATCGTAGCGGTCGCGCGTTCGACGTCGACATGACTGTCACCAAACCAAACGACGATCTGTCTTCCTGTATAGGAAGGATCGACACGGCCGAAAAGATCGGCGACGAACACCGGGACGCCGGTCATTGTTTTGCCGTTCATCGTGCAGTCAAAATACTGGATATATACGTCCGCCTGCGTGGGGTAATAGTAGCGGCGATTGGTGTTGAAGTAATAGTCCGGAGACCGGTAAAACGGATAGGACGTCGGCAGTATGGTCACCGGAGTAACCGGCTCGGTGCGAGTCTTTGTAGTTGTCGACAGAGCTTTTGTTGTTGACGACGCTTTTATAGTCGTTGCTGTCGTTGCGGTCGGCTCGCCCTGCTGCGCAAGGACAATGTGCGTAGTCGGTTCAGGTGTAACAGGGGAAGTGGCCGTGGTAGTCGTTGTTGTTGTCGTATCTTCCGAAACACGCGACAGATCGAGCACATACGCCTGCACGACCGTGCCCACGTTCGGATAGCAACGCAACGTACAGCCTGTCCACATTTCCAGTGGGTCTGTTGGCATTGTCCAACTCGACGGCTCCGTCGATCCGGATGTCGTTTCGGTTGGGTACGTTGCTGTTTCAAGTCTGTTGATGACCGCCTGTTGCGAGGAGATCTGCGACGCCATAAGGTCGATCTTGTCGGCAGAGGCCTTATCCAGCACAACATATCCCGCGGATGCGAGAATGGTCACAAGGATAGCGGCAATGGTTTTTTTCATGATGGGATTCCTCCAAAATAATTATATGGCCACCGGGATCTTATGATCGAAGGCGCTGTACTGATAATTCTCCAGCCGGAAGCTGTCGGTGGTGAAATCGTAGAAGTTTGTGACGGACGTGTCCATCACGAACGTCGGCGCGGGCAGGGGCTTCGCCTCGAGCAGCTCGCGCACAAGCGGGATGTGCCGGTCGTAGATGTGCGCGTCGGCGACGACGTGGACGAATTCGCCCGCCTTGAGTCCCGACACCTGCGCCATCATGTGCACAAGCACGGCGTACTGCACCACGTTCCAGTTGTTGGCGACGAGCATGTCCTGCGAACGCTGGTTGAGGATCGCGTTGAGCTTGTCGCCGGAGACGTTGAACGTCATGCTGTACGCGCACGGATACAGACCCATCTCGCTGAGGTCATGGTGATTGTAGATGTTGGTCAGGATACGCCGCGAGCGCGGATTGTGCTTGAGATCGTACAGCACGCGGTCAACCTGGTCGAACATGCCCTCCGGATAGCGGTGCTTGACGGAGAGCTGGTAGCCGTACGCCTTGCCGATGCTGCCCGTTTCGTCCGCCCACGAATCCCAGATGTGGGAATGCAGGTCGTGGATGTTGTTGGACTTTTTCTGCCAGATCCAGAGAAGTTCGTCCACGGCGGACTTGAACGCTGTGCGGCGCAGTGTCGTGATGGGAAACTCCTTCCCGAGGTCGTATCGGTTGACCATGGCGAATTTCTTGATCGTGTGCGCGGGTGTGCCGTCCTCCCACTTCGGGCGCACGGCGCAGCCCTCGTCCGAGACGCCGTTTTCGAGAATATCGGTCAGGTTCCGGATAAGCACTTCATCTGCGTAGCTCATGTCGTTTCCTCCGTGGGTTTGAAGATTTTTATGCCGTGGCGGACGACCTGCACGGCGACCTCCGTCGTTTCGCCGCCGTACTCGCCGTCGAGCGACCACGGCACGCTGCCGCCGAGAAAGTCGAACAGGCAGACTTTGACGGAACGGATGGTGATGTATTTTTCGTCGTAGATGCCCTTCTGCACCTCGGAAAACAGGCGCAGCATCTCGGAAAGGCTTTTCGGTTTCCTGATGAGTACCAGCTCCATCAGACCGTCGTCGAAATGCACGCTCTCGCGCGGGAACTTCAGCACGCCGCCGCCGACAGCGTAGGCATTGGTGACGGAACCGAAGACGTACTCGCCCTCGAACACTTCGCCGTCCGCGTCCACGCGCAGCGGGATGGAGTCGATGTGCAGCGCTTCCATGGCGCCGGCGGCCAGGTATGCGCCGTAGCCGAAGTAGTTTTTGATCCGCTGGTCGGTCGCATAGGAAGATTTTGTAAACAGGCCGAAGCTCGCGGTATAGCAGAAATAGCGCGACTCGCCGAACAGACCCACGTCCTGCGGAACCGGCGCGCCCTCGAGGATCAGGCGCACCGCGGCGTCCTGCTCGCGCGGGATGCCGTTGCTTTTGGCAAAGTCGTTGGTGGTGCCGCCGGGGATGTAGCCGATGGGCACGTCCGCGCCGCTGCGCAGCACGCCGTTGATCGTTTCGTTGAGCGTGCCGTCGCCGCCGCGGCAGATGACGAGATCGAACCGATCCGCCAGACGCGCCGCGACGTCCGCTGCGTCGTTCGGGCCTGTGGTCAGGCGGATAAAGGGCTCATATTCCGTGTTTTGGAAATCGCTGCCGAAGTTGAACGCGAGCTGTCGTCCCACGGTTCTGCCGGAACGGGGATTGACGAGGATCAACGCCTTTTTTCTTGCCATGCGCAGACTCCTTCCCATAGATGATTGGCATATAATTTTATCATATTATTACGGTTTTGTCGAGACCTTTTTTGAAATATTTGCAGAAAAAAACACCGGAAGAGGCGATATGCCTTTTCCGGCGCGAAACGATCTTATGATGCAAAGTTGATGGGTTCCGTAGTAGGCGGAGCCGCTGTGGTGGTCGTCGTTGTGGTCGTTGTCGTTGTTGTGGTTGTTGTGGTGGTTGTTGTGGTCTCGGGCTCCGTAGCAGGCGCCGTAGTGGTCGTAGTGGTCGTTGTCGTTGTTGTCGGCGGCCAGTTCGGGTCCTTAACGCCGGCTATATTCCGATGGCAGCTCTTGCAGTAGCCGGTTGCGGGATCATAGCTGTGACCGAGCGCACTGCCCTGCGTCACGCCGCAGTTGCGGCACGTCTGCGGTTTTTCGCAGGTGGCGGGCGCAAAGTTGTGCTTGTTGGGGTTGCCGGCGGTGATGCCGCACTTTCTGCATTTGCGCGGCGTGGTGCACGTCGCATCGATCCACTCGTGTTGCAACTGTCGTTTTCGGCGTCGAAGAACGCCGTGTCGTGGGATAATAATTGTTGCTGCCGCCCTGCATGACCGGCTCGGCCGCTTGCGTTTCTTCCGTATAAGGCTCCGTGACCGGTTCCGTTTCGGGCTCTGTCATAGTGGTCCACACGATCCATTCCGTCGTGGAATCGGGTTCCGTCGGTTCATCCGGCTCGTCAACAATGCGGCATGAACAGAGCGTCAGGACGGCGGCGAGGATCAGAAGCAGTGCGGTGATTTTTTTGAACATGAGGTCGACCTCCATCAACTGAAAAGTACGCTAATAAAATAGCACGAATAAACGGTTCTGTCAAGGATTTTAAAATAATCTTAAGGATTCTGCCTTCAGGGATCAAGCACAAAGCTTTGTACGTCGGGAAGACAGCGGTGCAACATATGGACAAACTCCGGCGGCAGCGGCGCTGTAAAGGTCATCGCCTTGTCGGAGATGGGATGGCGCACGCGTACCGTCCGGCAGTGCAGCAGATGCCGTCCCAGAGACGGGTCGGCTGTGCCGTACAGCGCGTCGCCGGTCAGCGGCGCGCCGATGGACGCCATATGGACGCGGATCTGGTGCGTGCGTCCCGTTTCGGGCGTCAGGCGCACAAGGCTTTTGCTCTCGCCCGCATAGAGGACTTCGTAATGCGTTACGGCGTGTTCGCCGGGTTCTCCGCAGGCGCGTTCGGTCTTGCCGGGGTCGGGACGGCAGATCGGTCTGTCGATCGTGCCGGCGCCGGACAGTACGCAGTCGACGAGCGCGAGGTACGTCTTTTCGGTATGTCCGTTCATCCGCGACGCGGCGTAGGTGTGCTTGGCACAGAGCGTCACGCCGGACGTGCCCTTGTCCAGCCGTCCCACGGCATGAAACACGCCCTGTGAGCCGCTTTTCAGAAAATAAGCGGTCACGCCGTTGGCGAGCGTGTCGGTCTGGTGACCGTGGGAGGGATGCATCGCAATGTCTCCGGGCTTGTCGAGCACCAGAAGATCCTCGTCCTCATAGAGGATGCGCAGGGGCATTTCGGTCGGCGTGAGTTTCGTCTGTTCGTCCGGAAACGCCACGCGGATCCGATCGCCTGTCCGCACACGGTCGATGCTGCGCACGGGTATGCCGTCGCGCGTCACGGCGTCGGGGATGTGCCGCAGCGTCGCGTAAAACGCGTAGGAAATCTGCGCATCCCCGCGCAGGAAGGCGCGCAGCTTTCTGCCGTCGTATTCCGGCGGGACGGTAAATGTGACGACGCGCATCAGTCGATATGTTCCAGAATACCGGCAAACGTATCGGATACGATCTGCGTCATCTTGGGGCTCAGGGAGTTTGTCTCGTGGTAGTGCCGCTCGCCGAAACGGTCGTTTGCCGTGTCGAGGTACGGCCCGTTTTCATTGAGAATGAAATCGTTTGGCGGCACCATGTAGCCGGTCATGTCGTTCGCCAGACCGAACACGATCAGATTGTCGTCGTCGGCGACGGCGCTCAGCGGTTTTGCGTTGACCTCGGGGCCGAGCCCCGTAGCGGATGTTTCGGCAGAGGAGTACCCGCCGAACGCAAATTCCGGCGCAGCCTCGCCCGGCAGCATCAGGATCTGCTGCGTGCCGATACGGATATATGTCATTTCCGTGCACAGCGCCAGACCGAGCGAACTGTCGCGGCTGGCTGCCTTTTTATAGTTGACGGTCTTGATGATCGCCATCAAAGCGAGAACGGGATTCTCCACAGGCGCAAGGAACGGCTGACGTACCACGACGATCTCGGGAGACAGCGGCGTGTCGTTTTCAATAGAGAACGCGGCCTTGGCCAGCGCCTCGCCCTCGAGGCGGGCGCACTCATACACGTCCTCGCTCCATTCGCCCGGATCGACCGCGAGAATGGGACCGACGCCGAACAGGACGTTGGTCTTTTTTACGTTTTGGATCGCCTTGCGCAGATACCCGGGATACTCCGCGCTGATCATCTGGTTGTCGCCGCCCATCGTGTTGGGATGCGCGCCGAAATTGAGCCACCACGTCTCCTCGCTGCCGTCGTCGGGGACGAAGCGGATGCGTGAGAGCACGTCGCGCGCAACGATCGGCTTGCGCTTGCGGAAGACGGCGTCCGGAACGCGGATGCTGCCGGTGTACAGCTTGCCTTCCTTGCGGGTTTTGAATGCCTCATAGCAGCACGCGCGCATGTTTTCCGTCAGCAGCGCCATGTATTCGGGGTCTTTGCCGTTGCCGGGAATGGGGCCGATGATCGCCTTGCCCCAGTAGCCGAGCGTGTCGATGCCGGCATGGTTATGCGAGCAGAGGATGCTGATGGATTTGCAGCCCGTTTCTCTGCAGAAGTCCTGCAGCGCATCGCGGATTTGGGCGATCTCCATGTTTGCAATGCCCACGACGTCCGCGCCGATGACGACCATGCCGCCGCCGTCTTTGCAGTCGAGCCAGAGCGCGCTGACGGTCAGCGGGTCAAGAATGCCCGCGACGGTCTTGCCGGTGCGGTGACCGGCGAGGTAGTACGGATGCGCGTGGATGTTCTTCGGCATCGTGATGCGCGACGCAAACCCGCAGCGGAAACCGTCGTCCGCCGGATTCTGCATCCGGATGGGTTTAGCGCTCGTGGGCTTTTCGGCATAGCCCTGCTTTTTATATATCTTTTTGCCTTCGTGTCTGGCCAGCGCCGACAGCGCGCCTACGGCAATCTTCTCAAGATTCATCGTGTCCGTCCTCCTGCGGTTCGTTCTTTTCGGATTCGGACTTGTCCGCTTTCTGCAGTGTGATCCGGTCGGTCTGGATGAACGAACCGGTTTTGTCGGGCGCCGAACGGCGGGCGGCTTCCTCCCGCGCTTTGGTTTCGGCGGCGCGCTTCTTTTTCTTGCGGCTTGCAGAGACGTTGTATACGATCACCAACACGATCAGCAGGATCACGGCAAGCCACAGGAACATGCAGATACCGAACGGATGGAACGGACAAATGCCGCACAGCTTGCATTTTTTGGCTTCTCTCTCGGCGTCCGCAACGCGCTTGGCCTCTGCCTTGACTCCGAACGGATCGTCGTTCTCCGCGATCCCGGCCTGTCCGCCTTCCACGGTCACAAAATCGCTCCAGCCGGTGATGATCGCTGTGCCGTCCTCCGGATTGTTGGCGGTCAGGCGGCAGCGGTATTCGACCGTCTGCGCGGACGCGAGATCGGAAAGATCCACGCTTCTATTGCCGGTCAGGTACGGCAAATCGCTGCTTTCGGTCAGACGGTACTGCCATTCGCCGCCGTCGACGCGGATCTGGGATTCCAGATTCAGCGTCATGCCGTAGCCGCAAAGCAGCGCGTAGGCGCTGTCGCGGATGCTGTCGGGATACGTGACGGTATAGGAAAGCGTTCCGTCCGTGAACCGTGCGTTGGTCACAGCGGGACGATCCTCGTTCACACCGGGGATTTTGGGCGCTTTTGCGTCGCGGTCCGCGCCGACGTCGTACACGTCCGACCAGTCGGAGAAGCTGCATTTCTTGTCCGAAAACGTATACACCATAAAACGTGCGCGGACGTACAGCTGATGCGCGTCAAAGTCGAATCTGCGCACAACAGCGCCGTCCTCTGCCGTTTCGGTCAGCGCGCCCTTGCAGCGCTCGGCCGCCTCGGGATAGGCAAACCAGAAAACCTCTTTCTTTTCGAGAAAGCTGCCGTTGAGCTGCTGGATCGGATAGTCGCCGCCGACGTTGTCCCAGCTCTCGTCATAGTGGAACGCGTCGCGGCTGTCGACCGACCAGTCAAACTGGATGCAGCACGCATAGGAATCCGGAGCCGCGGCGGCGAAGCACATGTCATCCGGCACGGTAAAGACCGCCTCGATGCAGTCGCTGCCTTCGTTCGGGTGGGTGAAAACGAACCGCAGTCCGTCCGGCGCGGCCGACGTGGCGAGCGCGTCACGCTCGCCTGCCGACGCGCAGACGCACGCGGACACGGCAAGCAGAACGGAAAAGATCACGCATAGTATACGTTTCAGCATATAAAGGACCTCCTATAAAATGCTGATATAAAGTATAGCATATCCGTGCCGCGGATTCAAGGATTGCGCGCGGAAATTCAAAAAATAGTCACAATTCCGATTCCCGGCGCATATGCCGGCGCGCGCTGCGAAGCGGAAACGGGATGGTCGTGCGACGTCCGGTGCGCACGCAGCGCCGTCCCGCCCGAAACGCTTGCATTTACGGACGACGCCTGCTATAATCTGAATAGGAATCCTATCCGGAGATCTCTGTGCGGAATCCATTTCCGGGATCATTATTACGAATTTCATCAAAGAATTCCTTTTTAACTTTTGGGGTGATGACTGCAATGAAGCTCTGTGCCGCGTTCCGGTCAAAGGAACGCTTTTTGCGGTTCGGCGCATGGGACGCCGCAGCCGCTGCTTTGCTTGTCGGTTTTGCGGTCTATCATATTTATCTGGCGCGTATCGGATTCCAGAACCCGGACGAAGCGTTTTATCTGACCATTCCGCACCGTCTTCTGCGCGGAGACTCGCTTGTGACGGATGAATGGCATTTGTCGCAGTTTTCCTCATTCTTTCAGATTCTGCCGTTCTGGCTGTTTCATAGGATCACCGGCGGTACGGAAGGGATCATTCTGTACAGCAGATACGTGTTTATTGCCGCGCAGACACTGTTCGGCGCATTCCTGTACAGGGAACTGCGGTCTTTCAAAGGGGCGTCGCTTGTCTCTCTGTTTTTCTATCTCCGGCTGCTCCCGTATTTTACGATGGTGCTGAACTATTTCACGCTGGGGTTTATGTTCGCGATCTATGTCGGACTGCGTCTGTTTGTGAACCCGGCGAAAACGAAACCGCGGCAGGTCTTTTGCGGCATGGTGTACGCGTGGCTTGTTCTGGTGGAACCGCTGACCGTCCTGCTGTACCCGCTGTATACGGTTCTCGTGATCCTCAAAAACAGAAACCGCGCAAAACGACAAGCGCAGGATGCGGCGGATGTTTCGGTCTGCCGGAGCGGTTCTTTCTGGCTTTGGGCGACCGTCGGGATTGCGGTCTGCTTTGTCCTGTTCCTGATTATTCTGTTTTCCCGAACGACCCTGCGCGATGTGCTGCAGGCGATCCCGAGATTGGCGCAGGACTCGGAGTACCCGATGGACAAAGGCGTCTGGGACGTCTTTACTCGGTTTTTGAAGCGGGATGTCCGGGATTATATGCAGGTGCTGAACGCAAACGGACACGTTTGGATTCTGTTCACTGTCGCTGCCTGTGTCGCCGCAGCGATCGCCGTTTCCCGCTTTTCGCGCCTGGATCTGCGGCACGCCGCGCTTCTGGGGGCGTCTGTGCTTTTGATATGGACGCTCTGCCTGACGATCCGAAGCTGGCCGGATGCGCTGTATTTTCCGCTGGATTGGCAGTTTGCCGTATACGGTTTGGTCTGCCATCTCCTGACGAAAAACAAGCGAAAGGATCTGTTCTCTTTCTATGTATTCGGCGTGTTGTTCGCGCTGATTCTGAACAGCTCGTCCGAGTGCGACGTGGGCGTCGGCATGCTCGTTCCGGCAATCGTCAGCCCGCAGCTCTGTTCTGTCTTTATACGTGAATTGGGACCGGTGTCTTCCGCTCCCGTTCGCGGCGCGCATCATATCGGAAACATTCAGATGTACCGCATCCGCAAATGTTTGTCGTTTTCCTTCCGTGCGGTTTTTGACGTCCGGCACAAACGGTACCGGCTGGAAAAAGCGCTTGTTTTCATCTGTGTCTGTGCCGTTGTGTGCACACAGACGCTGCTGATCGCGCACGAATGCCGCGGCGACTGCTATTTTGACGGCGGATTTTTTGCGGCGGATGACGTCGATTTTTCGACGGTGATCGAGCGCGGACCGTACCGCGGCGTGAAAGCGACAGCGGAACGCGCGCGATTGTACGAGGATATCCTGTCCGACCTGGACCGCGTTCGGGCCGAGACGGATGAAGATGATGTGATCTATATTGCGAATCTTTTTGAATGGTGCTATCTGTATCTGGACGTTTCCGTTTACTCGCCGTATTCGGCGTATTTTCTGCTGCCCGATCTGGAAAAACGGCAGTTTCCGTATTGGGAAATGCATCCGGAGAAGACGCCGGACTGTATTTATCTGCCGGCAATAGAGCAGATGTATGATCCGAACTACAGCGCGGAAAAGGAAAATATTAAACGGACGCTCCAAACGCTGCAGGATCACTTTGTTTGTCAGACGGAAGAAACGAAGTGCGGATATATCCTGCATGTGACCGGATTGCGGGAAATGTGAGCGAACGCCGCCAAACATGCCAAAACGCTTGCATTTGCATCTGCGTTTTGCTATAATAACAAAGTAAAAGAAATTCACGGTGCTCCGTCATAAAAAAGGAGACGTCGAGATGAAGATCCTGCTGATTTCGGATATCCACGCCAACGTCGACGGACTGGAAGCCGTTCTCCAAAAACACGCGGACGCGGACAGGACCCTCTGCGCCGGCGACATTGTGCATTACGGACTGTTTCCGCACGAGACGATCGCCATGCTCAAAGCGCACAATGTCCGGTGCGTCTGCGGAAACCATGATCTCGAGATCCTGCGCCGCGCGAAAGAAGGGGCCGAAGCGCAGGAGCCGGGCTTCGTGCGCTATACGCTCGAGCGTCTGACGGACGATGACCTGCGCTTTCTCGAAGCATTGCCGCGCACGGTCAACTTCAGCGCTGACGGCGTGCGGTACTGTATGCGCCACGCGTACCATGTGGAGGAACTGACGAACCGCTTTCTGCTTTCCGTGCTCGACCACGACGCGATCCGTGCGTTCGACAGCCGCTGGGAGCGCCATGCCGACGCACCCGAGGCGAAAACGAAGTGTTTTCTGCTGGGACATTCCCACACGCCGTCGATTGTGCACGTTGCGGAGGATCGCTTTGTCTACAACCCCGGCACGCTCGCGTACCGGCTGGGCAGAGATCAGTCCGACTACGCGCCGGTGAGCTGTATCGTGATCGAGGACGGCGTGCCGCGCATTCTGCACTATGACTGGGACAACACGCGCACCGTCTGGCTGCGCAACAGCATGGACTTTTAACCGATATTTGACAAATCACGCATAAAGGGGTATACTTCACGGAAAAGGACGGTGGGACGCGTGCGGACACGGCTGGAGGATCTGGGCGGCGGCATTGCGGCGACCGTCTCCGACCGGCACACGTTCGGTACGGACGCGCTGGTGCTGGCGCACTTTGCCGCGCCGAAAAAGTCGACGGCCGCGTGCGACCTCGGCTCCGGCTGCGGGGTGATCCCGCTGCTGTTCTGCCGCGACGGGCTGTGCCGGAGCATCACGGCCGTGGATGTGCAGCCGGACGCGTGCGAGCAGATCCGCGACGCGGCGCTGCGGCACGGTCTCGGTGACAAACTGCACGTTGTCGAAGCCGATCTGCGCGCGCTGACGCCGGAACAGATCCCGTTTTATTCGTTCGATCTTGTGACGATGAACCCGCCGTACGTCGCGCCCAATGCGGGACTGCAAAACGGAGAGGAATCCGCGCGCATCGCCCGCCACGAGATACTCTGCGGTCTCGACGATGTGACGGCATGCGCTGCGAAGCTGCTGCGGTTCGGCGGCAGGCTCTGCATCTGCCAGCGGCCGGACAGGCTCGCGGACGCGATCTGCGCCATGCGCGCGCACGGGATCGAGCCGAAGCGGTTACTATGGATGATCCACAGTGTCGGCAAAAAGCCGAGCCTGTTTTTATTGGAAGGCAAAAAGGGCGCAAACAGCGGCATGGTCGTGCCGGCGCCATTGATCCTCAAGGACGAAAACGGCCGCTATACGCCGCAGGCGCTGGAGGTCTACGGTCTGTATCAAAATGAAAGGACGACGGTATGAGCGGTACGCTGTACGTGGTGGGCACGCCCATCGGCAATCTGGGCGATCTGTCGCCGCGCGGTCTGCAGACGCTGTCGGACTGCGACTTCATTGCCGCCGAGGACACGCGCGTCACGCTCAAGCTGCTGACGCATTTCGGCATCAGGAAAACACTGGTCAGCTACCACGAGCACAACCGCCGCGAGCGCGGAGAAGAGATCCTGTCGCGCCTTTTGGCCGGCGAGAACTGCGCGCTGGTGACGGATGCGGGAATGCCCGCCATCTCAGACCCGGGCGAGGATCTGGTGCGCCTGTGCCATGAGCACGGCGTCGCCGTGGCCGCTGTGCCCGGACCGTGCGCTTTTGCGACGGCGCTTGCCGTTTCCGGTATGCCGGCCGGACGGTTCACGTTTGAGGGCTTTCTGTCCGTCAACAAGCAAAGCCGCCGCGAGCATCTGCAAAGCCTTGCGGGCGAAATGCGCACGATGCTCTTTTACGAAGCGCCGCACAAGCTGCCCGCTACGCTGCGCGACCTGTACGCTGCGTTCGGCGATCGCCGTATCGCCATTGTGCGCGAAATCACCAAAGTATACGAAGAAGTGATCCGCACCACGCTGTCCGAAGCGGTGCGGCGGATCGAAACGGAACCCGTCAAGGGAGAGATCGTGCTGGTCGTCGAGGGCGCGCCGCAGCCGGTCAGGACCGAGGTCACGCTCGACGATGCGGTCGAAAGCGCGCTGTTGAAAATGGAAGAAGGCTTTTCGCCCACGGACGCGGCCAAGGCTGCCGCGAAGCAGACCGGCCTGAAGAAGGGCGATATCTATAAAGCATTGACCGAAAGGAGAGAAGCGGATGATTAGCAACGTGTTCCGCGCGTTTGCGGAGTATAAGGTCCTGACGGCCATCCTGATCGCCGCGGTCATCGCGCTGATTTTTGTGGCGGCAATGGCGGCCCGTGCCGTGCGCCGGCATAACGCCGCACGCGACGCGATTCTGGACAGGCTGAAAAAAGAGGAGGCGCTGCGCAAAAAATACGGCACGTTTACGCGCGAGACCGCACTGCGGTCGGACGGCAAAGAACTGCTGCACGGCGTCGCGCTGTGCATCCAGAAATCGCTGGAAAAAGAGACCGATCTGACCGCTGCGTTTTTGGCGCTTCCGGCAGAAAAACAGGCCGTGTACGCGCTCGACTATGTGCTGTGCGAGGATGCCGAAACGCTCAGCGCTTTCTTCCGACTCAACGGAAAGCCCCTGACGTCGGCTGCGCTTGCGGGCGCGCGGCGCGCGTTCGACACACCGCATCTGGAGCTGTTCGAGAAAGGGTACAGGATGTTTGATCCCGACGACGAGACGACGTCCAGTGTGCCCGAGGACGTGCGGCAGCTCGACGCGGACTTTGCCGCGGCGGACGAGGCCGCGCTTTACGAAGGAATCCGAAACTTTATCGCGGACAACGCGGAAATTTTTTCAGAATAAGGGAGGATCATCATGGCAAAATTTTTGATCTCCGCTTTTGCGGACGAGGCTTCGCCGAACATTCGCGAGCAGATCGCCGCGTGCAAGGCGAACGGCATTACGCACATCGAGCTGCGTGCGCTGGACGGCGGCAAAACCATCAACAACATCACGCCCGACGAAGCGCGCGAGGTGAAGGCGGCGCTGGATGAGGGCGGTATCGGCGTTTCCGCGATCGGCTCCGCTTACGGCAAGATCGAGATCACGGACGACTTCGAGCCGCATTTTGAAGCGTTCAAAAACACAGTCGAGGTCGCGAAGATCCTCGGGACGAAGAATATTCGTCTGTTCAGTTTTTATTTCACCAAGGGCGAGAGCTACGAGGAGTACCGCGGCGAGGTGCTGCGCCGTCTCGAGGCGTTCTGCGACTATGCCGCGCCGTTCGGCATTCGCTGCTGCCACGAGAACGAGGTCGGCATTTACGGTGACATCCCGGAGCGCTGCCTCGATTTGCATAAGGCGCTGGGCGGCAAGCTCGGCGGCATCTTCGATCCCGCGAACTATGTGCACACGAACGCGGACATCCTGCCCGCGTACGAGATGCTCGAACCGTATATCGACTACATGCACGTCAAGGACGCGCGTTTTTCGGACGGCGTCGTGACGCCTGCGGGCGAGGGCGACTCGAACTACACGGAGCTGCTGCGCCGGTTCGACAAAAAGGACGGCGAGCGTTTTCTGACGATCGAGCCGCATCTGACGATTTTTGAGGGACTGGCACAGCTTGAGGCGCACGGCGGCTCCAAGGCGCTGCTGGCCGGCAAGACGCCGTTCCACTACGCGAGCCGCGCCGAAGCGTTCGCGGCGGCGGCAAATGCGCTGCACAAGCAGATCCGTCTGGTGCGCGGCGACAAGGTCATGCAGCACAAGAATCTCTGCGGCCGCGTCGCGGTCATCACGGGCGCCGGCGGCGTGCTCTGCAGCGGATTCGCAAAGGATCTGGCGGCACAGGGCGCAAAAGTTGCGATCCTTGACCTGAACCTTGCGGCGGCACAGGCGGTCGCGGCGGACGTCCTGTCCGACGGCGGTGTCGCGCTGGCCGTGCAGTGCAACGTGCTCGAGCCGGAGAGCCTGGCGGCGGCACGCGAGACGATCAATGCGGCGTTCGGCACATGCGACATCCTCGTCAACGGCGCGGGCGGCAATTCGCCGCTGGGCACCACGACGAAGGAGACGCTTGAGCTCTCCGACATTGCGGAAAAAGCCGAAGGCGTCAAGACGTTCTTTGATCTCGACCCGAAGGGCATCGAGTTCGTGTTCAACCTCAACTTCCTCGGCACGCTCCTGACGACGCAGTGCTTCGCCAAGGATATGG
Source organism: Oscillospiraceae bacterium (assembly GCA_902790325.1). Classification (GTDB taxonomy): domain Bacteria; phylum Bacillota; class Clostridia; order Oscillospirales; family Acutalibacteraceae; genus UBA1425. Next base: position 11,975 of record CADARP010000018.1, on the reverse strand, counting down.
TCGGCAAGCAGAACGCCTGCATTCTCAACGTATCGTCGATGAACGCGTTCCGCCCGCTGACGAAGATCCCCGCCTATTCCGCGGCGAAAGCGGCCGTGTCCAACTTCACGCAGTTCATGGCGGTGCACTTTGCCGACGTGGGTATCCGCGTCAACGCGATCGCGCCCGGTTTCTTTGCGACGAACCAGAACCACAAGCTCCTGTTCAACGAGGACGGTTCGCTGACGCCGCGTTCGGACAAGATCATCTCCCACACGCCGCTGCGCCGTTTCGGTACGCCGGACGATCTGACCGGCGCGCTGCTGTTCCTGTGCGACGAGACATATTCCGCGTTCATCACCGGCGTGGTGCTGCCTGTCGACGGCGGTTTCTCGGCGTATTCGGGCGTGTAAGGCGAACCCGTCTGCGCGTCGGAAGGTACAGAGCATGGATACAGAGCGCATCGAGGAAATGGAAGCGTATCTTCGGGAATGTGCCGACGCGACCGCTGCTCTGGCAGCGCAGCTTGACCGTATGGAAGCGCTCGGCGAACGCATGACGCAGTTGTTTGCGTACTACGGCAGCGAAGCGTGGTATACGGACAGGGACGGCGAACTGCCGCAGGGCATTGCTGCCGGCGTGCTGTCCGAAGATGCGGTCTACGACCAGATCGAAGCGGTCCGGGACGTCTCGTTCCGGATGCTTTCGCTGGCAACGGACATTCTGAAAAACAGGATCTGAAACGAATAAATACAATACCCCGTGCAAAGAATCTGCTTCTCTGCACGGGGCATTTTGTCTTTTTGTTACTTTTTGCGGTTTCGGTAAAACAGTCCGTCACGGTTGCAGTAGTAGTAGAACCGGCGGACGCCCGCCATTTTGAACCGCGCCGCAGCGTCTCCTTCGGGATAAAGCTTGACAAGCTGCAGTCTGTCCGACGATACGGCGGCGATGAAGGAGATGTAGTGCTGCTTCGTCATGTCATGCCGCACGGTCACGAAAAACTCATCCTCGACCTGCCCGACGGTCAGCGCATGTTTCTCGTCCGCTTCCTCCGCCTCGGCGGGACGCAGCAGGACGCCGTGACAGTGCACGGCAGCCTCTCCCATGCTGTGCACGACGTTGCCGCACACGGGACAGACGTAAAACACCGAGCGCAGCATGTTCGCCGATACGTTGCCGTTGGAGATCGTGCTGCCGGACAGCAGCTCCGCCACGGACACCGACAGCGCCTTCGCCAGCGGCTCCAGAAGCGTGATGTCCGGGTAGCCTTTTCCGGTCTCCCATTTGGAAACAGTTTTGTCGGAAACGCAGAGCTGATCCGCAAGTTCCGCCTGTGTATATTTGTTTTTTTCGCGAAGCAGGCGGATCGCTTCGCCTGTGACATATGGATTCATTTCCATCACCCTGTCTGATCGTACCACAGGTCGTGCGCGGTGTAAACCTACGCATCGTAGAGCGAATGGCGTTCAGGCGTCGGGAGCCGGGTCCTGCGGCAGGTTTTCCGCCGGTTTCTGCGCAGTCATTTCCGCGCCGTATCTGCACACGAGCGCAAGGACGATGAGCAGGGCGCCGACGATGACGGAACCGCCCATATCGAGTTCCAGCGGTTCGACGTCCGTCATCACTTTCGTAAAGACCGTCTCTATGATCTGCGCGATCACCTGCGTGCCGACCGGAATGCAGAGCGACAGAATGCCCAGACGCAGCAGTTCCCGCGCGCCGCCGGACGTGAAGGGCGTGCCGTCTTTGAGCTCCCGCGTCAGGTAGTGCGCGGCAAATTTCGTGAGGACGCATTCGCCGGCGCAGACGACCGCGCCCGCCGCCATCGCGGCGTACAAAGAGCCCGTCGACATTTCCGTGTTGTGCTGCATCATGCTCTCGAACGTGACGCCGCCGAACTGCATCGCAGGCGCGCCGACGGCCATGCTGACGATGCCGACGATGCACAGGCAGAATCCGACGATGCAGAAAACGGAAATGACCTTGCAGACGATTCCCGCTATTTTGGAAACGGTTTGGATGATTTGAAGTGTTTTCATGATCCGAACTCCTTTTGCTGTGTATGATCCGCCGGGATCATTCGGTTTTATTTGTGCCGCATCAGCCAGTCGTCCAGGAACCGCATCTGTTCCGCGGTGTGGAACCAGTGCTCCGCGTTTTCCATGACGGTGAGCGATGCGTCGTGCGTTTCGGCAAAAGCACGGACGGTTCCGATCGGCGTCAGCGCGTCGTTCCGTCCGCAGAGGATATGCGTCGGCGCGATCCATCGGACGGGATGCGCGCGCACGTAACAAAGGTACTCCCACGACAGCGGCTCGCCGAAATCGGTCTCGATCACGCCGCGGCGTTCGAGCTGCGTTTCGGTCACGCCTGCCGCGGCCATCATGCTGCCGATCAGCGCCTGCATATCGACGATCGGGGAGATGAAGAACGCCTTGCGCACAAGTGTGTCGAGATGCGCGTGCATACTGAAAAACGCGCCGATGCTGTTTGCGATCAGCAGGATGTTCGTTGACTGTTCCGCGATCTGTTCCGCAGACGCACGGATCTGCGCGCCCGCTTCCCAGGGTGTGTCTGCGCTGTAGTCGAGACCGATGACGGTGCGCTCCGGAAACAGCGGCGCGTAATGCGCGGATTCTCCGGCATTCCCGCCCTTGCCGTGGATATAGAGTACGGTATCTTGCATGGAAAACCTCCCGAAGCGGATTCTTTCGGGCTTCGTGCCCGGAAACGGACGGCTTATTCCGCCGGTTCCAGAAGAATCACTTCATAGCGGCAATGCGATTCTGTCCGGAACGGGACGCGCCAGCCGCATGCGCCGGGGCTGACCAGCAGCGTTTGCCCGTCCCCGAGCTTATAATCGCCCCTCGTATAACTGAACAAAGAGAGAAACATACCGTTCGGGAAAAGCTGTCCCCCGTGCGTATGCCCCGACAGCTGCAGATCCGTCCCCGCTGCGAGGTTGTCCTTTGCAAGCGTCGGCTGGTGGTCGGCGACGATCAGGTATTTTTCGGGACCGGGATTCGGCAGGTCGCCGATCGCCTTGCGCAGCGCGGGGACTGCCGCGTCTTCGCGGCCGAGCAGCAGCAGATCGTCCGCAAGAAGAGCGTATTCGTCCGCGAGAACGATGATCCCGTTTTTTCGCATCGTTTCGATCAGCTCTGCTTCGGTGTAGTGCAGGCCGTCTTTCATATACTTCTCGTGCTGCACGATCTCGTGATTGCCGAACACGAAATAGACCGGCGCGCCGATTTCGCCGAAGAGACGGTAGGTCGTTTCCAATTCCTCTTTTTCGGTATAATCGTCTGTGATGTCGCCGCCGAGGATGACCGCGTCCGGCTTTTCGTCCCGGATGGCGGCGATCATGTTTTCGGTCGTGTACATATTCTGCGCGCTGCCGACGTGCATATCGGCGACGAATATGATCTTATGCGCCTGTGTCAGTTTCGGCGACGTATAGATATGCTCGTCCGGACGGATGATCTCCATATTGACCGTGCCGTACACGAAGAACAGGACGCCGAAACACAGGCTGAGCGCCTTGACGGCGGCGAACTTCCGCGTGCGTTTGCGCACAGCGAGATAGATGCAGTACACGATCTCCGCCGCCGCGTCCGGCAGCAGCACGGCATAGACGATCACCATCAGCGGCTGTACGGGACGGAAAAAGACGGGCCCGGCCAGCACCAGAACGCCGCAGGCGACCGCGGTCAGCGCTTTTGCGGCGATCAGGATGGCGCGAACCGATTTTTTGACGTGCTTTTTGCGCAAACGGAACTGCACGAACGTCAGGACACATTGTACGCCGACAAAGGCAAGCGCCCAGAAGAGAAACAGTTTCATACGGTGAGCTCCTTTCGATTGCTCCTGTCAGGAAAGTTGTGCGAATGTCCGGCTGCCCTCGCGGTCGAGCCGGCGCAGCAGAATGCCGCCCGCGGCGAGATACAGCACGCTCCAGACAAGCAGATACGCCGCAGCGCCGAATCTGTACCCGACCAGCAGATACAATCCCGCAAACACGACGCAGAATGCCCAGCCGCCGAACATCGCAAGCATGACCGCCCCGCTTTGCTTGATGGGCACGATCTCGTTCGTCCAGTTCAGCAGCGGCATGCGCACGCCGATCACTGTGCCGAACACGGCGAAAAAGGCGGCAAACGTCAGCGGCATCACACAGACCAGCGCTTTGACGGCGGCGGACGCCGGCAGAATGACCGCGCCGCATACCGCCGCAAAGAGCATCGGCAGACATGTGAGGATCAGCTGTACGGAAGCCTTGGCACGCAGCGCCGTTTTCGGATCGACGGGCAGGGACTGCACGATCCAGAGATTCCTCCCTTCGAGCGATACCGACGGCGCCGCCATATCGTTCATGGACGAGAGCATGCACAGCGCGGCGCAGATGAGCACGGGTGCGCAGTCCGGTCTGCCGTCAAGCGCCTGCCCGATCACGTCGCAGAATAACCGGCCTTTCGCGAGCAGCAGCACGCCGCTCGCCGGGATGAGCAGAACGCCGAGACCGCAGTTGAGCATATAGTTTGCGCTGGATGTGAGCCTTTTGAACTCCTTGCCGAGCAGCGCTCTGTACGGACTCTTTGCGCGCACGCGCTTTTCCGCATAGCGCTTTTTGCCGGCGCCGACGCTGGCTGTGGCGATCCGCAGAAAGCTGCGCGACAGGACGAGCCAAGTCAGGACAAAGAGGATCGCGGTGACGGCAAAGAACAGCGCGGCGCACGGCAGACTGCCTTCGCCGATCCTGCCGAACAGATAGAGCGCATACGCCGTACCTTTGATTTTTTCACCGTACATTTCCGCGTTCTGCAGAAGATGCTGGATCAGCTCGTTTGCCTTGAAATACACAAAATAGTACCCGCCGAAGAACGCGAGAGACAGGATGACCGTGAAGTAGCTCTTGTTTTTGAGCTTCAGGCTGATTTTGGCGACCACCCAGCCGAGCAGACAGGAAAGGATCAGCACGCCCACCGTCACGATCAGAAGCAGCAAAAGCCCGCACAGCACGTTCCGGACCGTTGCGCCCGCCGTGCCCCAATAGACGATCAGCGCGGGGATGAGCACGACGGCGGAATACATCGCGCCCATCAGGTAGACGTTCAGGAGCCGCGCGATCATGATCAGCCGCACAGGGATCGGCATCGACAGCAGCAGATCGTTGTCCTTCGACAGATACAGACCGGAATACGTGTTGAACACGCTGCCGAACACGCCGAGAAAGAGCGCTATGCCGCCCTGCAGCAGGAAGTACAGCCAGTCCATGCCTGCCTGCGTCAGACCGCCGCACATCGACATCGACAGCGACGTGAATATACCGCCGAGCATACCGACCATGATGACGGCGAAAAAGAAGAACCATCCGATGATCGCGCCTTTCGAGCGCATCTTATTCTTCTTCGCGTCGTAGAAGTAACTTTTGAATACTTCCGTGAACTGCTTCTTCAAAAGCACTTTCAGCATTTATTTCGCCTCCAGTTCGAGGAACACTTCCTCCAGACTGTCGTCGCCCCTGACCTCTTCCATGGTGCCGACCTTGACCAGCTTGCCCTGCTTGATGATGGCGACCTTGTCACAAAGTTTTTCCGCCACTTCCAGCACGTGCGTGGAAAAGAAGATCGCGCCGCCCTTGTCGCAGTGCTCGCGCATCATTTCTTTCAGCAGGTGCGACGCCTTCGGATCGAGACCGACAAACGGCTCGTCCATCACGATCAGCTTCGGATCGTGCAGCCACGCCGCGATTACGGAGAGCTTTTGTTTCATGCCGTGCGAATAGGCAGAGATCGGATCGCCCAGACTGCCGGTCATTTCAAACAGGTCGGCGTACTTGCGGATCTTCTCCGCCCGCTCCGAAGCGCGGATACCGAACACGTCCGCGACAAAGTGCAGGTATTTGATGCCGCTCATGAAGTCGTACAGATCCGGATTGTCCGGAATGTACGCAAGGCTGCGCTTGCAGGTCAGCGGATCATCTTTGACGCTGACGCCGCAGACGGAGATGCTGCCTTCGTCGAATTGCAGGATGCCGACAGCGCTCTTGAGCGTGGTCGTTTTGCCGGCGCCGTTGTGACCGATGAATCCGAAGATTTCGCCCGGCCGGATGTGCAGGGAAAGATCGTCCACGGCTTTCTTGTCGCCGTACCGTTTGGTCAGGTGTTCAATGTTCAGCATGATTGGTTTTCTCCTTCCAGTTCTTCAACATCCATGACGCGGAACCCGCTTTCGCGCAGAGCCGCCGCGAATACGCCGGAGCCGTCGATCTTTCTGCGGGAGAAGGTTCCGTCGTAGATCTGGTTTACGCCGCAGGAGGGACTGCGGGACTGCAGGATGGCAAGGTCGATCTTTTCTTTCTTCGCAAGCTCCACGCACGCCGCAGCGCCGCGGCGAAACGCTTCGTCCACATTTTCGCCGTCCGCGTTCATGACGACGCCGTTTACGATCTCGCAGGGCGGACGCGGAACAGACAGCCCGCCCGCAACCTCCGGACAAACCGGAAACGCCTCGTGTCCGCACAGATAATGCAGAAGGGCGGTGTTGAGATTGCTGCCGCCGTTGTATTTGCATTTCTTTCCGAGCAGACAGGCGCTGACAAGTATTTTCATAACATCGAGCCCTCCTCGGGGATTGGCTTTCGGGTATAGCGCATCGGCGTGAACCGGATGCCGTTTACCGTCTGCTCTTTGTCGGTCGGGACAAATCCGACCGCCTTGTAGAACGGCAGCCCGTACGGCGAGGAATTGAGTGTGATCGGTGCGTGCGGGTATGCGCCGGATATGAAGCGGAACAGCTTTGTGCCGACGCCCAGCCGGTGGTATCTGCCGTCGACGAAGAAGAAACAGATGTGCCGCCTGTCCGGCCGGATGCCGGCCATCCCGACGAGGCTCGTGCCGTCAAATACGCCGTAATAGGCGATCCCGGCGAGGTAACTGTCGTCGCGCAGACACCGGCGGAACTCCTCGGTGCCCGCGGCAGAATAGTCGGGAGATTCGTACTGCGAAAACACGTTCCACGCAAGATCCAATGCCGCGGGGATCTCGCCGTCGGTCAGCGCACGTAAGGTAAAGCCGTCCAGCCATGCGGCTTTCGGCAGCCGGGTGATGTGCTCGGTGCGCACATCGTCCGTCAGCTTCCAGTAAACGTCTTTGTTCGTGTGATCGTAGACGAAGCCGCATTTTTCCTGTACGCGCCGGGATTTTTCGTTGCCGTCGAAATAGCCGCACCAGAGCGACTCAAGGCGCAGGTCGCAGAAAGCGTGACGGATGATCTCCCGCACCGCTTCCGGGATCAGCCCCTGTCCCCAGAAGGGAACGCCGATCCAGTAGCCGATCTCGCCCTGCGTGTCGGGCAGGCCGATGTTGCTGCGGGAACCGATCATCAGGCCGATGCTGCCGATCGCACGGCCGTCCTCCTTCAGACAGACGGCGTACGTTTCCGGCGCGCAGAGGACGGCGCGGATGATCTCGCGGCTGTTGTTGACGCTCGTATGCGCCGGCCAGCCCGCGATCGGGCCGACGCGGTCGTCCTTTGCGTATGTGTATAACGATTCCGCGTCTGTTTCTTCCCACGGCCGCAGAAGCAGCCGGTCTGTTTCAAAAGTCATACAAGATACCTCCGGACCAAGGGCACGCGGGCGCGCTCCATGCGCTGCGCCCGCCGGTGCCGCGATCCCGCGCGAGTTCACACTCTGTTTCTGTTCTCCCATAATTATAGCGTAAGGTTTCTGTTTTATCAAGAGCCATGCGGCAAAACAACTGCCCTTCCGACGCTTTTCGGAAGGGCATGAGAGGACTTTTGAAGGTCGTGCGGGGTTATTCCGCTGCGGGCTCGACAGCGTCATAGACGCGCACATAGTCCACACAGAATTCCGGGCAGAAGTTGTCGAGATCTTTGTTCCGGTCGATACGTCCCGACCAGCCGTATGTGGGCGTTGCGGCTGCGCCGTCGACCTCGCACGACAGGATCAGGTATTCCGGCTGTTCCGATACGCCGCCGAATGCGGAGCGGCCGACTTCGTACCCGTTGACGTAGAAGATGTACTCCTCCGGCGTCCACAGCATGCCGTAGGTGTTGAAGTTTTCGTACGGATCGTTGGGCAGTCGGGAGATGACGACATTTTTATATTTCGTCTGCAGTTCATATCCGTTGTAGTGGATGTTGCTTGTGACGAGATGGGACAGCTTGCCCGGCAGGAAATAGTACGGCGACTCAAACACGTCGAGTTCCGCGCCTTCGCGGGCGTGGCCGTTGGTCTTATTCACGTTGGAATTGATCAGCCAGAACGCGCTCCACATACCCTGTCCCTTCGGCAGTTTGCAGCGGCACTCGTAATAGCCGTATGTGTGCTCAAAGCGTCCTCTTGTTTCGAGTCCGCTGGTGTACCAGCCGCTGCCGAATTCGCCGTCCTCTTTGTACTGCGTGCGGATGACCAGGCTGCCGTTTTCCACGCTGGCCTGATCGAGCGTCCAGTAGCCGCCCTTGCGTACGCCGGCGGCATTATGCACGCGCCACAGATTCGTGTTCAGCGCGTCGCCGTCGAATTCGTCGGAAAAGACCAGCTTATACTTGTCCAGATCGATCTGCGGTTTTTTCATGCTGACGGAACGCACGTTCACAATCAGCAGCAGCGCGCTGACGAACGCGGTCAGCCAGTTGGCGAGACGTCCGAGCGTCAGGTCGCTGAAGACGTTTTTGATCTCCAGTTTTTTCATAGATGTTCATCCTTCCTGCATATCTGATTCGGCAGATTCCCGGCATAGTCTCAAGCGGAGAAATTGCCGTCATAGCTGACGAGTGAGGTATAGGTGACACCTTCCAAGGCGTTGATCTGGCGCATGAAATCGCTGTTGTTGTTTTTCAGACGCAGTTCGAGGATCAGCTCCGTGTCGGCTGCGCCGGTCATGGTCTTCGATTTCACGCGGCAGCGATTGACCGATTTTTTGACCTGACTCATGACAGCTTTTTCTGCGTTCGCTGCGGAGAAGCGCACGATCAGCAGATACGGTTCGGAGAAATCCCGGCGCGCGGAGAATGCGAGCAGCAGTCCGCCGATCACAGGCGCGCCGATGAGCGCGAGCGTCATCAGCCCCGCGCCACACAGAATACCCTCCGTGATCGCCCAGAAGATAAACACAATGTCGATCGGGTCTTTGATCGCCGAGCGGAAACGCACGATCGACAGCGCGCCGACCATGCCCAGCGACAGCACGGCGTTGGACGAAATACCCATGCAGACCAGCGCGGTGATCATCGTCATGGAGACGAGCGACATATTGAATGTGCCGGAATACACGACGCCTGCGAATGCTTTGGAATAAATGAAGTAGACGAACAGTCCGATCACAAAGCTGATCGCCAGCGTGATCAGACAATCTGTCACGGAGACGGACGACAGCTTGCCGAGAAAGTCGGATCGGAATACGTCGGAAAAGTTGACGGCCAGTGCGGTTTGCGTCATTTTGGATCACTCCTGCGTTCAGTTTAATAATATAGTCTGCCCGCCGAAAACTTGGACATGGCGGTCAGGGGACGGTTTTGAAGGCCGACAAGCAGCGGCACATAATCCGGCAAAAAGTGCGTGTATTTGATCTCGAGGATGCATTCCCGGTTCGGCATGACAGACGTGCCGAACGGCTGCGGATCGAAAAAAGCGTCCGGAATGCGGCACACGCGGATGTCCTCGTCGACGGTGATGCGCACGTCGTCCTGCGGGCAGATAAACGCGTGCCGGTCGTACTGCACGATCAGTTTCGGCCGCAGACCTCCCGCGACGGACACGGCGTAGCACGCGCGAAGAAACGCCGAATCGTGTGTGCGCAGGAACGCGCAGTCTCCCGCGAGGATCCTCCGGCATTCGTCCGCCGAAAGGAGCGCGCCGACCTTGTAACCGCCGCCGTACCGCTTAACTTTCTTCTCCAGCCGGATATAGGACGTGTCGCCGTTGTACATGCGGATGCGGTATTTGACCTTTTCCGGGGCGCCGGTCACAGTGTCCTGCATGGCCGAATCGTTCACGTCGTCGAGGTAGAGCGTGCGCACGTTGTAGTAACCTTGCGGCAGCGCGTGCGGATCGACCTGCAGCGCGGCACGCAGCCTGCACAGGAGCAGTTCCTTTTCCGCATACGCGATCCTGTATTTCTTTTCGTGTCTGTACTGCACATCCATCGCTTTGTCCTCATTCCTTCTCCGCCTGCGGCTCCGACTTTCTCTTTCCGACAATGAGCGCCTGTATGCCGTACAGGATCCGGCGCCGGAACAGCACGATCAGAAAGCAGGGAGCGAACACGGCAGCAGCGATAAAGAAGTCCCTACGCACGTGAAAGAGATCGTGCTTCACAAAGGCGCTGTGCCAGGCCGGATAGGCGTCGCAGACGTCTTTCACAACGGACGCATCGTATCCCTCTCTGCTTTGCGAGAGCGCGTCGAACCATTCGCTGTGGTCGATCATATCGGGCAGGACGAAGCGGTCCGTATTCAGGTAAAACGAGTCGAGTTTGCCGTCCAGCTGATCCCGAAGCTGCAGATGGATCTCGTCCAGGACGGCCAGCAGATTGTCCGTGTACAGCACATTTCCGCTCGTCATGGCTTTTTCGAGATCCGGTACATTGAGAAAGATTGTCCGATCCCGCAAAAGGTACGGCGCAAGCTGGCGGATGAGCGAGAGCAGATACGGCCGGACGCGCTCGGGCGAGAGGAATGTGTCGTTGATCCGGCGGATATATGCGTGGTACTTTTCGCGGTTTTCCGGGTTCCGCATGATCAGCTCAAACAGGGGATTCGGCTCGCCGGCGCTGTCGCCTATTTTTTCGTCGGTCGCAAAATGATCGATGCCGTTTCCGTTCAGAAACGCGCAGAATGCTTCGCTCAGATCCCACGGCAGCAGCACGAACTTGCCGCCGTTGTCGTACAGCATAAAATTGCACCGCTCGGTGAAGATGGACGCGTTTCCGCCGATCGCCGCGGTGCAGGCAAAGAAGAGCAGGATCTCGTCCATGTCCAGATAGTTTTCAAAGCCCTCGCCCCGATCCAGCGCATCCAGCAGCGCCGAGAGCGTCTGGGAGCCTCTGTCGGTTTTGGTGAAGATCCGGCCGAACCAAAGCGTGTCCAGGTACGCGCCGGACAGAGTACTGTTCGAGGCTTTATAGAGCGAGCCGATGTTGCCGCTGAAATGCTTGGTGAGGAACTGCTTGTTGACGTCCTCCAGCGTCAGATACACGCCGAAGTCTTTGCCGTTCAGGCGCAGAAAGGAGAACGTGTGTTCCGGCGTCGGAACGCCTGCGGCTTCAAACAGATCGAGGCCGACGTACTCCGCGAGCAGACGGTACGGCATGAAGCAGTTGATAAACTTGATCGACGGGTTGGCAAACGGCGGTACGGCGTCGGCGCCGCTGTCGAACAGCAGCTCAAACGGGACGCGTTTCGTGGGCATGAGCATACCGATTTCCTTGGAGGAGGAGCCGCGGTTATTGATTCTTGCGCCGCGGTACGTGCCGCCCTGCGCACGCACCCAGACAGGGTGTCTGATTTTCTCCTGGTTGTTTACCATGCCGCGAAAATCATCGGGCCGTATCCCGACGTCGATCGATAGGACCGCGGAGCCGGAACTCTGCGCGTCCGGTGCGGCGGCAGAAGCGTTCGAGCCGTGTGCACAAAACACCAAAGAGACGATCATGGAAGCGATCAAAAAAAGCGCAAAGACTCTTTTTTGTTTCATTGCCTCAACACATCCGTCTCTTTGAAATCGTCTGTCGTTTTTAAAAACGCTGCCGTCACGGAACGCGAACAGCTTATATCAAACTATACCATTATTCAATATGGAAGTCAATCTTTTTCGGCTGCGGACCGCCGGCGCCGGCAGACGGCGAAACACGACTTTGCACACGGCGTGAAAAAATGTAGGTTTACAATAGATGTGTTACACCTGGCAAAAAAAGAGTGACGAACAGGAGCTCCATGTGTTACAGTTAAGTTGCTACACCAAAAAGCAA
>CADARP010000017.1 GCA_902790325.1 Oscillospiraceae bacterium | reverse complement strand
AGGAGGATCGCGAAGCGCCCCAAGCGAGCGAGCCGACTATGTTTCTGACCGAGGTGTCACAGGTTCGAGGTACGGCTTCGCCCATACCCTTATGTCCCTGCGGGATATTTCCCCTATCAGGGGAATCTCCTGTTTGGGGCGCCATAGCTGAACGTCTGTTTTGATAGAATAGGCGTTCTTTTTTTATGTGCCGCTATCTTGCATATTTACAAAATATACGATATAATGCATTCACAAAAAGAACAATTCGGGAGAGAAGACAATGCAACACGGAAAGAAAAACAACACAAACAGACGACTGCAAAAGGCGACCGCGATTTGTCTTTTGCTTGCGATGCTGCTCACGCTTTGGACAGTGTCTGCGTCGGCGGCGCAGCAGACGGAAGGCTCTGCCGGAAAAACCGACGGAGCGGTCGAAAACATGCTCCGTTCCATGACGACCGAGGAAAAAATCACGCAGATGCTTATGATCGCGCCGCGGTATTATGACGGCGTCAACGTCACGCAGCTCAATACACAGCTTCAGAATCTGTTCGGCAGCTATACATTCGGCGGCGTGATCCTGTTTGCGCAGAATTCGGTCAATGCCGAGCAGACGCTCCGTCTGACGGACAGTCTGCAAAAAGCCAACGCAAAGCCGGGCAAGCCGCAGATGCTGGTCAGCATCGACCAGGAGGGCGGCGTTGTTTCGCGTCTGGCGACGGGGACGCAGATGACCGGCAATATGGCGCTGGGCGCGATCGGCGAACGGTCTGCGGCGCGCCGCACCGGAGAGATCATCGGCGAGGAGCTTGCTGCGCTGGGGATTAACGTCAATTTCGCGCCGGTCATGGACGTCAATAACAACCCCGCAAATCCCGTTATCGGCACACGCTCCTTTTCGGACGATCCCGCCGTCGTTTCCTCTTTGGGAACCGCCTTTATCGAGGGACTGCACAAGGAACAGATCATGACGGCTCTCAAGCATTTTCCCGGCCACGGCGACACGGGAACCGACAGCCATACGGGACTGCCGCAGATAGGTAAAACTTATGCCGAGCTGCAGAAAAACGAACTGATCCCCTTTGCCGCGGGGATCGCTGCCGGTGCGGAGATGATCATGACGGCGCACATCCAATACCCGAAAATCGAAACCGCGACTTACGTTTCCAAGTCTACGGGAGAAGAGATCTATCTTCCGGCGACGCTTTCCAAAACGATCATGACAGACATCCTGCGCCGTGATATGGGCTTTGACGGAGTCATCGTGACCGACGCGATGAACATGGACGCCATATCAAAGCATTTTGATCCGGTGGACTCTGCGGCTCTGGCCATCAACGCGGGCGTGGACATCCTGCTCATGCCCGTCGCACCGTATTCGGATGCGGGTATTCAGGGGCTGAAGTACGGTATTGCCGCGATAACCGCGCTTGCGGACAGCGGCAAGATCTCCATGGACAATATCAACGCGTCCGTTCGCCGCATTCTGACGCTGAAGGACAAGCACGGGCTGCTGAAGCCTTATGACACGGAAAACCTGGATGCGAGGATCGAAAAAGCCGTTGCAACCGTCGGTTCCAAAGCGCACCACGACGAGGAATTCGAGATCGCAAAGCGTTCCGTAACGCTGACGAAAAACGACAATGATCTGCTCCCGCTGCGTGAGAAAGATCAAAAGGTCCTGCTCCTGACTGCATACGACAACGAGAAGCTGTCCGTGGAATACGGCAAGAACCTTGCCGCAGACAACGGTCTCCTTCCCGAAGGGATGCAGGTGACGGTCGGCTGCTACGGCAGCACGCCGGCAGAGACGATCGACGCGCAGATCCGGCAGTCCGACGTGGTCATGGCCATTTCCGAAATCACGAAGGCCGCACACTTCAATCCGAACGAGTCGGCAGGTGCAAAGGGCGCACAGATCGACCACATGATCGAGACGGCGCATCAGGCGGGCGCGAAGTTCATTGTACTCGGCGCGCGTCTGCCGTATGAAGCCGTTCGATTCCCGGACGCCGACGCGGTTATGCAGTGCTGGTCGGACAAGGGGATGAGCGAGGACCCGCGTGAACTGGAGCGCGATGTTCCGCAGTACGGTCCCTGCATTCCGGCGGCTGTCTATATGATGTTTGCAAAGAACGAAAAGATTACGGGCAGACTGCCTGTCCGTGTTCCGCAGATCACGCAGGAATATGCGTTATCGGATGAGACCGCGCTCGAGAGAGGCTTTGGTCTTAAGTACAAGGACTTTTGCCCGCTCTGCGGAGAAACGCACGAAAAGGATCTGTGGGATCGCATCCAAGGATTTTTCCACAAGATCATCTATGTTCTGCGGGAGACGATCGTTTGTCTGAAAGACCGAGGCACGGATCTTTTCGACCGCATCCGCCGCATCTTTTCGGTATAGTTATTCCGACGATAAAGCGGCCGGATAGATGTTTGTTATCATAAACACACACCAAACCGCACCCCTATCGTTTTTCTTTCAAAGTTGATGTGCTTAAGCTGGATTGTATTTACACATGTGTTTTCCCTACGATCCGAGCTGAATTTGTTCCGTTGCAGGGATTCGCTTTTTCGCTAATCCTTAATATTCCAACAAATATGTCTTCTTTTGGCGAACAAGCCTAATGAGACAGGAAATGTTAATAAATCCTTGATGAATCCAGAAAGAGGATAAGTATGTTTAAACGGTTTATCAGTTCTTTCCTTTCCCTTCTGCTGGTGCTTCTGGGGGTGCGGACAGGCGCCGCGAAACGATGCGACGCGGTTTTTACCGGCACTTTTATCCAAAGTTGGTACTGCGCGGATTGGGACGATGCACGGTGGGCGCAGGAGATCGCCGATATGCGATCCGTTGGGATCGACAAACTGATCGTGCAGGACGTCGCTGAAATGGACGCTGACGGCAACTGGACGGTCTGGTATCCCTCGGCGCTGCCGGATTTCGGAGCGGTCGACGGAACCGTAGATGTGATCGGTTCCGCGCTGCGTGCCTGTCAGGCGGGCGGTATCCGCGTATTTATTGGGCTTGCGGAATTTGAAAACTGGTGGGTGTTCAGCGCTTTGTCCAGCGAGTACGGTAAAGTTTGCCGGATTATGGCAAATATGCAGCAGGAGATCTACGACATGTATCATGCGGATTATCCGGATGCATTTTACGGCTGGTACTTTTCGCCCGAGATCAATAATGTTCCGACAATGAAGGCGAGTGTTTTGAAGATCGCGCGCGGGCTGTCGACTGTGCTGGATGCTGCTACGGCTATCGACAGCCGGATGCCCGTGCTCCTGAGTCCGTATTTCACGGAATATATGGCGGTTCCCTCCGTACTCGCAACGCTGCCGATGTGGCAGATCCTGCTGCAGCAGTCTCATCTGCGTGAAGGCGACATTTTCTGCCCGCAGGATGCGATCGGCGCACAGTGGACGAAAGCCGCGCATTTACGCAAAGTTTGGGAAATGTATGCTGCGGCGGTGGAAAGCTGCCCTGTAAAGCTGCGTCTTTGGGCGAATTGCGAGTGCATGACCGTCGCGCGCAAAGCTGTGCCGCTTTTTCCGCCGGCATCGCTGGAGACTGAAAACAGTCCGGCAACGCTGGATCGGCTGGTTTGGCAGATGCAGACAGCCGCCGATTACTGCGAGGACATTGTTACGTTTTCTTTCAATCATTATTACAGCCCACAGACCGGCAATACGGCGTATTATGACAGTTGGATTGCTTATCTTGAGAGCGGACATGCGTTGGAAACGTTGTCGCCAGAAGTGCCTGGGAATCTCCGATTTGAGGACGACAAATTGATTTGGGACGCCGCAGAAGACAATATCGGCGTAGCGTATTATCTGGTGTTGCAAAACGAAAAACCGTTTTGCCGCGTGGAGAGTTCACAGGACTGTATGTGCAGCATTTCGATGGGGTATAGTTATGCGGTCATTGCCGTCGATGGTGCAGGCAACTGTTCGATTGCTGCACGTTTATCTTGATGTGTTTGGTGGATATCACGATGAAATACATTGCAATCAATCCCAACTTGTTTCGTCTATCGGAGTAACGATGAGAACAATTGATCGTTGCGCCGATTTGCTTGAGAGAAAAACGGTTTTGACCCGACAGGGGTCAAACAAGGAATCTTTTGGTTGTTTTAAGCAATCACCCGTGACCGCCCTATGCTGAAAGTACGACGCTCAGTCAGATGTACCTTTATCGTTAATCTATCATAATCGGAGTGGTTTCACACAGCAGAACGCCTGTTTTGAAAGAATAGGCGTTCTTTTTTGGTTCATCACGGAAATCTGTGCAAAAGAAGAATGGGTTGCATAACCTGTCGTGTATAAGGGATTCCTCTGGCGGTGCGGATGCCCGAGTCGAGCGAAACGACATCTGTAATCAACGGCAAGCGCGAAGATGCAGCGTATGCGGGCAAACAAAAGCGGAGCGGGGGTATACCTCGCTCCGCAGTTATATGGTGTTTTTTGTTACAGGCTTACGGCTGACCCATGTTATTGAACATGTCAATCATGTTCTCCATGAAGTCGCCGACCTGATCCAGCACCTTCTGGATCGGATTGGCGGAGGACACGGTGATGACGTCCTCGACGTCAAACTGCTCGGTGTGCAGTTCCGGCTTTTCATATGTCTTTTTCATCGCTCTTCCTCCTTATGCGCCGAAGAACGTCTTCGCCGCTGCGCCGTAGTTATAGAGCAGTGCGCCGAGGTCGCTCTGCTGCGTATTTCTGCTGTTTGCCATGGCTTTTGCGAATGCGTTGCCGTTGAAGGTGATCGTGCCGAGACCGGTGACGGTCACGGTGATTTCCTTGTCCATGTTCTCGGCAGAAACGCCGGTCACTTCGAGCAGAACTCTGCCGTCCGCTTTTTTGACGAAACGTGCTTTCAGATTCTGATCCGGCTTCGTGCTGTCCATCGTCGCCGAAACGCCCGCCTGATTGTAGGCAACCGCTGTCTGCTCGTCGATGTTCTCCGTGTAGAAACGGAACTCCGGCTTTGTCAGCGCCATGAAGGACGCACCGGTGACTTCGCCCGTGCCGTCGGTGAACGTGACGGAAGCGCTCTGTACCGAATCTCTGTCCATATCCGTGAGGTCTGCGATGTCCGCCGCGGGAACGGTGGAGCCGTTCGCAAACACGTTGTTCGCCGCTTGGCCGTAAGCCAGGATCGCTTCGGTCAGACCGATCAAATCCGTATTCGTCGGGTAATATTCGGGCGCATGGACACAGTAATTCTTGACGGACGTCTCGAGCGGCGCTGCGTCGCCGTCGATCACAGCGACGATCTCGTCCGCAATCTGGGCGGGCGCCATCACGACCTTGAATTTGTACAGGCCGTCATAATCGCCGCCGGTCACCTTCGCGCCCGTGCAGGCATAGGGCGTGCCGCCGAGCGTGATCGTCACATCGTTCACCGTCTTGCCGCGCGCGTCAAGGTCGAGCAGCAGGTTCAGCGCGATCTGGTCGTCGATCGAAACGGACTGCTGATCCTTCGGCTCATGTGCGCCGCAGCCGGTGCAGATGCCGTCTGCATCGAAGGTATGTTCAACCGGAACGGAAAGAATAAACTGTTTTGTGGTGCTGTCCCATTCGGTGAGCGTGCCGCCCTCGAACGTGACCAATCCGGTCAGATCGTCCGGCAGGAAGCTGCCCCACGGCGCTTGCAGGAAGCCGTACGCCGTATAGCTGTTGCTTCCCGTGAGCGTGGTCGTTTCACCGTCATGCAGACCGATGGACCAGTTGTTGTAGAAGATCATGTAATCTTCAAAGCTGAGACCTCCGGTCACAGAAAATGCGGGCGACGGCAGCACCTGAACCGTATTGTTCCGGTAGTAAGTCGACATTTCCGTTCCGCATGCCGGCGGCGTAATGGTCACAACGGCGTCCGAAACCGGCTGCGCCCACAGCGCATAGAAGGTGATCCCCTCTTCCACGGACACGTCCTGCAGCGTCCAGAATTCATTCTGCACCTGCGTTTCGGCGTCGCTGCCGTAGGTGTCCAAATAGTAATCCAGCGGATGCAGCGCGGTCCGGTACATATATCTTTCCCCGTTATCCACGTCATTATAGTAGTTGATATATGAGTTTGACCTGAACGTGAATTCTTCTTGTGCGACAGCAGCGTTGTCGAAATCCGGATCATCCGGGACGAACCGGAAGGAAACGACGGAGCCGTTCACCGTCAAGTTTTCCGCCTCGCCGAACGCCGCCTGCACGAAGTCCTCGTGTCCCGCGCCGAAGTCCACATAGACCATGTTGGTCGGTCGGAATTCGGCGTTGACCGTGACGTCATAGTCGGGCATGATGAAGCTGTAAACGCCGCCGTTTTCCGTGATCGTCACGTCTTCCTGTCCGATGCCGCTGTAGTACAGACGGTACAGGAACGTATCCGCATCGTCCGGCTCGGCAGTCACGGTCACGGTCGAACCGACGTACATTCTGTTTTCCGTCACGGTTACCGTACCGTTCTGAATACCGTCTGCGACCGTCACGTCATGGTATACCAGCGCAGGCAGCGTTTGGGTATTTATAAGACCGGCGCACTTCGTGCAGTAATACGACAGCTCGCCCTCTTCGCTTTCGGTCGGCTCGACCGTCACAACGGCGTCCGAACCCCAGTCGCCGTGTTCGGCGGTCACGCTCTCCACGATCGCAGCGGCACCGGTATAACTGACCGAAGCCGGGTACCATACCTGCTTCGCGCCGGTTACCGTCACGGTCTGTTCAGCATCCGTGATGTAGTATCCAAACGGCGCGGATACGCTGATGCGCGTGTAATAATCCGTGCCGCCGACGATCATGCCCTCGACAAAGCTGCCCATGGAATCGTTCGCCGCATCGTATGCGTCATACCAGCTTGCCATCGTCGGGTTCGATTCGCCGCCGGTCACGGTGTAGCTCGGCTGCGGTTCGGTATGGTTCGTGGCGATCGAACCGTAATTGGAGATCGTCATTTCCGTGCCGCAGGTCAGCGGATCGAGAGACAGTGTAATGGCCCCGGTGTATGCCTGCTCCCAGAGCATATAGTACACGTCGCTGTCGGCAGGCGCTGCGTCGAGCCAGGCGTACATTGCCGTATGCATCGTGTTCATATCGGTGTATGCGCTCATCGGCTGCGGCGCAAGCTCCTGCATATAGTACAGTTTCTCACCTGCATCGTACAGGGAGCCTTCGCTGCTGATCCCGGCGATAAACGTGCGCATATCGTCGTCGATGCAGTTGCGCGTATCCCATCTGTTTGCGGCCTCGGACGGAACCGGAACCGTGACGCGGGAGCCGGAAACCGCATATCCCTTGCTCTGCGCGAAGGAAGCGGCCAGCGTCTCGTGCCCCGTGCCGAAGTCCAGATATGCGCTGCGCATACGCACCATGGCAAGCTGTCCGTCGCCGTTGCGGATGATCCCGTAGCCTGCGTTCTCGCTCACAAATCCGGAAACGTCGTTCAGACTCGTGTCGTCGCTGCTCGTGATCACACCGGGCGTCTTCATCGTGACGCCGATCGGCGTGTCGTTTGTCATTTCACCGACGATCTTGATGGTCGGGGGATTGTTGATATAGAAGTTGCACTCCGCATTGCTCTTTGTGACGTTTCTGTCGATCACGGGCGCGCCGGAGAAGTTGACCGTGCTGCTCGTGACGGAAACTCTGACGCCGCCCTCGTTGCCGTAGTTGTCGGTGATCTCCACGTCGCCGCCGATGTTGAGCGTGCCGTTGTTGCAGGTGAAGTTGATGCCCGCACCGTATTCCATGCCGGCGTTGTGGTGGATCGTGCCGCCGGTCAGGTCATAAACGATATATCCGTCGGAAGCGTTATCTCTGCTGCAAACGGCACCGCCGTCGCCGTAGTAATAGGGGTTGCTGCCGTTTCGGGTGCCGTTTGCCATGTTGTAAGCGATCTCGCCGCCGGTCATGATGAAACGGCCGGTGTTGTCCGCGGTCGAATCCACATAGACGCCTGCGCCCATGCCGTCCGCATAGTTGTACAGGATCGAGCCGCCGTGCATGGCAAATGTTCCGTCCAAGACGCTAACGCCTGCGCCGCTCTTCCTTTCCGTGGCTCGATTTCCGATTATGGTGCCGCCGTACATGTTGAACGTACCGCCTGTAACGAATACGCCGCCGCCCTGGAAAACGGGATTCCTTCCGGTGATGTATCCGCCGGTGAACGTCTGATAACCGGACGTGAGCGCATCATCTACAGTTGCCAATCCCGCACCGTTTGCAGCGGGATTGCTGACCGTAAACTTATGCTCCGTCGCTGTATCACAGTCGTAAAGATTCAATATCCTGCCGGTACCGACAACGATCACACTTTCGCCGCTGTTGGAGGTGATGCCGTGACCGTTCAGACAAAGGTTGAGCGTGCCGGAAACGACCAGCGCAGTGGAGATCGTAACGTCTTTGGTCAAAAACCAATTGCCGCTCGACGGCAGGGATATATCGCTCGTCCACTCTGTGAACATCACGCCGTCATGGGTCTGCGTCAGAGTCTCAGAGAACGTTGCGGTGTAGGTCACATTGCCCGTGACCGCAGGAAGCGCGTCGGGCGCATAGGTCGTTGTCCCGTCGCTCCAGCCGGCGAACGCATAGGCGTACTGCGCGTTCGCAGCCTTGGTCGGCATTGCGCTGTCGTAGGACGGGATCGTGCCTTTTTCCGCTGCCGTGTCGATTTCCAGAAGATCGCCGTTTTCGTCCAGCCACGTCACGGTGTAGACCGGAGTGCTGAATATTACCGTGAAGGCAAAGGGGTTTGCAAGCGTGCCTTCACCCCCGACTTCGACGCCGGTCGGCGTACTGCTGTTTGTGCTCAGAACCCATACCGGAATCCGATCTGTCTCGTTCTCTAAGTCGAACCAGTGTTGTTGAGAATCAGTATCGTATTGACGATACTCCAGCGTATACTCTCCCTGTCGCTGGAAGATGCCTTGGGTGCCGGGCATAATATCGTCTTCCAGGACGAAGCAGCCTTCGGGCCCTGTGTCAAAGCTGATCGTATCGCCGATATAGAATTTTTTTTCCGCAGCGATCAAGTTGTCTGCGACGGCCGGCTCCGCGCTCGCCGTCATGGCAAACGTGCCGAATGCCAGCAGCGCCGCCAGAAGCAGCGCCAAGAGTTTCTTTGCCATTTGCATCGTTTTCCTCCGTTCGTGTGTGGCTTATACCCAACGCGTACGCGTCAAATACATAGGTATCCATATTACATACAGTACCATAATTTTATTATACAACACGCCATAGACAATTGTCAACAAGTAAAAACGGAACATGCCGGACCCGCATGAAACAGAATATGTCTTCCGGACTGCCTGCGCATTTTCAATGCATGAACCCGAAGAACGTCGATCTGTCCGTATTCACTTTACCGGCGCTGCCGGTCATCAGTATAAACCGCGCAGTGGTTTAATTGAAAAAACCGCCGCCTTTCGGCAGCGGTACGATCACGCTGAACATGAGCGATCGCGCGCATGCGATCCGCAATGTGCGCGGCGGCGGGATTCATGCCGTTTTGCGGCGGCTTGAGAGCCGGATTTTCAGGCAAGCGTTGTGTGCGTGCAGATTTCGCCGATCTTGTCGCGCAGACGCAGGAAGTCTTCCAGCGCGTCCGGCTTTTGCCGCGGATTGCGCAGCAGCGCCGCCGGGTGAAACGTGCCCATCATCCACACGCCGTTCTTTTCGATGAATTCTCCGTGCTGTTTCGTGACGCGGAAGTCGGGGTCGATGATCCGCTGCGCCGAGATCCTGCCGAGGCAGACGATGATCTTCGGCCGGATCAGACGGATCTGCTCGCGCAGCCAGAAGATGCACGCATCCTGCTCCTCCGGTTTCGGGTCGCGGTTCTGCGGCGGGCGGCACTTGACCATGTTGCCGATATAGATGTTGCTTTTGCGTGACAGACCGATCGCGTCGAGGTATTTATCCAGAAGCTGCCCGCCTCTGCCGACGAACGGTTCGCCGCGCAGATCCTCCTGCTCGCCGGGCCCCTCGCCGATAAAAACGATCTCCGCGTCCGGCACGCCGACGCCGAACACGAGGTTCGTGCGTGTTTCGCACAGTCCGCAGCGCGTGCAGCACATGCAGTCCCGACGCAGGTCTTCCCAGTTTGCGTACATATTATTCGCCTCCGTTTTCCGAAAATGCACCGGGATCAGTCCGGTTTTCCCAAATCCAGATAAGTCGTCGCCACGACGATCACATCATACTTTCCCTGCTGCGCGAACAGGACGCTTGATCCGTCATAAAAACGCGGATCGATCAGATCGAGCTGTCCGCATGCCGGCGCAAGGTACGACGCCATAGAGTTCCCGAAAGAATCCTTGAACAGCAAAATCCGCTTGCCCCGCGGCAGCAGCTCATTGCGGATACGCACCAGCTTTTTGTCGCCGCCGAGATAAGCGCCGTACATGGAATCCTTGAACGTGTCGCGCGTCAGATACTCCCGATAGAACAGCGTGTCGGAAAACGTGCCTGCGCGCGGATGTTCGCCGTCGCTTGTCTGCGTCAGGCGTGTGGCAAAACGCGGAATCCGGAGCTCGAAATCGTCCATGCCGACGTAGAGTCTGCCGAGATGCTTGCCCTCCGAGCCGAGAAATGATTTGGAAAACACTTCTGTTTCGTACAGGTCGGGGTCCATGTGCTCTGTCGGCAGCCCGATCTCCTGCGCCGCGACGCAGGCCGCCCAGAATGCGGCGCTGTCCGTCCAGTGGTGATCCGTCCGATAATACAGCGCTTCGTGACGCAGACCGTCGGCATGCATCCGCGCGTGCAGATCCAGCACGCGGTATCCCGCGTCTTCAAAAACGGCCGCGTATGCCCGGTCCGTTTCTTCCGAGTGGTTTGCGGCGCCGCGATCGCAGTATACGGTCTCTGTCGGGCACGTCTTCTGCGGAATCGAAACATACCAGCAGTCCGCGCCGGTCTCCAGCGCCGCTTTGCGCAGCGACCGGATCCACTCCGTCTGCTGCGCAGAGGGACGTCTCTGCGCCCACACGAACGCAAGTCCGTCGCCCGCGGTACGCACAATGTGTTTGCCGTCGTCCTCACGCAGCGAACAGACGCCCGTCAGGCGCAGCGCGCCGCCGTACAGATCGATCCAATTGTCGTGCCGGAAAACGTCCTTGTTGAGCCGCTCGTCCAGGTAATCTTTTTCCATCACCGTCAGGATCAATCCCTTGAGCCCGCCGCCGTATCCCGAAAACATGGTTCGCAGATCGGTGAAATATCCGGAACAAAATGTGCCGAAAAAGAGAACGCAGAGAACGGTCAAAAAGATAACGGAAAGCGCTTTTTTCATCACGATGCCTCTGCGTCAGAAATTGAAATAAATGAACGGATTGTACGAGCCCTTCACCACAAACGAGACGGACACGAGGAACAGCGCGATCAATCCGACCGTATAAAGGACGTCGCAGACCGTGCGGGGCGCTTTCGGCAGCGCGTCGATTTTTTTGCGCAGCCACGGCGCCGCGGGCAGGGAAAACACAACCGCCGCGACCAGATACACGATGTAGTTGTCGATGTAATACAGGAACGTGTCGCCGGCCGCAGCCGCGCCGGCGCCGAACATATTCCGCAGATAATCCCACGCCGCGGACAGATTTTCCGCGCGGAACACGAGCCAGCCGAGGCAGACGAACGCCATCGTCACGATATACCGAACGGGCAGCCACGCTTTGCCGCGCAGCTTTCCGGGAATGCCCGTCAGCTTCTCGACGGTCAGCAGCACAAAATAAAGCAGTCCCCACACGACGAACGTCCAGTTCGCGCCGTGCCAGATACCGGTCAGCAGCCAAACCACGAACAGGTTCAGCACGAGGCGCGGTTTTTTCACGCGGCTGCCGCCGAGCGGGATGTAGACATAATCGCGGAACCACGTGCCGAGCGAAATGTGCCAGCGCCGCCAGAACTCCGTGACGGATGTGGAAATGTAGGGATAGTCGAAGTTTTCGAGGAAGTGAAAACCGAACATCCGACCGAGGCCGATGCCCATGTCGGAATAACCGGCGAAGTCATAATAGATCTGCAGCGTGTAGGCGATCAGCCCCAGCCACGAAGCCGCCGCCGAAACCGGTTCCGTGCTGTCGAATATGCCGTCGGCAATGACAGCCATCGTGTTCGCCAGCAGGACTTTTTTGAGAAAACCGATCAGAAAGCGGTTGACGCCCTCGGAGAAATCCGCCCACGTTTCTTTTCGCCCGCTGATCTCCTCGGCAACGGTCTGATAGCGCACGATCGGTCCGGCAATAAGCTGCGGGAACAGGGAGATATACAGCCCGACGTACAGCGGATTTTTCTGCACCTCGCCGTCGCCGCGATAGACGTCCAGCACATAGGACATCGCCTGGAACGTAAAGAACGAAATGCCGATCGGCAGCGCGATCTGCGGCACGTCAAACGACGCGCCGGACAGCGACTTGATATTCTGCAGCGTGAATGTCAGATACTTGAATATGAACAGCAGGCCGAGATTGCCCGCAACATCCAGCGCAACGAGGAGCTTGGCCGATTTGCTGTCCCGGAAGCGATCGGTCAGAAGTCCCATCATCCAGTTGAACAGGATGGAGCCGATCATCACAAAGACAAACTTCGGCTCGCCCCACGCGTAAAACACGAGCGAGGCGCACAGCAGGAACACATTCTGCGCCGGCCGCCATTTACGCAGCAGGACAAAGTAGCCGAACAGCACGATCGGCAGGAACATGACCAGGAAAATCAGCGAAGAAAACAGCATAGCGCCTCTCCTTACGGTTTATGTTGTCAGACGTCCGCGCCGGTATCGTTGTCGCGCAGCGTCGTCTGTACGCCTCTCTCGCGCAGCAGGCGCTGCATGGTGTGCTCGATCTCGCGCGAGGCAAGACGCGACGAAAACATCAGTCCCAGCACGCCGCCGCAGCAGTATGCGGTGGTGATGATATGGTTTGTCGGCACGGGGCCGAGTACGGCATGGAAGGATAGAATATGCGGGGCAAGTTCGTCCGGCACCTTGAATATGCCGAGGTTCGAGAACGTCGAAGTCTGCAGACGCTCGCCGCAGAGCGCGAGTCCGATGCGCAGCGCGACACGCTTGAAACCGCGCGGAAGCGCATGGAAGAACGCCGTTTCCTGCTGCGAGACGTTTGTGTTGATCATGCGCTGCAGCAGATCCTTATCGGTGCCTTTTCTGAAATCCTGCTTGACGGTTTCAAGGATCTGCTCAAATGTCACGCCGCTGCCTTTGGGTGCGGCCGAAAGGAAATTCAGTGTGAAATTGCGCAGCGTTTCCGATCCGAACACGGTGCGCAGATTGACCGGCACAAACATGACGACCGGTTTCTTTGACCGTTTTGCGGCGTCCGTGCTGCAAAACGCGTACAGATACAGCGCGACCATGTATTCGGTCAGCGTCGTGCCCGCTGCTTTTGCCAACGGCTTGACGTCGGCAAGCGGCATCGAAAGCTCTGTCTGGTGCCACGTATCGAACGGCCCGTTCGGTTGATACTGGAACGCGCTCTCGCTGAATCTGGAAACCGTTTTTCCGCCTTTGACGTAGTGCACACGGAAACTGTCCTCAGTCTCGGCCACCGTCGGCGCGTCGTCGGGCGAGAGCACGCCGCAAGTCGACGGGATCGTCTCGCCGAGCGTGCGGTAATACTCCGCGACGATGGATTTCAAAAGGGTGATCGCGCCGTTTCCGTCCGTGACAGAGTGAAAGCACTCAACCGCGAGACGGTTTCCCCGGTAGGTGATGCGCATCAGATTCTCGTTGTTTTTGAGATCGTAAGGTTCATTCAGAATCGCGGGACGCGGCATGATAAACGGCGTCACGTCGTGAACATGCTCGAGCTTGTAGCCGAACGCGTTTCTGCGCAGGCGCACAAACAGCGTCGGGAACCGTTCGCACAGGCGTTCGACGACCGTTCTGAGCCGGTCGGGGTTGACGTCCCGGTCGAGCGAGACTTCCATCGTGAAAGAATGATGGATCGTTCTGGTGGCGAAATACGGATAGGCGATCGCCGAAGCGTCCATCGGAAATACGGTAAATGCGGACATGAAACTCTCCATGGGATATAGACAGATTACGGCAGTTTTTTTCTTTTGCCGTGCTTTTAAATATACCATGTCCCTGTTATAAAATCAAGTTTTTTCCTTTATTTCGGTTGCATGGCACAGCATGATGTGTTATACTGAAAAAGAAATAGTCTCGGAGGTGATGCTGATGATTCCGACAGTCCGCGTTCAGCTTCTTAGGGACGGTGCGGTTCTGCCGTCTTACGGCTCCGCTTTTGCTGCCGGAGCCGATCTGAGGGCATGTACGGATGCGCCGTTTACGGAAATCCGAAGCGGAGAAACGAAACTCATACCCACAGGCGTTGCGATGGAGATCCCCGCGGGATATGTGGGGCTTGTCTGCGCACGCAGCGGCGTCGCGTGCAAGCGCGGTCTCGCGCCCGCCAACAAGGTCGGCGTGATCGACAGCGATTACCGCGGCGAGATCCTTGTCGCGCTGCATAACCACTCCGGTGAAACGCAGCGGATCGAACGCGGCGAGCGCATCGCACAGCTCGTCATCACGCCGTATCTCGCCGTGCAGTTCACCGAGGCCGACACACTTGAGGACACCGTTCGCGGCGCCGGCGGCTTCGGCTCCACCGGCAGCAAATAAACGACTTACAATCCTCCGAAAGGAACGAGATTTATGAAAACTATGCTGAAAAAAACAGCCGTTTCCGCATTGGCGGTCTGCCTGATCTGCGCCTGCATGCCCGTGTTTGCACACGCGCTGCCCGTCAATTGCGGCGGGAATATAACCTGGAGACACGACGCGGAAACGAACGCTTTCGTCTTCTACGGCGACGGCGCAATGGATGATTTCGAGCCCGATCTGGATCATACCGAGGAGACGTTCCCGCGCGTTGTGATCGAAGAAGGCGTGACTTACGTCGGCGCCTATCTGTTCGACAGCGACCATATCGGCGAGCTGATTCTGCCCGACAAGCTCAGCGTCAGTGAAAACGCGTTCTACGGCTGCACCATCGACCGCGTTGTTTTCCCGCAGACCGCTGCGGACGTCACGCAGTACGATTTCGGCGACGAGAATGTCCCGTTCGGCAACGCAACGGTGTGCAGCCTGGATCTGGGCGGACTGAACGGTTTCCCGAGCGGATTCCGTTTCACATTCGGCGACAACTACGATCTGAAGTCGCTGATCGTGGGCGCAAACACCACAGTGATCCCGGACTATGCCTGCAACTGCTTCGGCGCGCTCGAGTCACTGACGCTGCCGGACGGCCTTACGACGATCGGCTGCAACGCGTTTGAAAGCTGTGAGATGCTGCAAGCGGTTGTCATCCCGGACAGCGTAACAACCATCGGGGACTACGCGTTCGATTACTGCACAAGCATGGAAACGCTCACGCTGCCGATGCAGCTGCAGACCATCGGCGAATGGGCGTTCTGCTGCTGCGAGAATCTGACGAGTATCGAGATCCCGCTGCACACGACGACGATCGGCATTTCTGCGTTTGAGGGGTGCTCCAACCTGAGCAAGGTCACGATCCCGGACAGCGTCAAAAGTATCGGCATCAACGCCTTTGCCCAAACCGCGCTGCGGAATGTTCATCTTCCCGCAGGTCTGCAGTATATCCACGCATCCTCCTTCGGCAGTACGCTCGAGTATGTCTGCTGCGACACGGAAGACTGTCCCGCTGTCAAGCAGTTTGCCGAGAACACCGAGATCGAATTCCGCCTGTGCGACGGGCACGCCGAGCAGGTACTCGTTGCGGGCGACGCCAACGGCGACGGTATTCTCAATCTCAAGGACACCGTGCTGATCCGCCGGTATCTTGCGGGCGGCTGGGACGTCACGATCGATGAAACTGCAGCCGATGTGGACGGCGACAACAAGGTTACCGTGCAGGACGTCGTGCTTCTGAACCGGTATATCGCGGGCGGCTGGGACGTCGAGCTGGCCTGATCGGATATCCGGCGGGTTATGACCCGCTTTACGATCTGCTGTTTTACAACCAAATATACAGGAGGGAAATCGGATGAAGTCTATCTGCAAGAAGGCTCTCGCTGTTTTGATGGCCGCGGTCCTGATCGGCGGCGCTTCGCCTGCGGCGCTCCGGCTTGCCGTGACCGCGGCGGCGGAACCGGTCGTCGGAACGTGCGGCGCGGCCGGAAACAACCTGACGTGGTCGCTTGACACGGATACGGGCGCTCTGACCGTCAGCGGTACGGGCGATATGGCGGATTTTGACGACGAAAACAATTCGCCGCCATGGGCGGACTACATCGTCTCAATCAGCTCCGTGGTTATTGAAAACGGTGTAACCAGTATCGGCGACATGGCGTTTTTCCTTTGCCAGTCTTTGACGGACGTCACGATCGGCACGGACGTCGCGCGCATCGGCAACCAGGCGTTTACGCTGTCCTCGATCGCGGAAGTATATGTTCCGCGTTCCGTTCGGGAAATCGGCTTCGTTGCGTTCGGCGGCCTGCAGTTTACGGAAAGCGGCGAGATCATCCCGATCATCCGGCGGATCGACGTAGATCCCGCCAACGAGACCTATTCCTCGAAAGACGGCGTTCTGTATAACAAAACACAGACGACGCTGGTCGAATATCCCGGCGGAAGCGCCGCAACTGCATTTACGGTTCCGGACGGCGTAACGGAGATCGCCGGCATGGCGTTCGCATACGCCATGTATCTTCAGAACATCACGCTTCCGGACAGCCTGACAACGATCGGTTCGATGGCATTTAACTACTGCGCGTCCCTGGGGAGCGCGGCGATCCCGGGCAATGTCACGACGATCGGCGAAGAAACTTTCCTCGGCTGTTTTTCTCTTGAAAACGTATCGTTCGGCGAAGGCATAACAGAGATTCCGGAAAGCCTGCTTGCGCAGTGCGAAAACCTTCGGACCGTGACGCTGGCCGACACCGTCGCCGTGATCGGCGCGCACGCGTTTGCCGGATGCAAGAACCTCGTAAACCTGACGCTCGACAGAGGCGTGCGGACGATCGGTCAAAACGCGTTCTACGGGTGCGAAAGTCTTGCGGAGATCACGATTCCGTCCGGCGTGACCGAAATCGGGTCCCACGCCTTTTCGGCTTGTACAAGCATGACCGATCTGACGTTTAACGCCGCAGAATGCGCCGATATGGACAATGTGTTTGTCGGCAGCAATGTGCAGACGCTTGTGATCGGCAGCGGCGTCACGAAGATTCCGGCGGGCGCGTTTGCCGGTCTGGAGCGCGTCACGGCCGTCACGATTCCCGACAGCGTAACGGAAATCGGCGCGCAGGCATTTTTGAGCTGCGGCAGCCTCGCAGATGTGACGATCGGCAGCGGCGTCGGAACCATCGGCGCCTCCGCGTTCCAGAACTGTACCGCGCTTCCGGACATTCATATCCCGTCCGGCGTTACGGCCATCGGCAGCGGGGCGTTTGAAAACTGCACAAGCCTCGCCTATATCTGCTCTGAGGCGGAGAGCGCATATGCCAAAACGTATGCCGAAGAAAACAACATCGAGTTTCGTCTGTGCGGCGGCCACGGCGGCGCCGTCGAGCCGAATACGGTTTCCGGCGAATGCGGCGCGCAGGGCGATAATGTCACCTGGACGCTGAACCTCGACACAAACGAGATGACCATCAGCGGCTCGGGCGATATGGCGGACTACATTTCCGACGTGCCGTGGAGATCCTATATCGCGTCCGTTCATACGGCCGTTGTTGAAAACGGCGTGACCCGCATCGGCGAAAATGCTTTGCGCGGCGCCGGGAACCTCACGAGCGCAACACTCGGCGAGAGTGTGCGCGCAATCGGCGATTCGGCTTTTGAAGGCTGTTCGGCGCTCACGTCCGTGACGTTCGACGGCAACCTGACCGCCATCGGCGCGAACGCGTTCAAAGACGCCGGCCTTTCGGCCGTGTCGCTTCCGTCCGCCGTACGGGAAATCGGTACGGACGCGTTCCTCTGCGGCGTCAAGTCGGAATCGGGCGCATTCACGCCGACGCTCACAGAGATCGCCGTCGATGGCGACAATGCCGTTTTCTCCGCACAGGACGGCGTCCTGTATAACAAAGAAGAAACCGTACTGATCCTGTATCCGGCCGCACATCCGCGCGATCGCTTTGCAATTCCGGACAGCGTAACGCAGATCGAAACCGACGCGTTCCTGTATGCCGTGAATCTCGCAAGCGTCACAATGCCCGACGACCTGACGACGATCGCCCCAAAAGCGTTCGCCTGCGCAGGCCTTGCGGAAGTTGAAATTCCGGACAGCGTGACCGCGATCGGCGAATCCGCGTTTGCGGACTGTGCGAATCTCAAATCCGCAACGCTCGGAAACGGGTTGACCGTCATTAACAGTTGTACCTTCTCCGGCGCGGGACTGACGTCCGCCGTGATCCCGGACAGCGTTACCGTCGTGGGCAAGCAAGCTTTCTTCGGGTGCGCCGATCTCGAAAGCGTCGCATTCGGAAAAAACACGACGGTCATCGGCGAGTCCGCTTTCCTCGACTGCGCGAACCTTTTGACGGTCACGTTCGGCAGCAGCGTCGAATCCATCGGCAAAAAAGCGTTCTCCGGCACGGCGCTGACGACTGTCGTCATTCCCGAAAAAGTCCGGGAGATCGCAGCGTCGACGTTTGCAGACTGCGAGAACCTGACAAGCGTGCACGTTCCGTCTTCCGTTATCTCGATCAGCGAGTCGGCGCTGGCGGACTGCGATATGCTCTCTTTCCTCTGCTGCGACACTGCGGACTGCTGCGCCAGGACTTTTGCCGCCGCGAACAACATCGGATTCCGCCTTTGCACCGGCCATGAAAACGCCGCCGCCACGGTTTCCGGATCGTGCGGCGCCGAGGGTGACAACGTGCTGTGGGCGCTGAACCTCGGCAGCGGCAGGATGATCTTCAGCGGTCTGGGCGATATGGCGGACTACGCGGACTCTGCCGACACACCGTGGGCAGATTACCTTTTCTCGATCCAGACCGTCAGCATCCAAAGCGGCGTTACAAGCATCGCAGACAATGCGTTTTACGGGTGTGTGCCGCTGTCAGACGTGACGATCGGCGAGGACGTGACGCGCATCGGCGCGCGCGCATTCGCTTCTGCCGCGCTGACGAGCATAGCCATTCCGCGTTCCGTGACACAGATCGGCAAAGACGCGCTCGCGTGCGGCAGAGCCGCGGAGGACGGCTTTGTTCCGACGCTGCAGAGAATTGACGTCGATCCGGACAGCGGAACGTTCTTCTCGCGCAACGGCGTCCTGTTCAACAGAGCGCGGACCGAGCTGCTCGTGTACCCCGCGGCTGCCGCAAACGCCGCATACGAGATCCCCGATACGGTGAAGCGAGTCGGAGACGGCGCGTTCAAGGACAGCCGGAACCTGGCGCGTGTGCATGTGCCGTATTCCGTCACGGAAATCGGCGAAAACGCCTTTGACGGCTGCGACGCGCTCGAATACCTGTGCTGCGACATTGCAGGCAGCTTCACGGAAACGTACGCCGCGGACAACGCGATCCCGTTCCGGTTCTGCGACGGTCACAAGATCCAGCCGGGCATCGCGGGCGACGCCAACGGCGACGGCAGGATCGACCTGAAAGACGCCATCCTGATCCGGCGCTACCTTGCGGGCGGCTGGGACAACGTCGTGATATACGGCCGGTTCGCCGACGTGGACGCGGACAACGCCGTCACGCTGCAGGACGTCGCGCTGATCAGCCGCTACCTTGCGGGCGGCTGGGGCGTCGTTTTGCGGTGACGGATACCGGAATTTGCTTAGATGTGCAAAACTGCATAAAAAAGAACCGAAACAGGACTTGATTTTGAGAGCGTTATCCTTTATAATGATAAATGTATTAGATTCACCGTCCATTTTGCAAATCGAGTCTGCTCTGAATAAAGGAGGAAAAACACGTGAAAAAGATCCTTTCCGTTTTCCTTGCCCTGACGTTGATGCTTGCCTGCATCTGCATGCAGGCGTCCGCAGAGGGCGCGCCCGCGTTTGCGGCCGGCAATGCCGAGGTAAATCCCGGCGATACCGTCGAAATCCCCATCACGATCGAAAACAACCCCGGTATCATTGCACTGTCTGTCAATGTTTCCTTTGACACGAATGTACTGTCACTGCAGGAAGCGTCTAAAAGCGCATCTGTTTTCCCGCAGGCCGGCATTACGTTCGGTGGTACCTACGAGACCAATTCCTTCAATATCCTCTGGGAAGACGGTACGAGCACCGAAAACTACACGATCAACGGCACGGTCGCCACACTGACGTTCCTTGTCAAGGAAGATGCGCCGATCGGCGACACGACCATCACCGTCAGTTGTGCCGATTCCTCCGTGCTGGATGTGGATCTGAATGAGATTGCGTTCAACACAAGAAACGGCGTCGTCTCGGTCGTCCAGGCCGAAGTCGGCGGCTGGTCGTTTGCCGAGGACAGCACGCTGTACACGTTCGAAGGATCGTCCGGGCTCCAATTCGTCTGCGGACTGGACAACATTTATCCGGTGATTTCCGACTATGTCGAGACGACCGGCGGCTGGACGTATGAGGTCGAGCCCAATGAGATGGACATGGAGTCCACCGGCGCCAAGCTCGTGATCTGCGATGAAAACGGCGATACGGTCGAGGAGTATTACGCCGTATTGTTCGGCGACATCAACGGCGACGGTACTTTCGATATTACGGATTGGTCTCTGATGGCGGATGCAATGGGTGCTATTGTCGACGAAGCGTGGGGTGATTACATTCTCACGGATGAGTATCCGCAATCCTTTGCCGCAGACTGCAACCATGATCTGATTTTGGATGTTACGGACACGTCTATGCTCGCCGATCAGCTTGGCACCTTAGCAGATATTGACCAGTCTGCATGGGAGTAATACCGGCACAGCGCAATATAAGAAACGAAAAGCCGAACCGCCCTTCAGCAACAAAGCTGAGGGGCGGCTTTCTGTTCATCATTCTGCGTTTCACATTCCGGCGCGGCTGATAAAGAAGCCCGGAAGCACCACCACCGCAAAAAACGCAAGACTGATCAGCGTAAAGGTCTTAATAAACTTTCTGCCGTTTCCGGGATATTCCCGCACATAGATGCGGTAGTTGATTACCGAAGCCAGGGAACCGATCAGAGAGACAAGACCCGCGCTGTCCAATCCGTAGAGCAGCGCGCCGGTATTCCGGCTGAAAGGATACAGCACGATCGCAGCCGGGACGTTTGAGATCACTTGGCTCAAAAGGATGCTGCCCGCATATTCGTGTCCGTTCATGACCCGCTGCAGAAAGGCGGCAACCGTTTCGTTGGCGGCCACGGACGAAGAAAAAACAAAGAAACAAAAAAATGTGACCAGCAGGACGTAGTCCGTTTTGAGAAGCAGGCGTCTGTCGGTCACCAGCACGGCGGCGGCAACCACAGCCGTCGCCGCGGGCCAGAATCGCGTGCGGCTGACGATGACGCCCAGCACCAGCAGAAACAGACAGAAATAGACCACGCGCTGCACCCTGCGTTTTCGCGGCCATTCTCCCGCGATCTGCGTCTGTCCGAGACCCGTCGGCATACGCAGCTTTCCGCGGTACAATACCAGCACAAAACAAATGAGCAGCACGCCGGAGAGGATCCAGATCGGGAACATGAACCGCACGAACTGCCATGCGGAAACGCCGGACTGTCCATAGATGAACAGATTCTGCGGACTGCCGAACGGCGTGAGAAGCGATCCGCGCACGGCGGCGATGTTCTCCATCGAGATGACCGGCAGAATAAAGCGTTCCTGCTGTGCGGCGCGGAACAGGAGGATCGTAATGGGCACGAAGACGATCAGCGAGACGTCGTTCGTGACGAACATCGACGAAAAGAAAACGCCGAAAACCAGAAAGAGCGACAGCCCCGCCATCGTGCCGATGCGTCCCGTCAGCCGCAGCAGCGGACGGAAAACATTTTCCTGCTTGAATCCTTCCAGCACCGTGAGCATCATGAACAGCGTGCCGAGCGTGCGCCAGTCGATGGCGGTCAGCAGCGCCTTGGACGGCGGTGTGAGCAGCAGGGAAAGACCGGCCGCCAGGATCGCGACCGGCAGCATCGGCTCCTTTTTGAGATACAGAAACAGTTTTTTCATTGCTTCAGGATTGTCCTTCCGATTATCATAACCAGATACGTTTTACAATCGTTATATTATCATATCCCGACGCGTGTGTAAAGTGCCCGGTTCCCTGCAATTCACATCACCAGATAATGATAAAAGCTGCTTCCGTTGACTAACAATGGAAACAGCTTTCCTGCATATACGATTTGGATTATGAAAATCAGATTGCCTCAATTCCAAGATGCCAATGCGCTTCTTTAATGCGGATGGCACTTCCCGCATGGTTGATAGCCGTTTTGAATTGCTACATTGAAATCATCCGTTTCCGCATAATTCTCCGGAAAAATATCTTTTACAGATGAACAACTCGGGTAGTGAATTCTCATAGTGTTTGTGTTCAGTACATAGTAATCAGACGTCTGCTGCGCAACTGTTGTTGGCTGTGTTGTGGTTGTTGGCGCAATATAAACTGTTGTTGCTTTTGTTGTTGGTTGGGTTGTGGTTGTTGTCGCAGCTGGTCTGCTTGTAGTCGTTGTAGTGGTTGTTGTCGCAGCTGGTCTGCTTGTAGTCGTTGTCGTGGTTGTTGTCGTAGTTGGTCTGCTTGTAGTCGTTGTCGTAGTTGTTTCGGGTTCGGTCGGTACTGTTTGTTTTGTTGCTTGTATAGAATTCACGGCCGATGACGCATCGGCTTTTTCATCATCCTCTGTTAAGAGGTTCTGCTGAATAATCGAAACTTCTGTTGATGTGTCGGTTTGCCCTGCAGCAGCTTTATCAGAAGAATTGCCTGAAAGTACAAATATCAAATAAAGAATCCATGCAACCGCAATTATGCCGTATTTCAGTACAGGCTTCATTTTCTTCTTTTTGAGCAAAATCAGAGTCAACGGCAACGGGAAAACAAAAATCCAACCCAATACCCACAACCACGTTTTACGTTTCTTTTTGGGATCGTTTGTTGTCCAAGTATTGCCGCAGTCTTTGCACAGCCCTATGGTTTTGTGTACAACTACTTTTTTGTTTTTTTCCTGATACTCACCAGAATTCTCTCTGCGAAACGTCACATTTGTGCTTCCGCATTTTGGACAGCCTTGTTTATTCAACTGTTCCTGTTCCTTTATCATTTCTGCTGAAAGTTGCGTCCCGCAAAACTCGCAGAATTTTCCACCGCTGATTTCAGCGCAGCAATTCGGACACTTCATAATTATCCCCCTTGTTGACGATCTGTGATTCTACAACAGAACAGCCCCCGAACACACGAATCCATTCACCTTTTAATGCTAATATTCATATTATAAAACGAGTGGTTCGCATTGTCAAGTGATTATCACTTTATGGTATGTTTATTCTCGCGTGCTCTGCGGATAAACTGTTTTTGAGGTGATGCCTATGTATGTAGACTACAAGGCGGTCGGTCAGAGAATCGCTGCACGCCGTCGGGAACTCGGCTTGAAACAGTTTACCGTCAACGAAATGGCCGGTCTGAGTGACAAATACCTATCCAATATCGAACGTGCAACGTCCATCCCCAGCATTGATGTTCTGATGAAGCTTTGCGACGTCTTGCAGACGACACCGGATTATCTCCTTTTGGGCACCTCAGCTAACCCAAACAGCGAAGTCTATCTGCTTCACATCCAAAATCTGCTCTCGCATCTGAATGAAAAGCAAATACATCTGGCGGTCGGTTTTATCGAGTGGATCGCAACACAAGACATATAAATAAAAACAAAGAATCGCCATGCACTTTCGTACAGGGCGATTCTGCTTTATGCACGGGTGCGGCACTGCTGCCGCGCCCGTGCAGTTTTCACTTGTTATGTCAAGCAGGTAATACGCACAGTTGCTTGTCAGCTTTGGTGAAGTTGGAATATCCGTCCGTGGTGATCAGCACCATGTCCTCGATGCGCACGCCGAACTTTCCGGGCAGATAGATGCCCGGCTCCGCCGTCACCACGTCGCCCGGCTGCAGCGTTTCCGCGCTGCGCGGGCTGACATTCGGCCGCTCGTGGATCTGTACGCCCACGCCGTGGCCGGTGCCGTGGCCGAAGTATGCCCCGTAGCCCGCCGCTGCGATCACGTCTCTTGCGGCGGCGTCCGCATCTCTGCACGCTGTGCCGGGACGCATAGCGGCAAGCGCCGCCTCCTGCGCGCGCAGTACGGTGTCATAGACCGCGCGCATCTCATCCGTGCAGTGGCCCAAGGCAAACGTGCGCGTCATGTCGCTGTGATACCCGTCCGCGACCGCGCCGAAATCCAGCGTGATGAAATCGCCGTCGCGCAGCTGCCGTTCGCCCGGCACGCCGTGCGGGAGCGAACTGTTCTCGCCGCTGACAACGATCGTCCGGAACGACAGCGCCTCGGCGCCCATGCGCAGCATCGTGTAGTCGAGTTCGAGCGCAATCTCTTTTTCCGTGCGTCCGGGACGAAGCAGCGGCAGTATTCTTTCGAGCGCTGCTTCGGCGATACGCTGGGCGCGCGTCATCTTGTCAACTTCATCTGCGCTCTTTTTTCGCCGGAATACCGACAGGAACACGAGGTCGTCCTCGTACAGCAGCTCGGTCTGCGGCAGCAGGGACGCATATCTCTGCGCCTCGCGCACCGTCAGCGCGGAAGATTCCACGAGCATCCGCCGCACGCCCTGTTCGGCGCACACGGCCGGGAACCGCTCGGCAAACTGCGCCGTGTCGCAGAACGTCACGCCGCGGATCACGCGCTGCGCTGCCTCCCGGTAGCGGCTGTCCGTAAAGAAAAAACTGCCGCCGCGCGTCACCAGCAGCAGCGCCGCGTCGCACGGAAAGCCGGTGAAGTAGAAGATATTGCTTTCGCTCGTAATGAGATAGCCGTCCGCGTGCTCCGGCAGCGCGGCGGCGAGCGCCTGTATCCGTTCCATCGTACCCTCCAAAAGCAAAAGCAGGCATCAACTGCCTGCTTTCACGCATTTCTTACTTATACTTGTGCTTACGAGCAGCCTCGGACTTCTTCTTACGTCTGACGGAAGGCTTCTCATAGTGCTCTCTCTTGCGCACTTCCTGGATGATTCCGTCTCTGGAAGTCTGGCGCTTGAAGCGGCGCAGTGCGCTGTCAAGAGACTCATTCTCTTTAACTCTGACCTGACTCATGCTATTCCCTCCCCTCCGGAACACAGGGGTTCTGTTAAAGCTAACGGAAAACATTATACAATAGCCGACCGAAATTGTCAAGAATAAGATTTGAATAATCTATGAACTTTTCCGGTCGGTTTCTGTCACATTTTCACAACAATATTGACCAATCTTCCGGGAACATATAATTCCTTGACGATCGTTTTGCCGTCGATCGCTTCGGCGACTTTTTCGTCCGCCTTTGCGAGCGCGATCGCATCCGCCGATGAAACGTCCGCGGGCACGGTCAGACGCGCCTTGATTTTGCCGCACACCTGCACGGCGATCTCCACGGAATCGTCCTTGCACTTCGCGGGGTCGAACTGCGGCCAGCTCTGGCTCGTGACAACGCCGCCGAAGTCCATCACTTCCCACAGCTCCTCGGTCAGATGCGGCGCAAACGGGTTGAGCAGCAGAACGAAGGTGCGCAGCTCCTCGCGTGTCACGGCGCCGGAATCGTAGAACCGGTTCAGCAGCGTCATCAGCGCGGCGATCGCGGTGTTCGCCTTGAGATTGTCGATATCCTCGCCGACCTTCTGGATCGTGCGGTGGATCTCCGCCTCAAGCTCCGCGCGGATTCCGCCGTCCTTTGCGATATTCTGCAGTCCCCATGTGCGGTCCAAAAAGCGCTTGCAGCCCTTGATGGAGTCGCTGTTCCACGGCGCAGCCTTCTCAAAGTCGCCGATAAACATTTCGTACAGGCGCATCGTGTCGGCGCCGTACTGGTCGACGATCTCGTCGGGGTTGACCACATTGCCGCGGGACTTGGACATCTTTTCGCCGTTCTCGCCCAGGATCATGCCGTGACTCGTGCGCTTGGCGTACGGTTCCTTGGTCGGGACGACGCCGATATCATACAGGAACTTGTGCCAGAAACGGCTGTACAGCAGATGCAGCGTCGTATGTTCCATGCCGCCGTTGTACCAGTCGACGGGCGTCCAGTATTCAAGCGCTTCCTTGGAAGCGAGCGCGTCATTGTTGTGCGGGTCGCAGTAGCGCAGGAAGTACCAGCTCGATCCTGCCCATTGCGGCATGGTGTCGGTCTCGCGCTTGGCGTCGCCGCCGCAGCACGGACATTTCACATTGACCCAATCGGTCAGTTTCGCCAGCGGCGACTCTCCGGTGTCGGTCGGCTCATAGCTTTCGACTTCCGGCAGACGCAGCGGCAGCTCGCTCTCGTCGAGCGGAACGAAACCGCACTTCGGGCACTCGATGATCGGGATCGGCTCGCCCCAGTAACGCTGGCGGGAGAATACCCAGTCGCGCAGCTTGTAGTTGACTTTTTTGAAGCCCTTGCCGTTCTCTGTCAGCCAGTCGATGATCTTGACTTTTGCGTCCTCGACGGACAGACCGGTGAGGAAACCGGAATTCACCATCACGCCGGTCGCGCAGTCGGTGAAGGCTTCCTTTTCGACGTTGCCGCCCCGAACGACCTCGACGATCGGCAGATCGAATTTCTTGGCGAATTCCCAGTCGCGCGTGTCATGCGCAGGAACAGCCATGATCGCGCCGGTACCGTAGGACACCAGAACGTAGTCGGAAATGAAAATCGGGATCTCCTCGCCGTTGACAGGATTGATCGCACGCACACCCAAAAGCTCGACGCCGGTCTTGTCCTTGTTGACCTCGGTGCGCTCGAAATCGCTCTTGTGCGCGGCCTCGTTCTGATAAGCGCGGATCTCGTCCATGTTGGTGAGCTTGTCCGCCCACTTTTCGAGCAGCGGATGCTCGGGCGAGACGACCATATACGTTGCGCCGAACAGCGTGTCGGGACGGGTCGTGTAGACTTCGATCGGGTCGCCGGTCGTCGCGGTGAATGTCACCTGCGCGCCGGTCGAACGGCCGATCCAGTTCTTTTGCTGGACTTTAACGCGGTCGATGAAATTCAGATCGTCCAGATCGTCGATCAGACGCTGCGCATACGCAGTGATCTTGAGCATCCACTGGCTCTTGACCTTATGGATGACTTCACTGCCGCAGCGTTCGCACACGCCGTTGACCACTTCTTCGTTGGCCAGCACGCATTTGCAGGACGTACACCAGTTGACGGACATTTCCTTCTTGTACGCCAGGCCTTTTTTATACAACTGCAAAAAGATCCACTGCGTCCACTTGTAGTACGCGGGATCGGTCGTGTTGACCTCGCGGCTCCAGTCGAAGGAGAAGCCCAGCGACTGCAGCTGCTGCTTGAAGCGCGCGACGTTCTGTTTCGTCACGATCTCGGGATGAATGTGGTTTTTGATGGCATAGTTCTCCGTAGGCAGGCCGAATGCGTCCCAGCCCATCGGATACAGCACGTTGTAGCCCTGCAGACGTTTTTTGCGCGCGACGGTATCGAGCGCCGTGTAGGAACGCGGATGGCCTACGTGCAGTCCCTGTCCCGACGGATACGGGAACTCCACCAGACAATAATACTTCGGCAGTGTGAAGTCCTGTTTGGCGTGGAATACGCCGGTTTCTTCCCACTTTTGCTGCCACTTTTTTTCGACCGCTTTAAAGTCGTAGTTCTTCATGGTTTATAACAGTCCTTTCGGAAGATCAGTCCTTGAGAATGCCGGACAGGTCCACCAGATTGGCGTCTGTCCAAAGCCGCTCTAAATTATAGTACGCGCGGCTCTCTTTGTCAAATACATGTACAAGTACCGCGCCGTAGTCCAGCAGCACCCAGCCGGTCGCGCGGCCTTCGATGTGGCCGTCGTGCACGCCGATCTGCTCAAGCTCGTATTCTACGTCGTCGGCCAGCGCCTTGACGTGCGTGGAGGATGTGCCGGTCGCCAGCACGAAATAATCCGCCACGATCGTCTGTTCGGTCACTTCGATGACTTTGATGTCCTCGGCTTTTTTGTTGTCGAGGATCTCCGCCGTTTTGAGAGCAAGTTCTTTCGGTGTCATTGTCATGTTCCTTTCTTTTGCATTTCCATGCAGATTTCGTTATAGCAGTCCACGCTGTCCGGGTGGATGATCTGCTCTTTCTGCGCGAGGTCGGAGATGGTGAACGACAGGCCGAACAGCATCGCTTCCTCGAGACTGCTTTCGGCCAGACGCCGCATGCGCTCCACACCGTTGTACTCGCGGTCGGCGGACATATAATCCGCCACATAGAGGATCTTTTCGAGAAGCGACATCTTTGCGCGTCCGGTGGTATGATACCGCACAGCGTTCAGCACGTCCGGATCGCGGACGCCCATCTGCGTGCGCAGATACGCTTCGCCCGCAACAGCGTGCCAGAGTTTTTCGTTTGCGCTTTCCGCATCGGTCAGAACGGCTCCGCCGTTTTCGATCATCCGCCTCTGATCCTCACGCGGCGTGTCTTTCATCACGTCGTGTAAAAGACCGGCGAAATAGGCTTTTTCCGGATCGGCGCCGTACCGTTCGGCAAGCATTTGCGCCGCATCCGCAACACAGAAGCTGTGACGCAAACGGTAATCGCCGAGCTTTTCGCGCAGGCGTTTTCGCGCGGGTGTGTACGCATCGGCATACAGTCCCTTTTCCACGATGAACCGCGCGACCGGTTCGCCCACAGCATCCGTCACGTCCAGTCCCAGCCGGACACGTTCGCGCACCTGCGTGGAACTGATCTCGATGGGATCGAAATCCTCCAGCAGCACGCAGCCGTTCGCGTCGAGCGTCTTTCCCTTTTCCCGCACGGCGGCGCAGACGGTGCAGAGCGCGCGGATGTCCCCGGCGCGGTGCCATGTGTCGAGCGTCTCAAGCATATCGGAGCCGATCAGCAAATACAGCTCTTCGTCCGGATATTGCGCATGCAGCGCCTCGAGTGTCTCGACCGTATAGCTGCGGCCGCCGCGCTCGATCTCCATCGTGCTGACCTCGAACGGCGCTTCGTCAAACAGCAGCCGGCACATCTGCACGCGGGCTTCGGCGTTTGCGAGATCGGGCGTCTGCTTGTGCGGCGGGACGAACGTCGGGATCACCAGTACGCGCTGCAGCGAAAACCGCGCGGCAAATGCGCGCGCCAGACGCAGGTGTCCCAAATGCGGCGGGTTGAAGGTGCCGCCGAAAATCCCGATCGCCATCTTATTTGATATTGACGCGGTTGGTCATGATGTTGCCGGTGGCGACATAAAGCATGCCGCATTCCAGGATCTCGAAGACAATACCGACCACGACCGGCATAGCGGGCACCGTGCTGTTGTCGAACGCATAGAACGCGTCGCCGGCAACGATTTTCAGTCCGCTCGCGTCACACGCAATACCTACGGGGATCAGAAGAGAGATTCCGAGGATGGCGTACGTGATGAAAAGCAGAACGGCCCAGATCAGAATCCCGATCAGGAGCGGATTGTATTTCTGGAAGGTCTTGGTGTTGGCCACCGTGACCGAAAACGCCACGCGGAAATAAATGCAGAGCGAATGGATGAACAGCAGGAAGGCAAACGCGATGATGAGCTTCAGCATGGACTTGGCGTCCGGAAGCGACTTGAACGACTGCAGCAGATCATATGCCGCGCTCAGCGCCTGCTTTGTGCTGTCGCTGACGATCGAGCTGATATAGATCCCGAGGTACACATATACGACGCCCACAAAGACAAAGCTGAGCGTTGTCCAGATCTCCGCGACGATCGTTTTGGCCGCAAGAAGCTGCTTGCCGGTCACGGGAAGCGTAAAGCTCAGATAACCCTGTGCGCCGTACAGCGACTTGTTGAACATGGAAAAAATGCACAGAAGCGTAATGATCAGCACAGCGAGTGTGATCAGAACCATGGCGACCGCGCCGACGACTTTCAGCGCATGGCTGTTGAGAAACAGCACGACGGTCGCGGACAGGAAGGTGATCGCCGCCGCCAGATACACGCCGAACATGGAATGGGCGGTGGACTTGAGTTCAT
Organism: Oscillospiraceae bacterium; assembly: GCA_902790325.1. Taxonomy (GTDB): domain Bacteria; phylum Bacillota; class Clostridia; order Oscillospirales; family Acutalibacteraceae; genus UBA1425. Next base: position 14,362 of record CADARP010000017.1, on the reverse strand, counting down.
GCTTAATTAACTTGCCAAGCATAGTGGTAAACCTCCTTGAAAATGTCTTCGATCGTGCGTCCGTCGCTGCACAGCTCGTCCACGCTTGCCTTGACCAGCACCTTGCCGCGGCCGATCATCAGCACGGAGTCGAAGATGTGCTGCACGTCATAGATCAGATGCGTGGACAGCATGATCGTGGAGCCCGCGGGATGGTTTTTCATGATGGTATCGAGGATGAACGCACGCGCCGCGGGATCGACACCGCCGAGCGGCTCGTCAAGGATATACAGCTTTGCGTTGCGGCACATGACCAGCAGAAGCTGCAGCTTTTCCTGCATGCCTTTGGACATGGATTTGATCAGCTGCTTGGGCGGGAGCTGGAACTGCTCGAGCATGCGCAGCGCCTTTTCCTGATCGAAATCCGCAAAGAAATCCGCAAAATACTGGATCGCGTCGACACAGCGCATCCAGTCGGCCAGATATGTCTTCTCCGGCAGATACGCGACCATTGCCTTGGTGTGCGGATCGGCGGAATGACCGTCAATATACGCGCCGCCGGAATAGTCCGTGATCAGACCGACCAGGATCTTGATGAGCGACGTTTTGCCGCTGCCGTTCGGACCGAGAAGGCCGATGATCTGACCGCCTTCAAACGCAAACGAAATGTCGTCCAGAACCACATGGCTTCCGTAAGTTTTGGTGAGATGTTCCACTTCAATGAGTGCCATAGAATAACCTCCTTATGCTATATCAGTCGTCTGCAAGCTCTGCCTCTCGGATGATCTCATCCGGGATCGCCTCGCCGTGGCGTACGCCCAGGATACACAGGAAAGACAGTACGAAACAGATCGGACAATAGACGAACAAAGACGCGTAGGTTCCCGAGAGCATGCGCACAACGCCGTAAACGATCGGCGTTGCGATCTGCGCGGAGAACGTCGCGGTGTAGTAGTAGCCGGTAAACGTGCCGACCTTCTGGATGCCGCCGATCTCCAGAACAAGCGGCAGCGTGTTGACCGTGATGAGCATGTTGGCGAAGCCGCCGAAGACAAGTGCGACGTAGACCAGCACCAGCATGGGATTGCCGGTGATGCGTGTGACGAGAAGATATGCGACAAACGCCGCAATGAACATGCTCAAGCCGAGGATGATCGTTTTCTTTCTGCCGAATCGCTTACCGAGCCAGCCTGCCGGCAGTGCGCCGAGCGCCGTGGACACGGCAAAGATCGCCATCATTCTGGTCGCTTCACCCGGGGATTTGCCGAAGATCTCTCTGGCGAACAGGGCAAAGAACGTCTGGATGGAGTTCGCGCCGCAGAACAGGAAGAACAAACCGCAAAGCATAAGGATCAGGCTGATGCGCTCGCCCTTGGTGAGCTTGATCGCCTTGAGCGCTTCCTTTTCCTGCTTGCGCGCCTGCTTCTCCGCTTCGTGCCTGGCTTTGGCGTCCGCTTCCTGATTGCGTTCGGCTTCGGTGTGCAGACGGCTGTCCGGTTCCTTGACAAGGAACGTCACGATCAGCGTGCAGACGATCATCACGACAGCGGCAAATTCAAACACATGCGGCGTGTAGAGCGCCTCGTGCGCCTTGTCGTTCGGGATGCCGTAAACAGCGCAGACGATCGTCGCCGCAACCAGCGCAAGCATGGAACCGACGCCGCCGACGAGGTTGATGACCGCGTTGCCTTCACTGCGCAGCGCGGGCGGCGTCAGGTCGGGCATCAGCGCCACGCACGGCGCGCGCCACAGCGACATCGTGAACACGAACAGGATGATGCATGCCATCAGCGCGGGAACAGTCGTCATGCGCGGAATGAGAATGAACAGGATGGCGGCGACAGGCGCGCCGAACATGATAAACGGCTTTCTTTTTCCGAAGCGCGAATGGGTACGGTCGGACAGCTTGCCGAACGTCGGCTGGAAAATCACGCCGAATATGTTGTCAAACGTCATGATGATACCGATGAACAGCGGCACAAGCGTAAATCCGGACTCGCCCTGTGCCTCCATGAATTTCAGCAGGATCGGCATCTTTTCCGCCAAAGCGGCGCTCCAATGTTCGATCGTCGAGGATGCGCCGAGCATTCTGTCGAGGATCGACGTGACGAACGGGTCGTATACGCCCCATGCGATGGAGGAAGCCATAAACGCAAACCCCATCAGTATGGTTTTGCCGTAGGGCAGCTTCAGGCCGTTTTCCGGTGCGGTTTTGGTCTTTGCCATTTAAGAAAAACCTCCTATTTTTTATTTCAAGAAGCCCTCAATGATGACAGCTTCCGCTTCGCTTTCCGTCAGTCCCAGCGTCCGCAGTTTCGTCAGCTGGTCGTTGTTGATGCGGCCGATCGCCGCTTCATGGATGATCTGCGCGTCACAATGGTTGGCCGCGATCTCCGGGATCGAGCGGATATGCGCCCGGTCCATGATGATGGAGTCGCACTGCACGTGTGCGTGGCACATCGCGTTGCCGACCGCTCGCGGATTGAACACCTGATCGCTTTGATCTTTCGCCACGGAGCGCGAGATGATTTGCGCCGCCGCGCCCGTGCCGTTGAGTTCGATCACCATGTCGGAGCGCGCGGTCTGGTCGCCGTGCGTCATGAGACGCTCGATCACAGTCAGCTTCGCGCCCTTTTCGAGACGCGCGGTCGTCTCGCGCAGCGTGGAATCCACGCCTTTGATCTGGACCATTTCCATTTCACAGACGGCATTCTCGCCCAGTTCCACCACCGTGGTGGGATTGAGGATGCGGCCGCCCGTACCGTCGCCCTCGCCGTAATGCTTCTCGACGTAGCGCACCTTTGCGCCCTTGCCGATGAAGAAGCGGTGGATGCCGTCATGCTCCGACGTTTCGCAGCCGGAGTTGTGGATGCCGCATCCCGCGACGATCTCCACGTCGGCGCCTTCGCCGATATAAAAGTCGTTGTAAACCAGATCGTTTACGCCGCTTTTGGTGATGACAACGGGGATATGCACCTTTTCCGCCTTGGAAAACGGGGCGACGCGGATGTCGATGCCGGGTTTGTCGGCCTTCGGTTCGATCTGTACCGTTTCGGTCGAGCGGCGTGAAATGCCCTCGCCGTCCTTGCGGATATTGTATGCGCCGACTGTCGGAACGTCGCTGATGTCGGCAATGCTGCGCAAAAGTCCGGAAAGCAGTTCATCCATCATTGCGCCTGCGCCTCCTTTCCGCGAAAACCGCAGTCCTCGTCGAACTGCCCCAGAAGATCGGGGAAGATCTCGTCGCGGCTGCCGCGCGTGCGGATTCTGCCGTCCGCAACGACCAGTATTTCATCCGCGAGCTGCATGATCCGCTCCTGATGCGAGATCAGGATCACGCTCTTGTGCTTGCCGCGGGAAAGATTCTTGAACGACTGCACGAGCATCGCAAAGCTCCACAGGTCGATGCCCGCCTCCGGCTCGTCGAAGATCGCGACTTCCAGTTCGCGTGCCATCAGCGTGGCGATCTCGATGCGCTTGACCTCGCCGCCGGACAGCGACGCGTCCACCTCGCGGTTGAGGTAATCGCGCGAGCACAGACCCACGTTCGTCAGATATGCGCAGCACGCGTCCTCCGGCAGATCGCTGCCGTGCGCGAGGCTCAGCAGACGCCGTACCGTCAGCCCTTTGAAACGCGGCGGCTGCTGGAACGCATAGCCGATACCCAGACGTGCGCGTTCCGTCACGTCGAGATCGGTGATGTCGCGTCCGTTGAGCAGGATCTGTCCCGCCGTCGGTTTTTCGATGCCCATGATGATTCGTGCCAGCGTGGACTTGCCGCCGCCGTTCGGGCCGGTGATCACAAAGAAACGGCCGTCCTCGAGCGTGAAGCTCACGTCGTCGAGGATGCCCAGCTCACGGCTGCCGTCGTCCACTTGAAAGGATATATGCTTGAGTTCTAACATAGTTTTTCTCCTACATCCGGATAATCCATACTACAGCGGCGGCCGCGGCAGCAATCTGCCAGAAGCCGAACCGCGCCAGAAATGCGCCTGCGCGCAAGCACACGATCGGGATAAACAGCAGTATCCTGACCGCCGGGTGCGCCTGCTTCCGATTCTCCCACAGATACAGCGTATCTTCATATGTCGGGAATGCGTGGCAAAGCAGACTGACGCCGAAATACAGCAGCACCGCGCACACGATAAACATCACCGAAACCCTGCCGTCTGCGATATTGCGCGGCATAACGCCCATGACGAAAAGCTGCAGCACGGCGGGCAGGGCAATCAACGCGCCGATAAGGCACACGAGCAGACCGGGCAAAAAGCAGATGCAGAAGTTCTTTGCGAATGACTGCGCGGGTTTGTGCTCCACGTGGCCGAACAGCTCGTTGCGCTGCAGATACGTGCGATCCTCCACCGGCACACGGCAGAGTTTGAGCGTCAGATGCTCGAAGTAAGCGCGCAGCACCGCCCCGCAGACCGTCAGGCAGCCGAAAATCCAGAAGAATTGCGTCATATGATCTCCGCCTTCCTTTCCACGAAAAGCTCGCGCATGGTCATCTTCAGCTTGCCGTCGATCAGATCCTGCGTCGTCGCATCACACGCGCCGATCTCGCGGATCGCTTTGAGCGCGTCCTGGTCCTTGACCAGTGATGCGCAAAGTGTTGCGATGTTGATAAGCGGTTTTGAGAAAGCGCCGGAATCATTGGTCAGATAGGCGTAATAATAGGCGTAATTGAATGCCCCGCCGTATGCGATGGTGAACGCTGTTTTCGCGTCGCCCTGCACAAGCGCAAGCGCCGCGTTTTCAACGGCATAAGACAAATAGTTCAGCAGAACCGTTCGGTTGTCCGTATCGATGGCCTGGTCCGCAAGCATCTTGTTGAAGATTTCTTCCGCTTTCACGTCGGCCGTCCGCGCTGCTCGTTCGCGCACGTTTACGGCCTCGTCCAGCTTGCCGCTGCGCAGCGCAAACCGCATCTCCATGCGCAGGCGCTGCGGATCGTCCTCGTCGAAGTGCGCGAGAGCGGCCGTGCGTTTTTCGTCATTGCCGCCCAGGAACGCCATCTCGGCGACAGACAGATAGGCGTCTGTTTCGTTCCGGTTCTTTTCGAGGATCTTCTCGTATGCCCCGATCGCCGCATCGTAGTCCTGCGCCTGGATCGCGGCGTCCGCCTCGGCCGTGTACGCGGTCATGAAATCATTCGGCAGATACCGCAGCATGTTTTCAAAGTACGCGGCGGAAAAAGAAGGATCGTCCGCTTTGTAAAACTTTGCCGCCATACCCTTGTAATACTCGATATATCCCTTGACAAAGCGCGAACCGCTCTTGTCGGCGTGCGCTGTCAAGTCACCGATGATCTCGTCGAACGGCATATTTTCCGCGCCTTCAAACGGGTGCGCGGCCTCAACCTCCGACGCGTACGCGAGCGTATCCTCATATGCCTGTTTTGCCTTGTACAGATCGGCGATCATGCGAACGCGTGCGCACGTTTCGGCGTCCAGCGAACTCTGCGCGACAGACGACGCATCATACGTCGAATAGACCATTGCGTATGTGTCGAGATAGCGCGCCCATGTGCGCGCGCCCGGTTCAAAAAACGTCCAGGTCGGCGCGGGGATCGATCCGCCGTCATCCGGATTTCCGCCGACCAGCAGACGGGCGTTGCGCTCGGACGCGCCGCTGATCATGTCGGCATACAGCTCGTTTGCGTCCGTCAGACGCTTGTCCCGCATCGCCTCGCGCGCGGGCAAAAAGCCTCTGCAGAAGGACACGGTTTGAACGGAAAGGAACACCGACGCCGCCAGGACAGCCAGCAAAACCAGCACGAACGGGATGTACCGGGCGTTCAGGCGCGTGTGCAGCATTTTCTCGCAGCAGGCGCTGCAATGGGTCGAATCGCCCTCGAAATAGTGCACCCGCTTGACCTCGCCGCAGATCGTACAGAACCGTTTCCCCTTGGGAACAGACTGCGAGGTATTCTCCAGCTCCTTCACGGCGTGCGCTCCTTCCTATGGAAATTATCCCCATTATAGTGATACAGTATGTATGATAGCACACTTTTCCGTGTTTTTCAAATAGAAAATGCAAGATTTATAAAAGATTCATATTTTTGTAAAAATTGATAAAAAAACAGCCGCATCCCGATGGGGACACGGCTGTCTCGGATCGATTTGTTTACGTCATGCGGGTGATGATCTCGCAGTAGATGTAGATATTCTGGATCTTCTGCGCCTGCGCGCCGCCGTCCATGTCGATGATCGGCTGCGTCTCGGACGGCGCGATATGCTGCTTGAACGCGATCGCGACCTGACCGACGCGCATATTTGTGATTGTTTTGCGCGGGAAGTTTCTTTCCTGGACGCCGACGTAGTCGTGGATGACCTTGTCGATGGCGCTGTCGGTATAGCAGCGCAGCACGTCCTCCTCGCCGAAGATGTCGATGATCGCCTTGGCCTCGGCGAAGCTCATGGACTCCACTTTATACGTGCCTTTTCCGATCACATACATGGTGCTGTTGTCGATCAAAAGCAGGGGATTGCCGTCTGTTGCCATAATGGAACCTCCTTTGACGGATTAGATTTGGCAAATCGAACAAAAATCAATTTAACCTTGGTCATAGTATAATATACTTTCACCAATCCGTCAACTGCTTTTTTCAAAATTTTTTATTTTACTGTTACATTATTGCAGTGTAACATTCCAGCCGCCGGCGAGGAAACGCGAAAGCAGGGTGGAGTCCTTGAGCGAGACCGTGCCGTCGCCGTTTACGTCCATGTTGTCCGTCTCGACCGTGACGTCCCAGCCGCCCGCAAGGAAGCGCCGCATCAGCACCACATCCTTGAGATCGAGTACGCCGTCGCCGTTCGAGTCGCCCGGAGTGCGCGTGACGACCGTTACGTTTGCGTTCGTGATTGCGCACGCGACGCTCTGCAGATCGACATTATACGTCGAGTGTTCGTCATAGGTCAGCGTGACGGGCGTCGTGCCGGCTTCGGCGTTTTCCGACACGCGGAACGTGTACGTCACGAGCGTTCCGGTCGCGGTGTGGTTCGTGTGCGTCAGCGCGTCCTCCCACAGCACCGTGTACGGCACTTCGGCAAGATCCCTGCCCGCTACGAACGTCGCGCCTGCGAGCAGTCCGCTGTCCTGCACGTCCGTCAGCGTCAGCACGGACGGGTCATAGGTCAGATGCAGCCGCGCGGCGACAAGACCGCCGTTCTTTGTCAGGTCGACCGTCACCTGCACCGTCTCGCCCGGTCTCGCCGTGCCGCCGGAAACGGTCAGCGCGAGCGGCTCTGTCGGCGTTACCGGCGGGTCGTCCGGCTCGGTAAACGCGGTATGGTCGTCGTTGCAGAGCCGGAACGTATACTTCCAATCCGCCGCAAACGCCGCCGCCGCGCTGTCCGCGGAATCGCTGCAGATCGTGACCGACTTGCGAAGCGTCTTGTAGCGGTCGTCGATCGTCAGCACGCTCGACGGGATATGCACGTACTGCAGATCACGGCAGTATATGAAACCGCCGTCCAGCTCTTCCACGCCGACCGCAGGCAGCTGTTCCACGCCGTCCGCAAAGCAGAGCACGCGCAGATGCTTCGTCCCGGCGATCGAATACCCGCTTTCAAAGTGCGTAACGCTTGCGGGGACGGTATAAACCTCTGCCGCAGCGGCGCACGGATAACAGATCAGCTTGGTCTGATCCTTGTTGTACAGCACGCCGTTCGCATCGCTCATCAAGTACGGATTGTCCGCGTCGACCGAAATGCTTTGCAGATTGGGCAATCTGTACAGCGCACGGCTGATCATCGAGGAGATCGTGCTTTCGTCGCGGAACGACGCCGGGAACGACAGCGTTTTGAGGTACGGGTTGGCGCCGAACGCATCGAACGACCTGAAGTGGTTCACGCCGTCGGGGATCGCATAGGACGCGTCCTGTTTGGCGCGCGGATACCACACGAGACCCCCCGAGATCTTGTTGAACAGCACGTCGTCCTGCGCACAGAAGAGCTGATTCTCTTCGTCTACCGTGATATGCCGCAGATTCACGAAACGATCGTGCAGATGCACGAACACCGTCGGCGCCGGGATATGTAACCCGACCAGGCCGCTGCACGCTTCGTCCGACCAGCCGCTGAAGTCGATCATCTGCACCGGATAGCCGGCGTACGTCGACGGGAAGGTCACCGTATACGGGCCGTCCGGGACTTCTTTCAGTCCCGTGATGCACACGCCCGTAATCACCGTGTTGCCGGCGAGCATGTAATAGTAGTCAAATTCGACATCTGTCAGATCATCCGGCTGCGTGGGCGTAAATGCCGTGTGCGCGTCGCTGCAAAGCGCGAACGGAATGCTGTTCTCTTGCGCATATGCTGCTGCGGCGCAGTTCGCCGAGTCGCTGCAGATCGACTGATACGCGCCGTTTACGGTCAGGCGCACGTTCTGCACGCTCGACGGGATGTGGACGTACTCCAGTGCCCCTGTCGTGCCGATATGGCCGTCCGGCGTCTGCGTCGCACCCTCCGCGACGCAGAGCACGCGCAGATGGGTCGGCTTGCGGAACGTATAGGGCGACATGATCCGGTCGACGCTTGCGGGGATTGCAAAGATCTCCGCCGTCGCTTCGCGCGGATACAGGATAAGCTGCGTTCTGTCGGCGTTGTACAGCGCGCCGTTTGCATCGCTCGCAAACGTCGGGTTGGCGGGATCGACGGTAATACTCTGCAGCGCCGGAAGATGCAGCAGCGCATTGAAATAAGCCGAAGAGTATCCATAGCTGTCTTTCCCTTCGCACGTGAAGGACGCGGGGATCGTCAGATGCCGCAGATACGGGTTGTTGCCGAACACATAGCCGCCCTCCCAGGGGTTTTCCTTCACGTCCCTGACGCCGTCGGGGATCGCGTAGGATGCGTCCGTTTTCGCGGCGGGGTACAGGACAAGGCGGTTCATTTCTTTATCGAACAGCACGCCGTCGACCGCGCACAGATACGGGTTTTCTTCGTCCACCGTGACCGCGGCGAGATTGCGGAAGGCATTGATGGTGGACATCAGCTGCGCGCGATTGTAAACGCCGCGCACAGACCGGACTGTCGCGGGCAGCTCGATCTTCGTCACCTTCCCACTGTGCTCCTTCGCCCACTGCGCCGTGATATGCACCTCGCGCACCGGTACGCCGCAGTATGTGTCGGGAACGGTCAGGACGAACGGTTCGTCCGGCGTTTGCAGCAGACCGCGCAAGCACGCGCCCGTGATCTGCTCGACGCCCGTCTCGTCCGCCTCGTAGATAAAGCTGCAATCAAAATTACCCCCGTCGTTCAGCGCAGGTGCGGGCGGATCGTTTTCCGTCGGCTCGCGCAGCTCGGTATGATCGGCGCTGCAGATGTAGAACGGGAGAGCGTTCGCCGCGGCAAACGCAGCCGCCTGCGACGCGCGCGTCGTGCTGCAGATGCACATATTCCCGCCCGCGATCAGGCGGATCGTCGTCACGCTCGCGGGAATGTGCAGGCAGAGCGGTTCGTCGGCGTTCGTTGAAACGGACAGGCTGCCGACCGGCGTGAAGGTCACGCCGTCCGCGATGCGCAGCGTCTGCGGCATATTGCCGCCGATCGCATTTTCCGCGATCGACGTCACGCTCGCCGGCAGTGTGTAATCCTGCTGCCCGTACGTCGGATAGTGCAGCAGCGTCGTCTGATCTTTATTATACAGAACGCCGGACGTGTCGGCATAGAATACCGGATTCTCTGCGTCGACGCGGATCATCTCCAGACCCGCACGCCGCAAGGTTTTGACGAGCTGGCCGTCCGTGAATGAAGCGGGGATGTTGATCTGACGGATGTTCGACGACAGGCGCATATACTCGCTGTCCGCCACACGCTGCGTCCCTTCCGGGATCGTGAAAACCGTGTCCGGCTTGGCCTGCGGGTAGGCGACCAGCGTTTTTCCGTCCGCCGTATACAGCACGCCGTCCACGGATTTGAAGTACGGGCTGTCGTCGTCCACGGTGAATTCCGTGATCTTCTCGCCGGGCATGAACGCATAAGGTTTGATCGATTCCACCGTGGCGGGAATGTGCACGGAAACCAGATTGTCGAACGCGGTGTCGATGTTTTGGATCTCCAGAACCGGCAGACCGAAATGGTACGCAGGGATGATCACGTGCGCGGCGTCTGCAATGTTGCGCGTCAGCAGCCCTTCGACCGCGTAGCCGATCACGATCGGCAAACCGTTTTCGTCGAGCACATTTTTGCCGTCCGCGTCCCGCTGATAGTAATTCGTAAACCAGAACGCCGTCTCGGCGCTGACGGTCGGGGCGTTGGGGTCCTGCGAGTCGGGCGGAACGTCCTGCGCATGCGTGTGCGTTTCACCGCAGACGCTGTAACCGATGCCCGCTTCCTGCGCGGCAGCCTCCAGCAGCGCCGACGGCGCGGCGCAGCAGACCGTCAGGTCGTCCGTGCCGAACCGAGCCAGATAATCCGCTATCTCCTCGCCGCCCGTTTCGGCATTCCAATAATCGAGGAAATTGAGGAACCAATCGGAAAAATGGACGGTTTTGAGCGCGCTGCAGCCGGTCACGGAGAAAAAGTCGAGCGACATCTGCCCTTCGCCGAAGATCAGTGTCTCCAGCGCGGTGCAGTTGCAGATCGCACCGACGTTCGTACCCAGCGCGCCGACGGCGATCGTCAGCGTTTTCAGATACGGATTCCCGTTGAACGCCCTATCCGCGATGCCGTCCCCATCCGGACTGGTTGTGAACGATTCGTCCTTCTTGCCCTGCGGATAGCAAACCAGCGCCGTCAGCCCCGCCCTTTGGCGGTTGCCCCGGTACAACACACCGTTCACAGAGAAGAAGCTCGTGTTCTGCGCATCGACTTCGATCCACTCGAGATACGGGCACGTCGAGAACGTCTGGTCGGCGAGCTCCGTGACGGTCGCGGGGATGCGCACGCCGAGGAAATGATTGTCGGCTTTCAGCTTTTCGATGCGCACGACCGGATAGCCGCCGTACGTGTCGGGAATGTACAGATACCCCGCCCTGCCGCGGCAGAGGCTCTCCTGTACACCGCGGATCGACACGCCGCACGTGCTGTCGGTGATCGACGCCGTCAGACGCGGTCCTTCCGTGTTGACGAAAAAGACGTCGAAGTCGCCTTCGTCCACGTAATCCGTCAGGATGTACGTGCCGCCGTCCGGCAGCGTGACGGCTTCGCCGTCGGAGTTGTACGCCGTCGCGACCGGCAGACTGCCGCACAGCAGTACGGCCGCCAGCAGCATCGCGAAAACGGCGCGGATGGATTTGCGGGTTTTCATACGATTTCCTCCTTTTTGATTTGAAACGGGTGGGTTTGTGTTACGTGAAGCTGTATACCTGATAATCAAACGGTTATCGTATCACCAGTATACCATGCCTTTGTGGTATTGTCAATATCACCAATCGGTTATATCGAGGTGAAAAAATGCCCTACTACAAACGTATCCGTGAGCTGCGCGAAGACCACGACCTGACCCAGCGGGAGATCGCTGACGTGCTCGGCATGGCGCAGCCGCAGTATTTTCGCTACGAGCAGGGGTACCGCGACATCCCGACCGACATCCTGCTGCAGCTTGCAGACTACTACGACGTGTCGACCGACTATATCCTCGGGCGAACAGACAAACAGGAGGGGTAGCGCAGAGACGTTGCTCGTTTCACGGAAACCGTCTTTATATAATATCCCTCAACAGTTATATTTTGCTTCTTCGCAAATCTAACGTTATTTATAGGTTTTTCTTTGCCTTCGGTACTGCAGGGCGGAATGTGCCGGCGGCTTTGCCGCAGGGATCAGGGAGCAGGAATCCGGGGTCAGGGATTGATGCCCGAGCGGTGTTTCCCGATGCCGGTTCCGGCGGTGTCATTGCGAGCGCAGCAAAGCAATCCGCATCTCCTCAAACGTTTTCCGCATCACGGAACGCAGGGATACGGATCGCCCCGGTCGGCGTAAACGCCTCCCTCGCGATGACACTTTGAAAACGGCTTCTGACCTGCGGGCCGATGTGGGCATCGGCCCCTGCGACGCACCTTATACTCTGCTGCGTCAAAGCCGAAAAAATTTTTCGTGTATTTTTACGCCGTTTTTTCTCCCGGAAAAGGCGGCGTTTTCTTTTGTACTATCTTTATCCTACCCGAGATCCCGCCCTTGTCAACCGATTCTGCAAAACTGCACATCCTGCGCGTAAAACTGCACATAACGACTGAAAACCGCCGCTCGATTGATTCCGGTTCGGAACAATGAGGGCAGTTTGACAAACGGATTTCCTTCTGTTATAGTGAGATCGAAAGGAGCTGACAGCGTTGCGTATCCTGGTTCTGGACGATGAAAAAGCTTATGCCGCCCTGGTCTCCGACCGCGTGCATGCAGCGCTGCAGGCGGTGAACATGCCGCACACCATCGACACGATGACGGACAGCGCGGCGTTCCGGACGGATGCGCCCGTGTACGACATGGCGTTCCTCGATATCGAGATGCAGCCGCTGGACGGCATCGAGGTCGCTCGCCGCCTGCAAAGCGCAAATCCGCGCATCATCCTGTTCATGATCACGTCGTTCAACCGCTATCTCGACGACGCGATGGATCTGCACGTGTTCCGTTATCTCCAAAAGCCGCTGAACGAGGCGCGCCTTCTGGCGGGGCTGGAGAAGGCGCTTGAACAGATCCGGCAGACGACGTTCGACGTCTATCTGACCGATCGCGAGGAAACCGTTCGCATCCCGACGGATGAGATCCTGTATATCGAGATCGACGGCCGCAAAACGAAGGTCGTCACAGCTTCGGGCGTTCACACGGCAAGCATGTCTCTGCGCGCATGGCAGTCCGTGCTGCCCAAACAGTACTTTTACTTGGTACACGGCAGTTTCATCGTCAATGTGCGCTGCATCACACGGTACAGACGCGAAGAACTGACAATGCAAAACGGCGACGCGATCCCCGTCGCCTACCGCAAGCAGGTTGCGTTCCGCAAGTTCTTTCTCACGTTCTGCGGAAAATAAACATTCAAGGAGGTTCTCTATGTCTTTGACTGCCCGTGATCTTGTTTCCGCTTTCGCCGTTCTCGCCGAATTCTGGATTATTTACCTGTACTTCGGCAGTATCTTCGAGCGCAAGCGTTCCAAAGGCGCAGTCATCCTGATCGGTCTGGGTATCCTTGCCGCCGAGTTGGCACAGTTTGTTTTCCTGAACATATTGCTTTTAAATTTCATGGTCAGTCTTCTGCGTGATTTTCTGTTCCTTTTTTTATGCTACCGCGCAAAGCCGGTCAAGGGCGTCCTGTCCTGCATTGCGTTTGAGGTGCTGATCGCCATCACCGAATGGTTCACCATGCTGATCACATCCCTTGTCACAAAAGGCGACATCAACGCACTTATGAAAACGGCAGCGTCCTACTTCATCATGGCGCTTACCTGCAAAACGCTGCTGCTTCTGAGCAGTCTTCTGCTGGCGCGGTTTGTCCTGTCCCGCGGCACGGACGGCGCAGCGCGCACGCCTGCTTTTCTCTTTCTTTTGCCGACCTGCGCGATCTTTCTTTTCATGACGATCTGGAAAGCCATGACCGAGACACCCTCGATCCGCGTGTACGCCGCGGTTGGCAGCGTCGCGCTGTTCGTTTCCGTGCTGCTGTCGTTCATTCTCTACGGCAGCGCCATGCGCCGGAATGAGGAGCTGTTCCGCCTGCAGAGCGAATACGAGAAAGCGCAGACGGACAAGGAGTACTATGCGCTGCTCGAGAGCCGCAGCGAGGAAATGCGCGCGTTCGTCCACGACGAAAAGAACCGCCTCGCCGTTTTGCAGTCGATGCACGACGCGGACGAGATGCACGCTTACGTCGCCGAGATCCTCGGCGCACTGCAGACCGCCGCGCTGGTCGGCAACACGCAGAACAAGATGCTCGATCTCGTGCTCGGCAAATACGACGCGCAGTGCCGGATGCTCGGCGTGCGCTTCTCCTACGCGACGCTGACCGCGAATCTGTCCTTCATGGAGGACGTCGATCTCGTCGCGCTGCTGGGCAATGTGCTCGACAACGCCGTCGAAGCCGCGCGGAACGCCGGTGACGGATGGATCGAGCTGTCGGTCGAGAGCAAGGTCACGGGCGTCACGACGCTCACGTGCGAGAACAGCGCGTCCTGCGCCCCCACCGTCCGCGGCGGCACGCTGCAAACCACAAAAGAGAACGCCGCACACCACGGCGTCGGCGTCAAGAGCATATCCCGCATCGCCAAAAAGTACGGCGGGCAGTACAGCTGGAATTGGGAAGAGGACAAAAAAGTATTTACCGCCCATGTCATATTCGAGCGGTGAAACCGCAGTTTGTCGGGGTGGCATTCAGCAAAACTGCGAGCTAAAGGCTTCCCCTGGGGGAAGCTGTCACGGCGCAGCCGTGACTGATGAGGGAAAACGCAGTTTGC
>CADARP010000016.1 GCA_902790325.1 Oscillospiraceae bacterium | reverse complement strand
GGCGCTTTGCGATACTCCCTGTTTCTTCCTATTCGTCCACATCCTTTATCCGCCACCGGCGGCGGATGTGTCCGAATCATCCGACCTCGCTTCGCTCGGCCACCTTCTCCCGAGAGAAGGCTTTCAGCAGTCATAACCTATTAAGTGTCATAGTAGTAGAAATCATTATTGTGTCATCCGCGTGAAATGACATCTATGTTTCGTGTGTGTATGAACATAACTCGCTCAAATTGCATCACGTATATGCTCCGACGGCAGCGTTTTCTTTTCCGAAGGGCTTGCCCCTTTCGGAAAAGTCATGTATACTGTCTGCATACGACAAACAAAAAGCTGACTGAAAGAGGACACAATGGTACGCGAAAAAGCATTCTATACAAATTTGGCGCTGCTTTCTTTGCCGATCGCGGCGCAGAATATCCTGACGTTCCTGGTGGGACTCGCGGACAACGTGATGGTGTCGCGTCTGGGCGAGGCTGCCGTGTCCGGCATCTTTGTCGCCAACCAGATCACGACGCTTTTGCAGATGTTCGTCACGGGTCTCGCTGCCGCGCTGACGGTGCTGGCGGCGCAGTACTGGGGCAAGCGCGATACCGCGGCCGTGCGCTCGATCGTCGGCATCGCGTTCCGCTTCGGCCTCGCGGTCGGCGCGGTGCTGTTTGCCGCGGTCAGCCTGTTCCCGTATCGGGCGATCGGCTTGTTTACGAACGATCCCGCCGCGCTGGAAGCGGGCGTTGCGTATATCCGCATCCTCGCGTGGACATACATCCCCTTCTGCCTGTCGAGCGTGCTGATCGCCGCCATGCGCACGGTCGAAGCGGTGCGTCTGGGCGCGGTCGTTGCGGCGATGGCGCTCGTTTTAAACGTCGTGTTCAACTGGCTGCTGATCTTCGGCAAGCTGGGATTTCCGCGCCTGGGGCTTCGCGGCGCGGCATGGGCGACGCTCCTGTCGCGCCTGTGCGAGCTGGCGGTCGCCGCCGTCTACGTTTGGCGGTTCGACCGCAAACTGCGGCTGCGCCTTCGTGATCTGTTTGCGTTCCGTTCCCCGTTCACGCGCGACTTTCTGCGCTACGGTCTGCCCGTGATCGCGGGCGACCTTCTGTGGGGACTGAATATGGCGACGCAGGGCGGCATCGTCGGGCGGCTGGGCGTCGTGTCCGTGTCCGCCGTCAGCATCGCAAACACCGTCTTCTCCATCATCTCCGTCGGGCTGTACGGCACACGCGACGCATCCGCGATCGTCATCGGCAAAACGGTCGGCTCCGGCGACGTGCCGCGCGTCAAGCTCTACGCAAAGACGCTGCAGGTCGTCTATCTGCTTTTAGGCCTCTTCACGGGGCTTCTCGTGTTCGCGTCGCGGTACGCGATCCCGTTCGTCTATTCCGGCATGGAACCGGAAACGATCGCGCTCGCGCAGCAGCTTCTTTCGGTGCTGTCCGTCACCGTGCTCGGCACGGCGTACCAGATGTCCGTGCTGACCGGCATCGTCCGCGCGGGCGGCGCGACGCGGTTCGTGCTGTATAACGACCTGATCTTCGTCTGGGGCGTGGTGATCCCGTCGGCAATGGTCGCGGCGTTCGTCTTTCACGCGCCGACGTGGGTCGTGTTCGCGTGCCTGAAGTGCGACCAGATCCTCAAGTGCGCCGTCGCCGTCGTCAAGGTCAACCGCTTCCGCTGGATACGTGACCTGACGCAGGAGCGGCAGGCGGGCGAAGAAGCGACGTGACGCAAAAGAAAAACCGGAATCTTCGATTGTTGAAGGTTCCGGCATTGTTTATTCGTTTATCTTTCGGCTCCAGCGTCCGACCGCGTCGGGGGAGAAATCCTCCGGCGC
Organism: Oscillospiraceae bacterium; assembly: GCA_902790325.1. GTDB lineage: Bacteria > Bacillota > Clostridia > Oscillospirales > Acutalibacteraceae > UBA1425. The sequence continues at coordinate 42,906 of CADARP010000016.1, read as the reverse complement.
TTTTTTGTAGAGCGTCTGCGTCCGACCGCCCCGCAGCAGGCCGCGAAGCACGCTGCCGAACGCGGGCGGTTTGCGCATGCCGCGCACGAGCTTGCCCAGAAGCGCGGGCAGGTTCATGTTCTGTCCGGCGCCGGCAAGGTCGGCGGACTCGATGACGCGGTTCGAGAACAGGAAATTGACGTCCGCCTCCGGCATGGTCAGCAGCGCGTTTTTCAGTCCCTCGTTCTTCGCGGTGTCGCCGCCGTACATGCGGTGGAAATCGCGGTTGTAATGCCACAGATCCGCCGCCGTGCACGCGGGGTGTGCCAGCACCGTTTCGGCCAGCAGCCGTCCCGCCCGCAGCGACAGGTCGATGCCCATCCCGTTCATGGGCGTGGTCATAAAGGCGCTGTCGCCGACGGCGGCATAGCCGTCCGCGACCATCCGCGTCAGCGGCCGGCGCACGGGGATGAAGCCGTACTGCCCGCCGTGGACGATCTGATCGCCCATCCACGGGTGCGACGCGCGGAAACTCTGCAGATGCGCCTCGACCTGCTCTTTTGTCAGCGGGTCGACGCGGCCGATCAGCACGTCGACCGTATCGGGATTCGTGCAGAACCACGACAGACCCGCCTCGCCCGCGTGCCGCAGATACACCTCGAACGGGATGTCCGGCACGGGCACGTTTTCGATGCGGTCAAAGTAGGCGCGGTACGCGTAAAACAGCTCGCCGCGCTTCGGGCTTTTTTCGACGCCGCATTCCGGCGGCAGATTCATCCGCACGGGAGAAAACACGCCTGCCGCGTCGATCACCAGATCGGCGGACAGTGCGCCCGCGTCCGTACACAGCCCCGTGACGCGGCCGTTCCTGACGAGCGGCTTTTCGACGCGCGTACCGAACGCGAACCGTACGCCGCATGCCGCGGCACGGTCGAGCAGCATCCGCATGAGCGGCTGCCGCCACATGACCTTCTGTTCGGCGCCCTTCGGGAAATGCACGTCGACGTGCGTCTTTTGGTCGGGACTTACGAACGTGCAGTCGCCGCGCACGCGCCGGACGTCCGCGGGCAGATCGCGCTCCGCGATCCCCAGCGCATCGCACAGCACAGAGAACGTGAACCGGTCCTCCCAGTCGTGGCCGAGCGCGTCACGCTGCTTTTCTTCCAGCACGGTGACGCTGTGTCCCGCTTCGGCGAGGATCGCGCCTGCAGCCAGTCCGCCGTGTCCCGCACCCGCGATCAGAACATCCATATGTTATCCTCCGCAATTCAGAAAGGCAGACGCACGCAGCGCGTGACGATCAGCAGCAGATTCTCGAACCAGACGCGCAGCGCGGCAAAAAACGTCCGCGCTTTACCCGCCGTATTCCGCGCGGGATCGCGCACGGCGTATCCCTCGATCGTGCCGTGGTTGTCGTTCACGCCGTCCGCGTCAAAGGCAAATTCGTACAAAAACGGCGACGCCAGCGCAAGCAGGAAAAACTCCCCTGCCGTGACCGGGCCGAACACCCGGCAGCCGAGTTTCGTCAATTCTTCGGCGATCCCTTCGCCGCCGGTCTTTTTGAGCAGCTTGTTCGCCCCTTTGAGCAGAACGGCGTCGTTGAACTGCGCCAGGTCGTCGTGCAGGATGAGGTTGACCGCGCGCAGCAGCAGCGTCACCTCCGCGCTCTCGAGCGTGTAATGCTCCTCGCCCGCGTAGTGCATGGATACCAGCTCCGTCGCCAGATCCCACGCGTTCGCGTAGCCGCTGTCGGGGATGTCGATGTTGTATTCTTTTCCGAGCGCCTGCAGGCTGTCGTCGCCGTACAGCGGCATGCGAAGCAGCTCGTTCAGGCGGGAGAACACGGCATTGGCCGCGCCGTAATAGAGATCGCTCTCCTTGACGCCCATTTTCTCCAGCGTCAGCGACAGCCACAGACGGTACTCGACGCCCTTCTTGAGAAAGCCCTTGGCGTACGCGTTCAGATCGGCGTTCATGGCGTCGATCTGGTCGTCCGAATAGCCGCGCACGGCGTTCTGCAGCGCGTCGGTGTCGAGCTTTTCGACCGGCACGCTGTCGTAGCGGATCGCGTCGTCCGTGAACGTCATAGTCATGTACGACAGCGGATACATCGTCAGCGATGTGATCGCAAAGTCGTAGATCTTATTGCCGAGCGCGCTCGTGAAAACCGTCGTGTCGCCGCAGTGCTCGTGGCCGGAGATGACGACGCGCACGCCCCAGTCGGCAAACAGCTCCGCCGTCGTGCGGTGGAAGCGGACGATGAAATTGCGGCTGACGATGCGCTGCATGGGCATGTGGTCGAGGAGGTTGTGGTGCATCATGACGATCGGCTGCCGGCCGTCCTGCTTCGCTTTGGCCGCCTCGGCGCGCACGAAACGCAGTTTGTCGAGCGTCATGCCGTCCTCGGTGGACTTGGTATAGTCGCAGCTGTCCAGCGCGATCAGGCGGTACTTTTCGCCCAGATCCGCCGTGTAGGAGCAGTCGTTCTCGCGCACGGTCAGCGCGCGGTCGTAGCCGAAATCGGCATAGATCTCTTTGAAATCCTGCATTTTGGTCGCGCTGTCGCCTGCGCCGAGATCGTGGTTGCCGTCGATGACGAAAACCTGCTTGCCGCTCTCGCGCTCAAACGCGGCGAGCTTGGCGGCGACTGCCTCGTGTTCCTCCCGCAGGCTCCGTCCGCTGTCCGCCAGATCGCCCGCGATCAGCACATAGTCGCAGTCGCCGGCGGCACACGCGCGCAGGAACGCGTCGATGATGAAGCCGCTCTCGTCCTCCATCGCCGCGCGGCGGTTGGCGTACCAGAACAGCGGGTCGTCGATCCTGCCGATTTCCGGCCCGGCGATCTCCTCGCGCGGGAAATTGAAGTGCAGGTCGGACGCGATCGCCAGACGCAGATCGGCGCCGTCCGCGGCATACGCCGCCGTTGACAGCGCGGACGCCGCCAGCACCACGCACAAAAGCGCCGCAAGTATTCGCTTCCATGTCCGTTTCATCGTACATTCTCCTTCACGCATGCGCCGCACGACAGACATCTGCCGCGCGGCGATTTTTTGGGATGGATGTGCTTTTTGCCGGGTTATTCCGCGGGGACCTCAAAGGTGTCCGCATCCGCGCCCCGAACGGCCTCGAACGTGTAAACAACGGTCTTGCCGTCGTAGTCGAACGTGCCCGTGTTGTCGCCCTCGCTGAACTTCGCGTTCGTCACGTCGTCGGCGGAGCCGAAATGGAACACGATGTCCCAGCCGGACTGCTCGCAGGTGAACGGCACGCCGCCGGTGCCGTCCGCACGCTCCGTGCGGCCGTTCGCTTCATCATAGAATACGAAGTACGTGTCGATCTTGCCGTCGATGCTCGCTGCCCAGACGCCCTTTTGGAACAGGTTGTCAAATTCCATATCGCCGTCGTCCTGCGCGGGAACCTCAAAGTTGTCCGCATCCGCATCCGGCACGCTTTCAAACGTATAGGTGATCTGTTTCTCGCCGAAATCGAACGTACCCGTGTTGTCGCCCTCGCTGAACTTCGCGTTCGTCACGTCGTCGGCGGAGCCGAAATGGAACACGATGTCCCAGCCCGACTGCTCGCAGGTGAACGGCGCGCCGCCGGTACCGTCCGCGCGCTCCGTACGGCCGCTCGTCTCGTCGTAGAACACGAAATACATCTCGACCTTGCCGTCCACGCTCGCGGACCAGACGCCCTTCCGGAACAGATTGTCAAACTCCATATCGCCGTCGTCCTCCTGCAGCTTGAAGCTGCCGGAGTAGTACCAGCTGTCGTAGTCGTATTCCGTCTTGTAATCGTCCAGCACAGACAGCAGATTCGGCTTGTCGTTTTCATCCGCGCCGGTGAAGCTGACGCCCAGCGCCGTGCTCGCGGTAAACTGCGTTCTGTCTTCGTAATCGTATTCCTTCATCGAGGAAACAGCCATATTGTACGCGGTGGACTGCCCGTCCTTTTCCACGACAAGGCGGTTCTGCGCGTCGAGGGAAACGTCGAAGCTGTCCTCACCGAGCGTCAGCGTGCCGTCCTCGATCGTAAAGCTGCCCTTTTCGGACGTCCACGTGCCGTTGAGCGACTGCAGGTCGATCGGGTTTTTGGCGATCGCCGCCGCCGCGCTGCCGGTGTCGTCGGCGCGGTACAGCGTCACAAGCGCGGACATGGAGGACGTGAAGTCCTCGTTCACTTCTTCCACGATCACCTGATACAGCGCGTCGTTCTCCACGCTGTACGCCGTGTAGGAAAGCTGCGTATCGCCTTCCTGCGCGCCGTCGTAAAACTCGGGCGACAGTTCCATCTCCTCGCAGAGGATCTTGTAACCCCCGACCGTCAGGCAGGTGAAAGGCATTTCGCTGTCGCCGTATGTTTCCGACTTGACCTGCAGCACGCCGTCCTCGCCGTAAATGTAGGTCATGTCGCCGGCCGCCGTGGTCCATGTGCCGACCAGATCCTTGTCGATGCTGCCGTCCCGGATGTCGGACAGCTTGGCGTACTTGCCGGCGATGCCGAGCGTCTTGTCGCTGACCGTCAGGGAGTTCAGCTTCTCTACAACGTCAACGCCCGATCTGCCGGACGGCTTTGCCTTGCACGCCGCGAAAGACAACACGAGCAGCGCGCAAAGGATCAGGCAGAATATGCTTTTGATTCGGTTCTTTTTCATTTGTTTTCTCTCCTGTCTATGATTGTAATACAGCACATATAAACTTTAGCACACTTTTCGCACAATCGCAAGCGTTTTCCCGTTTTTTTGCCGCAAATACACGTACCGCGGACGTATTGCAATCCGGACAGTTTCGTGCTATACTGGGATCATAACCTTGCGGCAGAAACGCGCCGCAGGCAAAAGACGAACGCAAAGAATCGAGGAACCCGTATGAAACGAACGAAAAGAATCATTGCCGTACTGCTTGCCGTACTGATGCTGTGCTCCGGCGCGGCGACCGCGTTTGCGGCCGACGGCAGCCGGCCGGTCCTTCCCGCGCCCGCCGACAACCCGGTCGACACGTCGGTCTACGTCAAGACGGTTTTGAACGACCCGAAGGTCAAGCCCGCCAGCGCCGCGAGACTCGTTTCGGCAGCGAATACGCTCGCCGGTCTGGACGCAAAGCTCGCCGACGCGCTCACCGGAAAAGTCCTGACCGGGGAAAACGTCATTCTCGTGATCGACAGCCTCGTCAAGATGATCTCCGACAAACTGGAAACCGATCCGAAAATCGCGCCGCTTGCCGGTGCGATCAAGTACCTTTTCTCCAACGGGATGCTGATCGAAGGTCTTAAGCAGGATAAAAAATTCGACGGCGCCGTGGAGAAACTCCGCAAGGCGTCCGACGACGGCTTCACAACCATACCGGACATCGCGCAGGCCGGCGTCACATTCACGAGCGCGGATTTCGGCTTTGCCGACGGAGATGCGCACGGTTTCGTCGACGCGCTCGTCTGCGCGCTGTCGGAAATCCTCACGCAGCTGGACGTCCGCAGCATTCTCGGCGACTTCACCGATTCGGTCAAGGACGGCGCCTATGTCGCGGGCAATTACAATCTCTTCATTCCGGTCTATGAGCTGCTTGCGCTGAACCCGATCAGCTCCGTCGAATTCACCGAGCAGGTCGAAAAGGCCGTGTCCGAAGCGTCCGACAAGCAGAAGGCGCGCTTCCGTGCCGCGGCGGATCTGACGCTCCGGCCGCTCGCCGATCTGCTGACAAAGATCGAGACCGGCGGCGTCGACGCGGTGATCGACCTTCTGCCGCGGCTGCTGTACGCGCTGGATTCCGGCATGGTCAACGCGCTCGTGCACGATCTGCTGCGGGACAAGAACCTGTACGGCTTCTTCCAGTTCAACGACGTTCTCGACAAGCTGGATCTGAACAGCGGTCTGCTGTGGGACGTCCTCGACAAGAATTTCATCACCGGCACCGAGGAAAAACCGGCCGGATTCGATTTTGACAAGGACGGCGTGAAAGAGACGACGCTGCCGCTGACGAAGGAACAGTTCGACGCGCTCGCCGCGGTGCTTGCCTTCGCCGCCGATCCGTCCGTCAAGCCGAGCGTTTCCGCGACGCAGAAAAACCGCCTTGCACTGGACACGGACGGCGCGCTCGTCTGCGCGATCCTGCTCAACGCGGCGGTCGAGCTGCTGGAAACGGAGGAGGGCGCAGCTTTTGCGAAAGCCGCGGTCGGCAGTCTCGACAACGACTTCGCCAAGCGCGCGGCAGGCGCGTTCCTGTCGCTGTTCGGCTCGCAGGCCGGACGCTTCGTCCTGTACCGTACGCAGGGGCTTCTGGCTCTTCTGGCGGCGGCAGCGGCGCGGATCGCGGTCCTGATCCGCAGCTTCCGTCCGGCTTTTGCGTAACCTCATCCCCCGAACGACACATAAGGCAGCGCCGCACCCGGCAGCGCTGCCTTGTTTTTTTATTCTATTCGACGCGTACCGCCGGCGTTTCTCACCGCAGCAGCGCGGTCAGGCGGCGGGCGGCTTCGGCGGTGTCGTCCGGATCGCCGAACGTGGAGAAGCGAAAAAATCCTTCGCCGCATTCTCCGAATCCCGCGCCGGGCGTGCCGACGATCTGCGCCTCCCGCAGCAGGAAGTCGAAGAACGTCCAACTGTCCGTGCCGTCCGGGCAGTGCAGCCAGACATACGGCGCGTTATGGCCGCCGCAGTACCACAGCCCGATCCGGTCGAGCGCGTCGGTCAGCGTCTTTGCGTTGCGCTTGTACAGCGCGATCTGCTCTTTGATCTGTGCGCGCCCCTCGTCGGTGAACGCGGCCGCGCCGCCTTTTTGCAGGATATAGGAAATGCCGTTCGTCTTCGTCGTGCGGTTGCGCACCCACATGGCGTTGAGATGCAGTCCGCCGCGTTCGAGCGTATTCGGAATGACCGTATACCCCAGACGCGTACCGGTAAAGCCCGCCGTCTTGGACAAAGAACAGATCTCGATCGCGCAGGTGCGCGCGCCCTCCAGCTCGAAGATGCTGTGCGGGAGCGTCTCATCCTCGATGTACGCCTCATACGCCGCGTCGAACAGGATCACCGCGCCGCGGCGGTTGGCGAAATCCACCCACGCCTGTAACTGTTCGCGCGTAAAGACCGCGCCGGTCGGATTGTTGGGCGAGCAGATATACAGGATGTCCGCGTCGATCGACTCGTCCGGCGACGGCAGAAAGCCGTTTTCCCTGCCGGATGAGAGATGCACGATGCGTCTGCCCGCCATCACGTTGGCATCCACATAGGCGGGATACGCCGGCTCGATCACCATGGCGGCTGCGCTGCGGTCGAACAGATCGAGGATATCGCCCAGCTCGTCGCTCGCGCCGCTCGAAACAAACACTTCGTCCGCGCCGAGTTCTACGCCGCGCTTTTTGTAATGCGCCGCGATCGTCTCGCGCAAAAACGGCGCGCCGCATTCCGGCATATAGCCGTGGAACGTATCCTTCGCCGCCTGGTCGTTTACCGCTTCGTGCAGCGCGTCGATCACCGCGGGACAAAGCGGCTGCGACACGTCGCCGATGCCCAGGCGCAGCAGGTGCGTGCCCGGGTGCGCGGCAAGATAAGCCTTCGTTTTCTGCGCGATATTGTAAAACAGGTAAGAATCCTTCAGCTCGGCATAATGCCTGTTCAGTTCGATCATGCTGTCTCCCCCTCATAGACGGTCTCGGCAGGACCCGTCATCGTGACGCTGCCGTCCGCGCCGACCGTGATATACAGCGTCCCGCCGTCGAGATGCACGGCGATCGGTTCGCCCTGCCGGCAGTATCCTTTGCGCACGGCGGCCGCCGCGCTCGCGCAGGAACCCGTGCCGCACGCCATCGTCACGCCGCTGCCGCGTTCCCACACGCGCATGCGCAGTTCGGTGTCCGAGAGCACCTGCACGAATTCCGCGTTCACGCCGTCCGGAAAGTCCGGATGGTGCTCGATCTGCGGGCCCCACGTTTCCAGCGGGACGGTTTCCGCGCTGTCCGTGAAGATCACCGCGTGCGGATTGCCGACGCTGACGGGTATGTACGCAAATGTGTCCGCGCCGATCCGCAGTGATTCTTGTGCGCGCACGGACGCTTTTCCCATCTGCACCGAGACGGACCGCACCTTGCCGTGCTGCACGGTCAGTTCCAGCTCCTTGACGCCGGACAGCGTCTCGATACGCAGGAACGTGTTGTCCGTGTACCCTTTGTCATAGACGTATTTGCCGACGCAGCGGATGCCGTTTCCGCACATCATCGCCTCGCTTCCGTCGGCGTTGAAGATGCGCATTTTGAAGTCGGCCGCGTCCGAGCGGGATATATAGATCATGCCGTCCGAACCGGCGCCGAAATGGCGGTCGGACAGCCGGACGGACAGGTCGGCGATATCGTCCGGCACTTCGCCGAACACATACAGATAATCATTTCCCAATCCGTGCATTTTTGTAAAGTGCATGCTCTGCCTCCTTTATATTTCAGACAGCCGCCGTTCGTAGCGGTTTTTGCCGCCGTCCGTCGGTACGGCTGTCGGATAGACGCCCGTGAAACACGCGTCGCAGCAGCCCCCGCCGCACAGTTCCGGCAGCGCTCCGACCGGCAGATACCCCAGCGAGTCCGCGCCGATCTGCGCCGCGATCTGCGGCACGGTGTACCTGCAGGCGATCAGATGCGCCTCGGAGTCGATGTCGGTGCCGTAATAGCACGGGTGCAGAAACGGCGGCGCCGACACGCGCATGTGCACCTCGCGCGCGCCCGCGTCACGCAGCAGCCGCACGATCCGCGCGCTGGTCGTACCGCGCACGATGGAGTCGTCGACCAGCACGACGCGTCTGCCCCGCACGGCGGAACCGACGGCGGAGAGCTTGATGCGCACCTGATCCGCTCTGTCCGACGGCGCGATGAACGTGCGGCCGATGTATTTGTTTTTGACCAGTCCGATCTCATACGGGATGCCGCAAGCGCGGCTGAAGCCGAGCGCGGCGTCCAATCCCGAATCCGGCACGCCGATCACGACGTCCGCCGGGACGGGATAGGTTTGCGCGAGGATCTCGCCCGCTTTGATCCGCGACGTGTGCACACAGACGCCGTCGATCACGGAGTCGGGACGGGCAAAATAGATGTACTCGAAAACGCATGTTTTCTTTTCCGCCGTGCGGCAGTGCTCCCGCCGGGAGACGACGCCGTCTTTGGTGAAGATCAGGATCTCACCCGGTTCTAAATCGCGGATCACCTCGCCGCCGACGGCGCGGATCGCGCAGCTTTCCGACGCGGCGATGTAGACGCCGTCCGGCGTTCTGCCGAAACACAGCGGGCGGAAACCGTGCGGATCGCGCGCGCAGATCAGTTTCTGCGGGCTCATCAGCACCAGGGAGTATGCGCCGTCGAGCGTGTCCATCGCGCGGCTGACCGCGTCCTCGATGGACGGCGTCCGCAGCCGTTCCCGCGTGACGATATACGCGATCGTTTCCGTATCGCTCGTCGTGTGGAAGATCGCGCCGGACAGTTCCAGCTCCGAGCGCAAAGAAGCGGCGTTGGCAAGGTTGCCGTTGTGCGCGAGCGCCATCCTCCCCTTCTGGTGGTTGACCTCGATCGGCTGGCAGTTCGCGCGGCTCCCCGCGCCGGTCGTACCGTAGCGTGTGTGCGCCACAGCCATCGACGCGCGCGGAAACGCGTGCAGCGTCTTTTCCGAAAAGACTTCGGACACCAGACCCGTGTCCTTGTGCGAGACGAACACGCCGTCGTCGTTCACGACGATCCCGCAGCTCTCCTGCCCGCGGTGCTGCAGCGCGTACAGCCCGTAGTAACACAGATGCGCCGCGTCCGTCGGCGCGTCGGCATACACGCCGAACACGCCGCATTCCTCATAAATCGCCATACTGTCTCCTCCCCATCCGCGGCAAAACGGTCATTCGACGTCCTGCAGCGCCGCAAAGCCTTCTTCGCCCGTGCGGACTTTGACGACGTTCTCCACGTCGTATACAAAGATCTTGCCGTCGCCGATGTGGCCGGTGTACAGCACTTTCTTTGCCGTTTCGATCACCGTGCGCACAGGCACCTTGCTGACGACGACGTCGACCTGCACTTTCGGCAGGAGCGTCGCCTCCACCTGCACGCCGCGGTAGTATTCGGGCGTGCCCTTCTGCACGCCGCAGCCGAGCACGTGCGAGACCGTCATGCCCGTGATCCCGATGGAGAGCATCGCGCTCTTGAGCGCTTCCAGACGCGCCTCCTTGCAGACGATCTCGATCTTGGTGAATTTCGGTTCGCCTTCCGCAAAGGACGGCACTTTTCTGACCGGAACCGCTTCGGCTTCCGGAACGTCGCCGGCGACAAAGACCGGCGCGTCGTCCGCGTCAATGGTCTCCGGCAGCATGGAGAAGCCCGCGTATGCCGAGGGCAGGCCGTGCTCCGTGCGGTCGAGCCCGACAAGCTCTTCTTCCTTGGAAGCGCGCAGGCCGACGATCTTTTTGATCAGCAGGAACGTCAGCAGGATCGTCACGGCCGTCCACGCGGCGACCGAAGCGAAGCCGAGAAGCTGCAGAGAGAGCAGTTTGAATCCGCCGCCGTAAAACAGACCGGTCAGCGTCCGGCCGGTTTTGTCGGCGATCGCATAGCCGGGCGCGGAATCCACGGCGAAAAGACCGACGGCAAGCGTGCCCCAGATACCGTTCATGCAGTGGACGGCCACCGCGCCCACGGGATCGTCGATGTGCAGCTTATAGTCGAGCAGCCATACGCCGAAAACCACGAGCAGACCGGCCACCGCACCGATGCAGATCGCGCCGGAAGCGTCCGTCACGTCGCAGCCCGCCGTGATCGCCACAAGTCCCGCGAGCGACGCGTTCAGGCACATGGAAACGTCGGGCTTGCCGTATTTGATCCATGTGAAGACCATGCAGACGACGGTTGCGACCGACGGGGCGATCGTCGTGGTCAGAAAGATCGAGCCGAGCTGCGCCGTGCTTGTCGCGGCGGCGCCGTTGAATCCGTACCAGCCGAGCCAAAGGATGAACACGCCCAGCGCGCCGAGCGCGATATTGTGACCGGGAAACGCGTTGACTTTTGTCACGTTTCCGTTTTCGTCGTACTTGAATTTGCCGATGCGCGGGCCGAGGATCTTTGCGCCGATGAGCGCCGAGATGCCGCCGACCATGTGGATCGCGCAGGAACCGGCAAAGTCGTGGAAGCCCAGTCCCGACAGCCAGCCGCCGCCCCAGATCCAGTGCGCCTCGATGGGATAGATCAGCGCCGAGATGACGCCGGAATAGATACAGTAGGACAAAAACTTCGTGCGTTCCGCCATTGCGCCCGAAACGATCGTGGCCGTCGTGGCGCAGAAGACGAGATTGAATACGAAGCTTGAAAAATCAAAGCTTTCATATGCCGTGAACAGATCGAAACCGGGTTTGCCGATAAATCCGACCAGATCTTCGCCCATCAGAAGGCCGAATCCGATCACGATAAAAACGACGGTGCCGATGCAGAAATCCATCAGATTCTTCATGATGATGTTGCCGGTGTTTTTGGCGCGGGTAAAACCGGCCTCCACCATGGCAAATCCCGCCTGCATCCAGAACACAAGCGCGGCGCCGATCAAAAACCAGACGGCGAATACCTGCGTGCCGACGGCCTCTTGGATCGCAGACAAAAGTGTATCAGTCATTGTTTTATTTCCTTTCGTTATTTACGCGCGCAGGCGGCCTGCACAAATCCCAGAAACAGCGGATGCGGCTTGTTCGGGCGGCTCTTGAATTCCGGATGGTACTGCACGCCCACAAAGAACGGCCTGTCCGACAGTTCCACCGTCTCCACCAGCCGGCCGTCCGGCGACATGCCGCCGAACGTCAGCCCCGCGCGCTGCAGGACGGTGCGGTATGTGTTGTTGAATTCATAGCGGTGGCGGTGCCGCTCGGAGATGACGTCCGTTTTGTAGCAGCGCTTCATCGTCGTATCCGGCGCGATCACGCACGGATAGGCGCCCAGGCGCAGCGTGCCGCCCTTGTCGATCTCGTCGCTCTGGCCGGGCATGAAGTCGATCACCTTGTCCGCGCACTGCTCGTCGAACTCGCCGGAGTTCGCGGCCGGAATATACGCGACGTCGCGCGCGTATTCGATCACGGCGATCTGCATGCCCAGACAGATGCCGAAATACGGCAGGTCGTTTTCCCGCGCATACTTGGCGGCCTGGATCATGCCCTCGATCCCGCGGCTGCCGAAGCCGCCGGGCACGAGAACACCGTCCGCGTCCGCGAGCTTTTCGGCAATGTTATCCGCTGTGATCGTTTCGGAGTCGATCCAACTGATCTGCACGTCCGCGTGCAGCGCGTAACCCGCGTGGCGCAGCGCCTCCGCGACGGACAGATACGCGTCGTGCAGGCCGACGTACTTGCCCACGAGCGCAATGCGCACCGTGCGTTCGCGCGCGCGGATGCGTTCCACCATACGCATCCAGTCGGTAAGATCCGGCGGCGGCGTTTCGAGCCCCAGCTCGCGGCACACAACGGCGGAAAAGTCGGACTTTTCCAGCATCAGCGGCGCTTCGTACAGATACGGCAGCGTGATGTTTTCGATCACGCAGTCGCGCTTGACGTTGCAGAACAGGGAGATTTTCTGAAAGATGGACTCCTCCAGCGGCTCGTCGCAGCGCAGCACGATGATGTTCGGCCGGATGCCCATGCCCTGCAGCTCCTTGACGGAGTGCTGCGTCGGTTTCGACTTGTGCTCCTCCGAGCCGTGCAGATACGGCACGAGCGTGACGTGGATGAACAGGCTGTTCTGCTGTCCGACCTCCAGCGAAATCTGCCGCACCGCTTCCAGAAACGGCTGGCTCTCGATGTCGCCGATCGTGCCGCCGATCTCCGTGATGACGACGTCGGCGTTCGTTTTTTTGCCGACGCGGTAGACGAACTCCTTGATCTCGTTCGTGATGTGCGGGATGACCTGCACGGTCGAGCCGAGATATTCGCCGCGCCGCTCCTTGTTCAGCACGTTCCAGTACACCTTGCCGGTGGTCAGGTTCGAGTATTTGTTCAGATCCTCGTCGATGAACCGCTCATAGTGGCCGAGGTCGAGGTCGGTCTCCGCGCCGTCCTCCGTCACATACACCTCGCCGTGCTGATACGGGCTCATGGTGCCGGGATCGACGTTGATGTACGGATCGAGCTTCTGCGCCGCGACCTTCAGCCCGCGCGCTTTCAGCAGCCGCCCGAGCGACGCCGCCGTGATGCCCTTGCCCAGACCGGACACCACGCCGCCGGTCACAAAGATGTATTTCGTCATGTCGCACACGCCTTTCTTATTCTCCGCTCGCGCCGTAATTCGACAGCACTCTTGCGGACGGATCGTTTACGTCGCAGCCTTTCCACGCTTTGTTCGGCATCCAGAAATCCGCGATCATCTGCGACTGCCCGGGATAGTATTTTTCAAAGATCTCGCGGTACAGCAGCGATTCTTTCGTGAACGGCTGCGCGTGCGTGTATTTCTGCCGGCGCGTTTCAAATTCCGCGTCCGTGTATTTCGTCTCGGCGTACGCCTTCAGATCGTCGACCATCGAGTGGCCGACCGCGTCGGAGAACGCCGCCTTCTCGCGCCAGAGGATGCTGTCCGGCAGCAAGCCTTCTCCCTCGAACGCGTGACGCAGCAGGTACTTGCCCTTGCCGTAGACGTTCATCTTGATCGCCGGGTCGAGCGCCATGACGTACCGCACGAAATCGAGATCGCCGAACGGCACGCGCGCTTCGAGGGAATGCACGCTGATGCAGCGGTCGGCGCGCAGCACGTCGTACATGTGCAGCTCGCGGATGCGCTTCTCCGCCTCCTGCTGGAACGCCTCGGCGTCCGGCGCAAAGTCGGTGTATTTGTAGCCGAACAGCTCGTCGGAGATCTCGCCCGTCAGCAGCACGCGCACGTCCGTCGTCTCGTGGATCGCTTTGCACACAAGGTACATGCCCATGCTCGCGCGCACGGTCGTGATGTCGAACGTGCCGAGCGTGCGGATGACCTCTTCGAGAGAATCCAGCACCTGCTGCGGCGTCATGTACACTTCCGTGTGGTCGCTGCCGATGAATTCCGCGGCCTCGCGCGCGTATTTCAGGTCGATCGCGTCCTTCTCCATGCCGATGGCGAAGGTGCGGATCGGCTTTTTGCTTTCCCGCGCGGCGATCGCGCACACGAGCGACGAATCAAGCCCGCCCGACAGCAGGAACCCGACCGGCGCGTCGGCGACCAGGCGCTTGCGCACGCCGGCGGTCAGCTTCTCGCGGATGGTATCGCACGCCGTCTGCACGTCGTCGCGGATGACCGTCTGCGGCTTCGAGATCTCGGTGTACGCGGTGAATCTGCCGCCCCTGTAATAGTGTCCGGGCGGAAACGGCATGATCTTGTCCGTCAGCGGCACGAGGTTTTTCGCCTCGCTCGCAAACAGGATCGTCCCCGCTTCGTCGTATCCGTAATACAGCGGACGGATGCCGATCGGATCGCGCGCCGCGATGTATTCGCCCGTCCTGCCGTCGTAGATCACGCACGCGAACTCCGCGTCGAGCATGCGGAACATGCCCGTCCCATACTCGAAATACAGCGGCAGCAGGATCTCGCAGTCGCTGTCGCTTTGGAACGTGTAGCCGCGCGCGCGCAGTGCGTCGCGCTGCTTTGCAAATCCGTACAGCTCCCCGTTGCAAACGGCGCAGCAGCCGTCCATACAGAACGGCTGCATGCCCTCGGGGTGCAGACCCATGATCGAAAGCCGGTGAAAGCCGAGCCGGCCCTTGCCCGTGTCGATGACACGGCTGTCGTCGGGGCCTCTCGATTTTGTCTGGGCAAAGCCTTGCAGGAACGCCTCCTCGGACAGGACTTCACCGCAGTAACCTATAATCGAACACATAGTATCACCCCGTAATCTTATTCCCACACGGACGTGTTTTCCCCGAATGACTCTTCGGTTTCCCCCGCCTCGGAGAGGAAAGGCTGTTCGATTGCCACCTCATCCTCCGGCATATGCAGCTCCGGCTCTTCGTCCGGCTCGATAAAGTAAAGCGGACAGGCAACTTCCTGTTCCGGCGCGCGGTCGGTAACGGTCGACATCGTAACGTCTCCTTTCGGTCTTTTTATCTTATCGTTGTCGGTTCACTGCACGCTGAACAGCAGATCGGCGTACGTCGGGAACGGCCAGTATTCTTTGGCGGTCAGCGTTTCCGCTTCGTCGCAGCTTGCGCGCAGCGTCTCCATCGCCGTGAGCACCTCGTCGCGGATGGCGGCGGACTGCGCGAAATAGTCGCCCGTTTCTTCCGCGCCGCGCAGCACGTCCTCCAGCGCGTCCGTACCGGCGGCGATCGCGTCGGTCAGCGCGGAGAGCTTTGCGACGATCCCCGTTTCATACGCGCAGGGCAGAGATGCGTCGAGCGTCTTTTTGACCATGGCGCGGGAGGCGACGTCGGCGGTATAGCGCTCCACGGCGGGCAGGATCTGTCCGCGCGCCATCGTGACCATCGTGGCGCCCTCGATGAGGATGGTCTTGCAGTAGTTTTCGAGCATGATCTCGCAGCGCGAGCGCAGCTCCGGCTCGGTGAACACGCCGTGCGAGAGGAGCATGTCGGCGTTCTTTTGGTCGAGCAGGTGCGGCATACAGTCGGCCGTCGTGCGGTAGTTGAGCAGTCCGCGCTGTTCGGTCGCCTCTTTGATCCACGCGTCGTCGTAGCCGTTGCCGTTGAAAATGATGCGCTTGTGGTCGCGGATGGTCTTGCGGATCATTTCGTGCAGCGTCGTCTCGAAGTCTTCCGCCTGTTCCAGCCGGTCGGCGTAGATCTTCAGGCTTTCCGCCACGGCGCTGTTGAGCATGATGTTCGCGCAGGCGATGGAGTTGGATGAGCCGAGCATGCGGAACTCGAACTTGTTGCCCGTGAACGCGAACGGCGACGTGCGGTTGCGGTCGGTCGTGTCGCGGTTGAAGCGCGGGAGCACGTGCACGCCGAGCTTCATCTGCTGCTTTTCCACGCCTTCGTACGGCGTGTCGTTTTCGATCGCGTCGAGGATCGCGTTCAGCTCGTCGCCCAGGAACACGGACACGACGGCGGGCGGCGCTTCGTTGGCGCCCAGACGGTGGTCGTTGCCTGCCGTGGCGACCGAGATGCGCAGAAGATCCTGGTAGTCGTCGACCGCCTTGAGCACGGCGCACAGGAACAGCAGGAACTGCGCGTTCTCATACGGCGTCTCGCCGGGCGACAGCAGGTTCTGCCCCGCGTCCGTGGCGATCGACCAGTTGTTGTGCTTGCCGCTGCCGTTGACGCCGGCGAACGGCTTTTCGTGCAGCAGACAGACAAGGCCGTGTCTCGCGGCGACCTTCTGCATGATCTCCATCGTGAGCTGGTTCTGGTCGGTCGCGGCGTTGGTCGTGGTATAGATCGGCGCCAGCTCATGCTGTGCGGGCGCGACTTCGTTGTGTTCGGTCTTTGCGAGGATGCCGAGCTTCCACAGCTCTTCGTTCAGCTCCTGCATATACGCCTCGACGCGCGGCTTGATGACGCCGAAATAGTGGTCGTCCATCTGCTGTCCCTTCGGCGGCTTCGCGCCGAACAGCGTTCTGCCGGTGAAGCGCAGATCGTATCTCTGGTCATACAGCGCCTTGTCCACCAGGAAGTATTCCTGCTCGGGGCCGACGGACGAACGCACCGCCTTCGCCGTATCATTGCCGAACAGGCGCAGGATGCGCAGCGCCTGCCGGTTCAGCGCCTCCATCGAACGCAGCAGCGGCGTCTTTTTGTCGAGCGCGTGCCCGCCGTAGGAGCAGAACGCCGTCGGGATGCAGAGCGTCTTGCCTTTGATGAACGCGTAGGACGTCGGGTCCCACGCCGTATACCCGCGCGCCTCGAACGTCGCGCGCAGTCCCCCGCTCGGGAACGAGGACGCGTCCGGCTCGCCCTTGATGAGTTCTTTGCCGGAGAACTCCATGATCACGCCGCCGTCGGGAGAGGGGCTGATGAAACTGTCGTGTTTTTCCGCCGTGACGCCGGTCAGCGGCTGGAACCAGTGCGTGAAATGCGTCGCGCCGTGTGCGACCGCCCAGTCGCGCATCGCCGCCGCGACCGCGTCCGCCACGCCGGGCGCTAACTTTTTCTCCTCGTCGATCGTCTTGCGCAGCGATCTGTACACGTCGGCAGGCAGCATGGACTTCATCACTCTGTCGTCGAAAACAAGACTGCCAAAATACTCCTTCACGGTTTCCATAATTCATCCTCCTTGATTTGAAATAAAAAGGGGCAAAGACGCCGTTCCGAGCGGAAAGACGTCTTTGCCTTAGCCCTGTGTTTTATTCTGACAACGTATTTTACACGATGCCCTGCGCGTTCATGGCGTTCATGACTTTCAGGAAGCCCGCGATATTCGCGCCGTCCACGTAATTGTTTTCTCTGCCGTACTGTTTTGCCGCGTCGTCGATATTGTGATAAATACCGATCATGATCTCGCGCAGCTTGTGGTCGACTTCCTCGAACGTCCAGTGCAGACGCTCGCTGTTCTGCGACATTTCCAGCGCGCTTGTCGCCACGCCGCCCGCGTTCGCCGCCTTGGCCGGCAGGAACGGAACGCCCTGCTCCAGGAAGTAATCAACGGCTTCCGCGGTCGAGGGCATGTTTGCGCCTTCCGCAACGGCGTACACGCCGTTTGCGACGAGCTGCTTCGCGTCGTCGAGCGTCAGCTCGTTCTGCGTTGCGCACGGCAGCGCGATGTCGCACGGGATCTGCCACACGCCGCGTCCCTCGCGGTACTGCGCGTCGGGTCTGTATTTGAGGTATTCCGTCAGTCTCTGACGCTTGACTTCTTTGATCTCTTTCAGCGCGGCGACGTCGATGCCGTTCGGGTCATAGATCCAGCCGGACGAATCCGAGCAGGTGACGACTTTCGCGCCCATCTGCTGCGCCTTTTCGATCGCGTAGATCGCCACGTTGCCCGCGCCGGACACGGCGACGGTTTTGCCTTCCATCGAGGTGCCGTGGCACTTGAGCATTTCCTCCGTGATGTACAGCAGGCCGTAGCCGGTCGCTTCCGTTCTGGCGAGCGAGCCGCCGAACGGCACGCCCTTGCCGGTCAGAACGCCCGCAAACATGCCGCGGATCTTTTTGTACTCGCCGAACATGTAGCCGATCTCACGCGCGCCCACGCCGATGTCGCCTGCCGGCACGTCGGTGTCCGCACCGATGTATTTGCACAGCTCCGACATGAAGTTCTGGCAGAACGACATGATCTCACGGTCGGATTTGCCCTTGGGGTCGAAGTCCGAGCCGCCCTTGCCGCCGCCGATGGGCAGGCCGGTCAGGGAGTTTTTAAAGATCTGCTCGAAGCCGAGGAACTTGATGATGCCGAGATTGACCGACGGGTGCAGACGCAGACCGCCTTTATACGGACCGATCGCGCTGTTGAACTGCACGCGGTAGCCGGTATTGACGTGCGCCTGACCGTTGTCGTCGATCCACGGCACACGGAATTTGATCTGGCGTTCGGGATTGACCAGCCGCTCCAGCAGCGCGTCGCGGCGGTATTTTTCCTCGTTCTGTGCGATCACGGGACGCAGCGAATCGAGCACTTCGCGCACCGCCTGGTGGAATTCCGGCTCGTTCGGGTTTTCCCGGATTACTTCCTCAATGACATCGTCTACGTACGACATGACTTTCACTCCTTTGATTTGAAACAAAAAAAGAGTCTCCGAGCGCATTTGCTCGAAGACTCCATTGCCTTACGCGTCCCATTATACGCGCCTTTCGCCGAAAGTCAAGCCTTTTTTGTAACTTTTTACAAATTTAACAAGTTGTCGCACTAAAGCGCATCCTTTTTGGGCAAAAATGTGCAAACAAAAAAGGCTTGACGAATCCTGTCGTGCGGCGTATAATAAAGAAAATGAGCAACGACGTTCATTTCGGTACGGATCCGCTCCGCGCCGAAATGGGCGCCTTTTCTTTTTTTGGAAAGGATGAGCGTTTATGGTACCGAGAGAAGGACAGGTGCGCATTCCCTCCGGCTGCGCGATCGCCGCGGCGATCTCCCGCGAGGGAAAGAAAATGACCGGCGAGGCGATCATCAACGCGATGAAGCCGATGCACGACCGCTCCAACGGACTCGGCGGCGGCTTCGCGGCGTACGGGATCTATCCGGAATATAAGGATTTTTACGCGCTGCATTTCTTCTTTGACAGCCGCGACACGCGCAAAACGTGCGAGGCGTTCCTGCGGGAGCGGTTCGAGATCTACAAGGCGGAACGCATCCCGACGCGCAAACTCCCCCGGATCACGGACGAGCCGATGATCTGGCGATATTTCGTCTCGCCCATGCAGTCCGCCCTCTCCGACCTGCAGCTCGACGAAAAGGAGTTCGTCGTGCGCACGGTCATGCACATCAATACGCGCCAGAAGGGCGCCTACGTCTTTTCGAGCGGCAAGAACATGGGCTCGTTCAAGGCGGTCGGCTTCCCGGAGGACGTCGGTCTGTATTACCGGCTCGACGAGTACGAGGGCTACGCCTGGACGGCACACGGCCGCTATCCGACCAACACGCCCGGCTGGTGGGGCGGCGCGCATCCGTTCACGCTGCTCGACTATTCCGTCGTGCACAACGGCGAGATCTCCTCCTACGACGCGAACCGCCGGTACATCGAGATGTTCGGCTACAAATGCACGCTGCAGACGGACACCGAAGTCATCACATATATATTGGATTATCTCATCCGCCGGCAGGAACTGACGCTGTCGGAAGCCGCAAGCGTGATCGCCGCGCCGTTCTGGAGCACGATCGAAAACAAAACGGACGCGCAGGACAAGGCGAAGCACATCTATCTGCGCACGCTGTTTCCGAGCCTTCTGGTGACGGGGCCGTTCTCCATCGTGCTGGGATTCGACGGCGGACTGATGGCGCTGAACGACCGGCTGAAACTGCGGTCGATGGTCGTCGGCGAAAAAGACGATAAGGTCTATATCGCCAGCGAGGAAGCGGCGATCCGCGTTATGGAACCGGACGTCGGACGCGTATGGGCGCCGGCAGGCGGCGAGCCGGTCATCATTCGGGTAAAGGAGGGCGCATATTGATGGGCGTGGAATATCTGACGCCGGAGTTTGAAGTGCTCCGCAACGAAAACCGCTGCATTGCCTGCGGCGCCTGCGTGCGGCAGTGCGCCAACGAAGTGCATGCCTTTCTCGAAGGCACGGAAAAGATCCTGAGCGACGACGCGAAATGCGTCAACTGCCAGCGGTGCGTGTCGCTGTGTCCGACGCACGCTTTAAAGATCGTGAAGAACGACTGCCGCCTGCGCGAAAACGCGAACTGGGACAACGACACCATCCGCGAAGTGTACAAGCAGGCGAACAGCGGCGGCGTGCTGCTGTCCTCCATGGGCAACCCGAAGCCGCTGCCGGTCTATTGGGACAAGATCCTCATCAACGCCTCGCAGGTCACGAACCCGCCGATCGACCCGCTGCGCGAGCCGATGGAGACGCGCGTGTTTCTCGGCAAGCGGCCGCAGAAGGCGCAGCGGAACGCGGACGGCACGCTGTGCTGCAAACTGCCGCCGATGCTCGAATTGTCCATGCCGGTCATGTTCTCCGCCATGAGCTACGGCTCCATCAGCTACAACGCGCACGCGTCGCTCGCACGCGCGGCCGAGGCGCTCGGCATTTGCTACAACACCGGCGAGGGCGGCCTGCACGAGGACTTCTACGTCTACGGCGAACACACGATCGTCCAGGTCGCAAGCGGCCGTTTCGGCGTGCATGAAAACTATCTGGAAGCGGCAAAGGCGATCGAGATCAAAATGGGACAGGGCGCCAAACCCGGCATCGGCGGGCATCTGCCCGGCTCGAAGATCGTCGGCGACGTGTCGCGCACGCGCATGATTCCCGAAGGGACCGACGCCATCTCGCCCGCCCCGCATCACGATATTTATTCCATTGAGGATCTGCGGCAGCTCGTCTATTCGCTGAAGGAAGCGACCGACTACCGCAAACCCGTCATCGTCAAGGTCGCCGCCGTACACAACATCGCCGCCATCGCCAGCGGCATCGCCCGCAGCGGCGCAGACATCATCGCCATCGACGGTTTCCGCGGCGGCACGGGCGCGGCGCCCACACGCATCCGCGACAATGTGGGCATCCCCATCGAGCTCGCGCTCGCGGCGGTCGACCAGCGTCTGCGCGACGAGGGCATCCGGGGCGACGTTTCGCTGATCGTCGGCGGTTCCGTCCGCAGCGCGTCCGACGTCGTCAAGGCGATCGCGCTGG
The DNA here is from genome assembly GCA_902790325.1 of Oscillospiraceae bacterium. GTDB lineage: Bacteria > Bacillota > Clostridia > Oscillospirales > Acutalibacteraceae > UBA1425. The sequence goes on along the minus strand of CADARP010000016.1, from coordinate 21,727 downwards.
GCGCGGACGCGTGCTACATCGCAACGGCGGCGCTTCTGGCGCTGGGCTGCCACCTTTGCCGTACCTGCCAGACCGGCAGATGCAACTGGGGCATCGCCACACAGCGTCCCGATCTCGTCAAGCGGCTGAATCCCGACGTCGGCAGCGAGCGGCTTGTCAATCTGATGACCGCGTGGCGGCATGAGATCAAAGAGCTGATGGGCGGCATGGGCATCAACTCCGTCGAGGCGCTGCGCGGCAACCGGCTGATGCTGCGCGGCGTGGGTCTGACGGAAAAGGAACTGCAGATCCTCGGGATCGCGCACGCGGGGGAATAAAATATGAAACGAATCTACGTCAACGAAGCCTGGTGTCTGGGCTGTCACCTGTGCGAATACAACTGCGCGTTCGCCAATTCCGGTTTGCAGGATATGGCGGCGGCGCTCAAAGGAAAGCCCATCTATCCGCGCATCCATATCGAGGGAAAGGACGCGATCACCTACGCCGTGTCCTGCCGCCACTGCGAAGATCCGCTGTGCGTCAAAAGCTGCATCGCCGGCGCGATCCGCAAACAGGACGGCGTGGTGCGGATCGACCAGTCCAGATGCGTCGGCTGTCTGACGTGCGTGCTGGTCTGTCCCTACGGCGCGCTGTCGCCGAACGAAAACGGCGTGATGCAGAAATGCGAGCTCTGCCTGCAGAACGCCTGCGGGGAACCGGCGTGCGTCGCGGGCTGTCCGAACCGCGCGATCGTCTATGAAGAACGGGGGGAAGACGCATGAACGACTATATCATCATCGGGAACGGCGTCGCCGCCGTCGGCTGCATCGAGGGCATCCGCAGCGCGGACACAAGCGGCAGCATCACCGTCATCTCCAAAGAGCCGCATCCCGTCTACTGCCGGCCGCTGATCTCCTATTATCTGGAGGGCAAAACCGACCTTGCCCGCATCCCGTACCGGGACGGGGATTTTTACGAAAAGAACGGCTGCCGCGTGCTGTACGGCAAATCGGCGGCAAAGATAGACCCCGCGAACCGAACGGTCACGCTCGACGACGGATCGGTACTGCCGTATTCGTCCGTCTGCCTGGCGGCCGGTTCCGCGCCGTTCGTCCCGCCGATCCGGGGACTGGACACCGTCCCCGACGCGTTCACCTTCATGACGCTGGACGACGCGCTCGCGCTCGAACAGGCGACGCAGACGCCGAAGCGCGTGCTGATCGTCGGCGCGGGTCTGATCGGGCTCAAATGTGCCGAAGGGCTGCACGGCCGCGCCGCATCCGTCACCGTCTGCGACCTTGCGGATCATGTGCTGCCGAGCATTCTCGACGCGGACAGCGCGTCCGTCCTGCAATCGCACCTTGAACAGAACGGCATTCGCTTTATGCTCTCGGATACGGCCGAACGGTTTGACGGCCGTACCGCGCATATGCGCTCCGGCGTCACGGTCGGATTTGACGTGCTGGTGCTGGCGGTCGGCGTGCGCGCCAATACCGCGCTCGCCAAAGCGTGCGGGTGCGATACGAACCGCGGCGTCCTCGTCGGCTGCGGCATGGAAACAACGGTGCCGGACGTCTATGCCGCGGGCGACTGCACCGAAGGCACGGACGCGTCGTGCGGGCAGAAACGGGTGCTCGCCATCCTGCCCAACGCCTACATGCAGGGACGGACGGCAGGCGTCAATATGGCCGGCGGCACGGCCGTCCTCGACAACGCGATCCCCATGAACGCGATCGGCTTCTTCGGGCTGCACACCATGACGGCCGGCACGTACGCGGGCGAAGTGTACGAAGAAAAAACGGAAACGTCCCGCAAAAAGCTGTACACGCAGGATGATCTGCTGAAGGGATTCATCCTGATCGGCGATACGACGCGCGCGGGACTGTATACGTCGCTCATCCGGAATCGGACGCCGCTTTCGGAGATCGACTTTGAACAGATGAAAAAAATTGCCACTTCCGCGTCTTTTTCTTCAAAAACAAGAACAAAAATCTTCGGAGGTGTGGTATAATGCCGGATGTAAGCAATATGACGCACCGTGAAGTCAACACGGTTTTGCGCGATCTGGACGGCGACTGCACGCTGACGGGCCTGTGCGGGCAGCGTTTCATCGCGGCGGGCATGTCGGGAAAGCACATCCGCATCGAGGGCGTGCCCGGCAATGCGCTCGGCGCGTATCTCAACGGCGGCACGATCACCGTTGCGGGCAACGCGCAGGACGCCGTGGGCGACACGATGAACGCCGGACGGATCATCGTGCACGGCAGCATCGGCGACGCGGCGGGATACGCCATGCGCGGCGGCGAGATCTTCGTGCGCGGCGACGCCGGTTACCGCGCCGGCATCCATATGAAAGCCTACCGCGAAAAATCGCCGCTTCTGGTGATCGGCGGTTCGGCAGGCAGTTTCCTCGGCGAATACCAGGCGGGCGGCACGATCATCGTGCTCGGGCTCGACACGCAAAGGCGGATCGTCGGCTTTTTCCCCTGCACGGGGATGCACGGCGGCAAGATGTTCCTGCGCGGCGACTGCCGGGACGTCCGGTTCCCGGACCAGGTCACGGTGCGCGAGGCGGACGAAACGGACCGCGGCGAGCTTCGCGCACACCTGCGCGATTACTGCGCGGTGTTCGGACTCGATCCCGACGCAGTCACGGGCGCGCCGTTCACCGTCGTCACGCCGGACAGCGCCAATCCGTATAAGCAAATGTACATAATGAATTGACCATTAGGATAGGGTGAGATGTATCATGCTGTATTCCAAAGATGAGATCATGCAGTTCACACGCGAGGAGGACGTCAAGTTTATCCGTCTGGCGTTCTGCGACGTGTTCGGCCGGCAGAAGAACATTTCCATCATGCCGGACGAGCTGCCGCGCGCGTTTGAATACGGCGTCGCGTTCGACGGCTCCGCGATCCGCGGATTCGGAGACGTCACGCACAGCGACCTGCTGCTGCATCCCGAACCGGACACGCTGACCGCACTGCCGTGGCGGCCGGAGCACGGACGCGTCGTGCGGATGTTCTCCTCCATCACGGACCCGGACGGCAAACCGTTCGCGTGCGATACGCGCAGCCTGCTGAAGGACGCCGTCCGCGAAGCCGCAGACGCCGGCTTCCGCTTTTCGTTCGGCGCGGAGCAGGAGTTCTATCTCTTCCAGCTCGACGAGCGCGGACTGCCCACCAAAACGCCCTATGACACCGCGGGATACATGGACATCGCGCCGGAGGATCGGGGCGAAAACGTGCGGCGCGAGATCTGTCTGACGCTCGAACAGATGGGCATCCGTCCCGAAAGCTCGCACCACGAGGAAGGCCCCGGGCAGAACGAGATCGACTTCCGCTATTCGGACGCGCTGTCCGCCGCGGACGATACGATCACATTCCAGTCGGTCGTGCGCACCGTGGCGCACCGCAACGGCCTGTACGCCGATTTCTCCGCAAAGCCTTTGGAGAACGCGCCCGGCAACGGTTTCCACATCAACGCATCCGTCCAGCCCTGCGGCGACGCGCTGGCGCAGAACATGATCGCGGGCATTCTCAAAAACATCGGCGACATGACGCTGTTCCTGAACCCGACCGAAAACGCCTATGCGCGTCTGGGCAAGCAGAAAGCGCCGACCTACATCACCTGGTCCCACGAGAACCGCTCGCAGCTTGTGCGCATCCCCGCCGCGGTCGGCGAATACCGGCGCCTCGAACTGCGCTCGCCCGACCCGACCGCCAACCCGTATCTCGCGTTCGCGCTGATCATCTACGCGTCGCTGGAAGGTCTGCGCGAAGGATACGCGCTCGAACCTGCCGCCGACTTCAACCTGTTCACGGCGGACGCACAGACGCTCTCGCGGCTGCGCAAGCTGCCCGGCAGTCTCGGCGAGGCGCGGCAGTGCGCGCAGATCAGTCCCTTTATCCGCCGGTATATCCCGCAGGCGATCCTGGACAGCTACTGCGGCTGATCCGGCATTAACACGAAAAGAAAGGAGGAAAGCCCATGCCGCTCGAAGAACACACCTATTCGGTCCTGCTCGTTTCCGCATCCGAGACGTTCAACGCGTCGATGCATCCGCTTTTCTCCGAATCCGGTTTTTTCTCGGTGCAGACGGTGCCCAACATCAGCGCGGCCAAGCGGGAATGCGCGGCACGCGCGTACGATTTCGTGATCGTGAACGCGCCGCTGCCGGACGATATGGGCATGCGCTTCGCCGTGGACGCCTGCAGTTCCGGCGGGTGCGTCGCGCTTTTGCTGGTGCGCGGGGAGCTGTACGCGCAGGTGAGCGAAAAGGTCATGTTCCAGGGCGTGTTCACGCTCGCCAAGCCTTTGAGCAAATCTGCCGTGCGCACGGCGCTCTCCTGGATGGCGGCCGCGCGCGAACGCATGCGCAAAATGGAGGTCAAAACCGTCTCCATCGAAGAGAAGATGGCGGAGATCCGCCTCGTCAACCGCGCCAAATGGGCGCTGATCGACCGCGAAAAGATGTCCGAACCCGAGGCGCACCGCTTTATCGAAAAGCAGGCGATGGACAAGTGCGTCCCGCGCCGCGCGATCGCCGAGGCGATCCTGCGGGAATATGACACATGATCGGCAAGTGATAGTTATTTGAAAGAAAAAAAGAAAGAAAAAGCGAAACAGCCGTATTCCTATTTCAGCAACCTCCGGTTCGTGTGCAGCGAGCAGTGGAGGTTCCGGAAATCGTACATTTTCGCAGCCGCAGCCGCTACGCCGATGGCTTCTCTGTCGTCGGTGCTGGCGGCTTTTTTGCCGAAAGTCGTGCTCGACTGCATCGAGCGGCACGTGTCGCCCGCGGAGCTCGTGTGGAAGGTCGGGGCGCTTGCCCTGTGCACGGTGCTGCTGGTCGCGGCCAACAACCTGCTGACCGCATTCTGCAGCACCTCCATGCAGATCGCCGAGAACAGTTTCTGGCGCATGCAGATCACCGACAAGATCATGGACATGGACTACCATGTCTTCACGCGCAAGGGCACGCGCTCGAAGCGCGAGAAGGCAATGAATTCGCTCATGCGCAGCGGCGCGCCCGGTTTCATCTGGGTCAACATCCATCTCTTCTCCGCGCTGTTCGGCTTTTCCGCCTTCACGGCGATCATCGTGCAGTGCAGTTTCTGGTTCATTCCCGCGCTGATCGCGGGCTACGCGCTGAGCGCGCTCGGCTGGAAGGCGCTGCAGAAATTCCGCGACAAGCTCAAGGACGAGGAGGCGCGCATCCGCCTGCGGATGGACTACGTCTCCCAGCGCTCGAAGGACTTTGCCGAGGCCAAGGATATCCGCGTCTACGGCATGCAGCCGATGCTCGATCACAAGGCGGAAGCCGGTCTCGCAGAGCGTGTCGCGCTGCTGCACCGCATCCACACGGGTCATATGCTCAACACGCTGCTCGAGGATCTGCTCATGCTCGCCACGACGATCGGCGCGTATGCGTATCTGATCCATCTCAAGCTGCGCACGGACATGCCGCTGGGCGATTTCGCGCTGTATCTCGGCGCGATCACCGGCTTCGGAAGCTGGCTGACGCGGCTGGCGGACGCTTTCTCCGAATCGCTGGAATGCGGCCATGCCGTCAGCGACTACCGCAGTTTTCTCGATATCCCGGACGAACGCAGCCGCACCGGCGCACCTCTGCCCGCGGGCGATGCGCTGCCGTGCGCGATCGAGTTCGACCACGTCACGTTCACCTATGAGGGCGCGGAAAAACCGACCATCCGGGACTTTTCGCTCACGATCCGTCCGGGCGAGCACATCGCCGTCGTCGGCGACAACGGCGCGGGCAAAACGACGCTCGTCAAGCTCCTGTGCGGTCTGCTGCTCCCCGACAGCGGACAGATCCGCATCGCCGGACGGGACGTGCAGACATACGGGCGGGACGACTGCTTCGCGCTGTTCGCGACGGTGCTGCAGACGGTCAATTTCCTGCCGGCCACCGTGGCGAAAAACGTCGCGCTGTGCCCCGAGGAGGAGATCGACCGCGGCCGCCTGTGGGACTGCCTCGGCAAGGCGAACATCGCCGAAAAGATCGCGTCGCTTCCGGAAAAAGAAAACACCCTCATGGTCAAGGACATCCATGAGGGCGCGACGGCGTTCTCCGGCGGCGAGCAGCAGCGGCTGATCCTGGCGCGCGCGCTGTATAAGGACGCGCCGATCCTCGTGCTCGACGAGCCGACGGCGGCGCTCGATCCGATCGCGGAGAACGACCTGTATATGCAGTACAGCACATTCGCGTCGGGCAAGACATCGATCTACATTTCCCACCGCCTGTCCTCCACGCGCTTCTGCGACCGCGTCGTGCTGCTCGCGGACGGCAGAGCGGCCGAGGTCGGCAGCCACGACGAGCTGATGCGCGCGGGCGGCGCGTACGCCGAGCTGTTCCGCCTGCAGAGCCGATACTACGAGGAGGAGGCGGACGCACAATGAAAAAACTGCGCGCCAACCTGCGCACTCAACTGCGCGGCCTGCGTCTGAACCGGGAGATCAACGGCAGACGTTTCATCCCCTTCAACATCCTGGTGTCGTTTCTGCCCGTGCTGGCGAACTATATCACGATCCATTTTTCCGGCAGCGTCATCACCGCGCTGACGGAAGGCAAGCGTTTTTGGACGTGCTTTTGTTACGTCCTGCTCTGCGCGGGACTTGTCTTTGCCGTCCATCTCGTGCGGCGGCTCATCATGCGCGCGACGATGGACATGCGCTGGACGTCGTGGTTCCGGCGCGAAATGTACATGACGCGCAAAGCGCTCTCGCTCGACTTCGCGCAGGCCGAAGACCCGCGCATCTCCGCCATGCTCGGCAAGGCAGAAAACAACTCGCAGTCGTACAACGGCCTGGCGTACCAGCCGGTTCTGATCTGCTCCGTCGCGGCGAACCTGCTGTCGATCACGACGGCGGTCGGCATGTCGTCCGGCATGCTCTCCGCGCGCGGCGGCACGGCGCGGGACGGCGTGCTGCGGTGGGTGAACAGTCCGCTCTTTGCGGCGCTGTTCGTCCTGTTCGTCGTACTGCTTCTGGCGCTGAGCGTCTGGGGCAACGACGCGCAGTCGAAACGCCTGTTCGGCGCGCACCAGCTTTTCGGCAAGATGCGCATGGTGCGCCGGTATTATGAACGCCGCGTGCTCAACGAATCCGGCAGCGGCGAGGACATCCGCATTTTCCGCGAGCGTCCGCTGATCGCGGAGGAACTGGAAAACGGCATCTCCGCCGTCACCCGCCGCGCTGCCGCGATGATCATGCGCACAAACAGCACATTCGGCATGATCGCGTCGATCGTGACGGCAGTCATCGGCGGAGCGGTGTATATCTTCGTCGGCCTGAAAGCGCTGTCCGGCGCGTTCGGCGCGGGCAAGGTGGTCGAATACTACGGCGTGATGACCGCCATGATCTCCGCCTTCTCCTCGCTCGCGTGGGATCTCGGGATGCTGCGCAGCAACCGCCGTTTTCTGGAAGACGATCTGGCGTTCTACGACCTGCGGGGCGAAATGCAGTCCGGCAGCCGCACGCTGCGGGACATCGATCCCGACACGGCGGAGTTCACGTTCCACGACGTTTCGTTCCGCTACCCCGGCTCCGAAGCGTATGCGCTGCGGCATCTCGATCTGACGCTGCGCCGCGGCGAAAAGCTGGCGGTCGTCGGCCGCAACGGCAGCGGCAAATCGACGATGATCAAGCTCCTGTGCCGCCTGTACGACCCGACCGAAGGGTACATCACCGTCAACGGCATCGACATCCGCGAGTTCGCCTATGCCGAGTATCTCAAGCTGTTCGGCGTGGTGTTCCAGGACTTTACGCTGCTGTCGTTCACCGTCGCGGAGAACGTCGCGGCGAACGAAACGTATGACGAAGAAAAAGTCATGCGGTGTCTCGACATGGCGGGCGTCGGCGACCGCGTGCGGCGGATGCCGAAGGGCATGAACCAGTGTGTCACGAAGCTGTACGAAGAGGACGGCGAGGATCTCTCCGGCGGCGAAAGCCAGAAGACCGCCATCGCCCGCGCGCTGTACAAGGACGCGCCGTTCGTCATTCTCGACGAGCCGACCGCCGCGCTCGACCCGAAAAGCGAGGCGGAGATCTACGCGCGGTTCGACGCCATTGCGGGCGGCAGAACGGCCGTCTACGTCTCGCACCGCATGTCGTCCTGCCGGTTCTGCGAGCGGATCGTCGTGTTTGCGGACGGCAGGGTCGTCGAGGACGGCACGCACGACGCGCTTCTTTCGCAAAACGGCGCCTACGCCGCGCTCTGGAACGCGCAGGCGAAACACTATACGCAGTAATCTGTACGCCGCAAAACCCGACCGCCGCACGACGCACAACGCATCGGGCGGCGGTTTTTTACATACGTTACGGTTCGACCTGCGTTTTCCTGTAGTGTGGGTGACGATTTTATGACCTATATGCTCTATCTGGACGATGAAGATGAAGATGAACCGCAGCCGGGCGAGAAAAGCGGATGTGGAAGTCTGCCGTCTGTTTTGGTTTGCATTGCGGTTCTTGCAGCGATTTATGTTTTGTGTCGCTGATTGTTCTCTTTTTTTCTTGAAAAAGGAACCAAATTATGATAAAATCTGTTTAGGATTAATGGGGAGATGTTTGCTATGAAACCAGTATTGACGATTGATGAATTAGTCAAATCGGCCAGAGAGTTTTGTGAGATCGAGGGCAAGAAAAATCACGTTGAGCTTTTAGGCGTGACTGATGGCAAAGCCGTCGGAACATACGTTGAGCATAAGTTCCAGCAATACCTTCAATCAAAGTATACTGTGGATATTGGAAACAGTGCCGAAGGAATTGATCTGCCCGGCGATGAGATTAGAACGGATATTAAAGTAACTTCTATTGCCAAACCTCAATCAAGTTGTCCTTTCAGGAATGCACGTCAAAAGATTTTTGGATTGGGCTATAATCTTTTGGTCTTTGTGTATGAAAAGCACGATCTTGAAGATGTCTGCACCTTACAGTTTACGCACTGTACATTCATTGATAAAGAAAGAACCGCTGATTACACAACTACCAAACGGTTATGCGAAATGGTTTCAGACGGTGCAAACGATGATGATATTATCGGATATTTACAAGACAAGAATGTACCCGGTGACGACCTTGTTTATCGGGATTTAGCAAGCGAGATACTGGCACATCCGCCGAAGCAAGGTTACTTAACCATTAGCAATGCTTTGCAATGGCGTCTAAAGTACACGCGTGTTATCACATTGGATAACACGATTCAAGGGGTAATCAACTATGAATGGTAAGCGTGAATATGGCGATTATCAAACGCCTATTGACTTTGCGGAGAGAGTCTGTGCTTATCTTCGCGTCAATCGCTCATGTGCTCCTTCCGCTGTTGTGGAGCCAACATGTGGAACGGGTAGTTTTCTGAAAAGCAGCTTATCTTTTAATGCGCAGGAGTATTACGGTATAGAAATCAATCCCGACTACTGCGCAGCCTGCCAAAGCAGTATTGATGACGCAAGAGTAAAGATTATCAATTCAGATTTCTTTTCATTCTCATTGAGGGATTTAATCAAAGACAAAAGACAAATCCTTGTTATCGGGAATCCGCCATGGGTCACAAACAGCACCTTATCTTCTCTTCATTCGACCAATCTGCCTAACAAAGCAAACTTTAAAGGATTCAAGGGAATCGACGCGATCACCGGTGCAAGCAATTTTGATATTTGCGAGTTTATCATCCTCCAACTCATTCAGGAGTTCAAAAATACGAACACGATTATCTCTATGCTTTGCAAAACCACGGTAGCCAGAAACGTATTCAAGGAACTCAAACGTAATCGTATAGGATTCACTTCTTGCGACATTCTGGAGTTTGATGCGTCCAAGGTGTTTGGAATCAGTGCCAATGCCTGTGTTTTAGTTGTTCAGCTATCTGAAGCAGATGTTGCATCGGATTGCTGCGACGTCTTTGACTTTGAACATCCGCAAGTTGTCAAATCAAGAATCAGCTATGAAGAAAACCGTCTTCAGCACATCAGCGGCAAAAGCATAGATAACTTTGACGGTCAATGCTGTTTTGAGTGGAGACAGGGGGTTAAGCATGATTGCTCAAAAGTCATGGAGCTGTCATCCGTCAACGGCTCTCTTGTGAATGGAAGCGGCGAAACAATTGATCTGGAAGATGATTTGGTCTATCCGCTGATTAAGAGCAGTATGTTCAAGTCACCTATTATCCATAGCTTTTCTAAATATGTTATAGTTACTCAAAAACACGTTCGTGAAAAAACGGAGTCTATCAGGGACAATTATCCTCAAACATGGCAGTATCTCCAATCACACAAAGACGCATTTGAAAGGAGAAAAAGCTCTATTTATCGTGATGCCCCTCCGTTCTCTATGTTCGGAATCGGCGACTATTCGTATGCGAAATATAAAGTAGGGGTCAGTGGATTCTATAAGAAGCCGTTATTTTCTCTGCTTTATTCAGACGACGGGAAGCCCGTCATGACAGACGATACCAGCTATTTTATTGCTTTTGATAGCTATGAGATGGCCTATGTTGCTATGCTGATCCTTAATTCAGATAGAGTGCAGGATTTCATTTCCAGTATCGCGTTTGTCGATTCCAAAAGACCATATACAAAAAAAGTGCTTGAAAGAATCGACTTTAATAGAATAGTCGAAGTGCTGACCATCAAGGATCTTATACAAACCGAAAGCGAATTATTGTTATCATGTTTTGTTACATCTTCGATGTTCAAGTCATTCAAGCGGATGATCAATATAGGCCAACTAAGATTAGCATAGAATCAGCATATTCGACATTTTGGGTAATAGGGGTGTACAAACAGACCTGTCCTCAACTTTGAGAACAGATCTGTTTTGTTTAATCTATATTTTTACATTAAACCTTCTTTTTTTGAGGAAATGTACTAAGGATCAGTACGATTCAATTCTATTTTGATCTATTGGTAGGTTGGCATATTTTTGAATCAAATCTTCAATTTCTGACAATAGACATTTCTTGTTGCTAACGCTCGTTTCTTTCAGACTATTGTATTGCATACTGATTAGACGAAGCATGAAGCCTAAATCCCAATGCATATTTTCGCCAAACGCCTTTAACTGTTCGTTAGTTGCTTTAATGTTGTGCTGTGATGCAAATCGAAATCCAGAAATGATGTCACTTAAAATCTCTATATTGTCCTTATCAAATGAACTTAGAATCTCCTGAATATCTTCTTGTGATTGCTTTTCGGCAATTAGTTTGTTTTTTTGGAAGATTGATAGAAACTTATAAGAGTTTAGAAGTGACGTCGTTGCTTGTGTTAGTTCGATATTACTATCATCTGTTAATGAAACAATATCCTTAAATCTTTCAATTTTTAATAGATAAAAAGCAATGCAAAAAATATAAATATACGGTGCAACATCTTTTTTTCTATCCAAAATGCTATTCAATTCTTTGTCAGAAAGCTTTATCTTAATGGCTTGAGTGTTTCCGCTTTCATTGGCTGGATGGTACCATTGATTGTAGGGAATTGTGACATCAAGTTTATCCTCGTCAGAGAGAGCTTCGTTTGCGTTAATCCTATCAATCAGATACTGTCTTGTAATCCCTAAACTCTCTATTCTGGAATTGAGATCAGTAATAAGAGAATCTGGAATCGGCAAAATGCATCTAACTGTATCATAGTTAACAAACCATAGTTGATCTTCGATTTCTTTTGTCGAATACTTAAGATTAAGTGACTTGTAAATCTGCTCAGCCAATTCGATTTGAGATTCTTCGCCTGAGATAAACTGTAGAATAGAATACAATTCATCAACATCAATTGTTTGTATACTTCCATTCTCCAACTTAGATACATAAGCCGGACTTTTTCCAATATGAGAAGCCAACTGTTTTGCTTGTATTTTGTTTTGAATTCGAATGTTTCGTAAGGTTTCAGCGAGACCCAGCGTAACTATTGCACGTGGCATTGAAAAGACTCCTTTTAGATCTTTTCTATATTATATCACACTTGCACAAAAAATCAAGTAGTTTACTCACGAAATTTAGTATAAAAGAATTGAGTAAAAAACTTGACAATCTCCTGACCGCGTGTTATAATAGAACATGAAGCAAGTCGACTTCAGAAAGAAAAAGACGACTCTCCACAGCCGTCTTCTTCATAAGGGAATAATGACGGTTGAACCCGTAGCATACTCACCCTTCTATGAGTTATGTTAACACAAAGATCACATATTGTCAACATTTTGTTCTGTGTGCACCGTCAAGAAAGGAAAAAGAAAAATGGCAAAGACTAAATCGAGTCAGTCTGGTAAACAGCAGAAGAAAATAGTTCCCGTCAAATCGTACACTAAGTCTGACGGGACAAAGGTCAAGTCACACAGAAGGTCAACGCCGAACTAACAATCGACACGACAGCTCTTTGCAAAGGAGGTGAACAAAATGTCATATAAAACTGGTGAAAAGCCGGGAAAGGGCACATATATGTGCAAAAAATGCGGTACTGTTGTCAAGTTAGACGATTCCACCGATAGATTGCCGCCGTGTCCTAAGTGTAATGGCACTGAGTTTATTAAAATTCGATAATTCATGAGAATTGTCTGTTTCATCTTGGCCTATCCTCATTACACAAGGGTAGGCCTATTTCTATACCCTCCTGCCTACCATAGCTAATTCCTTCAAAAATATCTCGTCGTCGTGAGGTCGTCTTGGTGGGGTTTCGTCGTCGGCAGAGGTAGCAGAAGGCAAAAAAAGAAAGCCTACGAAACATCTTGTGCTTCATAGGCTTTTGGCGGAGAGTAAGAGATTTGAGCTCTTGAAACGGCGTTGACCGCTTACACGATTTCCAGGCGCGCATCGAAGCCGCCGACGGCTATGAAATGATCACGGATGCGTTCTACGACACCGGCGCGGTCGAGGATGAACTGTACACGAAGTGTCAGCGTACCGGTCTGTTCCGGATTGCGGAAGATGAAACCGAAAACCGCAGGGCATTTGACGCGCTGCTTTGTTTGACGCAAAACAGAGAGTATTGTTTTATCAGCCTGAAGGGAAGCGAAACGGTCCTGCGGGGGGATACCGTGACCGTGACCAAAAACGGCAGAATCGCCCGGTATGACTGCGGGGATTAAAAAAAGACAGAAAGACAGCCGGGCTGCCCGCAAGGGTGACCCGGCTTTGTGTATGCTGTGTTTTTCGGGCACCGGCGGCACGCTCGTCACGCGCCGGTTCCTTCGCCCGTTTCCGCGCCCGCGGCGTCCCCGCGCTTTGCGAAGCTGCGGGAATAGAACGATACCGACAGAGCCGTCGCCGCGATCCATCCGATCGGCCACGCGATCCAGACGCCCGTCGACCCCAGACCGGTGCGCGAAAGGCATACCGCCAGCACGACGCGCAGCAGCAGATCGGTAAACGTGGCGATCATAAACAGGCGCATCTGCTGCGTGCCCTTGAGCACGCCGTCCGCGATCAGCTTCACGCAGGCGATGCCGTAGAACGGCGACAGAATCCGCAAAAACAGCACGCCCGTCTGTACGGCGGTATCGGTCGGCGCGTCCATAAAGAAGCGGATCAGCCCTTCCCCGCAGAAGAAGTACAGCAGACACAGCGGCACGCACAGCACCCACAAAAGCCGTACGCCCGCCCGAAAGCCTGCGCGCACCCGTTCGCGCTCCCCGGCGCCTATATTCTGCGCGGTGTAGTTGCTCATGCCGTTCCCGACCGTCGTAAAGGACGTGATCACCAGATTGTTCAGCTTGACGCCCGCCGAATACCCGGCGATCACGCCCGGGCCGAACCCGTTGATGACGCTCTGGATCACGATGTTGCCGACGGAGATGATGCCCTGCTGCAGGGTGGTCGGCACGGCGACCGCCAGGATGCGTCTGAAGATCGGCAGCGAAAACAGCGCCGGTTTCTCTTTGCACCGCATATCCCGCAGACGCGCCAGAACCACCGCCGCGGACAGCACGCAGCTGATCCCCTGGCAGATCACCGTCGCCCACGCGACGCCCGCCACGCCCATGGACAGCGGCACGACAAAGAGCACATCCATGCCGATATTGGCCGCGGACGAACAGGCAAGGAACAGAAACGGCGTCCTCGAATCGCCCAGCGCGGAAAAGACGCCGGTTGCGATATTGTAGAACATCAGGAACGGAATCCCCGCTGTGTAGATCATCAGATACGTCCGGGAATCGTCCAGGATCTCCGGCGGCGTATGGATGCCCGAGAGCATGGCGCCGCCGCCGAGAAACCCGAGCAGCATCAGTCCCGCGCACAGCGCGCCGGACGCGATCGCGGCGGTCGAGACCGTCGTTTTCAGCCGCGCGAAGTCGTCCGCGCCGAAAAAATAGCTGACGAGGATCGAGCAGCCTACGCTGCAGCCGAAGCTGAACGCCAGATAGATCAGCGTGATCTCATAACTGTTCCCGACCGCGGCAAGCGCGTTTTCGCCGATGAACCGCCCCGCGATCAGACTGTCCGCGATCGTATACAACTGCTGAAACAGGACGCTTCCGAACAGCGGAAGGCAAAACCGCCAAAGCACCGCGGACGGTTTCCCGCGCGTCAGATCCCGATTCATTGCACACTCACTCCATGGAAAAATTTTGACCGCATGCAGTATACTCCATTCCGCTGCGAAAGGAAAGACAAATTTCAGATTTCCGTGCGGAAACGGCTGCCGACAGATGCCGTTTACGCGGGCAGGCTGCCGTCCGCAATGAACGGCATCGGAAAACACAGGCGGAACGGATACATCCTTGCCGGAAAAGGCATCGGACGGATACGGCGGGACGATGCGGGCATCGTCCCCTACGGCTCTGCGGAAGGCACAGCGGACGCATGCCGCCTTTCGTAACCGGCCGCGTTCGCATTGAAACGCGAATGGGACGCAAAGCACAAGAGAAGAACACACGGATTCGTGCGCAGGGGCCGCACAGGGTGCGGATCGTTCCGTACGGAAAACCGTGAAGGGCGGCAAAAACAGCCGGGCTGCCCGCAGAGGGGACCCGGCTGCGTGTATGCTGTGCTTTTCAGGAACCGGCTGCCGCGGACAGCACCCGGTCGCGGACGGCGCGCACCGTTTCTTCCAGGCTCATCCCTTCTTCCGGCACGACCGCGTCCGCATAGCGGCTGTACAGCGCTTCCCGCTCGGCGTACAGCTCCTCGATGCTCTCGCCGTCCCGCAGGATCACGCCGCGCGCCTTGGCGTCCCGCAGACGCTTTTTCAGCTCGGGGAGCGAGATCTGCAGATAGACCGTTTTCCCGTTTTTTTGCAGATGCGCCATCGCCGCCCGGCCGAAGACCGCGCTGCCGCCGGTCGCAATGACGGTGTTGTCGGCGTCGATCGACAGGCAGACGGATTCTTCGATGCGCAGGAACCCTTCCGTCCCCTCGGACTCGATCAGTTCGCGCAGCCGCTTGCCCGTGCGGTTCTGGATCAGCAGATCCGTGTCCAGAAACTGCATTCCCAAAACTTTTGCCAGAACCACGCCCACCGTGCTTTTGCCCGACGTGGGCATCCCGATCAGAATCACATTCATGCTGCGTCCGCCTTTTTGAAAATCAACTTTTTGCGCGGCTGCCGTCAGATCCCCGCCGCGTTGGGGAAAAAGTGAAAGCTGTCGACCCAAAGCTGCGCGCCCGGTTCCGGCCGGAGGATCAGGTACAGATCGCTCACGTCCCCGAGCGGCGCGTCAAAGCGGAAGAAGTCGCTGCGCCGGCAGTACCACTCGAAGGAATCGGTCGGACTGTCCGCGCACACGGTTCCGAGAAGCCGGCCGTTCTCCGCGCCTGCGCGCACGTCGATGCGCCCTTTGCCGCCGACGCAGTAATAGTCGATCGAAAACCCGACCTTGTCGGACAGGTTGCGTATCTTCGGATACGCCAGCGCCGCGGTTTCGGTGCAGGAAACACAGAATCCGTACAGGCATTTGTTTTCGACCTTCCGGACGTTCCGTCCCTTCATGTACCACTGCGCTTCGATCCGGTTCCAGTCCGAATCATACTGCCCGACGCCGTACTCCACGATCAGCGGGTCGGTGACGAGCTCGCCGTTCTCTTTGACGTGCACGTAGCAAAGCCCGCTCGAGCGGTACATCTCGGTCTGTTCCTTGACGGTGATCGCCTGGAAAAGCTGTCCGTTCCATTCGCAGAAGCTGCTGTGGTCGATGGTCGACGCGGTATGCCCGACGAAACGGTACGGGCCGTAGACGTTGTCGGAAACGGCATAAAAGCCGCCGTAGCTCAGGTAGTACCTGCCGCAGAATTTGTTCAGCGACGCCTTGTCGTCGCCGCAGTGATCCAGCAGCAGCGGCCGCGGCGTTTCGTCAAGGGAGACCATATCCTCCCCCAGCCGCGCGATAAAGTAGCCGCAGCCCGCGCCGTAGCACCACGCGGGGCCGCCGAAAACAAGATAGTATTCCCCGTCGTCATCGCGGAAAACGGCGGGATCGTACTCGCGGGTCGTCGTCACGTTCCCGTCCAGAAGCGGCCGCCCGAGCGCGTCACGGAACGGTCCGCCGGGACGGTCTGCAACGGCAACGCCGATGCGTCTGCTGCCGTCGGAAAAGTAATAGTAATACTTCCCGTTCCGCTCGGCGGCGTCGACCGCCCAGCAGTTGTTGGACGGTCCCATAAAGAAATCCTCCGGCCGGACGACGCATTCCCGCATCCACTCGACGGCGTCGGCGGACGACCAGACGTGCCAGTCGTGCATACAGAATCCCCGCGCGTCGGGTACGGCGTCGTGCGACGCGTACAGGTACAGCCTGTCGTCGAAAACATGGATGTGCGGGTCGCAGATGCCCATGCCGGGAAGGATCGGGTTTTTCTTGGCAATGATCGTATTCATAGCATACCTCTGTTCTATGCCGTCGCGCACTCATTGCGCGGCGCTGTCCACGCCGAAGAACGCGCAGTATCCGCGAACCAGCGCAGAACCGGCTTCGGCGGACGGCTCCATCAGTTCCTCGTTGCTCTGGCGGCCGTCGAAGAAGGACTTCGTCAGGAAATTCCGTGCGCAGTCGGTGTCGGGCATGATGTAGCCCAGCTCGTCGTTGGCAAGTCCCACGCACAGCACGCGCTTGTCCGCGCCGAGCGCTTCCCGCGCGGCGGCTTCGATCGTTTTGTACGGCCACGCTTCGTTTCGCCACGAGCCCTCGCCCTGCCACGATTCCGTGCCGGTATAGTCCGCGCGCGTGCCGTAGACCAGCGCGGGCGACACTTCGCCCGGCAGCATCAGCAGCACCGTATCGCTGCCGAGCGCGACGCAGCCGATCTCGGTCATCACGCCGTAACCGGTCTCGGATTCGGGCATGCGGACGGTGTTGTAGCCGAACACGCCGGAAACGGCGGCAATGTACATGATGCCGTAATCGAGCGGGACCGCGATCTCGTCCATCCGCACGTCCATCGTCGGCGCGACGGGCGCGGTGCGGTCGACGGAATCGAGGATGAGGTGCGCGAAGTCATAGCCGTGTGCGCGCATGGTGAAGTACTCGCCCTCGCCGTCCTCGTCCTTGTTGCCGTTATAGTGCTTGGACGCGTATTTCTCGCCGTAGCGCGCGACCCAGTCTTCATACGTCAGCGTGTGCGCCTCGGCCCATGCTTTGCCCGCGGCGGTAAAGGCGCCGCCCATGCCGATCGCGGCCTGCGCGCCCTGGATGAACAGGAAGTTGTACCCTTCCTCGCGCATGACCTCGGCCATGTAGTACGGCACGTCCGCCGTCACGCGGTCGGAGTGCCTGCCCGCGTTGGTCGGGTGCACGCCGGTGTTGGCAAGGATCGTGCGCGCGCCGCTCTCGCCCTCGAACAGCCAGCAGGCAAAGAACGTCTGCTGCGCGGCGCCGTACTTCGTCTTTTCACGGATCGTGTCGCTGACGCTGCCGTCCGGGTCGGGATTGACCGCGTTTTCGCGGAAGTAGGCGTTGACGTCCGGCGTCTCGAAATAATAGAGCGAACCGCGTTCCAGATTGTCGTACGCCTCCTCGGCGCAGGCGGCCGCCCGGCCGCAGATGGAGGCGAGCAGCTCCGGCTCGATCGCGCGGTCTTTTCTGAGCAGGAAATGGTTTTTCATCGCCGTGAGGAAAACGGACGAAAGCCCCATGCCCAGCGCTTCGATCACGGTATGCGCATGCGTGCAGTTCAGCTCGAACGCGACGACGTCGTCGGCGCTGACGCCCTTCTTTTCGAGCGCCCGCACGGCTGCCGCGCGCACGTCGCGCACGTTGCCGTTTGCCATGCCGATGTTGTCGAGCGACGCGTAGATCAGGATGTCCTCCACGCCGTTTGCGTTGCGGTCGCTGCCGACGCTCAGGATCGCAAGACCGAGCTGTTCGTCGTCATAGATGTTGTGCGCCTTGCAGCCGAAATAGCCGCCGAAGTAGCGCGCTTTGGACAGGCACATGCCGTTCGGGTCGGCGCTGCCCGCCGCGTTGCGCCGCCATGCCGCCGGGATCACGCTGCCGCGGGAATAGCCCAGCTTCCAGCCGTCTCCGGAGACGGCGCCGTCGGTGCCCGCGAAAAAGCCGTCGTGCGCCGCCGCTTTGTATGCCTCAACCGTAGGGTAACGGCGGTCGGGTTTTACCGCCGCAAACGAATCCGCCGTCAGCAGCAGCCTCGTCACGCCGCCGACGACCGCGTCCGCGGCCTTGTCCCATGCCTTGTCAAAAATGTGCTGCGCCGCCGTGCCGTTCGCCGGCTTGTCCGCCGCCGAAACGGGGAGCACTGCCGTCAGCAGCATCGCCGCCGCCAGCACGAATGAAGTGAATCTGCGTGTGCGCTGTTTCATGACCGTTCCTTCCTTTCCGAACAGAGATCGTTAAAACGCGAAATATTTCTCCCGGTGCCGGCGCATCCTGCCGTGCAGCGCGCCCAGCAGCCGGACGGCTTCCTCTTTTTCCTCCGCCGTGCCGGTCGCGGCCTGCTTCATCAGCCGCCCCTCCTCAAAGCACAGCTCGTCGTGCAGCGGGAAGTATTCCTTCAGCAGGAAGCAGCCGTACCGCACGAAACGGTTTTCGCCCACAAGACGGAACTCCTTGCTGATGGTGTCGACCGCGACGCAGTAGAAATCCTTGACGGACGCGATCAGCGCCCTGCGCTCGTTTTCGGGTGAGAAGATGATGGTGCTGCAGATGAACGCGCCGTCGTTGGACGGGTAGGACGAGTGGCTGTCGGTGCTGCCGACGGCAGGGAAGCGGTTGCCCTTTGCCATCTCCTCGTAGTAGCGCACGGTCTGAAAACCGTTCTGCTCGTAGTATCTCTCGCCGCCGAGCACCTCGAAGGCGTCGAACGGCTTTGTCTGCATGAGGTAGTCCGTGAAGACCTCCGGCACGTGGTACACGCCCGTGATCCAGTTGGGGTGCGCGTAGATGCCCAGACCGTTCGCGTCGCGGATGCGGTCAAAGATCCACTTGCACATCACATAGGGGATCTTCGCCACGCCCTCGGGCAGATCCGCCTCATCCGCGAGCTGCTGCATCAGCTCCATGAACTGCGGGATGGTCATCACGTCCGGCACGTTTTCCGTGCGGATGGCGCGCACGGACAGATCGGTGCCGACGTTTTCCGTCGCCTCGCCCTCCACAAGGGAATTGACGCTGAACTCGCCGCCGAAGTTGACGATATGCACGGGGTTGCGCTGCCCGTAGACCTTGGTCAGATGGACCTCCTCGCCCGGGACGACCGTCAGCTCGGTCGGCACGTCTTTGTAAAACCGGATCGCGCGCAGCGACGGGTCGTAGCGGCGGTGGTCGCTGATGACCATGAAATCATAGCCGTGCCGGCGGTAGTTGGCGCAGACGACTTCGGGCGTCTGGCTGCCGTCGGAACCGGTCGTGTGCACATGCAGATCGCCGATCAGCGGGTACCGTCCGCGCAGATCCTCCGCGACGCAGTAGACCGGGAAAGATGCCAGCACCTTGCCGTCGTCCGCCTGCGCGATGCGCAGATAGTACTGCTGCTCGCTGTCGAACGTGTGCGTAAAGGTGAAATTGCCGTCCGCGTCCGAACGCACGGCGCACTCGCGGTAATCGGCGTTGTCCGGCCAGTTTTCCGGCGTGCCCTGCTCGAGCGCGCAGACGATCAGCCGGTAGTCCGTGTCCGGCAGGAACAGCGCTCTGCCGCCGAGCGCGCGGATGCGGATCTGTGTCTGCTGCCCGACGACAAACACTTTCGGGAACACGTCGAAGTTTTCGAGCAGATCGTTTTTGGGAAATGCCATGCGCATCAAGCTCCTTTTTATTCTATGATGGATTTTTCACGATGTTGTGCATCCAGACGCCCTTTTTGACGAGCACGACGCCGATGACGCACTTGATCAGGTCGGCGGCCTGCACGAGCAGGAAGATCCAGATGACGTACAGGTCCGTCCAGCGGCTGAGCGCGAACGCGATCGGCACGCTCGCGACCCACATGAACACGCTGTCGAACAGGAACGTCACGACCGTCTTGCCGCCGGAACGCAGCGTAAAGTACGTCGTGTGCAGCAGCGCGATCTGCGGCGTGACGAGCGCCTGCGCCATGAGAAACTGCGCCGCGATATGCTTCGCCTCGGGCGTTGTGTTGTATATCTCGGGGAACAGCGAAGACGTCGAAAAGATCACAAGCGCGACCGCCGCCGCGATGGCGATCGCAAACGCGATGATCTTGTTGTCCTCGTCCCGCGCCTCTTTGTACCGCTCGGCGCCGAGATGCTGTCCGACCAGGATGGCGATCGCGTCGCCCATCGCAAAGAAGACGACGTTGAAGACGTTGCTGACGGTCGACGCGATATTGTTTGCCGCGACGACGTTCAGCCCGCGCAGCGAATAGCACTGCGTGAGCATCGCCATGCCGAGCGACCAGAGCGCTTCGTTGACCAGCAGCGGCGAGCCGGTCACGAAGTACCGCCGCACGAGATGCAGCGGCACGCGCACCGTGCGGTAGACGCCGCGGATGTAGGGACACTTGTCGGGGTGGCGGTGCGTCCACAAAACGACGATCGCCATCTCGACGTAGCGCGAGAGCACCGTTGCGATCGCCGCGCCCCGCACGCCGAGCTGCGGGAAGCCGAATTTGCCGTAGATCAGCAGGTAGTTGAACGCGAGATTGACACCCACCGCGGCAAGCCCCGCCCGCATCGGGACGACCGTTTCGCCGCATTCGCGCAGGGTGTTCGCGTACGCCTGCACCGCCGTGAACGCGGGCAGGCCGATGATGGCGATGCGCAGGTACCCGAGCGCGTAGTCCAGCGCGGCGGCCAGATCGCCGCCGTCCTCGCTGCCGTTGAGGTACAGGCCGATGAGCGTTTTGCCGAAGCCGCCGAAGACGGCGAGCGCGAGCACGAAGAGGATCGCGCCCATCCACAGCTTGTAGCGGAACGTGTGGCGCACGCCCTGCTGGTCGTCGGCGCCGAAATACTGCGCGGTGAAAATGCCCGCGCCGGCAAAGCCGCCGAATATGCACAGATAGTATACGAAGAAAAGCTGGTTGACGATCGCCACGCCGCTCATCTGCTCGGTGCCGATGCGCCCGACCATGATGTTGTCCAGGAGGCTCACGAAGTTCGTGATGCCGGTCTGGACCATGATGGGCACCGCGACTGCGAGCACGCGCTTGTAGAACGCGCGGTCGCCGATGAAGGTTTGTCTGAATTTCCGGATCATATGTTTATTACCAGGCGTTATGCCTCTCCTGAATGCGGAATATGTCGGGCTGCGCCCGAAAGGATGTTTTGCCATGCAAAATGATGCGTGCTGTCGCACATGATGTGTTTTCGCCGCGCGAAAACATGATGTA
>CADARP010000015.1 GCA_902790325.1 Oscillospiraceae bacterium | reverse complement strand
GTGACAGCTTCCCCCAGGGGAAGCCTTTAGCTCGCAGTTTTGCTGAATGCCACCCCGACAAATTCCGATTCGTAGGGGACGATGCCCACATCGTCCCGCTGTATCCGTCCGTTGTCTTTTCCGGCGTACCGCCTGTGTTTTCCGATGCCGTTCTCCGCGGACGGCGCTTCGCTCCTCGCGATGACACCACCTTAACTTGCGTCTGACCATCCCACAAAATTCCGTGATGAACCTCTTTTTCCATTCGAAGCTTTTTTCAACATAACGATTTATCAGCCGGACAAATGATTCCGTATCACTTGCCCGGCTGAGCTTTTTTATCATTATGCTTTTGGCTGCCATACCGCTTCATGATAATCGCGTTTGCCGCATACAATTAACCGGAGGGGATCGCATGGAAAAAAACGAAACGCCGACCGCGGAAAACGTGCGGACGGCATTTTTTGAGGAGCTGAAAGCATCGTCGCTCTACCGCCTCTTTGCGCGGCAGGCGAAGGGGGAGGGGTATCTGCAGATCGCCGACATATTCACGCAGACGGCGGACAACGAGCTCGAACACGGGGCGATTCTGTGGGAGCTGATGCACGAATGCCGCGTGCCCGAAACGGCGCAGAATCTGCTGTCGGCGCTCGAGACGGAGCAGAGCAGCCCGTACGCCGCGTTTGCCGAGACCGCGGAGCGCGACGGTCTGCCGGAGACGGCGGCGCTGTTCCGCCTTTTGCGGGACGTCGAAAAAAACCATGCGCGCCGGTTCCGCATTCTTCGGGAGAATCTGCGTACCGGCGCGGTGTTTCAAAAGGAACAGGCATGCTATTGGGTCTGCCGCATCTGCGGCGCGCTGCACAAGGGACAATTCGCCCCGCTGCGCTGCGCGGTGTGCGGGTATCCGCAGTCCTGTTTTTCTTTGTATGCCGAGGATTATTGACACATCTCCAAAAACTCCGCCTCGCCGAGGATCGGCACGCCGAGTGCCTGCGCTTTGGTCAGCTTGCTGCCGGCTTCCTCGCCCGCGAGGACGTAGCTCGTCTTTTTGGACACGGAGGACGACGCCTTGCCGCCCAGACGCTCGATGATCTGCGTCGCCTCGGCGCGCGTCATGGTCGGCAGCGTGCCGGTCAGCACGAACGTGAGCCCCGCGAACCGGTGATCCTCCACGGTCTGCACGGCGCTCATGCGCACGCCGCTCTCGCGCAGGCGGTCAATGAGATCCGCTGTTTCGGGCAGGGCGAAGAAATCGAAGACGCTCTGTGCCATGATGCCGCCGAATCCGTCGATCGCGGAAATCTGTTCGACCGATGCTGCCTGAACGGCGTCCATCGAACCGAAATGCGCGGCCAGGAGTTTGGCGCCCTTTTCGCCGACGTGGCGGATGCCGAGCGCGGCCAGCAGCTTTTCCAGGCCGTTCTGCTTGGATTTCTCCACGGCGTCCAGCAGATTCGCCGCGCTCTTTTCGCGGAACCCGTCGATGGTCTGGATGCTCTGCGCGTCGAGCCGGTAGAGGTCGGCTGCCGTGTGCAGGAAGCCGTTTTCGACCAATCTTTCGAGCACGGCGTCGCCGAAGCCCTCCATATCCATGCCGCCGCGCGAGCAGAAATGGATGAGGTTTCTGAGAAGCTGCGCCGGGCATTCGGGATTGACGCACCGCACGGCCGCCTCGTCCGCTTCGCGCAGGACGGCCGCGCCGCAGGACGGGCACCGGTTCGGCAGGCGGTACGGCTCGCTCTCGGCGGCGTGCGCGTTGACCTTGACGACCTCCGGGATGATGTCGCCCGCTTTGCGCACGGTCACGGTGTCGCCGATGCGGATGTCGCGCTCGGTGATGAAATCCTGGTTGTGGAGCGTGGCGCGTCCGACGGTCGTGCCCGCCAGCAGCACCGGCTCGAGGATCGCCGTCGGCGTGAGCACGCCCGTGCGTCCCACCGCGACCTCCACGTCGAGGAGCGTCGTCTGCTTTTCTTCGGGCGGGTATTTGAACGCGACCGCCCACTTCGGGAATTTTGCCGTGCTGCCGAGCAGGGCGCGGCTCCCGAAATCATCGACCTTCAGCACGGCGCCGTCGATGTCGTACGGCAGCCCCCGGCGCTTTTGGCCGATGGCGCGCACGCGTTCGACCGCCTCGCCGATGGAGTCGACGCGCGTGTATTCGGGAATGGTGCGAAAGCCCAGTTCCCGCAGAAAGTCCAGCGACTGCTTGTGCGACGAGAGCGTTTCGCCCTCGATGCGCTGGATGTTGAAAACGAAAATATCGAGCTTGCGCGAGGCGGTGATCTGCGCGTTCTTCTGCCGCAGGGAGCCTGCCGCGGCGTTGCGCGGATTTTTAAAGGGCTTGTCCCCGGCTTCCTCCTGCGCCTGCACGAGAGAGGCGAACGACTCCTTGGGCATGTACACCTCGCCCCGCACCTCCAGAAACGGCAGAGCACGCGTCAGGCGCAGCGGGATCGCGCGCACGGTGCGCAGATTCGCCGTCACGTCCTCGCCGACGTCGCCGTCGCCGCGCGTGGAGCCGCGCACGAATACGCCGTTTTCGTATTCGAGCGATACGGACAGGCCGTCGATCTTCGGTTCGACGACGTACCGCGCCTGCGGCGCGCTTTCGCGCACGCGCCGGTCGAAATCGAGAAGTTCGTCCTCGCTGAACGCGTCCTGCAGGCTTTCCATGCGCACCTCATGCGTCACGGGTGTGAACAGGCTGTCGGCAAAACCGCCCACGCGCGACGTGGGGGAATCGCTCGTGCGCAGCGCGGGATACGTCTGCTCGATCGACAGCAGTTCCCGCTGCAGGCGGTCGTACTCGCTGTCCTCGACAACGGGGTCGTCGTCGACGTAATACTTGCGGCTGTAATAGTTCAAAAGATCGCGCAGCTCGGCCGCGCGTTTTTCGGCAGTTTGAAAGTCCATGGTCATTCTCCGTTGTTTCTGTTTGCAAATACTGCGGGCACTTCGCCCACGATCACCGTTTCCGCGATGCAGACCTCATAGGAAAGCGGCTGCGTCTGCTGCGTTTTTGCCATCGACAGGCACACGCTCGCAGAAACGCGCAGCAGCAGTCGGTGGACGGTCTGGTTGACGCCCGCGCTCTCGAACGCGCTTTCGACTTCGGCGTTCGCAAAACCGGACATGCGTACCGGCACGCGGATCGGAAACCCTCTGCCCGCCAGGGTATCGAGGCCGGTCAGGGAGCCTGCGGGGATACGGACGACCTGCGTGCGCGCCGCGAGGACGGCGGACGCCGCTTCGCAGACGCGGCCTTTGAGCTGGTTGATGCCGACGGCGTCGGTGCGCACGGATACGATCCGGCCGTCTTCGGTCCGGTCGATCTGCACGAGCGACGCGCAGCGCCCGTTTTCGAGCGCGGACAGCACGGCGTCGTTCAGCGCGTGTTCTTCGCCTGCCGTCGCCTGCATCGCGGCGAGCGCGTATAACTGCGGCCGCAGGCGCGCGTCCGTCCGCGCGAGCAGCAGCCACACGCCGGCAAGGCATGCGGCAAAACACAGCAGCGGCCGAAGCCGGCTGTGTCTTCGGAAGGCGCGTCGTCTGCGCATCTCATCACCCCGCATACGTTTCCAGTATATGCGGGGCGCGGGTCATCGGTTAAAAGTTTCCGCCGTTCCAGCCCCAGTGGGCGACCTCTTCGTACTTGACGTAGACGCGATCGGGACGGATGGACAGCACGTCGGCAAGGATGTCGCAGATCTCGGCCGTCATGCGCTCAAAGTGCGCACGGTCGGACTTGCCGACCAGGCTGACCTCGACAAACGCCGCGGGCGTTTCGCCGTCGCCCGCCATGCAGACGGGGGTGTTGTCCGCCAGCGTGAGCATCAGCCAGCGTTCCGTTTTGCCGGGGAAGATCTCGATCGCTTTGCCGAAGCGGGACTGCAGCAGGGACTTCTGCGCGTCGGAGACCGACACGGACGTGGTGGTTTGGATACAGGGCATAAAACGACCTCCTGTGAATTTGATTTGGTTTTATTGTACCACAGCGCACGGCGTTTCGCAAGACATTCGTTTGCGCGCGATGCGCGGCAGGGACAAAATTCGTGTTGATTTTCCTTTCCAAACCGTTTATACTAATATTACCCTAAACCGAAAGGATGATTTCATGGAGTTTCCGAACAGCTTTTTCGCAGCGACAAAAGACTACAATACATATGAAAAACACGTGCCCGCGCCGTATATCCGCCGCACGTTCTCGGTCGGCGACGTGACCAAGGCCGAGGTGCTGGTGAGCGGCCTGGGCTTTTATGATTTGTTCCTCAACGGCAAACGCATCACCAAGGGACTGCTCGCGCCGTACATCTCCAATCCGGACGACATCGTGTACTTTGACCGCTATGACGTCACGCAGCTTCTGACGAGCGGCAAAAACGCCATCGGTCTGATCCTCGGCAACGGCATGCAGAACTGCCCGGGCGGCGCCGTCTGGGATTTCGACACCGCGCGCTTCCGCGGCGTGCCGCGCTTTGCGCTGCGGCTGACCGCGACGCTCAAAAACGGCGGGACGTTCACGCTCGACGCCGACGAGAGCTTCCGCACCGCGCCGTCCGCGATCCTGTTCGACGATCTGCGCAGCGGCGTGTTTTACGACGCGCGGCGCGAGGCGCCGGGCTGGTGCACGCCCGACTTTGACGACAGCGGCTGGCAAAACGTGTACCGCACCGAAATGCCGCGCGGAGAATTCCGGCTGTGCGAGGCGGACCCGATCGTCGTGACGGACGAGATCGCGCCCGTTTCCATCCGCCGCGCGCTGCTGTGCGAAATCTTTAATCCGCGCGACTGTATGAAGCTCGACACCGAGTACAAATTCGACGATCTGCAGTCCACGCCCGGCATGCTGTACGATTTCGGCGTGAACGCGGCGGGCATTCTGCGTCTGCGCATCCGCGGCGAAGCGGGACAGCGCGTCTACATCCAGATGTGCGAATTCGTCAACAGCAAGGACGAGCCGTCCTGTCAGAACATCCACTTCTATCCGAAGGGCTATGCCCAGACGGAAATGTATTTTCTCAAGGGCGAGGGCGAAGAAGTGTTCGAGGCGCCCTTCACCTACCACGGTTTCCGCTACGCGCTGGTTTACGGGCTGACGCCGGAGCAGGCCGTGCCCGAAACGCTGACCATGCTCGTCGCCAATTCCGACCTGCGCGAGCGCGGCGGTTTCCGCTGCTCGGACGAGACGATGAACCGCCTCGGCGAAATGGCGCGGCGGTCGGATCTGGCGAACTTCTACTATTTCCCGACAGACTGCCCGCACCGCGAAAAGAACGGCTGGACGGGCGACGCGGCGACCTCCGCCGAGCACGTGATGCTCACGCTCACGCCCGAAAAGAGCTACCGCGAATGGCTGCGCAGCATCTGCCGCGCGCAGGCGCCGAACGGTGAACTGCCGGGCATCGTGCCGACGGGCGGCTGGGGCTTTGCGTGGGGCAACGGACCCGCGTGGGACAATGTGCTCACGGAGCTGTGCTGGCAGATTTACCGTATGCGCGGCGATCTGGAACCCGCGCGCGAGAGCGCCGAGAGCATGCTGCGCTATCTTTCCTACATTTCGCAGCGCCGGCGTCCCGACGGCCTCATTGCGATCGGTCTGGGCGACTGGCTGCAGCCGATGCGCGGCGCAGGCGATCCGGTCGCGCCGCTGTATCTGACGGACAGCGTGATGTGCATGTACATCGCGCGCAAATCCGCCGCGCTGTTCCGTGCGCTGGACTTGCCCGCGCAGGCGGATTTCGCCGAGACGCTGTACGCGTCCTTCCGCGCCGCCATCCGCAAAAACCTGATCGACTTTGCCACCATGACCGTGCGTTCGCGCTGCCAGACGGCGCAGGCGATCTGCCTGTACTACGGCGTGTTTGACGACGCGGAAAAAGCCGAGGCGTCCCGCGTGCTGGTGCAGCTCGTCGAGGAGGCGGACGGCCATATCGACTGCGGCATGATCGGTCTGCGCGCGATATTCCACGCGCTCTCGGACTGCGGCCGCGGCGATCTCGCGTACCACATGATCACGCGCCGCGACTATCCGTCCTACGGCTTCTTCGTCGAGCAGGGCTATACCGCGCTGCCGGAGGAATTCACGCAGCCGGAGGATCTGGATTCTCCCGCTTCCCTGAACCATCACTTCTTCGGCGACATCGTGAGCTGGTTCATCCAGCGCGTCGCCGGTATCCGTGTCAATCCTTCCGATACGTCCGCCGACCGCATCGACGTCGCGCCCGATTTTTTGCGCGTGCTGTCGTTTGCCGACGCGTTCTATTACGCGCCCGCGGGCAAGGTCGACGTGCGCTGGCGGCGCGAAGGCACGCAGATCCTTCTGAACGTCGAGTGCCCCGAGACGCTTGTCGGCGACATCATCCTGCCGGCCGGTTATGTATTCAAGCAGCCGCAGAAGCCGCACGGCCGTGTGCATAACGCGACGACGATCCCGCTGCACAGCGGCGAGTATACGATCGAGGAGAAATAATGGGTATTTTCAAAGCGGCGTCCGCGGCTGTCCGCGGCACGCTGGCGGATCAATGGCTTGAGGCGTTCTCCTGCGACGCGCTGCGTGCGGACACGCTTGTGCAGCGCGGGAGAAAAATGACGTCGGACCGCTCGTCCAATACGGAAGGCAGCGACGACGTGATCTCCGCCGGATCGGTGATCCTCGTGCCGGACGGCGCGGCGGCGGTCGTGACGGAGATGGGCAAGGTGATCGCCTGCTATGAAACGAGCGGCGAGCACAAGTTCACGGGCGAGAAAGCGCGCGGCGTTTTCGGCGGCGGCGTTTCGTCCGCGCTCCGGGACGTCGGCAGCCGCATCGCGTACGGCGGCGACGTGCCGATCGTCCAGCGCGTCTATTTCATCAATACCAAAGAGTGTCCGGACAACCCGTTTTGTCTCGTGAACGTGCCGCTGCGGCTGCGGGACGAGAACACGGGGCTGGATCTGGACGCCTGCGTCTCGGTCGAGGGCGTGTATTCCTACCGCGTCTGCGATCCCGTGACGTTTTACAAGCACGTCAGCGGCAACGTGCACCGGGCGTACACGCGCCGGGAGCTGCAGTCCCAGCTCGACGCCGAGGTATCGACGGCGATCCTGACGGCGCTGTGCGAGACGGTCGAAAGCGTGCGGCCGAGCGAACTGCCGCAGTATACCGAAACGCTCTGCGCGCGCATCCAAAGCGTGCTGCGCGGCAAATGGGCGCCGACGCGCGGGATCGAGCCGTATTCCGCGGCGATCTCGTCGCTGACGGTCGGCGCGGCGGATATGGACACGTTCCGCATGATCCAGCGCGCCAAAGTGCTGACCGATCCCGCCATGGCGGCGGCGACGCTCGTCGGGGCGCAGGCGGACGCGATGACGGCCGCGGCGCAGAATCCGGCGGGGAGCATGCTCGGCGCGGCGCTTCTGGCCGCGCAGACGCGCCCGAAACTGTGGGGCTGCGTATGCGGCGCGGCCAACACGGGCAATTTCTGCGAAAACTGCGGCAGACCGCGGTAAGGGGAGGAACGGCAATGTTTTATCAGATCGGCGACGCTGTGCGGGAAATACCCGCGGACAAGCTGCGGGAGGATGTGCTGACCGCCGGCTATGTGGACTGCGAAACGCTGCAGGCGCTGCAGGATAAACTGCGCTTTGCGCCGGCGACGGTGGAATCGTGCCGTACGGCGAACGCGCTGTTCCGCTCCGGCGTAGAGGTCTACGAGGACTACACGTTCACCGAGCTGCGCGTCGCGTCGACCGACGGCACGGACGACTGCGTGGCGCTGTATCTGCGGCGCAATCTGATGCTTGTGGTCGACGTCGAGGACCGCGACGGTTCCACGTTTGAAAAGTTTCGCGCGGCCGTGCAGCGGTGCTGCGTCGGCAAGCAGTCGATCGAGCGTCTGATCGGCACGTTCCTCGACGCGCTGGTGCAGAACGACACCGCGTTCATCGAAAAAACGGGCTACCGTCTGGCGCAGTTGGAGGAGCAGGTTTTCGCCAACGAAACGGACAAATCGTTCAATATCGAGCTGCTGCAGATCAAAAAGACGCTGCTGCACTCGCACAACTATTACGACCAGCTTCTGGACATCACCGAGGCGGTGGAGGAAAACGAAAACGAGATCTTTGACGAGGACAACCTCATCGCCATCACGAACGTCTGCGCCAAGATCACGCGTCTGCGCGAGGACGCGGATTCGCTCAGCCGCACGGCGGAGCATCTGCAGGACGCGTACACGTCGGCGCTCGATCTGGAGCTGAATCACTCCATGAAGTTTTTCACGGTCATCACCACGATCTTCTTCCCGCTGACGATCATCGTCGGCTGGTACGGCATGAACTTTCAGTATATGCCGGAGTTTGCGTGGAAATACGGCTATGTGTACGTGATCGCGCTGTCGGTCGCCGTGGTTGCGGCGCTGACGTTTATCGGAAAGAAACGCAAGTGGTTCTGATCCGCGCCCGAATCGAAAGGATACTGTTTTATGCTGCGTAATATGACGGTGTATCTCATGACCGTGCTGATGTTTTTGTTCCCGTCGCTGAACATTTCCGACATTCATCCGGACCCGTCCGCATGGAAGACCGACTACCCGTATGTGTATGTGCACGGGCTGCACGGCTGGGGAAGCTACGATCTGCAGAACCGCTTTCTGCCGTACTGGGGCATGTTCGGCGGCGACATGATCAAAAACCTCAACAGCCTCGGCTTCACCTGCCGCAGCGCGTCCGTCGATCCCGAGGGCAGCGCATGGGACAGAGCGTGCGAGCTGTATGCGCAGCTTTCCGGCACGCGCGTGGATTACGGCAAGGCGCACAGCGAAAAGTTCGGCCATGACCGTTACGGCAAGGATTTTGCCGAAGATCGCCTGATCGACGCATGGAGCGCGCAGGACAAGATCAACCTCCTCGGGCACTCCTTCGGCGGCGTGACGGTCCGGCTCCTGGCGGAACTGATGGCCAACGGCAGCGCCGAAGAACGCGGCGCAACGGATGCGGCGGAGCTGTCCGCGCTGTTCACCGGCGGCAAGGCGGACTGGGTCTACAGCGTCACGACGCTCGCGGCGCCGACCAACGGCACGACGGCATACGGATTCGGCGACCCGGACAAGGAGCTGGAAACGGCGGACTGCGCGGCGTACGACATGTACATCGACAACGCGCTTGCGCTCAACGAAACCATCTCCGTGCAAAGCTGCACCTATTACTTTGCCATACCCTGCAGCACCACGGTGCCCGCGCAGGACGGCACGCACGTACCGGACCTCGAACTGACCGAAAGGCAGGAGCTGGAGAGCGCCGAAAACCTGGGCAGGCTGACGGGCGTGACACCGAAGGGCTTTGTCGTCGATGCGAGCTGGCTCGAGAACGACGGCCTGGTCAACACGATCTCCGCGGGAGCGCCGTTCGGAGCGCCGTCCGTCAAACTCGATCGGACAAACATTCGTCCCGGCGTCTGGAACGTGGCCGAAACGCATCGCGGCGACCACATGTCCCTGATGGGCGACCTATGGAAAACCAAAAACATCCGCCCGCTCTACGCCGACTGGATGGAAATGATCAACAGCCTTTGACCAAAGAAAATGCCCCGGAGCCGCAAGGCTTCGGGGCATAAAAAATGGTGGACGTTACAGGACTCGAACCTGTGACCTTCCGCACGTCAAGCGGATGCTCTCCCAGCTGAGCTAAACGTCCACGTCGCACTTCGCAAGTGCATGGACTATTATATACGATGTTCTCGGAAAATGCAAGTCTTTTTTGAAAAAAATTTCAAAAAGTGTGTCCGGGATGTTTTTCTTGCGTTCCGACGGGAAATATGTTATCATAAAAAAACATGAAAACGAAAGGGGAGGACGGCGTATGCGCAACCGGCTGCCGCGTATTCTGACGGCGGTTCTGCTGCTGATTGCGGTCGGCTTCTCCGTGTTTGCCGAGGGCGGAACGGCGCGGCAGGCGAGCGGCGACGAGCTGATCGGCACCTACACATTCACCGTCTACGGCTGGGGACACGGCGTCGGCCTGTCGCAGATGGGCGCGCTGACCTTCGGCGATTCGGCGGGGCGGTACAACTGGAACTATGTGCAGATCCTGTTGTACTACTATCCCGAAACACACATGGCATACGACGAGGATCTGCCCGCAAGCGTGACGCGCGGCGGCGTTTCCTATCCGCTGCGGCAGTATCTGGCGCACACGACGATGGCGGAGATCGGCGACCAGGCGCAAAGCCGACGCGAAGCGGTCAAGGCGCAGATCGTGGCGGCCTACACATTCGTCAGGCGGCACGGCTTTTCCGTTTCCGCCGGCAGTATTGCCTACACAAGCAAGCAGCCGACCAACCTGATCTGGTCGTGCGTGGACGATGTGATGGGGCAGTATCTGGCGTACGCCGACGGCTCCACGGCCACGGGACTGTTCGCGGCAAGCTGTCCGTCCTGGACCGCGTCGGCCAAATCGGCGTGGGGCGGCGGCAATTACACGGGGCTGGAAGGCGGTCTGTACAGCCCGGAAAAGGTCAGCGTGCGCACCGTGACGATGACCGCGCAGGACATCATTACGATCGCCAATACCTACAACGAGGGCAGGCCGAACGACCAGAAGATCCATCTGACCGGCGATCCGTCCACATGGCTGGAGATCGAGGAACACGACGGCGCGTACAGCAGCAACATCGGCTATGTGACCAGGCTGCGCATCGGCGACCGGACGATGTCGGGCAGCGCGTTCCGCACGCTCTTGTTCCGCGTGAGCGGCGTTCCGGGTCTGCGGTGCCACTGCTTCAGTCTGCGGTACGACATGCAGCCGCGCCCCGCGGAGACGGAAACGCAGACGGAAACGCAGACAGAGACGCAGACCGAACCGCCGCAGTAAAAGGGCGGTGCAAAACAGCATACAAAAAAGACTTGTACACGCGGGATGATCCCGGATGCGTACAAGTCTTTTTGATTGCCTGTTCTCTTATGCTTTTTTTCTGCGGACGATCAGCACGACCGCGGCTGCGGCGGGGATCAGCAGCAGAAGCCACAGCAGATTGCGGTGATTTGCCGCAGGCGCCGGATCGGTGATCGGCTCGACCGCCGTTTCGGGAACCGTCGACAGCGCGCCGTCTGTCGGGATGCTCTCCGGCACGGTCTCGTCCGGCATGGCTTCGACCGGTGCGTCGGCGACTGTTTCGTCCGATACTGCCGCGTCGGCCTTTGTCGTGTCGGGAGTCCCCGCTGCGGACGATGCCGCGGCGGAAGCGGCCGGCTGTGTTTGAGGCGCGGTCTGTGCGGCTTTCGTTACCGTCACAGACGCTTTTGTCGTCGCCGCGGGCGTGGTCGCCGCCGCGGGCGCCTTCGTCGTTCCCGCGGATGCTGTCGCCGCTGCCGCGGGCGCTTTTGTCGTTGCCGCGGGTGCGTTCGGCGTCGCGGGCGCTTTTGTCGTTGCTGCGGGCGTGTTCGGTGACGCCGCGGGCGTACCCGATTGAGCCGACCCGGATGCAGACGTCGCCGCTGCCGGATTGTTCGCAGACGTCGCCGCTGCGGGTTTGTTCGCTGCGGTCGTCACGGCCGGTTTGTTCGCGGTGGTCGCCGCGGCCGGCGCGTCCTTTACGGGCACATTTACACTGCACGAGCCTTCGGCGATCGTGACCTCATTCAGATCGACGTCCAGTGTGGACGCTTTATCCACGCCGATCTTCACGGTCGTTTTGCCGTCCGCCGACCCGCCCGTCACGTCGAACTTCAGCGTGCAGAGCGTGCCGCTCGTGGTATTGTTGTCCCGGCGGGTGCTCTCATCCCAGAGCATGACGTACGGATTGTTCGAGATGTCTTTGCCGAATGTGGCGTTGCCCTGCGGGAAGACCTCGCCGTTTTCTGCGGCGGTCAGTTTCAGCGCAGCGGAATCATACCGCACGAGGATGCGCGTGGCGATGATGCCGGGATTATCCAGGCGTACCGTGACCGTGACTTTGCCGTCGGATTCGGCGGCTGTTGCGGACACCTTGCCGCCCGCCGCGGACACGGGCAGTGTCAGCAGCACGAAAAACGCCAGCAGTACGGGCAGAATCCTTTTCATATTGCGTCTCCTTTTTCGTTCAGCAGAACGGATTCTCGGTGGGATAGGGGAGCGTGCGCGGGCGGTTGTACGCAATGTCCGCGACGCCGAGGAAGCGGAACGTCTCGAACAGCGCTTTGCCGAAGTGGCCGAACGCAACGGCGCCGTGGTGCGGATAGCGCTTCTCGAGCAGCACATGGCGGTAGAAGCGTCCCATTTCGGGAATGGCGAACACGCCGATGCCGCCGAAGGAACCGGTTGCGACGGGGAGCACTTCGCCCTGGGCGATGTAGCTGCGCAGAACACCGTCGCTGTCGCACTGCAGACGGAAGAACGTGATGTCGCTCGGCGCGATGTCGCCCTCGAGCGTGCCGCGCGTGAAGTCCGGATCGCTGCCGGCGGGCTCAAGCAGGCGGTGCTGGATGAGCTGGTACTTGACGGCGCGGTCGGCGCACATCTTGCACGCGGGCGTGTTGCCGCAGTGGAAGCCCATGAACGTGTCGGTCAGCGTGTAATCGAACTTGCCCGCGATCTCCTTTTCGTACAGAGAAGCGGGGACGGAATTGTTGATATCCAGCAGCGTGACGGCGTCGAGCGAGACGCATGCGCCGATGTATTCGCTCAGCGCGCCGTAGATGTCCACCTCGCACGAGACGGGGATGCCGCGCGACGCGAGGCGGGAGTTGACATAGCACGGCTCAAAGCCGAATTCCTTCGGGAACGCCGGCCAGCACTTGTCGGCGAACGCGACGTATTTACGGCTGCCCTTGTGTTCCTCTGCCCAGTCGAGCAGCGTCAGCTCAAACTGCGCCATGCGCGGCAGCAGCTCGGGGTAATTGTTGCCGCTGACGCCCAGCTCCGCCGCCATGTCGCCGCAGACCGCGGCAATGCGCGGATCGTTTTCATGCGCCTTGTACGCGACGAGCAGATCGAGCTCGGAATTTTCCTCGATCTCGACGCCCAGCTCGTACAGGCCCTTGATCGGCGCGTTGCAGGCGAAGAAATCCTGCGGACGCGGACCGAAGGTGATGATTTTGAGGCTGCGCACGCCCAGCACGGCGCGCGCCACGGGCACGAAATCGCGGATCATGCCGGCGATCTCCTCCGCGGTGCCGACGGGGTAGGACGGGATATAGCCGGAAAGACGGCGCATGCCGAGATTGTACGCGCAGTTGAGCATGCCGCAGTAGGCGTCGCCGCGCCCGTTGATGAGATCGCCGTCGCCCTCGGCGGCCGCGACGAACATGCACGGGCCGTCAAAGTATTTGGCGATCAGCGTTTCGGGCGTTTCGGGGCCGAAGTTGCCGAGAAAGACGACGAGCGCGTTGCAGCCCGCTGCCTTGACGTCCGCGACGGCGGACAGCATGTCGGCCTCGTTTTCGACGGTGACGGGGCATTCGTACAGCCCTTCGCCGTAAGCGCGCGTGATTGCGGCGCGGCGGCTTTCGGACAGCGCGATCGGGAAACAGTCGCGCGAAACGGCGATCATGCCGAGCTTGATTTCAGGTATATTCTGCATGGGGAACCACTCCTTTATGTTTGTCGTTTTGTATACAGATCCCGCGGTGCGGGACGGATTGCCTTATCGGATGTGCGCCGGATCAATACCAGAGGAATCCCAGAAGGAAGATGCGGATCAGGATCTGCAGCCATGTGTAGGTGACCGTGACTTTGCATGTGCATTCCGCCGTATTCCCGTATTCGTCCTCGGCCGTGACGGTGACGGTCGTCGTACCCTTTTTCAGCGCCGTCACATTGCCATCTTTGTCCACGCAGACGATCTTTTCGTCGAAGCCGCCGTAAGCGACGGTATACTGCACGCCGTCGTCCGCCGTGACGAGCGGCGTGATCGTGCCGACCGCCTTATAGCGCAGGGACAGATCGTCCGCCGTCACGCTCCGCACCTTGCCGGCGGGCGTTGGTTCCTCGACCACAGGCACACGGACGCTGCAGGTCGTGCCCGTGACCGCGACTTCCCGCAGATCGACGTCGAGCGTGGACGATTTGTCCGCGGTGACCGTCACGTCCGCCGTGCCGCTCGCCGTGCCGCCGATGATGTCGAACGTCAGCGTACAGAGCGTGCCGCTCGTCGTGTTGTTGTCCGGGCGGGTGCTCTGATCCCAGAGGATGATGTACGGGTTGTTGGACAGCTCCTTGCCGAACGTCGTGCTGCCCCGCGGGAAGACCTCGCCGTTCTCCGCGGCGGTCAGCTGCAGCGCGGCGGCGTCATACGCGATGAAGATGCGCGTGGCGATGATGCCGGGATTGTCGAGGCGCACCGTGACCGTGGCCGTGCCGCCGGATTCGACCGCCTCTGCGGTCAGGCTGCCGCTCTGTGCGTGCGCAGGCAGCGTCAGCAGCAGAAGGAAGGCAAGCAGGACAGGCAGTATTCTTTTCATGGCAGTGTCTCCTTTAAACGGGTTTGATCGTTTTATACAGATCCCGCACGGCGGGATAGATCTCTTTGAACTGCAGATAACGCTGCGCATACAGCGCGGAAAGCGCCGGGTCCGGTTCGATCGTCTCGCGCACGTGCACGAGCGCGCCTGCCGCCGCCCGTACGTCGGGGAACAGCCCGCAGCCGACCATGGCGAGCATGGCACCGCCGTAGCCGGGGCCTTCCTCCGTCTGCGGGATCTCCAGCCGGACGCCGAGGACGTTTGCCAGAATGCGCCGCCACAGCGGGGATTTTGCGCCGCCGCCGCAGAGCTTGCTGCGGTCGATTGTCAGACCGAGCGCACGCGCCACTTCGAGACTGTCGCGCAGCGCGAACGCCACACCCTCGAGCACGGCCTGCACCATGTCGGCGCGGCTTGTATCCATCGACAGTCCGACGAACGTGCCGCGCGCGTCGGTGTCGTTGACGGGGCTGCGCTCGCCCATCAGGTACGGCAGGAAGAAAACGCGGTTTTGGCCGAGAGCCTCTTCGCGGATCGCTGCCTGCTCGCCGGCATAATCCGCCGTGCGCAGGACGTCCTCGCAGAACCACTTGTTGCACGACGCGGCCGAGAGCATACAGCCCATCAGATGATACCCGCCGCTCGCATGGGCAAACGCGTGCAGCGCGTTGTGCGGATCGACGCGGAAGGCGTCGCTCGCAATGAACAGCGTGCCGGATGTGCCGACGGACAGATTGCAGTCGCCGTCCGAGACGGTGCCGGTGCCGACCGCGGCGGCGGCATTGTCGCCCGCGCCCGCGGTGACGCGCACCGTTTCCGGCAGTCCCAGCAGCGCCGCGGCTTCCGGCAGCAGCGTGCCGGTCACGTTCCAGCTTTCAAACAGACGCGGCATCTGCGTTTCCCGCAGGCCGCATACGTCGAGCATCTGCGCCGACCAGCATTTATGCTGTACGTCCAGAAGCAGCATCCCGGACGCGTCGGAATAGTCGCACGCGTGCACGCCGGTGAGTTTATACTGGATATAGTCTTTCGGCAGCATGATCTTGTCGATGCGCGCGAACAGTTCCGGTTCCTCTTGGCGCATCCAGAGGAGTTTCGGCGCGGTGAAGCCGGCGAAAGCGATGTTTGCCGTGCGCGCGCTCAGGACGTCCCTGCCGATGACGTTGTTGAGATAGTCCACCTGTTCGGCCGTCCGTCCGTCGTTCCAGAGGATCGCGGGACGCAGCACGCGGTCATCCTGGTCGAGCGCGACCAGGCCGTGCATCTGACCGCCGAGACCGATGCCGGCGACAGCGGACGCGTCGAAGCCGCAAAGCAGCTCGCGTATGCCGGCGACGCAGGCGTCCCACCAGTCGGACGGGTTCTGTTCGCTCCAGCCCGGGTGCGGAAAGGAGAGCGGATACGCTTTGCTGACCGTGCGCAGTACGGCGCCGTCCTCGCCGACGAGCAGAAGTTTGACGGCGGACGTGCCGAGATCGATCCCGATATAGAACATGACAAACCTCCGAAGCATTTTTCTCATTATACCAAAACTGCCATACGTTTGTCAATGCAAAGCCGCCGGAACCGACCATATTATTACTGTAACTATACAGGCAAAAAATGAACGCTCCGTGACAGGATCGTGACGTTTCCGTTACGGTTTCGCACGAAAAGAAACGTCCCCGCTCCGCAAGGAAGCAGGGACGCAGTGAAGTTGAATGCTTAGTGCCTGATTAAAAGCAAGTGCATGTTCCGTTTTGTGGCCCCCGCCTCACACGCCTTCCGCTACGACGGCGAGGACGGTGGAGTCGTCGGCGCGGTTGTTGTGCACTGCCTGCGCGCGCGCGAGGATCTCCTCGGCGAGTTTCTGCGCGCTGCCGCCGCGGAACGACTGCAGCGCATCGACGATGTGGTCGTCGTACATGCTGCACGTGCCGTCCGAAACGAGCACGAGCACATCGCCCGCGCGAAGCGTCCGCTTCGTCTCGCGGAACGCCGCATCCGGCAGGATGCCGACGGGCATGCACGGCGTTTCCACACGCTCGACTTTTCCTTTGTGCAGGACGTACGAAGCCGCGGCGCCCGCCTTGTAAAACACGGCCGATCCCGTGTACAGATCGATGCACAGCGCGTCCAGCGCGCAGACGGATTCCGTGTCCTCGCGCAGCAGCAGCGCCTCGTTGACCGTCCGCAGCGCGCAGGCAAAGCTGAGGTCGGCCTCGACGAGCGATGCGAAGATATCCGCCGCGGCTTCGGCGTCCGCCGCGGCCTCGGCGCCGGTGCCCATGCCGTCACACAGAAGAAGGATCTGTTTGCCGTCATGCGGGAAGGTCAGAAAGAAATCGCCGCAGACATGACCGTCCGACGCGTACTGCGCCGTGCCCGTGCGCAGCCGCAGCCGCGCCGTCTGCGAGAGCAGCCAGCGGAAAGTTCCGCCGTCGGCGCGCACGGTCGGCAGCGACAGCGGACAGCCGCACGCTTTGCCGAGCTGTTTTGCGAGCGCCGCCTTGTTCACACTGTCCGGAAACGGGTCGGAGACTGCCGTCAGGACGATCCGGCCGTTTTGCAGAAAACAGTCGGCCCGGCGCACCGGTACGCCGTGCGTGCGGAAGACTTGTGCCGCGGCGCTGCTTTCGCGCGGCAGATGCTGCCGTTCGGCGCCGTACTGCTCTGCCGCGTCCGTCAGCAGCGCTGCCGCCGCCGAAAACGGGTCCGCCTCGATCCATTCCGGAATGCCGCGTGCGATGTACGGCGTCTGCGCGGTCTCCTCATAAGCCTGCACGCACGCCGCGGACAGCATATTGCGCCGGGTGCAGGCGGCCGCCAGAGCCGCGGGCAGATCGTCGGGGGAGAGATACTGCCTGCGGTGCAGCAGGAGAAAGCTCTGCGCGAGCGCGTCGGCAGTCTCGGCTTCGCGCGTCTGCCAGCATGTTTCCCGCTGCGCGCAGTCGGCACAGGCAAGTTCCCGCACGCGCCCGATCATCCGCGCCGTACCCGGGACTTTTCCGCGCCGGAGCTGCTGCTCGGTCATGTACGGCGTGATCGACGAGACGGCACGCGCCGCCGTATACAGCCGCCGCCGCACGGCGGAAGAACCGCTGTCTTCGGGCAGAGCCGCCGCGCCGACCGTGCGGCGCAGTGTTTGCAGCACCGACGGCGGAACGGCGCAGAAGACGGCGCCTGCGAGCGCCGTTTCCGCGAAGACCGCGACCGCGTCGTTTTCCTGCCGGAGCATCGGATACAGTCCGGCGATCACGGTCATACAGACCGGGGCTGCCCAGCGGCTGCGCGAAGCGAACAGACCGCTCAGCAGCCCGCCGACGCCGTAGCAGCACGCCAGACCCGGCAGATCGCAGGCGATCTCCATGGCTGCGCCGCACAGGATGCCGGCCGCGCCGCCGCCGGCCTGCGCGAACAGGCTGCCGGACAAAAGCACGAGCAGCACAGACGCCGCGCGCGCCGGTACAAATACATAGAGCTTCCAGGATGCGAGCGGCAGCAGCAGCGCACATGCGGCCGCGGCGAGCGAGAGCGCTTCCGTGCCGTTCAGCGCAGCAGGCCGCCGCACGATCCGCCGCAGCGCGCACGCGCGCAGGAAAAAGAACGCGGCGCCGCCTGCCAGAACGCCGTCGCACAGATACAGCAGTACGCCGCTGAGATAAAACCCGCCCGCCAGCAGCGTCGTCCCGCCGGCCGCGGCGCAGCACAGGAACGAAACGAGGAACGCGGTCGGCGGCGTTACCGGCGTTCCGGTGATCGCTTTGAGCGCAAAGCAGATCATGCCGCACGCGAGCACGGCGGCAGCGCCGGTCAGACCGACGAGCAGATCGGGCGCAAACAGAACCGATCCTGCCGCGGCGCCGGCACATGCCGTGAACACATACCCGGACGGCACGGACGCCGCGAACGCCACGGCGAAGGCGGGCAGGCCGTCGAACAGCCTGGCGCGCGAAAGGATGAGACCGACGGCGAGGATGACAAGCTGCTTTGCGGCAAACCGCACGCTGTACGGGATGCGCAGCAGCCGTTTTTTGATGTTTTCCACGAGCAGACGTCCTTT
Source organism: Oscillospiraceae bacterium (assembly GCA_902790325.1). Lineage (GTDB taxonomy): Bacteria > Bacillota > Clostridia > Oscillospirales > Acutalibacteraceae > UBA1425. Next base: position 74,402 of record CADARP010000015.1, on the reverse strand, counting down.
CCCCAAAAGCATTCTCCGATCCAGTGTATCGCGCGCGGACGGAATAATCTGTCTAAGCGTACATGCCGGATCTGCGGGGAACGGAGGGAAGAAAAAATTTTTTTCGGTTTTTTTATTTTTTTGTGTAATTTCCGAAAGAAGTATGTTATAATAAAAATCGGTGTTTTAAATCTTTCAAAAGGGGTCGCAGGTATGGAGGAAAACAAGGGCGCGAAGTCCGATCTGATCGTCGGACGGAACGCCGTGCTGGAAGCGCTGCAGAGCGGCCGCGCCATCGACAGCGTATGGATCGCGCGCGGCGAGCGCACCGGCTCCATCGGCAAGATCGTGCGTCTGTGCCGCGAAAAAGACGTCGTGGTCAAGGAAGTGGACGAAAAGAAACTGTCCTATTCCTGCGGTCACGCCAACCATCAGGGCGTGGCGGCGTTCACGGCGGCGCACGCGTACGCGACGCTCGACGACATTTTCGCGCTTGCGGCGTCGCGGAACGAACCGCCGTTTCTGCTGGTCTGCGACGAGGTGGAGGACCCGCACAATCTCGGCGCGATCCTGCGCAGCGCGGAGGCTGCCGGGGCGCACGGCGTGGTGATCCCCAAGCGGCGCTCGGCTTCGCTGAGCTACGCCGTGGCAAAGACGTCGGCCGGCGCGATCGAATACGTGCCTGTGGCGCGGGTGCCCAATATCCCGTCGTGTCTGGAGGAGCTGAAAAAGCGCGGGGTATGGATCTACGCGGCGGACATGGACGGCACGCTCTGGTGCGATACCGATTTTTCCGGCGCGGTCGCGCTGGTGATCGGTTCCGAGGGGCGCGGCGTCGGACGGCTGGTCAAGGAGCGCTGCGACCTGACCGTATCTCTGCCGATGCACGGCAGGATCAATTCCCTGAACGCGTCCGTTGCGGCGGGGATCCTGCTGTTCGAGGTGGCAAAACAAAGACTGAAAGCAACGACGCACGGGTAAGGGCAGCGCTGCCTTTTGCTGTGCGGATTGATGATAAAGAAGGGGGAAGCGAGAATTGAGTGCGGAATGGAACGATCATATGCTGGACGATATTCTTTCGGACGTGGAACGCATGACGCGTGAGCGCGGCGAGGCCGAAGCCGACGCGGACAGACCGCTGCATAACTGGTCGCTGGGCGAGGTGGACGCGCTGCTTGACGAGGACAATGCGCTGGCCGGTCTTGCGCATTACGAGATCGAACCGGAGTTTCCTTTTGAGACGGAGCTGGAGAAGCGCGCGCAGCCGGAACAGGCCGATGCGCCGGAGCCGGAGCTGCCCGAGCCGGAGCCGATCACGGTCGAAACGATCGAACCCGAAGCGGTCGAGCCCGAAGCGGCCGCGTCCGAAACGGCCGAGCCGGAACCGCAGGCGCCGCAGACACAGCCGAGAGGAAACGCGGCGTTCGGCCGTCTGTTTTCCCATAAACGCAGAAAAGAGAACCGTCCGCAGCTCGTGCAGGCCGAGGACGAGACGCCTGTCATTCCGGTCGAAACAGAACCGGAAGAGCCCGCGGAAGCCGTCGAACCGGCCGCGGTGACAGAACCGGCCGAAACTGCCGGACCGGCCGAACCGATCGAAACGGTCGAAGAGCAGGCGATGCCGGAGCCGATCGAGCTCGCGCAGCCGATCGAACCGGACGAAGCCGCCGCGGAAGCGGACGACAAGACGCGCGAGGCCAAGACGCGCGTGCTCGATAAAATGATCGAGGTGCCGAAGATGCCGCGGCCGAAGCCGCAGCCGAAGCAGAAGCCCGATCCCGAAATGGTCGACGGACAGATGAAGCTCCTGGGCTTCGACGAGGAAGACGACGTGGAGCAGGTCGACGAGGCCGAGGCCGAGAAGGAACTGAACGAGCGCCGCAAGACACAGGTCAAGCAGTTCAAGCTCTATGATTTCGCCGAGAAATACGAACCGGATCTCCCCGCGAAGACGGACGTCTTCGAGCCGGAACCGGAGCCGTCCGCCCAAACCGAGGACGCCGACGCGGACGAGAACGAATATGTGCGTCTGAGCGATCGCATGCGCATCGGCCGTATCCTGCAGGAGGATCGCCGCAATACGTTCTTCTCCGTCTGCGTGGTGGGCGTCGCGACGGTCATCCTGATCGTGCTGTCCATCCTGTCGGACAGCGCGGGGCAGGACACCCGACCGATCTTTACGGCGGTCAGCCTTGTGCTGACGTCGCTTTCCGCCGCCGTGTCGATCACGACGCTGCGCAAGGGCGGGGCGGATATCCTGCGGCTGCAGCCGTCGTGTGACAGCGCGGCGCTTGCGGCGATGTCCGCCGCACTGATCCAGGGCGTCGTTTCGATCATTCTGCCTGCCGCCGTTCCGGCGTCCGGCACCTTCTGCGCAGCCGCCGTGTTTTCGCTGCTGCTGTGCCGCATCGCCCGACTCTTTGAAACCGTCGCGACCGTCGGCAATTTCAAATTCTGCGCGTTCGCCGCGGCGGATCATCTGTATGCCGTGCGCGGGTTCGACCGCGAATCCGATGCGTTTGAGATCGGCAAGTCGCTGCAGGTCAAGCATCCGAAGCTGCGCTTTTCACAGCAGACGCGCTTCCCCGCGCAGTTCCGCAAGTATTCCGATTTCCGCTCCGTGCTGGACCGGATCTGTAAGATACTGCTGCCCGTCGGTTTTGCCGCCGCGCTGATCATGGCTGTCGCCGGTTGGTTCAAGGCGGGCGACGAAGCCGGCGTTTCGGGCGCGTTTGCCGGCGCGCTGTTCGCGTTTACCGGCGCGCTGTGCGTCGTACTGCCTGCCGGCGCCGCGTTTACCGTTTCCGTCCCGCTGGGACTGCTGATGCAGGATCTGAACCGGCACGGCGGCATGATCGCCTCTCCCGAGGCGGCGCGCGAAAACGCGGGCGTCCACGGCGTTGCGGTCGACGCGACCGACCTGTATGACCGCCAGCGCACGGACGTCTACTGCTTCCAGGATTACGGCACGCTGCATTTTGACGCGATGTACCTGTACGCCGCCGCTCTGGCGATCGGGGCGCACAGCCCTGCCGAGGGCGCGTTCCTGCATGCGGTCGGCAATCCCGACATTCTGCCGCCCGTACAGTCGCTGATCTACGAGGAGCGTCTGGGCGTCAGCGCGACGATCAACCGCCAGAAGGTGCTGCTGGGCAGCCGCAACCTGCTTGCCAGTCACAGCATCGACCCGCCGCCGAAGAGCGGGGAGGTGCCGTACATACAGCAGAACAAGCGTGTGCTGTATCTTGCCGTGGACGGCAAGGTCGCCGGCATGTTCGTGATCGACTATGTGCAGAAAAAGGCGCTGTCCGTTCCGATGCGCATCCTGCAGGACAACGACACGAACCTGCTTGTGTACGCGCCGGACTGCAACGTGACCGAGGACTTCATCAGCGCGAGCTTCCGTCTGCGCAAGGGCGGCGTGCGGCTGCTCGATCCGGCAGCCGGAGATCTGCTGCGCGAACGGCTTGCCGAGCAGACCGAGCACATGCCCGCGACCGCTCTGCACAACGGCTCGACCGAATCTCTGCTGCGCACGCTCGCGGACGCCGCCGTGATGCAGAACATCCAGCGCGTCGCCGCGTTCATCGGCGTGATCGGCTGCGCGATCGGCTGGCTCGTCTCGTTCATCCTGCTGCTCGTCAAGGGCGCCGGCGCGATGAACTGGATCTTTGCGACGGTGTATCCGGCTGTCTGGATGGTGCTGTCCTCTGCGCTCGGCGTCTGGCAGGCGCGCAAGGCGATGAAAAAATAAACGGGCAGTCCGAACGGATCGCCCCTGCAAAAAACGTCGCGTAAATGCGGCGTTTTTTCTTGCTTTTTCTGCGCGGATACGCTATTCTTTAGACGAGGTGTTGCAATATGAACCGAAAAAGCGGCGTGCTGATGCACGTTTCGTCCCTGCCCGGGGACTACTCCTGCGGCGCGTTCGGCAAAGAGGCCGAGGCGTTCGTGGATTTTTTGGCGGACTGCGGGTTTTCCTATTGGCAGGTGCTGCCGTTCTGCATGGTGGATGAATGCAATTCGCCGTATAAATCCTATTCGACATTCGGCGGCAATCCGTATTTCGTCGATCTGAATACCCTGTTTGAAAAGGGGCTGCTCACATGCGAGGAGCTGATCGGCGCGCGGCAGCAGACGCCGTACAGCTGCGAATTCGTGCGGCTGTACCACACGCGGTTCGATCTGCTGCGCAAGGCGGCTTCCCGCACGGACGGCGCGCAGCGCGAGGCGATCGAATCGTTCATCGCCGCCGACCCGTATCTTCAGTCGTTCTGCGAATTCATGAGTCTCAAATACCAAAACGGCGAGAAGCCGTGGTTCGAGTGGACGGAAACGCAGGGCGACGAAGAGACGCTGTTTCTGTGGAAATTCATCCAGTACGAATTCTTTCATCAGTGGGCGAAGATCAAAGCCTACGCCAACAGCCGCGGCGTGCGCATCATCGGCGATATCCCGATCTACGTTGCGCTCGACAGCTGCGACGTTTACAGCGCGAAGCATCTGTTCCAGCTGCGCGCGGACAACAAGCCGTCCTGTGTGGCGGGCGTGCCGCCGGACTACTTTTCCGAAGACGGCCAGCTCTGGGGCAATCCGCTCTACGACTGGGACGTCATGGCAAAGGACGGCTACAAATGGTGGTGCGACCGTCTGCGCCATGCGCTCGACCTGTTTGACGGCGTGCGCATCGACCATTTCCGCGGGCTGGAATCGTACTGGGCGGTGCCCGGCGACGCAAAGACCGCGCGCGAGGGCAAGTGGTGCAAAGGACCCGGCATGGCGCTGATCGAAAAGCTGCGGGAGGTCGCGGGCGACCGGCTGATCATCGCGGAGGATCTGGGCGACATCACGCCCGAGGCGGCCAAGCTCGTGCGCGACAGCGGCTTCCCGGGGATGCGCGTGTTCCAGTTCGCGTTCCTGGGCGACGGGGACAACCCGCATCTGCCGCACAGCTACGTTCCGAACTGCGTGGCGTATACCGGCACGCACGACAACAATACGCTGCTGGGGTATCTTTGGGAGATGGACGGCAATTCCCGCAGCCGGATGCTCGAATACTGCGGCTACACCGACAGAGACTGGACGCAGGGCTGTTCCGCGATCGTGCGCACGATGTTCGCAAGCGCCGCGGGGCTTCTCGTGCTGCCGATCCAGGATCTTCTGGGCTACGGCTCGGACACGCGTCTGAACATTCCCGGCAAGGCGGACGGCAACTGGCAGTACCGCGTGACGCGGGAACAGCTCGATTCCATCGACCGTGCGCGTTTCCGCCGCCTGAACGACCTGTACAAACGATAAAGGAGATGTGACATATGAACGTTTACCGCAGAGCGGCCGCGCTCCTGGTGAGTGTATGCCTGCTGTTGAGCGCGTTGAGCGTGACGGGCTTTGCCGCGGCAGAGACATACGGACCGTATGAATACGACAGCATTGCGCAGACGTATCCGCTCGACGACGAAACGCCGCGCAGCGCAAATATGAACGGCATACAAAAGGCATTCTACAACGGCCTGAACGCCGCGGCGGACGGACTGCTGCGGGTGTTCTGCGCGCTGTACCCGTCGCCGTCGGATTGGAAGAAAACGGACGAGTGGGACGGCGCCGGATTCCTGCCCGGACGCGAAACGTACGCGACCAAGGCGGCGGACGGAAACAGATGGCGCGTGGGCTATGCGTCGCGCTCCATCATCCCCGATGATTTCGAGGCGGGCAAGTACTATATCGGCAGAGACCTGACGAACCGTCTGGCGGAAGGCATTCTGGACGACAACCGCGTGCGCGCTGCGGCGCTCGACGACGGCAGCGGCGAGGGTCTGGTCATTTTTGCCGTTGCGGACGCGCTCGGCGTGACGCGCGCCGACACGATCACCGTGCGGGAAAACGTGCTCCGGTGGGCGAAGGAACAGAACGTCCGGATCGCGTCGATCAACCTGTCCGCGACGCACAGCCACAGCGCGATCGACGCGCAGGGCGTTGCGACGGAAGCGATCCATAAAATTCTGACGACCGGTTTCAAAACGGCGCTGCACATCAAAAAGGACAAGAAACTCGAAAACGCCGAGCGGTTCAAGGCGTTTTATCTGAACGCCGTGACCGAGGCGATGGAGGGCGCGGTGCGCGATATGCGTCCCGGCACGCTTTCCTACGCGGCGGTCGACACGAGCGCGTATGCCCACGACAAGCGCGGGCTCATTTCGCCGGAGAATCTGCCCAAAGCGGCGGCGTTCAAATTCGTTCCGGACGACGGCACCGCCGGCGTATATCTGGCGGATATTGCGTGCCATCCCACGTCATTCAGCGCGGGCAACGGTTTGTTCAGCGCCGACTATATCGCCTATATGGAGCAGCGCGTCGAGGAGAAAACCGGCTGCCGTTTCCTGTTTATGCAGGGACCGTCCGGTCAGATCTCGCGCCGCAATGTGGGCGTGGACGAGAGCAAACTGCCCGAAGAAGAGCGGCTCGGTTCGGAGACGCGGTACATGGGCAAGGTGTTTGCCGATATGATCCTCGGCGCACAGATGGAAGAGCTGCCCGCCGTACTGAACGCGCGGCACACGCAGTTCATGTTTACGCCGACCAACCGCATCCTCCTGCTTGCGGTCAAGGCGCAGCTTGTGAACGACCAGGTGTATACCGACCGCATGGGTCTGCGGTGCCACGTCGTGCTCGAGGAAGGCTACGTCGAACTCGGCGGACGGGTCGGACTGTGCCTGTTCCCGGTCGAGCTGTATCCCGAGGTGTTCTGCGGCACGCAGACCTACACGAAGGATTACGCGGCGGTTTCGTGGGACGGCGGGGACTGGACGCAGCCGGTTCCGGCACGCCTTGCGCCGCGCGGCGGGATCGACATGTACGCGGTGCATCTGTGCAACGATTCTTTGGGCTACTGTGTGCCCGACAACAACTTCGCGTTCTTCGGCCACATCATCGCGGACGAGGTCGCGGACGAAGTGCTCTCGCTGGGCAAGCATACCGCTTCTGCCGTGGTGAACGGATTCAAAGAGCTGATGGACAGCCTGCAGGCGGAATAACGGAATCGGACAACAAAATGACGAACGCCGGGATCTTCGATGTGAGATCCCGGCGAATTCTGTTTACGGAGCGTTTTTATGCCCGGTTTATTCGACGCCCAGCGTGATATACCAACTTAAGATCCCGTTCAGCGCTTCCCTGTCCGCGTCCGACAGCTTTACGGCATAGTCGCCCCGCGTGACGACGCCCGCGCCGGAATCGTAGCAGATGGTAGATTTGTTCAGCACGTCGGTCAGGATCACGTCGTTCAGATTGTCATACGGGTCGCCGAATTCCTGCCGGCCGATCAGCTTTGTCACCGCCCGATTGTCCGCCTCGGACAGCGTCCTTTCGCTTCCTTGTTTGCGGTTCAGATTGGAGTAGGAAGAAACGTGATATTCCGGTTCCGCGCCCCAATACCGCATGGCCTTCTCACCGTTTTTGAGAACGACTCTGCCTTTTTCCGCGGATACCGCGTAGTAAACCGTTTTTCCGTCTTCTTCGCCCTGCAGGCACACGTTCCCCGACCGCTCGGTCAGACTGCCGCTGCCGACGAAGAACTCCGGCAGAAAGTAGTTGCTGTATTCTTCCCCGCCGTCGCGTACCGTAATGCCGATCGTGTAAAGCCCGGAAGTCGGACCGATTGTCACAATGATCTCTTCATCCTTACCGTCTCCGTCATAGTCGGCGGTGATGGAATCCAGAACGCCGGAGCGATATGTCTGCGCGTCAAAGTGTTTGCAGTTTTGGATATCCGCTTTGCTGACTTCCGCCATCACGAACCAGCCCTGCACGTCTGCCGTTCTTACTTGCGGATGATTGAGCTGTTTGACATACAGGCACAGCGTATCCCCGCTGACAGAGACGTCCGCGACGCCGAACCGATAGGAGCCGCTCGACGCCGTCACACAGCACAGCAGCAGCGTGTTGTCACCGAAAAAAGCGTCGTCATATTCCGCCGCATACGTGTCGAAGGACGGGACTTCGTTATAGCCGCTGTCAAACGTCAGCGCGTCCGCAAATCGGGTTTTGAAGTCCTGCATTTCCTGCACGGTTTCAAACTTGAACAGCGGCCAGTGCTGCACGGAATTCTCATACATCCGGTCTGCGTTCAGGCACTCGGACATAATACGGTTGTACCCTTCCCCGGCAGCGTTCGCATACGCGACTTTCGCGGTATAGGCGAGCGATCCGCCGTCGACTTCGGATACGGTCGCGGACTCCGACAAAGCGGTCGATGTTGTTCCCTTGTTTGCTGTCGGCGTTTTGCCGCAGGCGGCAAGACAAAACAACAAAGTCAAACAGAGCGAAAACGCGATTTGTTTTTTCATATTGCCCTCCCAGGTTTTCGGACAACGCCGCACCGGGCCTCTTCGGAAGCCCGGCGCGTATGTGCGAGCGGTTTATTCCGGAACGGTGCGCGGCTGTGTGGTCATGACGGTCGTGCCTTCGACAAAGTACGGCCGGCTGACGGTGGTAACAGGGGGATCCCCGCCGCAGTCCGGCAATGTTGTCTGCAATGTTGTACCGACTTTGGCCAGATCGTCGAACGTCACGTTGTAACTGTTCTTGAGGAATGCCGCGACGTTCTCTTTGCCGACGTTGAAGGTGCAGCCGGAACCGAGCAGGTTCGTGTACACATAGCCGCTCTCGTAGACTTCCATCACCTTGGTTCTTTTGCCCAGTTCGGCAAGGTCGACGCTCAGCGTGACCTTGGCGCCGGACGGTCTGTCAGTGGAATTCGTGTTGCGGATCGAACCGTCGGACAGCAGATACCTGAAAATGTCCGCCTTGTTCTGATCGTTTACAGGAAACGTGCCGTCTTTAAATAATTGAATGTTGCCGAAATGCACAGTGTTTTTGACGTCCGCGTCATTCAGGAAATCGCCGAGCGTCTGCGGTGTATATTGCACATTGACATACGGGTGGATTTTCTCCTCGCCCGGAAATTGTACGCCGACAGCCAGCCTGCGGCTGAAGTTCTGGAACACATAAACATCTGCCGTCGCGGTTTCCTCTTTATCTGTTTTGGGATTGATATTGCGCAGCGTATAGTCTTTATACAGCAGCGTTGCGGGTCTCGAAATATATTCGTTGCGCCGAAGCGCGAAGTTGTATTCCTTCGCCAGGCCGCCGGGGATACCGGTCGGGTCAAACTGCACGGCAGGGAATTTTTCCGGCATCGTCCGTTCGGCCCAGTCGACTTCTCTGGCGATCTCCGCGCGTGTGGATGCGGCAGCCGCTGCGGGATCGGCCTGCGGCGCAGAATCCGCAGAAGCCGGTTTGGTTGTCGGCGCCTGCCCGTTCGGCGCGGTGGTCGACGGCTCCGCCGGGATAGCCACGACGGTGGTCTGTGTATTGCCCTGTGCGTCCTTAAAGGTAACGACGACGCTGGAATCTTCTCTTTGCCCTTGCGCGTTCCGCGTGATCGTTGCGACCGTGGTATGCTCGACGCCGTTGTTGTCTTTGTAGGCAATCACCGTCGTTTCGGGAACGGCGATCGAATCGAAGTCGGACACATCCGTGACGGTATAGGTTATGCCGTTTTCACCGGTCACGGTGATCTCGCTCTTGGCGGGCGCGTTTTTCCGACTGCCGATACCCACAGCGACCGACACGGCGACGATCACGATGGTGATGGACGCGGCAACGGACGCGATCGCTTTCGCGTTGCGTCTCATAACCTTGCCCGCCGTCTTCTCCGGCGCGGAAACGCCGGCTTTTTCTTTGACTTCCTCCCATTTATCGGGTACGGCGCTGTAAGCCTTCTTTTTGAATTCCTGTTCAAACTTACGCTTCAAGATGCTCGCCTCCTGTGTGCTGCTTACGCATTTTCCTGACGGCATTGTTGTATGTCCAGAAAACAGAACCTTTCGGTATGTTCAGCTCCGCCGCGACCTCGGTGAGCGTCATGTCGCCCAGAAGCCGCAGCAGGACGATGTTCTTTTCCCGCGGCGTGAGACACGCCAGCATGTTGAGCGCGTCGATCCCGGTGTCCGCGCGGATCGTGAAATCGTCCGCGCCGGGCAATTCCGTCAGCACGGCAAAATCGTCCGTACGGGACTGCTTTCGCTGCATGTCCACAACAAGGTTTTTGGCAACCGTGAAGATCCACGCTCTGCCCTTGTCCTCGGCGCGGTAAAGGGAGGATTTGCGCAGGAGCGTCACGAACGTGTCCTGCATCACGTCCTCCGCGGCGTCGGTATTGCCGCACAGCCGCAATGCGTAAAAAAATACGGGTTTACTCATTTCTTTATAGAGTTCCTCAAGAGCGGTACCGTCTCCCGATTGGATTCTGCTCATCAAGTGATCAATTTGATGATTGGTCATGTGCAGCCCTCCTTCATTCCCAAAACGAACGGGAAAAGAAAAGTATTGGACTTTTTTGAAAAAACTTTCTTTTACTATACCATACCGTGCGCGTTTGCTCAACACAGAAAAACCGCCGAAGTTCTATCGCATGGATAAAACTCCGGCAGCACAGCGGACAGCGATTACGGCGTATAGGCTGCCGCCTCGCTGTAGAAGTACGCATACGGATTCTCGAGACCTTCCATGTATGCGGACACATCCGAGCCTTGCGGGTTAAAGCATTTGCCGTCCGGCGTGATGATGATCTCCATCCGTCCGGCGTACACATACAGCAGTTTCTGACCCTTGTGCGCTTTGAGGAACGCGTCGTAATCCGGGAACCACGGTCCGCCGAACGCGGGCGTTGCGGACAGCTTGCCGTTCTCTTTCGTCACCGTGATGATCGCAATGAGCCTGCCGCCGCTGTAGGCGAGGTAGTCCCGGAAATTCTCCCGCACTTCGAGCGGCTTTCCTTCCGTGCCGTCGTAGGAAACGTGGCAGTACCCGGTCTCGGAATACGTGATGTCGTCCGCAGAAACGCCGCCGGCCGCAAGCGCGGAACCGATCCAGGTGTTTTCGCGCAGATACGCCGATGCCTCGGCGTCCGTGATCTTTTCTCCGACCGCTTTCACGCCCGCTTCCGCACCGGACGCGTCGGGTCTGGCCGGGATCATCCGGCCGCCCGACTGCGTATCGCCGCCGTAAGGCGAATCGGGGTCGTCCTTCGGGGGCGCGCCGCCTCGTTCCGCTTCGGTTTCTTCCGTATAAAAGCCCGCGCCGTCCGGTGCATTTGCGCCGCCGTAGATTTTTGTCGTCTGCGCGGGTTCGCCGTTTCCGTTCCACGCGGCTTCCCCGCTTTCGTACGGCGGAAAAACAACCGAATCTTCGCTGATTGTCGGATCGTCCGGCCGCGTGACCGCGGTTTGTTCGACCGCGCTCCCGTCCGGCTCCGCCGCGCGGACGTCTGTGTTGTCTTCGCCGCCGGCTTTCACGGGAGGCGTGCCGCCTTTCAGTGCGGCGACGCCGACGCCGACGCACAGCGCGATCGCGAGCACACCCGCGCCCGCCGCCGCGATCCGCTTATTGCGCGCGGCCTTTTGCTTCTCATATTCGTCTTTTCTCGCCATGACGAGATCAAAAACTTCACTGTTCGTTTTCATCGTCAAAACCATCCTTTCCGAGCTGAACTTTCAGCGCCTCGCGCGCCCGACTCAGAAGAACCTTCGTATTGCCCTCGCTCTTGTGCAGGATCTGCGCAATGTCCCGAACCGGCAGATTTTCAAAATACCGGAGCCATAATACCGTGTAATACGCTTCCTTCAGCTTTTTCATGGAAGACGCCAGGCGTCTGTTCCGCTCGTCGGTTATGTACAACTCCTCCGGGGACGGTTTGTCCGATGCCTGCGTGCCGATTTCATCTATACTGACGGTATTGTGCCGTTTCTGCTTTCGGATACAGTCCGCCGCGGTGTTGCGGCCGATACAGAACAGCCACGTCTTGAAGGACGCTTTGCCGCTGTACCGCGGTTTCTTCGTCGCCAGTTTCACAAAGGTCTCGACTGCCGCCTCTTCGGCAGTGTCTTCGTCTTTCACAAAGGAAAGAATGAACATCTGCAGCGGCATGCGGTAGTCTTCGATCAGTTCCTTGAGTCCTGTGTCGTCACCTTCCAGAAAACGGCGGTAGCTACTTGCACCGTTATCCATAGGACACTCCTTTCCGAAAGAGCCGTTTTCGTTTGCTCTTTCATCCGTTATACGCAAAACGCGCGGAAAAGGTAACAGTTACAGCCTGCCGAAAAAAAGAAATACGCCTTTTTGTCCGGAAGGCGTATTTTGCGCAGGATCGTTTTATTCGGTTGTCATGACCCGGATCGCGTCGCCGGCACGGACCTTTCCGCCTCGGACCACGCGGGCGAACACGCCCTCCTTCGGCATGATGCACTGGCCGACCAGCGCTTTGATCGCGCAGCCGTCGTGGCACTCCTTGCCGATCTGGGTGATCTCCAGCACGGCGTCCTCGCCGACCTGCAGCAGCGTGCCGACCGGCAGCGTGTGCAGCTCGATCCCTTCGGTCGTCAGGTTCTCGGCAAATACGCCGTGGCACAGCCCGTCCGTGCGCATGCCCTTCGCCTTGTCAATGCTCTCTTTCGCAAGGAGGCTGACCTGCCGGTGCCATTTGCCGGCGTGCGCGTCGCCCTCGATGCCGAAATCCTCGATCAGGTTCCCGACCTCGACCGTTTTTTTCGGCGTTTTTTTCTGCTCGCTGATGTTGACCGCCAGTATCTTTGCCATGCTTATCCTCCCGTTTTGTTCAGCCCGTGCGGCTGCGTCGTTTCGCCGAACCGGTGTCCGGCGGGTTTGCTGCGGATGCAGTTTTGCGCGGCCTGCAGCAGCGCCTCGCGCTGCCCGACGAGCGGCCGCAGATCGACCGTCGTCTCATCGCCCAGACAGAGCTTGACGCGCCCGTCCGACAACAGCCGCATGCGGTTGCATGTGCCGCAGAAGCGGCGGCTGATGGGACTGATGAATCCCACTCTGCCGCAAAAGCCGTCCGCGGTGTACATCTCCGCCGTGCCGTCGCGCGCGCCGAGCGGCCGCAGGAACGAAAAACGCCGCAGCAGCGCGTCGTTCGTCACAATGCGCGACGCGTCCTCGCCCGCGTCGGAAAACGGCATGAGTTCAATGAACCGCACGTCGACCGGCTGCGTGCGCGCAAGGTCGATGAGCGATGCGGCGCTGTCCTCGTTGACGCCGCGCATCAGGACGGCGTTGATTTTGACGGGCGTCAGAGCGGCGCGCTGCGCTTCGTCGATGCCCTCGAGTACGCGGTGCAGCACGTCCGCGCCGGTGAGTTTGCGGTAGGTGCTGCCGTCGGTGCTGTCGAGACTGATGTTGACGCTGTCAAGCCCCGCTTTTTTCAGTTCGCGCGCATACTGCGATAGATAGACGCCGTTTGTCGTCAGAGCGAGCGTGCGCAGCCCCGGCAGCGCGCGCAGACGCGCGGTGATCTCGCAGATGTCGTTTCGCACGAGCGGCTCGCCGCCGGTCAGACGGATCTTCTCGATGCCGCACTGTGTGAACGCGGACGCGATCGAAACGATCTCGTCTGCGGACAGTTCGTTTTCTTTTTTTGCGCAGTCGGTCTTGCCGCAGTAGACGCAGTTCAGATTGCAGCGCTCCGTCACGGACACGCGCAGATAGGTGATGTCTCTGCCGAAGCTATCTTTCATACCGGTAATCGCTCTTTCCGCCGTGCTTTTCCAAAAGACGCACGTCCTCGATCGTCATGCCGCGGTCGATCGCTTTGCACATGTCGTAGACCGTCAGCGCCGCGACGGTCGCCGCGGTCAGCGCCTCCATCTCGACGCCCGTTTTGTAGGTGCATTTGGCGCGGGCGACGATCACAAGACGCGTCTCGTCTTTCTGCTCGAAGTCCACCGTGATGCGATCGAGCGGGATGTTGTGGCACAGCGGGATCAGTTCCGACGTTTTCTTGCCGCCCAGGATGCCCGCGATGCGCGCCGTGCCGAGCCCGTCGCCCTTCTTGAGGTCGGCGGCAAGGAGCTTTTTGAGCGTTTCCGGCTGCATGCGCACCGTCGCCGCGGCGGACGCCGTGCGGATCGTGACCGCCTTTTCGCCGACGTCCACCATCACCGCTTCGCCGTTTTCATTGAGATGTGTCAGCATCTTATCCCTCCAAACCGTACCCGCCCATGCGGGACAGGCGTTCCCGGCACGCGTCCGAGCGCAGCGCATCGAGGAATGCGCGTACCATCGGATCGTCCGCGTAGGCTTCACAGATCAGGAAGTCGTATGCCTCCTCGCAGATCGGGATGAAATCCAGATCGTACATCTTCGCCGCGGAATAGATCCCCAGACCTGCGTCCGCATTGCCGGCCGCGATCAGCGCCGCGACCGCGGTGTGCGTGTATTCTTCGTTCGTGTAGCCGTCGATCTCCCCGGCGCGTATGCCGTACTTTGCCAGCAGGTGGTCGCACAGTATCCGTGTGCCGGCGCCGCGCTGGCGGTTGACGTACCGCACGTTCCGTATATCGCAAAACTCCCGTATGTGCAGCGGGTTGCCTTTTCTGACCATCAGTCCCTGCACGCGGCGGACGCCCTTTTCGAGCACCGCGCCGCCGTTCGGGAAATATTTTTTGACGTAACTGTCGTTGTAGCCGCCGGTTTCGGCGTCGAGCAGATGCACGGCGCCCATATGCGCCAAGCCGCCGCGGACCGCATAGACCGCGCCCATGCTGCCGACGTGCGTCGAGCGCACGCGGAACGGCGCGCCGTTTTTCTGCAGGATGTCGGATACCTCGTCGATCAGCGGGTCGTGGCTGCCGGTCACGATCAACGTGTTCTCCGGTTCGGCGTCCGTCAAAAGACGCACGTCGACCGTCTCGCCCGCGTCATACCCTTCGCGGTTCTGCGGCACGGTCAGGATGCCGTCCGCCTTCGTAAAGCTCGTGATGACGCCCGCGCCGCGGGGCAGGGGAGAGGCGAGGAGCCTGCCGCCGATCACGCCGAGCGTGACGCGGATATACTCCGTATATTTGAGCGAGGACACGACTTTCTGCCCGAGCACGGCGGAACGCGTGTTTCTTTTCTTTGGCTTTTGCCCCGTCGCCGCGCACAGCATATCGGCGACGATCTCGTCCATAACGACGATCGCCGATACGGGATAACCCGGCAGACCGATCACCGGTTTGCCGCACGCTTCGCCGAGCACGGCGGGTTTGCCGGGTTTGACGGCCAGCCCGTGCACAAGCACCGTGCCGAGCGACGCGATCACCTCGCTGGTGTAGTCGTCGCGTCCGGCGGAGGAGCCGGCCAGGATCAGCACGGCGTCGCATTCCGCCAGCGCCGTCTGCAGAGCGGCGCGGATCAAGTCTTTTTTGTCGGGCGTGATGGGATACGTCTTCGCCTCGGCGCCGTATTCGCGCAGCATGGCGGAGAAGATCGTGGAATTGAACTCGATGATCTCGCCCGCGCGCGGCGTATCCGTCGGGTGCACGATCTCGTCGCCGGTCGGGATGATGCCGACAAGCGGCCGGCGCAGCACACGGACCTGCGTTACGCCGCCCGCGAGCAGGGCGCCGCAGAGCGCGGGTGTCAGCACGGTGCCGGACGGCGCGATCATGTCGCCCATGCAGATGTCCTCGCCCACCTGACGCACGTTCTGCCACGGATGCACCGCGGACAGGATCGTGAAGCTGCCGTCGCCGGCGTCGATCAGATCCTCGACCATGATGACCGCGTCGCAGCCGTCGGGGATCGGGTCGCCGGTATCGACCGCGCGGTACTGCGCGCGCGTCAGCGTCAGCGGCGTATGCTCGCTCGCGCCGAACGTGTCCGCCGCTTTGACGGCGACGCCGTCCATCGCCGAGGCGTTGTAATGCGGCGAACAGATCTTGGCGTATACGGCGTCCGGCAGCACGCGGCCGGCGCTTTCGGCGGACGGAACCGTTTCCGTGCGCGGACCGAAGCCGGCGGCTTTCAGGTGCGCGAAGTACAGTTCCTTCGCCTCGTCCAAAGGTAAATTGTTCAGGTAATTCTGTTTCATAGCTCGTATATCTCCACACAGGCGCCTTTCTGCAGTCCCTCCGTGTCGCGCGGGATGCGGATAAAGCCGTCCGCCGCGGACAGAACGGAGATCACACCGGATTTGGTGTACAGCGGGATCG
Organism: Oscillospiraceae bacterium; assembly: GCA_902790325.1. Taxonomy (GTDB): domain Bacteria; phylum Bacillota; class Clostridia; order Oscillospirales; family Acutalibacteraceae; genus UBA1425. The sequence goes on along the minus strand of CADARP010000015.1, from coordinate 58,374 downwards.
CCTCGCCGTTTTCGCCAAGCCGCACGCAGAGGAATTCCTCTCTGCCGTGGTTGGACGGGATGTTGGTCGAAAGCGCGGCAGCGCGCACCGGCTTGTCCGCATCCGCGTGCAGCAGCGCGCGCAGATAGTCCGCAACGACCAGACGGAAGACAAAGTAAGCGGCCAGCGGATGGCCGGGCAGACCGAAAACGGGTTTGCCGCCCGCCGTGCCGAAGATCGTCGGCTTGCCGGGCTTCATGGCGATCCCGTGGAAGCAGACCTCGCCCAGCTCGTCCAGAATGCCGACGGTCATGTCGCGCGTGCCTGCCGAGGAGCCGCCGGAGATGAGCACGGCGTCGGCTTTTCCGAGGCAGTCCCGCAAGGCGGCGGCGATCTTTGCCCGGTCGTCCGGCACGGCGCCGCAGAACAGCGGCTCTGCGCCCGCGCGTTCGATCAGCGCGCACAGAAGGTATCCGTTGACGTCCCGCACCTGTCCCAAGGCGGGACGGCCGCGCACCAGTTCGTCGCCGGTCGAGAGCACGGCGATCACGGGCTTTTTGAACACGGTCACGTCGTAAACGCCCAGCGCGGACAGTACGCCGATCTGCGGCACGCCGATGCGCGTGCCCGCATGCAGCGCGACGCTGCCCGCGGCAATATCGTCGCCGCGGCGCGTGATGTTTTCGCCGGGCGCTGCCGCGCGGTACACAAGGCACAGCCCGTCCGCGTCGTCGGTATGCTCGACCATGACGGCGGCGTCCGCGCCCCGCGGGAGCATCCCGCCGGTGGATATGGCGGCGCATTGACCTGCGCCGACGGAAAAGCGCGGCGCTTCGCCCATGCCGACCGTGCCCACGACCTCGAGCTGCGCCGGGATCGCGGCAGATGCGCCGAACGTGTCCGCGGCGCGGACGGCATATCCGTCCACGGTCGTGCGGTCAAAGGCGGGCACGTCCTCCGCGGCAGTCACGCCGCATGCGAGCGTGCGGCCGGCGGCGGAAAAGAGCGGAACGGTCTGCGTCCCGACGTCGGTACGCTGCGTATGCCGCAGCACGCACGATACGGCGTCCTCTCTGGAAACGACGTTGAGCATGTCGGTCAGCCTCCCTGTCATTGCGGTCCGGTCGTTCCGCGTGTGTAAAAGGTTCGTCGGATCCTGTATCATATTACCATAAAGACCGGCTGTATTGCAATAGAAATCACAGGATTGTTTTTTCGTAATGCCTCTGTAAACGGGGCGCTACGGCATACAAAAAACGGATGCGCACATTCGCGCATCCGCAGCAAGCTGTTTCGTGATCTGCCCGGCAGATCAGAACCGTGAGCTGAGCCATTCTTTGAACGTGTGCTTCACGGTCAGTTTGACCGAGTCCTTCAATACCACACATTCAATCGTTTCGCCTGTTTCCGGATCTGTTTCGGTCTCGGAGGCGGTCATTGATATGGTCGTGCTGCCCTCGAAGTGCGGGAACCACAAAATGGGGAACGGCAAATGGAGGTACCTGTTCGGGCCGGGGAAGACAAATACGACGGCGATGGGGATCTCGATATACCTGAAAAACGAAATGCGGCAGGCCGAACCGGTCGTGACCGTGCCGTCTTCGGCGATGGAAGCCGCATCTTCGTCTGAGGACGACCAGGAGACGTCAAGCTCGTCGCCCGGCAGACGGTCATGAAGCACCAGACGCAGCGCCTCGCCGCTTGCCATCGTCACGGCGCCTTTTTCTCTGTCAAACCGGACGCCGTCGTCCGTGGCGGACGGATCTGCGGCAATAAAGCCGTTGAAGCCGTTCTCCGATTCGTCCGGCGCGGCGGCAAACGCGGACAGACAGAACGAGGAAAACAGTGTCAGCGCAAGCAGTACACACAGGATTCCGGACAGTCTTTTTTGCATTTGTAATACCTCCGATTCTGAATAGTATCCATAGTATACCATGTCGGATATCTTTTTTCAATCATTCATTGCGCACAGACGTCTAAATCGTTTTGACGGGACAGAGGACTGCCCGATATACCTGTTGCTTTTCCATATCTGATATGGTAAACTGATTCTGGTGATTCAGAATGAGATTCGGTATCCTTTGTGTCAGCGACCGGTGCAGCCGCGGCGAATGCGAAGACAGGAGCGGCCCCGCCATTGCGGAATGCGTCGCGCCGCTGTCGGACGAAAACGCGTACCGGCTCGTGCCGGATGAGGCGCAGGCAATTCAAAACGCGCTGATCGAGCTTGCGGACGGATTCGGCGCGGACGTCATCTTCACGACCGGCGGCACGGGCTTTGCGCCGCGCGACGTCACGCCCGAAGCGACGCGCGCCGTGCTCGACAGGGAGGCGCCCGGCATTGCCGAGGCGATCCGTGCCCAAAGCATGACCATCACGCCGCGCGCCATGCTCTCCCGCGCGGTCAGCGGCATCCGCGGCAGGACGCTGATCGTCAATCTGCCCGGCAGTCCGAAGGCGGTGCGCGAGTCGATCGCCGTGGTGCTGCCCGTGCTCGAGCATGCGGTCGAGCTGCTCGGCGGCGATACGCAGTCGTGCGGAGGGAATTACGGCAAATGAACGAAAAGGCGAAAACGCAGGGCTTTGACCTCTCCGGAAAATGCGCCGCGGTCGTCGGCTGCGGGGGCTTGGGCACGAACGCCGCCGTGCATCTGTGCGGCATGGGGATCGGCAGACTTCTGCTGATCGACGGCGACACGGTCGAAACGCGCAACCTCAACCGGCAGTTTTTCTATACGCCCGCGGACGTCGGTGCACCGAAATGCGTGCTGCTCGAGCGGCGTCTCGGCGCCTACGCGCCCGACTGTGCGGCGGACGCCCTGCAAAAAAACATCACCTGCGCGGACGACCTGGACTGCCTGCAGGATGCGGACGTCGTCCTTGCCGCGGTGGACAACAATCCGGCGCGTCGGCTGTTGAACGATTTCTGCAAAACGCGCGGCGTTCCGCTTGTCAACGGCGGGATCAACGGCTTCTTCGGCACGGCGTACGCGTATCTGCCCGGCAAAACGCCCGACCTTGACACGGCCGGTCTGCTGGACGCGGAGAACGAAAAGCCGCTGTCCGTCAGCAGCGCCGTCGGTCTGATCGGCGCGCTGCAGGCGCAGCTTGCGGCGCAGCTTTTGTGCGGCGATACGGCGTGCGCAGGGCGGCTGTATATACTCGACAACAATGAGATCCATTCGATAACGATCCGATAGGAAGGGAGCATTGCGTATGAAAAAGCCATACGACGGCTATATGGGAAAAGTCCTGTTTGTCGACCTGACGAACCGGACGCACTCCCTGTACCCGTGGACGGACGAGGACAGAAAGCGCACGCTCGGCGGCAAGGTCATGGCGGCGGACATCCTGCTGCGGCACATCCAGTTCGGCATGAAAGCGTTCGACGAGGACAACTGGATCGTGGTGACCACAGGCCCGCTGACCGGCTGCGGCTGCCCGAATTCCTCGCGCTTCAATATTTCCACGATCTCGCCCCTGACCGGCATCCTCACGTCGTCCAACTGCGGCGGCGATTTCGGTCTGTGGCTCAAGCGCGCGGGCTACGACGCCGTGATTTTCACCGGCAGGAGCGCCAAACCGGTCACGGTCAGCATCCTGCACAACGACGTCGTGTTCTCGGACGCGTCCAATCTGTGGGGACGGACGACGAGCGAGACACAGGAAAGCCTTCCGCAGCGGTGCGGCAAGCTGGTGATCGGCCCCGCGGGCGAGCACAAGGTGCTGTATGCCTGCGTGTTCTCCAATGAACGCACGGCCGGCCGGGGCGGCGTCGGCGCGGTATTCGGCGACAAGAATCTCAAAGCGGTCACGGCGTTCGGCGCGGCGCTGCCGGATGTGCGCGACCGGGAGAAACTGCGCAAAACCAACGAGAAATGGGTGCATACGCTCCGGACGCACCCGCTGACCGGCCGCCAGCTTCCCAAGCTCGGTACCGCCGGTCTGATCGCGCCCATGCAGGCGCACAAGATCCTGGCGACCAAGAACTTCAGCGCCGGACGGTTCGACGGATTTGAAAAGATCTCCGGCGAGGAGCTGGCGGAAAAACATCTGGTGCGCAACGCCGCCTGTACGACGTGCGCGATCCGCTGCGCGCGGATGGTCAAGGTCGACGACAAGGTCGTCAAGGGACCGGAGCTGGAGATCCTCGGCCTTCTGGGCGCCAATATCCTCAACGACGACATCGAAAAGATCATCCGGTGGAACTATGTGCTGGACGAGCTCGGCATGGACACGATCTCGGCCGCCGGCACCATTGCGTTCGCGATGGAACTGAAGGAAAAAGGTGTGCACGATTTCGGACTCGAATTCGGCAGGACGGACAACATCGAGGACATGTTCCGCAAGATCGCGGTGCGCGCGGGAGACGGCAATATCCTGGCGGACGGCACGCGGAAAATGAGCGAGCGGTTCGGCGGCGCGGACTACGCCATCAACGCGAAGGGTATGGAGCTTGCGGCATACGAGCCGCGTCACGCGGTCGGCCACGGTCTGGGATATGCCACGGCGAACCGCGGCGGATGCCACCTGAACGCGGGTTATATGGTCGTGGCGGAAGGTCTCGGCCTCGACGTGGATTCCCTGACGCCGCACGGCAAGGCGGCGCTGGCGATCATGTTCCAGAATCTGATGGAGGGCGTTTCGGCGGGCGGATCGTGTCTGTTCACGAGCTACGCCGTGTTCCCCGGCTTTTTGATCGACAAACCGAACTGGCCTCTGACCAAAGCGATCCTTGCGGTGTTTCCCTATGTGGGACCGGTGGTCAACCTCCTGAGCCACTTTACGAAGGCGCCCAGGATCAACATCCCGCTGCTGCCGGAGTCGTATGCGATCAAATATTCGACCGGCATCCGCTCCACGATGGCGTCCATGCTCACATGGGGCGCCTACGGCTACAACACCGAGCGCATCGCCAACATCATCCTCGGCCAGAAGGCGGACGCGGATCAGCTCCCGAAGCGGCTGACCGACGAGCCGCAGGACCCGAACGATCCGCGCACCAAGGTGCCGCTGGAGAGAATGAAAAAAGTCTACAACCGCGGCCGCGGCTGGAAAAACGGCATCCCGACGTACCATCGGCTGAAAACGCTCGGCGTGCCGATCTCAAAGGACGTTTATGACGCGGCGGTAAAGGAGGCGTATTCGTAATGGCAAAGGTTACGGTGAAACTGTTCGGCGTGTACCGCGTCGACACAGGCACGCCGCAGGTGGAGCTGGAATGCGGCAATCTCAAGGACGTGTTCACGCAGCTGCATGAAAAGCTCGGCGGCGCGCAGACGGATTCCGGTCTGCAGTTCAAGGACGCGGCCGTCTACGTCGGCGGCGAACCCTGCAAGAAGAAATCGAGGACGCTGCGGGACGGCGACGAGATCTGGCTGCTCTCGCCCGCATCGGGAGGTTGACGGCATGGCATACAAAATTCAGGAAGAACGCTGCGTAGGCTGCGGCGCGTGCGCATGGGTCTGTCTGTTCGGCGCGCCGGCGCTCGAGGATGATAAACCCGTTTACCGCATCAACGAGAAAAAGTGCGTCAGCTGCGGACACTGCGAGGAGATTTGCCCGAACAACGCGATCGCACCGGATCACACGCACAAACCGATCCGCAAGGTGACGATCGACCCGCAGAAATGCGTCGGCTGTTCGGTGTGCGAACACGTGTGTCCGGAGAAAGCGCCGCACGGCGAGCTGCACAAACCGTTCGAGATCGACCAGGAAAAATGTTTCCAATGCGGCGCCTGCGCCGTGCGCTGCCGCCACGAAGCGATCCTGGTGGAATATATGTGAAAGAGCGATTGAAAAAACAGGGCCCGAAGCGAAGTGCTTCGGGTCCCTTTTGCGTCTGTATGCGGTTGTATTGTCAGGGCTTAATACATTCCGCCGCCCTGTGCGGCTGCCATGGCTGCGGCGTTCGCTGCGGCGTCCGCCTGCGGGTCGGGCTTGTCGGCGACGAGGCTCTCGGTGGTCAAGACCATCGAAGCGACGGACGCGGCGTTCTGCAGCGCGGAACGCGTGACCTTCGTCGGGTCAATGATGCCGACTTCCGCCATGTCGACGTATTCGTCCTTGGCAAAGTTGTAGCCGTAGCCGGTCTTGCCGGAGGACAGGATGTTGTTGAGGACGACGGAGCCTTCGAGGCCGGCGTTGGCCGCGATCTGGCGCAGCGGTTCCTCGAGCGCCTTGACGACGATGTTGACGCCCGTCTTTTCGTCGGCGTCGTCGGTGTCAAGCAGCGCGCGCACAGCCGGGATGGCATTGACGAGCGCCACGCCGCCGCCTGCGACGTAACCTTCTTCGACGGCCGCCTTGGTTGCCGCGAGCGCGTCCTCGATGCGCATCTTCTTTTCCTTCATTTCGGTCTCGGTCGCCGCGCCGACACGGATGACGGCTACGCCGCCGGACAGCTTGGCAAGTCTTTCCTGCAGCTTCTCACGGTCGAAATCGGAGGTGGTGTTCTCGATCTGGACTTTGATCTGGCCGATGCGGTCCTTGATCTTGTCCTTGTCGCCGGCGCCGTCGACGATGATCGTGTTCTCCTTGGAGATCTTGACCTGACGCGCCTGGCCGAGCTGGTACATCTGGGTGTCCGCCAGCTCCAGACCGAGGTCGGAGGTGATGACTTCGCCGCCGGTCAGCGTGGCGATATCCTGCAGCATTTCCTTGCGTCTGTCGCCGAAGCCGGGCGCCTTGACGGCGACGCAGGTGAACGTGCCTCTGAGTTTGTTGACGAGGATGGTGGACAGCGCTTCGCCTTCCACGTCCTCGGCGATGATGACGAGCTTCTTGCCCGCCTTGAGGATCTGCTCAAGCAGCGGGAGGATCTCCTGGATGTTGGAGATCTTCTTGTCGGTGATCAGCAGCAGCGCGTCGTCGATGATGGCTTCCATCTTGTCGGTGTCGGTGACCATGTAGGGCGAGATGTAGCCGCGGTCGAACTGCATGCCTTCCACGACGTCGGAATCGGTGACGGCGATCTTGGATTCCTCAACGGTGATGACGCCGTCTGCCGTGACCTTTTCCATCGCGTCGGCGATGATCTGGCCGAGTTCCTCGTCGGCGGAGGAGATGGTGGCGACTCTCGCGATGTCCGCGGAGCTCGTCACGGGCTTCGCATCCTTCTTGAGCGCGTCGACAGCGGCGGCGACCGCCTTGCCGATGCCCTTCTTGACCGCCATCGGGTTTGCGCCCGCGGCGACGTTCTTCATGCCTTCGCGCACCAGCGCCTGTGCCAGCAGCGTGGCGGTCGTGGTGCCGTCGCCGGCGACATCGTTGGTCTTGGTGGCGACTTCCTTGACGAGCTGCGCGCCCATGTTCTCGAACGCGTCTTCGAGCTCGATATCCTTTGCGATGGTCACGCCGTCGTTCGTGATGAGCGGCGCGCCGTATTTCTTGTCAAGCACGACGTTTCTGCCCTTGGGGCCGAGCGTGATCTTGACGGTATTGGCGAGCTTGTCGATGCCTGCCTGCAATGCTTTTCTGGCTTCTTCGCCGTAAATGATCTGTTTTGCCATGACTTAAGTTCCTCCTCAGTCTTCCACGATCGCGAGAATGTCGCTCTGGCGAACGATGGTATATTCTTCTTTGTTGAGCTTGACCTTGGTGCCGGAATACTGTCCGGTGATGACGCGGTCGCCGACCTTGACGTACATTTCGACTTCCTTACCGTCCACGACACCGCCGGGGCCGACGGCAACGATTTCGGCGACCTGGGGCTTCTCCTGCGCGGACGGCGCAAGGATGATGCCGCTCTGGGTGGTTTCTTCGACCTCGACAGCCTTGACGACAACGCGGTCAGCTAAAGGTTTGAGTGTCATATTTATTCCCTCCAATGACATAGATTGCAAAAGTTTAGCACTCCGTACTCCCGAGTGCTAATTGTATTGTAGCCCCTTTTTCCGGAAAAATCAAGTCTTTTATCCAACTTTTTCAGAAAGTTCATAATTCGGTCATAAATGCCTGCATTTCAGAGTATGTGCGTTTTCGGCAAACGCTGCCTGTACGGGGCAGAAAACACTTTTTGCACGCGGGCGCGTCGGCTCTGCCGACAACATATTCTCTCTTTTGTTTTGTTTTGTTTATGTTTTGTTTATTTATGTGTCCCACGTTCTGTCCGGGATATGTTCCGTTTTGAGTCCCGCATTGTGTCCCGCATTGTGTCCCGTACCGCGCGTCCCGTTCCCGAACCGCGGCGGCCTTTTTCCGAATCGCAAAAAATACTTGCATGTGCGCGTGAAACTATGTATAATATATTAGTTAATACTGTAAACGGAAAGGTATGCCTATGAGAACGGTGCGCGCGTTTGTGCGGGACAATCCCGGTCGGTGGCTGTGGACGGCGGCGGTTTTTTCGCTGGCGGCGCTGCTGCCGGAATACGTGTTCCCTGTGCTGTGCTTTGCGGCGTATATCATGACGCTGCGCGGCGCGCATGTGCCGTTCGCGCCGACGGAAAAACTCGCGTTCGCGTTTTACTGGTGGCTGCTGTGCGGCGTCCTCTATTCCGGCTCGCGCGTGTCCGCGCTGGCGACGCTGGCGCTGTGGGGCTTTTTCTACCTCGGCTGGCGCGCTGTGATGCACACCGTCGATACCGCGCCCAAGCTCGACGCCGTGCTGTTCGGCGGCGCGCTCTGCGGCGGCGCCGCGGGCGGGATCGGCATTCTGCAGATGGTGCTGTTCCACTACGGCGCATACATCGCGAAACCCTTGAAGACGTGCCTCAATCCGTTCTGGCACCTGCTGGACAGCGGCGTTGCCGGACTTGCCGTGCGCCTGTGGCCGCAGAGGCTGATGCCCGTGCTGCAGCGCACCGACTTCATTGCCATCCGCGACCGCGCAAGCGGTACGTTCACAAACCCCGTTTTCTTTGCGGCGTTCCTCTGCATGATGGCGCCGCTGTGCGCGTACGGCGTGTTCTGGTTCCGCGGCCGCGCGCGGCGGCTGGTGTCGCTTCTGTGCATGGGTCTGACGCTCGGCGGGATCGCCTGCTCCTATTCGCGCGGACCGTATCTCGCGCTCGCGGTCGTATTCGCCGTCCTGCTCTTTTACGGGCGCAAGGCGGCATGGAAGCTGCTGTGCGCGCTGGCTGTCGGCGCTGCCGCCCTGGCCGTTACGGCGGGCGGCGTCTTCCGCAGGCTCCTGACGCTGTTCCATCCGGAAGACATTTCCGTCAATACGCACGCGCAGATCTGGCGCGCGTGCTTCGATCTGCTGCGCGGACACTGGCTGTTCGGTTACGGCACGGGTGTCGACAATGTGCGGCGCGCGCTGCATGAGACGTACGGCATCGAACAGCCGCACGCGCACAACATCCTGCTTGAGCTGCTGCTCGAAAACGGCGTCATCGGCGCGGCGCTTTTCTGCGGCGTACTGCTGCTGCTCGCTGTCCGGCTTGTGCTGCTGGCTAAGCGGGGCGGCAAGGCGCGCGGCGCCGCGGTCACGCTGCTGGCGTCCGTCGCGGGCTTCTGCGCCTGCGGCATGACGGACGATCTGTTCTACGGTCTGAAACCGCTGTGCTGTTTCCTTCTTCTGCTCGGTCTGTCGGAATGCGCCGTGCGGGTGTATGCGCCGGCTGACGAGGACGACGGAGGCGCGGTATGAATACACAGTTTTTGCCGATCTCCCGCGCGGATATGGAAGCGCGCGGCTGGGATGCGCCCGATTTTGTCTATGTGACGGGGGACGCCTACGTCGATCACCCGTCGTTCGGCGCGGCGCTGCTGTCGCGGCTTCTGGAGCGCGAGGGCTACCGCGTGGCGATCCTTGCGCAGCCGGATTTCCGCACTTCCGAGGACTTCAAACGTTTCGGCTGTCCGCGTCTGGGCTTTCTGGTGACGGGCGGCAACATCGACTCCATGGTCGCGCACTATACCGTCGCCAAGCAGAAACGGTCGACGGACTACTATTCTCCCGGCGGCAAGCCGGGCAAGCGCCCCGACCGCGCGGTCATCGTTTACTGCAGGCGCATCCGCGAGGCGTTCGGCGACGTGCCGATCGTCATCGGCGGACTGGAAGCGTCGCTGCGCCGCTTTGCGCATTACGACTACTGGGACGACAAGGTCCGGCCGAGCATCCTGGTGGAATCGGGCGCGGATCTGTTGTCCTACGGCATGGGCGAGCGTTCGATCCTGCGTATCGCGCGGCTTCTGGACAAGGGCGCGCCCATCGGCAGAATACACGACGTGCGCGGCACGGTCTATCTCGCTTGCGCGGACGAACAGCCGCACTATGAAACGGTCGGCGGCTGGAACTACGACCAGCTTCGGCACGACAAGCGGCTGTACGCGCGCGCGTTTGCGGCGCAGTACCGCGAGCAGGACAGCGTCACGGGACGCGCCGTCACGGAAAAATACGGCGATCGGCTGCTGGTACAGAATCCGCCGCAGCCGCCGCTCGAACGCGAAGAACTGGACAGGCTGTACGACCTGCCGTTCGTGCGCGACTACCATCCGATCTACAAAAGTCAGGGCGGCGTGCCCGCGATCGAAGAGGTCAAGTTCTCCATCACCCATAACCGCGGCTGTTTCGGCGGCTGCAACTTCTGCGCGCTCGCGTTCCACCAGGGGCGCAGCGTCCGCTCGCGCAGCATCGAGTCGGTCGTGCGCGAGGCGAAGCTGCTGACCGAGCTGCCGGACTTCAAAGGGTTTATCCACGACGTCGGCGGACCGACCGCGAATTTCCGCAATCCCGCGTGCGAAAAACAGCTCGCGCACGGCGTGTGCACCGACCGCAAGTGCCTCGCGCCGACGCCCTGCAATAATCTGCGCGTCGATCACCGGGAATACATCGAGCTGCTGCGGCAGGTCGAGCGCATCCCCGGCGTCAAAAAAGTGTTCATCCGCTCCGGTATCCGATACGATTATCTGATCTACGACAAGGACGAGACGTTTTTCCGCAAGCTGGTGCGCGATCACATCAGCGGCCAGCTCAAGGTCGCGCCGGAGCACTGCTGCGACAACGTGCTCTCGCTCATGGGCAAACCGAACGTCGCGGTGTACGACCGGTTCCGCGCGCGGTTTTTCGAGCTGACGAAATCGTTCGGCAAGGAGCAGTATCTCGTGCCGTACCTGATGTCGAGCCATCCGGGCAGCACGCTGCGCGACGCGGCGACGCTCGCGGCGTATCTCAAAAAGAACAAGTGCCGTCCCGAACAGGTGCAGGACTTCTACCCCACGCCCGGAACGGCGTCGACCGTGATGTATTATACGGGCATCAATCCGCTGACGGGAAAGCCCGTCTATGTGGCGACCGACCCGCATGAAAAGGCGCTGCAGCGGGCGCTTCTGCAGTGGAGCCGTCCGCAGAACGCCGACCTTGTGCGTGAAGCGCTCATCCGTGCCGACCGGCGGGATCTGATCGGGACGGGGGAGAAATGCCTTGTGAAACCGAAGTTCGATCCTGCACGCGGCCGCGGCAGAGCGCCGCGCTCCGGCGCGCGGCCCCATCCCCATACCAATACTAAAAAGGGCGGTAAACGTAAACCATGACCAAACAACTCAAGGGCGCGCTGCCCTGCTTCCTTGCCGCGGTGATCTGGGGCCTTTCGTTCGTGTTCCAGACGACGGCGATGGACACGGTCCGGGAGTTCACGTTTTCCGGCGTGCGCATGGTGCTGGCGGTGCTGGTGCTGTTTCCGGCGTCCGTCCTGAGCGAGAAGTTCTCGAAGGCGCCGCCCATGTCCGCCGAGGAAAAACGGCAGGCGCGCAAAACGCTGTGGAAGGCGGGCGTGCTGAGCGGCGTGTGTCTGTTCGCGGGCTTCAATCTGCAGCAGTTTGCCTTCGTCGATACGCCGACGGGCAAGATCGGCTTCCTTACGGCGCAGTATATGGTGATCGTGCCCGTGCTCGGAACGGTCTTCTTCCATAAAAAAATCGAGGCGCGCATCGGCTTCAGCGTCCTGCTGGCCGTGTTCGGCAACTTCCTGCTGTGCATACAGAAGGGATCGCTTACGTCGTTCGGCCGCGGCGAGCTGCTGTCTTTGTCCTGCTCGCTCTTTTTCGCGCTGCAGATCCTGATCGCCGACTACTATGCGGCGCGCATCAATGTGATCTCGCTGTCCTGCGTGCAGTTTGCCGTTGCGGGCGCGATGTCGCTTGTCTGTATGTTCGTCTTCGAGCATCCGACCGTGCCGTCGATCCTGGCGGCCGCGCCGGAGCTTCTGTATGCCGGCGTGATGTCGAGCGCCGGCGCGTTCACGCTGCAGCTGTACGGGCAGAAGCACACCGACCCCGTGCTCGCGTCGATGCTGCTGTGTCTGGAGTCCGTCTTTTCCGCGCTGTTCGGGTGGATGCTGCTGCACCAGTCGCTGTCCGCGCGCGAAATGACCGGCTGCGCGATCATGTTCCTTGCCATCATTCTTGCCTTATTGCCGAAGGAAATCTGGCTACGCCTTTTTCATATCAATTCAAACAAACAGAAAGGATGATCTTTCATGGGTAAAACGATCCTTGTCGCCGGCGCAGGCCACGGCGGTCTTGCCGCTGCGGCGGATTTGGCGCGTAAAGGGTTTGACGTCACGCTTCTGGAGCAGAAAGCGGAGGACGCGCTCGGTTACGACTGGACGGATATTTTTGCGCCCGGCGCGCTGATCGCGGCCGGCGTTCCCTATCCGTCCAAGAGCCTTTATACCTACAAGGAGAACATGACCTTCTTCCCGCCCGCACAGAGCGTCATGCTCACGCAGCGCGTGCCGCAGGACGAGCTGGAGATCAAGATGGAACGGCGCGACATCTACGCGCATCTGATCGCCCACGCCAAGCGCTGCGGCGTCAAGTTCCGCTTTGAAACGGCCGTCACCGCGCCGCTGCTTCTGGGCAGCCGCGTCTGCGGCGTGTATGCGGGCGAAGAAAAGATCTACGCCGATCTCGTGATCGACGCGTGCGGCATGGATTCTCCGCTGCGCACCGCGCTGCCGGACGTCTGCGGCGTGGAAAAAGAGATCGGCGAGAACAACGTCGCCTATGTGTACCGCGCGTTCTACGCGCGCACCGGCGATTTCGAGCCTGCGCACAATTACGAAGTGTATATCCTGCACCAGGGCAGAAAGGAAGTCGCATGGGTCGCCACGGAGCCGGATTATGCGGACGTGCTGATCGTCCGGTTCGAGCCGTTCGGCGCGGATGAAGTCGCCGCGGTCCTCGACGATCTGCGCAAGACCAATCCCCACATCGGCACGACGGTCGCGCGCGGCGGTCAGTTTGCCAAGATCCCCGTGCGCCAGCCGCTGTCCATGCTGGTCGCGGACGGCTATGCCGCCATCGGCGACAGCGCATTCATGACGGTGCCGTTGATCGGTTCCGGTATCGCAAACGCGCTCAAGGCGTCGCACATCCTGTCCGAGACCGTGGTCGCCGACAAGGACTGCGCGTTTACGGCGGAGTCGCTGTGGAAGTACCAGACCGGGTACTACAAGCTGCTCGGCGCGGGCTATGCGGCGATGGCATGCCTGAAGAACGCGTGTCTGACGATGGAGCCCGCCGAAGTGGATTTCCTGTTTGAGCGCGGCATCCTGACGGAGAAGGAGATCACGATCACCGCCAACACGACGAACCTGCAGTCGATGCTCAAGCTGTCCGTGAAGGAGTTCGTCGAGCGGGCGAAGAAGGTCTGCACCGACAAGATCCTGCTGACCAAGATCCTGCGCATCGCCTCACAGATCGCCTCCGCGACAGCGCTGTGCGCCATGCTTCCCAAAGCGTGGTCGCCGCAGAACGTGCGCAAGTGGGTCGCCTCGTACAATGCGTTTTTCTCGAGGAAGCAGAAGTGAAAACGCTCACCATCGGCCCCAACGACGCCGGACAGCGGCTGGACAAGTTTCTGACGAAATCCCTGCCGACGCTCCCGCAGGCGCTGCTGTACAAATATATCCGTCTCAAGCGCATCAAGCGCAACGGCAGGCGCGCGCAGATCTCCGACCGGCTGCAGGCGGGCGACACGCTGGAGCTGTACATAAACGACGAGTTTTTTGAAAAGCCGCGTCCGCAGTATGATTTCCTGCGCGCGGCCAAAACGCTCGACATCCTCTACGAGGACGAGAACCTGCTGCTTCTCAACAAGAAGGTCGGCCTGCTGTCACATCCGGACGAGACGGAGTACGTCGACACGCTCATCACGCGCGTCAAGCGGTATCTTTACGAAAAGGGCGAGTACGATCCCGACAGCGAACAGTCCTTCACGCCGTCGCTGGTCAACCGCATCGACCGCAACACGTGCGGCATCGTCATGGCCGCCAAGAACGCCGAGGCGCTGCGCGCGCTCAACGCGATCGTCAAATCGCGGCAGCTGCACAAGATGTATCTGTGCGTCGTCCACGGCAGACCGCCGCGGGAAGCCGATACGCTGGAAGGGTATCTGCGCAAGGACGAGGCCAAAAACAAGGTCTTCGTTTCGCGCAAGAGCGCGCCGGACGCAAAGCAGATCCGCACCCGATACCGCGTGCTCGACAGTTACAGAGATCTGTCTCTGCTGGAGGTCGAGCTGCTGACCGGGCGCACGCACCAGATCCGCGCGCATCTCGCGTCGGTCGGCTGCCCGCTTCTGGGCGACGGCAAGTACGGCACGAACGCGCAGAACAAGCGCTACGGCTACAAGAAGCAGTTTTTGTGTTCGTACAAGCTCACGTTCGACTTCACCGAGGACGTCGGCGCGCTGCAATACCTTGACAAACAGACGTTTGCGCTGCCGGACGTCTGGTTCGAGACGGCGTTCCGGGATCGTTCTCTGTGGGAACAAATGTAAAATTTTTCGTTTTTTCCGAAAATAGGCTTGCACATTGCGCAAAAATAGTATAAAATAGGTTCGTTATGCTGGATTAATCCGGTTTTATCAATCATGAAAAGGATGGTTCAAGTGGCAAAAACCGAAAAAAGCAAAGCGGAACTCTACCGCGAAGAGCGGAAGCAACGCATATCCAACGCCGCAAAAAAGAACGCAAAGAGAAACAAGAGACACCCGAATGCCGGTCGTGTCATCGGCCGCGTCATCGGCATCGTCCTGATCGCCGCGATCGTGTGCGGCGCGTGCTTCTTTGTGCTCAAGTCAACGGGCGTCTTTGCGCGTTCGCAGACGGCGTTCACCGTGGGCAGTCACAAGATCAGCGTCGCGGAGTACGGCTACATGTACTACATGCAGTACCAGAACACCGCCAGCAGAGCGCAGCAGTCCGAGCAGCAGTACGGCTACAACATGTACGGCTTTGACTACAAGAAGTCGCCCGAGGATCAGGACAGCCCCACCGCGGACGACGACGGCAATCCCGTCAAGTGGTCCGATCAGCTTGTGGAAGATACCGTGGAGTACATGCAGGAATTCTACACGCTGTATGACAACGCGGTCGCCGCGGGCTACAAGATCAACGATGAAGAAAAAGCCGACATCGACAAGCAGATCGAGTCCATGCGCGACAACGCCGCCGGCAAGAATTCCACGCAGGCCAACTCGATCTCCATGTCGCTGAATTCCTACCTGAAGGCATACTACGGCGAGGGCGTCACCGAGAGCTTCATGCGCAAGCTCATGGAAAAAGAGATGGTCGTCCAGCGCTTCAGCGAGGACAAGCAGAAGGAATTCGAGGACAAGTACACCGACGAAGCGCTCGACGCGGAGTACAAGAAGGATACGACCGAGTACGACGTGATCGACTTCCGTATGTATACGTTTGAGCCCGAAACGCTCGAAGCGAAGGAAGGCGAGAGCGCGGAAGCGCTGCAGAAGCGCCAGGATGCGGAGAACGCCAAGGCGATGGAAAAGGCGGAGGCTCTGCTCGCGAAGGTCACGGACGAGGCGTCCTTCACGAAGGAAGCGGAAGTCTATATCCACGCGGATGAGGAGACGGAAGACACTTCCGCAGCCGCGGACGAAACGGCGCAGGCCGCAGAGGAAGCCGACGACGCGACCGCCGAAGCGGCGGACGACAGGGCAGCGGAAGACGCCGAAGCCGCGGACGACACGGCAGCGGAGGAAACGGCGGACGCCGCGGAAACCGCCGAGGCCGAAGACACGCATGAGCATGACCACGACTCCACGACCAAGGCGTACGGCACCGCGAAGAATCAGCTCACCAGCATCTCCGAAGACGCCGCGAAGTGGGCATACGACGCATCGCGCAAGGCGGGCGACAAGAAGGCGTTTGCCGACGCCAACGGCAAGGCATATGCCATGTATATCGTCAATCCCGCCCATCCGCAGCCGACCGTGGACGTGCGCCACATTCTGTTCATGACGATCGACACCGAAACGCAGGAGAAGCTGCCCGACGAAGAGATCGCCGCCAAGAAAGAACAGGCCGAGAAGCTCCTCGCCGACTGGAACGCGCGCGATGAAAAGGACAAGACCGAAGAGGCGTTCGGCGAGCTCGCAACCGCCCAGACCGAGGATACCGGTTCCAAGGAGAACGGCGGTCTGTACGAAAACGTCACGCCCGGCCAGATGGTCGATGCGTTCGACAAATGGATCTTTGACGACAGCCGCAAGGAAGGCGACGTCGAGATCGTCGAGAGCGAATACGGCTTCCATGTCATGTACTACGTGGGCAACAAGAACTTTGCGTACCGCAATACTCTGCGCACCACGCACACGCAGGACGATTACTCCAGCTGGCTCGAAGCGGAACTGAAGAAGGATTCCGTCAAGGTCAACAGAAACGCCGCCGGCATGGACAAGGGCTACGCGCGCGCATACAAGCTCATCAACGCGACCGTCCAGTCCATCAACGCACAGTCCTCCGCCAGCTAATGATCGAATGCAGACACGCCCGTATCCCAAAAGGATGCGGGCGTTTTTTTGCGCGATATCATTGACAAATCCGGAAAACACGATACAATATAACCGTAGGCTTTTATTCCCTGAATACTATGTGAGGAGAATGAACATGGATCAGAAATTAGCGCCCCTGTTTACCCCGTGGAAAATCGGCGGCTGCGAGATCAAAAACCGCATCGTGCTGACCAGTATGGGCGGCACCGATCTGTTCGGCTGGATGGAAGTTCACAATCACTTCGACAAGGTCGGCGCGCGCTTCATCATGGAAGTCGCCAAGAACAACGTCGGTCTGCTGCTGCCGGGCTGCCAGCCGGTCTACAATCCCATGCGCGGCCAGTGGCTGCACAAGAACAAGAAAATGTTCGACGACCTCAAGGCATGGATGCCCGAATTCCACAAGACCGGCGCGAAGCTGTTTGTGCAGTTGACGGCGGGCTTCGGCCGCTCCTTTACCGTCAGCTCGATGATGGAAATGCTCTACAACAATCCCGTGCTGCGCGTCGTCAGCAAACCGTTCATGGATCTCGACAAGATCACCGCCAGCGCGAGCCCCGCGCCCAACCGCTGGTCGGATAAGCTCCCGTCCCGCGAAATGACCAAAGCGGAGATCCGCGAACTCGTCGACTCGTTTGCCAAGAGCGCCAAGCTCCTGCAGGACGCGGGCGTCGACGGCGTGGAGGTCCACGCGGTGCACGAGGGTTATCTGCTGGATCAGTTCACGTTCAAATACGTCAACAAGCGCACCGACGAATACGGCGGCTCTTTTGAGAACCGCTACCGTTTCGCGGTCGAGATCGTCCAGGCGATCAAGCAGGCGTGCGGCAAGGACTTCCCCGTCTCTCTGCGTTACAGCGTCCTTTCCAAGACGAAGGGCATGCGCGAGGGCGCGCTGCCCGGCGAGGAATACGTCGAGGTCGGCCGCGACATGGAAGAGTCCGAGAAGGCCGCCAAGTATCTGCAGGACGCCGGCTACGACGCGCTCAACTGCGACAACGGCACGTATGACGCGTGGTACTGGGCGCATCCGCCCATCTACATGCCTGAAAACTGCAACCTTGCCGACGTGGAACACATCAAAAAGTTCGTCGACATCCCGGTCATCTGCGCCGGCCGTCTCGATCCGGAAACGGCGGCGGAATCCATCGCGCGCGGCGATCTGGACGGCGCGGGCTTTGCGCGGCAGTTCCTGGCGGATCAGGCGTGGATCACCAAGCTCATCAACGACCAGAAGGACGACATCCGTCCGTGCATCCTGTGCCACAACGGCTGCTTCAACATGTGCCACTACAAGGGCGTGCCGAACGACCAGAGCCTTTCCGACAGTCTGGGCATGTCCCGCTGCGCCGTCAACGCCGAGACCATGCAGTGGAACAAGCATTACATCAAGAAGACGTCCTCGCCCAAGACGGTGCATATCGTCGGCGGCGGCATCGGCGGCATGGAAGCCGCGCGCGTGCTCAAGCTGCGCGGCCACAACCCGGTCATCCATGAAAAGAGCGGCGTGCTCGGCGGCACGTTCATTCCCGCCAGCGCCGAATCCTACAAGGGCAAGCTGCGCGACCTGCTGGCATGGTACCGGCGTCAGATGGACAAAATGGGCGTCGAGGTGCATCTCAACGACGAAGTGAAGGACATTTCCGCGTTCGGCGGCGCGCCCGTCATCATCGCCACCGGTTCCACGCCGCGTCTGCTGCGCCGCGTGCCCGGCTACGAAAAGATGATCGAAGGCTGCGACTATCTGAACGGAACGCCCGTGGGCGAGACGGTCGCCGTGATCGGCGGCGGTCTGACGGGCAGCGAGATCGCGTACGAACTGGCGCTGCAGGGCAAGAAGCCGATCATCGTCGAGATGAAGGACGACCTGATCAGCCAGAAGGGCGTGTGTCTGGCGAACTCCTCGTATCTGCGCGAATGGTTCGCGCTGCATGAGGTCCCGGTCTATCTCGAGACGACGCTCAAAGAGGTCAAGGACGGCTCGATCGTCTGTACCGGCAAGGACGGCAGGGACTTCGACGTCGCGTGCGACAGCGTCATCAGCTGCGCGGGCTACATTCCCGCACCGCTCGCGCCCAAGGGAAAGAACGTCTACCTCGTCGGCGACTGCATGGCGATCGGCAACCTGCGCTCCGTCATCTGGCGCGCGTATGAAGTGGCGATGAAGATCTGATGGAACAGAATGGTTTTCGCGCCATGCGCCGTTTCCGTCAGCAGCTGACGACCGAACAATGCGCACAGGTGCTGTCCTCGCAGCCGCGCGGCGTGCTGGCCGTGGCGGGTGACGGCGGTTACCCCTATGCGCTGCCGCTGGACTTTTTCTATGATGCGCAAAGCGGCAATCTCTGGTTCCACTGTGCCCGGCAGGGACACAAGCTCGACGCGATCCGCCGGTGTGACAAGGTCTCGTTCTGCGTCATGGACGAGGGCTTCCGGCGCGACGGCGAATGGGCGCTGAATATCCGCAGCGTGATCGTTTTCGGCCGCATCCGCGTCGTGGAGGACGCGGCGCGCCGGGAGGAGATCCTGCGCTGTCTGGGACGGAAATACTATCCGAATCCCGACGACGTGGAAGCGGAGATCCGCAAGGACGGAAGCCGCGCGCTGTGTCTCGAGCTCGTCCCCGATCACGTCAGCGGCAAACTGGTCAACGAATCATAAAATACTATAATAATTATATTTGGAGGTTTTTTCATGGCAAACCGTATCGTTCTCAACACTGTTTCCTACCACGGCAAAGGCGCGATCGCCGAGATCCCCGGCGTTCTCAAGGCGCACGGCGTGACCAAGGCGTTCGTCTGCTCCGACCCGGATCTCGTCAAATTCGGCGTTTCCGCCAAGGTGACCGATCTTCTGGATGCCGCGGGCATTCCTTTTGAGCTGTTCTCCGAAATCAAACCGAATCCCTCGATCGAAAACGTCCAGTCGGGCGTCGCGGCGTTCAAAGCGAGCGGCGCGAACGGCATCGTCGCCATCGGCGGCGGTTCCTCGATGGACACCGCGAAAGCGATCGGCATCATCGCGGAGAATCCGTCGTTTGCCGACGTGCGCAGTCTCGAAGGCGTCGCGCCGACCGAGAAGCACGCCGTCTTCACGGTCGCTGTCCCGACCACGGCAGGCACCGCCGCGGAGGTCACGATCAACTACGTCATCACCGACGTGGAGAAGAAGCGCAAGTTCGTCTGCGTCGACACGAACGACATCCCCGAAGTCGCCGTCATCGACCCCGACATGATGGCTTCCATGCCCAAGGGTCTGACCGCATCGACCGGTATGGACGCGCTCACGCACGCGATCGAGGGCTATATCACCAAGGCCGCGTGGCAGATGACCGACATGTTCCATCTCGAAGCGATCCGCCTGATCGCGCAGCATCTGCGCGGCGCGGTCGAAAACACGCCCGAAGGACGCGAGGGTATGGCGCTGGCGCAGTACGTCGCGGGCATGGGCTTCTCGAACGTCGGCCTGGGCATCGTGCACAGCATGGCGCACGCGCTCGGCGCGGTCTATGACACGCCGCACGGCGTCGCGAACGCGATCCTGCTGCCGACTGTGATGGAATACAACGCGCCCTGCACGGGTGAGAAGTACCGCGAGATCGCGCGCGCGATGGGCGTCGCGGGCGTGGACGACATGACGCAGGACGAGTACCGCAAAGCGGCCTGCGATGCGGTCAAGCAGCTCAGCCTCGACGTGGGCATCCCCGCCGACCTCAAGGCGATCGCCAAGGACGAGGACGTGCAGTTCCTGTCCGAGTCGGCCTATGCCGACGCCTGCCGTCCCGGCAATCCGAGAGATACGAGCGTCGAGGAGATCGCGGCGCTGTATCGCAAGCTGATGTAACAGAATAACCGAGGCCGCCGCAAACGGAACGAACCGTCTGCGGCGGCCTTTTTTTCTCTCTTCACGGTTTTCCGTGCAGAACGATAAAAAAGAATAACCCAAGTGAGGGAAAACCTTACCGTATGATTTCGGTTGTTGATGACATCTTCAGGCGAGCTTTTCCCTCATCAGTCACGCTGACGCGTGACAGCTTCCCCCAGGGGGAGCCTTCAGGTTAAGCTGCCTATCCTTCTTTTGCACGGATTTCCGTGATGAACCTACAATTCAACGGGACAAAATCGTTGATATATAACGGGTTGTGAAGTTGTTTTTCGATACCGTCGGCGGCTCAATATCTTTGTCTTGCAAACCGGGAGCCGTATCTGCTATACTGTATGCAGATCAGAATCGGAGGTACAGTTCATGAAACGGGATACGCTGGTATCGATCGGCGAGGCGCTGATCGACTTTATACCCGACCGCGCGGGCTGCGCGTTTTCGGAAGTCGGCGCGTTTTCGCCCAAGATCGGCGGCGCGCCCGCCAACGTCTGCGGCGCATACGCAAAGCTCGGCGGCAAGGCGCGCATGCTCACACAACTCGGCGACGATCCGTTCGGGCACAAGATCCTGGACGAGCTGCGGGATGCGGGCATCGACACACACTGCATCCGTCTGACGGACGAGGCCAATACCGCGCTGGCGTTCGTCAGCAGCGGCGAAAACGGCGAACGGACGTTTTCTTTCTACCGCAAGCCCTCCGCCGACATGCTTTACCGCGCGGAATACGTCACGGAAGAGACGATGGCGGACGCCTACGCGCTGCATTTCTGCAGTGTGTCGCTGGGCGATTTTCCGATGAAACAGGCGCACACCGCCGCGATCGAACGCGCAAGGGCGCAGGGGAGTATCATCAGCTTCGACCCGAATCTGCGCTTCCCGCTGTGGAACGATGTAAACGCCCTGCACGATACCGTGCTCGAATTTCTGCCGCTGGCGGACGTCGTGAAAGTGTCCGATGAGGAGCTGGAATTTCTGACCGGCACGGACGATATGCATAAAGCGCTGCCGCGTCTGCTCGTCGGCAATGTCAAACTCGTTTTGTTCACGCTCGGCAAGAACGGCGCATCGGCGCTGACCGCGGCGCATGAGGCGCATGTGGACGGCCTGCCCGGCAAGGCGGTCGATACCACCGGCGCGGGCGACGGCTTTGCCGGCTCGTTTTTGTGGATGCTGCACCGAAAGGGCGTCGGGCGGGACGACCTCGCCGGCCTTTCGGAAAAGACGCTGCTCGAGTGTCTGCGCTTTTCCAATGCGTTCTGCACCCGCAGCGTGCAGAAACGCGGCGCGATCGCATCGTATCCGACGCGCGAAGAAGTGCTCGCCGACCTGCAAAGCGAATAAAAAGCGCGTAAAAACGGTAACTGCCGCAACCGGAGAGATCCGATTGCGGCAGCTTTGCTCTGCTTATTCTGTTGGCCAAAAGAATAAATTCTTTCCAGAACAAACCGTTTCCTTACGCGGAGATGTTTCCTGCGAGTTTAAGGACAAGGTTCATGAATGCGGTGAGTGCATCGTATGCGTACTGGGACGCGCTGGATGTGGTGACCCACGCAACAGCCTTCAAAATAACGTTCAGGACGTTTTCAAGGATGACCATAAATCACATACTCCTTTCGTAGATTTATTCAACTGTCCGAGGACAGGTTGGATAGCAAAGATCAGATGCGCTTTCCGGGACGGATCATCGGCTCGGCGCAAACGGCGCAGACCGGCTTGTCCGGCTCGAGCAGACCGCTCAGCAGCGCATAGAGCTGCGCCTGCGCGTCGGCAGGCAGCACATCGAACGCATCCTGCAGCGCGCCCGCGGATTCCTCCCGGAACGCCGCGGCGGCCTCGCGTCCGCTGTCGGTGATGAAGATCAGCACGCGGCGCTTGTCGCCGGACGCCTTCTCGCGCGTGATGTGACCGGCGGCGAGCAGCTTGTCCGTCAGCTCGCTCGCGGTGGACGGGGAAACACCCAGCAGCGCGGCAAGCTCCGCCTGCGTCACGCCGTCGCGCGACAGCAGAAGCTGCAGATAGCGCCCCTGTCCGCTGCCCAGGGAGCGGGAGCCGACCTTGCCGCAAAGCAGGCGGTAGACCTGCTCCAGTTTTTCATACAAGGCGGCGGGAGATACCGAACGTGCGTCTTCCACAATCAAGGCTCCTTAGGGGTGCGGGAACGGCAGCCGACACTGCCCCCGCGAAGATTATCAAGAAGCATGATACCACATTCCGAAGGTTTTTTCAATAGTTTTTTTGTGAATTTTTTGTGAAACGCGCTGTGTCCGGGACACGTGTCCCGCATGTGCGTCCTGCCTCGTGAAAAGTGCGCAAAAAAAGGCGGCTGTTTCCGTCTTTTTATATTGACATTGTTGTATGATTGTGATAAAGTTAACTTGCATAGTAGTGTTTTATTCTGCGGTAGTGTACGGAGTTATTTTCGATTTCGGACTTAAAATCCGTTCGTTTCCGCGGGTAAAACCAGGGATGTACATTTTCGAATGGAGGGAACTCAAGTATGACTAATTTCAAGCGTACGATCAGCGTGCTGCTGGCCGTCGTGATGGCGTTCACCACGATGACAGTCGCGTTTACCGTGATCGGCAGCGCTGCGCCGACTGTACCGCGTACGGCGGCGACGGTTCTCAGCCCGTCCGTGATCTTCACGGTCCCGCCGTATCTGAAGACGTACGGTTCGGACATCTACCAGGGCGGCAACAACGTCTCGGCCGAGGGTCAGGTTCAGGCGACGATCACGCCGACCGGCACCGCTTCGGTGGAGAACATTTCGCTCGCGTGCAGCGACGCGGGTGTGCAGCTGTCCGCGCGCAGCCAGGCGACGAGCGGCGAATCCACTTGGGAGATCCAGGGCGGCACGCTCAAAACCGCGCCGGCATCGGACGGGTCGACCAAGGTCAAATGGACGCTTTCCTACACGGTCGGCGGCAAGAGCTATGTGACCTATGCGTGGTCGCAGGTGCGCCCGACGTACAACGACCCCGGTTTCGGCGTGCACCTGGTACACAAGAACTCCCTGAGCTATCAGACGCACAACCACCACGTCGAGTGGATCGGCCCCGTGCTCGGCAGACCGGCGACGGAAACGGCGTCGAATTATACGCAGGGCTACGTCCATCAGGGACAGGGTGTGTACGCCGCGGCCACGGGCACATATGCGTCCTCCTACCTGTGGGAGTACGACATGGGCAGCGGCGATGATGAAAAGAGCTACTCCGTCACGACGGCAAAGGGCACGCTGTATGCGGACTATTCGCAGGTGCAAACGGTGGAAGCCATCGGCCTGGCGTCCGTTGCGAAGACGCACGCGGTGCTCGAAGATCCCGGAAATCACCCGCAGAAGTATCTCGGCACGGCTATCAATAGTCAGTTCTATCAGGGCGCGCAGGCGGACGGCGTTTATTCCGTATCGAATACCGGTTCGGGCAGCGTCGGCGTCGGCAGCGCGCGCGGCGACGTCTTTTCCGGTCCGCTTCCGCCGGTCGGCGAGCACGGCGGTTCGGCACAGATCAACGCAGAGATCCACTGGGAAGGCAACGTGGACACGGATGCGCTCCACTGGCAGCATTCCTATCATGATTCGCATACTTATTACCAGATCGACATCGCGACCTACAACAAGTCCGCGCTTTGGACTGCGATCAGCACCGCGATGTCAAACAACTACCAGGCGTCGCAGTTCCGCAACACGAATCCCGGCACCAGCTCGAGATTCAGATCGTGGGATCAGTATCTCGAGGCGCTGGAGAACGCGTGGTTCATCTACGGCAAAGAGAACGTCTCGCAGGACGACATCAACAACGCCATTACGGCTTTGACGCAGGCGACTCCGAACTACAACAGCAGCGGCGCGTGGGTCTCCGGCATGATGTACGCGGACGCGGATTATTCCGGCATCGAGAGCATCTATTCCACGATCTCGCAGACGCTCGACAATCCCGACTTCTTCGTGCAGTACTCCGATGAAACATACGGCAAGTATTATCAGTATTCTCTTGCCGCGGCGCTCATTGATGCGATCGACGACATCAAGATCGAGTACAATCTCGATCACGACGAGACGATCGAAAAGACGCCGCTCGACGCGCGCTATCAGGGCACCGTCGATCAGATGCGCATCAACCTCATGAACGCGGTCAATGCGTTGATCGAGACTCCGCAGAATCAGACGTCCAAGCTGATGAGCGTCGAGTTCAATGCGAACGCGGACGGCGTGACGGGCGTACCCGCAAACTTCACGACGTCCTTCACGGCCGAGATCACGAGACCGACGACCAATCCCTCTAGACAGTACTATAGATTCACCGGCTGGTATTTCGACGCCGAGACGACGGAACCCGTGAGCTGGCCGCTTTACTTCGATCCCGCGAGCCCGTACTTCAAGGCCGATCTGGACACCAAGGTCGACAACGCCGGCGTGGCGTACACCCTGTACGCGGGCTGGCAGATCACCGGCAAGACGCTTGAATTCAATACGATGGGCGGCAGCGAGATGCCGATGGCCATCGGCAACAACGGCGATCCCTATACCGGCCCGACCGAGACGCCGACCAAGACCGGCTGCCGGTTCCTCGGCTGGTACACCGATGAAACGCTGGAGACGCCCGTCAACTGGAGCGGCTTCACGTTCGGCAGCCTGAGCGTCGTGTATGCCAAGTGGACGGCAGACTCTTTCACCGTGACCTTCAATGCCAACGGCGGCAAGTTCACCGGCAACGCGGATACCTACACCGTCACGGATCTGTTCGGTTCGCCTGTTGCCGAGCCGACGCCGCCTACGCAGACAGGCGTCGGATTCAACGGCTGGTACTATGACGCCGCGCTGACGCGGCCGGTCGATATGAGCACCTTCACGATCCCCGGCGAAGACATCGAGATCTTTGCGAAGTGGAGCGAGGACGTGCGCAACGTGTTCTTCTATCCGGAGAACGGCGAAGATCCCGTCTTCCTGACGGTCGACGTCGGTTCGCGTGTCGAAAGACCCGCGGACCCGCAGAAGGAAGGCTTTACCTTCAAGGGCTGGTACGGCAATCCCAGAGGTACCGGCAGCCCCAGATCGTTCCCGATCACCATCGGCGGCAACAATGTGGCGCTGTTCGCCATCTATACCCCGCTGAAGTTCACCATCACCTTCGATCCCGGCGAGGGCGTTATGGCGCCCGGCTTCAATGCGGCCGCGTACCAGAACATCGACTGCGGCTCCACGATCACGCCGCCTCCGGTTCCGACCAAGACCGACTATGTGTTCAGCACATGGATGCTCAACGGCGAGCCGTATGAGCTGACGACCGTTCCCGCACAGGACATCACGCTCGTCGCCGCATACGTCGAGGAGCCCTACACCGCGACATTCCGTCTGCGTACCGACGCGACCGACACGGTTGCGCAGGGCGACATCATCACCGCGACGGTTTCCATCCAGGCGAACCGTTACGTGACGAACCACCGTTTTGTGGTCTATTACGACAAGCGCTACCTGACGCCCGCAAAGAACGGCGTTGCGGTGACATCCGCGATCTCCGGCACCAGCGCCTGTTCCTCGACGCCGGGCAGAGCGTACTTCACGCTGCTCGACAACGAGGGCGGCAACGTCTGGACCTGCGGCGCGCCGACCGGACGTGTCAAGGCCGGTATCGCGCCGACCAGCCAGTATTTCCCCGCGGACTGGGCTGTGGACAACCGCACGCTCAAGGATGAATACAGCAACTACGAATTCGTTTACTATGACGGACCCGACGTCTCGAACGGTACGCGCGTGCGTCCCAACGGCGAGGTGGACATCGCGTCCTTCCAGTTCCTTGTGCTTCCCGGCGCGCCTCTTGCGGACGGCACCACGGAATACGCACAGCTTTTCATGTCTCCCGAATTCGTCAGATCGACCGAGCAGACCGGCGGCAAGATCGCCGCGTGTCTGCAGGCAGACGCTGCGTACAGCAACGCCAAGGATTGGGATAAGACGATCAACAGCATCGTCGATTCCGACTTCCGCTTTGCCGTTACCCCGATGCAGACCTGCCGCATCAACTTTATCACCAACGGCGGCGATTCGCTCGACGCCATTGAAAACGCCAAGCAGGGCGGTACGGCGCAGCTTCCGACCCCGACCCGCAGCTACTACGATTTCCTGGGCTGGACGCTGACCAACAACGCGGACGATACGGACTATGTGGACGCTTCCGCGTTCCCGGTCCCGATGCAGGATTCCATCACGCTGTATGCGAAGTGGGTCGGCAAGCAGGCCACTTACTACGTCCGTCATCACAAGCAGAACGCGACAGCAAGCGGCTTCATGGATAACTATGAACAGCAGGTGCTGAAGGCCGCTGTCGGCACCGAAGTCACGGCGACCGCCAAAGTGTATGCCGGCTTTACCTGCCAGAACCCGAACCTTACCGGCATTGTCAGAGGCGAGACCTCGAATCCGCTGATCCTGGATCTGTGGTATCTGAGAAACACCACCAGCATCACGCTCAACGCGGACGGCGGTAAATTCCAGAACCAGCAGCAGATGGTGGTGCTCAGCGGCCTGTTCGATACGGCTGTGACCAACATTCCGGAGAATCCCACCCGCGCGGGCTACACCTTCGGCGGCTGGCTGAAGGATACCGCGTCCTATACCATCAATAAGTATCCGGCAACGGACATCACGCTGACCGCCAAGTGGACGGCCAAAACGATCACGGTCCGTTTCTTCCTGGGCGAAAGCACGACGCCGTTCAGCACCAAGATCGGTCAGTACGGTGAAGCGCTCGAGGCGCCGACCGTCTCGGTGAATGAGGGCTACGTGTTCTCCGGCTGGAAGAACGCAAACGGCACGCCCTTCACCTACACGACGTTCCCCGCCGAAAACGAGGACTTCTACGGTTCCATCGTGATCGACGGCAATATGCTGACGCTCTACATCAACGGCAGACAGTACGGCGATCCGATCGAGGTACAGAGAGGCACGCAGGTCACCGAAGCGAGCATCGGCTACACGCCCGACCCCGGCTACAACTTCACCGGCTGGCGTACGGAGAACAGCGCGGACGGCGCGCTTGCCGCGTTCCCGATGACGCTGACGCAGGATACGATCCTCTACGGCTTCACCGAGCACGTCACGTACTCCATCCACACCATCACTTTCTTCGACGGCGAGCCGGAAGACGGCCCGTTTGTGGAGAACCTCTTCTACGGCGATACGTTCGATCTGCCCGAACCGGATGACTGGTCCGATTACGGCTACGGCTTCCGCGGCTGGTATACCGACGAGGCGATGACGCAGCTCTATGAGAAGCCGGAGACCATGCCCGCGCAGAATCTCCTGCTCTACGGCGAGTACTACCAGATGACCGGCACGGTCAAGTTCGATCTCAACGGCGGTACCGGCACGGCGCCCGCCGACATCACCAGACCGGTCAACACGACCGTCACCCTTCCCGGCAGCGCCGGATTCAGTAGAAAGTTCTACACGTTCGGCGGCTGGAGCACCAGCTCGACGGGTACCAATCCGTACACCTCGTACACGATCTACGGCGAGGAACCGGTCACGATGTACGCGATCTGGATCGTCAACTTCATGACCGTCAACTTCAATCTCAACGGCGCGGAGTACGGCACCAGACCCGCCAGCATGCAGGTCGAGGTCGGTGAAACGATCGCCGCCGCGGATCTGCCGCAGGGTCTGGACTTCTCCAAGGAAGGCTACATCTTTGCGGGATGGTCCGACAAAACGAACGCAACGCAGCCCCTGACGTCCTTCACGGCGACAGGCACCGGCAGCAAGACCCTCTACGCGGTCTGGATTGCCGACAAGGTCACGCTGGTTGCGCAGGAAGGCTCCACGACCGTGATCGACGATGAACGCGGTTTCATCTACGGCCTCGAAGCCAATATCACGCAGCAGCAGCTGCTTGACAGCTTCCTCGGCGTGGAAGGCAACGGTCACATCGAGCTTGAACCCGCCATTATCGGTACGGGCACCAAGGTCAAAGTGATCAACGACTTCTCCGGCAACACCGATGCGACGTACGAGATCGTCATCTTCGGCGACGTGAACGGCGACGGCAACGTCAACTCGTCCGACGTCACCGAGCTGCGCAACATGAACGCAGGTCTGGTCGAGTACGCTCCGGATTCCGCACAGTACTTCGCGGCGGACATCACGCATGACGGCAACGTCAATTCCTCCGACGTTACGGAGGCGCGTTTGGCCAACGCAGGTATTTCGGTGATTTCGCAGGTCATCGAATAATTCCACAGCAGCACGGCTGCCGTACCTTTCCGGTGCGGCAGCCTTTTCCTTTTTCCCCGGGCGGCAGCTTTTCTTTGTTTGACTTTTTTCGGCACACGTGGTATAATACAACTCTGTTGCTGACTGCACCGGAATTGATCGGAACGGATGTGATGAAAATGTCATTCTCTGATCTCGGAATCCTTCTGGGAGACGTTTCTCTGTTGGAAATCGAGCATTATACAAAGAACCCCATGCGCGCGCAGAACGCTGTGCTGCGCAAGATCGTGCGCCGCAGCCGCACGAGCGAATACGGCAGAAAATACGATTTTGCGAATATACGTTCCATTGACGATTTTCGTAAAACGGTACCGCTGACGCGCTACGAGGACTATGCGCCGTATGTGGAGCGCATGATGCGCGGCGAGCGAAACCTGATGTATACGGGCGCCAATCTGCGCTACTGTTCTTCGTCCGGTTCGGTCGGCAAGCCGAAGGTGCTGCCCAAGGGACTGAACGATCTGTGGAAAATGCAGTGCATCGGCTTTTCCTGTTCCGTAGCGACGGCCGCGCACTATCTCAAAAAGCAGGGCAAGCGTCTGCCGCCGCAGATGGGACCGCTGCTGCTGATCCTGACGGGACATCCCGCCGAGGACGGCAAAAAATGCAACGGCGCCGGACAGGTGCCGCTGGACAACCTGCGTATGATCATTCCGACGTTTTCCACGTCGCCCGTGTCGCTGATGTATCCCGAGCATGAGGATCAGATCGACACGTCCTACCTGCAGCTTCGCTTTGCGCTCGAAAACCGCAAGGTCAGCTATCTCGGCTCCATGGTCATTACGCTGCTGACAACGATGTTCGAGTACCTCGAGTCGCATTGGCAGATGCTCTGCGACGACATCGAGAAGGGGATCATCAACCCGTCGGTGCGCATCACGCCGGAGCTGCGTATGCAGTACAGTAAAAAGTTCAAGCCGAATCCCGCACGCGCCGCGGAGCTGCGCAAAGAGTTTGAGAAGGGCTTCGACGAGCCGATCGCGCCGCGCATCTGGCCGCGTCTGACGTGGGCGTACGGCATGGTCAGCTCGACGCTGAAGGTCTACGCCGAGAAGCTGCGCCGCTACATCGGTCCCGATATTCCGCTGCACAACATGGGCTATGCCGCCGCGGAGGGCTATTTCGCCATGCCGACGGAGCTGGACACGACCGACTATGTACTGCTGCCGCACTGCATCTTTTTTGAATTCATCCCCGTAAACGACGACCCCGATGCGCAGGAGGACGAGAATCCGCAGACGCTGCTGCTCGACGAGCTGGAGGTCGGCAAAAAGTACGAGGTCGTCGTGACCAACTTCTCCGGATTGTACCGCTACCGCATGGACGACGTGGTGCAGGTCACGCGCATGTATCAGGGCACGCCGCAGGTCGAGTTCCTCTATCGACGCAATCTCGGCATGAACATCGCCAACGAAAAGACGACGACAGAAATGACGGACGCCGCCGCCGCGCGCACCGCACGGCAGACGGGCACGGAATTCGTCGGATACAGCTTCTGCCCCGACTATTCGACGACGCCGGTGCGCTACTGTATGCTTGTCGAAACCGCGTCTCCCGCGGACGAGCAGACGCGTCAGCAGATGATCGACGTGCTGGATGACGCGCTCAAGGAGATCAACGAAAAATACTTCAAATACCGCCGCTGGGGCATGCTCGGAAGGCCCGAGGTTCTCTTCCTGCAGCCGAATGCCTATGCGGACTATCACGATATGCTGCGCAAAAACGGCGTCGTACTCAACCAGATCAAGCCCGTGACGGTGCTCAATACGCCGCAGCGTACGGATTTCTTCTTTTCCCATGTTGCAACGCCCTCGTCCGCGGTGGACAAGTGGCGCGCAGAACAGGAGCAGACCGTATGAAACGACTGATTGCATTTTTACTGTGTCTTGCGCTGCTTGCGGGCAGCGGCGTCTTCGCGTTTGCCGCGGACGTTCCGGGTACGGACATCCCGACCGTGTATGTTCTCGGCGCGGGCTCCCCGCTGGTCGTGCACGAGCCGGACGGTTCGACGCGCCAGGTTTATGGGCTGCAGCTGCCGGACGACTTTATCGCAACGACCGTCAAGGAGAATCTCGACGTGTTCAAACGCGCCTTCTTTACCCAGCAGTGGGACGAGTTCTGCGTGGTGCTGCGCGATGTTTTTGTACCGCTGTTTGACGAGATCCGGCTGGATGAGAACGGAAACGCGCCCAACGGCAGCGTCGTGGATTGGGACTGGAACCGCGCATCGATCGACGGCGGCAAAGTCGGCGGGAAATACCCGACGAACCGGTTTCGTTTCGAGTATGACTGGCGCATGGACCCCTACAAGACGGCGGATATCCTGCACGCCTATATCGAGGATGTCCTGGCTGTGACCGGTGAAACGAAGGTCAATCTGGTTGGCCGCTGCCTCGGCGCGTGCATCACGGCGGCATATATGGAAAAATATGATGCGCAGTATGTGGAGGATTACCTGCTGTACTGCAGCGCGCTGTACGGCGCAACACAGTGCAGCAAGGCGTTCTGCGGCGAGATCTATCTCGAAAGCGGCGGCGTCGAGCGGTTTATGTACGATCTTGAGCTGTTCGCGGACCGGACGCTGACCGATCTTCTGCAGTCCTTTGTGACGCTGATGCGCAAAACGTACGGGCTGGACGTTGCGTGCTGGGCAGTCAACAACGTCTACCGCCAGATCTATCTGAACGTCGTGCCGCCGATCCTCATCGATACATACGCTTCCTTCCCCGGCTATTGGAGCATGGTCGCCGACAGGGATTACGAAAAGGCGAAACAGACCGTATTCTTCGGCGCGGACAGGGAAAAATACAGGAACTTCATCCGCATCATCGACGACTATCACTACAACGTGCAGGTCAAAACGCCGGAGCTGTTTGAACGGTACCGCAAGATGGGGACAGGCGTCGCCAACATCGTCAAATACGGCGTGCAGACGATCCCCGTGACGCGGCAGTCGGATATGATGTCCGACAAACTGTGCAGCGTGGAGGACGCGTCCCTCGGCGCCGTCACGGCAACGATCAACGGCACGCTCAAAGAATCCTATCTCAAATCGGCGGACATGCGCTTCGTTTCGCCCGACCGCCAGATCGACGCGTCCGCGTGTCTGCTTCCGGACCGCACATGGTTTATCAAGAACCTGGCGCACAAGGATTTCCCGGAATGTGTCGAATATCTCTTCGCGCACATTCTCGACACAGACGCGACCGTATTTGACAGCGAGGACTATCCGCAGTACATGGTCTATGACGAACAAACGCAGCGCATTTCGCCGATGACGGCGGAAAACTGCGACACGACCGCGCGGTACCGCCACACATTCATTGAAGCGCTGAAACGGTTTATCAAGGCCGTGCTCACGCTTATCCGCAGACAGATCGAAAGCAAGAGGAGCGCCGCATGAAACAGATGAAACGAACGATTGCGCTGCTGTGCGCCGTCCTGCTGTTCCTGGCCGCGTGCGGCAGAACGGAACAGCCGCAGACGACCGCGCCGGCACAGACCGAAGCCGCCGCGACGACCGAGCCCGAAACGGAACCGGTCGTGCCGGAAACGGCTGCACCGCAGCAGGCGGACGCCGATTTGACGGCGGCAGATGAAACGGAAGCGTCCGCGACGGAAGAAGCGTCTTCGGAGAAGGCGGAGATCACACTGGAGGCGGGACTCAACAGCACGGACGTGGAGGAAGTGCTGACGTTTTATAAACTCGCCTGCGCCCAAAACGACGTGAAGCAATATACCAAAACGCTCGACCTTCTCTCCCTGAACGGCGGCGAGGGCAAAGTCGCGTCGCATGTGGACGTGTTTGAGCCGATCGCCAAGAAGGCAGTCGCCAAAAATACCGTAACGGACGATCCGCTGCCCGGAAAGTATGCGGATATCCGTCCCGCGGACTGGAAGTCCGCGACCGCGGTCAGCGACGGAACGTATACGACGATCCGCGTGCAGGTCGCGCAGCAGACCGACGGCGCACGGGGCAAAGCGTTTGAAGGCCCTGTCGGCCGCAGCATGACGGTGCTCGACGGCGTGGATCAGGCCGTCAATGAGATGCCCGGCGTTTCGGCGGACTTCGACAGCGGCAAGGTCGAGATCGCGTACCGGAACCCGACCATCACCGTCAAAGTGGACAACCGCACCGGAAAATTCGTTTCGGGCACGTGCAAATGGACGTACCGTGTGGAAGCGATGCTCTATTCGCTCGACGCAAAGGTGCTCGCGTTCAACGTGCATCTGCAAAACGCTTCGGGCGTGATCGATTATACAGTCAGCTATTGATACAGGGACTACAGAAAGGATGTGTCCGTCATGCCCTTCTCCGATCTCGGCATCTATCTGGGTGACGTCTCGCTTCTGGAAATCGAACACTACACCAAAGATCCTGTCAAAGCGCAGAACGCTCTGCTGCGCAAGATCCTGCGCCGCAGCCGCACGAGCGAATACGGCAGGAAATACCGTTTTGACCGCATCGCTTCCGTCGAAGCGTTTCGCCGGACGGTGCCGCTGAGCACGTACGCGGACTATGCGCCGTACGTGGAGCGCATGATGCGCGGCGAGCGGAACCTGATGTACACGGGACGCAACGTGCGCTACTGCACCTCCTCGGGCTCCGTCGGCAAGCCGAAAATGCTGCCCAAAAGCGTAAGCGATCTGTGGAAAATGCAGTGTATCGGTTTCTCCTGTTCCGTTGCGACCGCCGCGCATGACCTGCGCCGCAAGAAGGGGATCCGTATGCCGCGGCAGGTCGGTCTGCTGACAATGGCGCTTACCGGACATACGGCGCCGGACGGCAAAAAGATCAACGACGCCGGACAGGTGCCGCTGGATTACCTCAAATGCATCATGCCGCTGTTCTGCACGTCGCCGCTGTCTTTGATGTACCCGACGCGCGAGCAGCTTCTGGATATGCCGTATCTGCAGCTGCGCTTCGCGCTGGAGGATCAAAGCGTCAGCTATCTGGGGTCTCTGGTCATCACACTGCTGACGACGATGTTCGACTACCTCGAGCACAACTGGCAGATGCTGTGCGACGACATCGAAAAGGGCGTTATCGATCCGTCGGTGCGCGTCACGCCCGAGCTTCGCGCGGAGTACAGCAAAAAGCTGCGCCCGAATCCCGCGCGTGCGGACGAACTGCGCCGTGTGTTCCAAAAAGGTTTCGACGATCCGGTCGCGCCGCGCATCTGGCCGCGCCTTTGCTGGGTGTACGGCATGGTCAGCTCCACCTTGAAAGTCTATGTCGAAAAGCTGCGCCGCTACATCGGTCCCGACATTCCGATCCACAATATGGGCTACGGCGCCGCAGAGGGCTTTTTTGCAATGGCGACGGAGCTGGACGCCGACGACTATGTGCTGCTGCCGCATTGTGTCTTTTTTGAGTTCATTCCGGTCGACGACAACGATCCGAACGCAGAGGACGAACATCCGCAAACGCTGCTGCTGCACGAGTTGGAGATCGGCAAAAAATACGAGGTGGTCATCACCAACTCTTCCGGCCTGTACCGTTACCGCATGTTCGACGTGGTGCGTGTCACGCGCATGTATCAGCAAACGCCGCAGATCGAGTTTCTGTACCGCCGGAACCTCGGCATGAACATTGCCAACGAAAAAATGACGACCGACATGGTGGACGAGGCGGTCAAAAACATGACGAACGATCTCGGACTGAAGATCGCCGGATACAGCGTCTGCGACGACTTCTCCACAAACCCGCCGCGCTACTGTATGCTTTTTGAAACCGCGGAACCGGTCGACGCGCAAACGCGGCAGAAGATGTCCGAACTGCTGGACGGGTATTTCAAACAGTACAACGATAAGTACGAAACGCGCCGCATGACGATGATCGGCGCGCCGGAAGTCGTGTTTCTCGAGGAGGGCAGCTACGCGGCATACACGGAAAGTCTGCTGCAGAGCGGCAAGGTGCTCAATCAGATCAAACCCGTGACGGTACTCAATACAGCGCAGCGGCGCGACTTTTTCCTTTCCCGCGTCGTGACGCCGTCGTCCGCCGTGGACAAGTGGCGCGCCGAACGGGAAAAAACCGTTTCAGAATAAAACCGGACGAATACAGGCGCAGGATCTCTGCGTCTGTCGTTGTAAAAGGAGCAAGGATATGCTGTTTGTGCAATATGCAAAGTGTACGACGTGTCAGAAGGCAAAGAAGTGGCTCGACGCAAGCGGCGATGCGTACACGGACCGCCCCATCAAAGAACAGAACCCGACAGCCGAAGAGCTGCGTCTGTGGCAGAAAAAGAGCGGTCTGCCGCTGCGGAAGTTTTTTAACACGAGCGGTCTGCTGTATAAGCAGATGGCGCTCAAGGACAAGCTGCCCGCGATGACCGAAGACGAAATGATCGCGCTGCTTGCGACGGACGGGATGCTCGTCAAGCGCCCGATCCTCGTGGGAGACGATTTTGTTCTGGTCGGATTCAAAGAAGCCGAATGGGCGAAGGCGCTGCACAAATGAGCGCGGCGAAATGTACGCTCTGTCCGCGTGCGTGCGGGATCGACCGCAGCACAAAAACGGGCTTCTGCGGCGTCGGCAGCGCGCCGACCGTCGCGCGCGCGGCGCTCCACTATTTCGAGGAGCCGTGCATCAGCGGCACGCGCGGCAGCGGAACGGTTTTCTTCACGGGCTGCAATCTGCGCTGTGTTTTCTGCCAGAACGAAACGATCAGCCGCGGCAAGGGCGGCAAAGCCGTCACGCCGGAGCGTCTGCGGGAGATTTATTTCAGCCTGATCGAACAGGGTGCGCATAACATCAATCTTGTCACGCCCTCGCACTTTGCCGACGCCGTTGCCGCGTCGCTCGAAGGCGGACTGCCCGTGCCGGTCGTATGGAACTGCGGCGGTTACGAGAGCGTGGAGACGCTGCGCCTGCTCGAGGGCAAGGTGCAGATCTATCTGCCGGATTTCAAATACGCCGACGCCGCGCTCGCTGCGCGGTACTCCGCCGCGCCGGATTATCCCGCCGTTGCCGAGGCGGCCGTCCGCGAGATGTACCGCCAGACGGGCAATTTCGCTTTTGATGCGGACGGGATGCTCACACGCGGCGTGCTGATCCGCCACCTTGTGCTGCCCGGAAACCTCGATAACACGTTCGGCGTGATCGACCGTGTGCGCCGGATGTTCCCGCAGGACGGCCGGGTGCTGTTCAGTCTGATGAGCCAATACACGCCTGTGGTCAACGTGCCGCAGTTCCCCGAGCTGTGCCGCCGGCTGACCGAGGACGAATACGCCGCCGCCGAGCAGTATCTGTTCGACAGCGGCATCGAGGACGGTTTCGTGCAGGACACAGCCTCCGCCGAAACGGAGTATATCCCGGCGTTCGACGGAACGGGGGTTTAAAGGACAGCGCCTTGCAGCATGAATTGCGCTTCGCGCATTGCGGACGGGCTTTGCCCGTACACGCATTTCAATGCAATTCATGCTGCGCAGCAACGATTCACGGCGACAGCCGGTTCATGACGCGAAGCGTCAAATCATTTTTCAAAGAGCAGCTTCGCAGTTCATTTCTGTTACGGAGGAAACGTATGCGTTTTAAACAAATCGCGTCAACGGCGCTGAAAATCCTAATCCCGATCGCAATCTTTCTTGTGATCCTTCTCAAATTTGATACGCTTCAGCATCTCGACGTGGGCGCGCTCGTCAAGGCCGCGCCGTCTGTTTGGGCGGCTTACGCGGTCGTGCTTGGCGTGTACGCGCTCAAGGCGATCCTGTTCGTCATCCCTGCGTCAATGATCTATCTTTCTGTCGGCGCGGCGTTTCCGACTGCCGTCGCGGTCGCGCTCAACTGCGTCGGCATCGCGCTGGAGATCACGATCTCCTACCTTCTCGGACGTTTTCTCGGCGGAGACAAGGTCGACAAGATGCTGCGCGGGAAAAAAGGGTACGAAAAGCTCGAGAAGTTCAGGAGCAAGGGGAGATTCGCGTTCGTCTTTCTGCTGCGCTTTTCCTCGTTCCCGATCGACTTCGGCTCGCTGTTTTTCGGCGCGTCCGATTTTGCTTTTCCGTCGTATTTTCTGATGTCGCTGTGCGGTATCCTGCCGCGCGTCGTTGTGATGACAATCCTCGGCCACGGTCTGTTTGAGTTTATCGAAATGAAGTACATCCTGATCGGTGTGCTGTGTGCCGTGCCCGTCGTGCTGATCGCCTTTGCCGTGACCGCCGTGCGCAAAAAGAAACAGGCTGCGGCGGCCGGAGCGGAAACTCAGACGGGCGGCGACGAACGCAGCGATCCCGAATAAAGCAGCGCGAGACTGCCGAGCGCCGGATCGAGCGGCTCGAACGACGTGTTTTGCCCGAGTTCGCCGGCCAGCAGCGCCGCGCAAGCCATATCTCCGGTGTACGCGATCGTGATGCGGTCGGCATCGTCCGCCGATCTGCGGCAGATCTCCGCCATCCGGCGCACCGCCGCCTTTTCGTTCCGCGCCTTGCGGCAGGGCACTTCACCGCCGTTTTCCGCGAGCGTCAGACAGAGCCATGCGCCGTCCGCATCTTCACGCAGCAGCAGCACGCACAGCCGCGGCGTATCCGCCATCCGCGCGACAAGACGTTCCTTTGTCCACATCGTCATCCCTCCGGTACATTCAGTATGTATCGGAGGTCTGCTTTTTATAATATTTTTCGTGTTTTTTACATTTTACTCTTGAACAAACGGCAAAAATCTGTCATAATACAGAATGGTATCCTGTAACAATAGGATTCGTATCGCTAAAATAGTAACGGAGTTGTGAAAAGTGAACGACAATCAGAAATTAGCTGCGCTTTTGTTCCCGGACGTGACGGAAACGGTCGACGACCTGGAGCGGCGTTTTCCGCCGCGTGCGCTGCCCGAAGGCGCCAAGGTCACGCGTTTTGCGCCCAGTCCGACCGGTTTTCTGCACATCGGCGGACTGTTCTCCGCGTTCGTCAGCGTGCTGGCGGCTAAGTCCTCCGGCGGCCGGTGTTTCCTGCGCATTGAGGATACAGACAAAAAACGCGAGATCGCGGACGGCGTATCCGGCATCATCGAGGGTTTCCGCGCGTTCGGCATTGATTTTGACGAGGGCGTGACGGGCTTTGACAGCGAAGTCGGCGACTACGGACCGTACGTCCAGAGCCGCCGCGCGTCGATCTACCATGTCGTGGCAAAGAAACTCGTCGAGGAGGGTCTTGCCTACCCGTGCTTCTGCACCGAGGAGGAGCTGACGGCGCTGCGCGAAAAGCAG
The DNA here is from genome assembly GCA_902790325.1 of Oscillospiraceae bacterium. GTDB lineage: Bacteria > Bacillota > Clostridia > Oscillospirales > Acutalibacteraceae > UBA1425. The sequence continues at coordinate 20,291 of CADARP010000015.1, read as the reverse complement.
GAGGCGGCCGGCACGCTCATCAAGGGCTACTTCGGTGAATGGGCCGCGTGCCGGAACCTGACGTTTGCCGAGCAGGAGGAGAAGATCAAAAGCGGCGCGCCGTATGTGCTGCGCCTGCGCTCGACGGGCGAAGAAACCCGCAAGTTTACGTTTGACGACCAGATCCGCGGCAAGATCGAAATGCCCGAAAACATCACCGACGCCGTGCTGTTAAAGACGGACGGCATCCCGACCTATCACTTCGCGCATGCGTGCGACGACCACTTCATGCGGGTCACGCACGTCATCCGCGGCGACGAGTGGATCGCGTCGGTGCCGCTGCACATCGCGCTGTTCCGCGCGTGCGGCTTCCGGCCCGTCAAGTACGCCCACGTCGCGCCCGTGATGAAGGAGGACGCCGAGACAGGCGGCAAGCGCAAGCTCTCCAAGCGCAAGGACCCTGAGGCGGCCGTGAGCTATTTTGTCGAGGAGGGCTTCCCGAAGGAGGCCGTGCTCGAATATCTGCTGACGCTCATCAACTCCAACTTCGAGGACTGGCGCCGCGCCAATCCCGACGGCGCTCTGTTTGATTTCCCGTTCTCTTTCAAGAAGATGAGCCAGAGCGGGGCGCTGTTCGATCTCGTGAAGCTGCGCGACGTGAGCAAGAACGTGATCTCCCGCATGGACGGCGCGACGGTCACGCTGTACACGCTCGAATGGGCGAAGCGGTTCGATCCCGATTTTTATGCGATCTGCGCACGGGATGAGGCGTATCTGCGGCAGGTGCTGTCCATCGACCGCGGTACCGCAAAACCGCGCAAAGACATCGCCGTCTGGTCGCAGGTCAAGGACAGCGTGTCCTATCTGTACGACGATCTCTATACGCCGGACTATGCGCTGCCGGAAAACATTTCAGCACAGGATGCGGCGGAGATCCTCGCGGCATACGCGCGCGTCTATGACGCATCGGACGACAAGGACGCGTGGTTCCAAAGGATCAAGGATCTGTGCGAAGGGCTGGGCTACACGCCCAACGTCAAGGAATACAAAAAGGATCCCGACGCATTCCGCGGCCATGTGGGCGACGTATCCACCGTCATCCGCGTCGCGGTCACGGGGCGGCGTAACACGCCCGATCTGCACGCGATCTTCTGTGTGCTGGGCGAAGAAAAAGTGCGCGCGCGCATTGCGGACGCAATCGCATTTTACAAAGGGTGAGAGAGGAAGAAAACCATGGACGAAATCAAAACGCCATCCAATTTCATATATGATTTCATCGACGAGGATCTGGCCGCGGGCGTCAACACCCGCATCCAGACGCGTTTCCCGCCGGAGCCGAACGGTTATCTGCACATCGGACACGCCAAGGCGATCTGCATCGACTTCCTGACGGCGGAGAAGTACGGAGGGGTCTGCAATCTGCGCCTCGACGACACGAACCCGTCCCGCGAGGATGTGGAGTATGTGGAGGCCATCCAGGAGGACATCCGGTGGCTCGGCTTCCACTGGGACAAGTGCCTGTATGCGTCGAGCTATTTCGACTTCATCTACGACTGCGCGATCAAACTGATCGAAAAAGGCAAGGCGTACGTGTGCGACCTGTCGCAGGACGAGATCCGAGAATACCGCGGCACGCTGACGGAACCGGGCAGGAACAGCCCCTACCGCGACCGCAGCGTCGAGGAAAACCTCGACTTGTTCCGGCGTATGACGGCGGGCGAGTTCCCCGACGGCAGCAAAGTGCTGCGCGCCAAGATCGACATGGCGTCGCCCAACATCAACATGCGCGACCCGGTCATCTACCGCATCGCGCACGTCCCGCATCACCAGACGGGCGACAAGTGGTGCGTCTATCCGATGTACGATTTCGCGCACCCGCTGTCCGACGCGCGCGAGGGCGTGACGTATTCGCTGTGCTCGCTCGAATTTGAAAACCACCGCCCGCTGTACAACTGGGTCATCGAGCAGATCGGATTTAAAGAGCCGCCGCGCCAGATCGAGTTCGCGCGGCTTAACCTGAACTACTGCGTCACCAGCAAGAGAAAGTGTCTGGCAATGGTCGAGCGCGGCATCGTCAGCGGCTGGGACGACCCGCGTATGGTCACGCTCAGCGGCATCCGCCGCCGCGGCTATCCCGCCAAGGCCGTGCGCGATTTCATCGAGCGTGTCGGCGTGTCCAAGGCGTACAGCGTCGTGGACTACGGTCTTCTGGAGGCGTGCGCGCGCGACGTGCTGGGCGAGACCGCTCCGCGCGCGATGGCCGTGCTGCGTCCTTTGAAGGTCATCCTCGATAACTATCCCGAGGGCGAGACCGAGACGATCACGGTTGAGAACCATCCGGACCATCCCGAAATGGGCACGCGCGAGGTGACGTTCTCCCGCGAGCTCTATGTCGAGCAGGACGACTTTATGGCGGAGCCGGTCAAGAAGTATTTTCGTCTGTATCCCGGCAACGAGGTGCGGCTCAAGGGCGCGTACTTCGTGCGCTGCACCGGATACGAGACGGACGACGCGGGCAATGTGACGTGCCTGCACTGCACATACGATCCCGAGACCAAGGGCGGCAACGCGCCCGACGGACGCAAGGTCAAGGGCACGCTGCACTGGGTCAGCGCCGCCGACTGCGTTCCGGCCGAGGTGCGTCTGTACGACCGCCTGTTCAATGTGGAAGATCCGGGAGACGACTACGAAGCGCATTTCAATCCCGAATCGCTCGTGGTGCTCGAAAACTGTATGCTTGAGGGCGGGCTGCGTTCGGTCCGCACCGGCGACACGTTCCAGTTCATGCGTCAGGGGTATTTCTGCGCCGACAAGGACAGCACGCCGGAGCATATCGTCCTCAACCGTACCGTCGCGCTCAATTCCTCGTGGAAATGATTCGGAGGGACAGACATGGCATATAAGATTGTCTACAAAACAGTCGTCGTGATCCTGGGACTCTGCGTGATCCCCATCGCCATCTTCACGCCGATGTTCCAGATCGTCGGCCAGGTGACGATCGCCGACAACTACATCGGCGAGCACGTCAGCATTCACGACATCTATCAACTGTTTTTCAGCAAGAATTCGACCTTCGAGGGATTCAAAGACTACAAAATGACCGACGAAGTGCGCGCGACCATGCCGTGGCTCATCACGTCCGGCGCTTTCCTCGGCGCCGCGCTGCTTTTGGGAATCGCCATGGCGGTCGTGGCCATCGTCTGCCGCAGCAAACTGCCGGTTCTGTTTCTGTCGATCGCGGCGTGCATGGCGGTCTTCGGACTGTTCCGTTCGTTCAAGGCGTTTGCCGCGCCCTATCTCGACGGCACGATCAACGTCGCCAGGCTCGGCTTCATGGAGGAGGGCGTCCTCGAAGCGCTCGTCTCCGCATTCGTCAAGATCGTAACGCTCCAGATCTCCTCCGCCGGATTCCTGATGTTCGGCGCGTTTGCGGCGGTCTTTCTGTGGACAGGCGCATTCCTTCTGGTGGAATGGGGAGAACCCGACGAGAAGAAGTCTGTCAAAAAGCATAAACACAGCGCCGCATAATTCCGCAGTCCGGATTGATTGAGAAAGGACAGGGCATACTAATGCATAAAAAAACGATCACTCTGCTTTGCCTGCTTCTGGCGTTTTTGTTCGTGTTTGCCGCGTGCAAGCGGCATTCCCGATACGGCACGATCGTCGTGGACCGGCAGGGCATGGAGCATGTTATCATGACCGATGCAAACGGCGTGACGGTCGTCGACAACGACGGCAACCTCGTCGAGATCGTGACCGACAGTCAGAATAAAAAACCGATCACCGTACCGACGGAAAACGGCACGGCAGGCGCCGCGCAGGTCGGCGAATACCAGACGCACGGCGTCACATTCCCCGGTGTCGTGGAAGACGGTACCGCGATCGAGGACGGCCTTTGCCAGGTGGCTGTCCCGCAGGGCTGGGAACCGCTCGGCAACGGTATGATGGTCTTGCTGCATACGGCGACCGAAGCGCGCGTCCAGATCTCGACGGACGTCGGCGGCACGTTGAGCGACGCAGTCGAAAAGCTCAACAGCCAGATCGAGGCGGTTGCGCCGGAAGGCGGCTCCACGCAGACGAACGTGACGATCGACGGTCTGCCGGCAACGCGCACGCAGTACGAGATGCAGAACATGACGGTGATCTCGTATCTGCTCATGACCGAAAACGGTAAGGTCTGCCGCATCAACTGCCTGGTTGAAACGGACAAGCTCGACGCGGCGGATATTGATTCGGTCGTCCAGGGAATCCGTTTCAAATAAGCGCCTGCACGCAGCTTTATGCGCATCCGAGCACAATCCTAACGCATTAGGAGGAACCACCATGTTATTTTCACAGGACATCGGCATCGATCTCGGTACCGCGAACACACTCGTGTTCGTCAAAGGAAAAGGGATCGTGATCCGTGAGCCGTCCGTTGTCGCCGTCGACCAGCGCAGCAATCCGCCCAAGGTGGTTGCCGTCGGCTCCGAGGCAAAAGAGATGATCGGCCGCACGCCCGGTTCCATCACCGCGGTGCGTCCGTTGAAGGACGGCGTGATCGCCGATTTTGAGATTACGGCAGAAATGCTCAAGGCATTCATCCGACGCGCCGTCAGCGCGTCGCCGTTCAGCCGTGCGCGCGTGATGATCTGCATCCCGTCCGGCGTGACGGAGGTGGAGCGGCGCGCGGTTTACGACGCGGCCAAGAGCGCCGGCGCAAAGTTCATCAGCCTGATCGAGGAGCCGATGGCGGCTGCGATCGGCGCGGGACTGCCTGTCGGCGACGCCACGGGCAGCATGGTCGTGGACATCGGCGGCGGCACGGCGGAGGTCGCCGTGATTTCGCTGGGTGATATTGTGACGTCGCGCTCCATCCGCGTGGCGGGCAACACGTTCGATGAGGCGATCATTGCCTATATCAAAAAGAAATACAACCTGCTCGTAGGCGACCGCACGGCCGAGGAGATCAAGGTCAAGATCGGCTCTGCCTATCCCTATGACGGCGAGGGCGCGATGCACATCAAGGGACGCAACCTCATGGACGGTCTGCCCAAGCATGTGGAGATCACGTCCGAGGAGGTGCGCGAGGCGCTGGCGGACTCCGTCGATTCGATCGTCGAATCGGTCAAAATGACGCTGGAAAAAACGCCGCCCGAGCTTGCGTCCGACATCATCGACCACGGCATCATGCTCACCGGCGGCGGCGCGCTGCTGCGCGGTCTGGACAAACTGATCGCCGAGCAGACGCGTATCCCCGTCGTTGTGGCGGAAAAGCCGCTCGACTGTGTCGTGGACGGTACGGGCATCTGTCTCGAAAGCAGCTCGCTCGTCAAATTCGGCTCCAAAAGGTAACGCAACATGAAAGAGTTTTTCAAAAGCTACACGTTCAAGGCGTTTCTGGCGGTCCTTGCCGTGCTGTTGTGCGGGTCGATCCTCGCCACGCTGACGACGGAAAACGAGTCGCCGTTTACGACCGCCGTGAACTTCGTGTTCACGCCCGTCAACCGCGCCGCGGCCAGGACGGCCGAGGAGCTGGGGAGACTGCGCCTGCACTTCCGTTCCGCGGCGTACTACAAGGGACAGGTGGAGGAGCTGCAGAAGAAGCTGGCCGAGAGCCGGGAGAAGGTCGTGGACTACGAGCAGATGCAGCAGAAGGTGGATCTGTACGAAAAGTTCCTGGAGATCAAGGAAGAACACCCGGACTACAAATTCCGTCCGGCGTCCATTATCGCATCCGATGCGTCCGACCTTTACGGTTCGATGACGCTCAACCGCGGATCGCTGCACGATGTGCATGTCAATGATCCCGTGATTTTTGAAAAATACCTGGTCGGCGTCGTGACGGCGGTCAGCCCGACGCAGTGCACGGTCAGCACGCTGCTGAATCCTTCCGTGTTTGTCAGCGCGTACGAGATCCGCACGCGCGAGGCGGGCTATACCGAAACGACCGCGTCGCTCGCCGACAACGGACTGGTGCGTCTGGCGGGCGCCACGCGCACGACAGCCATGTCGACCGGCGGCATCGTCTGCACCAGCGGTACGGGCGGCATCTTCCCGAAGGATCTGCTGATCGGCGAGGTGACGGAGATCACCGACGCGACGGAGAACATCTCGTCCTACGCCATCGTGCAGCCGTACGTGGATTTCGACAATCTGATCGACGTGTTCATCATCACCGAGTTCAGCCGCTGAGGTTCGTCTATGCTTGCAAAACAGGAATTTGACAATAAAAACGTCTACATACGCCGCCTGTGTCTGGCTGCGGGGCTGCTGCTGACGGCTCTGCTGCAGAACACGGTCGGTTTGCTGCCGTCTTTTTTCGGCATCCGTGCCATGCCGCTGATCCCGGCGGTGGTCTGTGTGGCGATGTTCGAGCGCGAACTGCCGGGCATGTTTTTCGGCGTGTTCGCGGGACTGCTGTGGGACTGCGCGTCCCCGAGCGGCGGCAACTTCCACGCCGCTGTGCTGACCGTGATCGCCTTTACGTGCGGCGCGCTGATCACGCACATCATGCGCAACAACTTCCTGACGGCGCTGCTGCTGTGCGGCGGGTCGCTGCTTGTGCACGAAAGCTGCTGCTTCGTCAAAGATATGGTGATCGGCGGCCATCTCGACGCCGCGTACAAGATCCTGACGTTTTATATCCCGTCCGGCGTGTATTCGCTTTTGTTCACCGTGCCGCTGTATTTTTTGGTGCGCGCAATCGAAAAGCGTTTCCCGGAACGGTAAGGGAAGGAAGGGCGTATCATCATGCCGTGTTGGATTCTGTGTGCCGTCGGCGCCGTTTTCCTCGTTTGGTACATTCGTGAGAAGATCCGGGCGCGTTCGCTGAAGGCGGTATTTATCAAATCCGTCGTCTCTGTCCTGTTCCTGGCGGTCGGCAGCTGCGGATGGTTCCTGTCCGCGCGCGCGGGCACTGTGTCGCCGACGGGGATCTTTGTGCTGCTCGGTCTGCTGTGCGGGCTTTTGGGCGACCTCTGGCTCGATCTGAAGTTTGTTTATCCGCAGCACGACGACGCCTTCACCTACATGGGCATGGCGGTGTTCGGCGTCGGACATATTCTGTATATCCTCGGTCTGCTGCTGCAGTATTATCCGAAGGGAAGGCCGCAGTACGTGATCGTGCCGTTCGCCCTTGCGGCAGCCGCAAGCGGATTCAATCTGCTGCTCGAAAAGCCGATGCGTCTGCGATACGGCAAAATGAAGCCGATCGTTTTTGCGTATGGGATCTGTGTGTTCTCCTCTTTGGCGGTCAGCGGCAGTCTGGCGCTCGGCCGCGGCTGGCAGGAGACGGCGCTGAATCTGTTTTTTGCCGGCACGGTTTTGTTTGCGGTTTCCGACGTGATCCTGAGCGGAACATACTGGGGGCAGGGGAAGGACCGCCCGATCGACCTTGCGCTCAACTACCTGACCTACTATCCGGCGCAGTACCTGATTGCGCTGTCGCTACTGTTTGTGCGGTGAACAAGGTGCACAAATGATCCAGACTTCTTTTGTGCAGGACGCACAAATCCATTACACTGACGAAAAGAGGTGTGCAAAGCTGTGAACAACATCGAAAATAAAGGCAGAATCATCACGATGGCGGTGATCTTCGGCCTGATTATGCTTTTGTTCTTTTGCACACTGTTCAAGATCCAGATCATCGACGCGCCGCTGTATGCGACGGCCGGTTCCGTTTCCTCGCGCACATCCGTCATTCCCGCAACGCGCGGCGAGATCCTCGACCGCAACGGAAATCCCCTCGTGACCAACCGCCAGGGCAACTCCGTCGTATTCGAGGCGTCGGGGTTCCCGACGAGCGATTCCGAACGCAACGCGCTGATCTACAGTCTGATCCGTCTGTTTGAAGTCAACAAAGAGACGTGGACGGACAATCTGCCGATTCTTCTGAACGAACGCGGCGTGTTTCTGTTCGAGCCGGACAGGGAATACGACATCGCCGTGATGAAGAGCCGGGATATGCTGAACCTCAATGACTACGCGACGGCGGAGAACTGCATGGACGCGCTGATCGACATGTTTCACCTGGAGGAATACAAGCCGTCCGACGCGCGCAAGATCGCGTCCGTGCGGTACGAGATGAAACGTCTGGCGTTTTCCGTGAGCTATCCGTACACGTTCGCCGAGGATGTTTCCACCAAGCTCGTCGCCAAGATCAAAGAAAACAGCGCCTATTACCGCGGGGTGACGGCGGAGATCGTCACCTACCGTGAATATGCCGACGGTACGATCGCACCGCACATTCTGGGCGTCGTCGGCCCCATCAGCGCCGAGGAATACGCCGCGCGCAAGGACGACGGCTACGGCATGAACGATGTGATCGGCAAGAGCGGTCTCGAAAGCGCGGAGGAAAGCTACCTCAAGGGTACGGACGGCAAGCGTCTGATCACCACCAACGCGGACGGCAGCAAAACCTCGACGGTCATGACGCCGCCCAAGCAGGGCAACACGATCATCACGACGCTGGACACGCATCTGCAAAAGGTGGTGCAAGATTCGCTGGGCAAGACGCTCAATTCCATTTCCAAACCCATCCCGTCCGCCGGCGCGGCGCTGGTCATCAAGGTCAATACCGGCGAGGTGCTCGCGAGCGCCACATACCCCTCCTATGACAACAACACGTACACCGAGGATTACGAAAAGCTGGCAGCCAACAAAGACGGCAATCCGCTGTATAACCGCGCGCTTCTGAGTACGTACGAGCCCGGTTCGACGATCAAAATGTCCGTTGCGCTCGCAGCGCTCGAGGAAGGCGTGATCGACGAGGATACGCGCGTGTTCTGCAGCGGTACGTATACGTATCTGGGACAGAAGTTCAAGTGCGAACAGGCGCACACCACATCCTATCAGAATGTCATCACCGCGCTGTGCGAGTCATGCAACTCGTTCTTCTACGACTGCGGCAAGAATCTCGGCTATGCCAAGATCAACGAGTACCGCACGATGCTCGGACTTGCGCAGAAAACGGGCATCGAGCTGAGCGAAGCGATCGGCGCGATGGACAGCCCGGAATACAGAGCGTCGCTCAACCAGCCGTGGTACGCCGGTTACAACGTCCAGACAGCGATCGGACAGGGCAACCTGTTTACGCCGATCCAGATGGCGAACTACTGCGCGATCATTGCCAACGGCGGCACGCGATACCGTCTGCACTTTATCAAGTCCATCAAGAGCTACGACTACTCCGAAACGGTGCTCGAAAATGTGCCGGAGGTTCTGGGAAAGACGGGCTTCCGCGAGGAGAATTTCGAGCTGGTCAAGCGCGGTATGTACCGCTTCTGCAAGGTCGGCTACGGCGCGAAGTATTTCCGCGAGCTGCCCGTGGACGTCGCGGGCAAGACCGGTACGTCGCAGGCGGTCTGGACCGGTTCCGACGGCAGACGCATCAAGATCAACAACGCGTTTTTCGTGTCTTTCGCACCGTATGACGATCCGGAGATCGCGCTGTGCATCGTGGGCGAGGGCGTATCGACGTCCACGTCGCTGCTGCCGATCGCCACGGATATCTATAACTTCTACTTCTCCGCCGACGGTTCGGTCGGCAATGCGCCCGCGGAGAATAAATTGATCGGATAAGGAGACGCTTATGGCAGAAAAAATCGTGATCGCATCGGGCAAGGGCGGCGTCGGCAAATCCTCGCTGACAGTCGGTCTGTGCCGTGCGCTGCGCGACCGCGGCCGCCGCGTGCTGGCGGTGGACTGCGATTTGGGACTGCGCAGTCTCGATCTGCTGTTTTGCGCGGGCGACGCGCTCGTCTTCGACTGGGGCGACGTGCTGCGCGGCGCGTGCGCGCCGGAGCGTGCCTGCATCGAAACGGACGGCATCTCGCTGCTGTCCGCGCCGCTGCATGAGAGCAGCGATTTTACGCCGCAGGGAATGCGCGATATGATCGCAAAATATGACGGCGGGTTCGACTATATCCTGATCGACGCGCCTGCCGGCGTGGTCGGCGAATTTGCGCTTGCAGCCGCCATGGCGGATCGCGCGCTCGTGGTCGCAACGGCGGACGGCGTTTGTCTGCGCAGCGCGGGACGTGCGGCGGATACGCTGCGCGAGCAGGGCGTTTCCGATCGGCGGCTCGTGATCAACCGCTTTCACCGTGCCGCCGTGGAGCACAGCTTTTTGTTCAACGTGGACGACGCGATCGACCGTGTGGGTGTGCAGCTCATCGGCGTTGTGCCCGAGGATCCCGAGGTCATGTTCCGCCTGCCGAAAGGCGAGGGGCTGCCGAAAAAAAGTCCCGCAAAACGCGCATGGGAACGCATAGCCGCCCGGCTGGACGGCGAAAACGTACCGCTGCGCCTTCGCTTGTTTTAAATAATCTTCTCAATAGAAAGGAAGTCTACTCATGAACAAACCCGTATTGATCGAAACATCGGCGCGTCACCTGCATGTGACGCAGGAAGTTCTGGAAACGCTGTTCGGCAAGGGCTACAAGCTCACGCCGAAGAAGGATCTGTCCCAGCCCGGCCAGTTTGCCTGCGAGGAACGTGTGCAGGTCATCGGCCCGAAGAAGAGCTTTCCGGCCGTGTCCATCCTCGGCCCAGTCCGCCCCGAAACGCAGGTGGAGCTGTCCGCCTCGGACGCGCGTTCCATCGGCGTGCCGATTTTCGTGCGTGAGAGCGGCGACGTCGCCGGCACCGCGCCGTGCAAGCTGATCGGACCCGCGGGCGAAGTGGACATCGACTGCGGCGTGATCGTCGCCAAGCGCCACATCCACATGACGCCCGAGGACGCCGCGAACTACGGCGTGCAGGACAAGCAGATCGTTTCGGTCAAGGTCGAGTCGCCCGAACGCTCGCTGATCTTCGGCGACGTGGTCGTGCGTGTGAGCACGAAGTATGCGCTCGCCATGCACATCGACACCGACGAGTCGAACGCCGCGCTGATCGCCCCGAACACCTACGGCGAGATCCTGGACTGATCGACAACCGCATAAAAACAGCCGCAGACGGATTTCCGCCTGCGGCTGTTGTGATCTGTTGTCTTTTATTCTTCCGCAAAGTATCGCTCGAATGCGGCGAGGCACGCTTTCTTGTCGTCGCCGGCCTCAACGCCGCCGTACAGAATACTCAGCAGGATATAGTCTGCCTCACGAAGGTCGGACGCCGGCCTCTCGGCGAGAACGGAATCGAGCGCGGTCTGCGCGGTGTGGAAAAAACCGCAGGCGTGCATGATCCTCTGCCGCAGAGCTGCACTGCGCTGCGCGGGCAGATAGGAAGACGGAACGGTGATCTGCACGGATCGGATATGTCCGTCCGCATCCGTATACGGAATAACCTGTGCGCCGTCTGCCCTTTCAAAGCGGATATGGACGTTGGCGTTGGCCGACGTCGTTTCACGCATGCCGGGGAACCCGATTATGCGCGCCAGCTCCATCGAAAGATCCGACATGGTTTGCGCATCCTGTGTGGTGAACTCGCCCTCCAGCGCATACAGAATCGACGTGCTCCAGCGCGCGGCGTGTCCGTCCGCCTCGCTCCCGAGCAGACTGTCGATGAACAGCGCGCGCAGCGCATCATAGTCCAGCGTATCGTCGCGCAGCACGTGCGTATTGCCGGCATAGGACGTGTCGAAGAAAACCTCCGTCAGCGACTCGGGCGGCCGGATGGTGAACGCGGCGCTGAACGGTTCCTCCTCGGTCGCTTTGCCGCACGAAGCGGCGCACAGCAGAAGAACGAGACACAAGATCAGGATGGAAAACGTACGCATGATGATTCCGCCTTTATTGTGGATTTTTAAAAATCGCGTTCCGATGCTTTTCCAGACCGAGCAGCAGCAGGATACCCAGCACGCCCGCCGAGATCAGTTCGCCTGCGCCGACGGTCAGCATCATGAACCACAGCGAGTCCGGCGCGCCGTAGGCGTAGCGCAGAACGAAGGGGATGATGAGCATATTGCTCAGGATCGGCGGCACCGGCGCAAGCCATTTGACTTTGCGCAGCAGGTATGTGAACACGGCGCCGAGCAGCGTGGCAACGGAGCCGAAGATCACGTCCCAGATGACGCCGCCCGCAAGCAGATTGGACACGAGGCAGCCGACAAACAGGCCGGGGATCGCCGCGGGGGTGAAGTAGGGCAGGATGGTCAGCGCCTCGGAAATGCGGACCTGGATGACGCCGCTTGCGAGGCCGAATGCGTTGGACAACAGCGTCAGCGCGACGTACATCGCGGCGATCACTGCGCCCTGGGTCAGGAACAGTACGGGTTTCTTTTTCATTTTTGTTTTCTCCTTTAGTTTTGTTTAAGGTGAGGAAGGTCTCGAACTCACCGCTTGGACGTTATTTGCGTTGATCTTTTTCTATCGTCTCCCAGATGACGCTTGCCGCAAAATCGGAACCTGCCGCAGACGCGTGTTCGCCGTCGTCGGCGTACAGCTCCAAATCGGGATGATTCTCTTTGTATTGCAGCCAGTTTTCGCCGACGGGCGCGAGCAGCGCGCCGATCTCCTTCGCGACCGTCTCATGCACTTCGTTCATGACCGCCTGCATTTCGGGTTTGGCTTTTTCCGACCACGTTGCGTACAGTACGGGAACGCTTCCGGCCTTGCGGATCAGATCGTTCAGCGCGGCTGCGCCTTCGTGGTATGTTTCCACCGGACCGAACGGATGCGCGTGCTCCTGCAGGACGACGTAGTCATAGCCTCCGTACAGGATGTTGAAACGGGCTTCCGGCCATTCGGCATGCTGCGCGAGGTACCAGCCCGGATGGGCAAGCATGGCGACGCGGCAGTCGTACCCCGCGTTTTCGGCACGGCGTTTGACCAGCAGAGGCATGTCGTTATAATACGTGTGGCTGTTGCCGATGAACAGGATGCGCAGACTTTTCATGATTCCGTGTTCTCCTGTTCGGATTCGCCGGACGCTTTTTCCTGCGCTTCGTCCGTTTCCGTCGTATCCGCCTTCTCTTCCGCTTCTGAGCCGGGCAGGGTATCGGCCGTGCCGTAGAGCTTGAGGTCTTTTCGACCCTTGTTTTCCTGCGGCGGATCGGCGATCAGGTCGAGGATATACTTGTACTTTTTGAACGTGAAGTTCGGGTACCGCTTCTTGAACCGCTTGAGCCACGGATTCTCCTTTGCCCGCGCTTTCATCATGCGGGTATAGATCTCCGATTCCATGATCGTCTTTTTGACGTTTTCGATCTGTTCGCCCGTCTGATCGACGCCCTTCTGCACCGTAGACGCCAGCTCTGCCTGGAACGTTTTGAGCGCGAGCGCCGTCTGCTTGAGGTCGGAGACCATCACGGACACGTCGATGATCAGGATCGTATACAGCACGAAGCAGATCCAGTACAGCGCCGTGCGCGGGATCCAGACGGTCAACTGCACAAAGAACGGCTGCACGACCTTGATCAGCAGCACGGCCGCAAGCCCGAACAGCAGGCAGCCCTTGAGGTAGATGCGGCCTTTGATGTTGAAACGGCGGTTGGAGTAGTCCCACCACATCGCGTGAAAGAATTTTTCCATCACGAAATGCGTGACGTATTCGAGCGTGCTCATGATGCCCATGCCCGCCAGGAACAGCAGGATGACGTTGTTGATGCGGCCGTACATCGCCATCACGCACAGGCAGCACGCGAAGCCGTAGATCGGGCAGAGCGGCCCGAACAGGAATCCGCGCTTGACGACTTTGCCGTCGCGCAGCATATACAGCAGCGTTTCCGTCACCCATCCGAGAACGCTGTAGAGAATGAACCACAAAAAGTAGCGGCAGGCGTAAAAGATCATAGTTTAGCCCTCCGATCGATCTCGTCATAAACGGGACGGAACCGCCGCGACGCGCCGAGATAGTCCTCGCACGCGCAGCGCTTGTCCGCGAGCGTGAGCATCCACGCGCCGGACGAATGCGGCAATTCTTTGCACAGCGGGAACATATGCGCCAGGATCATGTTGCGCTGCACGCCGCGCATGGGGCCGAAGTGCGCCTCGATGTTTTTGACCGATTCCTTCGGGTGGTACCAGATGTGATTCTCGTCATGCTTCTCGGTGTACCATTCATACAGGTAAAAGTCATGCAGGAGCGACGCGCGCACGATGTCGCGTGCGTCCCATGCGTGCAGATCGGTGCACATCTTGCACACGCTGTACGCGACGAACACGCTGTGGTAGTGCGTGCTTGTGTCGCCGTGGTGGCGGTACTGCTTCATGCTCTCGACGAGCGGGTCGCACAGCAGATCTCTCGTGTACCGCACGAAGCGGTCGATATATTTATACTCGCGGGTAATATCCATTCTGAAGCACCAAATTTCCAAAAAAGTTAGATATATTCATTATGACATATTTTTTTGTATTATTATTTCTAAATGAGAATAAAAGAAAATTATTTTGCCTTTCCCGTGTGTTGCAATCCCACAGACGCTGCGGTATAATAGGCATACGATACATACAGGGCGCATAACCATGATGCGATGCGCAACACGCGCGGACGGCGCGGTACGGAAAACCCGACGTCCGCCTTGCGCATACGCTCGATATTCGGATATAAGAAGGGGTCTCTATGCAGAAAACGGAGCTGTCGCGTGATGCGGTCATTATCCGCACAAGCGTGATCGGTATCCTTGCCAATGTGCTGCTGTCGGCGTTCAAGGCGACGGTGGGCCTTCTGGCGCATTCGATTGCCATGACGCTCGACGCGGTCAACAACCTCAGCGACGCGATCTCGTCGATCGTGACGATCGCGGGCACGAAGCTCGCCGGACGCATGCCCGACAAAAAGCACCCGCTCGGACACGGCAGGATCGAGTATCTCGGCACGATGGTCGTTGCGGCGATCGTGCTGTATGCCGGTATCACGGCGCTGGTGGAGTCGATCAAGAAGATCGTGCAGCCGCAGCCGGCAAACCACACGTGGGTGACGCTGGCGGTGCTGGCGGCGGCGATCGCGGTCAAGCTGGTCCTGGGCACGTATTACAAGCGCGTCGGCAAAGCGGTCAACTCCGGTTCGCTGATCGCATCCGGCACGGACGCGCTGTATGACGCGATCCTGTCCGGTTCGGTGCTTGTGTCCACGCTGATCTATCTGTGGACGGGCGTCAGTCTTGAGGCTTATGTGGGCGTGCTGATCTCCGCGTTCATTTTGAAGGCGGGTTTCGGGATGATGCGCGAAACGGTCAACGAGCTGCTCGGCAGGCGCGTCGACCCGGAGTTCCTTGAGGAGATCCGGCAGGTGATCTGCGAGGAACCGGCCGTGCACGGCGCGTACGATCTGATCCTGCACTCCTACGGCCCCGAGCGGTATATCGGCTCCGTGCACGTCGAGGTGGACGACACAATGACTGCCGACGAGATCGACCTGATGGAGCGGCGCATCGCGGACCGCGTGTACCAACAGAAGGGCGTGCTGCTGGCGGGCATCGGCATCTATTCGCACAACACGACGGACGACGCGGTGGGCGCGCTGCGCGAGGCGGTGACGCGCATCGTGCTCCGGCACGAAGGCGTTCTGCAGATCCACGGCTTTTATGCCGATGTGGAAAAGAAAACGATCGGTTTCGACGTGATCCTCGACTATTCGCTGCCGGATCGACACGCGGTCTTCGCGCAGATCCAAAAGGACGTGCAGGCGGCCTATCCCGACTACACGATCCACATGACGATGGATATCGACTTTTAAGATAAAACAGCAGAGAAGGACTGTGAACCTGCAAAACAGGCGCAGTCCTTTTTTCTTTACGGATCTCTGTGGGGTAAAATGCGTTCCGCTTTGGTTTCTCACGGGGCAGGCATACAAGTCTGCCGCCTTCCTCGCGGAAAACGGATCGGCTGCGCAGCGCGCCGTGATCCGCGGCAAACCAGAGTCCAACTGCAAAAATGTCGGTTCTATCTGCAAAAGTGTCATATTGCACAAAAATCAAAAAATAAATCTGTGCAATTTATGCAAAAGTGCTTTACTTTTGCGGCGCCGTTTGGTATACTTTCCGTAAAAGAGATCTGCTTTTCGAGGTGACGGTATGCGTATCTGTATCTGTGACGACGACAGCGCCGTGCACGCGCAGCTGCGGCGTCTGCTGGACACAGGCGGGCTGCAGAGCGTGTCCGCGGTCACGAGCCTGTATACGGGCGAAGAACTGGCCGAAGCCTATCGGATGGACAAGCCCTTCGACCTTGTGTTCCTCGACGTCGAGATGGGTGCGTTCAGCGGTATCGAGGCGGCGAAGTTTGTGCGGCAGGCCGACCCCGACGTGATGATCGTGTTTGTGTCGAGCCACCGGCAATACGTTTTCGACGCGTTTCCGGTGGGCGCGCTGCATTATCTCCTCAAGCCTGTGCAGCCGGAGGACTTCGCCGCCGTCTGCCGCCGTGCCGAAACGCGGTTTCTCGATCTGCACGCCGTCATCCGTCTGCGGTATAAGGAAAACCGTTTTACGGTGCCCGTGCGGCAGATCCTGTACGTCGAGGGAGCGCGTCGGCACGTCTATTTTCACACGACGGACGGGGTGCTGGAGACGGTCGGCAAGCTCGGCGACTATGCGCCCATCCTCGTGCAGAGCGGCTTTGCCGCACCGCATGCGTCGTTCCTTGTGAACATGGACAGGATCGAACACATCGAGCAGGACAGGATCGTGCTGGAAAACGGCGAGACCGTCTTTTGCAGCGTGCGCAAGCGCCGGGAGCTGCTGCGCGCGTACGATCATTATTTGGGTAACAGGAAGTGGTAAACATGCTCCGATACGCGATCATCTTTGCGAGCAATTTGCTCGAGTGGTATATAGCCTGTCTGTTCTTCGGCGCGCTGCACCCGCGCCGGTTTTCGCAGAAAAAGTCGCTCGTGCTCGGCGCGGCGATCCTGTCGGTGCAGTTTTTCGGCAACGTATTCTTTTTGGGCAAGTCGGTTGTGCTGACGGTGGCGATCGCACTGGTGATTGATATTCTGTTATCGCTGCTGTATGTGTCCAAATGGGGCTGGAAACTGCTGGAATCCGTGATTCTGTTCGTTCTGAGCAGTGCAGCGGAGATCGCTTTCGAGATTCTGATAGGCGCTGCACTGCATACCGAAGTCGGCGATGTGCAGAGCAATATGGTCGTTTTTGCAACAGGGACGTTTACGAGCAAATTCATCGTGCTGGTGATCGTCGCGCTGTTTCGCTTCGGCAGACTGCGCAAACAGACCGACACGTCCGGTCCCGTTGCGGCGCCGATGCTGCTGTTCCCGATCGGAACGATCCTGACGTTTTTATTCTTCGCTCTGACCGTAGACTCTTTGCAGACGCGCCGATACAGTGTATTGAGCACGAGCGCGACGGTGATTCTCTTGGCAGCCAACATCATCCTGTTCCGTGTGATCGAGCAGCAGAGCGACTACATCCGCACGAAGGAAGCGCTGCGCTATGCGAAGGCACAACTGCGGCAACAGATCGAGCACTACAACGCGCTGTATCGGTACCAGACCGAGACGCGCAAACTGCGCCACGACGAAAAGAACAAGATGCTCGCGCTGTCGGGGCTGCTGCAGGCGGGCGACGTCGAACAGGCGAAGACGGCGCTCGAGCGGGAGATCGCTGCCATCACACAGGCCGCCGCATGCGTGGTCGATACCGGCAATCCCGTACTGGACGCCGTACTGCAGAGCAAGCAAAGCGACGCCGCACAGCACGGGATCGCGCTGCGCATCCGCACGCAGATGCAGGAGCCGATCGGCATCGACGTCATGCAGTTGGGCGTCCTGCTCGGCAACGCTGTCGATAATGCGATCGAAGCCGTTGCCAAGATCGACGAAACCGCCGTCGACCGCACCGTCGACGTGACGCTGCAGACGCGCATGCAGCGCATCTTTGTCAGCGTGCAGAATCCCACGGCGCAGGAAAGCGGCGACGTCCGCGATCTGCGTTCCGACAAGGACGACGCGCACCGCCACGGGTTCGGCCTGCAGAGCATCCGCACCGTCGCCGAGGCGTACGACGGCACCGTCTCCATTTCGTGGCAAGACCACACGTTCCGCATCGAGATCGGCCTCGACAACCGGAACGACGTCCCGAATGCCGTATGAAATCAGCCCGACCGCGCCTGCCCCGTTCCGTGTGACAGGGGATATTGCCTTTTTAAGAATGAAAAAACGCCATACCTTCCGAAAGCGGAGGGTACGGCGTCTTTTTACGCGGTCAGAACATGCCCGGATAATCATCCCGCCACAGTTCGCCTTCCTCGGCGTTGTCGCCCATGAATGTCGGTTCATCGCGCAGCAGTTTGTCGAGCGCGGCGTAGGCGCGAGCGCGCGGCAGGTTCCATTGGTAGAGACTGCCGTACTTTTTGCCTTCCGACTCGAACACCGTGCGCGTGCCGACACCGGCGGTATAGATCGTGTGCAGCTCCCCCTCGTACCGCTCAAACACAGCGCGGTACAGCATGACGCACGCACCGTTTGCGGTCTCTTTGTCCGCGTCGTCCCGCAGCAGCAGGAGATAAGGAATGCCTTCGTCGCCGAGATCGCCCAGATACACTGTGTCGATCGTCGGCAGGCTGCCGTTCCTGTAATGCGTGTAATTATACCGCGCGCAGAAACCGGGCAGATTCCCGATCCCCAGCACGAGCAGGATGACCGCAGCGGTCACGGCGGCGACCGGCAGCACACGCACCTTCGGCACAAAGAAACGCACCAGCAGCGCGAGGAAAACGACCGCCATGAACAACATAAAGGCGCTCGTGCCCAGGCGCAGCACGGTTGCGCCGTACTGCCGGATATACAGGAGCATCTTCGCCATTGCCGTGCAGATGAGGAACAGCGTGAACACGTCGATGAACGCGCCGAGCGCACGCAGCACCGCGGGCAGTCTGCCGTCCGTTTTGCGCGAGAGCAGCAGCGTCAGGTATAAAAGCGTCAGGTTGATCGCCGCGATCCCGCACAGCTCAAAGAAGCCGCGCCGCGCATACTCCGCGTAGGTGAATGTGTAGCCCGTGGGCAGGATGCCGGAGAACGCGCTGACGAAGTAGGCGAGCTGCGAAAAGAGATAGACAAGATATGCCGCGCTCAAAAGGCCGAGGAACGACGTGATAAAGCCGGTGTCCAGTCCCTTGTGCGCGGGATCCGGCTTGTCTGCGTCCGGCGTTTTGCGCAGCGAAAAACCGAGCGACAGCAGGAACGGGAACAGACAGGCCGCCAGCAGCAGACGAACGACGACGCGTCCGAAATCGACAAACAGATGCTGCGTCAGTCCCTCGAACGCCGCGTCGGAACGCGCCAACAGCATGACCACGACACAGAACACGGGCAGCGCGCACAGAAGTCCCAGCAGCGTTTTCGAGCGTTTGCCGCCGCGGAACAGGGCGCGGATGCTGCGCGGCGCGTGCGTGATGCTGCCGGCAGCCGTCCGCAGTACGCGTCCGGCAAGTCCGAGCTCACCGGGAAAGATCGGCTTGCCCGCGAGCGCGGAAAACCACACGACCGACAGCACGGCTGCGCCGCACGCGGTCAGCAGGCGGATCGCTGCGGAGGAAGTCGTGAAAAAGACGGCGGCGCAGGCGAGCGAGAGGCCGCCGCATACGCAGGAAAACGCGGACGGCTGCGTGCCCTTTTGCCGCAGGTAGACGCTGCACAGCAGGAACAGCGCCGCAAACGACACGCCGAAGGCCGCCCAGAAGCCGCCGCAGATCGCAGGCGACAGCCCGACAAGCGTTACAACGCACAGCACGGATGCAAAGATACGGTCGCGCCGGTCAAGCGCGAAAGCGGGTTTTGACTTTGCCGGTTTCGGCACATAGGCAGGCAGCGGTTCATGGACAGGCAGATTCGGATTCGGTTCCATATACGATCCTCCTTTGAGTGATTGCTTCCTGTATCAGACAGATTGTGCAAAATGATTCGTTTCGGCAGTCGCGTTATTCGGTAAAAACGCAGGCTCCCGCTTCCGGAAAGCGGGAAACGCCGCCGCGATCCTGCCCATACCATACCACAGGAGAATTAAAATGTCAATAGATATTTACCAAAATAT
The DNA here is from genome assembly GCA_902790325.1 of Oscillospiraceae bacterium. Classification (GTDB taxonomy): domain Bacteria; phylum Bacillota; class Clostridia; order Oscillospirales; family Acutalibacteraceae; genus UBA1425. The sequence continues at coordinate 403 of CADARP010000015.1, read as the reverse complement.
CCGCAATATTTATCGTAATTCATAAATTATTTACAAATCGACGATGCAGCGCACATCTAAAAAAGACGCTCTATACGGATTTACGTGCAATTCATGAAGCATCAATGGCTCTCCTGTGTAAGGGGCGGGCAGGCAAAAGCGCCGACCGAGCCGGCAGGCGAGACAGGTGGCCGAGCAAAGCGAGGTCGGATGAGGAAAGACTTTTCTGGTTGATGTCAGCAATTGGTTTCATCTGCAAACTGCGCTTTCCCTCATCAGTCACGGCTGCGCCGTGACAGCTTCCCCCAGGGGAAGCCTTTAGCTTGCAGTTTTGCTGAATGCCACCCCGACAAATTCCGATTCGTAGGGGACGATGCCCACATCGTCCCGCCGTATCCGTCCGTTGTCTTTTCCGGCGTACCGC
>CADARP010000014.1:85776-144014 GCA_902790325.1 Oscillospiraceae bacterium | reverse complement strand
TTCCCTCATCAGTCACGCTGACGCGTGACAGCTTCCCCCAGGGGAAGCCTTCAGGTTAAGCAGCCTATCCTTCTTTTGCACGGATTTCCGTGATGAACCGAATAATTGCTGCGCCCCGACTAAATCCTGAACATTTCTGCTTGTCCGAACGACGCGATCCTGCGCACAAATCATTCACGATTTGATCGGGGAGCAATAAAACGGCGGGACTGCACGAAGCGGTCCCGCTTTTGTAAAGAGGCATCCATTCATGACCGATCAGGAACAACAGCATCGGAAAATGACGCAGACGCCGATCCCGCGTCTGGTCGTGCGGCTGGGGATCCCCACCACGATCAGTATGCTGATCACGTCTGTGTACAATATGGCGGACACGTTTTTTGTGTCCCAGCTCGGCACGTCGGCCAGCGGAGCGGTCGGCGTGGTCTTTTCGCTGATGGCGGTCTTTCAGGCAGTCGGCTTCACGCTCGGTATGGGCGCGGGGAGTCTGCTGTCGCGCAAGCTCGGCGAAAAAGATCGGGACGCCGCAAACCGATACGCTTCGAGCGCGTTCTACCTGTCACTCTCGCTCGGCGTCGGGATCGCGCTGCTGGGCAGCGTGCTGATCCGTCCGCTGATGCATCTGCTGGGCGCGACGGACACGATCCTGCCGTATGCGGTCGGATACGGGCGGCATATCATCTTCGGTGCGCCGGTGATCTGTGCGTCGTTCGTGCTCAACAACATCCTGCGCGCCGAGGGCAAGGCGGCGCTGGCAATGGTGGGGTTGTGTACCGGCGGGGTGCTGAATCTCGCGCTCGATCCGCTGCTGATCTTCAAGGCGCAGCTCGGCACGTCCGGCGCGGCGATCGCCACGCTCATCAGCCAGTGCGTCAGCTTCGCGCTGCTTTTGTCCATGTTCCTGTTCCGCCGCAGCAACGTCTCGCTCCACCCGAAGCACATTGCGCGGCAGATCCGCCCCTATACGGAGATCGTGCGCTGCGGGATGCCGTCGTTCTGCCGGCAGGGGCTTGCGAGCATTTCGACGGTACTGCTGAACCGGCAGGCGGCGCGGTACGGCGTTCTCGAGGGCATGACGCGTTTCGCAGACGCAGCCGCGGCACAGGCGTTCGGCGACGCGGCAGTGGCGTCGATGTCCATCGTCAGCAAGGTCTTCATGTTCATGCTCTGCATCGCCCTCGGCGTGGGGCAGGGCTTTATGCCCGTGGCGGGCTACAACTACGGCGCGAAGAAGTACGGCCGTGTGCGATCCGCATACCGCTTCACGGTCTTTCTCAGTCTCGGCCTCATGAGCGTGCTGTCGGCAGCCGTGTTCGCGTGCAGTCCGCAGATCGTCGCGCTGTTCCGCCGGGGCGACCCGACGGTGATCGAGATCGGCGCTTTGGCGATGCGCCTGCAGTGCGTCGCCATGCCGCTGCAGACGCTGATCGTGCCGACCAACATGATCCATCAGGCGCTCGGCCGGTCGTGGGAATCGACGCTGCTGTCCGCGTGCCGGCAGGGGATCTTCTTCATCCCGCTGATCCTGCTGCTGCCGCAGGCCGTCGGACTTCTGGGCGTGCAGGCGACGCAGGCCGCTGCGGATATGCTCACGTTTGCCGTCAGCATCCCGTTCGCGATACGTTTCTTCAAACACCTGCCGAAAACGGCGGAGGCATAAAAACAAAAAGCAGGGCTTTCCGTATCGGAGAGCCCTGCTTCAATAGAATCAAATATTATTTTGTTGACAGATGGTATCATATATGGTATCATTGAATAGGATAAAGGAGAGTGAATGGTTTGGGCGGAAATCTGGATAAGAAATTGGAAAAACTGTACCGCAAACCGATTCCGAATGATATGACATTCAATGAGATTTCTGCCATTGCGGAACATTTCGGGTGCATCATTGACGCAGGCGGGAACCATTTGAAGATCGTATATAAAGGCAGCTTCATGAGAGTAATTCCGATTCCGCGTCACGGAAAGACCGTTCAGGAAGCTTACGTCAAACAGGTAAAAGACTTGATTGATAAGATCAGAGAGGAGCAGTCAAAATGAAATATGCATTCACAGTAAATCTCATGCAAGTCGAGGATCATGTATTCTGGGTCGCCGCAAGTTCGGCGTTAGAGGGCTGCGTCGGACAGGGAGAAACCGCCGAAGAAGCGATTCGAGAGTTGGAGATCAATGAAAACGAGTGGATCGAAACGGCGAAGAAATATGACATCCCTGTTCCGGAAGTTCATGCGCAAAAAGCACAGGAATACAGCGGAAAATTCACGGTTCGCACAGCCCGCAGCACGCATCGGATTGCAGCGGAACGTGCTAAAAGCAACGGGGTCAGTTTGAATCAGTATGTCAATGATGCAATCGTTGCGGCTAACGCAAGACCGTTGTAAGAGAAAGGTGAAACAAAAAGCAGGGCTTTCCGTATGGGAGAGCCCTGCTTTCGTACTTTTTACTGTTCCCAGTCACGCCGTAGAATTGCATAGAGGGCGATGTCCAGAAACTTTCCGGCTGAAGATTTGAAATATTCCCGCCGCGTTCCTTCGTATTGCAGGCCGCATTTCTGCGCGACCCTGCCCGATCCGGGATTTTTGACCGCATGCGAGATCTCCACGCGGTTTACGCCCACCTCGGAAAAGAGGTAATCTATGACCGCTTTTGCAGCTTCGGTCATGATACCTTTATTCCAGTAATCAAACCCCATGCAGTAGCCGATGGCGGCTCTTTCGCTTCGCGCGTTGAAATCGACGACGCTGATACTCCCGATCACGGTTCCCGCATACTCTATTGCCCAATTATACGTACTGTCCTTTTCATACGCGGCGCACCAACCTTCCAAAAGCTCTTTTGTGACTTCCACTTTGCCGTGCGGCAGGAAGGAAAGGAAGCGGGTCACGCGTTCATCGTTCGCCCAGTTTTCAAACATGGCTTCGGCGTCCTCTACGGCGAACCGCCGGAGCAGCAGTCTTTCGGTTTGTATGGGCTTCGTTCCTTTGTGCGAGATCATTTCAATACGCCTCCGTCTCATCCACCACGATGTTCCAGTAAACGATCTTCTGCCGCTGGTAGGTGTAGGTGATGTGCAGCGCGTTCCCGTCGCTGACGACGGCGGGGTAGGAGAACTCGTCGTCCGGCGTGCGGCGGCGTTCGAGCGTGAGCACCTCGCGCCACGTCGCGCCGTTGTCCTCCGACACACTCAAAAGCAGCGGCGCGCGTTCGCCCCAGCTTCTGCCGCACGGATTGTGCGCCAGGAACACCCGCCCGTCGGGAACGCGGGCAAGGTCGATGCCGCTGTTCGGATTTTTCAGCGGAGTCGGGTATGCTTCGCACCAGCTTTTGCCGCCGTCGGCGGAGTTGCTGCGGTAAATACGGCCGCGGTTCGTGCGGAAAAGGGCATGTACGGCGTTCGGCGCGGATTCCCACAGCGTCGGCTGGATCATGGCGATCTGCCGCCCGCTTTTATAGCGCGGTGCGGGGATGTTGGGTGTGCGCGTCCACGTCCTGCCGTCGTCGCGGGAGACGTCGATGAACGCGAGCCATGCGCCCTGCTCGGTCGAGGCGGGGGCGAGGATCGTGCCGTCCGCCAGGCGCAGCGGTTTGTTTTTGACGGGGCCTCTGCCGCCGGATGTATCGCCTGGGACAAGCTCGGCGGGCGCAGACCACGTTTTGCCGCCGTCGGCCGATTCGCAGAAATATGTCTGCCACTGCGGGATGGGCTTGCCGGCCTTGAAGTACAGAATGATCCGGCCGTCCGTGCCGCGGAACAGCACGGGATTCCAGTGCGGCACGTCTCCGGCGCTGATGTGCTGCGGCGGATACCACAGCGCGCCGACCCTGCGCGAAACATAAATATCCACGTCGTCTTTGCCCTCGGCCGTTCCGCCGAACCACGCCGCGAGCACTTCGCCGTTTTCGAGCGGCAGCACCGTCGACGCGTGACAGGCGAGGGTGGGACGGTATTCGTCGATGACGTATTCCTTCTGTGCGGACAGCAGCATAGGTTTTTCTCCTTAACTCTTATTCGTGCGATCGGTTGCAGATCGTAGGGGACGATGCCCGCATCGTCCCGCAGGTCAGACGCCGTTACAGATCGGCGACCCGATTTCCATTATAACGAAAACCTGCCCTTGCGTCAAGCGGCTCGTGCGGCACAAGATATTGTATACATTTATATATAATATATATTGCTCCGAAAATGTTTGAAAAAAGCGAAAAAAACGCTTGACAATCAAAGAAGTGTATGCTATACTTCACAGGTACGTTTCCTGAAACGTATAGCTATTGGTATGCGTTGATGCGGGAGGTGGCCGCCCATCGAGGCGGGGAATTTCCGCGGAGTATGTCCGATTCAAAAACCGGGCGATCGACAAACCTGTCCCAAGCTGCCCCCTTTGCAGCTTGATGGATATAGGATTGTGCTCTTATGGGCTCCGGAACATATTGTTTGTGTTTCGGTTTTTAAAACGGAACGGGTGGAAACGCCCGGAGTCGTTGAAGCAAATGAGAGCTGCCCGCCAAAATCTACGAGCCCATCGGCTCAAAATGCAGAAAGGCGTGTGACACAAATGGCAACAAAGGGAAAAATCAGAATCCGCCTCAAGGGGTACGATCACAACATCGTCGACAAGGCTGCGGAAAAGATCGTTGAGACCGCCAAGAGAACCGGCGCTCAGGTTTCCGGCCCCGTCCCCCTGCCCACCGAGAAGGAAGTCGTTACGATCCTTCGCGCAGTCCACAAGTACAAGGACTCCCGTGAGCAGTTCGAGCAGCGGACGCACAAGAGACTGATCGACATCGTCCGTCCGTCCCAGAAGACCGTCGAGGCCCTGACCGGCCTGGAGCTTCCCGCGGGCGTCGAGATCGAGATCAAGCTCTAAACCATCGGTTATGGCGGCAGGCCGTCACGGAAGCCCTTAAGACCCGGCTTCCCGCTGCAGTCTGTTGTACCATGGTCACGTTGACGCGAGGTCAACCAATAACCAAAAGGAGGAAAAAAACATGCAAAAAGGTCTTATCGGCAAGAAAATCGGCATGACGCAGCTTTTCGACGAAAAGGGCAACGTTGTCCCCGTTACGGTCGTGGAAGCAGGTCCGTGCCCCGTCGTGATGAAGAAAACGCTTGAAAACGACGGTTACGAAGCGATCCAGATCGGCTTTGGCGATGTCAAAGTCCAGAAGGTGACCAAGCCTCTCAAGGGTCATTTCGACAAGGCGGGCGTTCCCGCAAAGAAGCAGCTTCGCGAGTTCAAGTTCGACGACGTCGACGCGCTGAACGTGGGCGACATCCTGAAGGCGGACGTCTTCGCGGCGGGCGACTTCGTGGACGTAGTCGGCACCAGCAAGGGCAAGGGCACCGCGGGCGCGATCAAGAGATGGAACTTCGGCAGACTGAAGGAATCGCACGGTACCGGTCCCGTCGCCAGACACGCGGGTTCCCTGGGCGCCTGCTCCGATCCCTCCAGAGTCTACAAGGGCAAGAAGCTCGCCGGTCATCTCGGTCATGAGCGCGTCACGGTTCAGAATCTGATCGTGGTCAAAGTAGATGCAGAAAACAATCTCATTGCGATAAAGGGAGCCATCCCGGGTCCCAAGGGCGGGATCGTTCTCATCAAAGACAGCGTAAAGAAGTAAGGAAGGAGTAAAGAATCATGCCTAACGTAACTGTATATGACAAGACAGGCGCGAAGGTTTCGGAGATCGAGCTTTCCGAAAGCGTCTTCGGCATTGAGCCCAGCGTATCGGCTATGCACCTGTGCGTTGTCAACTATCTGGCCAATCAGCGTCAGGGCACTCAGTCCACACTTACACGCGGTGAAGTCAGCGGGGGCGGCAAGAAGCCCTGGAGACAGAAGGGATCCGGACGTGCAAGACAGGGTTCCACCAGATCGCCGCAGTGGTATCACGGCGGTATCGCGCACGGCCCCAAGCCCCGTGAATACGGTTTTTCCATCAACAAGAAAGTCAGAAGACTGGCGATGAAGTCCGCACTCTCCGGCAAGGCCGCCGACGACGAGATCCTCGTGCTCGACAGCTTCGGTCTGGAAGAGATCAAGACCAAGGAAGTCGCCAAGATCCTCGCGGCTCTGCCCACCGGCAAGAAGACGCTCATCGTTCTCCCCGAAAAGGACGACGTCGTTTACAAGAGCGCCAGAAACATCGCCGGCGTCAAGGTCGCGCTCATCAACACGCTGAATGTTTATGACATCCTCAACTGCGACAAGCTGCTTGTCCTGCAGGATGCCGTCAGCAAGATCGAGGAGGTTTACGCATGAGTAAGTTAGCACAGGACATCATCCTCCGTCCGGTCATCACCGAGGAAAGCATGGCAGGCGCCGCGCTGAAGAAGTACACGTTTGAAGTTGCGAAGGACGCCAACAAGATCGAGATCGCAAACGCGGTCGAAGAGCTGTTCAAAGTCGAAGTGAAGAAGGTCAACACCATCCATGTGCGCGGTCAGTTGCGTCACTACGGTCGCTTCGAGGGCTACACCCGCTCCTGGAAAAAGGCGATCGTCACCCTGACCGAGGCGTCCAAGACCATCGAGTTCTTCGATGGCATGATGTAAACCGTCAACTGATTTGAATCCGGCGGTAACGTATGGAGGCCGACATCCTCCGCAAAGCCGCTTTAAGGAGAGTGAAACAAATGTCAATCAAAGTCTACAAGCCGACCGGCAACGCTCGCCGCAACATGTCGACAACGGACTACAAGGGCCTGTCCAAGTGCGGCCCCGAAAAGAGCCTGCTGGCTCCCATGAACAAGAAATCCGGCCGCAACAGCTACGGCCGCATCACCGTCCGCCACAGAGGCGGCGGCAACCGCAGAAAGTACCGCATCATCGACTTCAAGAGAGACAAGTTCGACGTGCCGGCGACCGTGGCGACGATCGAGTACGATCCCAACCGCTCCGCCCACATCGCGCTGCTCCAGTATGAAGACGGCGAAAAGAGATACATCATCGCGCCCGCAGACCTCAAGGTCGGCGACAAGGTGATCTCCGGCGCCGCAGCGGACATCAAGACGGGCAACGCAATGCCCCTGACGAGCATCCCGGTCGGTACCATCGTCCACAACGTGGAGATGTATCCCGGCAGAGGCGGCCAGCTTGCCAGAGCCGCGGGCAACTCCGCACAGCTTATGGCTAAGGAAGGCGCCTACGCGCTGCTTCGTCTGCCTTCGGGCGAGCTTCGCAACGTTCCGGTGGGCTGCATGGCGACGATCGGTCAGGTCGGGAATCTCGATCATGAAAACGTCAAGATCGGCAAGGCCGGCCGCAAACGTCACATGGGTTGGAGACCGACCGTCCGCGGTTCCGTCATGAACCCCTGCGACCACCCGCACGGCGGCGGCGAGGGCAAGAGCCCGATCGGCCGTCCCGGCCCCGTCACCCCGTGGGGCAAGCCTGCGCTCGGTTACAAGACCCGCGCCAAGAAAAAGGCTTCCAACAAATTGATCGTGAAACGCCGCAACGGCAAATAATGAAAGGAGCAGATTCTAATGGGCAGAAGCGTTAAAAAAGGACCGTTCGTGCAGCCCAAGCTGCTCGAAAGAGTCGAGAAGATGAACGAGACCGGCGACAAGCAGGTCCTCAAGACATGGAGCCGCAGCTCCACGATCTTCCCGCAGTTTGTCGGCCACACCTTCGCCGTACACGACGGACGCAAGCACGTTCCGGTGTATGTGACGGAAGACATGGTCGGCCACAAGCTCGGCGAATTCGCGCCGACGAGAACCTTCAGAGGTCACGCCGGCTCCAAGACTTCCAACAATGGCAAATAAGGCTGAAAGGAGTGTGTAATGATGCAAGCAACCGCTAAAGTGACATATGTCCGCATAGCGCCCCGTAAGGTATCGGTCGTTCTCGACCTGATCCGCAATCAGCCGGCCGACAAGGCCATGGCGATTCTCAAGCACACGCCCAAGGCCGCGTGCGAGCCGCTGATCAAGCTGCTGAACTCCGCGATGGCAAACGCGGAAAACAACCACAACATGGATCCCGAACGTCTTTACGTCGCGGAAGCCAATGTCGGCCAGGGACCCACGCTCAAGCGTATCCGTCCCAGAGCGCAGGGCAGAGCCTACCGCATCAACAAGAAGACGTCCCACATCACCCTTGTACTCAAGGAAACGGAAGAATAAGCGAGAGGAGGAAAACAACAATGGGACAGAAAGTCAATCCGACCGGTTTAAGAATCGGCGTCATCAAGAATTGGGAATCCCGCTGGTATGCGAACGACAAAGACTTCGCTGATACGCTCATCGAAGACTACAATCTTCGTGAATTCCTTCTCCAGACGCTTGCTCCCGCGGGAGTACCGAAGGTCGAGATCGAACGCGACGCAAAGCGCGTTTACATCAACATCCACTGCGCGAAGCCCGGCATGGTCATCGGCCGCGGCGGCGCAGAGATCGAGAAGCTCAAGGCCGTCTGCAGCAAGAAGCTCGGCGGCAAGGAAGTTTCCATCAACATCGTCGAGATCAAGCAGCCCGACCTGAACGCGCAGCTTGTCGCGGAGAGCATCGCTTCTCAGCTCGAGAGACGTATCTCCTTCCGCCGTGCGCTCAAGCAGTCCATCGGCCGCACCATGAAGCTCGGCGCAAGAGGCATCAAGTGCCAGGTATCCGGCAGACTCGGCGGCGCGGAAATCGCCCGCACCGAGCACTATCACGAGGGTACCATCCCGCTGCAGACGATCCGTGCCGACATCGACTACGGTTTCGCCGAGGCGAAGACCACCTACGGACGCATCGGCGTCAAGGTTTGGATTTACAGAGGCGAGGTCCTGCATGAGACGAACAGATCGTCCTCCCGCAGACCGCGCAGAGAAGGAGGCGCCAGATAATGCTGTTACCGAAACGTGTTAAGTACCGCAGAGTGCAGAGAGGCCGCATGAAGGGCGCTGCGCATCGCGGCACAGAAGTCAACTACGGCGATTACGGTCTGGTGGCTCTTGAGCCGGCGTGGATCACGTCCAACCAGATCGAAGCAGCCCGTATCGCCATGACCAGATACATCAAGCGTGGCGGTCAGGTCTGGATCAAGATTTTCCCCGATAAGCCCATCACCGAGAAGCCGGCCGAGACCCGCATGGGTTCCGGTAAAGGTTCTCCGGAATACTGGGTGGCAGTCGTCAAGCCCGGCCGCGTGATGTTCGAGATCGCCGGCGTGGACAGAGCGGTCGCACATGAAGCCATGCGTCTGGCCGCAAACAAACTTCCCATCAAGTGCAAGTTTGTCAGTAAGGAAGAAACGGGTGGTGAGCAAGAATGAAAGCCAGTGAAATCAGAAAACTTTCCGCCGAAGAGTTGGATGCTAAGCTCCTTGAGCTGAAGGACGAGTTGTTCAAACTGCGCTTCCAGCAAGCCATTAACCAGCTCGACAACCCGATGCGGATCAACGCCGTTAAGAAGGACATCGCACGCGTCAAGACGGTGCAGCGCGATATCGAGCTCCACGGCGCGAATTCGTAAAGGAAAGGGGAGGCTAATCAATGGAAAGAAACCTTAGAAAGACCCGTGTGGGTTTCGTAACAAGCGACAAGATGGACAAGACCGTCGTCGTTTCCGTTAAGGATAAGGTAAGACATCCGCTCTACAAGAAGATCGTCAATCGCACGATCAAGCTGAAGGCGCACGACGAGAACAACGAGTGCGGCATCGGCGATCGCGTACTCGTGATGGAGACCCGCCCCCTGTCCAAGGACAAGAGATGGCGCGTTGTCCGGATCATCGAAAAAGCGAAATAATTTAAGGTCAGTTAAGGAGGAAACACTGTGGTACAGCAACAGAGTTACCTTAAGGTCGCCGACAATACGGGTGCGAAAGAACTGATGTGCATTCGCGTCCTCGGCGGTTCCGGCAAAAGGTATGCCAATATCGGCGACGTCGTGGTTGCTTCTGTCAAGAAGGCAACGCCCGGCGGAGTTGTGAAAAAGGGCGAAGTGGTCAAGGCTGTGATCGTGCGCACCGCGAAGGGCGTGCGCCGCGCAGACGGCACCTACATCCGCTTCGATGAAAACGCGGCCGTGATCATCAGAGATGATAAGAATCCCAGAGGCACGCGTATCTTCGGGCCGGTAGCCAGAGAACTTCGTGAGAAAGATTATCTCAAGATTCTCTCGCTCGCTCCCGAAGTGCTTTGATGGGGAGGTACGCAAAATGAGTAAAGTACACGTCAAAACCGGCGACAAGGTCGTCGTGATCAACGGCAAATACCGCGGCAAGCAGGGCAAGGTCATGCAGGTCAGCCCCGCCGAAGGCAAGGTCATTGTCGAGGGCGTCAACATCGTGACCAAGCACGTCAAACCCCGCACCGCGGAGGAACAGGGCGGTCTCATCAAGGCGGAGAGCGCGCTGTATGCCGACAAGGTTCAGCTGATCTGCCCCAAGTGCGGCAGACCCACCAGAGTCGGCCACAAGATCAACGCAAAGGGCAAGAAGGTTCGCGTCTGCAAGAAGAGCGATTGCCTTGCCGAGTTTGAATAAGGGAGGACATGACAGATGGCAGCAAGACTCAAAGAGCGCTATGTGAACGAAGTCGCTGATGCGTTGATGAAGAAGTTCAACTACAAGAGTGTCATGCAGATCCCGAAGCTGGAAAAGATCGTCATCAACGTCGGCTGCGGCGAAGCCAGAGACAACCCGAAGGTTCTCGACGCGATCATCTCCGACATCAAGCAGATCACCGGCCAGAAGCCCGTCGTCTGCAAGGCGAAGAAATCCGTCGCAAACTTCAAACTGCGTGAAGGCATGGCGATCGGCGTCAAGGTCACCCTGCGCGGCGAGAGAATGTACGAGTTCCTCGACAGATTCTTCAATCTCGCGCTTCCCAGAGTGCGCGACTTCAGAGGCATCAATCCCAACTCCTTCGACGGCCGCGGCAACTACTCCGTCGGCGTCAAGGAACAGTTGATCTTCCCTGAAATCGACTACGACAAGATCGACAAGGTTCGCGGCATGGACATCTGCATGGTCACCACCGCGAACACGGACGAAGAAGCACGTGAGCTGCTCGCTCTGATGGGCGCTCCGTTTGCGAAGTAAGGAGGGATTTGCAGTGGCCAAAACATCGATGAAAGTCAAGCAGGCTCGCCCTGCAAAGTATTCCACGAGACAGTACAACAGATGCAAGATCTGCGGCCGTCCGCACGCATACCTGCGCAAGTACGGTGTGTGCCGTATCTGCTTCAGAGAGCTGGCTCACGCGGGACAGATCCCCGGCGTCAAGAAGGCAAGCTGGTAAACGCAATTGCAAAGGAGGAAAAACGGTTATGCAAGTCACTGATTCCATCGCTGATATGTTGACGAGAATCCGCAACGCAAATTCAGCAAAGCATGATACAGTGAAGATTCCCGCATCCAACATGAAAAAGGCAATTGCTCAGATTCTTGTTGATGAGGGTTATGTCAAGAGCTTCAAGGTCGAAGACGACGGTATCCAGGGCATGATCGAGATCACGCTTAAGTATGGTCCCAACAAGTCCCAGGTACTGACCGGCCTGCGCAGAGTTTCCAAGCCCGGCCTGCGCATCTATTCCAACTGTGAGGATCTGCCTCAGGTCATGAAGGGCCTCGGCATCGCGATCCTTTCCACATCCAAGGGCGTTATGACGGACAAGGACGCACGCAAGGCGAACGTCGGCGGCGAAGTCCTTGCGTACATTTGGTAAGGAGGTGCTGTACAGATGTCTCGAATCGGTAAATTACCCATCGTGATCCCCGCGGGCGTCGACGTCAGCATCGACGGCAGCACTGTCACCGTGAAGGGCCCCAAGGGCGAGCTCTCCAGAACAGTGCACAGCAACATGATCGTCGAGAAGGACGGCGCCACGGTCACCGTGAAGCGTCCCGACGACACCAAGATCAACAGATCGCTCCATGGTCTTACGAGAACGCTGATCGCCAACATGGTCTACGGCGTGAACGAGGGCTTCAAAAAGGAACTGGAAATCAACGGCGTCGGCTACCGTGCCGCGAAGCAGGGCAACCAGCTCGTGATGAACATCGGTTACTCGCACCAGGTTTTCATGGATGAGCCGGAAGGCATCACCATCGAAGTTCCCGCGCCCAACAAGATCGTCGTGCTCGGCGCAGACAAGCAGAAGGTCGGCCAGTTCGCAGCGGAGATCCGCGAGAAGCGTCCGCCGGAACCCTACAAGGGCAAGGGCATCAAGTACGCCGACGAAGTGATCCGCCGCAAGGAAGGCAAGGCCGGCAAGGGCGGTAAGTAAGACTAATAAAGGAGTGAAATATAATGGTTAACAGACCGGACACCAAAGCAGCGCGTCAAAAGCGCCACAAGAGAGTCCGTGGCAAAGTCAGCGGCACGGCAGACCGTCCGCGTCTTTGCGTTTTCCGCTCCCTCCAGCATATCTATGCGCAGCTGATCGACGATACCAAGGGCGTCACGCTCGTATCGGCCTCGACTGTCGAGAAGGATTTCGCGGATTACGGCGGAAACAAATCCGCAGCCCGCAAGGTGGGCGAACTGATCGCACAGCGTGCCGCAGAAAAGAAGATCACGGAGTGCGTCTTCGACCGCGGCGGCTATATCTACCACGGCCGTGTCCAGGAACTGGCCGAAGGCGCCCGTGAGGGCGGCCTCAAGTTCTGATAGAGGAGGGAATACTTTTGGCTAAGATTGACGCATCGGCTCTGGAGCTGACCGAACGAGTAGTCAGCATCAACCGCGTTTCCAAAACCGTCAAGGGCGGTCGTATCATGAAGTTCACGGCGCTCGTCGTCGTAGGCGACGGCAACGGCACGATCGGCTTTGGTCTGGGCAAATCGAGCGAAGTTCCCGACGCGATCCGCAAGGGTATTGAGGACGCCAAAAAGAACCTGTTCCAGGTCTCGCTCAAGGGAACGACCATTCCCCACGAGGTCATCGGCAAGTTCGGCGCAGGCGTCGTTCTGCTCAAACCCGCGGCTCCCGGTACCGGCGTTATCGCCGGCGGTCCTGTCCGTGCCGTCGTGGAGACGGTCGGCATCAAGGACATCCGCTCCAAGGCGCTTCGTTCCAACAATCCCTGCAACGTCGTGCGCGCTACGCTCAACGGCCTGCAGCAGCTTCGCAACGTCGAAGAAGTCGCCGCGATCCGCGGCAAAACCGCAAGCGAGATTTTAGGTTAAGGAGGGTGGATTTCATGGCAAGAACTGCTAAAGCAAAAGAAAGCCGCCTTGAGGTCAAACTCGCAAAGAGTCTCATCGGCAGCAAGAAGGATCAGATTGCCACCGCCTATGCACTCGGTCTTCACAAAATCGGGGACGTTTCCGTTCAGCCGGACAACGCCGCCACGCAGGGCAAGATCAGAAAGATCTCACATCTCCTTGAAGTCACCGAAGCAGAAGGAGGTACGAAATAATGCGTTTACATGATCTTTCGCCGGCCGCCGGTTCCAAGAAGGAACGCAAGCGTATCGGCAGAGGTCCCGCTTCCGGCCAGGGCAAGACCGCCGGTAAGGGACACAAGGGTCAGTTGGCCCGCGCGGGCAGAGGTATGCGCGCCGGTTTTGAAGGCGGCCAGATGCCCCTGCAGAGACGTCTCCCCAAGAGAGGTTTCATTAACATTTTCGGTAAGGAATTTTCCATCGTTAATGTTTCTGCACTCGAAGACAGATTCGAGAGCGGCGCTGTCATCGACATCGACGCACTCATGGATGCCGGCCTTGTGACCAAGGTTCTGGATGGCGTGAAAATCCTCGGTAACGGCGATATCTCCAAGAGTTTCACAGTCAAAGCAAATGCCTTTTCCGAGAGCGCGAAACAGAAGATCGAGGCTGCCGGCGGAAAGGCAGAGGTGATCTGAGTTGTTTAAGGTCATCGCTAATGCTTGGCGCATTCCCGATCTGCGCAAAAAGATTCTGTTCACACTGTTGATCATCTTCCTGTTCCGTGTCGGCGCGGCGATCCCGGTTCCGTTCCTGGACATCGGCGAGGCCGGTATCCTGACAGAAGCCAGCACAGGCACCTTCATGGAATATCTGAGCATGATGACGGGCGACGCGTTCAACTACGGTACGATTTTCGCCATGTCCATCACGCCCTACATCAACAGCTCCATCATCATGCAGCTGCTCACGGTCGCGATCCCCGCTCTGGAGAGACTCTCCAAAGAGGGTGAGGAAGGCAGAAAGAAGATCGCCTCCATCACGCGTTACGTGACGATCGTTCTGGGTCTGATCCAGAGTACGGCGTACTACATCTACCTGAAGAACCAGGGCTACCTGCTCAAGTCTGTCGCCGGTACGGCTTACACCGGTTTCTGGGCGTTCTTCCAGGGCTTCGTCATCATCGCGACGTTCGTCGCCGGTACGGCCCTGATCATGTGGATGGGCGAGCGGATCAATGAAAAGGGTATCGGCAACGGTATCTCGATCATCCTGTTCGCGGGTATCATTTCCCGTATCCCCACCCTGATCGCTTCTCTGTACAGCCCGAACATCCAGGTCGGCTACATGGCCAGAGGCGGCGCGTACTATGTGCTCGCTCCCCTCGCCGGCGTGTTCATGCTGCTTATGATCGCTTACATCGTCTGGATGGACAATGCGGAGCACCGCATCCCCGTCCAGTATGCCAAGAGAGTCGTCGGCCGTAAGATGTACGGCGGCCAGAACACCCACATTCCGCTGAAAGTGAATATGTCCGGTGTTATGCCCGTCATCTTCGCGTCCTCCATCCTCTCTCTGCCGCCGACGATCGAACTGTTCGTCAAGAACCCCAACAACTTCTGGGCAGGCTTCTTCGGCGTATTCAAGTCGACGCACTGGGCGTACGCGATCATCTACTTCGTTCTGATCATTGCGTTTGCGTATTTCTACGCATCCATCCAGTACAACCCCATCGAGATGGCCAACAACATCCGCAAGAACAGCGGCGCGATCCCGGGCATCCGTCCCGGCAAGCCCACTTCGGATTACATTGCGCGCATCCTGAACCGGATCGTGCTTCTCGGCGCACTGCTGCTGAGCGTTGTGGCTCTCTTCCCGATCATCTTCTCCCAGGTCACGTCCCTGATCAACATCAACGGCGTGAACTATGCCATGAACATCTCCCTCGGCGGTACGTCCATCATCATTATGGTCGGCGTCGCGCTGGAGACGGTCAAGCAGCTCGAGAGCCAGATGATGATGCGTCACTACAAGGGCTTCCTTGATTAAGTGAGGCGAAAAACGGCATGATAGTGCTCAAGACCACCGGAGAGCTTGCTCTCATGAAAGAGGCCGGAGCGATTTCGGCCGGAGCATTAAAGGTAGCGGGAGAAGCGGTGGAACCGGGTGTCTCCACATGGGAGATCGACCGGATCGCGCGCGAGTACATTCTCAAGCACGGTGCAACACCGACTTTCCTCGGCTACGGCGGATTTCCCGCTACCGCATGCATTTCCGTAAACGACGAGGTGATCCACGGCATCCCCAGCAAGAAGCGGGTCCTTCGGGAGGGCGACATCGTCAGCATTGACCTTGGCGCCACCATCCATGGCTATGTCGGCGACAACGCCGCCACTTTCGCCGTCGGCGACATTTCCGCCGAGGCGCAGCGGCTGATCGACACGACGCGCGAGAGCCTGTATGAGGGCATTGCGCGGGCTGTCGCGGGCGGCAGACTCGGCGACGTCGGCCATGCGGTGCAAAGCTATTGCGAGGCACGGGGCTACGGCGTGGTTCGGGAATACACCGGACACGGCGTCGGAACCGAGATGCACGAGGATCCATCCGTACCCAACTACGGTACACCCGGTCGGGGTGTACGCCTGCTGCCGGGCATGGTGATCGCGATCGAGCCCATGATCAACGAGGGCACGCACGAGATCCGCAACATGCCGGACGGTTGGACCGTTAAGACACGCGACGGAAAGCTGTCCGCCCATTTCGAGCATACCGTGGCGATCACAGCCGACGGGCCGAAGATCCTCACACGAGTGTAGGGGAGGCGCGCGATGCTGGAAAAGGGCAGTGTCGTCCGGTCGTTGGCCGGGCGGGACAAAGACGGACTTCTGGCGGTCTGCGAAATCACGGACGACGCCGTCTGCGTCTGCGACGGCAAAGAGCGTCCGCTCGGGAACCCGAAGCGCAAAAATCCGCGTCATCTTGCGGATACGGGACTTCGGCTTCCTCCCGAAGCAGTCGTCAGCAACAAAGCGCTGCGCAAAGCGCTGGCCGGTTGCGCCGAACGCGTCTGACCGGACGAGAAAGAACCGAAGGAGGTTTTTGCTATGTCGAAACAGGATATGATCGAGATCGAAGGTACGGTAGTCGAGGCGCTCCCCAACGCCACGTTCAAAGTGGAGTTGAAGAACGGCCATCAGATTTTGGCGCACATCTCCGGCAAGCTGCGGATGAATTACATCCGTATTCTTCCGGGAGATAAGGTAACGGTCGAAATGTCGCCGTACGACCTTACCCGCGGGCGCATCACATGGCGATCCAAATAATCGAAGGAGGGTATACAAATGAAAGTCAGACCTTCTGTCAAGAAAATTTGCGAAAAGTGCAAGATAATCAAGCGCAAGGGAAAAGTCATGGTGATCTGTGAGAATCCCAAGCACAAGCAGCGTCAGGGCTAATCTGACACATACCGATAATGGAGGTGCAAACTGACACATGGCGCGTATTTCAGGTGTCGACTTACCCAGAGATAAGAGGATCGAGATCGGTTTGACCTATATCTTTGGCATCGGTCGCAAAACGGCGAGCGATATCATCGCCGCCACGGGCGTAAACCCCGACACGAGAGTAAAAGACTTAACCGAGGACGACGTTTCCAAGCTCAGAGAGTACATCGACCATAACGTCAAGGTCGAAGGCGACCTGAGAAGAGAGACGGCATTTGACATCAAGAGACTGATCGAAATCGGTTGCTACCGCGGCGTCCGCCATCGCAAGGGTCTGCCCGTCAGAGGACAGCGCTCCAAGACGAACGCCCGCACGCGCAAGGGCCCGAAGAAGACCATTGCGAACAAGAAGAAGTAAGGAGGAGAGTTATGGCTATCAAAGGTGCAGGCAAGAAGAATACTGCTACGCGCAGACGCCGTGAGCGCAAGAATATCGAGCGCGGCGCGGCCCATATTCAATCCACCTTTAACAACACGATCGTGACCATCACCGATACGCAGGGCAATGCGGTTTCGTGGGCGAGCGCCGGCGAAATGGGCTTCCGCGGATCGAGAAAGTCCACGCCCTTTGCGGCGCAGACCGCTGCCGAGACGGCTGCAAAGATCGCGATCGAGCACGGCATGAAGACGGTCGAAGTGTACGTCAAGGGCCCCGGCCAGGGACGTGAAGCTGCGATCCGCGCACTGCAGACGACGGGTCTTGAGGTGAACATGATCAAAGACGTCACCCCGATCCCCCACAACGGCTGCCGTCCGCCCAAGAGAAGACGCGTATAATTTTGGA
Source organism: Oscillospiraceae bacterium (assembly GCA_902790325.1). Classification (GTDB taxonomy): domain Bacteria; phylum Bacillota; class Clostridia; order Oscillospirales; family Acutalibacteraceae; genus UBA1425. The sequence continues at coordinate 126,630 of CADARP010000014.1, read as the reverse complement.
GGTGTAATGCATGTCAAGATATACCGGTGCGGTTTGTAAGCTTTGCCGCCGCGAGGGCAAGAAGCTCTTCCTGAAGGGCGAGCGCTGCTACACGGGCAAGTGCGCTTTCGAGCGCCGCGCATATGCTCCCGGCCAGCACGGCCAGAGCCGCAAGAAGACTTCCGAATACGGTCTGCAGCTGCGCGCTAAGCAGCAGGCAAGACGCTACTACGGTATTCAGGAAGGCCAGTTCCATAAGTATTTCATCATGGCCGAGAAAAAGGCCGGCGTGACGGGCGAAAACCTGCTGCGCATCTGTGAAAGCCGTCTGGACAACGTTGTTTACCTTCTCGGTTGGGCTTCGTCCAGAAACGAAGGCAGACAGCTTGTGACCCACGGCCACTTCAAAGTCAACGGCAAGAGAGTGGACATCCCGTCCTACCTGCTCAAGGCCGGCGACGTTGTTTCGATCAAGGAGAAGAGCCAGGACAGTGAAAAGTTCAAGGCCGTTCTCGAAGCCAATTCCGGTCGCCCCGTTCCCACGTGGCTGGAACGCGATAACGACGCCCTTACCGGAAAGGTCATCAACCTGCCCGATCGCGAGCAGATCGAAGCGCCTGTGGAAGAGCATCTCATCGTCGAGTTCTATTCCAAGTAATCCCACATCCGTAACCAGGGCTCATTTTCGGGGATAACCCCCAAGTTTATCAAGGAGGGTTTTGCATGATAGGAATTGAAAAGCCCAAGATCGAAATTGCAGAAGAATTGGCCGACGGAACTTACGGAAAGTTCGTGGTAGAGCCGCTGGAGAGAGGCTATGGTACGACGCTCGGCAACAGCCTGCGCAGAGTGCTGCTTTCTTCCATGCCCGGCTACGCGATCACTTCCGCAAAGATCGACGGCATCCTGCACGAGTTCTCGACCGTCCCCGGCGTCAAGGAGGACGTGACCGAGATCGTGCTGAACTTAAAGAGTGTCATACTCAAGATTCACGGCGACGGTCCCAAGACCATATATCTCGATGCGAACGAACCCGGCGAAGTGACTGCCGGCAGCATCAAGACGGACTCGGAAGTAGAGATCCTCAACCCCGACCTGCACATTGCGACGCTCGACGAGGGCGCGCATCTGGGCATGGAGCTGACCTGCGACAAGGGCCGCGGCTATGTTTCCGCCGAGCGCAACAAGCAGATCATGCAGCCGATCATCGGCGTGATCGCCATCGACTCGATCTATTCTCCCGTGCTCAAGGTCAACTATACCGTGGAAAACACCCGTGTCGGCCAGATCACCGACTACGACAAGCTCACGCTTGAGGTGTGGACAAACGGTACGATCTCCGCAAAAGACGCCGTGTCTCTCGGAGCCAAGATCCTCAACGAGCATCTCAGTCTCTTCAGCGATCTGTCCGGAGAGATGTACAACACAGAGGTTATGGTCGTCAACAAAGACAGCGGCAAGGAAAAAGTCCTCGAGATGACCATTGAGGAACTTGACCTGTCCGTGCGTTCCTTCAACTGTTTGAAGAGAGCCGGAATCAACACCGTAGAGGATTTGATCAACAAGACCGAGGACGACATGATGAAGGTCCGCAACCTCGGCAGAAAGTCGATCGACGAAGTTGTGGCGAAGCTGAATTCTCTCGGCTTCGACCTCAACAGAGAAGACGAGTAATTCTTACCTAAAATGAAGGAGTGATTGGAATGCCCGGTACCAGAAAACTTGGTAGAGCGTCGGATCATCGCAAATCCATGCTCAGAGGCTTGGTCACCTATCTTTTGGAAACTGGCAAGATCGAGACCACCGTTACCCGCGCCAAGGAAGTCCGCGCGATGGCTGAAAAGATGATCACCGTCGCCAAGGAGCCGACCCTTGCCGCGAAGCGTCAGGTACTCGCGTACGTCACGAAGGAAGATGTTGTCAAGAAGCTGTTTGATGAGATCGCGCCCAAATACGCGGACGTGAAAGGCGGCTACACCCGCATCATCAAGACCGGCCCCCGCCGCGGCGACGCAGCGGAAATGTGCATCATCGAACTCGTCGGCAACGAAGAAGCCGCGGAAGATAAGAAGTCCAAGAAAAAGCAATAAGCACAAGCGCTATCGCTACGGAGCCGCACCGCAAGGTCGCGGCTCTGTTTTTCTTCGCTCTTCACGGAAAGTTGGGGGATTCCATTTTCCGGTGTCATCGCGAGGAGCGAAGCGACGCGGCGATCTCCCAAAGATGCCGGTTAAGGTGTTACTTTCGCAATGACAGTACTTCTTGTTTGCACGATTCCCCAATTTTCCGTGATGAACCTTTTTCTTTAAGCGTGCCGTGAAACGTTCGGATCCGCTGCGCCGCGGATGTATCCGCGCCCTACATACGGACGGACAGCGCGCCGTTATCTACGCCGCTTTCGGCGGGTGTGTAGACGCATACTTGCGTTCCGCCTGTGTTTTTCGATGCCGGTCTCCTCCGGCGGCTGCCCTGCGAATTGAACGAACGAAAATTGATGTTCAATGATGAGTTGAATCCTAAAGTTGTTGACATTGCCTGCGTAAGCGGAGCTCGATCATGGATGCTTCGTGGATTGCACGGAACCCGCAAAGCGCGCAAAAAAAGCGCGCCGGGGACAAACCCGACGCGCCGACCGTAAGTGTGGTTTATATCGTTTGCGCTGCTCAGATCAGGCCGAACAGACCGCGGAAGACGTTGCGCATGGCGGTTCTGTTGCGGAAGACTTCCTTCACATCCAGGCCGTATGCGCCCAGTGATTTCTGCAGACCTTTGTACAGGCGGGTGATGAAGAAAGGCGTGAAGAACACGACGGTCGAGATCGTCAGCAGATCGTAGGATCTCGCGTTCATTTTCGTGTTGTCAATGCTGCGCATCAGGAATTTGGGGATGCTCGTTTTGATCACGCTGATCAGCGGGAGATTCTCGATCTCCGTCTGATAGTACGAAAACTCACCGGCCGCGTTGGTGATGGTGTAGTCGAAACGGAACATATCTTCCGGAATCGAGAACTTGAAGATGTATGCGGGCAGCGGTCTGTCTTCCTTGTTGAACGTGATGCACAGACCGTGCATGGGAACGCCCTGCGTCTCGCCGTTGTACAGCGCGACGGTCAGCAGACCTTCCTCGGTGTAGCTGACGGGAACGGCGCGGAACGTGACGCCGGCGTATCCGTAGAGATTGACGGCCAGACTGATCTCCTTGCTCGGATCGTATGACTTCGGCAGCAGCTCGTTCTTGGTCGCGTCATGCGAAGAAAAATCAAAGGTGAGCGTTTTGACGAGATCGCCTTCGCGTTCGGCAATCGCGATCGTCGGCTCCTTCAACTGGATTCTCGTGTCCTCGCGCAGGTTGTCGAGCACCTTCTCCATGGTGAATTCATATGTGATCACGTTTTCAAACAGGACTTTGCCGTCGACAGCAGAGAGCGTGAATGTGTGGTTATTGGCGGAAAGCGGAATGGGATCTTCCGAGAACACGCCGTTTTCGTTATAGCTGCCCAGACGGACAAGGCACGGCGGATACTGTTCAAACAGGGCGTCCGACCAGACGAAGCCGGTTTCGTCCACGATGCGCAGCGCGCCGGAGTTGATGGTTTTCAGTTGAATGATGACCTCGGAAAAGTCGATTGCGACCAGTTTGGCGTCCTGTACGACAAAAGCGACCTTGCCTTCCAGCGCGGCGGAAGCGCCCACAGAGAACAGCGAAAGCGTCATCACAAGTGCCAGAAACAGTGCGGGGAGTTTTTTCGTCATCCATTTGTTGTGCTGCATGATCTTTCTCCTTTGGTTTTTTGTATGGTCAGAATGCGCGCGTAACGGGGTACGGAAAGGGCAGGATTCGGAGACGCCGCCCCTTTGCCCCGGTGCGCTTCTTTTACCTATAAAAGTATTGTATCATGCCCGGCACGAAATTTCAAGACGGTTCCGGGCTCTTTGGCGTGTTTTTTTCACATTCAGATCAACTGCACGTCCCATCCGCCCGCGAGATACCGCCGCAGCAGCATCACGTCGCGCAGATTTACCTTACCGTTGGCATCTACATCCGCGTTGGATACATTGATCCGTTCCGCGTTCCAGCCGCCCGCGAGGTACCGCTGGATGCGGATGATGTCGCTTACCGTGACTTCATAGTCGTTGTCGGCGTCGCCCGGAATGCGCCGCGTGTCCCGCGACCAGTGCGCATACCAGGTCTGCTCGGACACGGCGGTGAAGACCGTCTCCGCCGTGATCTGTTCGCCGCCTGTGCGTTCGGTGAACCAGCCGTCGAAGACGTAGTGATCCATCTGCGCGTCCGGCAGCGTGCCGCAGGGCTCGCCGTAGCGGAACAGGCGGCTTACCTCGGCGCAGGTTCCGCCGTTCGCGTCGAACGTCACGCGGAACGAAGGCGCCTCCAGATTCTCCATACGAGTTTTAATCATGTGCTCGGCGTAATCTACGTCATCCTGATCGTAGACAGTCGTGCGCCGGTCGTTGTCCAGATCGCGCAGAATCAGATCCGCCTGCGCCATTGCGTCCCGCAGCAGCGCGACGCTGCTTTCGGAATAGAGCGTCGGTGGATTCTTGAGCAGCTTGTCTGCGTTGAAGTACGCCTCGCGCAGGGCTGTGCTGTACAGAACCGTGCCGTCCGGCGTGTAGATCTCCGACTGCGCCAGATCCTGCAGAATCAGCATTTCGGTCGTATAGGTGCCGGTTTCTTCGTCGATGTCGATGATCCGTGCGCCGCGCGTGTCGTCGTCGCCGTGATAGACGGTGAATCCCAGAACCTTGGTTTCATAGAACCCGGCGGCGGGGGTATTGATCAGATCGATCCCCTCGTGGGGCACGACGAACATGTTGCGGTGGTCGTGACCGCACACGATCGCAATGACGTCGCCCTGCTGCTTGAGGACGGCAAACTCCGTTTCGTTCTCGTTGTCGCTGGGGCAGGGATGTTCGCGCATGATGCTGCCCGGCGCAGCCGTGTCCGGCAGGACATAGGATTTTCCGTTGTAGGAAACGGCGCCGCTGCCTGAGCTTTCCAGGAGCGCATCGTAGATGTCGTTCACGATGATATGCTGGAACGCGATCGACGGCACAAGAACGCCGCCGTTTGCCGCCTTCAGCTCGTTGGATTTCGACACGTACCACTGCAGTTGATCGGCACGCATGTAGTCATATTTGCTGCCGACGGCGTTGTTGATCGACGAACCGGTGTCGAACATCCACAGATTGAACTTGACCTTATCCGTCTCGGACGAGCCGAAGATCGGTACGTTGTAGGTGCCGCAGCCTGCCATGCTGCTGCCCTCGTCATAGGAAATGTCAACGCTGTAGCTGTTGTAGATCCGCATCTGCGCTTCCTTGGACAAAGCGCTGCCGTTGTCGTCGTGGTTGCCGAATACGACCGCGACCGGTACGCCAAGGGACTGGAAAATGTTCATATACTGCCCGATGGCCGTTGCGGTCTGGCCGGAGGAAACGTCGCTGCCGTAGATGTTGTCGCCGGTCAGCACGATCAGATCCGGACACGCCGTGATCACCGCGCGGCGCAGAAACGTCTGCACGCGCGTATCGAGGGATTCGTCGTCCTGGATGTCCGAAATATTCAGAATGCGGAATCTGCCGTCCGCATTGAAATGCAGATGCGCGTCCTCCGCTCTCGTGCCGGCAATCGCCGGAAACACCGCCGTACACGCGAATACGCACACCAGCAGGATACATACTGTTTTTTTTAAAGCAGGGTATTTCAACATGACGCCTCCAATTCTGTTCTTGTTCCGTTTCGCGCTAAATCAGCGCAACGTCCCAGCCGCCCGCGAGATACCGCCGCAGCAGCATCACGTCGCGGAGATTTACCTTGCCGTCGGCGTCGACGTCCGCGTGGTCAAACTCGACCGTCACGTTCCATCCACCCGCAAGAAAGCGCTGCAGCGCGATCACGTCGCGCACATCGACGCTGCGGTCCTGGTTGGCGTCGCCCGCGATCCAGTCGGGGTCTGGCAGCCAGTGCGCGTACCACGTCCGGTCGGACGTCTCGTCGTAGACCGTATCCGCCGTGACAGGTTCGCCGCCGCCGTCCGGTTCGGTGTACCAGCCGTCCAGCACATATCGGGTGCGCTGCGCCGTGGGCAGTGCGCCGCAGACAGTGCCGAAGCGGATCGGACGCGAGGCTTCCGCGCATTGTCCGCCCGCCGCGTCGAATGTGACCGTGAACAGCGGCGCGGTGAGATTGTGTATACAGACGCCGATCCGGTTCTCCGCCGCGTCGATCGCCGCCTGATCGTAGACTGTCGTCTGCCGGTCGCCGTCGAGATCGCGCACAATGGCGTTTGCCTGCGCCAGCGCGCTCTGCAGTGCCGCCACGCTTTCGGCGGCATATGCCGATTCCGCACCGTTGAGCATCCGTTTTGCCCGCAGCATCGCCTCGCGCAGCGGCAGGCTGTCCAGTTGGATGCGCGCCGCGCCGTCCGCAGCGGTACGGTAGAGTGCGTAGACGTAGTCGCCCTTGGCGGATTTATTGGCGTCGGCATAATCCAAACCGGTTTTGCCCCCGAGGACGGCGGGCGCCAGCGTATATCCGGGATAGTCGGACATGCTGATCGCGCTGTCGCCGGTGTTGACGACCCGGATCTCTGTCAGCGGACTGCCGGAACTGCCGTAATTTGCGACGAAATAGATCGCGCTGCCGCTCGTGCCGGCGTTCAGATCGACGCAGCCGTCCGAGCCGGCGACCGTCAGGTCGTTTGCGTTGCACAGGCTCCAGACAAGACCGTTTGCCGATGCACCGTCATACTGCGCGCCCGAAGCGCCCGCAGAGCCGGTGTAGCACAGTCCCAGACCGCGCATCGCTTCGGCGGGATTGTCGGTGAACGTATACCCCATGCAGACCGCATAATGGTTGGCGGAGGATTTGTCCGCGGTGGAGCCGCCGTTCAGATCCTCCCGCATTGCGGCGCCGTTGCCGTTGGCCGCGTCCACGGCGGCAAGCAGACGGCTGTACGCTGCCTGCACCGCGGCTTCGACGCTGCCGTACTGCGCGGACTGCGCGACGCACAGCGCGATATTTTTGACGTATTTGGGCGTGCCCTGCTGCACGTAATACTCCGGCTGTGCCGCATCGCGCAGATACAGCATGCGCGTCGAGTAGGTGCCGGTCTGTTCGTAGAGGTCGATGATCCGCGCGCCGCGCACGCTGTCGTTGCCGTAGGAATAAAAGCCGGTTCCGGGCGTGTTGATCAGATCGATCCCCTGATGCGGCACGATGAACTGATTGACATGGTCGTGGCCGCAGACGATCGCCAGGACGTCGCCCTGCTGTTTGACGACGGAGAATTCATCGCCGCCGTTGCTGGGGCAGGGATGTTCGCCCAGCACGCTGCCCGGTGCGGCGGTATCGGGCAGGACGTAGTATTTGAGATTGTACCGCACGGCGCCGGAGGTGCCGATGCTGACCTGTTTGAGCGCGTCGAAGATCTCCCGGACGATGATGTGCTGGAACGCGATCGACGGGACGGGACGGCCGCCGTTGGCCGCTTTCAGCTCGTTGGATTTTTGAACGTACCAGCTCAACTGGCTTTCCCGCATGTGGTCGTAGCCGGAGGATGCGTTCGAGCCGGTGTCGAACATCCACAGATTGAACTTCACCTTGTCGGTTTCGGTCGAGCCGTAGATCGGCACGTTGTAGGTGCCGCAGCCGTCCATGACGCCGCCCTCGTCATAGGAGATGCTGACGCCGTAGCTGTTGTACATCTGCATCTGCGTCTCTTTCGAGGTGCCGCCCTCATCGTCATGGTTGCCGAACACGATCGCGACCGGCACGCCCAGCGACTCAAAGATCGTCATGAACTGCGCAATGGCCGTGCGCGTGCCCGCCTCGGAGGAAATCTTGGTACCGAAGATATTGTCGCCCGTCAGCACGATCAGATCGGGCTGCGCGGCGCAGACCGCCTGCCGCAGGAATACCTTGACCCGGCTGTCCAGCGATTCGATATCCTGAATGTCCGAAAAGTTGAGGATGCGGAATCTGCCGTCGGAACCGAAATGCAGATGCGCGTTTTCCGCCGGCGTGCCGGCGAGCGCGGAAAAGACTGCCGGAAGCGCGAGCGCGCATGCCAGCAGGACACACAGTGTTTTGCGTAAGAAATGCGTTTTCATCCCGATTGCAGACTCCTCTCTGACGGCGGCGTTTTGCGCGGCACGCTGTGCGCGTGTGCGTTGTCATTCGTCGGAAAAACCTTCTTCCGCGCCGGCGAAAGAAGGCAGAAATCCGTTTATCGGATCAGCAGCGCGTTCGCGATGCCGAAATACACCAGCAGCGACAGCGCGTCCACCATCGTGGTGATGAAGGGACTGGCCATGACCGCGGGGTCGAACCCGATTTTTTTGGCGATCATCGGCAGAGAACAGCCGATGAGTTTGGCGACCATGACCGTGAGCACCATCGTCAGACAGACGACCAGCGCCACGAGGACGGTCACCTCTTCGTTGTGCATAATGAGCCGGTCGACCAGCATGATCTTGCCGAAGCAGGCGACGGCCAGCACGGTGCCGCAGAACATTGCGGTGCGCAGCTCTTTCCAGATGACCCGCGGCAGATCGCGGAATTCCAGCTCGCCCAGCGACAGCGCGCGGATGATCGTGACCGACGACTGGGAACCGGAGTTGCCGCCGGTGTCCATGAGCATGGGGATGAACGCGGTCAGCGCCACCTGCGCGGCGAGCGCGCTTTCAAAGTTGGTGATGATCAGGCCGGTGAAGGTGGCGGAGACCATCAGCAGCAGCAGCCACGGGATGCGGTGCAGGAACAGATCCCACACGGTCGAGCGCAGATACGTCTTGTCCGACGGCAGCATACCGCCCATCAGTTCCATATCTTCCGTGGCCTCGTCTTCCATGACGTCCATGGCGTCGTCGAACGTGATGATGCCGACCATGCGGTTTTCCGTGTCGAGAACGGGCAGCGCGAGGAAGTTGTACTTCGACAGCATCTGCGCGACTTCTTCCTGGTCGGTGTGGGTGTTGACGGAGATCACGTTCTGCTCCATCATTTCGACGATCTTGGTCTCGTCGTCCTGCTCAAGCAGCAGATCCTTGACCGTGACCAGACCCAGCAGCGTGCGGTCCTTTTCCAGCACGTAGCAGGTGTAGATCGTCTCCTTGTCGACGCCGGTGCGGCGGATGCGCAGGATCGCCTCGCCCACCGTCATTTCCGGCCGCAGCGACACGTACTCGGTCGTCATGATCGAACCGGCGGAGTTTTCGGGGTAGCGCAGGATCTCGTTGATTTCCTTGCGCATCTGCGGGTCGGCCTGGTGCAGGATGCGCCGCACGACGTTTGCGGGCATTTCCTCCACGATGTCGACCGCGTCGTCGACGTACAGCTCGTTGAGCACTTCATTCAGCTCGGAGTCGGAGAAGCCGCGGATCAGCAGCTCCTGCGCGTCCGATTCCATTTCGACAAACGTTTCGGCAGCCAGCTCTTTCGGCAGCAGCCGGAACAGCAGCGGCAGGGACGATTCCTCCATGCCGTCGAATACGCCGGCGATGTCCGCGGGGTTCATCGTGATCAGGATGTCGCGGATGGTGGCGTATTTCTTTTCCTCGAGCAGCAGTTCGAGGGTGGTTTCCATCGTTACAGTATGTTCTGCCATCGGTTCTTTTCCTCCTGCTTCATAAGATAGTCAGGTGTTCGGAAGCCGACACGGCAGGTCTTCTCAAAGGGAACGGCGGCGCAGGATGCCGACGCGTCCCTTCGGACTTCGGCCTACCGGTGTGCCGTTACTGCCTCCAGCATCCATGACGTTCCCTCCTTTATACTTTATTTTTGGCAAATGCCTAAACTATATTTTATACCTTTTCAGAGGAGATGTCAAGAAAAGAGCGCGGAAAATCGGCGGCAAAACGAAGGAAAAACGCGCGCGGAAAATGTTCGGGGCGCGCACTTGCATAGAGAGGATAAATGCGCTATACTGTAAAGATGAATGTATCGAAAAGGAGTGTTGTTCCATGACAGATATTCTCGTAGTCGGCGCGGGCCCCGCGGGCCTGACGGCGGCGCTGTACGCCTGCCGCGCGGGCAAGCGCGTGCTGGTGCTCGAAAAGGAGACGTTCGGCGGCCAGATCACCCATTCCCCGAAGGTGGAGAACTACCCCGGCATCGCCGTGATGAGCGGCACGCAGTTTGCCGACCGGCTGCTCGAACAAACGCTCGCGCAGGGCGCGGACGTCGAAATGGAGACGGTGACCGCCGTGCGCCGGCAGGGAGACGGATTCGCCGTGGAGACGGAGGGTGAAACGTATTCCGCCAAAGCTGTCATTTTAGCGACCGGTTCGCACCACAGGCAGCTCGGACTTCCGAAGGAGGACGAGCTCGTCGGCGAGGGCGTGTCGTACTGCGCGGTGTGCGACGGCGCGTTCTATCAGGGCAAGCGCGTCGCCGTGATCGGCGGCGGCAATACGGCGCTGCAGGAAGCGGTGCTGCTTTCGGAGACGTGCGCGCATGTGACGCTCGTGCAGAATCTGCCGGTGTTCACGGGCGAGGAAAAACTCCTGGAGATCCTGCGCGGCAGAGACAATGTGTCCTTCATCACCAATACGGTCGTGCGCGAGCTGCTGGGCGAAGACGCGCTCGAGGGGATCGTGCTCGATACCGACGGCAGCACGTCCACGCTCACCGTGGACGGCATCTTTGTCGCCATCGGTCAGGTGCCGGAAAACGAGCCGTTCCGCGCGCTCGTTCCGCTGAACGAATACGGCTATTTCGACGTGGACGAACAGTGCGTGACGGGTGAAGCGGGCGTGTTCGTCGCGGGCGACTGCCGCAGCAAGACGGTGCGCCAGATCACCACCGCGACCGCCGACGGCGCTGCGGCCGCGATCGCCGCCTGCCGCTATATCGACGCGCTGTAAGAAAGGAAGCAAACGGAATGGCAAAGAAGTCAGACAGATTCACAAAAACGATCACACTGCCGCATGGATTTACCGTGACGGCGCATTCGGGCAGCATGGGACTGCCGGAAAATTCCGTTGAGGCGATGGAGGCGGGCGTAAAGGCCGGGGCGCAGATCGTGGAGTTCGACCTGCAGTACGACGACGCGGGCGAACCGGTGCTCTCGCATGACGCGCCGGCAGGCATGTGCGTTACGCTCGGCGACGCGTTCGCGTTTCTGGCGGCGCATCCGAACGTGCGCGCCAACGTGGACGTCAAGGACACGTCGCATCTCGAATGCGTGGAGCAGCTCGCGAAAGAGGCGGGCGTGCTGGACCGCATCTTTTTTACCGGTCTGTTCGAGAAGGACATTCCGATTGCGCGGGAAAAGTGTCCGTCCGTGCCGTACTATCTGAACACGGGCATTTCCCGCTTTGCGAATCTGCGCAAGCTCGCCCAAAAAGTGCGCGCGCTCGGCGCGCTCGGCGTCAACATCAACAAGCGCTGCCTCTCACCGCGGCTGACGCGCATTTTCCACGACGAGGGACTGCTCGTTTCCGTGTGGACGGTCGACAAAAAGAATGAAGCGCAGTATGCGCTGATGATGCGTCCCGACAACGTGACGACACGCAAGCCGGACATGGTCTGGTCTCTGCTCGAGAAGAAAGAAATATGAACGAACGAATTTGTGCGCTGTATAAAAAATGCGGCGGCTGCCAGATGATGAATCTGTCCTATGCCGACCAGCTCGCGTGGAAAGAAAAACAAGTGCGGATTCTGCTCGACAAATACGGCAAAGTTTCGCCCATCATCGGCATGGAAAATCCGTACCATTACCGCAACAAAGTGCAGGCGGCGTTCAAGCCGCTGCGGGACGGACGCGTGATTTCCGGCGTGTACCAGTCGGGCACGCACCGCGTCGTGCCGGTGGATTCGTGCCTTTTGGAGGACGAGACGGCGGACGCGATCATCGTGACGATCCGTTCGATGCTGCGTTCTTTCAAGATCGCGGCGTACGACGAGGACAGCGGGCGCGGCATTCTGCGGCATGTGCTCGTCAAACGCGGCTTTCACAGCGGCGAGGTGATGGTGGTGCTGGTTTCGGCAAAACCGGCGTTTCCGTCCGTGCACAATTTTGTGAAAGCGCTGTTGGAAAAACATCCCGTGATCACGACGGTGATCCTCAACGTGAACCCCTACGCGACGAACCTGGTGCTCGGTCCGAACGAGCGTGTGCTGTACGGCAAAGGATATATCGAGGATACGCTGTGCGGCAAGGTGTTCCGCATCTCCGCCAAATCCTTTTACCAGATCAATCCCGTGCAGACGGAAGTGCTGTACGGCAAGGCGATGGAATTTGCCTCTCTGCAAAAAACGGAAACGGCGATCGACGCGTACTGCGGCGTGGGCACGATCGGTCTGGTCGCGTCCGACTTTGCCGGGCAGGTGGTCGGCGTGGAATTGAACCGCGACGCCGTGCACGACGCGATCGCCAACTGCAAGCGCAACGGCGTGCGCAACGCGCGCTTTTACTGTGCGGACGCGGGAGACTTCATGACCGCGATGGCCGAGGACGGCGAAAAGGCGGACGTGTTGTTCATGGACCCGCCGCGCGCCGGCAGCAGTCCGGAATTTCTGCGCGCCGCCGTAAAGCTCGCGCCGAAACGCATCGTTTACATCTCCTGCAACCCCGAGACGCAGGCGCGCGACCTTGCGCACCTGACGAAAAACGGATATAAGGTACGCGCCATCCAGCCGGTGGATATGTTCCCGCACACCAACCATGTCGAAACAGTCGTGGGACTGTTTCGACGCGATATAAATCCCTGACGGGATTTGCGATATGCCCTGACGGGCGCGATATGCCTGCGGCACAATATGCCCTGCGGGGCGCGGGGGATTTATATCATATCGTGCACGAGCGAAGCGAGCGCATATCGCGTTTGCAAAGCAAATATATCGTGTCGCCGCAGGCGACATATCGTCAAAAGGAATAATCAATGGGTGAGAAAACGATTAAGGAGCTTGCGGTTGAGCTCACGGTTGAAATAACGATGTTGTGCGATTCGATCAAATCAAGGTCTGTGTTTACAAATCAACTGCTTCGTTCCTGCTCTTCTATCGGCGCCAATGCACATGAAGCGAAATATGCGCAGAGCCGCGCAGATTTTATCAGCAAGCTGGAAATCGCTTTGAAAGAATGTCATGAAACCGAGTATTGGCTGGAAGTGTTGTATAAGATACAAGCTCTATCCGAAGAGCAGTACAATACTGTTTCCGAAAAGTGCGGAAAGATTCGCAGAATGTTGATCGCATCCATAACGACCGCAAAAAAGAATGGGAAATGCATTTCCAACTGATATAATGAAAGAAATGCACAATATGAGGTTTATTGATTTCATATGATTAAACCCTATGCCAAAAAGCTGACAGCTTCCGATCCGGTGTTCCGGGACGTATATAGGCGCACATATATCTAATGGGTGAAACGAAACAGGGGATAAAAACGCTCAATTGCATCTTACAGGGTTAGGAGGATAAACAATGGCGGTTCCAAAGTATTTTGAGTTTTTTGAAGGCTTTTTGCACGCACTTGAAGACGGTGCTCTTCATTCGGCAAAAGAGGTACGCGAGATTATTGCAGCAAACATGAATATTTCCGATGCCGACAGGGCTGAAATGCTCCCGAGCGGGAAGCAGAGCACATTTAATAATCGCGTCGGATGGGCAAGAGTGTATTTGGATAAAGCGGGTCTTATTGAGACGCCGCAGCGCGGAAAGTACAGAATAACAGAGCAAGGAAAAAAGGCGCTGGCTTCCGGAAAAACAATTGATTTGGAGTATTTGGAAAAATCAGACACCTTCAGATCTTTTGTCAGCATCAAGGAAAAAGAAACGAAATCCCGCACGGAGGAAAAAAATGAATCTCCGACGGAAATCCTTGAAGCTACCTATCAGGAAATAACGGACACGCTCGCCGGTCAGATCATGGACGAAATTATGAAGCTGTCTTCGTCCGGCTTTGAAAATCTCGTCGTTAAAATGCTTCTGGGAATGGGATACGGAAGCGGAATAGAAGGAGCCGGAAGCGTAACCAAGCAGACAAATGACGGCGGAATAGACGGAATAATCAAAGAGGATCAACTTGGGTTCAGCAATATTTATATTCAAGCAAAACAGTGGGCGCCCGACCAAACTGTGAGCAGACCGGAAATCCAGAAATTTGTCGGTGCATTGACAGGACAGCAGGCGCAAAAAGGCTTGTTTATTACAACCGCAAGATTCTCGGACGGCGCAATTCAATATGCGGATACTCTTTTAGGGGTAAAAGTCGTTCTGATTGACGGAGAAAAACTGACCAAGCTGATGATAAAACATAATATCGGCGTGTCTGTTGAACATACTTATGAAATCAAACGGATTGACAGTGATTTCTTTGCGGATGAACTGTAACACATCCGTCAATGAAGAAGAAATGATACGACCCGTATTCTGCTTTTGATACTGTGCGCAACATGAAATAACAGTGGATTTCTGTTGTGTTGTTTAAGGAGACGCTATGCCATCCACCAAAGCATACCTTGATTTCATTTTAGACCAGCTTTCCGAAGCGGGCGACGTTTCCTGCCGTCCGATGATGGGGGAGTATGTGCTCTACTACCGCGGCAAAGTGATCGGCGGCATTTACGACGACCGCTTTCTCGTGAAATCCGTGCCGTCCGCGGCCGCCATGATGCCGGACGCGCGGAAAGAGCTGCCGTATGACGGCGCGAAGGAAATGCTGCTCGTGGACAACGTGGACGACCGCGCGTTCCTGCGCGCGCTGCTGGAGGCGATGTATCCGCAGCTGCCGGAACCGAAGAAAAAATGAATGTGTCCGGAGGAGAAAACGTGATGAAAAAACACATGCGCGCGTTCCTGTCCGCGCTGCTGACAGTTTCTGTTCTGGCGTCCTGCGCCGCGCTGCCCGTCCGTGCCGCGGGCGCGGGCGCAAAACCGGACTTGTCGCCGGCAGGCTTCTTTGACGGTCTGTACGATGCGCTCGCGGATGTGATCGACCGGCTCCGGCTCGCGTGCAGAAAACCCGGCGTGCAGGAGACGCGCGTCGAAAGGGACGCGTTTACGCTGCTTGCGCGCGGCTGTGCGTGCACGGACGACGGCGGATTCCGCATCGACAGCGGATTTTCCGCCGACGTCTACGGGATGAACCGCCCGTTCCACCGCATGACGTTTCTGTATGCGTCGGATGAACCGCTGCAGCTTCGCGTGACATACAAAGCGGGCTTTCGGAAGATCACGACGCTGTACTATCTGGAAGCGGCGGACGACGGCTGCTTCCGCTGTCTGATCGAGCCGTATCTGTCCGGCGGCACGGCAAGGAAACTGGTTTCCCTGGCCGTGCAGACCTGCACCGGAAACACCGCGGACTTTGCGCTGCGGGACATCCGGACCGAACGGCTGCGGAAACTGCGCGATCCGGAATGCTTTCTGGAAAACGACCGCTTCCGGCTCGGCGTCAAGCTCGGCTGGGGCGGCGGCATCCACTATTTCGCGGACAAGCGGACGCCGGTCGAAGGGCTCGGAAATCTGATCAATCAGCATGATACCGGACGGCTGGTCCAGCAGTCCTATTACGGCACGGGGCCGATCGAGGGCGTCTACGATCCGGGCGTCGCGTTCGACGTCACCTGGCGCTACAATCCGGTGCAGGGCGGCGACCAGTTCGGGAACGCCGGCAGACTGATCGACTTTGAAGTCGGTGAAAACACGGTATATGTCAAGGCGCAGCCGCAGGATTGGGCGCGGGACAACGGCCTGACGCCGAGCTACGCGGAGAATACCTATACGCTGTGCGGCAGCTTCGTGCGGGTAGACAACCGCTTTGTCGATTTCTCCGGCTGGGAGCATCCGTACGTCGATCAGGAGCTGCCCGCCTTTTATACGGTCAGCTTTCTGTCGCGGTTCACCCGGTACGACGGGACAAACCCGTGGCAGGACGACGCGCTCACGCACAGGGACGATCTGCCGTTCTGGGGCACATATGCCGCGGCGTGCACGTTCCCGTACAAAACCGGCAATACGGAGACGTGGTGCGCGTGGTCGTCGCCCGAGAGCGGCTTCGGCGTCGGTCTGTATGTGCCGAACGTCGACGTCCTTAAAGCGGGCAGATATGCGTTCAACGGTTCCAAAGATCCCATGGACGAAGCGACGAACTACGTCGCGCCGCTCAACGTGATCCGGCTCACGCCGTACTGCCCGATCGAATACAGCTATCTGCTCACGACCGGCAGCCTCACGCAGATCCGGGAAACATTCAAAGAGAACAAGGACTTCGCGAACAACGCGTCCCTGCATGAAAACTATATTTCGGGACGCGTCGGTTGAGAGGCGGCGTCCGCCGCAGAAAACCGCGTCCGTCCGGAACCGGAAAGGAGATCGTGACATGATTGTGGAAGTGATCGTCTTTTGCGCGGTCGGTATCCTACTCGCCGTGCTGGGGCTTGTGACGTGGAAAAAACAGAAGATCGACCTCATACACGACTACCACTGCCAAAATGTCCGGCCGGAAGACGTCCCCGCGTACACGCGCGCGATGGGGATCGGACAGATCGTCATCGGCGCGGGACTGTGCGTGACGGGCGTGCTGCAGATCTTTGTGCACAGACCGGCCTCGCTCCTTGCGCTCGTGCCGGGATTCGTCTGCGGACTGCTCATTTTTCACAAAGCGCAGATGCGCTACAACGGGTCGTGGTTCAGTTGACCGCGGCCTTTCCGCATTTTTTGTAGTTTTTAAAAAAATCCCCTTGCGTCAGGTATTGCTTGTGACGCTGCGTCATGTGCTATGCTGGGCGCGAAAGGAGGCGAAAAGCTATGTCCAAATACACGACCGGAGAGATGGCGAAACTCTGCGGCGTCACGGTGCGGACGGTGCAGTATTACGACACGCGCGGCATCCTCGTGCCGTCCGAGCTTTCGGAGGGAGGACGGCGGCTGTACAGCGGGGACGATCTGCGGCGGATGAAAGTGATCTGCTTTCTGCGCGAGATCGGTCTGTCGATCGACACGATCGGCAAACTGCTCGCGGAAGAGCATCCGGAAACGGTGATCTCCCTGCTGCTGGATCAGCAGACCGAAGCCGTGCGCGCCGAGCTGGAGGAGAGCCGCGACAAGCTCGACAAGCTCGAGACGCTGCGCCGGGAGCTGCAAAGCGTCGAAGTCTGCTCCGTCGAATCCATCGGCGATATAGCTTTTACCATGGCGAACAAGAACAAAATGAAGAAACTGTATCTGACGATACTTCTGACCGGTCTTCCGGTCACGGCGCTGCAGTGGGCGGGCGTCCTGCTGTGGATATTCAAGGGTATGTGGTGGATATTTGCGCTGTGGGCGGTCGTTGCGATCCCGTGGGGCATTCTCATCAGCCGGTATTACTACCGCCGCGCCGCCTATATCTGCCCGCAGTGCCACGCGGTGTTCAAGCCGTCATTCCGCGAGATGTTTTTCGCACCCCACACGCCCAAAACGCGCAAGCTGACCTGCACGTCCTGCGGACATCACGGATTCTGTGTGGAGACGTGGGGAGGCGGCGAAAAATGACGGAGTTTGCAAACGTCGTGATCGGCAAAAGCAGCATTCCGGCGTTGTGTGTCACGGTCGTTCTGCTGATCGCGATCCCCGCCGTTTTCTGCATCTGCTGGCGCGTGAAGCACAGAGCGCGGACGAATCTCCCGTATCTCCTTGCCGGCGCCGCCGGATTCATCCTTTCTGCCCGTGTGCTGGAGCTGGGCGTGCATTACGTCTGCATCCTTGCGGAGAACCCTGTCTCCCGCTTCATAAACGCAAACACAGCGGTCTATGTGCTTTACGGAACGGTGACGGCCGGCGTTTTCGAGGAATGCGGAAGGCATATCGTACTCAAACGCATCCTGAAACGAAACCGCACACGTGAGAACGCGGTCTTTTACGGCATCGGTCACGGCGGGATCGAGATCCTGACCGTCCTGCTGCCGACCATGGTCACGTATCTGATCGCGGCGATCCTGTTCTCCGGAGGAAACGCGGAAGAAGCCATGGACGCGCTGAAGATCACGGAGGATACGGCCGCTGCCGCGCTCCCGTCCGTTCAGGCCGCCGCCGCATTTGATTGGGCTGCGATGGCGATGAACGGCACGGAGCGGCTGCTGGCGATGCTCGTGCACGTCGGGCTTACGGTCATCGTGTTTTACGGCGTACACAACGCCAAGAAAGGATGCCTGCCGCTGGCGATCCTTCTGCATATGCTGGTGGATACGTTCCCCGCCTTGTACCAGAGAGGCGTGATCCGGCTGTGGACGGTCGAGATCTGGGTCGCCGTGTGGACCGCGGTCATTGCGTGCGTCGCGTCCGGACTGTACAAAACCCTGAAAGAACAAACGGAACCGAACTGAAAACAGAATACTGCGCACCCCGTTTTCGGCAGCGCGCCGGAGACGGGGCTTATTTTGCAAAAAAACAGAAAGCGGTACTTGAAACACGGCGCCTTTTATGGTACACTATACTGTGAATATTTATGTGCAAACAGGAGGCAAAGACGCATATGCCGCACACCGATCCTACTCTTCAAACGACTTCCCGCCGCCGATTCAAGGACGTGCTGTTTGACAATCGGTTTTGTTTCCTTGCGTTTTTCTGCGCGGCCATTCTGATGCTGCTCGTCTTTTACTGCTTCGACATGGCGCCGTTCGGCGACGTGACGATCCTGCGCATGGATCTCTACCACCAGTACGGTCCGCTGTTTGCCGAGCTGTACGAGCGCGTCCGGCACGGACAGAGTCTGCTCTATTCGTGGAACACGGGCATGGGCGGCTCGTTCCTGGGCAACTTCTTCAACTATCTTGCGAGTCCGCTGCTGGTCGTCATTTTCCTGTTCGACCACGCGGACCAACCCGACGCGATCGCGCTGATGGTGCTGCTGAAGGCGTCGTTCGCCGCGGCGTTCATGGCGTACTATCTGCGCAAATCGCAGGGCAGCAACAGCCACATCACGTCGGCGTTCGGCGTGCTGTACGCGTTCTGCGGCTTCTTCATCGCCTACTACTGGAACGTGATGTGGATCGACGCGATGGCGCTGTTCCCGCTGGTGATGCTCGGTGTGGAGCGCATCATCGACAGCCGCAGGTTCCTGCTGTATACCGTCGCGCTGACCGTCATCATGATCTCGAACTACTACATGGCGATGATGGTCTGCATTTTCTCGGTTCTGTATTTCCTTGTACGGTTCTTTTCGCTCTACGGTTTCGGCGCAAAGATCGACGAAAAAAAGAAAAAGTTTTCCGTCCGCAATTCCCGCTTCCTGACCGGCGGCGTGACGTTCGCGTTCGCGTCCGTGGTGGCGGCGGGGCTGGCGCTGTTTGCGCTGCTGCCGACGGTGTTCATCCTGCGCACATGCTCGGCGACGTCCGGCAGTTTCCCGCAGGATTTCAAGATGTACTATGACATCTTCGATTTCCTGGCGAACCATCTGGCGTCTGTCGATCCGACGATTCGCTCGAGCGGCACGGATGTGCTGCCGAACGTGTACTGCGGCATCCTGACCGTCATGCTCATCCCGCTGTACCTGCTGTCGCGGACGATCCGGCTGCAGGAAAAGATCGCGCACGTGCTGCTGCTGGGCGTTCTGTTTTTCTCGTTCAACATCAACTATGCCAACTACGTCTGGCACGGCTTCCATTTCCCGAACGATCTGCCGTACCGGTTCTCGTTCATGTATTCGTTCATCCTGCTGATCCTGGCGTCGCGCGCGATCGCCCGCATCCGCGAGTTTTCCGGCCGCGAGCTGCTGCTTCTGGGCATCGGCATGATGGCGTTCATCGTGCTGGTGCAGAAGATCGAGTCCAAAAACGTGACCGACAACACGGTGCTGATCAGTCTCGGATTCGCGCTGCTGTACACGCTCGTGCTGTACGCGATGCGCAGCCCGAAACTGCGCGCGTCGTCTGTGGCGCTGCTGCTGCTGTGCTGTGTGATCTCCGAGGCGGCGATCGCCGACACGGACAACTACTCCATGAACCAGACCAAGACGAACTACTCCGGCGACTACGCGGATTTTGCCGACATCAAGTCGCTGCTCGACCGTTACCACGGCGACCCGATGTACCGCATGGAACTGACGAGCCTGCGCACGCGCATGGACCCCGCGTGGTATAACTACTACGGCCTGTCCACGTTCTCCTCGATGGCTTCGGAAAAACTGAGCAACCTGCAGAGCCATCTGGGCATTTACGGAAACTATATCAACAGCTACACCTACAATCCGCAGACGCCGGTCTATAACGCCATGACCGCACTGCAGTATGTGGTCAAGAAGAAAGACTCGGTCGGTCTGGAGAATACCGATCTGTACACGCCCATCCTCTCGAACGACACGTTCGCGGCGTACGAGAACCAATACTGCCTGCCGGTGGCGTTCTGCGTCAACGACCAGGTGACCAACTGGAACGATACCGAGGCGAATCCCTTCGCGGTGCAGTCCGACTTCTTCCGCCGCGCGGCGTTTGAGGACGGCGTGTTCAACCAGATGACCGTGACGAGCGTCTACTGCGACAATCTGACCGCGGTCACCGAGGAAGAGGCAATGGAGGGCGACATCTCCGTCAGCAAGGTGCAGAGCGGCGCGTACGGCTGCTGCACCGTGACGATCGCGCCGGTACGGACACAGAACTGCTACCTGTACGTCAAGTCGGCGGCTGTCGACACGGTCTATGTCAACGGCGAGGATCTGGCGCTGACGCAGAGCATCGACGAGGCGTATATCCTCGATCTCGGCGTGCTGGAAGCGGGCGAGGAAGTCAACGTGGAGATGCCGCTCAAGGACGACGCGGACACCGGCAGCATCAAGTTTTATTTCGCCGGGCTCGACATGAGCGTGTTCCAAAGCGGCTTTGATACGCTGCGCAGCGGCGCGATGCGCATCACAAAATTTGAAGAAACACACATCGAGGGTTCCGTCCCGGTCGGGGAAGGACAGTTCCTGTTCACCTCGATCCCGTACGACGAAGGCTGGCGCGTGTGGGTGGACGGCGTGCGTGTGCCGCGCGAGGATTATGTGCGTGTCGGCGACGCGCTGCTGGGACTGCGCATCGGCGCGGGCGAGCACAAGATCGTGATGGATTACGAACCGATCGGTCTGCGTTTCGGCGCGGCCGTGTCCGTGTGTACGCTGGTGCTGCTGGCGCTCGGTCTGCTGCTTGCCGACCGCCGCCGCAAGAAGGCGAACGCGCCGATCGTTACACCGCATGTGGAATACATCGAGGAATTCCCCGAGGAGATCGACCCGCAGACGGAGCCGATCATCGACCTGCAGCCGGACGGCTTCTCCCTTTCCGAGGACAGCTTGACGGAACCGGCGCCGGAAGAAGCGTTTGAGGCGCAGGACGGCGCGCAGCGTGCGGACGAAGCGGCCGACGCGGAAGATACGGACGGCGCGGAAGAATGAAACGCTGTGCGATCCTTGTCACGACGGGGTTCCCGTTTGCGGGCGGCGAACCGTATCTCGAAGCGGAGATCCCCGTTCTTGCGCAGACGTTTTCGCGCGTGCTGATCTTTACGATCGGACTGTCGCCCGACAGGACGGCGGCGCTGCCGCTGCCGGAAAATGTGACGGCGTACAACTGCGCGCGCGGCAGCCGGAAGCTGAACCGTCTGCGCGATCTTGTATGCGGCCTGCCGACGGTTTTCCGTCTGCCGGAGGATCTGCCGGCGGAGGATCGCCGCGAAGCGGGCACGTCGCCTGCGCGCAGGCTGTTTCTCGGCTATTTTCTGTCCCGCGTGCGGCGGCACACGGCGGAGATCGCCGCTGTGCTGTCCGGTACGGATCTGTCGGCGTATGACGAGGTGCTCGTCTACGGCTATTGGTTTTTTGCCGCGGCTGCGTGCGCGGTGCGTCTGCGTCCCGTTCTGGAAAGACGCGGCGCCCGAAAGATCCGCGCGATCTCCCGCGCGCACGGCTACGATTTATATACCTATGCCAACCGGCTGGGCTATCTGCCCTGTCGGACGGCGCTGCTGCGGTCGCTGGACGCGGTCTATCCGTGTTCCGACGACGGCGCGGCATATCTTGCACAGCGGTATCCCGCGTTTGCGGATAAAATACATCCCGCGTTTCTGGGCACGGACGGCGGCGTCCGCACGGACGGTTCGGATGACGGCGTGTTCCGCATCCTGACGTGCGCGCGCACGGTGCCGCTCAAGCGGCTGGATCTTCTTGCGGCAGCGCTGCGGACGCTCGGCGCGGACGGTCCGGTGGAGTGGACGCATATCGGCGACGGCCCGTCGCTGCCCGCGCTGCGCAAGGCGGCGCAGTCGTTCCCCGCCGGAGTGACGGCGCGCTTTACCGGCGCGCTGGCGCATACGGATGTGCTGCGGTTTTACCGCACGCATCCGGTCGATCTGTTTGTGCTGGTCAGCTCACGCGAGGGTTTGCCGGTCAGCGTGATGGAAGCGCTGTCGTTCGGCGTGCCCGCCGTCGTGACGGACGTAGGCGGCTGCACGGAAATGGTGCGCGACGGCGAGAACGGCTATGTGCTGCCGGCGGATGTGTCGGTCCCGGCGCTCGCCGAAACGATTCGCGCCGCGAGGACGGACGGGGCGCGGATGCGCGATGCGGCGTTCGACACATGGCAGTCGCGGTTCGTCGCGCGGGAAAACTATCTGCGGTTTGTCCGGCAGATCACAACCATATCGCCATAAGGACGGTTAAACAGTATGAGTCAGCTTTTGCGGCGCACACCGCGTTTTGCGGCAGGCAGCGACATTCTGGAAATGATCTGGAATGTCAGTTTTTTCCTGCTCATGCTGTCCGTGATTTGCTTCGGCAACACGAAATCGGGCACGAATTATTACTACTACGCCGTCTTTTTTCTGTTTATCGGCGTGTCCTATCTGGAGGTGCTGCTGGACCGCGGATGGTACCGGCATCTGTATCTGCCGCTGCACACGATCTGGTACGGGCTGTTCGTGGCGCTGTCGATCGTTTCGAGCATCTGGGCGCAGTCGTTCGCCACGACGATCCTGCCGCTGTCCAAGATGATCCAGATCCTTGTGCTGACCAACTGCCTGATCCAGCATGTCCGGAATGAGAAACGGCTGGAACAGTATCTGCGCATCATGATGGCGGCAAGCCTCTTTTTGATCGTCTATCTTCTGGTGCGCACGCCGTTTTCACGGTGGTTCAGCGGTTTCCTCGGGCACGGAACGGGCTACAATACGAACGACATCGGTCTGTCGATCGCCGTTTGCGTGCTGATCTCGTTTTATGAAGCGCATGTGCGCGGGCGCAGGATCTGCTTTGTGCTGACGGCGCTGAGCCTGTTTGCGGTGATCCTGACCAGTTCCCGCAAGGGTGTTCTCATGAGTATTTTCGGCATCGTCGTGATCGCCGTTTTCCACTATCGCGCGCGCAAATACATGCTGCGCGTGCTGTGCATCCTGGCAGCCGTCGTGCTGCTGGTTTTCCTGATTTACCAGATCCCGCCGCTGTACCGGGCGATCGGCATGCGCATCGACGCCATGCTGTCGTATTTCCTGGAGGATCAGGAGGTGGATTACAGCATTTCGCTGCGTCGGTACTTTATCGACATTGCGAAATCCATCCTGCGGGAGCATCCGCTCTTCGGGATCGGGCTGAACAATTTTTCCTACCATGTGCGCGCCTACGGCACGACGCTGACCTACTGCCACAACAACTACTGGGAGATCGCGGCAGGTCTGGGCATCGTCGGACTGATCACCTATTATTGGTTTTATCTGTATCTTTTCCTTCGTCTGGCGCGGCAGGTTCTCGACGGCCACAAATCCGCGCTGCTGTTCATGGCGCTGCTGCTGCAGTTTTTGGTGTTTGAATACGGCATCGTGAACTACTACAAAACGCAGTCCCATCTGGTGATCGCCGCCGCGTTCTGCGCGGTGATGATCAACGCCGCCGCGGAGCGCGAGCAGACGGAGGCGGCGGAATGAGCAGCGTGCTGGAACTGATGCATTATGCCGCCCCGTACGAGGGCAATTTCCTGCGCTCGATCCGCGCGCTCGCACAGGCGCTGCGCGAGCGGGGGATGCAGACGGTGCTGGTCTTTCCGGAAAAAGCGCGGGAGCGGGCGTGGGCGCAGCGGCTCGGGACGGAATACCCGGTCTATTTTCTGCCGCGCGGCACGGCTGCCGCGGCACGGCTGCTGCGGTCTGTCTGCCGGAAACATGACGTGGTTTCGGTGCATTCGCATTTTGTGGATTCGCATTTCTATCTTCCGCTGCGGCTCGCGCTTTTCGGCAAAGCGGTCCCGCATATCTACCATGCGCACAGTCTGCCGCATTTTTCGCGCGGCAGCATGGCGCTGCGCCGGCAGCTCGTGCACGCCTCGCGCGTGCTCTGCGTCAGCCGGGCAGTGCAGAGCGCCTATACCGCGGCCGGGTTTTCCGACTGCGTTCTCGTGCCGAACGGCGTGGATTTCGGGCGGCTGCGGCATACGCAGCCTTTGGCCTGCCGTCATCCGTTCGTGCTGATGTTCGGCTATGATTTTTCGATCAAGGGGATCGACGTCGCGCTGGACGCGTTTGCGCGGTACGACCCCGCGCACCGGTTCACGCTGGGGATCTGTGTTGCGGGACATTACGAACAAGCGCATGCGGCGCTTTGCGCGCGGTTCGGCGAAGTGCCCGCGTGGGTGGAGCTGCTTCCCCCGCGCGAGGATATCGGCGCCTACTACGGCGCGGCGGACGTGTTTTTGTCGGCCAGCCGCACCGAGGGCATGCCCTACGCCGTGTCGGAGGCCGCGTACTGCGGCCTGCCGCTGGCTCTGAGCGACATCGGGCCGCACCGCGAGCTCTCTCTGCCGCGGGCGGAATGGTTCCCGCAGCCGGACGCCGCGGCGCTGTTCGACGCCGTCTGCCGCGCGGCGGAAACAGGCGGTATGCCGGAAAACACGGCGTATGCCGCACAACGGTTTTCGCTCGACGCGTGGACGCAGAGCGTATTGCCGCAGCTTTTTCCAAAGAAGGAGCGTTCTGTATGAATATCACCGTATCCGGAGCCGGATATGTCGGGCTGGTGAGCGCGGTTTGTCTTGCGCAGATCGGTCACGACGTGACGTGCACGGACGTGGACGACGAGAAGATCCGGCTGCTGCAAAGCGGCAGAAGTCCCATCTACGAAGCGGGTCTGGAAGCGCTGCTTCGGGACAACGCGGCGCGTCTGTGCTTCACGTCCGACGCAAAGACGGCGTATGAAGCGGCGGACGTCATCGTGATCGCCGTCGGCACGCCGGAGAATCCGGACGGCTCGTGCGATCTGCGGTATGTCTATGCCGCGGCGGACAGCATCGCGCAGTATGCGCGGGACGGTACGATCGCGGCGGTCAAATCGACCGTGCCGATCGGGACGTGCGCGAAGCTGCAGGCATATTTCGACGCGCATACCGGCGCGCGGCGCATACGGGTCGCGTCCAATCCGGAATTCTTGTCGCAGGGCACCGCCGTGCGGGACACACTGCACGCGTCGCGGATCGTGCTCGGCACCGCGGACGACGAAACCCTTGCCGTCCTGCGCAAAATGGTCGCGCCGTTCGGCCTGCCGGTCGTGGAGACCGATCTGTGTTCGGCGGAAATGATCAAATACGCGTCCAACAGCTTCCTGGCGCTCAAGATCTCTTTCATCAACGAGATCGCCAACCTGTGCGAGACCGTCGGCGCGGACGTGACGGACGTCGCCGAGGGCATGGGCTTCGACGCGCGCATCGGCGGGCAGTTCCTGCGCGCGGGCGTCGGCTACGGCGGAAGCTGTTTTCCGAAGGATACCAAGGCGCTGTACTGGTTGAGCGCGCACGAGGGACAGGCGCTCAAAACGGTGCGCGCCGCCATCGACGTCAACGAATCGCAGAAGCTGCTGCCGCTCGAAAAGGCACACGCGCTCTGCGGCGATCTGCGCGGCAAAGAGGTCGCGGTGCTGGGACTCGCGTTCAAGCCGGGCACCGACGACGTGCGGGACGCGCCCTCGCTGAAAGTCGTCGCCGAGCTTTTGCGGTCGGGCGCGCACGTGCGCGCGTGGGACGCGGCGGCGGCGGATCGGTTCGCGCGTGCCGTCGCGGGAGACGTGCGGTACTGCGATACCGTACACGAAGCGCTCGCGGGCGCGGCGCTGTGCATCATCCTGACGGAATGGGACGCGGTGCGCGCGCTGACGCCGGAGGATTTCAAAAACTGCATGCAGACGCCGCTGGTGATCGACGGCCGCAACTGCTTCGCGCCGGAGCGGTTCGTCGGAACAGGCGTGACATATGAATCTATCGGGAGAAGACCCGTCCGAAATCATACGGAAAGGACTGATGACACATGAGCAACGCGGAAACCGAACGCAAGGGCGCCCAGATCAATGTGGCGTATCTGACCAAAATGATCCTGTCCAAATGGTGGCTGATCGTTCTGGCAGCCGTCGTGTTCGGCTTGCTGGGATTCACGGCGGCGGAATTTCTCAAGACCGTGACCTACTCGTCCAAGATCTCCTTCGTGGTGTCGAACCGGCAGCAGGCGGAGGACGAGGAAGTGTATTCCAGCAGCGACCTGAACGCGTCCATCACGCTGGCCAATACCTACAAGTATATCCTTTCGAGCCGCACGATGTGCGAGAAAGTGGCGCAGAGCTGCTCGTACAACACGACGCCGGAAGAGGTCAGCCGCGCGATGAACATGAGCACGGTGACGGGAACAAATATCATCGTCATGACCATCACCACGGGCAGCTCGGCCAAGTCCTACGATTACGCGCTGGCCGTGATCCGCAATTTCGGCGAGGTCGTGGAAAAGATCGGCTACCCGCAGACCAGCATCTCGGTCTGCGAGCTGCCTGTTGCGGCGACGCGGGCGAACGCCAACATCTCCGCGCTGATGTATCTGATCGTCGGCGCGTTTGCGGGCGTGATGCTTGCGCTCATCATCATCATGGCGATGAACCTGACGCGCAACACGATCCAGAGCGTGGACGACATCCACTCGCGTCTCGATCTGCGCGTGATCGGCCAGGTGAGCAGAACACTGCCGCGCGGCGGCAAAAACGGTTCGCCGAACCTGCTGATCAATTCCGGAAACGTCGGCTTTTCCTTTGTGGAGACGTTCAAGGCGATGCGTACAAAGGTCGAGAGCATGGCGTCCAAAAAGAACTACAAAGTCTTTATCGTATCGTCTGCCGGCGAAAACGAGGGCAAGACGACCGTCGCGTCGAACCTGGCGATCGCGCTGGCGCAGAACGGCCATTCCGTGCTGCTGATCGACGCCGACATGCGCAAGCCCTCGGTCTGCCAGATGCTGGAACTGACAGTCGGCAAGGAGAACCGCGGACACGGTCTGGCGGACGTCCTGTCCGGCGTCAGCTCGATCGAGCAGGCGGTGCGCTACGTGGAGAAGCACAAGATATTCCTGCTCGCGAGCAACAATGCCGTGGCAGATCCCGCGGAACTGCTGTCCACGCAGACGATGGACAAAGCCGTCCGCGCCATGCGTGCGGAATTCGATTTCGTCATCATCGACACGGCGCCTGCCGGCGTGGTGACGGACGCGTCGATCCTGACCAATTATGCCGATGCGACGATCCTCGTCATCCGCGAGGACTTCACCTCGGTGGAAAAAATCGTCCGCGCGATCGACGACCTGTCCGTCGGCAAGGCGGATCTGGCGGGCTGTATCTACAACAACGTTTCCATCGGTGCCGACCGCTCCTACGGCCGCCGCCGCTACGGCCGCCGCTACGGCTACGGCTATAACCGCTACGGGTACGGATACGGATACGGTTACGGTTACGGCTACGGATACGACAACGAAAACAAAGGATAAGAGATAAAATGCGAATCATCATTGTAGGACTCGGCAAACTCGGCACGACGCTCGCCGAGCAGATTTCCGGGGAGGATCACGACGTGACAGTGATCGACACGGCCGCGAAGCTGGTGGAGGAGACCGTCAACCGGTTCGACGTGTTCGGCGTCGTCGGCAGCGGCGCCGACTGCGACGTGCAGAAGGAGGCCGGCGTCGAGAAGTGCGATATTTTCATTTCCGTGACGGATGCGGACGAGCTGAATATCCTGGCGTGCATGATCTCCAAAAAGCTCGGCGCGCGCCACACGATCGCGCGTGTGCGCAACCCGGAGTATTCGCGTCAGTTCAGCTTCATGCGGCATGAGCTGGGCATCAGCATGCTCGTCAATCCCGAGTACGACGCGGCGTTTGAGATTTCGAGGATCATCCAGTTCCCCGCCGCGATGAAGGTGGAAAAGTTCGCAAAAGGACGCGTTGACCTCGCGGAGATCGCCCTCAAGGACGGCAACCCGCTGTGCGGGCAGTACATCCGCGATCTCGTGTCCAAGTTCCGCTCCAACGTGCTGGTCTGCGCCGTCATCCGCGGGGATAAAGCCATGATCCCGTCCGGCGACTTCCAGCTTCTGGCGGGCGACCGCATCACGCTGACCGCCTCCCACGGCGAGCTGTCGGCGTTCTTCAAGAGCCTGGGCATTCTGAAAAAGCGCGTGAAATCCGTCATGATCATCGGCGGCGGCAAGATCGCGTACTATCTCGGCAAACGCATGAGCGAGATCGGCGTTTCCGTCAAGATCATCGACATCAACCGCGAGCGCTGCCGGGAGCTGGCGGAGCTGCTGCCCAAGGCGTCGATCGTCCACGCCGACGGGTCCGACAGCGACGTGCTGACGGAGGAAGGGCTGGACAGCGTGGACGCATGCGTGACGCTGACGGGCATGGACGAGGAGAACATCATCATCTCCATGTTCGCGTCCGGCAGCAGCGTCGAAAAGGTCATCACCAAGGTGAACCGTCCGTCTCTGGTCAAAATGATGTCTGCCATGGGACAGGAGAGCATCGTATCGCCGCGGTACATCGCGATGGGCAACATCCTGTCCTATCTGCGCGCGCGCTCCAATTCGGCCGGCAGCAGCGTGCGCACGATGTACAAGATCGCCGACAACATGGTCGAAGCGATCGAATTCAACGCCGCGGAGAGTTTCCCGGCGTTCGGCGTGCCGCTCAAAAAGCTGCATCTCAAGCGCGGCATCCTGATCGGCTGCATCATCCGGTCCAACAAAGTGATCTTCCCGCACGGCGACAATACCATCGAACTGCGCGACAGCGTGGTCGTCATCACGACCAATCAGGCGCTCAGCGATCTTCGGGATATTCTGGCGGACTGACGCGCTTCTATAGGTGAACGTATGAATTACAGGATGGTTTTTTATCTGCTCGGGCAGATGATGCGTGTGGAGGGGCTGCTGATGCTCCTGCCGCTCGTGTGTACATGGATCTATCACGAGGATACGCTGACCGCGTTTCTGATCCCGATCGTGCTGCTGATCGCGCTCGGAAGCGTGCTGACTTTCAAAATGCCGCGCAAGCAGGACATCTTCGCAAAGGAAGGCTTTGTGGTCGTGGGGCTGTCATGGATACTTCTGTCCGTGTTCGGCGCGCTGCCGTTTCTGCTGTCCGGCACGATCCCGCATTTCTGCGACGCGCTGTTTGAAACGGCCTCGGGTTTCACGACGACCGGCGCGAGCATTCTGACGAATGTGGAGATATTGCCGCATTCGATCCTCTTCTGGCGCAGCTTCACGCACTGGATCGGCGGCATGGGCGTGCTGGTGTTCACGATGGCGGTGCTGCCGCGGTCGAACGCGCGTTCCGTGCGGCTGATGCACGTCATGCGCGCGGAGGTGCCCGGCCCTGTGGTCGGCAAGCTCGTTTCACGCGTCAAATCCACGGCGCGCATCCTGTACGGCATCTATATCGCCATGACGCTTCTGGAGACGGTGCTGCTGCTGTTCGGCGGCTTGCCGCTGTTCGACGCGCTCTGCCATGCGTTCGGCACAGCCGGTACGGGCGGCTTCAGCATCTGGAACGACAGCATCGCACACTATCACAGCGCCTATGTCGACGCGGTCGTGAGCATTTTCATGCTGCTGTTCAGTCTCAATTTCAACCTGTATTTCCTGCTGCTGATGCGGCAGGTGCGCCCGGTGGTCAAAAACTCCGAGCTGCGCTGGTTTCTGTCGATCGTGGCGATCGCGACGACGGCCGTCATGCTCGACACGCGGCATCTGTATTCCGGCGTCTTCAAACCCCTGCGCTATGCGTTTTTCCAGGTCATGAGCGTGATCTCGACGTCGGGCTTCTCGACGACGGATTTCAACAAATGGCCGATCCTGTCCCGCACGATCCTGATGCTGCTGATGTTTATCGGCGCGTGTGCCGGCTCGACGGGCGGCGGTCTGAAGGTCGGGCGCGTCATGCTGCTGGTCAAGACGTTCCTGCGCGAGGTGCGGCTGATGCTGCATCCGCGTTCGGTGCATGTCATCCGCACCGACGGCAAGCGTGTGGACGAGGAAACAGTCCGCGGCGCGACGTCGTTTTTTATCACGTATATGCTGCTGTTTTCCGCATCGGTCGTGCTGCTGGCGCTTTTCGATCATTTCGATCTTGTAACGAATTTCACCGCTGTGGCCGCCTGTATCAACAACATCGGCCCCGGACTGGAGATCGTCGGACCGACGGGGAACTACTCACTGTTTACCGACGCGTCCAAGCTGGTGCTGACGTTCGACATGCTCGCGGGCAGACTGGAGCTGTTCCCGATGCTGATGGTTTTTGCGCCGGCCGCATGGAAAAACAACTGATTGGAGGGTGATGCGCGATGGAGGAGAAACCGCGTGCGCATCCCCACGGCAACCACCGTGAACGTGTGCGCAGTCTGTTTCTCAAGAGTGGTCTGGACGGCTTTTCGGAGCACGGCGTGCTGGAACTGCTGCTGTTCTACACCATTCCGCAGGGTGATACCAATATGACCGCGCACAATCTGATCGACGCGTTTGGCTCTCTGCAGGGCGTGCTGGACGCGCCGGTGGAGGAGCTGAAAAAAGTCAAGGGCGTCGGCGAGTATACGGCGGTATTTCTGTCCGTTCTGCCGCAGCTTGCGCGGCGGTACTGCGCCGGCAAAGCGTCGGACCGCATCAGTCTGTTTGATCCGGAAGCGCTTGCGCGGTATGTGTGTTCGCTGTTCATCGGCATGAAGACGGAACATGTTTTTCTGCTCTCCTTCGACGGGTCCGGTCAGTTGAACAATACCGCCCGGCTGTCCGAGGGCGGCATCACGCAGATCGATCTGGACAACCGCAAGATCATGGAGGCGGCGCTGCGCGGCGACGCGGTAAATGTCGTGCTCGCGCACAACCATCCCGGCGGCGTGGCGGTGCCGTCCGCGGCGGACGCAAGCGCGACGCAGAGCGTGGCAAATCTGCTCACGAGCGTCGGCATCCGGCTGCGGGATCATATGATCGTGTCGGGTACG
Organism: Oscillospiraceae bacterium; assembly: GCA_902790325.1. GTDB lineage: Bacteria > Bacillota > Clostridia > Oscillospirales > Acutalibacteraceae > UBA1425. The sequence continues at coordinate 95,381 of CADARP010000014.1, read as the reverse complement.
GATTGTTTCTCCATGGCCGGCAGCCCGCGGTATATGCAGCTTTTCGTGTAGAGGTATTTGCTTATGGATCAATTCAAGCTTCACGCGCCCTTTGCGCCGATGGGCGACCAGCCGCAGGCGATCGCAGAGCTGGCTGCGGGTCTCGACAAGGGATACGCGGAGCAGACGCTGCTGGGCGTGACCGGTTCCGGCAAGACGTTTACGATGGCCAACATCATCGCAAAGGTCAACCGGCCGACGCTGGTTCTGGCACACAACAAAACATTGGCTGCACAGCTTTGCTCCGAGTTCCGGGAGTTCTTTCCGGAAAACGCAGTGGAGTATTTTGTTTCTTACTACGATTATTATCAGCCGGAGGCGTATATCCCCACGACCGATACGTATATCGAAAAGGATTCCGCTATCAACGACGAGATCGACAAGCTGCGCCATTCCGCCACGTCGGCGCTGTCCGAGCGGCGGGACGTCATCATCGTTTCGAGCGTTTCCTGCATCTACAGCCTGGGCGACCCGATCGACTACCGCAGCATGGTCATTTCTCTGCGCGAGGGCATGGAGAAGCCGCGCGACGAGCTGATCGCCAAGCTGATCGAGATCCAGTACGAACGCAACGACGTCAGCTTTTCGCGCAACAAGTTCCGCGTGCGCGGCGACACGGTCGAGGTGTTTCCGGTCTATTCCAACGAAAACGCCTTCCGCATCGAGTTTTTCGGCGACGAGATCGACCGCATCAGCGAGATCCACGCGCTGACGGGCGAGGTGAAAAAAACGCTGTCGCATGTGGCGATCTATCCCGCGTCGCATTACGTCGTCTCGGCGGAAAAAATGGAGCGCGCGATCGGCGAGATCTATGACGAAATGCAGGAGCGTGTCGCATGGTTCGAGTCGCAGGGCAAGCTCCTCGAGGCGCAGCGCATCCGCCAGCGCACGGAGTACGACATCGAAATGCTGCGCGAGACGGGTTTCTGCAAGGGCATCGAAAACTATTCGCGCATCATGTCCGGCCGCAAGCCGGGCGCCCCGCCCTTTACGCTGCTCGACTACTTCCCCGACGATTTCGTGCTGTTTGTGGACGAGTCGCACGTGACGCTGCCGCAGGTGCGCGCCATGTACGGCGGCGACCGTTCGCGCAAGGAGAGCCTCGTCGAGTTCGGTTTCCGTCTGCCGTCGGCGTTCGACAACCGTCCGCTGACGTTCGACGAGTTCTATCAAAAAATCGGGCAGAAGATCTTCGTTTCCGCGACGCCCGGACCGTTCGAGCGCGAAAAGAGCGTCTGCATTGCCGAGCAGGTCATCCGCCCGACGGGACTGCTCGACCCCGAGATCGTCGTCAAGCCGACCGACGGCCAGATCGAGGATCTGATCTCCGAGATCAACCTGCGCATCGAGCGGGGCGAACGCGTGCTGGTCACGACGCTGACGAAAAAAATGGCGGAGGATCTGACCGACTACCTCGACGGTTTCGGCATCAAGGTGCGCTATATGCACTATGACGTCGACACGATCGAGCGCATGGAGATCATCCGCGATCTGCGCCTGGGCACGTTCGACGTGCTGGTGGGCATCAACCTGCTGCGTGAGGGATTAGACATCCCCGAGGTGTCGCTCGTGGCGATCCTCGACGCCGACAAGGAAGGTTTCCTGCGCTCGGAGACGTCGCTCATACAGACGGTCGGCCGCGCCGCGCGCAACGCCGGCGGCATGGTCATCATGTACGCCGACAGCGTGACGCCGTCGATGGAAAACGCCATCCGCGAGACCGAGCGCCGCCGCAAAAAGCAGAAGGCGTACAACGAAGCGCACGGCATCACGCCGCAGACCATCCGCAAGGATGTGCGCGACATCATCGAGATCAGCCGCTCGGACAAGAAGGACGGCGGCAAACGCATGAGCCGCGTCGAGCGCGAGAAACTGATCGCCGCGCTGACGGCGGAAATGCGCGCCGCGGCCAAGATACTCGAGTTCGAGCACGCCGCGTATCTGCGCGATAAAATCGAAAAATTGAGGAGCGGCAAATGAATCTGACCGTACAAGGCGCCCGCGCCAACAATCTGAAAAATATCGACGTGTCGATCCCGCGCGACAAGCTGGTGGTGTTCACCGGCCTGTCCGGTTCGGGCAAATCGTCTTTGGCGTTCGACACGATCTACGCCGAGGGACAGCGGCGGTATGTCGAGTCGCTGTCGAGCTATGCGCGGCAGTTTCTCGGTCAAATGGAAAAACCCGACGTCGATCTGATCGAAGGGCTGTCTCCCGCCATTTCGATCGACCAGAAAACGACGTCCAAAAATCCGCGTTCCACGGTCGGCACCGTCACGGAGATCTACGACTACCTGCGCCTTCTGTACGCGCGGGTCGGCGTGCCGCACTGCCCCGTCTGCGGGCGGGAGATCGCGCGGCAGACGGTCGACGACATCGTGGATCGGATCATGACCTATCCCGAACGCACGAAATTCCAGATCCTCTCGCCGATCGTGCGCGGGAGAAAGGGCGAGTATGTCAAGGAGCTGGAGAACCAGCGCAAGAACGGTTTCGTGCGTGTGCGCGTGGACGGCATCCTGTACGACCTGTCCGAAAAGATCCCGATGGATAAAAACAAAAAGCACAATATCGAGGTCGTGGTCGACCGGCTTGTGCTCAAACCGGACGTGCGTTCGCGCCTTGCCGAATCGGTCGAAACGGCGTCGGCGCTGTCCGGCGGACTTGTGCTGCTGGACGTGATCGACGGGGACGAGGTGCTGTTCTCGCAGAACTATGCCTGCCCCGACCACGGCGTGAGCATTGGCGAGCTGGAGCCGCGCAGTTTTTCGTTCAACAATCCGTTCGGCGCGTGCCCGAAGTGCACGGGTCTGGGCGTGTATATGGAGATCGACCCCGATCTCGTGATCCCGAATAAAAAGCTTTCCCTGAAGCAGGGCGCGCTGCAGGTGACAGGCTGGTCGTATCCCGACGGCGGCACGATCGTGCAGATGTATCTCGAGGCGCTGGCAAGGGAATACAAGTTCACGATGGACACGCCGTTCTGCGACTGGTCGAAAGAGGCGCAGAACGCGCTGCTGTACGGCACCAACGGCAAAAAGCTCGCCATGGAGCGCCGTGTCGAATACGGCACCGGCAGCTACAACGCCCCGTTCGAGGGGATCATCCCGAATCTGGAGCGGCGGTACCGGGAGACCAGCAGCGACTGGTCGCGCAATGAGATCGAGCAGTACATGACGGCGCGTCCGTGCCCCGAATGCGGCGGTTCGCGTCTGAAGCCGGAGATATTGAGCGTGACGGTCGGCGGGATTAACATTTACGAGTTTACGCAGATGTCGATCACGCGGGCGCTGGAGTTTCTGGATGCGCTGCAGCTGACGGAACGTGAGATGCAGATCGCGCGGCTCATCCTCAAGGAGATCCGCAGCCGCCTGCAGTTTTTGTCGAGCGTGGGTCTCGAATATCTGACGCTGTCGCGCGCGTCGGGCACACTGTCCGGCGGCGAGAGCCAGCGCATCCGTCTGGCGACGCAGATCGGTTCGTCGCTGATGGGCGTGCTGTATATTCTGGACGAGCCGAGCATCGGCCTGCACCAGAGCGACAACGACAAGCTGCTCGGCACGCTGCGCCGCCTGCGCGACCTGGGCAACACGCTGATCGTCGTCGAGCACGACGAGGAGACGATGCGCGCCGCCGACCACATCGTGGACATCGGCCCCGGCGCGGGCATCCACGGCGGCGAGGTCGTGGCGCAGGGCACGGCGCAGGAGATCATGGCATGTCCGCAGTCGATCACGGGGCAGTACCTTTCCGGCAAAAAAAAGATCCCCGTGCCCGACAAGCGGCGCAAGGGAAACGGGAAGACGCTCGAGATCCTCGGCGCGTCGGAAAACAACCTCAAGGGGATCGACGTGACGATCCCGCTCGGGCAGTTCGTCTGCGTGACGGGCGTGTCCGGCAGCGGCAAATCGTCGCTGGTCAACGAGATCCTGTACAAACGTCTGGCGGCGGAGCTCAACCGTGCCAAGACATTCCCCGGCAAGCACCGCGACATGCGCGGCCTCGAACATCTCGACAAGGTGATCGACATCGACCAGTCGCCCATCGGCCGCACACCGCGCTCGAATCCGGCGACGTATACGGGCGTGTTCGCCGACATCCGCGATCTGTTCGCCTCGACGACCGACGCCAAGCGCCGCGGCTACACGGGCGGCCGCTTCTCGTTCAACGTCAAGGGCGGCCGGTGCGAGGCTTGTCAGGGCGACGGCATCGTCAAGATCGAGATGCATTTCCTGCCGGACATCTACGTGCCGTGCGACGTCTGCCACGGCGCGCGGTACAACCGTGAGACGCTTGAGGTGCGCTACAAGGGCAGGAACATCTACGAAGTGCTGGATATGACGGTCGAGGAGGCGATGGACTTCTTCGAGCCGATCCCGAAGATCTACCGCAAGATCAAAACGCTGTTCGATGTGGGTCTGGGCTATGTCAAGCTCGGTCAGTCGTCCACAACGCTGTCGGGCGGCGAAGCGCAACGCGTCAAACTCGCGACGGAACTGGCGAAGCGCGCGACGGGACGCACGGTCTATATCCTCGACGAGCCGACGACGGGACTGCACACAGCGGACGTGCACCGACTCATCGACGTGCTGCAGACGTTTGTCGACGCGGGCAACACGGTCGTCGTCATCGAGCACAACCTCGACGTGATCAAGACGGCGGACACCGTCATTGACCTCGGCCCGCACGGCGGCGACCGCGGCGGCGAGATCGTGGCGTACGGCACGCCGGAGGAAGTGGCGCAGGTCGAGGCGTCGCTGACAGGGCAGTATCTGAAAAAAGTTCTGCCGGAATAAGAAAAAACGCACGCCCTGCGGCCACACGGCTGCAGGGCGTAATCATCAGATGCGGGATGTCAAAGTGTAGATCTTGTTATCCTTTTTTGTGGAAAAACTGTGTCAAGAGCGCCACGGCGGCGAGTACGGCAGCAATAACTGCGCCCCAGACCGCCTGCAGTCTCGCTATAATCGGAGACGAAGGGCCTTCGCTCACGGTCGTCGGAGCCTCCTGCGGATTCGTTGTGGTACGCGACGGATTTCCCGGCGGGAAGGGAACAATCACATCTGCATATACCGGGAAGCAGATCGCAAAGCACAACAGGATGCTGCAGCATAGGATCAGGACTTTACGCATAACCATACACCTCTTTTCCTATCTTTTTTTCATTATACACGATGTGCCGGAAAAAGTCCAGCCTTTTTTGGATAAAGCCGCTTTGTGGTACGGCAGACCCGCGCAGCCGTGTAATCCGCACGAGTTCCTTGGCCGCCGATCCATACCCAAAATGCCGGAATGGATAGCCCGGGGCAGGAACGGTTCTGCACAAAAAACACGGGGCAGCAGTTCGCCGCCCCGTGCGTCATGGGATCAATACCACAGGAAGCCCAAAAGGAAAATGCTTGTTTCAATTCGTGTATTGCTTCCTTGACGAATCCGTATGGATTTGCTATAATAAGCCAAACCCCAAAAGGAGATGTCCGACTCATGAAAAGAATCCTTTCTGTTTTGCTGTGCGCTGTGCTGTGCGCACTGTGCGCGTGTCCCGTGTTCGCCGGGGACGAGGCCGCCGAGAGCGGCACGATGAAGATCGTCAACCTCAACGTGGACGGTCTGCCGATCCCGGCGTTCGCCACGAGCGAGAACCGCGATCCGCTGGCGTGTTCCGAAAAGCTGCCGCCCGTGATCAACGCGATGGGCGCGGACATCGTCGCCGTACAGGAGGATTTCAATTTCCATTTTATCCACAAGAAGGAGATCGACCTGCCGTATAAAACGCTGCATTCCGGTCCGATCCCGTTCGGCGACGGCATGAATTTCTTCTCCCGCTACCCGATGTACAACGTCGCGCGCGAGGCGTGGGACGAGACGTACGGCGTGCTCGATTCGTGCGGCGACGAGCTGACGCCGAAGGGCTTTATGTGCGCGAGCATGGAGATCGCGGACGGCGTTTACGTCGACGTATACGACCTGCATGCGGACGCGGACTGGGGCGTGGACTACGAGCGCGACCTTGCGGCGCGTCTGTCGGAGTACCGGCAGCTGCTGCGGTTCGTCGATTCGTACTCCAAGGATCACGCAGTCATTATTGTCGGCGACGTGAACGCCCGCTTCCTGGATACCGAAAACGAAATGCAGAAGCTGTTCATCGAAGACGAGGGCTTCAAAGAGATCTGGATCGAACAGGAGAACGAGGGCAGATATTATCTCACACCCGAGGACGAGGCGCGTTTCAGTGCGCAGTTTTCGGATTGGTGGGGCTATTGGGACTCGGCGGAAAAGCTCTTCTACCGCGACGGCGGCGGCGTGTCGCTCGAGGCAGTGTCGAACGAGCTGCGCTGGCTCTATGACGACGAGACGGGCGAGCGGCTGGCCGACCATGCCGCGCAGATCGCCGAGCTCCGGTATACGATCGACCGTTCCGCCGTGCACGACAGCCGCACGTACAAAACGGAAAAGCCGGATCTGCACCGTTACTTCATTCTGTGGCCGAAATACTTTTTCAAATCGCTGTTCCTGCTTCTCGGCGCGCTGCCGTCGTTCATCTGGCAGAAAATCAAAAAATGATGCGCCGGTTCCATGCGCGGCCGCTGCGCAGACTTTGTGCCGCAACGGCTGCAATGTGCCGAAAGGAGTATGTGTATGTTTGATGTAAATGTGATCCGGGACGCCTGCGTCGGGTGGATCCGGGACTTTTTCCGGGAGAACGGCGAAGGCTGCAGCGCCGTGGTCGGGATTTCCGGCGGCAAGGACAGTTCGGTCGTGGCGGCGCTGTGCGTCGAGGCGCTCGGCAGGGATCGCGTGATCGGTGTGCTGATGCCCAACGGCGAGCAGCACGACATCGACATGGCGCACCTGCTGGTCGAGCATCTCGGCATCCGGCACTATGTCGTCAATATCAAGGACGCGATCGACGGCGTTACGCGCAGCATCCCGTTTGAGCTGTCGAAGCAGAGCCGCGAGAATCTGCCGCCGCGCATCCGCATGGCGACGCTCTACGCCGTGTCGCAAAGCAACAACGGACGTGTGGCAAACACCTGCAATCTGTCGGAGGACTGGGTGGGTTACGCGACGCGTTACGGCGACGGCGCCGGTGATTTCAGCCCCTGCTCCGGTCTGACGGTGCAGGAGGTGAAGGCGCTCGGCAGAGCGCTTGGACTGCCGGACGTGCTGGTGGACAAACCGCCGATCGACGGTCTGTGCGGCAAGACGGACGAGGACAATCTCGGCTTTACTTACGCCGTGCTCGACCGCTACATCCGCACGGGCGAGATCGACGATCCGCAGACGAAAGCGTCCATCGACCGCAAGCACCGCGCAAACCTTTTCAAGCTGCGTCTGATGCCGGCGTTCGACCCGCATCTGGATACGATACCCGAGTAAGGAGGAGATTGCCGTGCGTTTTGATCCCATTATCCGTTCCCTTCTGGACACGGATCTGTACAAATTCAACATGGATCAGGTGATCTTTCACAAGCACACCGATCTGTGCGGCGAGTACCACTTCAAATGCCGCAACGCGAACGTGCGGTTCACGCCGGAGATGGTCAGGGAGATCGACGAGCAGATCGACGCGCTGTGTACGCTGCGCTTCCGCAAGGACGAGCTGGGCTACCTGCGCTCCATCCGGTTCATCAAAAACGACTATGTGGAGTTTCTGCGTCTGTGGCGGCCCATCCGGGAATATGTGACGGTGACGCTGAACGATGCGGGCGAGCTGTCCGTCGTCGTCAACGGCCCGCTGTTCTCCGCGATGCAGTTCGAGATCTATCTTCTGGAGATCATCAACGAAGTGTACTTCCGCATGACGTACGATTACGACAAACTGCTGAAATCCGCCGAAGAACGGCTGGACAAAAAGATTCAGGCGTTCCGGGAGGGAAAGTACACGTTCAAGTTTGCCGAGTTCGGCTGCCGCCGCCGTCTGTCCCGCGAATGGCAGGACGTGGTGGTGCGGCGTCTGGCGCAGGAGACGGGACACTGCGTCGGCACGTCCAACGTTTATCTTGCGATGAAATATGATCTGACGCCCATCGGTACGTATGCGCACGAGTTCGTGCAGATGTATCAGGGCATCGACTCCATCCCGCTCGCGTTCACCAACCATTACGCCATGCAGGACTGGTACGACGAGTACGACGGCGACAACGGCACCGCGCTGACCGACACGGTGACGACCGATTTGTTCCTGCTGGATTTCAACCGCTCCATGGTCAACAACTACAGCGGCGTGCGCCACGACAGCGGCGACCCGTACGAATGGGGCGAAAAGATCATCGCGCACTACGAAAAGTACGGCGTCGATCCCAGGACGAAGCAGCTCCTGTTCAGCGACAGCCTCGATTTTGACCGCGCGCAGGGGCTGTACGAGTACTTCAAGGACAGGTCGAAGGTCTCCTTCGGCATCGGCACGTTCTGCTCGAACGACACGTTTGCCGAGCCGCTGAACATCGTCATCAAGCTCCAATATGTGAACGACCGCCCCGTGGCAAAACTGTCCGACACGCCGGACAAGGCCATGTGCAGCGACGCGGAATATCTCGAATACCTCAAACGGTCCGTCGCGTTCCGTCTCGAGCGCGGCGTCACGAAAGGACGGCGCAGACCATGATGAAAAGAACGGCCGCTTTTCTGCTGGCGGCGGTGTTGCTGTTCGCGGCAGTCGTTCCGGTTTATGCGGCGGACGCCGCGGAGCCGGCGCTGCGGATGCACCTGCGCAGCGATCTCGCCGGCGTGAAGCCAGAGGAATATGCAAAATTCGCCGAGATCGAGAGCGATGCGCTGGACTTCAATACGGTCACGCGCACAGATCCGGTGTCCGTATCGGACTATGCGGGCACGGCGCTCGCGGACACGGACGCGCTCAAGGCCGGACGACAGTATGTGGTTTACTATGATCTGTTCCCGGTCGACGGCTTTACGCTGCCGGAAACCAAGGAAGAGCTCGACGTGCGGTTCGACTGCGACAAGGGCGCGGAAGTCATTTCCTATAACATCACGCGCGGCGGAAAAGACGGCCTGCGCGCGCTCAACATCATGGCGGTGGTCAAGGTGGACGGCAATCTGTTCCAGCGCATCATCGGCTGGCTGTACGACCGGTACCTCAAGGCCAGAGCCTGGTCGCTGTATTAAACGAAAAACAAAACGCCGCGGGGCTGTGATTGTTCGCAGCCCCGCGAATTTTATCTGTGCTTTTCCTCGAAAAAATGGAATATGTCGGGGTGCCGTTGTATGCCGTTCACGGCGGGATGTAGGGTACGCATACATGCGTGCTGCGGCACGGATATATCCGTGCCCTACACACGCAGAAAAAACGGAGATACAATTCCCGATTCGTAGGGGCCGATGCCCACATTGGCCCGACGCGGATAACTCATATCGACACCGGCGGTGCGTAGGACACACAACCATGCGCGCCGCGGCACAGGAAACGCCAAAGCGGAATTTGTCGGGCTGCGCCCGACGCAAACGCCTTCCCTTGGGGCGCGGGTGTCCGGTGGACACCTCTGCCGCAGGCAGAAGCGCCGACCGAGCCGGCAGGCGAGACCGCGGGTGTCCGGTGGACACCT
>CADARP010000014.1:44388-85740 GCA_902790325.1 Oscillospiraceae bacterium | reverse complement strand
ACCGCGGGTGTCCGGTGGACACCTCTGCCGCAGGCAGAAGCGCCGACCGAGCCGGCAGGCGAGACAGGTGGCCGAGCGAAGCGAGGTCGGATGAGGGAAATCTTTCCTTTTTAATGTCAGCCGTTGGTGACATCTGCAAACTGTCTTTTCCCTCATCAGTCACGCTGACGCGTGACAGCTTCCCCCAAGGGAAGCCATATTCTGTTTTCCATACAGATAGGGAACGCATACATGCGTTCCGCTCCGACGAAAATGCGCTTGCATACCCAAAAAGGATATGCTATAATGAACTCGCCAAACAAATCGAATATGTCTTCTCAAAATACAGTGTGTGCTGTTTATCTGAAATATGGTAAAAGCACAGGCTCTATTTGACATGCTGTATTTTGAGGATGTTCAAGATTTGTTTGGCGACAATCGGAGCTGTGTTTTTCGTGCGCAGTTTCGACTGCGCATTTTTTGTTTTTACACGAAAAATCAAAAAACGGAGGAAGTCAACTATGCAAATGAAATGGAAACGAACCCTCGCGCTACTGCTGGCAGTTTTGCTGCTCGGCAGTTCTGTGCCGCTGGCGGCGGGTGCGGAGGACGGCTACAAGGTCGGTGACACCGTTGTGTACGGCTGCTATCCGCAGACGAGGATCAAGGTCAGCGGTATGACAGAGGCACTGGACACGCAGGCAGTCAATTGGCAGTCCTACGGCTACTACAGCGGTACAGGTGAGAGTGATGACGGCAAAATGACAGCGAAGAGTTACATGCAGTACTGCGACGTGACGTACGGTGGGCAGAAGTACCGCGGCGTCAAGTTTTCTTCGTATCGGCCGATTGGTACAGGATATACATCCTCGATTAACCACCAACAAAGCAACCACTATTATACAGACACGACATATTGGTTCCGTTATGAGCCGCTGCGGTGGCGCGTGTTCGACCCGGCCACGGGTCTTATGCTGTGCGAAACGATCATCGACAGCCAGCCGTACAACAATTATATGCTTGCCTCCGGCGAGGACGAATACGGCTACACGGCGTATTGGGGCGACGCGGATAAAACGCACTATGCCAACAACTATTCCGAAAGTTCTTTGCGGCAGTGGTTGAACGACGAGTTCTACAGCACGGCGTTCACAAAGGTGCAGCAGGACGGTATTCTTGCGACGACATTGGACAACAGCGATTATTCGCCAGATTGCGCTGCTTATGGTAGCGCATCCACGACGGACAAGGTCTTTCTGTTGTCATACAACGATTTTTTGAACCCGGCATACGGTTTTGAAGCCAACCAGACAAAGGATTTTGCAATACAGGTGCAGGGTAGCGACTATGCGAAGTGTCAAGGATTACGTACTTATCGATTTAATGAGTATTCGGATTGGTGGCTGCGTTCGCCGGGCGTTGATTCCGATTCCGCATGCGGTGTCACTGAAGAAGGCTGGATTGGCCCCGCTTACTCTGTTAATTCAACGGACGTCGGCATTCGTCCTGCTTTAAGACTGAATATGGGCTCTGAAATCTCTGAATCTGCGCAGCTTCGCGTGACTGTGACTGACCTCACGGTGCAGTACAGATCGTCCGGCAAGCTCGCGCCGAACGTCGCCGCGGACGAGGGCGTACAGTACACGCTCGCCTACAGCGGCTTCGACAGCGGGATCATTTCCGTGGACGAGAACGGCAGCGTGACTACACGCAAAGCAGGCACGACGACCGTTACCGTCACCGCGACGGACGAATACGGCAACAAAGCGGAAGCAAAATGCACCGTTACCGTCAAATACGCATGGTGGCAGATGCTCATCCGCATTTTCCTCTTCGGCTGGCTTTGGTATTGATCTCTTTATAACAAAACGCCGCGGGGCTGCGAACAATCGCAGCCCCGCGAAGGGTTTATCCTCAATATCTCCGCACGTAATGCGCCTCGGCCGAGAGGCGTTTTTCTTTGTCCGCGCGGATCTCCAGCCTGCCGGTTTTGATCGTCGGGAAGGCGCAGATTGCCTTGTGCCCGACGGTCGTCCCGCGGTAAACGCAGATCGGCGCGCCGTACGGAAGCGGGTGTGCGTAAATCCCGAACGACCCGATCTCATCCTCCGTGATCGCCTCCGACAGCACGACGTGGTTGACGAGCTGCGGCGGCATTTCGAGCGTGAGCGTGCCGCCTTCCTGCGTGCAGGTACAGCCGAGCGGATGCGCGAACCGCTCGCGGATCGCTTTTCCGAATGCGAGCAGCGCGGCCTTGTCCGCGTCGGGCAGTTTCCCGCGGCGGTCGGGGCCGATGTTCAGAAGCAGGTTCGCCCCTCTGCCGACCGAGAGATCGTAGAGACCCATCAGCTCGTCGACCGTCTTGACGGTGTGCGCGTCCGTTTCGCTCCAGAACCAGTTTTCCACGCGCATGCGGCAGTCGCACTCCCCCGGCAGGAACCGCGCGTCGACAAAGAGCGGGTTCGGACTGTCCGCGACGCCCGATTCATTGCCGATCCACCGCGTGTCCGGGTCCCACATATTGAACAGCAGGATGTTCGGCTGGCACGCGCGGATCGCCGACACGATCCGTTCGGTGTCGTACCGATGTCCCTCGCTGCCGCAGCCGTCGAACCAGAGGTAGTCGATCTTGCCGTAGCCGGTCAGCAGCTCGCGGATCTGGCGGATGAAATAGTCGTCATACGCCTTGGCGTCCATCTGCACCGAACCGAACTGCGCCGGAGAATAGTACAGACCGACCTTGACGCCGTACTTGCGGCACGCGTCGGTAAACTCCCGCACAACGTCGCCGCGGCCGTTTTTCCACGGCGTGTTTTTGACGGAGTATTCCGTGCAGGCGGACGGCCAGTTCGCAAAGCCGTCGTGGTGTTTGCACACGAGCACGGCGTATTTTGCGCCGGCGTCGCGCACCGCCTCGATCCATTCGCCGCAGTCCAGCTCCGTCGGATCAAATGCCGACAGCGGCATTTCGACGCCGTCCCAGTCGCGGCGCCCTTCACAAAAGGTGCGGATGCCGAAGTGAAAGAACACGCCGAATTCCCAGTCGAGGAACTCAAGCTGTTCCGGTTTGATCGCTGTTCTCATCTGTTCCCACCCCGCTTACGGACGCGGCGTGCCGCAGTTCTGGCAGAATTTCGACGCGTTCTGCGCGCCGCAGTTCGGGCAGAACCACTGTGCAGGCGCTGCGGCCTGCTGCGGCTGCTGGGCGTAACCCTGCTGCCGGAAGTTTTGCTGCTGGACATAGCCTTGCTGTTGGAAGTTCTGCGGCTGCTGTGCGTAACCCTGCTGCCGGAAATTCTGCTGGGCCATGAAGCCTGCCTGTGCAAAGCCTGCCTGCGCCGTCGGCGCGCCTGTCAGCGCGGCACGGATCTCATTGCCCATCCGTTCGTATTTGTGGTATTCCGCCGTGCCCATGCCTTCGACGTCGAAACTGTTCAGCCGCAGGTCGATGTCGTCGAACCAGCGGTTGTTGACCAGGATCTTGATCCGGAAATCATACGTGTACTTGTACCGCTTCGGGTTGTAGCTGACGTTGTTGCCGTCGGCGTCCTGTCTGTAGATCTCGTCGCGGTCCTCGTCGATATCCAGCGTGCACTGCGTGACGTCGCCGAGCGAGAGGACGTCGGGATTTTCGTTGTCCCAGTTTCCGGGAGAACGCGAGGACACGACGAATGTGCCGGCGTTTCCGTCGATATAGACCTTCTCGCGCTCGCCGAGCGTCAGCGTGGGCGAAAACGCGCGCAGCTTCGCTTTGTTTGCCTCGCGGTACGCCAGATGCTCCTTCATGTCCGCGACCGATGTGCGGCGGCGGTCGGTCATGAAGGGCGAGATCTTGTGCGCGCAGTCCTTGCACATATTGCCGTCTTCGAGTTTGCGGTTGCCGAGCAGGCTGATCTTTTCCCCGCAGATGTCGCAGTATTTTTTGTCAAACAGTCCCATGGCGGATTCTCCTTTTTTCTAAATTGGGTTCACTGCTATTATAGAAAAAAACGCGCGAAAAATCAAGGACTGCCGCGCTCGTGTTCCGGCGCGTATTTTTACCCGTTCGGGGAGTTGCATTTTCCGGATAAGTGGGGTATAATATATATTCAAGTCAGTCTATTTGGAAAAGAGGTGCGGTCGTGGACGATTTTGTATCCGCCGCGGCGGATGCGGCGCGCTATATCCTGCCGGCGCTGGGCGCGATCGTGCTGGTATACTGTGCCGCGGCGCTTTTGCGCCACCGTTTCCCGTCGCCCGAATATGCGGCGCTCGTCGAGCAGAAGACGGGCGAGGTGCACGAGTTGACGCACTGGGAGATCTCGCTCGGCCGCAGCACGGCGTGCGACGTCGTGATCGAGGGCGACCTGAGCGTTTCGCGTTTCCACGCGGTGATCGCCCGCCGGCGCAAGGGCTGGACGGTGATCGACACCTATTCCAAAACCGGCACGTTTGTAAACGGCCGGCGCATTGAAGGCAAAACGATCCTGGAAAACGGCGACACGCTGACATTCGGCAGCGCGACGTACCGTTTCAGGCTGTGAGGCAACATGGAGCAAATCACGTTAAGCAACGGCCTGCGCATTTTTCTCGAGCCGCGGCCGTGGCTCAAGAGCTGCGCGATCGGGCTGTATATCGGCAGCGGCGCGCGGTTTGAGACGCCGCAGACGCTCGGCGTTTCGCACTGCATCGAGCACATGCTTTTCAAGGGCACCGAGTCGCTGTCCGCGCGGCGGATCGCCGAGATCAACGACGATACCGGCGGCTCGCTCAACGCGTACACGGCCAAGGAATACACCTGCCTGTATGCGCGTGTGCTTTCCTGCCACACGCAGACGATCTTTTCCGTGCTCGCCGATATGACGCTGCATCCGGCGCTGCGGCAGCAGGAGCTGGAAACGGAAAAGAACGTCATTCTGGAAGAACGCAGCAGCTACGAGGACAGTCCGGAAGATCTGTGCATGGATATGTTCTACGAGTCCTACTGGCCGCAGGATATGCTGGGACAGAACATCGTCGGCACATGCGAAAGCATCGCGTCGATGACGCCGGACACGATCCGCGCGCATATGCAGACGTTCTATGTGCCCGAGCGCATGGTCGTCGTGTTCTCCGGCGCGTTCGACCGGGACGAGGTCTGCGCGCTGTGCGAGAAGTATTTCGGCGCGCTGCGCGGCACGGGCAACCCGCTGCGGTATACCGCGCCGCGGACGGCGCAGTTCATCCGCACCGTGCCGAAGGATCTGCAGCAGAACGTCCTGACGCTGGGCTTTCCGGGCGTCCCGCTGGAGGACAACAGACTGCACGCGTACACATACGCCTGCGCGATCCTCGGCGGCACGGGTTCGTCGCGCCTGTTTCAGCGCATCCGCGAGGAAATGGGACTGGTCTATTCCGTCGACGCGTTCCACACGGCGTTTTTGGGCACGGGCGTGAGCTGCGTGAGCATGGCGCTTTCCGCGGCGAAGGAAAAGGCCGCGCTTGAAGAGGTGATGCGGCTGTGCCGCGCGTTCCCCGATTCGGTGACAGAAGACGAGCTGGAACGTGCCAAGATGCAGGCGCTCGCCGCTGTGACGATGTCGCTCGAATCCCCCGGCTCGTCCGCCTCGCGCATCGGCCGGAGTGCGCTGCTGCTCGGCCGTGTGCCGACCGAGGAGGAGCTGTTTGAAAAACTGCGGTGCGTCACGCTGGACGACGTGCGGTCTGCGGCACGGGAGATGTTCCGCGGCGGCTGCGTGTCCCTGTGTGCCGTCGGCAAAACCAAAACGGAAAAACGATACCGATCGATCCTGGGATCGGAGGTTTGAGGTGTGATATGATCAAGGAAGTCAAACGAATCGTCGTCAAGGTCGGCACGTCTTCGCTGACCTATTCGACGGGCAAGCTGAACATCCGCCGCATCCGCAAGCTCGGCGAGGTGCTGTCCGACCTTCTGAATTCCGGCGTGCAGGTCGCGCTGGTGTCGTCCGGCGCCATCGGCGTCGGCGCGTCGAAGCTGGGGCTGACGCATCGCCCGACCGACACGCCCGGCCGTCAGGCGGCCGCCACGGTGGGACAGTGCGAGCTGATGTTCATGTACGACAAGGTGTTCAGCGAGTACGGCCACACGGTCGGGCAGCTGCTGATCACCCGCAGCGACGTTGAAAACGCGGAGCGGCGCGAAAATCTCGTCAACTGCTTCGAGAAGCTGTTCGAGTACGGCGCGATCCCGATCATCAACGAAAACGACAGCGTTGCCGTGGAGGAGATCGTCTACGGCGACAACGACAACCTGTCCGCGCAGGTCGCGCGGCTGGTCGGCGCGGACACGCTGGTGATCCTGTCCGACATCGACGGCTTCTATACCGCCAATCCCGCCGAGGACGAGAACGCGGTGCTGATCCCGCTGGTGGAAAAGATCGACGATACGCTGCTGCATATGGCAGGACCGAGCGTGTCGCATCTGGGCACGGGCGGCATGGCGACGAAGCTCGGCGCGGCGAAACTTGCGACGGAAGCGGGCATTGACACGGTCATCATGAACGGATCGAATCCCGAGGACATCTACCGTCTGCTGGACGGCCGGCAGGTGGGTACGCATTTTAAAAGACAAGGAGAATAAAGATCATGCTCGAAATGCTCGGAAAACAGGCGAAAGAAGCGGCGGCGGTTCTTGCGTGCGCGCCGCGTGCTTTGAAAGACAACGCTTTGAACGCGATCGCGGACGCGCTGATCGCAAAGACGCCGTACATCCTCGAGGCGAACGCACAGGATCTGCAAAGCGGCAGGGACGCCGGCATGAACCAGGGACTGCTGGACAGACTGGCGCTGTCGGAAGCGCGGATCGCGGGCATGGCGCAGGGCGTGCGCGAGGTCGCGGCTGCGGCCGATCCCGTGGGCAGAGTGCTGTGGGGCGAGACGCGCCCGAACGGTCTGCAGATCCGCAAGATCAGCGTGCCGCTGGGCGTGATCGCGGTGATTTTTGAAGCGCGTCCGAATGTGACGAGCGACGCGGCGGCGCTGTGCCTGAAGGCGGGCAACGCCGTGATCCTGCGCGGCGGCAAGGAAGCGATCCGCTCGAACACGGCAATCGCCGACTGTATGCGCGAAGCGGCCGAGGCGGCGGGACTGCCGCGCGACTGCATCCAGCTTGTGGAGGACACCTCCCGCGACAGCGCCAACGCGCTGATGAAAATGAACGACTACGTGGACGTGCTGATCCCGCGCGGCGGTGCGGGGCTCATCCGCGCCGTGGTGCAGAACGCCACCGTGCCGGTCATCGAGACGGGCACCGGCAACTGCCACGTCTATATCGACAAGGACGCCGACCTCGACATGGCGGAGAAGATCGTCTTTAACGCCAAGGTCTCGCGTCCCTCGGTCTGCAACGCGTGCGAAAGCCTGCTTGTGCACCGCGCGATCGCCGAGCGTGCCGTCGCGCCCGTGTGCGCAAAGCTGCGCGAGGCGAACGTGGAGATCCGCGGCGACGAGACGGTCTGCGCCCTTGTGCCGGACGCGGTGCCCGCAACGGAAGAAGACTACGCGAAGGAATTTCTTGACTATATCATTTCCGTCAAGGTCGTCGATTCTCTGGACGAGGCCGTGCGCCACATTGCCAAAAACGGCACCGGCCATTCGGAGTGCATCGTGACGCAGAACTACAACGCGGCGCAGCAGTTCCTCAGCCGCGTGGACGCGGCGGCGGTCTATGTCAACGCGTCGACCCGCTTTACGGACGGCGGCGAATTCGGCTTCGGCGCGGAGATCGGCATCTCGACGCAGAAGCTGCACGCAAGAGGCCCACTGGGACTTACGAATTTAACTGCGGAAAAATACATCATCCTCGGAGACGGTCAAGTCCGGTAAAGGAGGAACACCATGGCGAAGAAACAAAAAACGCACAGGAAACGGCACACGGGCGCATTCTTTCTGGGGCTTGTCCTGCTGCTGTTTGCCGGATTCGGCATCTATGAAGCGGCGCACATCGCCGTCGACAAGATCACGGCTGTGCGCGACGGAAGCGTGCGCAACGCGGAGTACGAGGAGTTTCTGAAACCCTTCGTCGTCGTGGATCCCGCACCGTTCGACGACGTCAGCGGCGCCGAGCAGACCGACCTGCTGGACGCGGCGGTCAGCGCGCTGATCTACGACAGCGACAAGATGAACACGTACGAAGTGTTCGAGGGCGAGGTCACAGGCCTTTTGGTGCCGCAGACCGACGTGGAGGCATACTTTGTGCGTCTGTTCGGCACCGAGGTGCAGATGCTGCACCAGAACGTTTCCGATTCGTTCTACAACGTGATCTACAATTCCGAGCGCAAGGCGTACATCATCCCCATCACGAGCGTCGACCCGCTCTACACGCCGAAGATTTACGGCGACGTCGAAAAGACCGGCTCCTCCGTCACGCTGACCGTGGGCTACATCATCGGCTCCGAGTGGGCGCAGATCGAGCGCGGCAATTACACCGCGCCCGAACCGGCAAAGTATATGAAGATCACGCTGCGCGAGGACGCCGACGGATACCATATCGGTTCGCTGCGCAGCTCCGAAGCTGTGGATACGGTGGAACCGGCGCGCACGACCGCGCCTTCAGCGCCCGAAGCCGAACCGGCGACCGAACCGCCTGCCGTGACCGCGGCGCAGACCGAGCCGCAGTCGGCCGCGGAATCTGCGGCCGGGGAGACGACCGACGAAGCCGAAGAGACGACGGCCTGATTTTTTCAACCGCAGACGCTTTTCCAGTTCCAGCACCGCAAACGGGAGCGCGGAAAACAGAAGCGTCCACAAAACGCCGCGCAGATCGAGCGGCGCAGTCCGGAACAGTTTGGATAGTGTGGGTATTGCGAGTACGGAACCCTGCAGGAGGGTACACGTCAGCACTGCCCACACCATTTTTTTGTTGCGCCGCAGTCCTGCCTCCCACACGCTTTTGGGCGATCGCATGGACACGGCGTATCCGATTTCGGCGAGGCTCAGCGTCGTGAACGCCATGGTGCGGCCGACGTCTGTGCCGCCGAGACGGCTGCCCCGCAGAAATGCCAGCAGTGTGATCGCGCCGATCAGCATCCCTTCCAGCGCGATGTCGTACCCGAGCCCGCCCGCAAAGAAACTGTCGGCGGCGGGGACGGGCGGGCGGCGCATGACGTCCTCCTCCGGCGGTTCGGTGCCGAGCGCGAGCGCGGGCAGGGAATCGGTGACGAGGTTGACCCACAAAAGCTGGATCGGCAGCAGAGGCGCGGGCAGACGCAGCACGGACGAGGCGAACACGACGAGGATCTCGCCCACGTTGCTCGACAGCAGGAAATGCACCGCCTTGCGTATGTTGTCGTAGATCCCGCGCCCTTCGGCAACGGCGCGCACGATGGTGGCGAAGTTGTCGTCCGTCAGGATCATATCCGCCGCGCCTTTGGCGACGTCCGTTCCGCTCCTGCCCATGGCGCAGCCGATGTCCGCACTCTTGAGCGCGGGCGCGTCGTTGACGCCGTCGCCGGTCATGGCGACGATCTCGCCCTGCGACTGCAGTGCGCGCACGATGCGCACCTTGTGTTCGGGCGTGACGCGTGCGAACACACGGCAGCGCTTCACCTGCCGCGCAAGTTCCGCGTCATCCGCCCGGTCGAGCTGCGGACCGGACAGCACGGGATCGTCCTCCCGGCAGATCCCGACGCGGACGGCCACGGATTTTGCGGTCACGGCATGGTCGCCCGTAATCATGACGGGCGTGATGCCCGCCTGCCGGCACTGCGCGACGGCGTCCGCCGACTCCGGACGCGGCGGATCGGAAAGACCGACGAAACCGAGAAACGTCAGATCCTGCTCCAGGATCGTCCCGTCCTGCGCGGGACGGTACGCCACCGCCAGTACGCGCAGCGCCTGTTCGGCGAGAGCGCGGTTCTGCTTTTGCAGCGCTTCTCTCCGTTCGGTCTGCAGCGGTATGCCGCCGTCCTGCGTGCGGATGCTCCGGCAAAGCGGCAGCAGCAGATCCGGCGCGCCCTTCGTGATCTGCAAAAAGCCGTTCTCCGTCTTGTGCAGCGTCGACATCCGTTTGCGCGTGCTGTCGAACGGCAGTTCCGCGATGCGCGGGAACGCTTTGTGCAGCGCTTTGAGATCGGCGACGTCCGCCGCCGCCCGCACGAGCGCCGCCTCCGTCGGGTCGCCCGATGCGGTACGGTCGTGCCGTCCGCCCGGCGCCGCGGCATTGCTGCACAGCGCCGCGTATCGCAGTACGTCGCCCGTGTCCGCGCGGTCGTCCGCCGACAGGACTTTTGTCACCGTCATGCGGTTTTGTGTGAGCGTGCCCGTTTTGTCCGAGCAGATCACCGTCGCCGCGCCGAGCGTTTCGACCGCCGGCAGCCGCGTCAGGATCGCGCCGCGTTTTGCCATGCGCTGCACGCCCAGCGAGAGCACGACCGTGACGATCGCGGGCAGTCCCTCCGGGATCGCGGCGACCGCCAGAGAGATCGCCAGAAGGAAACTGTTGAGCGGCGGGACGTTGTGCCGGACGCCCAGCAGAAAGATCACCGCGCAGATCGCCAGCGCGCCGAGCCCCAGCACACGCCCGACTTTTTTGAGTTTCTGCTGCAGGGGCGTCTGCGGCGCCTGCTGTTCGTCGAGCATACCGGCGATGCGGCCGATCTGCGTGTGCATACCCGTTTCGCAGACGACCGCCGTTCCGTGGCCGGTCAGCATCACCGTGGAGGCAAACAGCATGTTTCGCCGGTCTGCGCTCGCACAGTCTTCGCCGCACACCGCATCCGCGTCCTTTTCACAGGGCATCGCCTCGCCGGTCAGCGCGCTTTCCTGCGTCGTGACGCCGACCGCCGTCAGAAGCCGCGCGTCTGCCGCGATGCGTCCGCCCGCCGACAGCAGCAGAATGTCGCCCGGCACGACTTCCGACGCGTCGATCCGCATTTCCTGCCCGTCCCGCAGCACGGCCGCGTGGGGCGCGGACAGTTTTTGCAGCGCGTCGAGCGCTTTCTGCGCGCGCGTCTCCTGCACCGTGCCGATCACGGCGTTGAGCACGACGATGCCGAGAATGACGGCGCAGTCCGTGAAGCCGTTCTCGCCGCTCAGACGTGCCGTGACGAACGACACAGCCGCCGCCGCGAGCAGGATGAGGATCATGAAATCGGCGAATTGGGATAAAAACCGCTGCAAAACGGTTTTCGGCTTTTTGCCCTGCAGGACGTTCCGGCCGTCCGCAAGCCGTGCCTGCGCCTCGGGCGCGGACAGACCCGTCTGCGCGTTCGCGTGCAGCGCCTGTAAAACCTGTTCCTTCGGTAAGCTGTGCCAGTGCATCTCGATCTCCCATTTCCTTTTTGGTTACGGGAAATATATATTCCGGAACGGGGACGGGTATGCAGACACAAAATTCCCTTAAGAAATCTTTAACTGCAAGAATCCTATTCGGAACCCCTGTCGTAAAGCAGAAAAACACAGGAGCCTTTCTTCCAAAATGCGGAAGAAGGGCTCCTTGTCTGTTTGCGTGATGCGAACGATCCGGCTTTCCAAATAACGAGAAAAACCGGAATGCAGAATCGGCTGCGGATCGGGTCGGTCTTTCCGGTATGCTGCTGTGCGCGTATCGTTACCGATGCTCCAGCGACACGTATTCCCGCCGCGGGCTGACGGCCATATACGCGGGACGGATGATTTTGTTGCCGTTCACCAGCTCTTCGATGCGGTGCGCGCTCCAGCCGGCGATGCGGGCGATGGCGAAGATCGGCGTGAACAGCTCCTCCGGGATGCCGAGCAACGAGTAGACGAAGCCGCTGTAAAAGTCCACATTGGCGCTCACACCCTTGTACATCTTGCGGCGGCCGACGATCACCTTGGGTGCGAGATCCTCCACGGTGCTGTAAAGCGCGAATTCCTTTTCGAGCCCCTTCTCCACGGAGAGCGCCTCGACGAACCCCTTGAAGATCTGCGCGCGCGGATCGGACACGGAATAGATCGCGTGGCCGATGCCGTAGATCAGACCCGACCGGTCGAACGCCTCGCGGTTGACGAGCTTCTGCAGGTACGCCTCGATCTCGTCGCGGTCGCTCCAGTCGCGCACATTCTCCTTGATCTCGCGGAACATATGGCAGACCTTGATGTTCGCGCCGCCGTGCTTGGGTCCTTTGAGCGAGCCGAGCGCCGCCGCGACCGCGGAATACGTATCGGTTCCGGAGGAGGTGACGACGTGCGTTGTGAACGTCGAGTTGTTGCCGCCGCCGTGCTCGGCGTGCAGGATCAGCGCCAGGTCGAGGATGCGCGCCTCGAGCTGGGTGTATTTGCTGTTCATGCGCAGCATGTGCAGAATGTTCTCGGACGTGGACAGCGCCGGATCCGGCTCGTGGATGAAGAAACTGTCGGTGCCGCGGATATAATAATTGTATGCCTGGTACCCGTAGACCGAAAGCTGCGGGAACACGGAAATGAGCTGCAGACACTGCCGCAGCACGTTCGGGATCGACGTGTCGTCGGCATTGCGGTCGTAGGAATACAGCATCAGCACGCTGCGCGCGAGCGAATTCATCATGTCGCGGCTGGGCGATTTCATCACGACGTCGCGCACGAACGAGGTGGGCAGCGAGCGGTACGTGCCGAGCAGCTTCTGAAAATCCGCCAGCGTCTTGCCGCCCGGCAGATCGCCGAACAGCAGCAGGTAAATGATCTCCTCAAATCCGAAGCGGTCGTCCGCGATGAATCCGGCGGTCAGCTTGCGCACGTCGTAGCCGCGGTAGAACAGTTCTCCCGCGCACGGAACAGACTGTCCGTCGATCTGCTGCTTGGCCGTGATCTCGGAAATTTCCGTAAGACCCGTCAGCACGCCGTTGCCGTTCAGGTCGCGCAGACCGCGGTTGACTTTGTGCTCGACGTACAGGGACGGGTCGATGCGGCCGCCCGCGCTGCACAGTTCGGCAAGCGCGCGCACTTCTCTCGTGATGCTCGAATAGTCTCTCTTCATGGGGGCGATCTCCTTCCTTTGGGAATTGAAAATAATATTCATATAATTATACCAGAGAAATATGAATAAATTTTAAACGAAGCGGCAGTTTACGCATCGGCGTTTTTCACAAATAATCCCGCCGGTTTTCGGCAGTTCGTACAAATCGTGTGAAAACGATTTCCAAACGGCGAAAGGTGTGGTATAATAAAAAACACTTTTGAAGGAGATAAAAACTATGGACGTAATCCGGGAAGAATACAGATTCGATTCCGCAACGGGCGTATGCCGCATCTTTGCGCGCTCGATCGCGCCCGCGGACAAGACGCAGGTGCGCGGCATTCTGCAGGTCGTGCACGGCATGGCGGAGCACGGCGAGCGCTATCAGGCGATGGCTTACTACATGGCGTACCACGGCTATGCCGTGTTCATCCATGACCACGCCGGTCACGGCCGGTCGGTCGAGAACGAAAAGATGCTCGGCTACTTCGGCGAGAAGGACGGCTGGAAGGCGCTGATCGACGACGTGCGTACGCTCGCGGAAAAGGCGGCGGAGAAGTATCCCAACCGCCCCATGTTCCTGCTCGGCCACAGCATGGGCTCTTTCGTGGCGCGCGCCTATGCCGCGCAGTACGGAAACGAGCTGACGGGCGCTGTGTTCTGCGGCACGAGCGGCGCCAATCCCGGCGCGTCGGCCGGCATCGCGGTGGCGGGCATCGTGGAGAAATTCAAGGGTACGCTGTACCGCAGCGCATTCATCGATCACATTGCGTTCGGCAGCTACAACAAGCGGTACGAGAATCCGCGCACGCAGTTCGACTGGCTCTCGCGCGACGAGAGTGAGGTGGATCTGTACATCAAGGACCCGCTGTGCGGCTTCCTGTTCACTGCGGCGGGCTACAAGGATATGTTCACGCTCCTGCAGTCCGTGTCCGGCAAGGCGTGGTACCGCAGCGTCCCGCGCAAGCTCCCGATGCTGCTGATCTCCGGCTCGATGGACCCGGTGGGCGGATACGGCAAGGGCGTGCGGCAGGTCTATGCCGACCTGCTGAAGACCGGTCATAAGAATACCAGGATCCGCGTCTACGACGGTGCGCGGCACGAGCTGTTCAACGAGACGAACGCCAAGGACGTGCTGCGTGATCTGCTCGAATGGATGGACGACACACGAAAGAGGGCGGCAAAATGACGCGCATGATCCCGCTGTCCACGATTGAATATTTCACGCAGGGCAATACCATGATGGGCTCCGTCACGCCGGAGGAGCTGGTCGCGGACCCCCTGGCGCTGCTGTTCCATTACCGCGTGTTTGCCGACGAAGACAAACTGACTGCCCTGTATTTTATCGACAACCGCTGCTTCGATCTGACGGATAAGGCGAAGGTCGTGCAGAACGATTTCGAGCTCTCGCCCGACGGCATCGACGCCGCGGCGTCCTGGCTCGAGGCGCGGTACCACGAATACGAGCGAACCATCGAGTACTGAATACAATAAAATACAAAATTCCCTCTTGACACGGGTGCGGCAATGTGCTACAATGACTGTACCTCTGAAAGAGGGTTCTTTTTTTGTGCCCTTCTTTTTCTCAATACAGAGGGAGGTAAAATTTCCAAATGGAGGTGCCGTCAAATGAGAGTCAAGATCACTCTTTCCTGCACGGAGTGCAAGCAGCGCAACTACAACACGATGAAAGACAAGAAAAACACGCCGGACAGGCTGGAGAGAAACAAGTACTGCAGATTCTGCAAGAAGCATACTCTCCACCGCGAAACGAAGTAATCGGGAGGACTAACCATGGCGAAGAATGAAAAATCCGAAGCAGCGGAGAAGATCGCTGCCGCCGAAAAGGTCAAGGCGAAAAAGCCGAAGTCCGACAAGCCGAATATCTTTGTTCGCGCATGGAAGACCATCGTCCGCTTTTTCAAGGACCTTCGCGGTGAGACCAAGAAAATCGTCTGGCCCGACGGAAAAACCGTTCTCAAGAGCACGGGCGTCGTGCTGGCCGTCGTAGTCGTGTTCACCATCGTCATCTGGGCGATCGACCTCGGACTGTCGAAGTCCATCGACCTGCTCAGCGACCTTGCGCGGAACAGCGACGAGACGACCGCGACCAGCGAGATCGCCGACGAGAACAGCGTCAGTCAGAACATCCAGATCGAGGAACCCGCAGCGGAAGAACCCGCCGAGGAGCCCGCAGCGGAAGAGCCCGCTGAGGAACCGGCAGAGCAGGCCGCTGAGGAACCCGCCGCCGAATAAGCATCGGAGGTACGAGGAATGTCGGTTGACACCAGATGGTATGTGGTGCACACATACTCGGGCTACGAAAACAAAGTAAAAACCAATATCGAAAAAGTCGTCGAGAACCGCAACATGCACGACGAGATCTTTGAGGTCAAGATCCCCACGGAGACGGTCACCGAGATCGTCGGGGAGAAGCGCCGCGAGGTCGAGCGCAAGCTCTTCCCCGGCTACGTCCTCGTCAAGGTCGCGGTGCACATGGACGACGACGACAGACCGGCCATGAACGACGAGACGTGGCTCGTGATCCGCAACACGCGCGGCGTCACCGGCTTCGTCGGCCCCGAGAACAAGGCGATTCCCCTCACGGAGGAGGAGGTCTACAAGCTCGGCGTCGAAAAGCGCAGCGTAGAGGTCAACTACGCCGTGGGCGACACCGTCAATATCGTCGACGAGATCTTTGACGGTTTCACCGGTACGGTCGAGGAGATCGACGTGGAAAACAACCTTGTCCGCGTTTCGGTTTCCGCCCTGTTCGGCAAGGAAACCAAGGTCGAGCTGGAACTCGATCAGGTCGAGCCGATCACGGATTAAACTTTTGAGTCTCACTAAAATTGGAGGAAATACACAATGGCACAGAAAGTCGTTGGCTTAATCAAGCTTCAGATCCCTGCCGGCAAGGCCACTCCGGCCCCGCCCGTAGGTCCCGCCCTTGGTCAGCATGGCGTCAACATCATGGGCTTCACCAAGGAATTCAATGAAAGAACCAAGAATGACATGGGTCTGATTATCCCCGTCGTCATCACGGTATACGCAGACCGCACATTCTCCTTCATCACGAAGACGCCCCCCGCGGCAGTCCTCATCAAGAAGGCCTGCGGCATCGAGAGCGGCTCCGGCGTCCCCAACAAGACGAAGGTCGCCACGATCACGTCCGAACAGGTTCGCAAGATCGCCGAGCAGAAAATGCCCGACCTCAACGCCGCAAGCGTCGAGGCTGCCATGAGCATGATCGCCGGTACTGCACGCAGCATGGGCGTCGTCGTCGCGGACTGACACGCACGTGTGTGGGAGGAAACATCCGATTAACCACATCAATGGAGGAAATGAATTATGAAACACGGTAAAAAATATATTGAGAGCGCGAAGCTCGTTGATCGTACCAAGCTTTATGATCCCGACGAAGCCATGGCGACCGTCGTCAAGACCGCCACGGCGAAGTTCGACGAAACCGTCGAAGTGCATGTCCGTCTGGGCGTCGACTCCCGCCATGCCGACCAGCAGGTCAGAGGCGCGGTCATCCTGCCCAACGGCACCGGTAAAAACGTCCGCGTCGCCGTCTTTGCCAAGGGCGACGAAGCGAAGGCAGCCGAGGCTGCAGGCGCCGACATCGTCGGTGCGGAAGATCTGGTCGCCCGCATCCAGGGCGAGGGCTTCATGGATTTCGACGTCGCGATTGCCGCGCCCAACACGATGGGTCTCGTCGGCCGTCTCGGTAAGATCCTCGGCCCCCGCGGCTTGATGCCCAGCCCCAAGGCCGGCACGGTCACGCCCGACGTGGGCAGAGCCGTCACCGAAGCCAAAGCCGGTAAGATCGAGTATCGTCTTGACAAGACCAACATCATCCACTGCCCGATCGGCAAGGCGTCCTTCGGCCCCGAAAAGCTGCAGGAGAATTTCAACACGCTGCTGGATGCGATCATCAAGGCGAAGCCCGCCGCGGCAAAAGGTCAGTATGTGCGCTCCTGCGTCATCGCGACCACGATGGGCCCCGGCGTCCGCATCAACCCCATGAAGGTTGGCGGCTGAGTTCCGAAAAACGCATAAGCATTCCCCCCACGGTTTACGCCGCGGGGGGCTTTTTATTATGGTGTGTATCTGTTGTTGTCGGGGCGGTCGGAACAGGGGATACGCAGGAAGCGAAAGCGCCTGCCGGAATCAAAGAGAGCGGGCCGGTTTCATGTGTTCCAGTCCCTGCACACATCGACCCACGCACAGCTCGCGGCATACGTTTCCAGTTCGTCGGGCGTCAGTTCGATCGCGCTGCTGCTGCTTCCGCAGGCGGGGAACACCGTATCGAACCGCTTCAAAGAAACGTCCAGATACACGCGCACGCCGTCTTTCACGGCGAAGGGGCATACGCCGCCGACGGCATGGCCGACCAGCTCGACGGCCTCGTCCGGCGTGAGCATCTTCGCTTTGGCGCCGAACCGCGCCTTGTATTTCGCGTTGTCGATCCGGGCGTCTCCGGCAGTCACGATCAGGATGGGCGCACCGCTGACCATGAAGGACAGCGTTTTGGCGATCCGGCACGGCGCGCATCCCAGCGCTTTCGCGGCCAGCTCCACCGTCGCGCTCGACACGTCAAATTCCAGCACTCTGTCCTGCATGCCGCAGGACGAAAAGAATTCTTTAACTTTTTCAATGGACATGCATGCTTCCCTCCCAGCATAATACGATCCTTATCATAGCATAAAGCGCGTGCGCATATCAAGTGAAACACGCAAAAAACACGCTCTTCACGGCTTCCCGTGCAGAACGATAAAAAAAGAACCCAAGTAAAGTGTTCCGCACATTTGCCTCCCTTGAGGGAAATGTCAACAACTAAAGGATTCCATTCATCATTTAACAACGATTTGCGTTCGTTCAAACCATAGGGCCCGCCGCCGGACACCCGCGGTCTCGCCTGCCGGCTCGGTCGGCGCTGCCGGCTCGGTCGGCGCTTCTGCCTGCGGCAGAGGTGTCCACCGGACACCCGCGGTCTCGCCTGCCGGCTCGGTCGGCGCTTCTGCCTGCGGCAGAGATGTCCACCGGACACCCGCGGTCTCGCCTGCCGGCTCGGTCGGCGCTTCTGCCTGCGGCAGAGATGTCCACCGGACACCCGCGGTCTCGCCTGTCAGCTCGGTCGGCGCTTCTGCCTGCGGCAGAGGTGTCCACCGGACACCCGCGGTCTCGCCTGTCGGCTCGGTCGGCGCTTCTGCCTGCGGCAGAGGTGTCCACCGGACACCCGCGCCGGGGGATGCCTTCAGGTCAAGCGGCCTATCCTTCTTTTGCGCGGAGATCCGTGATGAACCAAAAAACAGCCCCCTCCGCCGCAGCGGAAGGGGCTGAACACGGTTTTATTGCGAGGATGGATTACATATCCTTGATCGCGGCCTGCGCAGCGGCAAGACGGGCGATCGGCACGCGGAACGGCGAGCAGGACACATAGTCCAGGCCGATCTTGTGGCAGAACTCGACGGAGACGGGGTCGCCGCCATGTTCGCCGCAGATGCCGCAGTGCATTTCCGGACGGACCTTCTTGCCAAGCTCGACGGCCATTTCCATCAGCTTGCCAACGCCGACCTGGTCGAGCTTCGCGAACGGATCGTTCTCGAAGATCTTCTTGTCGTAGTACGCGTCGAGGAACTTGCCCGCGTCGTCACGGCTGAAGCCGTAGGTCATCTGGGTCAGGTCGTTGGTGCCGAAGCAGAAGAATTCCGCCTCGGTCGCGATCGCGTCGGCCGTGAGAGCGGCTCTCGGGATCTCGATCATGGTGCCGACTTCGTACTTGAGGTCGGAACCGGCAGCGGCGATCTCCGCGTCCGCGGTCGCCACAACGTAATCCTTGACGTACTTGAGCTCCTTGACGTCGCCGACCAGCGGGATCATGATCTCGGGAACGATGTTCCAGTCGGGATGCGCCTTGCTGACGTTGATCGCGGCGCGGATGACGGCAGCGGTCTGCATCTTGGCGATTTCGGGATAGGTGACGGTCAGGCGGCAGCCTCTGTGACCCATCATCGGGTTGAACTCATGCAGGGAAGCGATGATCGCCTTGATGTCGGCGACGGACTTGCCCTGTGCCTCGGCGAGCGCCTGGATGTCGGCTTCCTCGGTGGGAACGAACTCATGCAGAGGCGGATCGAGGAAACGGATGGTAACGGGGCAGCCTTCGAGCGCTTCGTACAGCTTCTCAAAGTCACCCTGCTGATAGGGCATGATCTTCGCGAGCGCGGCTTCTCTCTCTTCGACCGTGTCGGCGCAGATCATTTCGCGGAACGCTGCGATTCTTTCGGGTTCAAAGAACATGTGCTCGGTGCGGCACAGGCCGATGCCTTCCGCGCCCAGCTCGCGCGCCTTCTTTGCGTCGGCGGGCGTATCGGCGTTGGTGCGGACCTTCAGCGTTCTGAACTTGTCCGCCCACTCCATGATGCGGCCGAATTCGCCGGCGATCTCGGCGTCGACGGTCGGGATGATGCCGGCGTAGATGTTGCCGGTGGAGCCGTCGATGGAGATGTAGTCGCCCTCAACGAACGTCTTGCCGCCGAGCTCGAACTTCTTGTTTTCTTCGTCCATCTTGATGTCGCCGCAGCCGGAGACGCAGCAGGTGCCCATGCCGCGCGCCACAACTGCCGCGTGGGAGGTCATGCCGCCGCGGACGGTCAGGATGCCCTGAGAGGCCTTCATGCCGGTGATGTCCTCGGGAGAGGTTTCGAGACGGACCAGGACGACCTTTTCGCCTCTGTTGTTCCACGCCTCGGCGTCGTCGGCCGTGAAGACGACCTTGCCGCATGCGGCGCCGGGGGATGCGCCCAGACCCTTGCCTGCGGGCGTCGCGGCCTTGAGCGCCTTGACGTCAAACTGCGGATGCAGCAGCGTGTCGAGGTTTCTCGGGTCGATCATGGCGACGGCTTTCTTCTCGTCGATCATGCCTTCGTCCACGAGATCGCACGCGATCTTGAGCGCCGCCTTCGCGGTGCGCTTGCCGTTACGGGTCTGCAGCATGTACAGCTTGCCCTTTTCAACGGTGAATTCCATATCCTGCATGTCGCGGTAGTGATCTTCGAGGATGCCGCAGACCTTGGTGAACTGCGCATACGCTTCGGGGAACTTGTCCGCCATCTGCGCGATCGGCATCGGGGTACGCACGCCGGCGACCACGTCTTCGCCCTGCGCGTTGGTCAGGAACTCGCCCATCAGGCGCTTTTCGCCGGTAGCGGGATCACGCGTGAACGCAACGCCCGTGCCGCAGTCGTCGCCCATGTTGCCGAACGCCATCATCTGGACGTTGACAGCGGTGCCCCAGCTGTAGGGGATGTCGTTGTCACGACGGTACACGTTGGCGCGCGGGTTGTCCCAGGAACGGAACACGGCTTCGATCGCGCCCTTGAGCTGCTCTTTGGGATCGGTCGGGAAGTCCGCGCCGATCTTGTTCTTGTACTCCGCCTTGAACTGGGCGGCCAGCTCCTTGAGATCGTCCGCGGTCAGCTCGACGTCCTGCGTCACGCCGCGCGCATCCTTCATCTCGTCGATGAGCTGTTCAAAGTATTTCTTGCCGACTTCCATAACGACGTCGGAATACATCTGGATGAATCTTCTGTAGCAGTCCCAAGCCCAGCGGGGATTGTTGGACTTCTGCGCCATGACTTCGACGACCTGCTCGTTCAGACCGAGGTTGAGGATGGTGTCCATCATGCCGGGCATGGACGCGCGCGCGCCGGAACGGACGGAAACGAGAAGCGGATTCTCGATATCGCCGAACTTCTTGCCGGTGATGCCTTCCATCTTGACGATGTATTCGTCGATCTGCGCCATGATTTCATCGTTGATCTTGCGGCCGTCCTCGTAATACGCGGTGCAGGCTTCGGTCGAGATGGTGAAGCCCTGCGGGACAGGCAGACCGATGTTGGTCATTTCGGCGAGGTTTGCACCCTTGCCGCCGAGCAGCTCGCGCATGTTTGCGTTGCCTTCGCTGAACAGGTAGACATACTTGTGTGCCATTGAGATACCTCCGTGTTTCTATAGATTTTCTTTTTACCTTATCTGAGGCGGTGCGGCACGGAAAGACGAACCGCACCAAACCTTATTATAACAAATCAACATTTACTATTTCAAGACCAATTTGCAAAAATTTTCCCGCATCGTGCAAAACGGTTTTGTGTAAACTGCCAAACGGCGTTTAAAACCCGTTCAGACTGCCGCGCTGTATGGCGCCGAGGATCTTCTGCCGCACGTCGCCGTAGTCCTTTTCGAGCGCCGTCAGCAGCTGCTTCATGTGCGCGCGTTCGGTCACACCGTCGGCGGGGCAGCGGCTTTTCACAACGGGCAGACCGCCGCGGCGCACCACGCGCGCGCAGTCGCTTTCGCGGGCGAAAACCATCGGGCGGATCATCGTCAGATCCTTGCGCGAGAGGTACGTGACGGGCGAAAAACAGCCGATGCGCGCTTCGTTGAGCAGATTCATCATGAACGTTTCGACCGCGTCGTCCATGTGGTGGCCGAGCGCCAGCTTGCCGCAGCCGATCTCCTTGACCGTGTCGTGCAGCGCGCCGCGGCGCATGCGTGCGCACAGACTGCACGGGTTCGATTCCCGACGCTTGTCGAAAATGATCGGGCCGATCTCGGTGCGTCTGATCGTGTAGGGGACGTTCAGTTCCGCGCAGAGCGTTTCGAGCGGGCCGTAATCCGTCGGCATGCCGCCGAACTGCGGATCGACAGACACGGCGAACAGCTCGAACGGCTGCGGGTAGAAATCGCGCATCTTCGCGAGCGCGTACAGCAGCGCGACGGAATCCTTGCCGCCGGACAGCCCGACGGCGACGCGGTCGCCCGCCGAGATCATGTCGTACCGCTCCATGGCCGAGCGCATATAGCTCATCAGTTTCTGCATAGTATGGGTCTCCTTACGTTCCGTCGTACAGCCCGCCGCGAACGGGATAGTAATCGATCCGTATCTCTCCGCCGCAAACGCGGAATACGCTGGTGTAGTCGCCGGCGAAGAAGAAACGGTCGCGGTCGTAGTATCGGCACAGCACGGCGTAATTCCCGCGCAGGTTTTTATGGATGAGATACAGCCCTTCCGGGATCAGCACGTACGATGCGCGCACCGACGCGTAAATGTGTTCGACGCGGTTGATGCAGTGATGCGCCGCCTGAACGAACGTACAGTCAAGTCCCTGCGGGTACCGCGCGCAGAGCACGTCGCCGACGTCGTCGTCCGCGTCCGCGAGCAGCAGAAGCGACACGTCCTCAAAGGAGATCTTCAGGATCGCAGACGTGGTGTTTGTGCCGTTGTATCCCGGCGTTTCGTCCTTGCGCGCGAGCAGATCCTCATGCGTGCACAAAACGTCAAACTGCGCGTTCCCGACGGAAAAGCGCTGTCCGGTGTGCGGCTTTAAGAACAGGACGTCCGGACTGTGCCGCAGCACGGCGCGGCGCATGTCCTGCACATAATCGCTCAGACCCAGAACGGAATTCGACGCAAAGTTGAACAGCACGCGTTCCAGACGGATCATTTCGCCGAACTTGCGCAGGAGCTTGACGAAGAAGTCCATGTGGTCGTTGTGCGGATGCGTGCAGTACCACAGCGCGATCTGCACGGGATCGCCTTCGTTCGTGCCGGTCATGGCGCGGATACGGCGCATGAATTCTCCGACGGCGGCTTCGGTAGCCTGCTCGCATTCGCCGCCGTCGATCACGATGAGTCGGCCGTCGCGCAGACGCAGCACGTAATTCATGCCGCAGTCGCAGCTTGTGAACCGGATCATGTCGTCGTAGACGAGCCCGAACTGCATCAGCTGCGTGTCCATATGCCGCTCGTCTTGCGGCGGGTCGGAAAACGTCGGCAGCGCGCAGCAGCACCGGTCGGCCAGAATACGCGTCGTCCGTTCCGCCGGCGTATAGTAGGCGTAAAGCAGCAGCGCGTCCTTTTGGTACTGACGGTACAGACCGTGCGGTTCGTCCCGCCGGAACAGACAGGCAAATCCGGCGTCCTCCAGCTTGCCGCAATAGGCGAGAAACGCCGCGTCGTCCGTTTCGCGCACGATCCGCATTTTTGTATCTTCCGGCGTTTCTCCCCGGTCGTCCGGCGTGAGCCCGCCGCCGCAGTTGTAGAGCGTCTGCAGCGCGCGTCCGCCGTCGTATTCCGGGATCTCCGGGCTGTGACCGAATCCCATCCAAACACCTCCGTCGAGCCTGTTTGGAGTATTGTAGCACGCCCCCGCAAAAAGCACAAGACGGGCAAATGTAAATTTTTTTGGATAATTCTTATTTTTGTGTGGTATTTTCGGAACACCTGTGCTATAATATACGAAATATGATAAAAAGGAGGAATGTTCCCTCGCGGAACTTTCGGGGATATGGCTAAGAAAAGGAAAAAGAATAAAATGCCGTACATAATCGCGGCGTCGATGTCGGTTCTGGCTGCTGCTGCCGTCGGTCTGTTCTTTTACAGCGGCGGCTTCAATCCGGAGCGCCCCACGGCGGAGCCGGAGACCACGCGCATGGAGATGGTGACGAAGCCGGCGTCGGCAGACGGTCTGATCACCCGGCGCGTTGCGGCGGAGTATCCGCTCATGCCGACGGAGATCGAGGGCGTATTCGTGTCCGCGAATCCGCTCGGACAGTTTGAATTCTACGACTATGCCGACGGCGCATTCACCGCCGTCACGGACGTCAAGGAACTGGACGTGACCGTGACCTGCTCGCACCAGCAGCTGCCTGCCAAGCTGTACTATCTGCAGCGCGGCGACACGCTCGCGGGATACGGGCTGTTCCGCAACTCGCAGTATCCGGACGTGCGGCTGTACGACTACGCGTTCCTGCACGCCGTGAACATGCCGGCGGGCTACGGTTCGGGCGACGCGATGCTGCTGGCCGATTTTGACAAGGCGGACTTCGCGAAGGCGGACAAGATCTACTCCGAAGTGTTTTCGCTCAACCTGTCGAACGGCAAGACGAACCGTCTGACGAGCGACAACGGACGCACCGTGGACATCGACGCGCGTCTGCGCACCGACTGGGCGCAGATGAACGGCGCGCTGCTCGGGCTCGGCGCGGAGAAATGGTATCTGTCCGGCCGCAATTATCAGCTCGACAGCACGACGGCGGACATCATCTACAACGCCGACACGTCCAACACGAAGCCGAAATGGATCGCATCCGGTCTGTATGAAAACGCACTGTTCAACGAGGACGGCACGCTGTTCTACGTCAAGCAGACCGACGCCGGCGTCGACGCGTACAGCCTTGCGAAGGACGGCACGGAGACAAAGCTCGGCTCCTACGCGGGCAGCGTGGACGACTATCTGTTCGCGGACGGCTATATGCTCGAAAAAAATACTCTCACGCTGACCCGCCTTGCGACGGGAGAGAGCAAGAGTATCGGTACGGTGGTCGACGCGGCGGTCGGCAGCCCGGCATATTTCGGCGTTTCACCCGACGGCGCAAAGTTTGTGCTGCTGTTCGACGGCGAGGAACAGGGCGCCGCGCTGCTGGATCTGACGACCAATGCGTGCAAGTATACGTACGACAAGAGCCTGTTTGCCAATTCGTGCAGCCAGATCACCTGGCTGTCGGCGGGCAGCTTTGCGACCGTTGCCGAGAGCGAAAGCGGCTACGAGACGCTGCTCTGGGCGTTTTAAGGGTCAGACTTTATCACAGTCGAAATCGATCGTAATGGACGGCGTGTGCATGACGAGCTGTTTGTAGCGCACGCCGGCCGCGTCGAACATCCGCTTTGAGGCGCGGGTGGACGGCGTGTCGGCGTATTTGTCGGACAGATAAACGACCTCCCGGATCCCGCACTGGATGATCGCCTTGGCGCATTCGTTGCACGGGAACAGCGCGACATAGATGCGGCAGCCGCGCAGGTCTCCGCCCGCGTTGTTGAGGATCGCGTTCAGCTCCGCGTGGCAGACATAAGGGTACTTCGTATCGAACGTCTCGCCCTCGCGTTCCCACGGGAAATCGTCGTCGCTGCATCCGGCGGGAAAGCCGTTGTAGCCGACGGACATGATCCGGTTCGTGTCGCTGACGATGCAGGCGCCCACGCGGGTATTGGGGTCCTTGCTGCGGTAGGCGGAGAGCATCGCCACGCCCATGAAGTACTCGTCCCAGGAGATATAATCGTTTCGTTTCGGCATAATCCGTCCGTCCTTTCCGGTTTTGACTGTCTTCACTTTATCATACTCCCGCGTGAAATACAAGGGAAAACGAAAACTTTTGAGGTGTCACAATGGGTCTTTTGAAAAAAATCTTCGGCGATTATTCCGCCAAGGAAGTCAAGCGCGTGCGGCCGATCCAGGAAAAAGTGCTTGCGCTTGAGGAAGCATACAGCCGTCTTTCGGACGCCGAGCTGCAGGCCAAAACGCCGGAATTCAAGGCGCGTCTGGCAAACGGCGAAACGCTCGACGACATTCTGCCCGAGGCGTTTGCCGCGTGCCGCGAGGCGTCGTGGCGCGTGCTGAACATGAAGCACTTCCCCGTGCAGATCATCGGCGGCATCATCCTGCACCAGGGACGCATCGCCGAGATGCGCACCGGTGAAGGCAAGACGCTCGTCGCAACGCTGCCCGCCTACCTGAACGCCCTGACCGGCGACGGCGTGCACATCGTCACGGTCAACGATTACCTGGCGCGCCGCGACTCGGAGTGGATGGGCAAGGTTTACCGCTTCATGGGTCTGACGGTCGGTCTGATCGTGCACGATCTGGACAACGCCGCGCGAAAAGAAGCATATGCGGCGGACATCACCTACGGCACCAACAACGAGATGGGCTTCGACTATCTGCGTGACAACATGGTGCCCTACAAGGAGCAGAAGGTGCAGCGCGGCCACAACTTCGGCATCGTGGACGAGGTGGACTCCATCCTCATCGACGAAGCGCGTACCCCGCTGATCATTTCCGGACGCGGCGACGCGTCGACGGAGCTGTACCGTTTGGCAAACACGTTCGCGCGCTCGCTGACCAAGACCGTGGTCAAGGAGATCGACTCCAAGGAGAGCGCCGAGGACATCGAGAACGTGGGCGATTACGTGGTGGACGAAAAGGCGCGCACCGCGACGCTGACGAAATCGGGCGTTGCGAAGGCGGAGCAGTTCTTCAATCTGGAGAACCTGATGGACGCCGAGAACATGACGATCCAGCACCACATTAACCAGGCGATCAAGGCGATCGGCGTCATGCGCCGCGACGTGGACTACGTCGTCAAGGACGGCGAGGTGCTGATCGTGGACGAATTCACGGGACGCATCATGCTCGGCCGCCGCTACAACGAGGGTCTGCACCAGGCGATCGAGGCAAAGGAGGGTGTCAAGGTCGAGCACGAGTCGAAGACGCTTGCGACCATCACGTTCCAGAACTACTTCCGGCTGTATACAAAGCTGTCCGGCATGACCGGTACGGCCATGACCGAGAGCGACGAGTTCCAGCAGATCTATGAGTTGGACGTCATCGAGATCCCGACCAACCGCCCGATGATCCGCGTCGATCATCCCGACGTGGTCTACAAGACCGAAAAAGCCAAGTTCGACGCCGTGATCGACCAGGTCGTCGAGTGTCATGAAAAGGGACAGCCCGTGCTGGTCGGCACGATCTCCATCGAGAAGTCCGAGCATCTGAGCGGCCTGCTGCGCCGCCGCGGCATCAAGCACGAAGTCCTCAACGCCAAGTTCCACGACAAGGAAGCGGAGATCGTCGCGCAGGCCGGTAAGTACGGCGCCGTCACGATCGCCACCAACATGGCCGGACGCGGTACGGACATCATGCTCGGCGGCAACCCGGAGTATCTGGCAAAGGCGGAGATGCGCCGCATGCAGTATCCCGAGGAGCTGATCGTCGAGGCGACCGGTTTCGCCGAGACGGACAACGAGGACATCCTCAAGGCGCGGGCTGAGTTCTCCGCGCTGGAGAAGAAATACAAGGAAGGCATCGCCGACGAGGCCGAGGCGGTGCGCAAGGCGGGCGGCCTGTTCATCATCGGCACCGAGCGGCACGAGTCCCGCCGTATCGACAACCAGCTTCGCGGCCGTTCCGGCCGTCAGGGCGACCCGGGCGAATCGCGCTTCTACCTGTCCATGGAGGACGATCTGATGCGCATCTTCGGCGGCGAGCGGCTCGCGGGCGTGATGGACGCGCTCAAGACGCCGGAGGATATGCCGATCGAGGCGAAGATGGTCACCAATTCCATCGAGCGCGCGCAGAAGAACGTGGAAGGCCGCAACTTCGGCATCCGCAAGAACGTCCTGCAGTACGACGACGTGATGAACCGCCAGAGAGAGCTGATCTACAAGCAGAGAGATCAGGTGCTCGACGGCGTGGAGCTGAAACCGCTGATCCTGAAGATGCTCGACGACTGCGTGACCGATTCGATCGACTTCTATCTGCCCAAGGCGCTGCCGAAGGGCGACTGGAACGTGGACGGCCTGCGCGAGAAATTCCTCGGCTGGCTCGTGACGAACGACGATTTCCGCGGCGAGATCGACCGCGACGAGGCGTGGGAGCTGCTGCATGACCGCGGCCACGAGGAATACGAGAAGCGCGAGGAGCAGCTCGGCGCGCCGCTGATGCGCGACCTCGAGCGCATGGTGCTGCTGCGCAACGTCGACACGCTCTGGATGGATCACATCGACGCCATGGACGAGCTGCGCCGCGGCATCGGCCTGCGGGCATACGGCCAGCACGATCCGGTCGTGGAATACCGCGAGGTCGGCTCCGACATGTTTGAGGAGATGAACACGTCCATCCGCGAGAACACGGTCAAGATGATGCTGACCGTGCGCGTGCGCACCGAGGAGGAGACCAAACGCGAGCAGGTCGCCAAGGAAGTGACGACCAGCGGCGGTTCCTCCGACGGCAGCGAAAAGGGACGCACCGTCCGCAAGGGCAAGAAGATCGGCCCCAACGATCCGTGCCCGTGCGGCAGCGGCAAGAAATACAAGAACTGCTGCGGAGACGTCAGAAAAAACAATGATTAAAAATATTATTTTTGATATGGGCGGCGTGCTGATCGACTTCGATCCGCACAAAACGCTGCGCAAGGCGTTTTCCGAGGAGGATGCGGTTCTTGCGCAGCAGGTCCTGTTCGAGAGCGGCCTTTGGAACAACATCGATCTCGGCACGATGCGCTTTCCGGACATTGCCGAGCAAGCGTGCCGGCATCTGCCCGCGCGCATGCACGCGCCGCTGCGCGACATGCTGCGGCGCTGGTGGGACGTCGAAATGCCGCCGCTGCCGTACATGGAGGATTTCGTGCGCGAGGTCCGGGACGCGGGATACAGGACGTATCTCTGCTCGAACACGTCGGACGAGATCTACGACTATTTCGACGCGATCCCCGCGCTGAAACTGATGGACGGGATTCTCGCGTCGTGCGATTACGGCGTGACGAAGCCCGACGCGCGGCTGTACGAGGCGCTGTATGCGCGGTTTGATCTGCTGCCGCAGGAATGTTTTTTTATCGACGATATGATGCGCAACATCGAGGGCGCAAGAAAGACCGGCATGATCGGCCACTGTTTCGCGGACAAGGACGTCGGGAAACTGAAGGCCGCCATGCGCGCATGCGGCGTGCGCATCTGACGCGCGTATTGACTGAGGGTTTATGTCCTGCTTTTCAAACGTATTTGCTCAATCGCCGGAGTACAAATCCATCGTATCCGGCATCCGAAGCACCCGGCTGCCTATGGGCGTGCTGGGCGTTTCGCATATCCATAAGGCGCACCTGGTCGCGTCTTTGACGCAGACGCTCCGGCGCAAAGCGATCCTCATTGTGCCCGACGAGGCGCAGGCAACGCGCATGGTGGAGGATCTGACGGCGTTCGGTCTGCGCGCGTATCACTATCCGGCGCGCGACTTCGCGCTGCGCAGCACGGAGAGCCATTCGCGCGAATACGAGCATCTGCGCCTGCGCGTGCTCGACCGGATGCGTACCGGCGCGTACGACGCGGTCGTCTGCTCGGCGGAGGCCGTGCTGCAGCTTACGATGCCGCCGGACGAGTTCGAGCGCCGGTGCTTCACCGTGCACATGGACGAGGAGACGGGGCTCGAAAAGCTGCGCGACGCGCTGCTGCTGGCGGGGTATACGCCCGCGCAGCAGGTGGACGGCGCGGGACAGTTTTCCGTGCGCGGCGGCATTGTGGACTTTTTCCCGACGGGCAGCGAATACCCGTGCCGCTGCGAGTTTTTCGGCGACGCCGTCGACAGCATCGCGCTGTTCGAGACTGAGAGCCAGAGACGCACGCGTGCGCTCGACGAGATCACCGTCACGCCCGCAAACGAGGTGCTGTGCGACGATGCGCGGCAGTTGTGCGCGCGTCTGACGGAGTTCGCCGCCGGCATCCGCGGCAAGGGCGCGGTCAAAGCACGCGCGAGCATCCATGCCGACGTCGAACGCGTCGAGTCCGGACTGCGTCTGTCGTCGCTGGATCGGTATCTGCCGCTTTTCTACCGCGAGGGCGCGACACTGTTCGATTACGCGGAGAATCCCATGCTGTTCGTCAGCGAGAGCTTTTCCGTGCGCGAGCATGCATCCGCTGCGCTCGATCTGTTTTACGAGCAGGTCAAGGCGCTGTTCGAGGAGGGCGTGCTGTGTCCGGGGCTCGACCGCTATACGCTTTCGCTCGACGAGCTGGTGCTGCAGTATGAGATTTTCGGCGCGGTTTATCTCGACAACCTGCCGCGCGGGACGTTCGACACGCCGGTCAAGAACCTCGTGACGATGAACGCCCGCCAGCAGACGGCGTGGAACGGCAGCTATTCCGTGCTGCTGGACGACGTCGATCCGCTGTACCGTCGCGTCAACTGGACGACCGTCATCTTCGGCGGCACGCCCAAGGCGGCGAAGTCGCTGTCGCTCGACCTGGAGGCGGACGGCTACCGCTGTACCTACTTTCCGGTGCGTCCGGCGGAGTTTCCGTACGGACAGATCACCGTGCTGCCCGGCAGCGTTTCGACCGGCTTCGAGTATCCGCAGGAGCGGTTCACGCTCATCACCTACGGCAGCCGGTATATCAGCGCGTCCAAGAAACGGCGCGCGCAGGTCAAAAACAAAAACGCGTTCAACAGTCTCGAGGAGATGCACCGCGGCGATTACATCGTGCACAATGCGCACGGTATCGGCGTGTTCGAGGGTATCACCAAGCTCGAGGCGGGCGGCGCGGTCAAGGACTATATCAAGATCCTCTACGACAAGGGCGATATCCTGTATGTGCCCGTGACGCAGCTCGATCAGGTTTCCAAATACATCGGCAGCGCGTCCGACGCGCCCGTCAAGCTCAACAAGCTCGGCGGCAAGGAGTGGCAGAAGACGCGCACGCGCGTGCGCGCCGCGGTCAAGGACATCGCGCAGGAGCTGATCGCGCTGTACAGCAAGCGGCAGGCGACGCCCGGCCACGCGTTCTCGCCGGACACCGACATGCAGAACGATTTCGAGCGCCGCTTCGAGTTTGAGGAGACGGCCGACCAGCTTCGGTGCATCGACGAGATCAAGACCGACATGGAAAAATCCTATCCCATGGACCGGCTGCTGTGCGGCGACGTGGGATTCGGCAAGACGGAGGTCGCGCTGCGCGCGGCGTTCAAGTGCGTTGCGGACGGCAAGCAGTGTGCGCTGCTGGTTCCGACGACGATCCTCGCGCTGCAGCATTACCAGACGATCCAGAAGCGGTTCGAGGGATTTCCGGTCGAATCGCGGATGCTTTCGCGTTTCTGCACCGCCAAGGAGATCCGCGACACGCTCGTCATGACCCAGCGCGGCGGCGTGGACATTCTCGTCGGCACGCACCGCCTGATCTCCAAGGACGTGCAGTTCCGCGATCTCGGTCTCATCATCGTGGACGAGGAACAGCGTTTCGGCGTGCAGCAGAAGGAGAAGCTCAAGGAGATGTTCCCCGCCGTCGACGTGCTGACGCTGACGGCGACGCCCATCCCGCGCACGCTCAACATGGCGATGTCGGGCATCCGCGATATGTCGGTGCTCGAGGAAGCGCCGCGTGACCGCTACCCCGTGCAGACGTACGTGATCGAGCAGAACATGGAAGTGCTGGTGCAGGCGATCCTGACGGAGCTGCGCCGCGGCGGACAGGTGTACTATCTGCACAACCGCGTCGAAACGATCGAAAAAACAGCCGGACTTCTGCGTCAGATGCTGCCGGACGCGCACATCGGCATTGCGCACGGCAAGATGAGCGAGGACGAGCTGAGCGAGGTCTGGCGCGGCCTTCTGGAGGGCGAGATCGACGTGCTGGTCTGCACGACGATCATCGAAACAGGCGTGGACGTGCCCAACGTCAACACGCTCATCATCGAGAATGCCGACCGCATGGGACTGGCGCAGCTGCACCAGATCCGCGGACGCGTGGGGCGCTCGTCCCGCCGCGCCGCGGCGTATCTGACGTTTTCGCGCGGCAAGGAGCTGACGGAGATCGCGACGCAGCGACTTGAAGCGATCCGTGAATTCACCGAGTTCGGCTCCGGCTTCAAGATCGCCATGCGCGACCTGGAGCTGCGTGGCGCCGGCAACATTCTGGGCGCGCAGCAGCACGGCCACATGGAGGCCGTCGGCTACGATATGTATCTCAAACTGCTGGCCGAAGCGGTCAGCGAGGAAAAAGGCGAGGAAAAAGCCGCGCCCGAGCAGGCGTGCACGATCGACCTGCCGATCGACGCGCACATCCCGCCGGACTACATCGAGAGCGTCCCGCAGAAGCTGTACATGTACCGTCGGATCGCGGACATCCGCACGCGCGAGGACGCGGAGGATGTGCTGGACGAACTGTTCGACCGGTTCGGCGATCCGCCCGCGTGCGTGCAGGGACTGGTCACGGTCTCTCTGCTGCGCGGGACGGCGCTGCGTCACGGCGTTTACGAGATCAAGGAAACAGGCGGCAAAATGCTGTTATATATCGACCGTCTCGATATGGACAAGGTGCGGTATCTCGCATCGCAGATGCGCGGACGCGTCATGGTCAGCGCGGCGGTCAAGCCCCACATCGCAATCCGCGTGGGACAAAAAGAGGATCGGCTCTCGCTTCTCGGACGGGCGTTCGATCTGTTGGACGGAAAGGCGTGATCACATGCGAATCAGATGGATCGGAATTCCGGCGCTGCTGCTGGCGCTGGCGATGCTGTGCGGCTGCACGATGCCGTGGCAGTCCGGCGCGCAGGAAGCGGTGATCACCGTGTCCGACGCCGGGATCGGCGCGGATCTGTACGCGATGTACCTGACGCAGATCTTCCGCACGCCGGAGAAGTACGGACTGCTGGACACGAAGCGCGACGCGGCGGAGAAAAAGGCGGTCGAGCTGTGCGCGCAGTACGTTGCGGTCAACACGGCGTTCCGCAGCGCCGGACTGCGTCTGACGCCGCAGTACAAGACGCGCATCGCGGACAATGTTCTGGTCAAGTGGAGCTTTTACAAAAAATACTATGAGTCTGTCGGCATCCGCAAGCAGACGCTCACGCAGTACGAGACTGCCGAGGCCAAGCGCGAGATGCTGATCGCGCACAAGTACGGACCGGGCGGAGAAGCCGCCGTGTCCGACATCGAGCTGAATGCGTACTACGGCGTCAATTACGTCACCTTCCGCTCGATCAACGGCTATCTGACGCAGACGGGCGCGGACGGCACGTCGACGCGTCTGCCTGTCGAGGAGATCACCGCGATCGAAAACCGGTTCCGCAAGATGAGCGAGCAGATCCGTGCCGGCGCGGCCATCGAGACGGTCGCCGGGGACAACGCGGGCGACGCAAACATTCCCTCCGCCGAAGCGCAGACCGTCACGATCAACCGCAAGACGAACAACTATCCGGCCGAGTTTTTCACAAAAGTGTCGCAGATGGACGAGGGTACCCCGATCGTGATCGAGACGGAGGACTATATCTTTTTGGTCGTCAAGCAGTCCGCGAAGAGCGACGAGAATCTGCAGGCGCACCGGCTTGCGTGCCTTCTGGAAATGTGCGCCGCAAAGTTTGAAAGCGACCTTGCCAAGGTCACGTCGGGCTACAAGGTGCGCAAGAATTCTTCCGCGCTGGGCGGCGTATACGACGCGGTCAGCGATGCGTTTTGACGGTACATATACTGCCCGGTTTCGACGCGCGGACGCATCTTCTGACGGAGCAGCGCTTT
Organism: Oscillospiraceae bacterium; assembly: GCA_902790325.1. GTDB lineage: Bacteria > Bacillota > Clostridia > Oscillospirales > Acutalibacteraceae > UBA1425. Next base: position 52,742 of record CADARP010000014.1, on the reverse strand, counting down.
TTCCGCTCGCAGCAGACGTGCGCGCTGCTGTGGCGCAGCGCGCCGTGCGTGATCCTCGGCCGCAATCAGCGCGAAGAAAACGAAGTGTCCGCGTGGGCGCGGGAGAACCTGCCCGTGCTGGTGCGCAGTACGGGCGGCGGCGCGGTCTACCAGGACGCGGACAACGTGAACGTATCGTTCGTCTGTTCGCAGGCAATGCCGCAGCCGCTGCGGGACTGTATGCGGCCGCTGCTTGATTTTCTGCTTGCTCTGGGACTGCCCGCGGCGTTTTCCGGCCGCAACGACATCCTGCTCGGGGGCAGAAAAATATCCGGCTGCGCCATGCGTCACGACGGCGGACGCACGCTCGCGCACGGGACGCTCCTGTTCCGCCGCGACGCAGCCGCCATGGACAGAGCGCTCACGCCCGACGCGGACAAGCTCGCGCGTCACGGCGTTTCGTCCGTGCGTTCCCGCACGGGAGAGCTCGCGCCGTATCTGCCGCAGTTCCGGGATGTGGCGGCGTTTCAGGATGCGCTCGCGGCGTTTCTGCGTGCGTATTGATTATGGAAAGGGGGAGAGAAACGCTTGAAAAAACTGCTGTTCGTGACGGGTGAATTCTTTCCCTATGTCACGGCAAACGTCAACTGTATGCGCGAGATCCTCCGCGGCCTGCGGGACGAGGGGTTTCAGATCGACGTTCTGACGGTCGGCTACGACGCGGGGACGTCCGCGCCGCAGGAGATCGACGGATGCCGGGTGTTTCGCGCCGAGGTCACCGAATACACGCGCATCGACCGCGCACTGCACGCGCAGGGGTCCGCGCTGAACCGGCTGCCCGGATTTGTCAAGGCCGCGATCGCTGCTTTTTTGTCTTTGTTTGTGCACCGGATCAAGAGACGCCGTATGCGCAATCTTTTCTTTACCGAAATGCGCGAACCGTATGACGTGATGCTTTCCGTCGCAAACCCGATCGACGGGCACCTCGTCGCGTACGGGATCGCCCGCAGGACGAAGATCCCGTGGGTCCTGTACAACCTGGACCCGTACGTTTACCATACGGAAAAGCGGACGTCGACGGCGTGGATGCGAAAGCTGCGGGTGCGGCTGTGGACGCGCGCCGCCGCGGGCGGCGTCACCACAACCGGCACGCAGGAGGAGAACGCGCGGCACGGATACGACCCGTACCGCGATCTGCCGCATATGCAGATCCCGCTGCCGAACCTGACGATCGCGGACACGCCGCAGCGGACGGCGGAAAAGACTGCCGGCGGCAAGATCGTTCTGCGTTATACCGGAACGTTCTATGCAGACATCCGCCGGCCGGACGAGCTGCTGCGTTTTCTGCAAAAGCTCGATCCGCAGCGGTTTACCGCCGAGTTCTACGGCCAGTGCTGTGCGTTTCTGCGCGCGTCCGGCGTCGAGCTGCCCGCCTGCGCGCGGCTGTTCAAACCGGTTTCGATCGCGGAATGCCGCCGCCTGACGGAAACGGCGGACGTTCTCGTCAACGTCGGCAACCTCTGTGCCAATCAGGTGCCCAGCAAGGTGTTTGAATACATTGCGACGGGCAAACCGATCCTCAATTTTTACAGCATCGAAAACGATACGAGCCTGATCTATCTGAACCGCTATCCTGCCGTTCTGTCGGCGAAAAGCGCGGATGGGATCGGTCAAGACGATCTGCTGCGCATCTATGACGGCGGCAGACAGATCGGCGCCGAAACGCTGCGGGAGATCTATGCGGACTGTCTGTGTGAAAACGTTGTCCGGCGGTTCGCGTCGTTTTTGAATACCGTATCCGGAAATACATCCGAGAAAGAGTAACCAGGTGATTGTATGTTTGACGGCAAATGTTTATTGATCACGGGCGGCACCGGCAGCTTCGGCAGCACGGTGCTCAAGCGTTTCCTTGCGTCCGATCTGGCGCAGATCCGCATCTTCTCGCGCGACGAAAAGAAGCAGGACGACATGCGCCATGCGCTGCAGGCGCAGTACCCCGAATATGCCGGGAAGGTCAAATTCCATATCGGCGACGTGCGTGACCCGCAGTCGGTGCGGGACGTCATGCAGGGCGTGGATTATGTGTTCCATGCCGCCGCGCTCAAGCAGGTGCCGTCGTGCGAATTTTTCCCGATGCAGGCGGTCAAAACGAACATCGAGGGCACGGACAACGTGCTGCACGCCGCGATGCAGGCAGGTGTGCGGCGTGTGGTCTGCCTGTCCACGGACAAGGCGGCGTATCCGATCAACGCCATGGGCATCAGCAAGGCGATGATGGAGCACGTCGTGTTCGCCAACGCGCGCGTGGCGGCGGAACGCGGCGGGACGGTCATCTGCTGCACACGGTACGGCAACGTGATGTGCAGCCGCGGATCGGTCATCCCGCTGTTCATTGACCAGATCCGGCAGGGGGAGCCGATCACGGTCACCAATCCCGACATGACGCGCTTTCTGATGAATCTGGACGAGGCGGTCGACCTGGTGCTGTTCGCGTTCGAGCACGCGAACCCCGGCGATCTGTTCATCCAGAAATCGGACGCGTCCACGATCGGCACGCTGGCGAAAGCCGTGCAGCAGTTGTTCGGCGACACGGGCACGCAGATCATCGGCACGCGCCACGGTGAAAAGCTCTACGAAACGCTGATGACCTGCGAGGAGCGTCTGCGCGCCGAGGATATGGGCGGCTATTTCCGCGTCGCGGCGGACAACCGCGACCTCAACTACGACAAATACTTCGTGCAGGGGCAGGTCAAGACGATGACAGACGAGGCCTACACCAGCCACAACACCACGCTGCTGGATGTGGACGGAACCGTGCGGAAGATCCTGACTGCCGACTATGTGCGCGAACAGTTGGACGCGCTTCGGGGAGAAACAAAATGAACGATACGCTCTCTTTTCGGAACAACGGAAAGCTCAAGCTGCTGATCGTGGTCGGCACGCGGCCGGAGATTATCCGTCTGTCCGAGGTGATCCGCAAGTGCCGGACGTATTTCGATACGATCCTTGTGCACACGGGGCAGAATTACGATTATAATCTGAACGGCATTTTCTTCCGCGATCTGGAACTTGACGCTCCGGATATGTATCTGGATGCCGTCGGCGCGGATCTCGGCGAAACGATGGGCAATATCATCGCGAAGTCGTATGCGCTTATGGTACAGATACGCCCGGACGCCGTGCTCGTGCTCGGCGACACGAATTCCTGCCTGTCCGTGATCGGCGCGAAGCGGCTGCATATTCCGATCTTTCACATGGAGGCGGGCAACCGGTGCAAGGACGAGTGCCTGCCGGAGGAGACGAACCGGCGGATCGTCGACATCATATCCGACGTGAACCTCGCGTATTCCGAACATGCGCGTCGCGAGCTCGGCGCGTGCGGCCTGCCCCGGGAGCGTACCTTTGTTACCGGTTCGCCGATGGCAGAGGTGCTGCGGCGCAGCCTTCCGCAGATCGAAGGCAGCGGTATCCATGCGCGTCTGGGTCTTGAAAAGGGAAAATACATTCTCCTGTCGGCGCACCGCGAGGAGAATCTTGACACCGAAGAAAACTTCCGGTCTTTGTTCACGGCGGTCAACGCTATGGCGGAGAAGTACAACATGCCGATCCTGTATTCCTGCCACCCGCGCAGCCGCAAAAAGCTGGAGGCGTCCGGATTCGTGCTCGATCCGCGCGTGATCCGGCATGAGCCGCTGGGCTTTCATGACTACAACTGTCTGCAGATGCACGCGTTCGCGGTCGTTTCGGATTCCGGTACGCTGCCGGAGGAATCGAGCTTTTTCTGTTCGGTCGGACACGCGTTTCCGGCTGTATGCATCCGCACGTCGACCGAGCGCCCCGAGGCGGTCGACAAGGGCTGCTTCGTCCTTGCCGGCATCGGGAAGGACGGCTTGCTGCAGGCGGTTGATCTGGCTGTGACGATGACGCAGAGCGGCGGCGTCGGCGTTCCTGTGCCGGACTATGCAGACGAGAACGTCAGCGATAAGGTCGTCAGGATCATCCAGTCCTACACGGGCATTGTCAACAAAATGGTTTGGAGAAAGAGTTGAGGCAGATGCGTATTCTGGTCACGGGCGCGAACGGTTTTGCGGGCAGAAATCTGGTCGAAAATCTGCGCAATATTCAGCAGGGCAAAAATCGGACACGTCCCGGTCTTTTGATCGACGCGGTCGATACATACGATGTGGATTCCACACCGCAGCAGTTGGACGCCTGCTGCGCGCAGGCGGATTTTGTCTTCCATTTTGCGGGCGTAAACCGTCCGAAGGATCCCGCGGGATTCTATGAGGGCAATGTCGATGCGCTGTCGACGGTGCTCGACGCGCTCAAAAGGCACGGCAATACATGTCCCGTGATGCTTTCGGGTTCCATGCAGGCTTCGCTTATCGGCCGCTATGCCGAAGGCGAATACGGCCGCAGCAAGAAGGCGGGCGAGGAGCTGCTGTTTGCCTACGGCGTGCAGACGGGCGCCAAAACGCTCGTGTATCGGTTTCCGAATCTGTTCGGCAAATGGTGCCGCCCGAACTATAACAGCGCGGTTGCGACTTTCTGCTATAATATCGCACACGATCTGCCGATCACGGTCAGCGATCCGGCAGTAGAGCTGGAGCTTCTGTATATCGATGATCTGGTCGAGGAGATGCTCGACGCGCTCGAGGGCAGGGAGCACCGCTGCGAGTTCGACGGGCTGCGGACGGTCATGACGCCGGACGGCAGTTACTGCGCCGCGCCTGTGACGCACCGGGTGACGCTCGGCGAGATCGTGTCGCTGCTCGAGTCGTTCCGCGCACAGCCGCAGACGCTTCTGATGCCGTCGATCCCGTCCGGCAGCTTTGCGAAAAAACTGTACAGTACGTACCTGTCCTATCTGCCGGCGGAGAAAGCCGCGTTCCCGCTGCGCATGAACTGCGACGCGCGCGGCAGCTTCACGGAGCTGCTGAAGACGGCGGATCACGGCCAGTTCAGCGTCAACATTTCACGTCCCGGGATTACCAAAGGACAGCATTGGCATAACACGAAGTGGGAATTCTTCATTGTGGTCAGCGGACACGCGCTGATCCGGCAGCGGCGCATCGGATCGGACGAGACGCTGGAATTCGATGTCAGCGGCGAGCGGATCGAGGCGGTGCATATGCTGCCGGGCTATACGCACAACATTATCAACCTTTCGGATACGCAGGATCTGGTCACGCTCATGTGGGCGAACGAGCCGTTCGATCCGTCGCATCCGGACACGTTTTGGGAAGAAGTCTGATCCGATACGTGCGGCATGAGCCCAAAGAAAAGGGGAGAAAACAGCAATGGAAAACGGTGTGGTTACTTTCAGCGTCATTATGCCGGCGTATAATTCCGAGGCGTATGTACGGGACGCCGTGGACAGCGTGCTCGGGCAGACGTATCCGCACTGGGAGCTGATTGCGGTCAACGACGGTTCCAAGGACCGGACGCTGCCGATCCTCGAGCAGTATGCTTCTTCCGACGCGCGCGTCAAGGTGTTTTCCAAGGAAAACGGCGGATATGTTTCCGCGGTGAATTGCGGACTGGATAAGGTTAGCGGAGATTACGTCTGCTTTCTGGGTTCGGACGACCGGTTGGCGTGCGATCTGTTCGCGCAGACTGCGGCGCGTCTTGCCGACGGACTGCCGGATATGATCGCTTTCAAAACGGTCTGCTGCGCGGGAGAGCGGCAGTATCCGGACGCGGCGACGGCGTTCGATTCGTATTGCGATCTGTACGAAACGGACATTAAAACATACAGCGCCCGATTCCCCGCGCACAGCGCCGTCTTTTTTACGCGGGACACGTCCAGATTCTACAAAACGGAGCTTCTGGGCGGGCAGCGGTATTTCGGCAGATACGGCATGGATGCGGACGGCATCTTTTCCATGCTTTTCGCGCATAAAGCGTCGTCCTTTGCGTCGGTGCCTGTCGACGGATACTACTGGACGCTGCGCGAGGATTCGGTGTCCGGCAGGAAAATGACTGCCGAGGTCAACGCGGACCGCATCCGGAATTGGGTGCAGTTTTTTGACGCGCTGACCGACGTGCCTGCGGATGCGGTCACGCCGACCGAGCGCAGGTGTATGGAAACGCTCCTTTATATCATCAAGCAGTATGCTTTGCAGGATGGTTCCGCGCAGGTCATCCGGCAGGGCGTCGACTGTGTCAGACGGAACGTCGTGCGGTATGCTGTCCGGCCGGATGCGCGTACACGCGCCTTTCTTCTGTTCCCGAGGCTGTATCTGTTCGGTTACCGGATCTTACGGCGCTTCGCCGGATAAGCGGAAATCTTTTTCGGAAGACAGAGAAAAAACACTTGACAAACGGCACAAAGCGTGCTATATTAATTAGGCTGTTCTACCAAAGACAGCAGGTGTGCTCCGGCACATAATGGGTTTGCCCGCCTGCCGAGGAAAGGAACGAGCGCGGTTTCTTGTGAGTATTGCGCCCTTTTCCGGTATTCGGGAAAGGGCTTTTTTATGTGGGTTTCCCACGCATACGATTTCAGCAAAAACACGGAGGTGAAATCAAATCATGCCGAGTGAAAAAGTGCTCGAACAGAAGAAGCAGGTCGTCGCCGGTCTGGCCGACACGCTCAAGAACGCCGTCGCAGGCGTCATCGTGGACTACAAGGGCATCACCGTCGCGGACGATACCGCACTGCGTAAGGAGCTGCGCGAAGCAGGCATCCAGTACGCCGTCGTGAAGAACAGACTCCTGGGTCTTGCGACCAAGGAAGTCGGTCTGGACATGGACGAGTTCCTCAACGGAACGACCGCCATCGCCACCAGCGCCGAGGATCACGTCGCAGCCGCGCGCATTCTTTGCAAGTTCGCCGACGCGCACAAGACCTTCGCGGTCAAGAGCGGTTTCCTGGACGGCAAGGTCATCGACCTCGACACCATCCAGAGCCTTGCGAAGCTGCCGAGCCGCGAGATCCTGCTCGCGACCGTCTGCAACGCATTCAACGCACCCATCGCATCCTTCGCCCGCGCCATCCAGGCGATCGTGGACAAGCAGAACGAAGGGGCTGCTCCTGCCGAAGCAGAAGCGTAAACACAACAAAACTACGAAAGAAACTGGAGGATTACAATCATGGCATCTGAAAAAATCACTGCGATCATCGAAGAACTGAAGACCCTCACCGTTCTCGAGCTGTCCGAGCTTGTGCACGCTGTGGAAGATGAATTCGGCGTTTCCGCCGCTGCCGCTGTTGCTGTTGCCGGTCCTGCGGACGCGGGCGCTGCCGCTGCGGAAGAGAAGACCGAGTTTGACGTCGTGCTGGCAGAAGTCGGCGCGGAGAAGATCAAGGTCATCAAGGTCGTCCGCGAAGTGACCGGCCTTGGCCTGAAGGAAGCGAAGGACCTCGTCGACAACGCGCCGAAGCCCGTCAAGGAAGCTGTTTCCAAGGACGACGCCGAAGCGATCAAGGCGAAGCTCGAAGAAGTCGGCGCGAAGATCGAAATCAAATAAGATTCTTCCTGCTGTGCAGCCGTCCCGTCCGGGGCGGCTGTTTTTTGTGAATTCATTGTGAACATTTGTTCTGTTTCGTTGACGGACCGGCGGTTTCCGTGTACAATAGAAGTATGGGGTGCAGTGCGTCGCGCTCCGGTCGGGAGAGTCTGTCGGCTCTCTCTTTTTCTATCCCGAAGGAGGTCGTACCATGGAACCAACCGTACTGGTCGGACTGCTGTCGCTTGCGGGGACGCTCGCCGGAACATTCGGCGGCATCCTGACCGGCAGCCGGCTGACGAACTACCGGCTCGCGCAGCTCGAGGAAAAGGTGAGCAAGCACAACAACCTGATCGAGCGCACCTACAAGATCGAAGAGACGCTCGCGCTGCACGAACAAAAACTGGAAGCGCTTGAAAGGAGACAGAACACATGAATTTCGGCGAATATTTCTGGCATGAGATCGCATTTCCGCTTCTGTACATGCTGCTGACCGTGCTTGCGGGCACGGCGGCCGCGCAGCTTCGGCGTATGCTGACGCGCAGCACGCAGGAGGAAACCAAACACACCGTCGTGTCCGACAGCGTCCGCGCCGCGCAGCAGCTTTACGGGGACGAGGACGGCAGCGTCCGGAAGGCGAAAGCCGCCGAGACGATCCTGCGGCTGCTGACGGAAAAGAAGATCCCGATCACCGCGCAGGAGCTGGACACGCTCATCGAAGCTGCCGTTGCGGAATTTAAGCGGCAGGTCGGCGACAAGTAGACACAACGAAGTACGGACTGCGATCCCACCTCAGGCGAGACTGCAGTCCGTTTTTGTTCAGCAAAGCGGAATTTGTCGGGCTGCGCCCGAAAGGATGTTTTGCCATGCAAAATGATGCGTGCTGTCGCACATGATGTGTTTTCGCCGCGCGAAAACATGAT
>CADARP010000014.1:0-44326 GCA_902790325.1 Oscillospiraceae bacterium | reverse complement strand
ACACATCATTTTCTGCGAAGCGGAAAACATCATATTCCGAAGGAATACATCATGCGCCGCAGGCGCGCATCACGCGCAGTTTGTCTCCGACAAACTGCGGTTTAAATCACGGCCCCGTATTGCACGCCGTGCCGGTCACAACGTACGGTCCTGCCCGGCGGTAGGAGATGAACCCGTACTTATCGACCAGCCACCCGTCCTCGCCGTCCTCGCCGTTGCCGGCGTACCAGCTCGTCAGCGCGTTTTCGCGGGGCTTGACGGAGTAGGTCATAGCGACATATTTTTTCTGCGTGCCGCGCAGTGTCATGAAGTGCGCCTCGGTCACTTCGTAGTCCCGAAGGGAGATCTGCTTGCGCAGCCAGCTTTCCGCGATCTTTGCCGCAGCGTCGTCGCTGACCTCGCGGACGATCGTCGGGTTGACGGTGAAATGCAGCGTCAGACAGACGCCGGCCGTCAAAAACAGCGCGGCGGCAGCTTCGATGATCTTCTTTTTCATAAGCGTTTGCTCCTTGTCAATATCCGCAGTCATCCACGACCCATGCGCCGGTTTCGCCGTCGCGGATGAGGATCCAGTTGTAGCCGGTATACACATCGTGCGGGTTTAGCGCGCCGGTATTCCCGCCGGTCACGAAGTCTGTGAACAGCACGATCACGTTGTCCGGCGAAACGCCGTTTACGGAACCTTTGCCGGTTTCCGTGTAGCTGCGGATCACGTCGTCCGACCGCGCCTCGTCGTAGACGATCCTCGTCACGAACGTCGAGTCGAACGCGCCGCCGCGCACGACCCGCACCGCTTCTTTGATCTCGTCCTTCGTGAACTTTTCGCTGCCGCCGATGCGCACCGCCGCGAACCGCGCGACGCCGGAACAGGCGCTCAGCGCAAACAGCAGACACGCAAGCAGCGCGCAGAAACCGATTTTCCGCATATGGCTCACCTCTGTTTCCGAGTCTACCATATACAGTGCAAAAAGTTGTAAAGAAAAAGTGAATTCTTTTCAAAGAACCGCGTTCTTTTTACGGAAAAACGATTGCAATTCTCATAAAATATGGTACAATAAGAATAATTATGGATTGATTCGTCAATCCGCAAAAAAGGAGAAAAGCAATATGGATTTTTCGGTTTTCCTGAACTTCGACAAAGCTGTTTTTCAGTGGGTCGAAAAGATCTTTGACTACGGCATTTCCGGCGTCATCACGCCCATCCTTGTCTTTCTGACGAAGCTCGGCGACAGCGGCATCCTCTGGATCGCGATCGGCATCGCGCTGCTGTTCTTCAAGAAGACGCGCAAGGTCGGCTTCACCATGCTGGGCGCGCTGGCCGTCATGATGGTCTGCAACAACTTCATCCTCAAGAATCTCTTTGCCCGCACCCGTCCGTACAACCTCGAGGTCTGGAAGGACTGGTTCGTCTATCCGGAGCTGGTCAAACGGCCGAGCAGTTTCTCGTTCCCGTCCGGCCACTCGTCCTCCGGCTTTGCGGCCGCAACGGGACTGTGTACGTGCAAGAAGGCGTACGTCATCGTGCCCGCGTTCATTTTCGCGGGGCTGGTCGCGTTTTCGCGCATCTATGTCCATGTGCACTATCCGACCGACGTCATCTTCGGCGCGCTGCTGGGGATCGTGTACGGCGTGATCGCGATCTTCCTGTGCAAGTGGATCATCAACAAGATCAACGACAAGACCAAGCTGACTTTCTTCCAAGCGTAATCAACAGAAAGGACGTTTCCCATGCTGAAAAATATCTCTCCCATCCTCTCCCCGGAACTGCTCAAGATCCTGATGGAAATGGGTCACGGCGACGAGATCGTGATCGGCGACGGCAATTTCCCCGCCGCGTCGGTCGCGCAGCGGCTTGTCCGGCTGGACGGCCACGGCGTGCCGGAGATCCTCGACGCGATCCTGCGTCTCATGCCGCTGGATACATACGTCGACGCGCCTGTCGCGCTGATGGACAATAACGACGCCGAAAACCGCCCCGCGATCTGGGCGCAGTACGAGGACGTCGTGCGCAGGAATGAGGGCGACAAATCGTTCGAGCTGGTCGAGCGGTTCGCGTTCTACGACCGCGCGAAAAAGGCGTACGCCGTGATCGCCACGGGCGAGACGGCAATTTATGCCAACATCATCCTGAAAAAGGGAGTCGTGGTGTGATGCGCAAACCGATCCGAGCTCTGGCATTCGACTTCGGCGCGTCGTCCGGGCGCGCCATCATCGGCGAATTCGACGGCGAAAAGATCACGCTCAACGAGGTGCACCGCTTCTCCAACGATCCCGTCGACGTGCACGGCACGACGTACTGGGACGTGCTGCGGCAGTTTTTTGAGATCAAGCAGGGCATCCTCAAGGCGAAACTGGCCGGCGGATTCGACTGCATCGGCATCGACACCTGGGGCGTGGACTTCGGCCTTCTGGACGAATTCGGCTGCCTTGTGGAGAATCCCGTGCACTACCGCGATCTGCGCACCAGAGGCATGATCGACGAAGCGTTCAAGGTCATTCCGCGCGCGGATTTTTACGAAAAGACGGGCATCCAGTTCATGGAGCTGAACACGGTGTTCCAGCTCATGAGTCTGCGCAGGTACCGCCCGCATATTCTGGACAGGGCGGATAAGCTGCTGTTCATGCCGGATCTGTTCGCATATCTGCTGACCGGCGAAAAGCACACCGAGTATTCCATCGCCACCACGTCGCAGATGATCGACATCCGCACGCGCACGTGGAGCGGGGAGATCCTGGACAAGCTCGGCATCCCGCGCCGTCTGTTCACCGACATCGTGCCGTCCGGTACCGTGACGGGACAGTTGTCGGCCGACGTGTGCGGCGAGTGCGGCGTGGAGCCGGTGCCCGTGATCGCCGTCTGCGGCCACGATACGCAGTCCGCCATCAGCGCCGTCCCGAGCAAAGAGAAGGATTTCGCGTTCCTGTCGAGCGGCACATGGTCGCTGTTTGGCACGGAGCTGGACGCGCCGATCGTCAACGAGAAATCGCTGGAGATGAACGTGACGAACGAGGGCGGCTACGGTTATGTGACCGGTTTTCTCAAGAACATCATCGGCCTGTGGCTCATTCAGGAGAGCCGCCGTCAGTGGGCGCGGGAAGGGGAGAACTATTCCTACGCCGACCTCGAGCGGCTGGCGCTCGCATGTGAGCCGTTCCAATGCTTTATCGACCCCGACGCGCCGGAATTCGTCCCGCGCGGCAACATCCCGCAGCGTGTGCGCGACTACTGCGAAAAAACGGGGCAGTACGTCCCGCAGACCGTGGGCGAGATCATGCGCTGCATCTACGAGAGCCTTGCGATGAAATACCGCCAGACGCTCGAAAAGATTTCCGACTGCACCGGCAAGACGTACAACACCATCCATGTCATCGGCGGCGGCGTCAAGGATACGCTGCTGTGTCAGATGACGGCGAACGCCTGCGGCTGCGGCGTCGAAGCCGGTCCCATCGAGGCGACGGTGCTCGGCAATATCGCCGTGCAGCTGATTGCGTCCGGCGCGCTGCGCGACGTGGCGGAAGCGCGCGAGGTCGTCGCCCGCAGCGAAAGTCTGCGCGCCTACGCGCCCGCGGACATCGCGGCGTGGCAGGAAGCGTTCCGAAAGTATACAGAGGCAACAAAATGAAACGTATCTGCTGCGCGCTGCTGACGCTTGTCCTTGCCGCGCTGTGCGGCATGTCGGCGTTTGCCGCGCCGCTGCGGTTTGACGCCGGCGGGAAATACAAGATCCTGCTGATCGCCGATCCGCAGGACGACGCGACGCCCGAGCCGGACATGGCGGAGCTGATCGAAACGGCCGTTCGCAAAACCGAACCCGACCTGATCGTCGTGTTGGGCGATCTGGTGGAGGATTGGGCTGTCCGTTCGGAATTCGACGGCGACGGCAACAAGCGCGAATTGTCCTATGCAGAGACGTTCAAAAACTGCCGTGCGGCAGTGGACGCCGTGTTCGCGCCGATCATCGCGTCCGGTGTTCCGTACACGGCCATACTCGGCAACAACGACTACAAATCCGGCGTGTCCGCGGCCGACTGGTACGCGCTGCTGCGCGGGCAAAAGGGTATCCTGCTGCCCGAAACAAAAGTGTATTCCGACGGCCGGACGGACAGCGTGCTGCCCGTTCTCGGCACGGACGGGAAAGAGGCGCTGCGCCTGTTTTTTCTGGACACCGGCACAAACGGCGTGACGAAAGAACAGGTGAACGCGTTCGGCAGTCTCAACGACAACCGGGAGATCCCCGCGATCGTTTTTCAGCACATCCCCGTCCCGGAGTATGCGCTTTTGTGGCGGTTCTGTCTGCCGTGCGAAGCGGACGCATTCCCGCTCGGCAAATACTTTTTTGTCAAGAGATGGTCTCTTTTTGAGAGCGAACGCGACCGGTGCACGCTGTGGAACGGCGGATTTACCCGCCAATTCGCGGGTTGGAAACGCTGCGGTAATGTCATCGGCGCCTATTTCGGTCATCTGCACAACATCAGCGCCGAGGGCGTGTATCACGGCGTGCGCATGGGCGCGGTCTACGGCGACCGCTGGAACGGCGCGTACCGGCACGGCTTCGCGCTGCTGACGTTCGACGAGCGGGATGTGCGGGATTACACGTGGACGTCGTACCGCTGTACCGGCAGCATTGCGGCAGGCGACGCGTCGATCGGCGAGGAACACCTGAAAAGCAACAAATACAGTTGACATACAACAGAACAGAAAGGAAGCATCATTATGGCAGAACAAAGACTTATCGGCGATTATCCCGTGATCGGCATCCGCCCGATCATTGACGCGCGCCGCGGCCCGCTGAAGGTGCGCGAAGGACTCGAGGAGCAGACGATGGGCATGGCGCTCTCCGTCAAGAAGCTGTACGAGGAGAATCTGCGCTACACCAACGGCGAACCGGTCAAGGTCGTCATCTCCGACACCTCCATCGGCCGTGTCGCGGAGGCGGCGGAATGCGCGCGCCAGTTCAAGAAGGAAGGCGTGTCGATCACGCTGTCCGTCACGCCCTGCTGGTGCTACGGCTCCGAGACGATGGACATGGACCCCATGACCATCAAGGGCGTCTGGGGCTTCAACGCCACCGAGCGTCCCGGCGCGGTCTATCTTGCGGCCGTGCTTGCGGCGCATGCGCAGAAGGGTCTGCCCGCGTTCGGCATCTACGGCAAGGACGTGCGCGAGAAAGACGACATGTCCATGCCCGACGACGTGCGTGAAAAGCTGCTGCGCTTCGGCAAGGCTGCCGTCGCCGCCGCCACCATGCGCGGTCAGAGCTATCTGCAGATCGGTTCCATCTGCATGGGCATCGCCGGTTCGATCGTCAATTCCGAATTTGTCGAGGAATATCTCGGCATGCGCGTCGAGTCCGTGGACGAGGTCGAGATCATCCGCCGCATGACGGAGGGCATCTACGACGAAGCGGAATTCCAGAAGGCGCTGGCGTGGACAAAGGCGAACTGCCCCGAGGGCTTCGACAAGAACCCCGAATTCGTCCGCAAGAGCGACGAAGAGAAGGAGAAGGACTGGGAATTCTCCGTCAAGATGATGTGCATCATCAAGGATCTGATGAACGGCAATCCCAATCTGCCCGCGGGACGCGAGGAAGAGATGGTCGGCCACAACGCGATCGCGGCCGGCTTCCAGGGTCAGCGTCAGTGGACGGATTTCTATCCCAACGCCGACTTTGCCGAGGCGATGCTCAACACGTCGTTCGACTGGAACGGCGCGCGCGAGCCGTATATCCTTGCGACCGAGAACGACACGCTCAACGGCTTGTCGATGCTGCTCGGAAAGCTGCTGACCAACCGTCCGCAGATGTTTGCCGACGTGCGCACCTACTGGAGCCCCGAAGCGGTCAAGCGCGTGACGGGCTATGAGCTCGAAGGCGTCGCCAAGGAAGCGAAGGGCTTCATCCATCTGATCAATTCCGGCGCGTGCTGCCTCGACGCGTGCGGGGAATGTCTGGACGAGAACGGCGAGCCCGCCATCAAGGCGTGGTACGACGTCACCGAAGAGGACATTGCCAAGATGCTGGGGGCGACCGACTGGTGCACCTCCGACCGCGGCTACTTCCGCGGCGGCGGATTCTCCTCGCACTTCCTGACGCGCGCGCAGATGCCCGCCACGATGTACCGTCTGAACATCGTCAAGGGTCTCGGCCCGATGCTGCAGATCGCCGAGGGCTACACCGTGCATCTGCCGGACGAAGTGTCCAAGGTGCTGTGGGACCGCACCGACCCGACGTGGCCGTGCACATGGTTCTCTCCGCGTCTGACGGGCAAGGGCGCGTTCGCATCGTCCTACGACCTGATGAACAACTGGGGCGCCAACCACGGCGCGATCACCTACGGTCACATCGGCGCGGATCTCATCGCGCTGGCGTCGATCCTGCGCATCCCCGTGAGCCTGCACAACGTGCCCGAGGAAGACATCTTCCGTCCGGCGTGCTGGAATGCGTTCGGCATGGACAAAGAGGGCCAGGACTACCGTGCCTGCGCCGCTTACGGTCCGATGTACAAATAAAAACGATCATATCGGCGGCAGATGGCATTTCCCGTCTGCCGCCTGTTTTGGGAGAGAAAAATGAACTTTAAAGAAAGTCCGTTTATGTACGGCCTTGCCGCGATGGTGGTCGTGTTCGTGCTGGCGCAGTCGGTCTTTTTCCTGGTCAAGGCGTGGAAGCAGGGCAAAAAGCTCGGCATTTCCTCCCAGACGCTGCGCGGCACCGTGACGAGCAGCATCCTCTTTTCCATCGCGCCGGCGATCTCCGTCGTGGCGACGGTCATTGTGCTGGCAAACGCGCTGGGCATCATCCTGCCGTGGATACGCCTGTCGGTCATCGGCAACATCACATATGAGACGACGGCCGCCGAGGCTGCGCTGAACGTGTTCGGCCGCAGCGTATCGGAACCCGTACAGGACCCGCAGCAGTTCTCCGCGATCATGTGGGTCATGACGGTCGGCAGCGTGTTCCCGCTGATCCTGCTGCCGATCTTCCTCAAAAGGATCCAGAAAAAGATCGGCCATGCCGCCCAGACCAACCAGAAACTCGCCGACGTGATCGCCGCCGCGGCGTTCATCGGTCTGATCGCCGCGTTCATCGCGCGCGCGATCGCCGGCGTCGGGACAAAGGAAGATCCCGCGGACGGCGCGGGCGTGCTGTCGGTGCTGACGCTGATGATCGCAATCGTGCTGATGATCGTGCTGACGAAGCTGTGCGAACGGTTCAGCCTCAAGTGGCTCGAGAATTTCACGATGCCGTTCAGCATGCTCGGCGCCATGGGCATGGCGATCCTGCTGACGCGCTGGCTGCCCGCCGCGTGGCTGATCGAGTGGAGGTACTGATATGCGGACGTATTTTGACAGAGTACATACCTGGGGACGGATCTCGTGCGTGACCACGCTGTGCGTCCTGTTTCTGGTGCCGGTGCTGTTCTGCATCCACTACAATACCTGGCCGCCGCTCAGCGGCGTGCTGAAAGGGCTTGCCGCCGTGGTGCCGCTGTACTGGGCGACCGCGATCGCGGAGGTCATCAGCTATGCGCCGATGCTCGGCGCGGGCGGCAGTTATCTCGCGTTTGTGACGGGCAACATCGCCAACCTCAAGCTCCCGTGCGCGATCTCCGCCATGGACAGCGCCAAGGTGCGCCCCAACACCGAGGAGGGCGAGGTCGTCACGACGATCTCCATCGCCGCATCCTCGCTGACGACGACGGTCATCATCGCGCTGGGCGTGCTGCTGTTTCAGCCGATCCTGCCCAAGCTCACCGCGGAAGGCTCCGTGTTCGCGCCGGCGTTCCGCCAGATCATCCCCGCGCTGTTCGGCGCGATCGGCGCGTCGTATTTCATCAACCACTTCAAGCTCTCGATCCTGCCGATCCTTGCGGGCGTGCTGGTGATGGTCTTTGCGCCGACGATGCAGATCGGCGTGCTGATCGTCGTGACGATCGTCGTCTCGATCGCCAGCGCCTATCTGATGTACAAAAAGAACTGGGTCTGAGAAACGCAAAAAGGGAATAAAACGTGCCGGAATCTTCGTTTGTGAAGGTTCCGGCATGTTTATGATTCTTTGTATTCGGCAATATCGCTCAGTGTACAGCCGAGCGCGGCGCACAATTTATCCAGCGTTTTCGTTTCCATGTTTTCGTTGGCTTTCAACCGCCGAACGGTTTTGCTGTCGATCCCGCATTTCTCCCGCAGATAATAAGTGGAAACACCTTTTTCCCGCATGGTGTCCCATAGTTTATCAAATACAATCATACAAAACATCTCCTTGACATTCTGTATTATGGGGGTTATAATCAAAACTATTAAGGGGATATAACCCCCATATCCGGAGGGACGTTATGTATGCATGTACGTTTTTCGGACATCGGGACGCAGGAAAAGAAGCCGAACCGATCTTACGGTCGACATTGATTGATTTGATTGAAAACAGGCAAACGACTTTGTTCTACGTTGGGAACCAGGGCGGTTTTGACAGCATGGTCGAAAACGCGCTGCAAGCTTTGATCAAGCAAAACTACGAGATCCGACGGTATACCGTCCTGGCGTATCTCCCGCAAGGGAGACGGGCAGGTGACGCCGGCGCAGACACGCTCTATCCGGAAGGCTTGGAATCTGTCCCGAAACAATACGCAATATCCTGGAGAAACCAATGGATGATCGGACATGCGGATGTTGTGATAACGTATGTGAAAAGACCGTATGGGGGTGCGGCGCAGTTTAAAGAAATTGCGCTCAGAAGTGGAAAAGAAGTCATTGAACTTGCAGATCGTATGGAATAAACTTTGCCGGAATCTTCGTTTGTGAAGGTTCCGGCTTTTTTATCGCGCGTACGGTTTTTGCGGGCGATACTCTTATTTTAAAATATAATCTAAATTTATAATATTTTTACATATATATGTGTTTTTTGCTTGAAAAACCTGCAGCGCTGTGGTATAATAATTTCATAGTTTTGTAAGCTGGAGGACATTGTAATGATCGAGATTTCCGAAGCGCTGCAGACGCTGCACGACTCCCTGCAGGACGCGCTGAAAACCGCGGGCTTTTCGCTGTATTATCCCCAGGACGCATCGCGCAATGCGCTGCCCGTCGTGACCGAGCGCGACACGCAGTACATCTCCTATTCCGCCGACGGCAGCACGCTGCGCGTGGAATGCGCGGGCAACGCCATCGGTCTGTACTACGCCGAGGCCGCGCCGGATGCGGCGCAGAAGGGCGACTTCACGCGGCTGTCGGTGTCGCTGTTCGAGCCGGAAAACGCCGACGCGCGGGACGTCAGATACATTGCGGAGGAATTCTCGGAGACGATCGAGGGCAAGTTTGCCGGCGGCAAAAAGCCGCAGGTCAAGAAAATGCCCAACGCCGTGTCCAAGACCG
Source organism: Oscillospiraceae bacterium (assembly GCA_902790325.1). GTDB lineage: Bacteria > Bacillota > Clostridia > Oscillospirales > Acutalibacteraceae > UBA1425. The sequence continues at coordinate 34,959 of CADARP010000014.1, read as the reverse complement.
CCGTGCGCAACGGCGCGTTCTACGATCTGCCGTCCTTCGGCAACCGCTTCACGGCAATCTACCCGGAGCTGCGCGCGGCGTTCAAGGCGAACATCGACACGTACGGCGAGTTTCTGGCCGAGGACTTCTTCATGCACCACGGCACGCCGCTGGTTCTGGACATCATCCGCGAGGGCGACAGCGCCAAGATGAAGAAGCTGTTCAATCTGCTCAACGAGATGTATGACAACGGCGTCAACGACGTGCAGAGTCTGATCGTTGTGACCATTCTCGGCAGTATGCAGAACGACGAGACGCTGATCGCGCGGTGCGTGGACTATATGAGCGACGAGCTGTGCGTGAACGTGATCCGCGTCAACAAATATCTCTCGTCCTCCGCCGGCAAGAGCGCGCGGATGCGTCTGGAGAACCCGCCGCGCTACAAGCCGAAGAAGGAAAAGAAGCCGAACTTCCTTTCCAATCTGATGGGCGGTGGCACAGGCACGGGAATGTAAACGGAAATGTCAGGAGAAACGGAGGGTTTAGCTTTGGACGATCTGGATAGAATCGAGCAGGAGCAGGAAGAAAACGCAGTTCCCGCCGCGGAGATCGCGTTCGAGGAGACGGAAGTGATCGAGGACGACGTGGAAATGATGGATACCGCCGTCGACGAGGAATACGGCGCCGAGCAGATCCAGGTTCTGGAGGGTCTGGAGGCGGTGCGCAAGCGTCCGGGCATGTACATCGGCTCGACCGGTCCGCGCGGCCTGCACCATCTGGTGTACGAGATCGTGGACAACTCCATCGACGAGGCGCTGGCCGGCTTTTGTACCGACATCGACGTGGAGATCCTGCCCGGCGACGTCATCAGCGTGCGCGACAACGGCCGCGGCATCCCCGTGGAGCTGAACGAAAAAATGAATCTGCCGTCCGTGACGGTGGTTCTGACGGTGCTGCATGCCGGCGGCAAGTTCGGCGGCAGCGGATACAAGGTCTCCGGCGGTCTGCACGGCGTGGGTTCGTCCGTGGTGAACGCGCTGTCCGAGTGGCTCGAGGTCGAGGTCTCGCGCGGCGGACACGTCTGGGCACAGCGCTTTGAGCGCGGCAATATCGCGTCCGATCTGACGATCGTCGGCGACACCGACCAGACGGGCACGCTCATCCGCTTCAAGCCCGATCCCGAGATCTTCACCGAGACGACGGTCTACGAGTTCGACGTGCTCGAGCGCCGCCTGCGCGAGTCGGCGTTCCTGAATGCGGGTCTGCGCATCACGCTCAAGGATCTGCGCGACAGCGAGAACGTCGTCGAGAAGGAATACTGCTACGAGGGCGGCCTGTCGAGCTTTGTCGACTACCTGCAGAAGAGCCGCGCGCTCACGCCGCTGCACGAGCACCCGATCCACTTCAGCGTCGTCAAGGAGGACAAAGAGGCCGAGATCGCGCTGATGTACAACGACAGCTACAACGAGCTGATCCTTTCCTACGCCAACAACGTCAACACCGTGGACGGCGGCACGCACGAGACGGGCTTCAAAACGGCTTTGACGCGCGTGTTCAACGAATACGGCCGCAAATACAACTTCCTCAAGGACGCCGACAAGAACCTCAGCGGCGACGACTGCCGCGAGGGACTGACCGCCGTCGTCAGCGTCAAGCTGACCGAGGCGCAGTTCGAGGGACAGACCAAGGGCAAGCTCGGCAACACCGAGATGACGCCGCTGGTCGCCGGCGCGGTCTATGACAAGCTGATGACCTACTTCGAGGAGAATCCCCAGGTCGCAAAGCTCATCTTCTCCAAGGCGCTGGATGCTTCCCGCGCACGCGAGGCCGCCCGCAAGGCGCGCGATCTCGCCCGGCGCAAGAGCGCGCTCGAGGGCAACTCCATGCCCGGCAAGCTCGCCGACTGTACCGAAAAGAGCTCGGAGTTCACCGAGATCTACATCGTCGAGGGCGATTCCGCCGGCGGCTCCGCCAAGGACGGCCGCGACCGCCAGTACCAGGCGATCCTGCCGCTGTGGGGCAAGATGCTCAACGTCGAGCGTTCGCGTCTGGACAAGGTGATCGGCAACGACAAGCTCGCCCCCGTCGTCACGGCGCTGGGCACCGGCATCGGCGACGAGTTCAATCTGGAGAAGCTGCGCTATGACAAGGTCATCATCATGGCCGATGCCGACGTCGACGGCGCGCATATCCGCACGCTGCTGCTGACGTTCTTCTTCCGCTATATGCGCCCGCTGATCGAGCAGGGGCATGTCTATATTGCCCAGCCGCCGCTGTTCAAGGTGAGCAAGGGCAAGAAATTCGCATACGCGTTCTCCGACGAGGAGCGCGACCAAAAGATCGCCGAGATGGGCGGAAGCTGCGACATCCAGCGCTACAAAGGTCTGGGCGAAATGGACCCCGAGCAGCTTTGGGAAACGACGATGGACCCCCAGACGCGCATCATGCTGCGCGTATCGCTCTCCGACGCGATGGAGGCGGACGAGACGTTCTCGCTGCTCATGGGCGACAAGGTCGAGCCGCGGCGCGACTTCATCATGAAAAACGCGAAATTCGTGCAGAATCTGGACGTTTAAGAAAGGAGGCGGCGAACCGTAATGAACAAGTTTGAAGAGCAGCAGAAACACGCGGAATTCCGGGAGCACCTGCTGAACCAGAAGATCATCAACGTCGATCTCAACCGCGAGATGCGCAAATCCTTCCTGGATTACTCCATGTCGGTCATCGTGTCCCGCGCGCTGCCCGACGTGCGCGACGGACTCAAGCCCGTGCATCGCCGTATCCTCTATACGATGTATGAAAACAGCCTGTTCCCCGACCGCGCGTACCGCAAGTGCGCCGACACGGTCGGCTCCGTGCTGGGTCGTTACCATCCGCACGGCGACGCGTCCGTCTACGACGCGATGGTGCGTCTGGCGCAGACGTTCTCCATGCGCTATATCCTCGTGGACGGCCATGGCAACTTCGGCTCCGTGGACGGCGACCCGCCCGCGGCATACCGCTACACCGAATCCCGCATGAGCAAAATGGCCATGCGTATGCTCACGGATATCGACAAGGATACCGTGGACTTCATGCCCAACTACGATGACCGTCTCAAGGAGCCGGTCGTGCTGCCGTCGCGCTACCCGAACCTGCTGGTCAACGGTTCGGTGTCCGGCATCGCCGTCGGCATGGCGACCAACATCCCGCCCCACAATCTGGGCGAGGTGATCGACGGCATGTGCTATCTGATCGACAATCCCGAGGCGGAGCTGGCCGATCTGATGCAGTACATCCCCGGCCCCGACTTTCCGACGCGCGGCATCATCATGGGCAAGGCGGGCATCCGCGCCGCCTACGGCACCGGCAAGGGCAAGATCACGGTGCGCGCGCGCACGGAGATCGTCGAAAAGAAAAACGGCCGGTTCGAGATCCGCATCACGGAGCTGCCGTACATGGTCAACAAGGCGCGGCTGATCGAGAGCATCGCCGACCTGGTCAAGGACAAGCGCATCGAGGGCATCTCCGACGTCAACGACTACTCCGGCCGCAGCGGCATGTACATTTCCGTCGACCTCAAGCGCGAGGCGAACCCGCAGGTCGTGCTCAACCAGCTCTTCAGCTACACGCAGCTTCAGTCGGCCTTCGGCGTGATCATGCTCGCGATCGTCAACGGCGAGCCCAAGATCCTCACGCTCAAGGAAATGCTCACGCATTACATCGACTTCCAGAGCGAGGTCATCGTCCGCCGCACGCAGTTCGATCTCAAAAAAGCGCAGGAACGCGCCCATATCCTCGAGGGTCTGCTGACCGCGCTGGACTATATCGACGAAGTGATCGCCATCCTGCGCCGCTCGAAGTCGATCCCCGAAGGCAAGGAAGCGCTCATGGAGCGGTTCTCGCTCGACGACGTGCAGGCGACGGCGATCGTGCAGATGCAGCTCGGCCGTCTGACCGGCCTCGAACGCATCAAGATCGAGGAAGAACTCGCGGGTCTGCGCGAAAAGATCAGCGAATTCCTCGAGATCCTCTCGAGCCACGACCGCGTGCTCGCGCTCATCAAGGAAGAGTCGCTCGCGATCAAAGAAAAATTCAACGACGAACGCCGCACGGAGATCGTCAACGTGACGGGCGAAATGGATATCGAAGATCTGATCCCGCAGGAGGACTGCGTGTTCACGCTCACCGACATGGGCTACATCAAGCGCATGCCCGTCGACATCTACCAGCAGCAGAACCGCGGCGGCAAGGGCGTCAAGGGCATGACCCGCCGTGAGGAGGACGTGGCGCGGACGATGTTCACCTGTTCGACGCACGACCAGATCCTGTTCTTTACGACCGCCGGCAAGACGTACCGGCTCAAGGGATACGAGATCCCCGAGGCGTCCCGCACCGGCAAGGGCATGAATATCGTCAACCTTCTGCCCATCACGGGCGAGGAAAAGGTCAGCGCGATGTTCCGCGTGCCGGCAGAGGACGAGGACAAGTTCCTGTGCATGATCACGCGCAAGGGCATCGTCAAGCGCACGGAGCTGTCCGCTTACCGCAACGTGCGCAAAAACGGCCTGATCGCCATCAACCTCGACGAGGGCGACGAGCTGGCGTGGGTGTTCGTCACGAGCGGCAGCGACGATCTGCTTATTGCGACGCGCGACGGCATGTCCGTGCGCTTCAACGAGCTGGATGCGCGCGCCATCGGCAGAACGGCCAGAGGCGTCCGCGCGATCCGTCTGCGCGACGGCGACGAAGTGGTCGGCATGGTGCTGATGGAGGAGGGCAAGACCGTCCTCACCGTCAGCGAGACCGGCTACGGCCGCCGCAGCCAGCCGTCCGATTACCGCCTGCAGTCGCGCGGCGGCATCGGCACCATCAACTACCACACGAAGAAATACGGCAAGGTTGCCGCGATCGCCGCGGTGGACGAAGACGAGGATCTGATCCTCATTTCGTCCGACGGCATCATCATCCGCATCCCCGCCGGCAGCATCAGCACGTTTGCCCGCCCGTCCAAGGGTGTGCGCGTGATGCGCGTCAACGAGGGCGAGCGTCTGGCGACGATGGTCGTCGTCGCGCATGAGGACGCGGACAAGGATGACGAAGCCGAGACCGGAAACGAAGCGCAGAGCGGGACAGACGCATCCGCCGAACCTGCCGAAGAATCCGAAAGCTGAAACGCATTCATACAGATACAGAAATTCCAAAAGGAGGTCTTTGCTTGAACATTGCATTGATCGCGCACGACGCCAAAAAGGAATTGATGGTACAGTTTTGTATCGCCTACTGCGGCATTCTCAGCCGCCACAAGCTGCTGGCAACCGGCACGACGGGCAAGCTCGTCAGCGAAGCGACGGGCCTGCAGATCCAGCGTCTGCTGTCCGGCTCGCAGGGCGGCGATCAACAGGTTGCCTCGCTGATCGCGTGCAACGAGATTGATCTGCTGATCCTGTTCCGCGATCCGCTCACCCCGAAACCGAACGAACCGGACGAGGCGGGACTGATGCGTCTGTGCGACGTCCACAACGTCCCCGCCGCGACCAATATCGCCACCGCCGAGGCGCTGATCCACAGCTTGAACCGCGGCGATCTCGACTGGCGCGAGCTGGTTCACAGCAAGCCGTAATCCGCGCTTACCAAAACCCGAAACGATCACCGGGACCGGACGGCACGCGCCGCCCGTGCTTCCGTTTGTTTGGAGGAGATCCGATATGGCACTGATCACCAAGGCGATCAAGGGCACACAGGACGTGCTGCCCGCGGTCAGCCACAAAAACCAATACGTCGAGGAGACCATGCTGCGTGTCGCGCAGCGGTACGGTTTCCGCGAGATCCGCACGCCCGTGTTCGAGCACACCGAGCTGTTCCAGCGCGGCGTGGGCGACACGACCGACGTCGTGCAGAAGGAGATGTACACCTTCGAGGACAAGGGCGGCCGTTCGATCACGCTCCGCCCCGAGGGTACGGCGGGCGCGATGCGCGCGTTCCTCGAGCACGGTCTGTTCAACGAGGCGCTGCCGCAGAAGGTCAGCTATCTCACGTCCTGCTACCGGTACGAAAAGCCGCAGGCGGGACGGCTGCGCGAATTCCACCAGTTCGGCGTGGAGTGCCTCGGCGCTTCGGAGCCGGCGGCGGACGCGGAGCTGATCGGTCTGGCGCAGACGATCTTTGAAACCCTGGGCGTGGAGGATCTTTCGCTCGAAATCAATTCCATCGGCTGTCCCGAATGCCGCAAGGAATACCACGCCGCATTGAAGGCGTATTTCGAGTCGCACCGCGAAGAGCTTTGCCCGACGTGCCTCGAGCGCCTCGATAAAAACCCCATGCGCATCCTCGACTGCAAGAGCCCCGTCTGCGGCAGGATCGCGGCGCAGGCGCCGGTCGTGCTCGACTATCTATGCGACGACTGCCGCACGCATTTTGACCGTGTCAAGGCAATGCTCGATTCCATGAACGTGCCGTACGCGGTCAATCCCCGCATCGTGCGCGGTCTCGACTACTATACGCGCACCGTGTTCGAGTTCGTGTCCGACAGCATCGGCGCGCAGGGTACGGTCTGCGGCGGCGGACGGTACGACGGTCTTGCCGAGGAGCTCGGCGGCCCGCACGTCCCGTCGCTCGGCTTTGCGCTGGGCATTGAGCGGCTGCTGCTGGTCATGCACAGCCAGGGCATCGAGTTCCCGCAGCCCGATCCGTGCATGCTGTATATCGCCGCGATGGGCGAGCGCGCCGCATGCGAGGCGGCGTCGATCGCGCAGAGCCTGCGCGCATCCGACTTCCCCGTCGAGATCGACACGTGCGGACGTTCTCTCAAGGCGCAGATGAAATACGCCGGCAAGCTCGGCGCGCAGTACACCGTCGTGCTGGGCGACAACGAGCTGGACGCGGGCGTATACACGCTCAAAAATATGCAGACGGGCGAGGAAATGCAGATCGCCGCGGATGAGTTTATCGAAACATTTGTGGAGACCGCCATCCTTGCGATGGAAGCGGATCTCAAAGAAATGTTTGGTTTGGAGGAATAAATATGGATTTTATGACCGGTCTGAAACGGACCATGTACTGCGGACAGCCGCGGCTCGCCGACGCGGGCAAAGAGATCACCGTCGCCGGCTGGGTACAGCGCCAGCGCGATCTGGGCGCGCTGATCTTCATCGACCTGCGCGACAGAACGGGTCTTCTGCAGCTTGCGTTTGACGAGAGCACCGACCGCGCCGTCTTTGAGAAGGCGTTCTCGGCGCGCAACGAATACGTGCTGATGGCGAAGGGCGTCGTGCGCGAGCGCTCGTCCAAGAATACGGAGATCCCGACGGGCGATGTGGAGCTTGCGGTCACCGACCTGCGCGTGCTTGCCAAGAGCGAGACGCCGCCGTTCGAGATCATCGAGAACAGCCCGACGGCGGAGCTGACGCGTCTGAAATACCGCTACCTCGATCTGCGCCGTCCCGACCTGCAGCGCAACATCCTGCTGCGCCACAAGGTCACGAAGGTCACGCGCGACTACTTCGACGAAAACGGATTCGTCGAGATCGAAACGCCCATCCTCATCCGCTCCACGCCCGAGGGCGCGCGCGACTTCCTGGTGCCCAGCCGCATCCACAAGGGCGATTTCTACGCGCTGCCGCAGTCGCCGCAGCTTTACAAGCAGCTTTCCATGGTGGCGGGCTTCGACCGCTATATGCAGATCGCGCGCTGCTTCCGCGACGAGGATCTGCGCGCAGACCGCCAGCCGGAATTCACGCAGATCGACCTCGAAATGTCGTTCGTCGACGTCGAGGACGTGCTTGCGATCGGCGAGGGCTATATCCAAAGATTGTTCAAAGACGTGCTGGATGTGGATATTCCGCTGCCGCTGCCGCGTCTGACCTATAAAGAAGCGATGGAGCGTTACGGCTCCGACAAGCCCGACACGCGCTACGGCATGGAGCTGTGCGATCTGACCGACGTGGTCAGAAACTGCGGTTTCGGCGTGTTCGCCGGCGCCGTGCAGGGCGGCGGTTCCGTGCGCGGCATCACGGCCAAGGGTGCGTTCGGCGTGCTCACGCGCAAGGAAGTGGACAAGCTGACCGAGTTCGTGCGCGGCATCGGCGCCAAGGGACTCGCGTGGGCAAGGCTCGGCGAGGACGGCACGGTGTCCTCCTCGTTTGCGAAGTTCCTGACCGAGGACGAGAACCGCGCGCTGCTGGAAAAGATGGACGCAAAGCCCGGCGACGTCGTGCTGATCGTCGGCGATACGAAGAACGCGCTGGTGCTGTCCGTGCTGGGCGCGCTGCGACAGGAAGCGGCGAAGAAGCTCGGCATCGTGCCGAAGGGACAGTTCAACTTCCTGTGGATCACCGAGTTCCCGTTCTTCGACTGGGACGAGGATCTGCAGCAGTTCGTCGCCATGCACCATCCGTTCACCGCGCCGCTGGACGAGTGCCTCGACTATCTCGAGAGCGACAAGGCGAAGGTGCGCGCCAAGGCGTACGACCTCGTGCTCAACGGCATCGAGCTGTCGTCCGGCTCCATCCGCATCACGAACCCCGACCTGCAGAACCGCATCTTCAAGCTGCTCGGTCTGTCCGACGAGGAAGCGCACGAGAAGTTCGGCTTCCTGACCGACGCGTTCCGCTACGGCGCGCCGCCGCACGGCGGCATGGGTCTGGGTCTCGATCGCATCGTCATGCAGATGCTCGGCTGCGAGAGCCTGCGCGACGTGATCGCGTTCCCGAAGGACAAGAACGCATCCGAGCCGATGACCGAGTGCCCCGCGCGTGTGGACGACGTCCAACTGCGGGATCTGGGCATCGCGGTGACGCCGCAGGAATCCTGATAAAACGAAAGGGGCTTTTCTTCCCGAGGGAGGATAAGCCTCTTTTTGACGATTTGCGGAACGGAGGGATAAGATGAGTGCGAGGATACGCGCGTTTTTCATGCTGATCGCGGCTTTCTTTCACATCCTCTTTGCCGGATACGGCAGGTACCTGCCGCACAACCGGATCTTTCTCGACCGGCCATATGCCGGATCGCGCGACGTCCGGCAGACATTTGACCTCGTGTTCCCGAAAAACGCGTCGGGCAGCACGGGGCTGATTCTGTGCATCCACGGCGGCGGATGGGTCGAAGGCAGCAAGGACGAATACACAAAAACGATCATGCAGGTCAGCGAAGAAAGAGGATTCGCCGCCGCCTGCATGAACTACCGGTACGTCAGCGAAACGGTCGGTTTCGACGACGTGCTGGACGACGTCTCGTCGGCGCTCGCCGCGATCCGCGAAACGGGCGAAGCGTACGGCGTCGATTTCGACAGAGTGCTGCTGACGGGCATTTCCGCGGGCGGACACATCTCCCTGCTGTATGCCTGCACGCGGCAGGATACGGCGCCGGTAAAGCCGGTCTGCGTCGTCGAGCTGTGCGGCCCGACCGACTTCGAGAACGGGTTCTACTATTCCGACGAAAACAGCGTCAATCACGCCGTGGGGCCGGAGTATTTCCGCAACATCATCAGTAACGGCGTCCGGTACGACATCGACCCCGACGATCTCGACGCCGCGCGGCCGGCGCTGCGGCAGTATTCGCCGATAAACTTTATTGACGAAAACACCGTGCCCATCGTCTTCGGCCACGGCGAACAGGACACGATCGTGCCGTACGGCAACGCGGCCGATCTCGACGCGCGTCTGACAGCGTGCGGCGTGGAGCACACGTTCGTTTCGTTCCCGAACTCCGGTCACGGCTGCGAGGACAAGGAATCCATGTCGAGGATCATGACGCTGTTCTTCGGCTGCGCGGACAAATATCTCAGATAACAGGAGGAACATCTATGAAAAAAGTCAGGATCGGCGTCATGGGCGCGTACCGCGGCACCAGCATGATCAACTACTGCGAACAGGCGGACAACGCGCAGGTCGTGGCGATCTGCGACAAATGGGTCGAGGGGCTCGAACGCCAGAAGGCCGCGCTGAACGACCCGAACATCACATACTACACAAACTTCGAGGACTTCATCCGACACGACATGGACGCGGTCGTGCTGGCGAATTACGCGAACGAGCACGCGCCGTTTGCGATCCGCGCGATGAAGGCCGGAAAGCATGTGTTTTCCGAGGTTTTGCCCGTGCAGACCATGAAAGAAGCCGTCGAGCTGATCGAGACGGTCGAAGAGACGGGACTGGTCTATGCCTACGGCGAGAACTACTGCTATATGCCCGCGCCGTACGAGATGCGCCGCCTGTACCGGGAAGGGAAGATCGGCGAGTTTGAATACGGCGAAGGGGAGTATATCCACAACTGCGAGACGATCTGGCCGAGCATCACCTACGGCGAGGCGGATCACTGGCGCAACAACATGTACGCGACGTTCTACTGCACGCATTCGCTCGGCCCGCTGATCCACATCACCGGCCTGCGTCCCGTGTCCGTGATCGGTCTGGAGGGCACGAAAGCCGAGCGCAAGCGCCGCGTCGGCTGCAAGAACGCGTCGTTCGGCATCGAAATGGTCACGCTGGAAAACGGCGGGATCATCAAGAGCATCCACGGCGGCCTGTACAAAAACTCCGTCTGGTATTCCGTATACGGATCGCACGGCAGGCTGGAGTCGGGGCGCGAGGACGCGGGTGAGAACGTGGACAGGCTGTACGTCAACGCGGACGCGTTCGACGGCGAATACGCGAACCGCGCCGTAGAAAGCTACAAACCGTCGGAAAAAGCGGCAAAAGAAAGCGCCGCGTTCGGTCACGGCGGTTCGGACTACTACTCCATGTACAACTTCGTGCGCAAGATCCTCGGTTATGCGGACGCCGACACCATCGACGTGTATGAGGCGCTGGATATGTTCCTGCCGGGCCTGTTCGCATACCGCTCCGTCCTGCAGGGCGGCGTATCGGTGCCGATCCCGAACCTGCGCAATAAGGACGAGCGCGAGAAATGGCGCGGCGATACGGCCTGCACCGACCCGAAGGTTGCGGGAGATCAACTGCTTCCGACCATGTCGACCGGCACGCCGCAGATCGGCAAAGAGGTCTATGATAAAATGTACGCCCTGTGGCGCAAGGACTTCACGTCCGACGACGGCTACACAAACGCCGCCATGACGCAGGGGAGCAAGAAAGAATAAACAAAAAACAGGCGCTCTTCCGGAAAAACCGAAAAAGCACCTGCCTGAACAAAACGAATACAGAGAAGAAAACGGTTCCCGCACTCTCTGCCAAAAGCCTGTGGAAGCTACGCGCTTCTATGGGCTTCTTCAGCATCGATTCAAAAACGGAAAAGAGCGGGGACGAACCTCGCTCTTTGCTGTCTTATACGGACACTATAATGTCATATTTTGCGGGTAATGTGTTGTCTGCTTGTAAAAGCGCAAGCATCCTTCTTGCGGTACCGATCGGTACATTGGTTCCGGCTTCCCACGCCTCCACTGTCTTTGGCGATACGCCCATCACGGCGGCAAATGTACTTTGTGTCATTTGAAGGGATGTGCGCACGCCTTTGATTTCTTCCGCGCTGAAATCCGGTACAGGACGCACGGTGCATTTTTCAACTCTGCCTTTTCCTTTTCCGCTTTCAAATTCGACGGCTTCATTCAAGCCGGTCATAATGCTTTCGTATACGTTCATGGTATCATCTCCTGTTCTCTATTGTATGCTCTAACGCTTGAATTACGCGCTTAATGCTGTTGCGTTCGGCTTGTGTCAGGTTGTCTTTCTCGTTCTTTGCGTAAGCCGTAATCAGATAGATACGTTTATACACAGCAAAGTCAACATAACAAACACGCGCGCTTCCGCTCTTGCCCCTGTTCTCAAATGCTATGCGGATTTTGCGCAGACCGCCGGTCTCCCGTATCAGATCACCTTTTAAAGGATTGATCGTCAGTTCCTCTTGCAGCGTTTTGAGTTCCCTGTCTGTTAATCCCAGAGATTTCCACTGCCTGTCAAATTCAGGCAGCATCACAAATTCTCTTGTCAAATTCATCACCCAAGCATAGTATACCCTATTAAATAGGGTTTGTCAAGGGTCGCCATGGGATGCGGCAAAAGAAGCGTTGTGGGCTGATCGGATCGGAAATTCGCGCACGTTGCCGGCACGTCGTCGGGATGATTCGGATGCCAGCCGCAAAATAAAACAGGACTGCCGCGAACGACAGTCCTGTATATTTTTGGTGTCTTATTCTTCTTCCGCAGCGGCCTTCGCTTCTTCGATGACCTTCGCCTGCACGTCGGCGGGCGCGTCCTCATAGCGCGCGAACTCGATGGAGAAGTAGCCTCTGCCGGCGGTGACGGAACGCAGGATGGTGGAGAAGTTGCCCATCTCGGCCATCGGGACCTCGGCGATCAGCTCCTGCATCTTCGGCTCGTCGGCGGGACCCATGCCCAGCACGCGGCCGCGGCGCTTGGTGATGTCGCCCATGATGTCGCCCAGGTTGTCGTCGGGCATGTACGCTTTCAGCGTGCCGATCGGCTCAAGGATGGTGGGCTTCGCCTCGGGGATCGCGTTCTTGAACGCAAGCTGTGCAGCCGTCTTGAACGCCATTTCGGAGGAGTCGACCGGATGGTAGGAACCGAAGTACAGCGCGGCCTTGATGCCGACCATCGGATAGCCGGCGATCATGCCCTTGGCAATGCTCTCGCGCAGACCCTTTTCCACGGCGGGGAAGTAGTTCTTCGGCACCGCGCCGCCGACGACTTCGTCGGACGTGAAGACGAAATCCTCGCCCTCGATCGGCTCGAAACGGATGTACACGTCGCCGAACTGGCCGTGGCCGCCGGACTGCTTCTTGTGGCGGCCCTGCTTCTCGACGGTCTTGCGGATGGTCTCTCTGTATGCCACGCGCGGCACGGTCAGGTCGACCTCGACGCCGAACTTGGACTTGAGCTTGGAGACGATCACGTCCAGGTGCTGCTCGCCCAGACCGGACAGAACCTGCTCGCGGGTCTCTTTGTTGGTGACGTAGGAGATGGTCTGATCTTCCTCGGCCAGACGGACAAGGCCGGACGTGACCTTTTCTTCCTCGCCCTTCTTGCGGGTCTTGACCGCCATGGACAGGCAGGGAGCCGGGAAGTTGATGGGCGCGAGCTCGACGGGGTTCTTCGCGCTGCAGAGCGTGTCGCCGGTCTTGAAGCCGGACAGCTTCGTCACGGCGCCGATGTCGCCGGCGGGGATGGCAGCGGTGTCTTCCTGCTTGCCGCCGCGCACGGTGATGATCTTGCCCATGCGCTCGGATTCACCGGTACGCGCGCAGTATGCGGGGGCGTCGGGCGTGATCTTGCCGGAGATGACCTTGAAGAAGGACATCTTGCCGACGAACGGGTCGGCGACGGTCTTGAAGCAGATGGCGGCGAGATCGCCGTTTTCATCGCACTTGAAATCGCCTTCGCCGGCGTTGTCCGCGGCGGTGGGCGCATAGGCGACGATGCAGTCGAGCAGCTGGTCGACTGCTTCACCGGTCAGACCCGCGCACGCGAATACGGGATAGATGGAGCCGGCCGCGATGCCTGCGCACAGGCCGTTGCGGACCTCCTCGTCGGTGAAGGGCTCTTCCATGAAGAACTTCTCCATCAGCGCGTCGTCCGCGGAGGCGACGACTTCGTTGAAGATCGCCTTCATCTCGTCGATCTGGTCGCTTGCGGGCATCGGAACCTCGGAAGCCTTCAGGCCGTTGTAGGAGAACGCCTTGCCTGTGGCGAGGTTGACGTACGCCTTGACTTTGTCGCCTTCCATATAGGGAATGACCACGGGGCACAGCTCGGTCTCATGCACTTCGTGCAGCGCCTCGAACGTCTTGTAGAAATCGGTGTTTTCCGCGTCGCAGCGGGTGACGGCGAACATCTTGGCGATGCCGCGCTGGTTGGCTGCCTTGTACGCTTTTTCCGCGCCGACGTCGTAGCCCGCGCCTGCGGCTGCCACGATCAGAACGGCCTCGGCCGCGCGCACGCCTTCACTCAGGCCGCCCGCAAAGTCGAACAGACCGGGGGTGTCGAGGAGGTTGACCTTGGTGTCCTTCCACTCCAGCGGCGCAACGGCGGTGGAGATGGAGACCTTGCGCTTCTTTTCCTCGGCGTCAAAGTCCATGACGGTGTTGCCGTCGGCGACCTTGCCCATGCGGTCGGACGCCTTGCTCAAAAACAGCATCGCTTCCGCGAGCGTCGTCTTGCCTCTGCCGCCGTGACCGGCGATGGCGATGTTGCGAATATTTTTTGCGTTGTAGATTTTCAAAAGAATTCCTCCCTATGATATTCCAAATCCTTATCAGTATAACATAACGATTTTCAATTTTCAATAAAAAAAGGGTAAAAAGTTTTATTTTTTCTGTTATCTTTCGCAGAAAAAAGAAGGAAAAACAAATACGGGACCGCCGCATTCGGAGAAGACAACGGCGTCTTCCTTTGAACGGGACAGTCCCTTTTCCGTATGAAGCGGCGCGGCGCTTACGCGACGCACGCGCGTTTGAGGATGCGGACGGTGCCGCTTTTGCCGTCGAGCCGGATGAAATCGCCGGTGCGCACGTTCTGCATCAGGTCGTGGATGCCCACCACGGCGGGGATGCCCAGCTCGCGCGAGACGATGGCGGTGTGCGAGAGAAGCGATCCTTTTTCGCTGACGACGCCTTTGGCCGCGGCCAGCAGGAACACCCAGCCGGGATCGGTCATGCGGGTGATGAGGATTTTGTCCTGCACGTCGTGCGCCTGCCGCACGTCCTCCACGACGTATGCCTCGCCTTCGACGACGCCGTTCGAGCAGGGGACGCCGGTCATCTCGTTTTTGTCGCGCTCGACGGCGGACAGGTTGACGGAACGGGGGTTCTTGTCGAACGCCTCGCCGCTGAAGACGATGCGCGACGCGGCGGGGAGCAGGGCGTACAGCTCGTACTGCCGTTTGCGCGCGGCGACCGTGTCCTGCATCGGCTGCGGCGTTTCGGAGAGCTGCCGCAGCTCTTCGAGCGTGAGGTAGAACACGTCGCGCTGCGTGTCGATGAGCCCCTGCGACGTATACAGATCGCCCAGACGCAGCATCGCCTCGCGCACCAGACCGAAGATGCGGCTGCGGTTCATGCGGGATTTCTCGCGGTGCAGGATGCCCGTCGTGGCGCGGCGGCGCAGGAACGCGGTCAGCGGGTCGGCGTGCGGCGCGGGCGCGTCCGTGAGCAGATTGTCCGCCATCTGCCGCAGCTTCACCGGGTCGGCGGCGTATTCGTCGATCTTCTGATCGAGCAGCTCCGGCGACGTGCGGAACGTCTCGCTTTCGAGCTTGAGTTCCTCGAGGCTGCGGTCGCCGTAGTCGCGGATGTACGCCTGCTTGCGCGCGGCAAAGCCCTCCGCGGTCAGCGACGGTTTATCCATGGCCAGGCGGATCATCTCGCGGATGGGCTTGAGGCTCTCCATGTTGGAGATGCCGGAGATGACGGCGTTCGCCTGCGTCTCGTCGTCGCCGTATTTTTTGCGCATGCGTGCCTTCAGCAGTCCCGTGAACAGGAACGCGTACGTGTCGTTGAGCAGCGTCAGTCCCCAATCGGACAGGATGCGCGTCTGGATCAGATCGTAGAGCGCAAAGATCTCTTTGGCGGTCAGCTCGCCCTGCAGCCGTTCGGTCGCGTAGGCGTTGATCCGGACGAACTTTTCGTGCAGCTTCTCCATGCTGCGCGGGATGTGCATAAGCTCGCGCACGGTGTTCGCGGCGACGCCGCGGCGCACGCGGGACGAGATGCGCACGGCCGGGCGGAACGCGTCCTTGTACCGCACGCCGATCATCTCCTGCCAGATGGGCAAAAAGCGCTTGTGGAACGGCAGGCAGCAGATGATCTCGTACCAGTTGCTGATCTTATAGTACATCCTGCCGTTTGCGCTGCCGACGGTGTCGCCGAACACGGGACGCAGCGATTCGAGAATATTGCGGTTTTTGACGAGCCGTCTGCCCGCGCTCTCGAATACGCCCGCGTAGACGCTGTGCACGAACGAGACGGTCAGCGGCAGGCTCAGACCCGGATAGCTCTCGACGATGTTGCTGTTGTCGAGGATCAGCGGGCGCGCATCGGACAGCGTGGTGATGGGACGCGCTTGGAGAATGCGGATGCTGCCGCGCTCGATGGCGAACTCGATGTCCATATACGGGCCGAACAGATCACAGATGCGTTCCGACAGCGCGATGAGATCCTCCACCTGCTTTTTGTTCAGCAGCTCCTCCTTGCCGTCGAAGTAATAGACGCGGTCGGACGTGTTGTAGTAGTAGGACGTGACGTCGATGCGGTCGGAGACGACGTTCTCGCCCAGACCGCGGCCGACGATCAGCACGCTTTCGTTGAGGATGCCCTGCGGGTTCGCGGTGAACAGCACGCCGGACAGGTCGGCGTCGACCATGTCCTGCACGAGCACGTTCATCTGCAGATCACGCATGCGCATGCCGCCGCGCCGCAGGTAGTCCAGCACGTTTTCGGAGAACAGCGAGCAGACGCAGTCCGCGACGCGCGCGGGCACTTCGGCCGACGGCACCTTGAGGTAGGTGTCGAACTGCCCCGCAAAGCTGTGGTCGGCGGAGTCCTCCAGCGCACAGGACGAGCGCACGGCATACAGCTTGTCGTCCGGCAGGGACGGCAGCTCCGGCCGAAGCAGTGCGCGCACCGCCCGAGCGAGGCGGGTGCTCTGCTCGGCGGGCGGCAGATCCCGCACGTCGTCCATCGCCCTGTGCAGCGCCGCCTCATCCGGCACGAGCGCGGAAAACGGTATGGCGGTAAAAGCCGGAACGGGCAGTCCGGCGTCTTTCATGGTTGTCAGGTTGTCGATTTTGCTTCCGAGTTTCATAAGTCGTTTCTCCTTTGTCGTTTGATGTTTTCATTGTAGCATGCGAAACATTAAGAAAAAACTGGGCAAGAGGTTAAGATTTGCTTAAGACGGCGCGGCGGCGGGTCGATGGATTTTGGTACAAATCGACAAAAAAACGCCGTAAAATTCGGAAGTTTTTTTACCCAAAAAAATGCGCATATCCCTTGCAAAACAGACGGGATATGCGTTACAATAGAATCGGTGGTTTTGAAAAAAGTGAATATACAGTTTGGGGGTTTTTCTTATGTCTGATTTGACCGCGTCACTCACCGGTATTCCCGTTGGACCGCTCGGGATCATTGCGCTGCCCGGCTGCGCCGAGCTTGCGCGCAAGATCGACGGCTATCTGACTTCCTGGCGCTCGGAGCGGGATTCGGAAAGCATGCGCACCACGTCCTACAAGAACTACTTCCGGGATTCGTACCTGATCAATGTGGAGTTCCCGCGGTTCGGTACCGGCGAGGGCAAGGCGCTGATCAAGGATTCCGTGCGCGGGCTCGATCTGTTCATCGTCTGCGATATGTTCAACTACGGCGTGACGTACAACATGTACGGCATGACGGTGCCGATGAGTCCCGACGATCATTTTGCCAACCTCAAACGTGCCATCAGCGCCGCCGCCGGCAAGGCCAAGCGCATCACGGTCATCATGCCCATGCTGTATGAAGGACGCCAGCACAAGCGTTCGCGCCGCGAGTCGCTCGACTGCGCCGACGCGCTGCGGGAGCTTTGCGACTACATGGGCGTGGACAACGTCATCACGTTCGACGCGCACGACGCGCGCGTGCAGAACGCGATCCCGCTGCACGGCTTTGAAAACGTCTTCACGACGTACCAGATGATCAAGGCGATCGTCAAGACCGTGCCGGATCTCAAGATCGACCGCGATCACATGATGGTCATTTCCCCCGACGAGGGCGGCATGAGCCGCTGTATCTACTACTCGACCGTGCTGGGTCTGGACATCGGCATGTTCTACAAGCGCCGTGACTACAGCATCGTCGTCAACGGACGCAACCCCATCGTCGCGCACGAATTCCTCGGCTCCAACGTCGAGGGCAAGGACGTCATCATCGTGGACGATATGATCTCCTCGGGCGATTCCATGATCGAGGTCGCGCGCAAGCTCAAGGATCTGCACGCGAACCGCATCTTCATCTGCTCGGCGTTCGGCCTGTTCTGCAACGGTCTGGACGTGTTCGACACCGCGTACGAGACGCGCATGATCGACCGTGTGTTCACGACGAACCTCATCTACCGCACGCCCGCGCTGCTCGAGCGCGAGTGGTACACGGAGGTCGATTTGTCCAAGTATATTTCACTGATTATCGAAACCCTCAACCACGACGAATCCATGAGCGGCCTGCTCGACCCGCAGGATCGGATCGACGACCTGCTGCACCGGTACGGATACAGATAAAACAATACATACGTCAAAAGCCCGCTGTCCTCGGACGGCGGGCTTTGGTTTTGCTGTGTGCGGCAGAATGTGCCGGCTGTTTTTATTTGTAGATGATCTTTGTCAGAGGTTTCCAAAGACGCTGCGAAGCGTCGGCGAACGCTTTCCAGGCCTTTAATAACACGAGTTCGACGCGGTTCACGGCGCCGGACGACAGAATGCCGGAGCCGCTGTTTTGCGCCAGCTCGCATCCCGCCAGCACACGGCTTTCATACGTGCCGTCCGCGTGCAGCGTGATGACTCTGCCGCCCCAGTCGATCTTTTTGAACAGGAAATGCGGCTTGACGCTGGGCGTGTTGACGATGTCGATCCCGTCGATCTCCACGGTGAAGCTGTTGGAATGATCGTGGCCGCAGAAAACGGCGCGGACGTCCGCGTTCCGGGTCATGGCGTCGAGCTGCCCGTAATTATAGTATCCGGGGCAGGGACGCTCCATGAGATAGCCGTCCTTGATGTTGGACAGATTCGGAATGGCGCGCATTCTGTACGTCTTTTGGTCGAAGCACATCAGATTGGTCTTGTCGCTTTCCTTGGCGGCAGGCCAGATCTTGTCAAAGATCTCCTGCACGATGATGTGCTGGAACACGACGGACGGCACATATGCGCCGCCGTTGCCGGCCTTCAGCTCTTCCGCCCTGCGGGTATACCATTCGATCTGGTCGGGATGCACCGAGTCGTAATTGGACACGATCGTCTCGCCCGCGCTGCGCACGGACTGCGCGGCCGGGTCTGGATCGGCGGACGCAAAGTTCAGCTTGTATTCGCAGCCGGAATCGAAGCAGTAGACGCAGTACGCGACCTTGCCGCCGTCGTGCGCATAGATCGGAATGCTGCATGTGCCGCAGCCGAACAGCGCGGGATCTTCGTCCTCGCTCAGACAGTATGCGCCGCCGTTTTCCTTGTACAGGGCGAACATCTCGTCGATCGTCAGATCGTGCAGATAGTCGTGATTGCCGAAGGTGATCACAAACGGAGCATCCGCGGCGATCAGCAGATCGCAGATCTCCCGGACGGCCGCGGGCTGGTCGGCCGCGGACGCCTCGGACATATCGCCGCCCAGCACCACAAGGTCGGGCTTTGCCGCCGCGAGCGCCTCGACGACGTACTGTTTCTGGATCGCGGGCATCGGATAGACCGTGTGCCAGTCCGTCAGATGCAGGATGGTGAAATTGCCGTCCGCGTCAAAGCGCAGCGTTTTCGCGCCGCCGTCCGCGGCGAAAGCCGTTGTCGCCGCCGCAAAGAGCAGTAAGGCTGCGGCAAGCGCGCAGAATACTTTTTTTATCTTTCTCTTCATAGCGTCTCCGTTCAGCAGAGAGCAGCCTGCCGGAGCAGACTGCCTCGGTTTTTTTATTTCTTCTTGATAAACGTCGGTACGACGGCGCAAAGGGCGATCAGAACGACCGCGCCGATCAGGATGAAGATCGGCAGTTTGGACGTTTCGCTGTCGCCGGTCACCGGAACGGCGTCGAGCGCGAACGTCTGGATCAGCACCGCGCCCACACTCAGGATCATCAGCGCCGCCAGAACGATCGCCACGATCCGGATGATCCACACACGTCTGTTTTTCATTGTATCCTGCTCCCTTCTCAATCGAGATGCATGATCGCGCGCATGTCGGCGGCGATCTGCGTCCCGAGCGCGTCCGCAGCGGCAGCGTCCGCGGCGACGGCGGTGATATAGACCTTGATCTTCGGCTCGGTACCGGACGGGCGGACGATCACGCCGCTGCCGCCCGGCAGCAGATACCGCAGCACGTTCGAGCGCGGCAGATCGATCGGCGTTTTTTCGAGCGTTTCGGTGTCGACCGTCTCGCGGGACAGGTAGTCCGACACGGCCGTGACGCGCATGCCCGCGATCGCGGTCGGCGCGTTGTCGCGCAGCGCCTGCATGAGCGCCTTCATTTTCTCCATGCCGCTCGCGCCCTCGAACGCGAAGTTCAGCAGCGTGTTGCGGTACATGCCGTGCTCGCGGTACAGGTCCCGCATCACGTCCAGCAGGGACTTGCCCTGCGTCTTGTAGTACGCGGCCATCTCCGTGATGAGCATCGACGCGACGACGGCGTCCTTGTCGCGCGCGTGGGTGCCCGCGAGGTAGCCGTAGCTTTCTTCCATGCCGACGATGAAGCGGTCGGCCTGTCCGGCGGCTTCGAGCTTGGTGATGGATTCGCCGATGTACTTGAAGCCCGTCAGCAGGCTCTGCACCGCGGCGCCGTATTTCTCCGCGACGCGCGTCACGAGCTCGGTCGTCACGAACGACTTGATGACGACGGGGTCCTTCGGCAGCGTGCCGTTCTTCTGGCGGCAGGAGAGGATATATTCCGTCAGCAGCACGCCGACCTCGTTGCCGGTCATGAGCGTGTAGCCGTCGCCGTCCGCCACGGCAATGCCGACGCGGTCACAGTCGGGGTCGGTCGCCAGCAGCAGATCGGCGCCCTGCTTTTCGGCGAGCGAGAGCGCGCAGCCGAACGCCTCGCGGATCTCGGGGTTCGGGAACGGGCAGGTGGGGAAATTGCCGTCCGGATTCTCCTGCTCCGGCACGACCGTGACGTCCGCCTGACCGATGCGCCGCAGGATCTCGCGCACAGGCTTGTTGCCCGTGCCGTTGAGCGGCGTGTAGACGACGCGCAGCTTCGCGTCGGCGCAGACGCCGGGATTGATCTGCTGCGCGAGCACCTCGGCATAGAACTTCTCGACGACGTCGTTTCCGATATATTCGATCGCGCCGCTCTCGAGACCCGCCTCGAACGGCATGGTCTTGACGCCGCGGAACATGTCGGTCTTGCCGATGAACGCGTACGTCGCGGCAGCCGCCTCGTCGGTCATCTGGTAGCCGTTGGGATCGTAGCACTTGTAGCCGTTGTACTTCGCGGGGTTATGGCTGGCGGTGATGATGATGCCGGAACTGCAGTGAAGCTCGCGCACCGCGAAGGACAGCATCGGCGTGGGGACAAGCTCGGGATAGATATACACATGCACGCCGTTGGCGGCCAGCACGCCCGCCGCGCCGCGCGCGAACACATCCGAGCAGATGCGCGAATCGTACGCGATCGCAACGGACGGGTTCTCGAACGCCGAGCGCAGATAGTCGGCCAGACCCTGCGTCGCCTGGTTGACCGTGTAAACATTCATGCGGTTGGTGCCCGCGCCGATCACGCCGCGCAGACCCGCCGTGCCGAATTCGAGACAGCGGTAAAAGCGGTCGAGGATCTCCTCGTCATTGCCCTCGATCGCGCGCAGCTCCTGCTGCGTCGCGGCGTCGTCTGCGGTTTCTTCCAGCCAGAGCCGGTACAGGTTTTGTACATCCTGCATCAGGAAACACTTCCCTTCTGTATATTGGAATTTGTTGTATCGTTTTGACCTGTCAATGCGCACAGCGCGCACAGCAGGGGAACGGCATAGTGAACGCCCGCCAGCACGGGCAGCAGCAGCGAGGCGCAGAACAGCAGAGCGCCGCGCACAGAGGCGAACGCCGTGCGCACCCCGCCCCACGGGACGCACTGCCACGCGGTGACGATCAGGATCACCGCGAGCGCGTGCACCGGAAAGCGCGCAAGGCCGGGCAGGCAGTAGAGCGCCGCCGTGACGAGCGCCGCGGTCAGCGCGGAGAGAATGCCGCGCTGTTCGCCGTCGGTATCGCAGGGGAGTCCGCCGAAAAAGCCCGCGCACATGCGCACGCCGGACAACTGCCGCAGACGCGCGTCGGACAGCGCGCGGTTGGTCAGCAGCGCCAGCGCCAGCGCCGAGCAGAGGATCAGCGGGATCGCTTCTTTAGTGAACGCGCCGCGCAGGAACATCCCGTCCGCGGCGGCGGAAAAATCGATTTTGCCGATCTCGTTGATCGGGGAGCCCTCCGCGCGGGGCACGAGCAGCAGATGCAGCGGAAAGACGATCAGCAGCACCGTGAACGCCGGCGCGATCTTATGCCGCAGCGTCTTGAATTTGCGCGGATAGGTGATCAGCAGCACCAGGGCGATCGTGCCGTACAGCACGCCGCGCCAGTTTGCGTGGAAGCCCAGAGAGATATAGTCGGCGATGATCTCGCGCGCCGTGCCGCCCGCGGCGCCGATGCCGAAATAGTTTGTCGTCTGCAGCGCCGTCGTGACGAACGCGGCGGCGATGGCGAAGCCCGTGTGCGCGGCGGGATGCGTCAGCCTTTCCCGCGCCGCGCGCGGCATGAGGGACAGAAGACACGTCAACGCCCCGCCCAGCAGCACGGCAGCGCCCGCGCAGCCCGCGCCGAAGCGGTACGCGAGCAGAAAGACCGGCAAAAGCGACAGCCACGTCGGGAAAAACGCGCAGCCGCACACTGCGCCGAACAGCAGGCAGACCGCCGCCGAAACGGCGCCGCCCAAAAGGCCGAAGCCGGAACATACGCCCGCCGCGAGCGAAAACGGGAACAGCCGTGTCGCGTCCCAAACGCCCTGCAGGGCGTCTTGCTTTTTTGTATGCGTCAAGAGGTGACCTCGCTTCCGTCGGATTCATAAAGGGAGAGAACGTCCCGCGCCTGTTTTGCGAGCGCCTCGCGCGTGGATGCGGGCGAGAGCACCTGCATATCCCTGCCGAAGCCCATGACCCACGACAGGAACGTCGGGCTTTCAAACACACGCACGGTCACGGTGAAACCGTCGCCGTCCTCGACGAGCATGCTGTCCTTGCCGAACCGGTCGATGATGACGCCCGCGAGACTGCGCGCGCAGCGGAGCTTGACGAGTTTTTCCTCCCCGCCGTACATGCCGAAGATCTTTTTGGAGTAGACGGCCGTGTCGAACTTTGCGAACACGTCCTGTCCGGTGCGCGCTTCGCCCAGCAAACGGATGCGCATCATCTTGTCCACGCGGTAATGCTTGATCTTTTCGTCCGCCTCGTCGTAAGCGACCAGATAGTAGTTCTCGTCGTCCCACGTCAGCGCCCAGGGGCTGACCTTGTATTCCGTGCCGCCGCGGCGCAGCACGCGCTCGCCGTGCACGTCCCACATGAAGTAGAGGAACGCGATGCGGACGTTTTGCGAGATCGCGCTGTGGATGAAGTCGACGTTGTAGTAGATGCTCTCGTTCATGGTCTTGATGCGGTTCTGCACAAAGACCTGCCGCTGCAGCTGCGACGCCTCGTGGCGGCTGGCGAGATTCTCGATCTTGGCGATCAGTTCCAGACTTTTCTTGGTCGTGATGAATTTGGACGACTGCACCGCATCCACCAGGAGCTTGAGCTCCGGCAGCGAAAAATCGCGCTCGGCGATGTAGTAGCCGACGGTGCGGTTCGGCGTCGTCGCGACGTCCACGCCGAATGTGCGCAGCGCCTCGATGTCGTCGTAGATGCTCTTGCGCTCGGCGGACACGCCGTACCCTTCCAGCATTTCGATCAGCTGCGTCATTGTCAGCGCATGCGCCTCATCCGTATTCTCTGTCAGGATCTTCAAAAGATACAGCAGCTTCAGTTTTTGATTGGGCTGTCTGGCCATGCTCAATCCTCCGCAGTCAGCACTTCGTCATAATACCCGCACTTGAGCAGGAAACGGTACGGCATGAACAGCGAGTGGAAGATCACGTCGAACACGTCCAGCGCGGTACGCGCGCTCTCGCTCAGCGGCACGCCGGGCACGACCGACAGCAGCGTCACGGCGATCTCGATCAAAAAGTAGAACGCGAGATATTTGAGGATGAATACGAAGTACCGGCCGGTTCTGCCTTTGAGAGTGCGGAACGATTCGCCTACGCACGAAAAGACGCCGTTGGAACGGCCGGTGATGTAGGTGTTCATGTAGAAATCGAACCGCAGATACAGGAACACGGCCAGCGGGATGAGCACGACCGTGACCATCAGGAACGTGACGCACAGCACGGTGACGAGCGTCGTGACAAAGAGCTTCGGAATATCGACCGCCGAGAACGGCGCGGCTTCGTTCCTGTCGCGGTGCCAGGCGTAGACCAGCACGACGGACAGCGCCGTCTGCAGGATCAGACGGATGACGCCCAGACCGTAGTCGGCATATTTCAGATCCGCGTCCTGCAGCACGCCGGAGAGCATCTGCTCGCCGAACGTCACGACGAACATCGCCGCGATCATGCCGACGACCAGCCACGGCTTCGCTTTCATAAAGCGCAGGACCGACGAAAACGCTTTTTTATCCATGGATAAGATCCTTTCCAAAATAATCCACCTTATATTATATCTAAAAACCAAACAAAACGCAAGGGTTTGCGCAGAAAAAATGCGGTTTTCTTTGCGCGGAAAACGCGGACTTCTCCCGCCTGCCGCGCCGCGTGATCCCGGCCGCCGGAGACAGTTGTCCGTTCCTGCATAAAATACCGTATAATCCCGCATAAAAAACCATTGATAAAACCATACACATATGCTAAAATAAATCAAATAAGGAGGGAAAGCGCATGGATGACAACAGCAAACTCCGGGAACTGCGTGCGGTGCTGGACACGTACCGCGGCATCCCCGGCAGTCTCATTACCGTCCTGCAGAAGGCGCAGGGCATTTACGGCTATCTCCCGCAGGACGTGCTCGGGCTGGTCGCGGCGGAGCTGGACATTCCGCCGGCGCGGGTGTTCGGCGTGGCGACGTTCTACACGCAGTTCCGGTTCCGGCCGGTGGGAAAATACTTTATCGAGCTGTGCAAGGGCACGGCGTGCCATGTCAACGGCGCGGATACGATCGCGCGCACGATCACCGAGACGCTCGGCATCGCGGACGGCGAGACGACCGCGGACGGCCTGTTCTCTTTGAAGTGTGTGGCGTGTCTCGGCTGCTGCTCGCTCTCGCCCGTGATGATGGTCAACGGCGAGACGTACGGGAGCCTCACGCCGGCGAAGGTGCGCGACATCCTGTCGCAGAAGCGGAAGGAGGCGCAGGACAATGCTTGAGATCAAAGTCGGCCAGGGCTCGTGCGGTATTTCCGCCGGCGCCGGCAAAGTATATGACGCGCTGCAGAGCGCGCTCGCAGAGCAGAAGATCGACGCGAACCTGTCCGTGACGGGCTGTATCGGCATGTGCTTTCTGGAGCCGATCGTCGACGTATACGCGGACGGCTCCCTGACACGTCTCGTGCGCGTGACGCCGAAGGACGTGCCCGCGATCGCGGACTTTCTGCGCACGGGCGACGCGTCCGCGGTCGCTTCGCTGGTCATTGCGGACGAGGACAGCGCGTTTTTGTCGAAACAGACGCGCATCGCGCTCAGAAACTGCGGCGTCATCGACCCGGAAAGTCTCGCGGACGCCGCGGCGCACGGAGGCTATGCGGCGCTCAGGAAGGCCGTCACGGAAATGACGCCGGAACAGGTGATCGACGTCATCAAGGTTTCCGGTCTTGCCGGACGCGGCGGCGCGGGTTTCCCGACGTGGTTCAAATGGAACGCCGCGCGGCAGAGCGCGGGCAGCGAAAAATATCTCATCTGCAACGCCGACGAGGGCGACCCCGGCGCGTTCATGGACAGAGCCGTCATCGAGGGCGACCCGCACGCGCTGATCGAGGGTATGCTCATCGGGGCGTACGCCATCGGCGCAAAGGAAGCGATCGTCTACGTGCGCGCGGAATATCCGCTGGCGATCCGGCGGCTCGAAAAAGCCATCGCCGACGCGAAGGCCGCGGGTTATATCGGCGACAATATATTCGGCACGGATTTCTCGTGCGAGTTCCGCATCAAGGCGGGCGCGGGCGCGTTCGTCTGCGGCGAGGAGACGGCATTGATCGAATCGCTCGAGGGGCAGCGCGGCATGCCGCGGCTCAAGCCCCCGTTCCCGGCGCAGTCCGGATACTGGCACAAGCCGTCCAACATCAACAACGTCGAGACGTTCGCCAACGTCGCGTGGATCATCAACAACGGCGGCGAGGCGTTCGCGGCCATGGGCACCGACGACAGCAAGGGCACCAAGGTTTTCGCGCTGACCGGCAAGATCAAGCGCGGCGGCCTTGTGGAGATCCCGATGGGCAAAACGCTGCGCGACGTCGTGTTCGACATCGGCGGCGGTATGCGCGCGGACAAGGCGTTCAAGGGCGTGCAGCTCGGCGGACCGTCCGGCGGATGCGTGCCGCGCGAACTGATCGACACCGTCATCGACTACAAAAAACTGTCCGCTACCGGCGCGATCATGGGCTCCGGCGGCATGGTCATCATGGACGAGAGCACGTGCATGGTGCGCATGGCGAAGTTTTTCCTCGAATTCACGACCAAGGAGTCGTGCGGCAAATGCGTCGCGTGCCGCATCGGGACGAAGCGCCTTCTGGAGATCCTGACGCGCATCTGCGACGGCGAGGGCAGGGAAGGCGATATCGAGCTGCTCGAAGACCTGTGCGCGCGCATCAAGGAAAACGCGCTGTGCGGCCTGGGGCAGACGGCGCCCAATCCGGTGCTGACGACGATCCGCTATTTCCGCGACGAGTACGAGGCGCATATCCGCGACAAGCGCTGTCCGGCGGGCGAATGCACCGCGCTCGTGCGGTACGCCATCGACCCGGACAAGTGCCGCGGCTGTTCGCTGTGCAGCCGCAAGTGCCCGGTCGGCGCCATTTCCGGCGAGATCGGCAAGCCTTTCGTGATCGACAGCGCTCTGTGTATCCGCTGCGGGCAGTGTGCCGAGGTCTGTAAGTTCGGCGCGGTGCGGAAAGGGTAAGGTGTGACGGAATGATTATACTGAACGGAAAAGAATATGCCTTTACTGCCGGTCAGACCATCCTGGAACTGGCCGAGGCGAACGGTATTGAGATCCCGACGCTCTGCCACGATGCGCGCATCGAGCCGTACGGCGCGTGCGGTTTGTGCGTGTGCGAGGTGAAAATGGGCGCTGCGCCCGCAAGGCTCATGCGCGCGTGCGCGACGAAGCTCGCGGACGGTATGGTGATCGAAACGCAGTCCGAGCGCGTGACGCGCAGCCGCAGATTCGTGTTGGACATGCTTTTGAGCGACCACACGGGCGACTGCATCGCGCCGTGCTCGCTCGCGTGCCCCGGCGGCACGGACTGCCAGAAATACGCGGCGCTGATCGCCCGCGGCGAATATCATAAAGCAGCCGAGACGATGAAGGACGTCATCCCGATCCCGGCGTCCATCGGCCGCATCTGTCCGCATCCGTGCGAGAAGAAGTGCCGCCGCGCGCTGGTCGAGGCGCCGGTGTCGCTCGCCGCGCTCAAGGCGTTCGGCGCGGATATGGATCTGAAAGAAAACACCTTCGTGCCCGACTGTCTGCCCGACACGGGCAAGCGCGTCGCCGTGATCGGCGGCGGCCCGGCGGGACTGACGGCGGCGTACCATCTGCGCCGCATGGGACACGAGGCGCATATTTTTGACAAAATGCCCAAGCTCGGCGGCATGCTGCGCTACGGCATCCCGGAGTACCGTCTGCCGAAGGCGGTGCTGGATAAAGAGATCTCCCTGATCGAACAGATCGGCGTGCGGATGCACCCGGACACGATGCTCGGCAGGGACGTCACGCTCGAAACGCTGCGCGCGGCGTATGACGCCGTCGTCGTGGCGACGGGCGCATGGGTCAGCAGCAAGATGCGCGTCAAGGGCGAGGAGCTCGACGGCGTATTCGGCGGCATCGACTTCCTGCGCGAGACGGCGCTGGGCAACGCGCCCGCCATCGGCAGCACGGTCGCCGTCTGCGGCGGCGGCAACACCGCGATGGACGCGTGCCGCACGGCGGTGCGTCTGGGCGCGGAGACGGTTTACGTGATTTACCGCCGCACGCGCGACGAAATGCCCGCCGAGCAGCTCGAGATCGAAGAAGCGATCGAAGAGGGCGTGCAGTTCAAATTCCTGACGAATCCCGACGAGATCTGCGGCGACGGCAGGGTCGGATCGATCCGCCTGCAGTGCATGCAGCTCGGCGCGCCGGACGCGTCCGGACGCAGACGTCCCGAGCCGATCGAGGGCAAATTCGAGACGCTTCCGGTCGATTCGGTCATCATGGCCATCGGGCAGAAGACCGACTTTGCGGGTCTGGAAACGCTCGAAGCGACAAACCGCGGTACGGTGCTTGCCGATACCGCCACGTTCGGAACGAACCTCGACGGCGTGTTCGCGGTCGGCGATGTGACGAACAAGGGCGCCGACATCGCCATCGCCGCCATCGGCGAAGCGCGGAAAGCGGCGGACGTGATCGACGCGTACCTCAAGGGCGTCGAGATCGCGTATGAAAAGCCGTTCGTCTGCGAAAAGGAAGTCACGGCGGCAGATCTTGCCGACCGCGCGAAGCAGGACAGAGCCGTCATGCCGGTGATGCCCGCGGGCGAAAGAAAGCATACTTTTGCCGAGATGGCGCTCGGCTTCGACGAGGAAACGGCGCGCAAAGAGGCGTCGCGCTGCCTCGAGTGCGGCTGTCTCGACTACGCGCAGTGCAAGCTGATCCGCTATGCGCGGCAGTACAGAGCCGACCCCGCCCCGTACGCGGGCGAGAAGGCCGCGCGGCAGAAGGACGACAGCCACGCTTCGCTCCTGCGCGACGGCAGCAAGTGCATCCTGTGCGGCCTGTGCGTGCGCGCGTGCGACCAGCTCGAGCATTTGTCCGCGATCGGACTTGCCGGACGCGGCTTTACGACGGAGGTCGGCGCGGAATACCGCGTCCCGCTCGGCATGTCGGGCTGCAACGGCTGCGGCAAATGCGTCGAGGTCTGTCCGACCGGCGCGCTGTATCTGAAGACAGAGGGCAAAAAGAACGTCGCGGTCGACAGGGGCTGAGCGGCGTATGGATAAACAACCGGTTTACAGACAGGAGCTGAAGTTCCGCGTCTCGCGCGCGGACCGCGAGCTGCTCCTGCGCCGGCTGTCGGCTGCGCTGACGCCGGACGCCCACGGCAAAAACGGCGTTTACACCGTGCGCACGCTCTACTTTGACACGGTGTACGACGACGCGCTGCGCGAGAGCATGGCAGGCGAGTGCGAAAAGGTGAAGTACCGTCTGCGCATGTACGACCTGGACGAGACGTATCTGCGCATGGAAAAGAAGGTCAAGCGCGGCGCCGGCGGATACAAGATCGGCGCGCTGCTGACGCGCGCGGAGTGCGAAAAGCTGATCCGCGGCGACTGCGCGTTCCTCGCGCAGAAGGGCGACCCGTTCCTGACGGAGTGCTATGCGCAGCGGCAGAACGGCGGTCTGCGGCCGAGGGAGATCGTGTCCTACACGCGTGCGGCGTTCGTCTGCCGGCAGGGCAACGTGCGCATCACGGTCGACAGCGACATCCGCGCCTGCCGGTTTGCGGACGCGTTCTTTGCACCGAAGCTGGGCGGCGCGCCCGTGACGGCGGAGGACGCCGCAGTGCTGGAAGTCAAGTTCGATCGGTTCCTGCCGGACTTTATCCCGCATCTTGTCGGGATCGGAGACCGGGAACTGCAGGCGTTTTCCAAGTTCGCGCTGGGCAGCATGTACGCACTGGACAATGAGTAAGGAGGAGTAAAAGTGCATCAGGTACTGGCAGTCAATTTTTCGGATGTGTTCAAATCCGGTTTTCTGGAGAGCTTTGCGAGCTTTTCGATCAAGGACAGTCTCATCGGTCTGGGCGTGAGCTTTCTGATCGGCCTGTTCATTTTCTTCATCTACGCCAAGTCGTTCTCCGGCGTGGTCTATTCCGCGAGCTTCAACGTCTCGCTCGTGCTGATGACCATGATCACGGCGCTGATCATTCTGGGCGTGACAAGCAACGTCGTGCTTTCCCTGGGCATGGTCGGCGCGCTGTCGATCGTGCGTTTCCGCTCGGCGATCAAGGAACCGATCGACATCGTGTTCCTGTTCTGGGCGATCAGCGAGGGCATCCTCTGCGGCGCGGGACTGCTGCCGCTGGCGCTTCTGGGCGCGCCGGTGATCGGCGGACTGCTGCTGCTGTTCTCGCTGCGCAAGGATCACAGCGAGCCGTTTCTGCTGATCGTGCGGTTCGACGACCCGAAGGCGGAGGACAAGATCACGAAAACCGCGGAAAAGAGCGTGCGCCGGCTGCGTCTGAAGTCCACGTCCGTGCTGGGCGAGGAGACGGAACTGATCCTGGAGGTGCGTCTTGACCGCGGCGATAAATCCTTCGTGCGCGAGATCGGCAAAATGCCCGGCGTGTCGTACGCGTCGCTGGTCAGCTACAACGGAAACTTCTCGGCATGACGGCGCTTTGCGGATGCGAATCCGCACTGTCCCGATCCGGATCTGCTTTACAAAACCGCATAGAGCGAACACGGCGAAAATATTTTTGAAAACTTATTGACATTTTGCCGTATTCGCTCTATATTTGTATTACTATGCTATGTGTGGTAATCTGTCCGGTAATATACCGTGTGAAGGGGAGGAGCATAATTGGAAAAAAACCGTATCATTGAGCTTCAAAACATCTCCATTGCTTTGGGAGGGGAGCAGATCCTCAAGGATCTGAATCTGTACATCAATGACAAGGAATTCATCACGCTGCTCGGACCGTCCGGCTGCGGCAAGACGACGACGCTGCGCATCATCGCGGGATTCCTTGCGCCCGACGCGGGCAAGGTTTTTTTCTCCGGCAGGGACGTGACCGACGTTCCGCCCCACAAACGGCAGGTCAACACGATCTTTCAGCGCTACGCGCTGTTTCCGCATCTGAACGTATATGAAAACATCGCCTTCGGTCTGCGCGTGCAGAAGATAAAGGAGCCCGAGATCCGCGCGACGGTGACGGAGATGCTCGCGCTCGTCAACCTCAAGGGGTTTGAAAAGCGCAACATCAATTCTCTGTCCGGCGGCCAGCAGCAGCGCGTGGCGATCGCGCGGGCGCTGGCGGTGAAGCCGCGCGTGCTTCTGCTGGACGAGCCTCTGGGCGCGCTCGATCTGAAACTGCGCAAGGACATGCAGGTCGAGCTCAAGAATATCCAGCAGCGTCTGGGCATCACGTTCGTCTACGTGACGCACGACCAGGAGGAGGCGCTGTCCATGTCCGACACGATCGTCGTCATGGACGGCGGCGTCATCCAGCAGGTGGGCACGCCCATCGACATCTACAACGAGCCGAAGAACGCGTTCGTCGCGGACTTCATCGGCGAGAGCAATATCCTCGACGGCGTCATGCGCGACGATCTGGTCGCGGAATTCGCCGGCCGCCGGTTCGACTGCCTGGACAAGGGATTCGGCAAGGACGAGCCGGTCGACGTGGTCATCCGTCCCGAGGACGTGGATGTGGTGAGCGTGGAGAAGGGCATGGTCTGCGGCGACGTCACGAGCGTGACGTTCAAGGGCGTGCACTTCGAGATCATTGTGGACGTTGACGGCTTCAAGTGGATGATCCAGACGACCGACTACGTCGCGCCCGACGCGCGCATCGGTCTGTACATCGAGCCGGACGCGATCCACATCATGAAAAAATCCAAGTATTCCGGTCTGTACGGCGACTACAGCACGTTCAGCGACGAGATCGAAATGCTCTCCGACGTGACGTACGAAAAGGAGGGCGGCGAGGATGAACCGTAAGGATTCTCTTTTCAAGCGCGTCATCACCGCGCCGTACACGGTGTGGATGGCGATCTTCGTCGTGGTGCCGATCGCGCTGGTCGTCTACTACGCGCTGACCGACGCCGACGGGCATTTCTCCGCCGCCAACATCACGGCGATCGTCGACTACGGTCGGACGTTCCGCATCTCCATCGAGCTGGCGCTCGTCTCGACGGCGATCTGTCTGGTGATGGCGTACCCGCTGGCGTACGCGATCGCCCGCATGAAGGCGCGGCGGCAGGGCACGATGATCATGCTCGTGATGCTGCCGATGTGGATGAACTTCCTCATCCGCACCTACGCGTGGATCGCGATCCTCGCGGACAAGGGGCTCATCAATTCCTTTTTCCAGCTTCTCAATCCCGACTTCCCCGGGTTCAAGATGATCGGCACGCGCGGCGCCGTCGTGCTGGGCATGGTCTACAACTTCCTGCCGTACATGATCCTGCCGATCTACACGGTGCTGACCAAGATCGAGCAGAGCACCATCGAAGCGGCGCAGGATCTCGGCGCGAACCGCGCGCAGGTGTTCCGCCGCGTGCTGCTGCCGATGAGTGTGCCGGGCATCATCTCCGGCGTCACGATGGTCTTTGTCCCGGCGGTCAGCACGTTCGTCATCTCCAAGCTCCTCGGCGCGGGCAAGACGTACCTGATCGGCGACATCATCGAGAACTTTTTCCTCGGCAACACCGGCACCGTCAACTACAACATCGGCGCGTCGCTGTCGCTGGTGCTGATGCTGATGATCCTCATTTCCATGGCGGTCATGAACCATTTCGACAAGGATGAAAGCGCGGGAGGGATGCTGTGATGAAAGTACTCTCCAAGGCGTACAACATTTTGATCTTCGCGTTTCTGTACGCGCCGATCGCGGTGATGATCTTTTTCTCCTTCAACTCCGCCAAGAGTTTCCGGCGGTTCGAGGGCTTTTCGCTGCGGTGGTACACGGAGCTGTTCCAGGATCAGGTGATCCTCAAGAGCCTGTACATCTCTCTGGCGGTGGCGGCGCTGTCCGCGGTCATCGCCACGCTGATCGGCACGCTCGCGTCGGTCGGCATCCACTCGATGCGCGGCGCGAAGAAGCGCGTGTATCTTGCGGTCAACAATATCCCCGTGACCAATCCCGACATCGTGACGGCGATCTCGATGATGGTGCTGTTCGTGTTTTTCGTGACGCGGTTGAACATGATGGAGATGGGATTCGGCACGCTGCTCATTTCGCACATCACGTTCAACATCCCGTATGTGGTGCTGTCCGTGATGCCCAAGCTGCGCGGGCTGAACGACAACATCTACGAGGCGGCGCAGGATCTCGGCTGTCCGCCGGCCAAGTCGTTCCTCAAGGTCGTGGTGCCGCAGATCTCGCAGGGCATCGTGACCGGTTTCATCATGGCGTTCACGCTTTCGCTCGACGATTTCGTCATCAGCTATTTCAACTCCGGCTCCACGGCGCAGACGCTGCCCGTGACGATCTATTCCATGACGAAGCGTCCCTATTCGCCCAAGATCAACGCCCTGTCCACGCTGCTGTTCGTGGCGGTGATGATCCTGCTGCTTGTTGTGAATCTCCGCAAAAGCGGTGAGAATAAAAAGGAGGCAAAGCATTGAAAAAGAGAGTTCTTTCCATCCTGCTCGCGATGAGCATTGCGTGCGGCGTGCTGTCCCTTGCGGGCTGCGGCGGCAGCGGCGGCCGGATCACGCTGAACGTGTACAACTGGGGCGAGTATATCGACACGTCCGTGCTTGCGGATTTTGAAAAAGAGACCGGCGTCAAGGTCAACTACACGACCTACGCCAGCAACGAAGAAATGTATGCCAAGGTGTCGTCCGGCGCCGCGTCCTACGACGTGGTGATCCCGTCCGACTACATGATCGGCAAGATGATCGAGGAGGACATGCTCGCCGAACTCGACTTTGCGAACATTCCGAACTATCAGTACATCGGCGAGGACTACAAGGGTCTGCAGTACGATCCCGAAAACAAATACTCCGTGCCCTACACCTGGGGCACGACGGTCGTCATCTACAACAAGAACGCGGTCGATCCGGCGGACGTCGCGGACAAGAGCGTCGACCTTTTGTGGAACGAGAAGTACAAGGATCAGATCCTGATGTTCGACAACCCGCGCGACGCGTTCGCGCTGGCGCAGGCGAAGCTGGGCTATTCGTTCAACTCCACCGATCCCGAGGAGTGGAAGGCAGCCGCCGAGCTGCTCAAGCAGCAGAAGCCGCTCGTGCAGGAATACGTGATGGATCAGGTATTCGACAAGATGGAGATGGGCGAAGCGGCGATCGCGGCGTACTATGCGGGCGACGCGCTGATCATCCAGGACGAGCAGGACGAGAGCGTTGACATCGACTACTACATCCCCAAAGAGGGCGCAAACATGTTTGTCGACGCGATGTGCGTGCTCAAGAACACGCAGCACAAGGCGCAGGCCGAAGCGTTCATCAACTTCATGTGCAGGACGGACGTTGCGGTCAAGACGGCGAACCAGATCGGCTACGCGACGCCGCACACCGAGGCGAAGAAGCTGCTCGATCCGTCGATCACGTCGAACACCGTGGTCTATGCGGATTCGGCGACGCTGGCGAACACCGAGGTTTTCCTCAACCTCACGCCCGAGATCGGCAAGCTGCAGAGCGAGCTGTGGACAGACATCAAAAAGGACTGATACGACACGCGTCGCGGCCATCGCTGCCGCGGCGCTTTGCTGTGAAAGGGGGAACGGCGTGAACATTCAGATATTCGGCACGAAAAAGTGCTTTGACACCAAGAAAGCGGAGCGGTATTTCAAGGAGCGGCGCATCCCGTTCCAGCGCATCGACCTTCTGGACAAGGGCATGAGCCGCGGGGAGCTGCAGAACGTCTGCCGCGCGGTCGGCGGACTGGACGCGCTGCTCGACGATGCGTGCCGCGATCAGGACACGCTCGCGCTGGTGCGGTATCTCACTGAGGACGCGAAGCTCGACAAGGTGCTCGAAAACCCGCAGATCCTCAAAACGCCGATCGTGCGCAACGGCAGACAGGCGACGGTCGGATACCTGCCGGAAGTATGGAAAACGTGGGCGTAATTCCCGCCGAAAGCGGCATGGACAGGCGGCATGCGTCCGCTGTACCTTTCGCAGAGCCGCAGGGGACGATGCCCACATCGTCACGCCGTATCCGTCCGATGCCTTTTCCGGCGTGCCATGATCTATGCCGCTTTCGCCGGATGTGTTGGGCACGCATACATACGTGCCGGCGCGCGGAGCGATCTGCATCCTGTGCGGCGGTCGGATTTGCAAACGTCATCGGGCCGATGTAGGCATC
>CADARP010000013.1 GCA_902790325.1 Oscillospiraceae bacterium | reverse complement strand
GAACAAGAAGGAGAACGGATTGCCGCGCGCCATAAAGGCGCTCGCAATGACAAACAAGGGGACGTTTTCTTATCCCACAAAAATCCGTGAAGAGGGAAAGAAAATGCCCGCACGGCCGAAACCGTGCGGGCTGGGTGTTTGTTTCAGGATCAGATGATCTCGCGCGTGACCTGGTCGTATTCGACTGTGCCGGCATTGATCATGCGGATCGTCGTGACGTCGGTCGAGTTGACGTTGTTGTCGCCGTTGAGATCGGCAGCAAACGTGTACACGTCGTTGAACGAAGTCTCGAGCAGGCCTGCGTTCATCAGGCGGATATTCGTAACGTCGGTCGAGTTGGCCAGACCGTCGCCGTTGGTATCGCCGAAGATGACGATCTGATACTCTTCAAGAACCTGGTTGTTGAAGTTGTCGATCAACTGAACGACCGTACCTGTACCGACCGTGCCCTGCGAAATCTCGAGGCGGCCGTTGCCGATCACGCCGAGGTAATCGTTCAGAAGTTCTTCTCTCGTGATACCGGCCTTCAGACCGTAGATGAATCCTCTGTCTTCATCGACGACTGTCGTCGCGCCTTCCGGAATGATCATGTCAACGCTGACGCCGATCCACACCGCGTAAAGCGTGATGGTAGGCTTCGTCGTCGTCCAGTCGATGGTCGCACGCTCCAGGACCTCTGCATTCAGCGAGAACGAAGCCTTGTTCGCATAGGCAACCGTGCCGGCGTCCGCTTCTTCCTTGGTGTATGCCCAACCGCCGAACGCGAACGGCTGATTGTTGATCTCGGTCTGTTCAATGTTGTACGCACGCAGCGTGATCGCCGCGCCGTCCATGACGACATTCGAACCCGGCAGGCCGCCCTGTGCGCCGTTCATGTTGTACGTCAACGTGAAGTTGCGCGCGGTCCATACCGCATACAGGTTCACGATCGCGCCGTCCGTCTGGCTGAGATTGAGGACGATGTCGCCGTTCGGGTACGCGACGGAACCCGTCTCGGTCGTCGCCCAGCCGGCGAAGTTGTAGCCGTCGCGCGTGAACGCGTTGGCCGTCAGCGCCTGCGACTCGTCAAAGCGCATCAGCTGGTTGGTCATCGAACCGCTGCCGCCGTTGGAGTTGAAGTGGATGTAATAGATCTTCTGCGTCCAGATCGCGGTCAGCGTTACATTGCCGAGCGCGCCTGCGGGCGCCTGGTTGTTTGTGATGGTCACATAGTTCCATGCGGCGGACGCCTGCCAGCCGTTGAACTTGTAGCCCGTGCGCGTCACGGACGGAAGCACGATCGGCGTGTCGACGTCGTACGTCGTGGTGTAGTCGCCGCTCATCGTACCGTTCTGCGCGTCATACGTGATCGTGTAGGTGTCCTTTGTCCACAGCGCCTGCAGCGTGACGTTGCCGTAGCTGCCCGCCGGAACCGTGCCGGTGTACGTATCCCACGTATGCCAGCTGCCGCTGTTCTCCGTCGGACGCCAGCCGTTGAGCGTGTAGCCGGTGCGTGTCACGGTCGGGAGCGTGACGGTATCGGTGATTCCGTACAGCGTAACGCCCGGGGTCGTGATCGTGCCGCCTGCGGGATCATACGTGATGGTATAGTTTTCCTTCTCCCAGACTGCGAACAGCGTAACGGTAGAACCGGCCTGAGGCGACAGGTTCAGCACCGTGCCCCGGTCCGCATATGCCGCGGTGGTCGCATTGGCCGTCGTTGCCCAGCCCTTGAACTGGTAACCGCCGCGTACATACTCGTTCGGATTCAGCGTACCGGGTTCGCCGTAGGTGAAGCTCTGGTTGTACATCATGCCGCTGGTCGAGTTGTTGCCGTTGAACTGGACGTAATACTGCACGCCCGTCCACTGCGCCGTCAGCGTCACGTCGCCGTAGCGGCCCGCGCTGATGTTGCCGTTCTGGTAAACGCTCACGCCCCAGTTGCCGGCGCCGTCCGACAGCCAGCCGCCGAAGGTGTAGCCGGTCTTGCGCGCCTGCGGGATCGTGATCGCGGTGGAGATGTCGTAAGTCGTCGTGTATTTCGTACCGACCATAGTGCCGTCCAGCAGCACATACGTGATGGCGTAGCCGTCCTTGGTCCACTGCGCCTGCAGGGTGACGTTGCCGATCATGCCGGAATTGACCGTGCCGGTATAGACCGTTTCCGCATTCCATGTGCCGGAGTTGCCCGCAGGCTTCCAGCCGGAGAATGTATAGCCGGTCTTTTCCACGGTAGTGGGCAGCGCGATCACATCGTTGACCGTGAAGCTGCGCGTATAGCTCGCGTCGCGGATCACGCCGCTGTCCGTCGAATAGGTGATGGTGTAGTTGTTGACGCCCCAAACCGCGTACAGTGTAACAACCGCATTCGCCGTAGTCGTCAGATTCGATACGCTCTCTCTGTCGATATAGACCGGATCCGTTGCGGTGCTCGTCAGCGCCCAGCCGCGGAACGTGAAACCGTCGCGGGTGTATGCGTTGGCGCTCAGCGACTGCGACGTGCCGTAGGAGAAGTTCTGGTTGGACATCTGCGCGCCCGTGCCGCCGTTCTTGTCGAAGGCAACGCTGTAGTTGACAGCCTTCCAGACAGCGGTGAGGGAAACATCGCCGTACTTGCCGGAGGTCGCTTCGCCCGCGTTATACGTCAGGGGACCCCAGTTGCCGGCGGAATTTGCTTTCCAGCCTGTCAGCGTGTAGCCGTCCTTCGAAGCGGTCGGCATCATCACGGTGGAATTGATGTTGTAGGTCGTCGTATGGTTCGTGCTCGTGATGGAGCCGCCGACCGTATCATACTGGATGGTATAATCCACCGTGTTCCACTTGGCAAACAGATTGACCGTTCCGTTCGCCGTGGTGGTCAGGTTGTTGACGCTCGCGCCGTTTTCATAGGCGACGTTGCCGGTCGCGGTCTTTGCCCAGCCGGCGAACGTGTAGCCCTGGCGGGTGAAGTTGTTCGCGGTCAGGTTCTGGCCGACGTTGTACGTGAACGCCTGATCGGCCATCGTGCCGGTACCGCCGTTTGCATCGTAATGCACCGTGTAGGTATTCACGACATAATAATAGGTATAGTAGAGGTTGCCGTTTGTATCCGTGCCGGTCGTGTCGGTATGGGTATACGTCACGGTGCCGTTGTTGATCGTCGCGCCTTCCGCGGTCGTGGTGAACGTGGTCGGACGCTCGGTCGCCGCATTCATAACAGGCGTCGGTGCGCTTGCCGCACTCTGCAGGCCGATGAACGTGTAGCCCGGAACAACGTCCGCAGTGAACGTGACGGAATCAAAGGTCTTGAAGTTCACGGTACGGGTCGTCGTGCCGTTCAGGAACGGCGCGTAAACATAGGTGCCGTTGGCCTGCTGCTGCAGAACGACGTTGGTCTGCGTCGCGGTGCGGCTCGTCAAACGTCCGGAACCGCTCAGCAGCGTGTCGATCGCGCCGTCCAGCGCGGTCGCCATGGTCTTGGGATCGGTGTACGTCGTGCCGTTTACCGTAACGGAGAACGTGCCGTCCACCTTCGTCAGCATCAGGGACGCCGAACGGAACAGGTTGACATAGTTCGTCCATGCGGACGCGGACGTGTTATAGAAGATGCTCTGCAGCGTCGCGCTGTTGTTGATCGCCTTGTTGACGGCGGTACGCAGCGTGCCCTTGTCGTAGCGGTTGACCTTCATGCGCAGCTCGGAGATATTCCAGATCGAGTCGCCGCTCTGATGGTTGTAGTAACCGGCGCCCAGGTAGTACGTCGAAGTGCCCTGCGTGGAGCCGAGCGACTTGTTCTTCCAGCGGCCGTTATACTTGATGCCCTCGGCCTCGCTGGCGGAAGGATTCGAATACGTGCCTGCCGCGAAGACGTCGCCGCCTGCCGCGTTGTATCTGTTCCAGATCTCTTCGGCATGGCTGGTGTTGTTCTTGAAGTAGTCGATATTGTCTTCCGTTGCCGGCGTGCCCGTGTAGTTCGAGATGAAGTACGCGGCGCCGCTGTCGCTGGCCTCGTCATCCGTGACCATCAAACCGACAGACAGGTTCGGGATCTGCGTCAGATTCGAGTAACGGCTGATATCGACCGTCAGGACTGCCGTCGGCGCATAACCGAAGTTGTGGAACGCGTCGCTGCCGCTGGAGTGGCCGGTCAGCGTGTTCTCGATATAGCGGAAGGATTTATCCGGCATCAGCTGCGGCGCAGACGTCGTGTTCAGCCAGCCGCCGGCGCCTTCGTTGCCGGACCAGCTCCAGTAGAAGTAGCTGGACATCTGGGCGTACAGCTCGCCGACCTGCGGGGCGTTGTTGCGCGTATCGCTCGACGACAGCGCAAGCAGACCGTGACCGGAATCACTGTTCGGATAGTGGCTGCCGAGCGCGGCGGAATCCGTGTCGTGCACGCCGGAGATCCAGGAAATGTTCTGGCCGTAGTGGTTGGTGCCGCGGTCGTTGACGGTGCGGTGCGCCACACCGACAGGCTCAACGTAGGGCTTATACACATAGGTATATGCCTGGACCGTCTTCTGGCGCTTGTCGCCGGAATCGGTGTACGTCACCGTCCAGCGGATGTACGCGCCGGTCGCCGCCTTGTCGAGACTCGGCGAATTGCCCGCGGTGATGTTGATTGCGCTGTCCGAAGAGCTGACCGACATCGTCGAATCCGCCTTCGCTTCCAGCGTCTTGCCGCCGACCGTGATGGTGCC
Source organism: Oscillospiraceae bacterium (assembly GCA_902790325.1). GTDB lineage: Bacteria > Bacillota > Clostridia > Oscillospirales > Acutalibacteraceae > UBA1425. The sequence goes on along the minus strand of CADARP010000013.1, from coordinate 119,587 downwards.
GCCTGTCGTCGCCTGGCCGCTCGAATTCAGCCACTCAAAGCTGAGCTTCGCGCCCGTTGCGTTCGCATAGCGGAAATAAAGTTTGCCCGTGTTTTCCTCGCCGCTCGTCGTTGTGATCGAGTTTCCGCTCAACGTATTGTTGACGAACCACTGGAAAGTCGATGTCGACGACGTGTAGTAAGAATTGTACACGGGTCTGAGGTAGATCGCCTCCGGAACGACAAGGTATACGCCCGTCGCGTTATTCGGCGTCGACGACGTTACCGTTGCCGAAGCCGTCAGAGGCTGTCCGATGCAAAAAGTTGTCCAGATCATGACGAGCGCGATCATCACGCTCATTGTTCTGCGAAAGCTGTTTTTGAGCATAAATACTCCTCCTTCTATTACAATATAACACCTCGCATATGTGCATGTCAACCTTTTTCTTTTCGGTTTTTTCACGAATTTTGTATAGTTTTTTTGTTTCAGTTGACAGAATCGGCGATTCGATCTATAATAGTTTTATCTATTTTGTTGGATTCGGAGGCGATCAGCTATGATATTTGCAGCCGTTTTGGCAGGCGGAAGCGGCAGCCGCATGGGCGCGACAGCGCTGCCGAAACAGTTCCTCCCACTGGGCGAAAAGCCCGTTTTGATCCACACATTGGATCCGTTTTTGCGAATTCCGCAAATTGATGCCGTTTTCGTCCTGACGCCGCAGGACTGGATCGAATATACACGCGAACAACTGCACACGTATCTTCCGGACGCAGACGTCGAAGTCACGGCCGCCGGCGCGACACGCAACGACACGCTGCTGTGCGCGATCCGCTACGTCTGCGCGCATTATCCCGTCGACGAAGAAACGATCCTGCTCACGCACGACGCCGTGCGCCCGTTCGTGACCAAAAAGATGATCGAAGAGAATATTGCTGCCGTGCGGGAAGACGGCGCGTGCGACACGGTGATCCCCGCAACGGACACGATCGTGCGCAGCGCGGACGGCGCGTTTATCGCGGACATTCCGCCGCGCAGCGAGCTGTATCAGGGACAGACGCCCCAGAGCTTCCGTCTGCTTGAGCTGCAGCGCACGGTCGAAAGTCTCTCGCCGGAGGAAACGCTGTCGCTCACCGACGCGTGCAAGATCTACACGGTGCGGGGCAAAAAAGTGCGCCTGGTCGCCGGTTCCCCGTCCAATATGAAAATCACCTATGCCGACGACCTGCCGCTGGCCGAGGCGATCCTCAACGCCCGAAAGTAATTATTTTCCTGTAAGTTTCCCTTGACTTGCATGGCGTTCCATTCTATAATAAATAGACAGACGTTCCAAATTCAAACAAAGGAATGAAAGATATGGCAAGACCCGCCCCCAGAAAAAACAAGCCGCGTTTCTTCTCCGTTCTGCTCACGCTGATCCTGATCGGCGCGGGTGTGTTCGGCGTGTATAAGGTCCGATCGATCATCCATCCCGGCCCGCTGGAATCTTTCCTCTCGGACAGCGACCCGGCAGCCGCGACGACCGCTGCCGCGCAGAGCACCGAAGCGGAGTCCACGACAAAGCCCGCAGACGAACAGGCGATCGCCGTCGCGCGGTCCATCGGCGAGGCAGACGCGTCGCTGAGTCCGGCGTTCCTGTCCTATATTGCGGAAAACTGCGACGCCAAAGCGCTCGGAACCGTTCTGGACGCAATGGGTCAGAAGGACTACGATAAGGAAGTCTGGTTCACCGCGACGGGCAACTCCTTCTTCGCGCTGCAGGCGCTGGCCGACAGCGCCGCGGAAAAGGGCGCCGTGCGCGAGATCGAAAGCGAAAAGGATACGATCGAGATCGGCTTTACCGGCAAGGTCAACGTCGCGCAGGCCGGCGCCGGAAAGGTCTCCGAGGATCTGCAGAAACTCCTGCAGGGCATGGATATCCAGGTCATCAACAGCGAAGGCGCCTTCTCCGCGGACGGCAAGACGGCGCAGTATATGGCGGACGCCAAAACGGCCGCCGTCTATAAAACGCTCGGCGTCGACGCGGCAAGCGTCGCAAACCGCCACACGACCGATTTCGGCGCGGACGCCATCGCGCAGACGCTGCGCACGCTCGAGGACAACGGGGTCTCGCATGTCGGCGCCGGCGCGGATCTGACCGAGGCAGCCAAACCCGCATCCTTCATCGCGGGCGGACGCAAGATCACTTTCCTTGCCGCGGCAGATACGCTGCAGGGACACTTCGGAAAAGGCGCGACCGCTTCGTCTGCCGGCGTGCTGTCGCTGCGCAGCAATCTCGACGCGGTCAAAAACGCCGTTAAAAACGCCAAGGCGGAAAGCGACTATGTGTTCGTGTATATCCATGCGGGCATCGACGACAACGCGAACTGGTTCGACCGCGACCAGGACACCTGGTCCAAGGCGCTCATCGACGCGGGCGCGGACGGCGTCATCGGCGCGCATTCCAACCGCGTGCAGGGCATGGAGTTCTACAAGGGCAAGCTGATCGTCTACGGCCTGGGCAATTTCCTGTATGACGGCAAGGACCGCGAGACGGGCGTTTACAAGCTCACCATCGGCAAGGACGGCAAGTTCACGCACACGATCATTCCGTGCAGGCAGACGTCGGGCGGCGTCTCGCTGTGCACGTCGGACGCGGACAAATCCGCCGTCTATTCCCGCGTGGCAAAGTTCTGCGGCAACGTCGTGCGTGTCGGCAGCGACGGCACGATCACCAACAACCGCCGCTGACATTCCCGGCATTCCGTAACGGCATAACATTTTATTTTACGAAAGAAATGCTTGACAAACCCGTTTCTTCGTGATAGAATACGACAACAAATGCGATGACGGAACTATTGCTTTCGGCACACGCGCTTCAGAGAGCCGGCGTTTGGTGCAAGCCGGTGCGCAGCCTTGGGCAAGTCTCCTTCCCGAGCAGGGACATTGAACGGAGTTTTTCTCCCGCGTAGGTGCCCCCGGCCGGCCCCCGTTACCGGGCAACGGGCTTGTTGGAGCCTGAAGAGCGGCCGCCGACCGGCGGCAATCAGGGTGGTACCGCGGATTGATTTCGTCCCTGAGACCTGTTTGGGTCTCGGGGATTTTTATTTTATTTTTTACAAAGAAAGGATGGTTCCCCATGAAACGCGTTTTCCTGTGTGACAGAACGCTCTGCCGTCAGACCGGCGCCTACAGCTTCAAAGAAAAGATCGAGATTGCACGCCAGCTCGAAAACCTATCGGTTGACGGCGTGGAACTGCCGATCATTGAAAATATCCGTACCGACGTTTTGCTGGTCAAGACGATCTCTTCGTTTGTCAAGAACAGCGTGCTGTCCGTGGATGCGGGCGGCACGGCCGAGGGCGTGACCAACGCCGCCGCCGCGCTTGCGAGCGCCGCGCACGGCCGTATCCGCATTTCCCTGCCCGTTTCGACGGTCGGCATGGAATACGGCTATCACAAAAAAGCGCCGAAGATGCGTCTGCTCGCCGAAGAACTGGTACGTCTGGCCGCGCAGTCCTGCGACGACGTGGAATTCTGCGCGCTCGACGCAACGCGCGCCGACGACGGATTCCTGCCCGAACTGGCGAACGCCGTCGCCGCAGCAGGCGCCCGCACCTTCACGCTGTGCGACATCGAGGGCAAAATGCTGCCGGATGCGTTCAGCCGCTTCGTCGCCGACTTCGTCCGCGACGCGAATCTCCCCGAGACGGTTCGCGTCGGCGTGCAGTGCAGTAACATCAACGGATTGGCCGCCGCCTGCGCCGTCATGGCCGTACAGGCGGGCGCCGACGTGGTCAAAACCGCCTGCGGCAGCGACGTCACCGATCTCGGAACATTCGGCACGCTGCTGAAAAACTGCGGCACCGACTGCGGTCTGTCCGCAAAACTGCAGCTGACAAAACTCGGCCGCATCCTCTCGCAGATCACCCGTATTTCCGGCGGCACGCTGCCCGCGGCCGACGCGGACGGCGCCGATGCGGACGACAGCTTCCACTTTGACGAAAAAGACTCCCAGGAGACCGTCGCCGCCGCCGTGCGCAAGCTCGGATACGATCTGTCCGCGGAGGACGAGGTCAAGGTCTATGAGGCATTCCGCCGCGTCGCCGTCAAGAAAACCGTCGGCGTCAAGGAACTCGAGGCGATCGTCGCCTCGGCTGCGCTGCAGGTGCCCAGCACATACAAAGTCATCAGCTACGTCATCAACACGGGCAATCTCATCTCTCCCTCCGCGCAGATCAAGCTCGAAAAGGACGGCGAAACGCTCAGCGCCATCGGCATGGGCGACGGTCCGATCGACGCGGCTTTCCTGACGATCGACCAGATCGTCGGCAGTCATTACGAGCTGGATGATTTCCAGATCCAGGCCGTCACCGAGGGCAAGGAAGCGATGGCTTCCACGCTTGTGAAGCTGCGCTTCGACGGCAAACTCTATTCCGGCAACGGCATCTCGACCGACATCGTAGGCGCAAGCATCCGCGCTTACGTCAACGCATTGAACAAGATCGTTTACGAGGAGGCGACACGATGAAGCTCTCGTTTTCCACCAAGGGCTGGCACGGAAGGACCTTTGACGATTTCTGCGCGATGGCGCATGATCTCGACTTCGGCGGCATCGAGCTGCACAATACGCACGGCGCGCTGTTCACGCAGCCGGAAGGCGCGTTTTATGATTACGCGGCCGCCGCAACACGCCGCATGATCCTCGACGAAAAGATCGACCTGCCGTGTGTGGATGCGATCTGCGACGCCGCCGATCCCGCATCCCGCGACTACGCGCTGGCCGAGGCGAACCGCTGCATGGACATCGCCGCCGCGCTGCGCATTCCGTGCGTGCGCCTGAAGGCATACGCCAAAAGCGATCCCGACGCCGTCAGCGCCGCGGTCGAATCATTCCTGCGCGAACTGCTGCCGCGCGCCGAATCGCTCGGCGTAACGCTGCTGGTCGAAAGCTCCGGCGTGTTCTGCAACACGTCCGTTCTGCGCGACCTCCTGAATGTTTTCGCCGACGAACACGTCGCCGCGCTGTGGGACATGACGTCGACATATTTCTTCGGCGGCGAGGACGCCGAAACGACGATCACCAATCTCGGCGCCTATGTGCGGCACGTCCACGTCAAGGACGCCGAACAGTCCGACGCCGGCGTTTCGTACTGCCTGATGGGCGAGGGGACGCTGCCGATCGACGACATGGTCGCCGCGCTGCGCTCTGTCAACTACAGCGGTTATGTCTGTCTCGAATGGGACCCCGCCTGGTGCCCGGAGATCGACGATATCGAGATCGTGTTCGCGCAGTTCGCGGGCTTTATGCACCCCTACCGCGACACGGCTGCCGCAACGCCCGCGCTCTACAGCAACAAGGCGCACAACGGCCAGTACGTCTGGAAAAAAGAGATCCTGATCGACGAAACTTTCCCGCAGGTGCTCGACCGTATGGTGGAGGAGTTCCCCGATCAGTACGCGTTCAAATACACGACGCTCGACTATACCCGCACCTATAAAGAATTCCGCGACGATGTGGACGACTGCGCGCGCGCGCTCGTGGCGATGGGCGTGCGTCCCGGCTCGAAAGTTGCGATCTGGGCGACAAATATCCCGCAGTGGTACATCACCTTCTGGGCGACGACCAAGATCGGCGCGGTGCTGGTCACGGTCAACACCGCCTACAAGATCCACGAGGCGGAATACCTGCTGCGTCAGTCCGATACGCACACGCTCGTCATGATCGAAAGCGCGCTGGACTCCAACTATTCCGGTATCATTTCCGAGCTTTGCCCCGAACTGGAAAACACGGAAAAGGGCAAGCCTCTGCACTGCCGCAAGCTGCCGTTCCTGCGCAACGTGATCACGGTCGGATTTAAAAAGAACGGCTGTCTGACGTGGGAAGAATTCATGACCCGCGCCGACGACGTCCCGGTCGAGGACATCCGCCGCATGGCCGCCGCCGTGCGCAAGGACGACGTGTGCAACATGCAGTATACCTCCGGCACAACCGGATTCCCGAAAGGCGTCATGCTCACGCACTACAACGTCGTCAACAACGGCAAGTGCATCGGCGACCGCATGGAGCTGTCCACGGCGGACCGCATGATGATCCAGGTGCCGATGTTCCACTGCTTCGGCATGGTGCTGTCCATGACGAGCTGCATGACCCACGGCGCGACGCTCTGCCCGATCCCGTATTTCTCCGCGAAATCCTCGCTCGCGTGCGTCAACCGCGAAAAGATCACGGTGTTCAACGGCGTGCCGACGATGTTTATCGCGATGTTCGAGCATCCCGACTTTGCAAAGACAGACTTCTCCTACATGCGCACCGGCATCATGGCGGGCAGCACGTGCCCCGAATCGCTGATGCGCGAGGCGCAGGAAAAGATGCACATGATCGGCATCACCAGCGTCTACGGCCAGACGGAATCGTCGCCCGGCTGCACGATGACCGATTGGGAAGCGCCCGTCGAGCTGCGCACCGGCACGGTCGGCAACGCGTTCCCCGAAGTAGAGTGCAAGGTCATCGATCCCGAAACCGGCAAGGACGTCCCCGACGGACAGAACGGAGAATTCGTCGCGCGCGGCTACAACGTGATGAAGGGCTACTACAAAATGCCGAAAGCGACCGCGGCCGCGATCGACGCGGACGGCTGGCTGCACACGGGCGACCTCGCCTGCCGCGAGCCGAACGGTTACTACCGCATCACCGGCCGTCTGAAGGATATGATCATCCGCGGCGGCGAAAATCTGTACCCGAAAGAGATCGAGGAGTTTATCTTCACGCACGACAAGGTACAGGACGTGCAGGTCATCGGCGTGCCGGACGAACAGTACGGCGAGGAAGCGATGGCATGTATCATCTTAAAACCCGGCGAGACGTGCACCGAGGACGAGATGAAGCAGTACATCATGGATCACATGGCGCGCCACAAGGTCCCGCGGTACATCGACTTCGTCGACAGTTTCCCGATGAACGCTGCCGGCAAGATCCAGAAGTTCAAGATGCGCGAAGCCGCCGTCAAAAAACTGGGGCTGAAACAGCCGTAAAACTTCAGAACACAACAGATCGTCCGACTGTCCGTTTGGGCAGACGGGCGGTCTTTTTTGGTGCGTCAAAATTGTCAAAATGTCCGTCGTTTTTGACATCCGGCGCATTTTCCGCAGACCGTGTGATATTGTATGCGTGTCGGCGGGAGACAAAACCCGCTCAAAAAACAATAATGAAAAGGGAGACAAAACAATATGAAGATGAAAAAGACGACAGCTCTGATCGCGGCGGCAATTCTGACCGTTTCCGCTCTCACCGTTTTTTCCGCAGCGCGTAAGGATCCGCAAAACACCGCGGCGCCGACCGAAATCATCGAGCAGACCAAAGCCGAAACACAGACAGAAATCATCGAACAGACCGAAATCGAAGCACAGACCGAAATCGAGACACCGACCGAAACTGCGGCACAGACCAAAGCCGCGGCAAAAGCCGAAACCACTGCAAAAGCCGAAGCTGCCGAGCCGGCAAAAAGCGCGGCACAAACCGACGCCTTCCGCGCGGTATATGCGCGGAAGCTTGCCGATCTGCGCGCGGCGTACGGAACGCCGCAGGGAGACGATCCCGACCAAACGAACGTCGTGTTTGCGGATCTGTTCAACTGGGACGCGGACGGCAAACCGGAGCTGGTCGTTCTGATCCGGGAAGACGACACGCCTTATGCGGAAGTATTCCGCGTGAAAATCTACGGAGAAAAGGACGGAAAGGCCGTAACGCTGCTGGACGAAAACGTCGGCTCCACGTACGGGTTCCTCTGCTCGGATCTTCTTCTGAATATGGTGAAAACCAAAGACGGTACGCTGGCCGTTTGTGTGGACGACAGCCACGATTACGCAGATCTGAAGGAGACCTATTACACGCTTTCCGAGGGAAAGGTACGCTCGACGGTTCTTTCCGCGCAGAGCTCGGTCGGCGGCTGGGTCGGTGAGGGTGCGGACGCATATCCGGTCGATCCGGACGCCTATCAGATCGACGGCAAGAGCTGCACCAAAGCGGAATTTGACGCGCGGAAGGAAGCGCTGACAAACAACGACTTCATGAGCGTTATCTGCCAGCGGGAATACGACCTGCGCGCGCTGGACGCATACCTGTCCGGAAAGAGCGACACATACCGCGGCGGCGCGCTGCTGCAGGCGAACGATCTGCTGTTTGAAGACACTGAATGGCTGCCGGACGTGCTCTTTACCGTCTGAAAAAACGATCCTTGCGGCGCACGGGACCGGATAACGGACAAAAGAAAACCGCGGGGCACGATTGTGCCCCGCGATGCATGTCTGCGATATTTTATTTGGTTTCCTTCTGCGTGTTTTCGCACTGCTGGTTCGCAATGCCGCAGCTGGTCTTGCACGCGGACTGGCAGGACGTCTGGCATTCGCCGCAGCCGCCGTTCTTCGCGCTCTCGCAGAGATTGCGGGTCTTCAATGTCTCGATATGTTTCATTTGTTTTCCCTCCGTTTCATTTTCTGCCCTATAGTATAGCAGACGCGAAACAGACTGTCAAGAAAAAATAGTATTTGCAATGGAACGCAATGTATGCTATAATGCCCCCATAAACCAAAAATCGGAAAGGACGGATTCTATCATGCCGGATCTTATCGTTACAATCCTGCGCTGGGCGCTGCCGATGGCGTGCGGCTGGATCGCCGCACAGGCAGCCAAAATGATTCTTTTTGCAATCCAACGCAAACCGCTCGACCTGTTCTGCAGCGGCGGTATGCCCAGCACGCACACCTCGTCCGCGATCGCCATGGTCACACACATCGCCATCTGCGAGCATTTCACGGGCAGCACTTTTGCCCTTGCGCTGGTGTTCGGCATCGTGACGGCGTTCGACGCATGCAACGTGCGTCTGCAGTGCGGCCGCGTGACGGAAAAGGTCAACACCGTCATCGACAAGGTCTATGCACCCGACGATCCCGACAAGCCGGAAAAGCTGAAGGTCATCAAGGGACACACCCTGCCCGAGGTCATCGTCGGCGCGCTCATCGGCGTTGCGGTCGGCGTGATTTACACGTTGATCGAGAGCAGAATATTCGGATAAATAATTTTTTGTAAAAATTTAAAAAAAGACTTGCTTTTTCGGACAGAAGATGCTATACTGATGATGCAAAGAGACCCTCTTTGCAAATCAATATACAAGGAGAATGACTTATGGATAAGATTCTTGCTTTTGTCCAGAAGCTTCTTGCTTACCTCAAGGAAGGCAAAGCAGCCGACATCATCAACATCATCCGTGATTTCATTGGCAAGTTTTTACCGTAATCATCGCGGACGCGGCTCTCATGTGATATGGGAGCCGCTTTTTTTGTTTTTATAATTCCTTTTACAATCTATGCATGCACGGAGGGTTTATGGAACTGATCGAAAAGACACTGGAACAGGAATACAAATACGAAGGACGCATACTCAATCTGCGCGTGGACAAGGCTGAGCTGCCGAACGGGCAGACCTGCGTGCGCGAAGTGGTCGAGCACAACGGCGGCGTGACGGTCGCCGCGCTGACGGACGAGGGCGAACTGCTGTTCGTGCGCCAATTTCGCTATCCGTACGGCGAGGTCGTGCTGGAGCTGCCGGCCGGCAAACTCGAAAAGGGCGAGGACCCGTTCCGCGCCGGTATCCGCGAGCTGCGCGAGGAAACGGGCGCAGTGGCGGAAAAGTACGTCGATCTCGGCAAGTTCTATCCGTCGCCCGGCTACTGCGGCGAGATCATCCACCTGTACGGCGCGACCGGCATCACGTTCAAAGAACAGGCGCTCGACGAGGATGAATTCCTGAACGTCGAAAAGATCCCGCTGTCCACAGCCGTGGAAATGGTGCTCAACAACGAGATTCCCGACGGCAAAACGCAGGCGGCCGTTCTGAAGATGGCGATGCGCACGTGGTACGAGGAGGAGACAAAATGAACATCGTTCTGGCGTCCGCTTCGCCGCGCAGACGCGAGCTGCTGCAAAGAGCGGGCGTGACGTTCACCGTCAGGGTCTCCGACGCGGACGAACAGATATCGCCCGATACGCCGCCGCACGAAGCGGTCATGTCGCTCGCGCGGCAGAAGGCGCAGGCTGTTGCGAAAAGCTGTCCCGACGATCTGGTGATCGGCGCGGACACGGTCGTCGTGTACGACGGCGCGATCCTCGGCAAACCTGCCGACGCCGCCGACGCCGTGCGGATGCTGCGGATGCTGTCCGGCAAAACGCACACGGTTTATACGGGCGTCTGTCTGCTCTCCCCCGGCAAAGCGGAAACTTTTTTTGAGCAGACGCAGGTGACGTTCTACCCCCTGACGCAGCAGGAAATCGAGGCGTATGTCGCCACGGGCGAGCCGATGGACAAAGCCGGCGCATACGGAATCCAGGGACGCGGATGCACCCTGGTGCAGGGCATCTGCGGCGACTATTTCAACGTCGTCGGGCTGCCCGTCGCGGCGCTGTGCCGCCGTCTGTCCGCATACGCTTGACAGTGTGAACTTTTTCCATTATAGTAGTTATCGGTGCCCTTAATAATCCAACTTGAAAGGTGTTGTTTTTATGCGAAAAACGGATGTTGTCGTCATCGGCGCCGGTGCGGTCGGCTGCGCGGTCGCCCGGGAGCTGACGAAGTACAAGGTCAACGTGCTCGTGATCGACAAGAACGAAGACGTCGGCGGCGACGCTTCCAAGTCGAACAGCGCGATCATCCACACCGGCTATGACGCCGCGCCGGAAACGCTTGAGTCGCAGCTCGTTGTGGCGGCCAACCCGATGTATGACGCGCTCACGCGCGATCTGGACGTCCCGTTCAAACGCATCGGCGCGATCCTGCCCGCCATCACCGACGAGCAGTTCGCCCAGCTCCCCGCGATCAAGGAAAAAGCGTTCCGCAACCGCGTGTACGACGTGGAATATCTGTCCGGCGCGCAGCTTCTGGAAATGGAACCGAACCTCAATCCCGCGGTCAAGGGCGGTCTGTATATCCCGCGCGAAAGCATCATCGATCCGTTCATCTACGTGCAGGCGCTCGCGGAAAACGCATACGACAACGGCGCCGAATTCATGCTCGGCACGAAGGTTGTCGGCATCACGACCGAAAACGGCAAAGTGCGCAGCGTGCAGACGACCGACGGCGACGTCGAAACGAAGTACGTCATCAACTGCGCCGGCCTTTACTGCGATGACATTGCCGCCATGGTCGGCAAGGCGGAATACGAAGTCGTCGCGCGCAAGGGACAGTTCTACATCCTTGACAAAAACACGTCCTGCCAGGTTCGTCACATCGTGCTGCCGATCCCGACAAAGATCACCAAGGGCAAGCTGATGTGTCCGACGATCCACGGCAACATGCTCGTCGGCCCGACCGCCGAAGATCAGCCGTCCAAGACGGACAAATCCACAAACGCCGAGGGTCTCGAGAGCATCGCGCGCGATGTGCGCAATCTCGTGCCGAACGTCAATCTGCGCGAAACCATCACGCAGTACAGCGGCCTGCGTCCCAACCGCAAGCCCGAGGGACTGCATTTCGATATGTACGACGACCTGGAAGGGTACGTCAATCTTTCCGGCGTGCGCTCCACGGGTCTGACGCTGTCCGTCTCAATGGGCAAATACGTCGTGCAGCAGATGCTGTACCGCGGCGCGGACTTCGAGCTGAAGCAGGACTTCATCCGCAAGAGAAAAGGCATCGTCAAATTCTGTGAGCAGACGCCCGAAAAGCAGGACGAACTGATCCGCGAAGATCCGCGTTACGGCAACATCGTCTGCCGCTGCGAAACGGTCACCGAAGCGGAAATCGTGCAGGCGATTCGCCGTCCGCTCGGCGCGCGCAGCGTGGACGCCGTCAAGCGCCGCGTCGGCGCGGGTATGGGACGCTGCCACGGCGGATTCTGCGGACCGAAGGTCATCGAGATCCTCTCGCGTGAACTCGGCGTCGCGTCGGAGGCGATCTGCAAAAACGATCCCGGCTCCAACATGGTGACGGGAAAGAACCGTTCGTGAGGAGGAGTGAGCGTTATGTATACCGTAAAATGTGACGTCGCCGTCGTGGGCGCAGGCCCCGCCGGTCTGGCCGCGGCAGTCGCCGCCAGAGAAAACGGCGCGGCAAGCGTGCTCGTCATCGAGAGAGACAGCGCGCCGGGCGGCATTCTGCAGCAGTGCATCCATCCCGGATTCGGTCTGACCCGTTACGGCGAGGAACTGACCGGCCCGGAATATTACAGCCGCTTTACGGAAAAAGCCGCTGCGCTCGGCGTGGAATATCTGCTGGATTCCATGGTGCTGGACGTGGATGCGGACGGCGGAAAAGTCGTTTGCGTCAACGGCAAATACGGCGTGACCTGCGTCGAAGCGGGCAGCGTCGTGCTGGCGATGGGCTGCCGCGAACGCACGCGCGAAAACATCGTCATTCCCGGCACGCGTCCCGCCGGTCTGTACACGGCCGGTTCGGCGCAGCGCCTCATCAACCGCCAGAACATCATGGTCGGCAAAAAGGTCGTCATCCTCGGTTCCGGCGACATCGGCATGATCATGGCGCGCCGCATGACGCTCGAAGGCGCCGAGGTCGTGATGGTCGTCGAGCTGATGGATTACCTCGCGGGTCTTACGAGAAACCGCGTGCAGTGTCTGGACGATTTCGGCATCCCGCTGCGTCTGGGGCACACGATCACGCGCATCGAGGGCGACAAGCGCGTGACGGGCGTTTACGTCGCGCCCGTGGACGAAAACAAAAAGCCCATCCTCGAAAAAGAGGAATACGTGCCGTGCGACACAGTGCTGTTCTCCGTCGGCCTGATCCCCGAAAACGAACTGACGCGCAAGGCTTCGATCGCCGTCGACGGCAGAACGAACGGCCCGACGGTCAACCAGTACATGCAGACGACGAAACCCGCCGTGTTCGCGTGCGGCAACGTCGTGCACGTCAACGATCTGGTGGACAATGTCAGCGCCGAGAGCGAGCAGGCCGGCAAATACGCCGCGCGTTATGCCGCGGGCAAATTCCCGTCCGTCCAGGGTGAGGCGGTCTGTACCGCCGGCGCGAATGTGCGTTACGTCTGCCCGCAGAAGGTTGCGCTGTCGGACGAGGCGGACAATGTAACGCTGTACTTCCGCGTGCTTGCGCCGCAGCGCGACGTGACGCTGCGCGTCAGATGCGGCGACACGGTCCTCGCGCAGAAAAAAGAATTCCGCGTCAATCCCGGCGAGATGAACAGCATCGCCGTGAACACAGCCGACGTCGCCGGCGGCGAGATCGTCGTCGAAGTCGTTTAAGGGAGGCAGCAAAATGAAAAAAGAGATCATCTGTACGGTATGTCCGCGCGGCTGCGCCATAACCGTCGAAGGTGCGGACGGCAAAGTTTTGTCGATCGAGGGCAACGGCTGCAAACGCGGCCTCGCCTTTGCCGAGTCGGAATTCACTGCGCCCGTGCGTCTGCTGACGTCGACCGTCCGCGTCGCGGGCAGGGACGGCGAACTGCTGCCCGTGCGCACGAGAACGCCGATCCTGCGCGACAAGCTGTTTGACGTCATGGACGCAATCAAGGCGGCGTCGGTCACGCTGCCCGTCAAGCAGCACGACGTGATTCTCGCCGACGTCTGCGGCACCGGCGTGGACGTCATCGCCTCGCGCGATATGGAATAAGCCGAACCCAACCCAAGCCGTATTTTCAAGCGATCCGCCTTTCGGGGCGGGTCTTTTTTTGCACGTAAATTCGTGAAGCGAACAAAGCAGACCGCGCCTATTGCGTCCCGCGGGATTTTGTGGTAATATAGAATAAATCTTTTTTGCACACCGAAAAAATGTGATAATTGCTTTGAGGGAGATTTTATGATGAAAACGTTTTGGAAACGGACTCTGGCGGTATGGCTGGCGGCTGTGCTGCTGGTCGCGTCTGCGCCCGCGGCGGGGATCATTTCGCTCGGCATGACGGCTTCCGCCACGGAATTTCAGGTAGGCGATCTGGTGCAGATCGGTACTTACCCGCAGACAAGAGTGACAGACGAGGAGCTGATCGCGGCGCTGGACGCGCAGTCCGCCGCCTGGCAGTCCTACGGCTACTACTCCGGAACATACAAAAGTGCCTATCCGGACAGCAACGGGTGCATGACCGCGTCCAACTACATGCAGTACGCGGACGTGACCTACGCGGGCGACAGATACCGCGGCGTGAAGTTCGTGCAGTACCGTCCGACCCTGACCGGTCTCGTCACCACCGCGGCGCGCTCCTGCCAGGATGAGAACGGTTACTTTATCGACACGACGTACTGGTTCGAGTGGGAGCCGCTGCTTTGGCGCGTGCTCGATCCCGCATCCGGTCTCGTTATGACAGAATCGGTCATCGACTCGCAGCCGTTCCACAACTACCGCAAAACCGACGGTCAGGACTACTACGGCTACGACGCCCACTGGGGCGATCCCGACCGCGGTCATTACGCCAACAACTACGCCTGCTCCGACATTCGCGCGTGGCTGACGGACGAACTGGACGCGGACAGCTTTTTGAACACGGCGTTCACCGCGGCGCAGCGCGAGAAAATCACGGCCGCCGCGCTCGACAACAGCGCGTACAGGCGGGAAGTTTCCGACTACGGCTGCGAGGCAACCACGGACAAGGTCTTCCTGCTGTCATGGAGCGACGTAACGACCAAAGCATACGGCTTCTCTGTCAACAACGCAGCAGAATACCATGCGCGTCTCGGACAGGGCACGGACTACGCGAAGTGCCAGGGTCTGCTTGTAAACACAACAAGCGGCTATTCGCAGTGGCTGCTGCGCACGGCCGGAGACAGCAGCAAAAACGTGTGCAACGTCACCAATGCCGGCGCCTGCGACGTGTACTGCGTCACGGAAAGCACCAACTACGGCATCCGTCCGGCGATGCACGTGGATCTCGACTATGCGTACGCAACGGCGGAATACACCGCGAAGTTCGTCGCGGACGGCAAAACCGTCGGCAAGGTCAAGTACACGGCCGACACGACGAGCATCCAGGATAAAGAACCCGCAGTGCCCGCGAAAGAGGGCTATGACGGCGCATGGCCGACGTACACGCTGCTGGTCGGCGGCGTGACCGTCGAGGCGGAATACACGCCCATCCCCGACGATATCACGTGGTCATTCGACACCGAGACCGGCGTGCTGACGATCAGCGGAACGGGCACGATGGCGGATTATGCTTATAACTCTTCTCCGTGGGTTTCGTACCGTTCCTCTGTCAAAGCCGTTACGATCGACAGCGGCGTGACGACCATCGGCAAATACGCTTTCTACGGCTGTACGATCCCGGACAGGGTGACAAGTATCAGCAGTTCTGCCTTCAGCGGCTGCACCGGACTGACCAGCGTGACGATCCCCGACAGTGTGAGCAGCATCGGCGGTTCTGCCTTCCGCAACTGCACGAGCCTGACGAGTGTGACGATCCCTGACAGCGTGACCGGCATCGGCAGTTCCGCCTTCTACGGCGTCGGAAACATCGTGTATTCCGGTTCCGCAACCGGTTCGCCGTGGGGCGCAAAGCATGTCAATAAATATGCAGAAGGATACTTCGTTTTTGATTCCGCAGAAAAGAAAACCCTGCTTTGTTGCAGCCGAGCTGTGCAAGAATCTGTTATTATCCCGGACAGCGTAACGACCATCGGCGATTACGCCTTCCGCGGCTGCACGGGACTGACGAGCGTGACCATCCCCAACAGCGTGACCAGCATCGGCGATGAAGCCTTCTCCGGCTGCACGGGACTGACGAGCGTGACGATCCCGGACAGCGTAACGACCATCGGCGATTACGCCTTCAGCGGCTGCACGGGACTGACGAGCGTGACGATCGGGAACAGCGTGACCAGAATCGACAGTTTCGCCTTCTGGGGCTGCACAAGCCTTGCGAGCGTGACGATCCCCGACAGCGTGACAATCATCGGCAGTTACGCCTTCTCCGGCTGCACGGGACTGACGAGCGTGACGATCCCGGACAGCGTAACGACCATCGGCGATTACGCCTTCAGCGGCTGCACGGGACTGACGAATGTGACGATCCCGGACAGTGTGACCAGCATCGGCTCGGGTGCTTTTGAGAACTGCACGAGCTTGACGAGCGCAACGATCCCGGACAGCGTAACGACCATCGGCGATTACGCCTTCCGCGGCTGCACGAGCCTGACGAGCGTAACGATCCCAGGCAATGTGACCAGCATCGGCTCGTGTGCTTTTGAGAACTGCACGGGATTGACGTGCGTGACGATTCCGGACAGCGTGACGACCATCGGCGGTTCTGCCTTCCGCAACTGCACGAGCCTGACGAGTGTGACGATCCCTGACAGCGTGACCGGCATCGGCGATTATGCCTTCTCCGGTTGTACGGGCATAAGCACTTTTGCGGTGAGCGTAGGAAATACATGCTATACAAACGATGAAGCAGGCGTGTTATACAACAAGGATAAAACCGTTCTTGTCGCGTATCCTTGCGGCAATCCCCGTTCGTCTTTTTCGATCCCGGACAGCGTGACCCACATCGGCAGTTACGCCTTCTCCGGCTGCACGGGACTGACGGGTGTGACGATTCCGGACAGCATGACGAGCATCAGCAGTTACGCCTTCAAGGGCTGCACGAGCCTGACGAGCGTGACAATCCCCAACGGCGTAACCGGCATCGGCAGTTTCGCCTTCGAGGGCTGCACAAGCCTTGCGAGCGTGACAATCCCCAACGGCGTAACCGGCATCGGCAGTTTCGCCTTCGAGGGCTGCACAAGCCTTGCGAGCGTGACGATCCCCGACAGCGTGACAATCATCGGCAGTTCTGCCTTCCGCGGCTGCACGAGCCTGACGAGTGTGACGATCGGGAACAGCGTGACCAGAATCGACAGTTTCGCCTTCGAGGGCTGCACAAGCCTTGCGAGCGTGACACGATCCCGGACAGGGTGACAAGTATCAGCAGTTCTGCCTTCAGCGGCTGCACCGGACTGACCAGCGTGACGATCCCCGACAGTGTGAGCAGCATCGGCAGTTACGCCTTCTACGGTGTTAGAAACATCGTATATTCCGGTTCCGCAACCGGTTCACCGTGGGGCGCAAAGTATGTCAATAAATATGCGGAAGAGCCATTCATTTTTGATTCCGCCGAAAAGAAAGCCCTTCTTTGGTGCAGCCGAACTGTGCAAGGATCTGTTATTATCCCGGACAGCGTGACCAGCATCGGCAGTTCTGCCTTCTTCGGCTGCACCGGACTAACGAGCGTGACGATCCCCGACAGCGTGAGCAGCATCGGCAGTTCCGCCTTCGGGCGCTGCACAAGCCTTGCGAGCGTGACGATCCCCGACAGCGTGACCAGGGTTGGCGATTATGCTTTCTACGGCGTCGGAAGCATCGTGTATTCCGGTTCCGCAACCGGTTCACCGTGGGGCGCAACACACGGCTATCGGCAGGTCATTACCCAGCCGACCTGTACCGAAGGCGGCTTCGCAACCTATACCTGTTCCGTTTGCGGCGACAGCTATACGGCGGACGAAACGCCCGCGCTCGGTCATGATTACGATTCCGTCGTGATCCAGCCGACCTGCACCAAAGGCGGATTCACGACGTATACCTGTTCCGTTTGCGGCGACAGCTATACGGCGGACGAAACGCCCGCGCTCGGTCATGATTACGATTCCGTCGTGATCCCGCCGACCTGTACCGAAGGCGGATTCACGACGTATACCTGTTCTCGCTGCGGCGACCGCTATACGGCGGACGAAACGCCCGCACTCGGACACTGTTTTACAAATTACGTGTATGACGACAATGCGACCTGTACGGAAAACGGCACAAAGACCGCTTCCTGTGACCGCGGTTGTGGTGTGACCGATACCGTAACGGATGAAGGCACCGCGCTCGGTCATGATTACGATTCCGTTGTGACCCCGCCGACCTGTACCGAAGGCGGATTCACGACGTATACCTGTTCCGTTTGCGGCGACAGCTATACGACGGACGAAACGCCCGCACTCGGCCACGTCTTCGACGAATGGACTGTTGTAGAAGAACCGTCCTTTACGTCGGAAGGTTTGGAAAAGCACATTTGCACCCGCTGCGGCCTGGAGGAAACTCGATCGATCGGCGTTCTGCCGCCCGACGGTCCGACGGCGGCCGCGGCGGACGCCGTGGTCGGATGCAGCGCGGGCAGGCTCGTGAAAGTGACGATCGACATGTACAACAACCCCGGTATCATCGCAGCGCGTCTGCACGTCGGCTACGATCCGCAGCAGCTCCGCCTGGTCAATGTCGAAAACGGGACCGTGTTCGATGCGTCGACGTTCCAGCCCGGCGGCAGACTGACGGACGTGCCGTTCACGGTGCTGTGGAGCGACGACCTTGCGCACGATGACGTCACTGCCGACGGCACGCTCGTGACGCTGACCTTTGCCGTGCAGCCGACGGCGACGGTCGGAGAGACGACCGTGACCGTGACAAGCGACGCCGCCTCGACATTGAACGCCGCGCTGCAGCGCATGCCGCTGGCCACGGCCGACGGAACCGTCTCGATCGTCGACTGCGCGCCCGGCGACATCAGCGGCGACGGCGAGCTCGGCCTGCTGGATACCGTGATGCTCAGCCGTTACCTGGCCGGCGGCTGGGGCGTAAGCGTCAACGAAATCAACGCCGACGTCAACGGCGACGCGGTCCTTGACCTCAGGGACGTCGTTCTCATCCGCCGCTTCCTTGCCGGCGGCTGGGACGTTACGCTGATTTAAACCAATATTCCGGCATAATAACACCCCCGTGATCTGCGTTCGGATCGCGGGGGTGTTGTGCTGTTCAGAAAACCGTTTCGATGACTTTGCCGCAGGTTTCGGGCGAGTAGATCCAGCGGTCGAGGTGGTCGCAGTCGGTAAAGTACCGCACCGGCGGGATCGCCGCCGTGCCCGCAAACGAATCCACGATGATGAGCTTGATCTTCATGCGCTCCGGCAGGATGCTCTTGATATAGACGCTCGCGCCCTGTCCCGCTTCCACGCCCTCGGCGTACTCCGCGAGCCCCGCGAGGTTGGGCGTCAGCTCAACGAAAACGCCGTACTTTTCCACGCTGCGCACGACGCCGGCAACGGTCTGCCCCGCCTCAAACTCCGCGGCGTTCTGCTCCCATGTGCCGAGCAGTTCCTTGTGCGAGAGCGTGATGCGGTCCTGTTCGTCCACGCCTTTGACGACGGCGCGGATATCCTGTCCCGGCTGGAACCGCACATTCGGATGCGGGATGCGCGAGACGGAAATGCTGTCGATCGGCATGAGCGCGCTCAATCCCGCGCCCACGTCCGCGAACACGCCGAAACTCTCCAGATGCGTAACGCGCGCGCCGATCACGTCGCCTGCCGCCAGACGGCGGATGAGCTTCTGCACGCAGTCCGCCTGCACCGCTCTGCGGCTGAGGACGGCGCGTGTTTCCCCGTCCGCGCCCTGCTCGAATCCGGTGACGCGGAACGCGACGGGTTTGCCCACGCGGGAGATCAGCGCGATGTCGCGCACCGCGCCGCTGTCGATGCCGAGCGCGCCTTCCGCACGCGGGATGATGCCCTTCATGCAGCCCAGATCGACGTGCAGATCGTGCGCGCCGTCGCACAGCGTGACGCGTCCTTCCAGCGTCCTGCCGTCCGCCATCGCTTCCTGCAGTCCGTAGACCGACGCGAGCGCACGGCGGTTCGCGGGGGTGCCGATGCTCATGCCCTCCGGCAGAAAACCGCTTTCCTGCTGCTTGGGCGAGATGTATTCCTTTTTGACCTGCGGCGAGAGATTCATGCGCTGCGTCCACCTTTCCTCGTTCCTGTACGGTCTATCTATATGGCCTGCGGAAAGAAAAAATTCTCAAATTTATATACATTTGCGTTCGGATGTGCTATACTGTTATTTGTATGCGTATATCCGGGCGGAAAGACTTCCGTCCGCAATAGAATATGCAGTTTTTGACAATCCATGCACACGCGGAGGAAATATGTTTCACCAGCTTCAGAGCATTGAGGAAAAATACGATCGGCTGCAGCGCTCGCTCTGCGATCCCGACGTGACGTCGGACGTGGCGGGCTATGCGCGTCTGTCGCGCGAGATCAAGCAGCTCACGCCCGTAGTGGAGACATACCGCGCGTACAAGGCGGCGCAGTCCGCCGCGGCCGAGGCAAAAGAAATGCTCGAGGAAGGCGGTCTCGACAAGGACTTCCGCGAGATGGTCGCCGAGGAATGGGAGGCCGCAAAAGCAAAAACGGAGGAATTGACCGAACAGCTCAAGATCCTGCTGCTGCCGAAAGATCCGAACGACGACCGCAGCGTGATCGTCGAGATCCGCGCCGGCGCGGGCGGCGAAGAAGCGGCGCTGTTTGCGGGCGTGCTGTACCGGATGTACACGATGTACGCCGAGACGTGCGGCTTTTCCGTCGAGGTCGTCTACGCAAACGAGACGGAGCTGGGCGGCTTCAAGGAGATCAATTTCATGATCGAGGGCGAGGGCGCGTATTCGCGCTTCAAGTTCGAGAGCGGCGTCCACCGCGTGCAGCGCGTGCCGGTGACGGAAAGCCAGGGACGCATCCAGACGTCCACGGTCACGGTGGCGGTGCTGCCGGAGGCGGAAGAAGTCGACGTGCAGATCAACGACGCCGACCTGCAGATCGACACGTTCCGTTCCAGCGGCGCGGGCGGTCAGCACATCAACAAAACGGATTCCGCCATCCGCATCACACACCTGCCGACCGGCACGGTGGTGGAATGCCAGGATGAGCGCAGCCAATACAAAAACAAGGACAAGGCCATGAAGATCCTGCGCTCGCGTATCCTCGAAGCCGAGCGCGAAAAACAGGCGGCGGAAATCGCCGGCGAGCGGCGCGCACAGGTCGGCACGGGCGACCGCAGCGAACGCATCCGCACCTACAACTATCCGCAGGGGCGCGTGACCGATCACCGCATCGGTCTGACACTGTACAAGCTGGAATCGATCCTCAACGGAAATCTGACAGAGCTGATCGACGCGCTTCTGACGGCGGACACGGCCGCCAAACTGAAGGAACAATGAAATGAAAACGGAACTTTTGAAAATAGATTCGCCGCAGGATACAGAAAACCTGCGCCGCGCGGCAGAGGTGCTGCGGCGGGGCGGTCTGTGCGGCATACCGACGGAGACGGTCTACGGTCTGGCGGCAAACGCGCTGGATGAAACGGCGGTAAAGAAGATCTTTGCCGCAAAGGGACGTCCGCAGGACAACCCGCTGATCGTGCATATTTCGTCGACGGACGAGCTGCCCGCGCTGGTTCGGGAGATCCCGCCCGAAGCGAAGGCGCTTGCCGCGGCGTTCTGGCCGGGGCCGCTGACAATGGTGCTGCCGAAGGCGGACTGCATCCCCGACGCGGTGAGCTGCGGACTCGACACCGTTGCGATCCGGATGCCCTCGCACCCGATCGCAAACGCCATCATCCGCACGGCCGGCATTCCGCTGGCGGCGCCGTCCGCCAATACGTCCGGCAAACCCAGCCCGACGACAGCGGAACACGTTCTGCACGATATGGACGGCAAAATCGACATGATCGTCGACGGCGGCGCATGCAGCGTGGGCGTGGAGTCCACTGTCGTCACGCTCTGCACCGCGCCCCCGCGCCTCTTGCGGCCGGGCGGCGTGACGCTCGAAATGCTGCGGGACGTACTCGGCGTCGTGGATGTGGATAAAGCCGTTTTGGGCGAACTGGAACGCGGCGAAAAGCCGTCGTCGCCCGGCATGAAATACAAGCATTATTCTCCCGACGCCGACGTAAAATTGATACGCGGCTCTCTCGCGTCGTTCGCGCGGTATGCGCAGACATTTCCCGTTTCCGAAACGCTGATCCTTTGCTTCGACGGCGAGGAAAGCGCGTTTGCAAACGAGACGATCCCGCTCGGCGCGGCAGCGGACGCCGCAGCGCACGCACAGCGGATCTTCCGCGCGCTGCGCGATGCGGACGAGCGCGGTTTCAAAACGGTGCTGGTGCACTGTCCCGACGACCGCGGCGTCGATCTGGCGGTGCTGAACCGCCTGCTGCGTGCGGCAGCATTTCAGGTTGTGGATACAGAGTAAGAGGATAGATGAGGAGAAACGGTATGATTCAAGGAAAGCTCGATGTAATGCCCTTTGAAAGCAAGCTCTATTTAAGCTCGCCGACCATGCACGGCGATGAGCTGCGGTACATGACCGAAGCATTTGAGACAAACTGGATGTCGACCGTCGGCAAGAACATCGACGAGGCAGAGAACGCAGCCGCACAGCTTGTCGGCGTGCGGTACGCGGTCGGGCTCGGCTGCGGCACGGCGGCGCTGCATCTGGCGGTCAAACTCGCCGCGGAGCGCCTGTACGGCAGAGCCGAAACGGGCCGGGGCACACTCGCGGGCAGAAAGGTATTCTGCTCGGATATGACGTTCGACGCGACGGTCAACCCCGTGGCGTACGAGGGCGGCGAAGCGGTCTTTATCGACACCGAACGCGAAACGTGGAACATGGACCCGGATGCGCTCGAACGCGCGTTCACGCTCTATCCCGACGTGCGTCTGATCGTGG
Organism: Oscillospiraceae bacterium; assembly: GCA_902790325.1. GTDB lineage: Bacteria > Bacillota > Clostridia > Oscillospirales > Acutalibacteraceae > UBA1425. The sequence continues at coordinate 97,102 of CADARP010000013.1, read as the reverse complement.
CGGCGCATCTGTACGGCACGCCCGCAAAGATCGACGAACTGCGCGCGGTCGCCGATGCGCACGGCGCCCTGATCGTGGAAGACGCCGCGGAGAGTTTCGGCGCGACGTACAAGGGCAGACAGACCGGTTCCTTCGGCGATTACGGCGTCATCAGCTTCAACGGCAACAAAATCATCACCGGCAGCGCCGGCGGAATGTTCCTGACCGATTCCAAAGAGGACGCCGACAAGGTGCGCAAATGGAGCACGCAGAGCCGCGAAAATGCGCCGTGGTATCAGCACGCGGAAATGGGCTACAACTACCGCATGAGCAATGTCATCGCGGGCGTAGTGCGCGGGCAGATGCCGTATCTTGCGGAACATATCGCGCAGAAACGCGGGATCTATCTGCGTTACCGGGAGGGACTGCAGGGACTTCCCGTCTCTCTGAATCCTTATGACGAAACGAACAGCGTTCCGAATTTCTGGCTGAGCTGTCTGCTGATCGATCCGGACGCGATGTGCGCCATGACGCGCACCGATACAGACTACACGTTCACACCCGAACACGGCAAAAGCTGCCCGCACGAGATCCTCGACGCGCTGCAGCGCATCAACGCCGAGGGCAGACCGATCTGGAAGCCGATGCACATGCAGCCGATTTACCGCGGCCATGCGTTCGTTTGCGCTTCGGACGGCGCGGACGTCGGCGCAGACATCTTCCGCCGCGGACTCTGTCTGCCGTCTGACAACAAAATGACCGCCGAACAGCAGGAACGGATCATCGAGACGATCCGCCGCTGTTTTGACTGACGCGGGGTAACGCCATGTTCGTGATCGGACTGACCGGCCCGACCGGTTCCGGAAAATCCACCTTCTGCGCGATGCTGCGCGATCGGGGCTTTTATGTCGCGGACGCCGACCTTGCGGCGCGGAAAGTCGTGCAGCCCGGCTCTCCCGTGCTCGACACGCTTTGCGAAGCGTTCGGCGCGGACATCCTCGAAAGCGACGGTTCGCTTTGCCGCAGAGAACTGGCAAAGCGGGCGTTCTCCTCGCCGGAAAATGTGCGCAGGCTCAATGCGCTGACGCATCCGGCGATCGAGCGCGAGCTGTTCGGAGAGATCGCCGCGCACCCGGATGCCTGCGCCGCGGTAGTCGACGCGCCCGCGCTCATTGAGAGCGGCATCTCGGAAAAATGCGATCTGGTCGCCGTGGTGCTTGCGCCGCCGGAGCAGCGGCTTCGGCGCATCATGCTGCGCGACCGGCTGACCGAAGAACAGGCAAAAGACCGCATGCGGGCACAGCCGCCCGATGCATTTTATCTCGACAAAGCGGACGTGGTGCTGCGCGGCTATGCGCCCTACGATCCGCAAACCGAACTTGACAAACTGCTGGAAAGAGTACCTCTATGAAAAAACAGGCGATCGCCCTATTTCTGATCCTGCTTCTGGCCGTGACCGGCGCGGTCACGTTCCGCAGCCTCCTCAAGACGCTGTATCCGCATAAATACGCGGATATCGTGGAAAAATACAGCGCACAATACGACGTGGACGCGGCCCTGATCTATGCCGTCATTCATACGGAAAGCTCGTTCCGCACGGACGCCGGTTCCGACGCCGGCGCCGCGGGACTGATGCAGATCATGCCGGAGACGTTTGAATGGCTGTGCATGCGCATGGGCGAGCAGGCATCGTTTGCCGACCTGTACGATCCCGATACCGCCGTGCGGTTCGGAACGTATCTGCTGCATCTGCTTTTGGAGGAGTTCGGCGACACGCGCACGGCGCTCGCCGCGTACCATGCCGGACGCGGACAGGTCGGGAAATGGCTGCGGGATCCGTCGCTCGCGCCCGACGGAAAAACACTGACGCAGATCCCGTTCCGGGACACCGCGCATTACGTGCGCAAGGTGGACCGGGCGATGCAAATGTATAAAAAAATCTATGGATAAAGGAATGAGCACAATGGAAGAAAAAAGCAAAGCGGAGCTTCTCCGGGAGGAGCTGGCATATGCGCCGACGCACGCAATGAAACAGATCGAAAGCGGCGAAGTACAGGCGGCCGATGATTTCTGCGTCGGATACATGCGGTTTCTGGACGCCTGCCGCACCGAGCGCGAAGCGGTCGCGTTCATGAAGGATGCGGCGCAGGCAAAGGGATTTGTGCCGTTTGAGCGCGGCAAGAAATATGCCTGCGGAGACAAGGTGTATTTCGTCAATCGCGGCAAAGCAATCATCCTGACCGTGTTCGGTCAAAAGTCTGTGCGCGAAGGCGTGCGCATCGCGGCAGCGCACATCGACTCCCCGCGTCTCGATCTCAAGCCCAACCCCCTGTATGAGGACGAGGAAACGGCGCTGTTCAAAACGCACTACTACGGCGGCATCAAAAAATACCAGTGGACGGCGATCCCGCTGTCGCTGCACGGCGCGGTATATTTGAAGGACGGCACATGCGTAAACGTGTCTGTCGGTGAAAAAGAGGGCGAGCCGAAGTTCGTCGTCACCGATCTGCTGCCGCATCTGGCGCGCGAGCAGGAAAAGCGCACGCTCGAGGACGGCATCAAGGGCGAAGAGCTGAACGTGCTCGTCGGCAGCCGTCCGTTCTGCGCGGACAAGGGAAGCGAACTGGTCAAGCTGAATATCCTGAAAATCCTGTTCGACAAATACGGCATGACGGAAAAGGATTTCCTGTCCGCCGAGCTGGAGATCGTACCGGCCATGCCCGTGTGCGACATCGGCTTCGACCGCAGTATGATCGGCGGCTACGGCCACGACGACCGCGTCTGCGCCTATCCGTCGGCAATGGCGGCATTCGACGTCGAAAATCCGCAGTACACCTGCGTAACGGTACTGACCGACAAGGAAGAAACAGGCAGCGACGGCAACACGGGACTGAACTCGTCCTACATGCAGTATTTCCTGTACGATCTGGCCGAGACGGCAGGGTGCGCGGGTTATGAGGTGCTGCGCAATTCCAAGTGCCTGTCCGCCGACGTCAACGCGGCGTTCGATCCGACGTTCCCGTCGGTCCAGGAAAAGCGCAACGCGGCGTTTATCAACCGCGGCGTCGTCATCACGAAATACACCGGCGCGCGCGGCAAGAGCGGCACGTCGGACGCGTCTGCGGAATATATGAGCTTCGTGCGCCGCATCCTGGACGACGCGAAGGTCGTCTGGCAGACGGGCGAGCTGGGCGCGGTAGACGCCGGCGGCGGCGGAACCGTTGCGAAATACATTGCGAAACTCGACGTGGACGTCGTGGACGTGGGCGTGCCCGTGCTGTCGATGCACGCGCCGTTCGAGGTCGTTTCCAAACTGGACGTATATATGACGTATCGCGCCGTCAGGGCGTTCTATGAGGCATAAGGAGAAGAGCATGAGTATTGAGAAAAAATGGTTCGGTACGACAGCCGACGGAACAGACGTTTATTCCTACACGATCGGCAATAAAAACGGAATGCGCGCCGTGATCCTGACCTACGGCGGCGCGCTGCAGGCACTGTACGTCAAGGACGTGCACGGCAAAACGCGCGACGTCCTGGCCGGCTTCGACGACATGGAGGGCTTCGAGCAGCGCAGCAGCTATCAGGGCGTGCTGGTCGGCCGCTACTGCAACCGTATCGCCGACGGCAGCTTCACGGTCGGCGGCAAAACGTACGACGTGACGCGCAACGAAAACGGCGTCACCTGTCTGCACGGCGGCGGAGAATTCTCCCGCGCGGTATGGGAAGCGCGTCCGCTCGCGGAAAACGCGGTGGAGCTTCGCTATACCAGTCCCGACGGCGCCGAGGGTTTCCCCGGCGAAATGGAAACGGCGGTCGTCTACACGCTCACCGACGAAAACGAACTGATCCTCGACTACAAGGCGCGCTGCACGGCGGACAGCTATATCAATCTGACCAATCACGCGTATTTCAATCTCGGCGGCTTCGACAGCGGCGACATCCTGAACACCGAGCTGCTGATCCGCGCGTCGCACTATCTGCCGACGGACGAACGCAGCATACCCACGGGCGAAGTGCGCAACGTGACGGGCACGGCGTTCGATTTCCGCGACGCCAAGCCGATCGGCCGCGACATCGGCGCACAGGACGACCAGCTTTTGCTTTGCCGCGGCTACGACCACAACTACTGCCTGGACAAGCGCGGAAACGAACCGGCAGCGGAGGCGTACTGCCCCGCGACGGGCATCCGGATGCAGTTGTTCACGGATCTGCCCGGCATGCAGCTGTATACCGGCAACTTCCTGCAGGGCGCGCTCGGCAAAAAAGGTCTGCCGATGTACCGCCACGCGGGATTCTGCCTCGAAACGCAGTACTATCCCGACACGCCGCACCGTCCGGAATTTCCGTCCTGTTTGTATAAAGCGGGCGAAGTGTACACGTCCCGCACCTCATTTAAGTTTGTATAAAAGGTAAAAATTAACATTTTCGTCATATTTTAATCACAAGTTGTTTATTTCGACCGATTATACTGGGGTCAACCAAAGGAAGAGGAGGCTGTCTTATGGCCGCGGAAAGAATCATGATCGTCGACGACGATACCAATATTTGCGAACTGCTGCGTCTGTACCTCGAAAAGGACGGATACGAGACCGAGATCTTTCATGACGGACAGAGCGCGCTGCAGAGTTTCCACGAAAAAGAACCGGACCTGGTGCTGCTGGACATCATGCTGCCCGGCCTCGACGGCTGGCAGGTCTGCCGCGAGATCCGCAAAACGTCCGACAAGCCGATCATCATGCTCACAGCCAAGAGCGAGACGTTCGACAAAGTGCTCGGGCTGGAGCTGGGCGCAGACGATTATGTGACGAAACCGTTTGAGTCCAAGGAGATCGTCGCGCGCGTCAAGGCGGTGCTGCGCAGAAGCGGCGGCGGCGCGGACAAGGACGTCAAGGAAGTGCGCTACGACAACCTTGTCATCAATCTGACCAACTACGAACTGCGCGTCAAAGGCGTCAAGGTGGACACGCCGCCCAAAGAGCTGGAGCTGATCTACCACCTGGCAAGCAACCCCAACCGCGTGTTCACGCGCGATCAATTGCTGGACGCCGTCTGGGGCTTCGACTACTACGGCGATTCCTCGCGCACGGTGGACGTGCACATCAAGCGTCTGCGCGAAAAGCTCAAGGGCGTTTCCGACCAGTGGAGTTTGGAAACGGTGTGGAGCGTCGGTTATAAATTCCAGACGAAAGACTGATCGTCATGGCTACAAAGAAACGGAACAAACGGCAGACTTCCGGATTGTTCAAAGAGTATTTTACCATCATCTTTCTGGTGATCCTCGTTTCGTTTACGGTGCTCGGCGGCTCGCTGATCATCTTTGCGCGCGACTATTTTGAACACGAAAAGACAACGCTGCTCTCTGAAAGCGGGGAGCAGCTGTCGCAATCGGTGGCGCAGACAGTCGGGTCGGACATCGCCAGAGAGAATCCGTCCCATGCCGCGCTGATGATCTGCGGCGATCTGATCACGACGTCCGAGGCCATTGACGCGGATTTCTTCATCTGCAACGAAAACGGCGATGTGCAGTACTGCCGGGACATGCGGCGCGGAGACATGGCGCTGTACACGGGCGGATGCATCCTGCACAGCCGCATCCACATCCCGCAGGAGATCCTCGATTCGCTGCAGAACGAACCGTATTCCGGCGTGACAACGTTCGGCGGCGAACTGCCGGAAAAGTATTTTGCTTACGCGCAGGCAATCATCATCTCCGACGAACCGGTCGCGTACGTGATCGGTATGCAGCCGGTCACGGAAAGCCTGAAGCCGTATATTTTGGCGGTGCTGCGGATGTTCGGCATTTCCGCCGCGATCACGCTGGCGGTCGCGCTGATCGCCGTTTACATCATGACGTACGCCATGACGAAGCCGCTGCGGCAGATGTCCGAGGCAACAAAGCGATACGCCGAGGGTGATTTCAGTATGCGCGTTGACGTCGGCGGACGCAACGAAATGGCGGAACTGGCAACGGCGTTCAATTCCATGGCGCGCGATCTGGCGTCGCTGGAATCCTCGCGCCGCAGCTTTGTGGCAAACGTATCGCACGAGCTGAAAACACCGATGACAACGATCGGCGGTTTCATCGACGGCATCCTCGACGGCACGATCGATGAGGACAAGCAGAAACATTATCTGCAGATCGTTTCCGAAGAGGTCAAGCGGCTGTCCCGTCTGGTCGTCTCCATGCTGAACCTGTCCAAGATCGAAGCGGGCAAGCTCTCGCTCAAGCGGCAGGATTTCGATCTGTGCGACATGATCTTCCGCACGATGCTCGGCTTCGAGCAGATCATCGAGCAGAAGCAGTTCCGGATCACGGGTCTGGAAAACATGGAAAGCACCATCATTTCGGGCGACAAGGACATGCTCATGCAGGTCGTGTATAATCTCGTGGACAATGCGGTCAAGTTCACGCCCGAGGGCGGCGAGATCCATTTCGACGTCGTGCACGACATGCAGAAAGTTTACGTCTCCATCCGCAACAGCGGCAAGGGCATCTCGTCCGAGGAGATCGACCGCGTTTTCGAGCAGTTCTACAAGGTGGACAAATCCCGCAGCTTCGACGTCAAGGGCGCCGGTCTGGGGCTGTATATCGCCAAGAGCATCGTCGAAATGCACGGTGGCGCGATCAAGGCGTCCAGCCTGGAAAACCAGTATACGGAGTTTTCTTTCTGGCTGCCGATGCAGGCAGAAAACGCGTGATGCAGTTTTAATCTCTTTTAACGAAGCGTTCAAACATCCGTAATAATTGCGGGTTACAATACAGTCAAAGAATACAGCAAACGCAAAGAGAAAGGATTGTGTTTTTTATGACGAACGAATATGACAGCGACACGTTCGGACGTACGCCTGATTCGCAGGAACCGGTAAACGCCGCAGACGGGCAGACTGCCCCGTCTTTTGAAACAAACGGATTCGGGTCCGAGCCGCAGTACGCGGCGCCGGGCGCGCAGGAACAGACCGGCCCGGAAGAACCGGCAGCACAGACAGAAGAACCGGCATTCCAGGCGGAAGAGTCCCCGGTACAGGCAGAAGAACCTGCTGCGCCGGCAGAGGAACAGTTCGTTTATGCGGAACGCGTACAAGGCTACGGCGCTTCGGCAGGCGCATACCGCGCACAGGGAAACGTCCCGCCTTACGGACAGTCTTCCGTCCCGCCTTACGGCCGGCAGAACAGCGTTCCGCCCTACGGACAGCAGACCTACGGCCAAACGGCGCAGCCGCAAAGCCCCTACTACACCCGGCCCAACGCCTACGGCGCACCGACTTATGCCGGCACACAGCCTGCGTCGGCGGGCGCAGCAGCAAAAAAGCCCAAAAAGGGATTGAAGATCTTCTTTTCCGTGATCGCGCTGATCGTGGTTGCGGGCGTGATGTTCGGCGTCGGATCGATCATCGGCGGACGCCGCAGACAGATCGAAACATCGCCGAGCGCCGACAGCGCTGGAAACTCCGTCGAGGCGAATGCGCCGGAGCTGGAGACCAAAGCGTCTCCCGCGTCCGACAGCTCCGCGTCGAAAGGCTCTGTGCTGACGCCTACGCAGATCGCCGCGAAAGTGCGTTCCGTTTCCGTGGGCATCCTGGTGTACTCCAAGAGCTCCAGAGGCGTTGCGAGCGAAGGCTCCGGCGTGCTGTGGAAAGAGGATGAGACGCACACCTATACGTACATCATCACCTGCGCGCATGTCGTCAGCGGCAGCGGTTTGAGCTACACCGTCCAGACCGAGGACGGCACCACATATGACGCCGAAGTCATCGGCGCGGATTCCAAGACGGATCTTGCCGTGCTGCGTATCAAAGCGCACGGGCTCGATCTTGCAGAATTCGGCGACTCGTCCAAGCTGCAGGTCGGCGATCCCGTCTATGCGATCGGCAACCCCGGCGGTACGGAATTCTTCGGTTCGTTCACCAGCGGCATCGTTTCTGCGATCGACCGTTCCGTCAAGAGCACCTACACGATGGTCTGCATCCAGCACACGGCCGCGATCAACCCCGGCAACTCCGGCGGCGCGCTCGTCAATCAGTACGGCCAGGTCGTGGGCATCAATTCCCAGAAGATCATCGACACGCAGTATGAGGGCATGGGCTTCTCCATCCCGATCAAGTCCGCCCAGAAGATCATCAACAGCCTGGCGACCTACGGCTATGTTGCGAACCGCCCGAAACTCGGCATCACCTACGCCGAGGCGGTCAACTACCAGCAGTACAGCATGCTCATCAAGATCAAGGGTCTGCCGTCCGGTTCGCTGATCATCACCGAGATCAGCGAGGACAGCTCGCTGGCGAACACGGAAGTGCGCCAGTACGACATGATCACCAAGGTCAACGGCGAGGATCTGACCAAGCCGGAAGTGCTGCTGAGCAAGATCGAGAACGGCAAGGTCGGCGACAAACTGACGCTGACGATCTGCCGCATCGACAACAACTACCAGACCAAGGAATTCAACGTGACGGTCACGCTGGTCGAGGAAAAGAAAGAGACGCCGAAAGAAACCACCACGTCTCCTTCCTACGTCGATCCTTATGAATTCTACAACGATTTCTTCAACGGTTTGTTCTAATCTGATTTTCCTTCCTTTTTCATCTCCTTTCTTAGGGCCGCGTTCGTCCCCTCCGGGGGGCGGGCGCGGTTTGTCTCTTTTCCTCTTTACAACGCATGACGAATGGTCTATAATCAAAAAGAAATCATTTCCCAAAAGGACGGATGCAAGATGGACGAACGGTTTTTCGCAGGCGCGGCGCGCGCGGTGATCTCGCCGCCGGTCGGCACGTGTCTGTACGGATACAGGCCGAACTGGGAAAGCACGTCGCTGCACGACGATCTGACGCTGACGGCCGCGGCGTTCCGGCAGGGGACGCAGTCCGCGCTGCTCGTGACGATCGAGGTCGGCGATATCCACACCGATCTGTGCGATGCCATGCGCAGCGCGCTCGAAAAGGAAACGGGTGTTCCCGCTTCGCACATCCTTTTGAGCGCGACGCACACACATTCCGCGCCCAACGTGTCCGGCATGGAGGGCTGGGGCGAGATCGACCGCCCGTATTACGAAAACATCCTGCTGCCCGGTCTGCTGCAGGCCGGCCGTGAGGCTGTGCAGGCGCTGCGTCCGGCGCAGATCGCGGTCGGCACGACGCACAGCGACGTCGGCGTCAACCGGCGCGAGATCCGTCCCGACGGCGCGATCGCGCTGGGGCAGAATCCGTTCGGGTGCTGCGATCCCGAAATGACCGTCGTCATGATCCGCGGCACGGACGGCAAAGGCGTCCTCAACCTGATCCACTACGGCTGTCACGGGACGGGATCGGGCTGCAACCGCGAGATCACGCGTGACTGGTCGGGCGTGATGATCGACCGCGTGGAAAAAGAGACCGGTGTGCTGACCGCATTCTGGAACGGCGCGGAGGGCGACGTCGGCCCGCGGCTGACGAACGGCGCAACGACAGGCGACCTTACCTATGCGCTCGAACTGGGCGGCGTTGCGGCGTCGGACGCGATGCGCGCCGTACGCAGCCGAGGCGGATTCCGCGACGGAACGCTCACATGCTTTGCGGACGAGGTGCATTTGCCATATGAAGCGACGCCGCCGATCGAAACGGTACGCGCCGCACTTGCCTCTTTCCGGGATCCCGACTCGCTCATCAATCTGGAAAGGCTGACATACAAACACTTCAAGGATGTGTGCGCGCTTTTGGAATCCGGCGAAACGGAACATCCGACACATTTTTCGTTCCCGTTCTGCGCGGTGTCCCTGGGCGACGTACTGTTTGTGCCGACGCCGTATGAGATCTTTTCCGAGATCACGCTGCGCCTGCGGGCGTATCTGCCGTGGCCGCACACGCTCTGTCTATCCAATACGAACGGCTACGAAGGATACTTCCCCTCACAGGATCAGATCTGCCGCGGCGGATACGAAGTGGCCTGCTTCCGCATGGGCGGACTTTACAACCTTACGGAAAACGCCGATCAGCATCTGATCGACGAAGTGCGCCGGATCGTCGGCGGAAAGGCGTAATCCATGTACAGGATCGGACAGGAAGAGATCGATGCGGCTGCCCGCGCGATCCGCAGCAAAGACTTTTTCAAGATCAACGGTTCCGGACGCGAGGTCTATCATTTCGAGGAGGAATGGAAGGCGGTGACCGGTTCAAAATACGCGCTGCTGATGACGAGCGGTTTTGCCGCGCTGACGGCTGCGCTGACCGCGCTGGGCGTCGGTCCCGGCGACGAGGTGATCGTGCCGGCATATACTTTTATCGCAACGGCGCTGGCGGTAACGGCAACGGGCGCGGTGCCCGTGATCGTCGAAACGGACGAAACGCTGACCATCAGTGTTTCCGACGCCGAGAAGCACATCTCGCCGCACACCAAGGCGATCCTGCCCGTGCACATCCAGGGATTCCCCTGCGACATGGACGGACTGCGCGCGCTGGCGGATACATATAAGATCGCCATCGTCGAGGATGCCTGTCAGGCGGACGGCGGCAGTTACAAGGGCCGGTATCTCGGCACGCTCGGCAGCGCGGGTACGTTCAGTTTCAATTATTATAAAGTGCTCACGTCCGGCGAAGGCGGCCTGTTCGTGACGGACGACCGCACGCTGTACGAACGCGCGCTGATCTACCACGACGCGAGCGCCATCGCGTTCTTCGGCGACCAGCTCGAAAACGTCACGCAGCCGGTATTCGGCGGCACGGAATTCCGCGTGTCGGACATCACCGGCGCGATCCTGCGCGAACAGCTCAAAAAGATGCCTGCGCTGCTGCGTGACCTGCGCCGGAATCTGGATGCGCTGCGCGCAATGCTCGATTCCCGTCTGACGGTCATGCCGTCTCACGACCCGCAGGGCGGCTGCCCCACGACGCTCGCGCTGCGCTTTGATACCGCCGACGCGTGCCGCGCGTTCACGGCGCGCTGCGCCGACCGCGGACTTTCCCTGACCGTTCCCATCGATACGGGCAAGCATGTGTACGCAAACTGGACGCAGATCATGGAAAAACGCGGCGCGCTGCATCCCGCAATGGACCCGTTCCGCATGGCGGCAAACGCCGGCCTGCAAACAGATTACAGACCCGACATGTGCCCCGCGACGCTGGATTATCTCGCGCGCACGGCATACGCCGCGATCGATCCCGACGCGGATGCGGCTTCGCTCGAACGCACCGCGCGAATATTGAACGAAAGCGCGGCAGAATAAAGAATCTTCGGCAATGTTGCATAAAATCCTCGTTGGTCTATTGTCATTTTCAACAAAAACCGCAGGGCAGGGACGACCTCTTTTTATGAAGCCATCCGAAAGTTAGAAAAACGGAAGGCAGATTATTGACCTTCGGAAGTTTTGTGCTATAATATGCAATGTGATAGATTTAGATTTTGTTTTCGGGGGATAGAGAGCAATGTATGTAAAAGATGTTACGGTTCAAAATCAGGTCGGTCTGCACGCACGCCCGGCCACCTTCTTCATCCAGAAGGCCAACGAGTTCAAATCCTCCATTTGGGTGGAAAAGGAAGAACGCCGCGTCAACGCCAAGAGCCTGCTGGGAGTGCTGTCCCTGGGCATCATGGGCGGCACGACGATCCGCATCATCGCCGGCGGCCCCGACGAGGAGCAGGCAGTGGACGAGCTTGTTCGCCTTGTGAATTCCGGTTTCGCGGAATAATCGCTTGATCTCATGAACGGCCTTCGTGCGAAAGCACGGAGGCTCTTTGTTTCTTTTATTCTTGATTTTTTTCGGAAACGGAGGTGATCCCCATGCCGGAGATCCGGCCGCTGACCATACGTCAGCTGCGCGAAAAAGCGATGCGCCTTCCCCTGACCAGCGGCGTTTATCTGATGAAGGACCGGCAGGGAAAAATCATCTACGTCGGCAAGGCAAAGGCGCTCAAAAACCGCGTCAGCCAGTATTTCGGCTCGCATAAAAACCACGGCGTCAAAGTCGTGCGCATGGTGGAGCATGTCGCCGATTTCGATTACATCCTGACCGACAGCGAGTTTGAGGCGCTCGTGCTCGAGTGCAGCCTCATCAAACAGTACGCGCCGAAATACAACATTCTGCTCAAGGACGACAAGGGTTACAGCTATATCCGCGTCTCGAACGACGGCTGGCCCATGATCTCCGCCGTGCTGCAGAAAGCGGACGACGGCGCGACATACATCGGGCCGTATACGAGCCACTTTACCGTCAACAATTCCGTGGACGAGGCGCTGCGGATCTACCGTCTGCCGCGCTGCGGCAAGACGTTCCCGCGCGACATCGGCAAGGGCAGACCGTGTCTGAACTATTTCATCAAACAGTGCTCCGCGCCCTGCGCCGGAAAAATCAGCGAGCAGGAATACCGCGAAACGGTCGAGGAAGCGCTGCTGTTCCTCAAGGGCGGTACCGGCGACGCCCTGCGCGATCTGGAAAAGCGCATGACGGACGCCGCCGAGAATCTGGAGTTTGAAAAGGCTGCGCGTCTGCGCGACCGCATTGCGGCGATCAAGCGCTCGGCAGACAAGCAGAAGGTGTATTCCGCCGCCGTGGAGGAACAGGACGTTTTCGCGCTGGTTTCGGAAAAGGAAAAAAGCTGCCTGAACGTCCTGCGTTTCGGAGAAGGGCGGCTGCGCGAGAGCGAGTTTTTCATTCTCGACACACCGGAAAACGCGGCGGAGTGCCGCACGGAGCTGGTGCGCAGCTTCTATTCGATGGACCGACAGGTGCCGCCGCGCATCTCGCTGGACGGCGAGATGGAGGACGCGGAGCTGATGGGACGCTGGCTGTCGGAAAAAGCGGGACGCAAGGTGACGGTCGCTGTGCCGCAGCGCGGCGAACAGATGCAGCTCGTGGAGCTCTGCCGCAAAAACGCCGCCGAAAAGCTGATGCAGGCGTCCGGTCATGTCAGCCGGCAGGCGACCGCGCTGCGGGAACTGGCGCAGCTGCTGGGGCTTGCGGACATCCCGGAGTACATCGAAGCGTATGATATTTCGCACACCGCCGGCAGCGACAACGTGGCAGGCATGGTCGTGTTCCGCGACGGACTGCCGTTCAAGCGCGCCTACAAGCGTTTCGCCATCAAGGATTTCGTCGGCCAGGACGACTACGCCTCCATGGCGGAGGTGCTGCGCCGCCGCTTTACGCATTATCTGGAAGAAAAGGATTCGGACGAGGGATTCGGCAAACTGCCCGATCTGATCCTGCTCGACGGCGGGCAGGGACAGGTGCACGCCGTGCAGCCGGTACTGCGGGAACTGGGTATTTCTGTGCCGCTGTTCGGCATGGTCAAGGACAACCGCCACCGCACCCGCGCCATTGCGGCCGACGGCGGCGAGATCGCGCTGACCTCCCGCCGCAGCGCGTTCACGCTCGTGTCTGAGATCCAGGAGGAAGTGCACCGCTTCGCCATCTCCTACCACCGCGCCAAGCATCGCAAAACCGGCTTTTCCGCGACGCTGACCGAGATCGACGGCGTCGGTCCCGCACGCGCCAAGGCGATTTTGAAACATTTCAAAACGCTCTCCGCCGTCAAAGCGGCGACCGTCGAGGCGCTCTGCGCGGTGCCGGGTCTGCCGAAAACGACCGCGGAAAAGGTCTATGCGGCGTTCCACGGCGAGAATTGAGCGGATATTTCTGAATTTTTTACAAGTTTTTCATGCAAAGCCGTTGACAAAGCGGCGTGAAAAATGAGATAATAATATGCAATACTGTTTTGAGAGTGAGTTAGCATGAGAGTGATCACCGGTTCCGCACGCGGCCGCACGCTGGAAACGCTTGCCGGCAATGACGTGCGTCCGACTGTCGATCGGGTCAAGGAGGCCGTGTTCAGCATCATCCAGTTTGAGCTGGAGGGGCGCCGCGTGCTGGATCTGTTCGGCGGAAGCGGACAGCTTGCGATCGAGGCGCTCAGCCGCGGGGCGGCGTCCGCCACGATCCTGGACAACAGTCGGCGCAGCATCGACGTCATCCGCCGCAATCTGCAAACGACCAAGCTTGCGGATCGCGCCGTGGTGCTCGAAGCGGATGCGCTCGCGTTCGTGCGCAACAACCGCAGCACATTCGACATCGCATTTCTCGACCCGCCGTACGGTTCGGGTCTGCTGCAAAAGGTTCTGCCCGACCTTGCAAACCGCATGGCGGCAGGCGGCGTGATCGTCTGTGAGTCACCCGTCGGCGAGGATCTGCCCGATCCGATCGGCGCGTATCGGCTCTACCGCACTTACCGATACGGCAAGACACAGATCACTGTCTACCGCGATACCGATATATAAGGAGGGCTGTCCGTTGAGCCAGGCTATTTACCCCGGCAGTTTTGATCCCGTTACGCGCGGACATCTGGACATCATCCGCCGCGCCTCAAAGCTGTTTGATCATCTGACGGTGGTCGTCGCGCACAATCTCAGCAAGCCCGGCGGCATGTTCACGGTCGAGGAGCGCGTGCAGATGCTGCGCCGCTGCACCGAAAATCTGCCGAACGTCTCCGTCGACGTCTGCGACGGGCTTCTCGCCGACTACGTGCGCAAAAACGGCGCAAACGTCGTGGTCAAGGGTCTGCGCGCCATGTCCGATTTCGAGCAGGAATTCCAGCAGGCGCTGACCAACAAAAACCTCTATCCGGAGATGGAGACACTGTTTATTTCCTCTGCGGTCGAGTATACATTCCTCTCCTCCAGCATCGTCAAGCAGGTGTGCAGCCTGGGCGGCGACGTCACCGATTTCGTTCCGCCGGAGGTCAGGGAGGAGATCATCAACCGAATCCAAAACAGATCATAGACAGAAAGGAAGTTGTATCATGACGTTTGAAGATTTATTGGAACAGATCGAAAACGCGGTCGATTCCGGTACCAACGTAGCGTTCACCAACAAGACGATGGTGGACACGAAAGCGATCAAAACCTGTCTGGAGGATATGCGCCTGAATCTGCCGGTCGAGATTGCGCAGGCGCGCAATGTGCTGGCCGAGCGCAACAGCATCATCGAAAAAGCAAAGGCAGATTCCGCCAACATCGTGCAGAGCGCACAGGACAAGGTCAAGGATTTCGTGACGAAGTCCGAAGACAAGGCGCGCGAGCTGGTGCGTCAGGCGGATGAATTCTCTAAAAAGACGACGGCCGAGGCCGAAGAAAAAGCGGCGCAGATCGTCGCCGAAGCCGAAGCAAAGGCGCAGAAGATGGTCGAGGAAAGCGAAGTGGCCAAGCAGGCGGCGGCGTATGCCGAGGAAGTGCGCGCCAAGGCCGATCAGGAAGGCCGCGATATGCTCGAAGCGGCGGAGAAAAAGCTCGCGGAAATGGTCGAGCTGCGCCGGACCGAAGCGGCAAACGTGACGGCGGAAGCCGAGGCAAAGGCCGAGGATCTGGTCAACAAGGCCAACAAGTATTCCGACGACATCCGTTCCGCCACGTCCGAGTTCCTGGATCGTGTGATGCAGGACGCGGACATCGCGCTGGTGGACAGTCTTGCGGAGATCCGCCGCGCCCGTCAGAGCATCCATCCGACGGAAGCCGCGGAATAATACGCGCCTCATTAAGCTGCTTTGCCGTGTGCAGGGCAGCTTTTTCGTAATGTGTAGAATCTGGGCTGGGAGACAAAACGATGCAGTTCTTTTTGCGGGATGAATCGTCTGCGCGCCTGCGCGCGTTCGGCAATACGCGCAGCCGCGGACTGACTGTCGCGGCCGTCTGCTGCTATGTGCTGATGCTCGCGATGCAGCTCTATGTGCTGCTGACGTTCCGGGGCGAACCGATCAGCGACGCCGCGCGGTACGTCGGCACGGCGATGCGCTGCGTGCGCGAAGGACACTTCTATCCCGTTGCGGCGGACTTCGTCGGCAAGGGCACAGCCGGAACGGGTTACGTCAATCTGCTGATCCCGCTGCTGCGCTTGACCGGCAGCGTGCGGTCGGCGTATATTCTGAATATGTTCTTTGTGCAGATCCTGCTGCTGTCCGTGCTCACGCTCGCATATCGGGCGACCGCTTCGCCGGACGTTTGCGCGTGCACGGCCGTCTTTTTCTGCCTGAGCGCGCCGTATTGGTCGGAGATCTGCGTCGCGCGCACGGAGCTGTGCTTCTCGGCGCTGGCATTCGCGGCGCTGGCGCTTCTGTTCCGCAAACGCGGCGGACTGCCGTTTCTCGCGGGACTACTGCTCGCGTACGCCAACTGGGTGCGGCCGCTGGGAATACCGTTTTTCGTTTCCGCGCTGTGGGTCCTGCTGTACCGCCGGCAGAAATGGCACAGCTATGCGCGGCTGCTGGCAGGCGCGGCGGTAATGGTCGCGGCAATCTGCCTGTTCACGTATCACAGCAGCGGCAGATTCGTCTACCAGCCGACGATCGGCAGCGGCAATCTGCTCATCGGCGCAAACGCGGACGCCGACGGCAGCTACAGCGACGCCGTGTTTGCCGAAGGCCATGCCGGATTTATCCCGTCCGCACAGAAAAAAACAATGGATTATACCGAGATCAACGCGGTCTATTCCGCGGCGGCGAAAGCGTGGATACGCGAAAACCCGGGCAAATACATCTCTCTCATTCCGAAAAAGCTCTTTTATATGTATGCCACGGATACGTATGCCGGCGAAGTTTACTTTGATAACCTCAAAACAACGGCAGGAAAAGACTATGTGCGCCGGATCGCCGACATGCTGCGCGGACAGGATCGCGCATGGACGTTCGGCGACGTCGTGATCTGTTACGGCCAGGCGTTCTACATGCTGACGTTCGCGCTGTTTTTGTGGGGCGTGATCCGATCCATGCGGCGCGGATACTGGCGCTCGCTCTCGTTCCTGTACGGGATCTTTCTCATCGGCACGGCAATGGTTTGTCTGACGGTCGGCAGCGGCCGGTACCACTTCCCGTACCTGCCCGTTTTGCAGATCACTGCCGCGGCAGCGGTGGAATCCGCGGCGCATTCCCGCCGTGTGCAACAATAATGTACTACATCTTGTGGTCATGCGGATTTTTTCGCGTAGTTTCAAAAAAAACTTGACTTTGGCGGAATTGCTGGTATAATTATTAATTGCCGTGTAATTTTTCTCATGCGGTAAAGCAGATTTTGCGAAGATCTGCGATCCTTGCCGCGGGCAAGTCCGCGGCCGAAAGACCAGAAGGAGGTGCTTCAGAATGGCAGTCAACAGCTATGAGACCATGTTGGTTTTCTCCGTCGCAAACGGCGAAGAAAGTGTACAGGCCCTGATCGAAAAGTTCAAGGCGCTTGTCGAGGAACACGGTACGCTGGAAAGTGTTGACGAGTGGGGCAGCCGCAAGCTCGCCTACCCGATCAACGATGAACCGGACGGCTTCTACGCTTTGTTCAACTTCACAGCCGGCCCCGAATTCCCTGCTGAGCTCGAGCGTATCGCAAAGATCACCGAAGGTGTTCTGCGTTCTCTCGTCGTCAGAAAGGCGTAAAAGGAGGAGGAACGATCATGCTGAATTGTGCAGTTATCATGGGCAGACTGGTAGCAGACCCCGAGCTGCGCACAACCACATCCGGTATTTCCGTGATCTCGTTCCGTGTTGCGGTCGATCGCAACTTCGTACGCCAGGGCGAAGAGCGCCAGGCGGATTTCATCGACGTCGTCGCGTGGCGACAGACGGCGGAATTCGTCAGCCGCTACTTCCGCAAGGGATCGATGATCGCAGTGCAGGGTTCCATCCAGACCCGCAACTACGAGGACCGCAACGGTAACAAACGCACCGCAGTCGAGATTGTGGCGGACAACGTCAGCTTCTGCGGCAGCAAAGCGGAAACCGGCAGCACGGGCAACACCGCCCGTTACGAAGAGCCCGCGCGTCCCCAGGCGCAGCAGAGCGCACCCGCGTATGCAACCGGCAGCGTGGGAGATTTCAACGATATCCAGGACGACGACGAGCTTCCGTTCTAATATTTGATAAGGAGGTTCACTTTCCATGGCTTATGAGAAAAACGACAGAAGACAGAACAGAAAGGGCCGCAAGAAGGTCTGTTCTTTCTGCGTCGACAAAGTGGAATACATCGACTACAAAGACGTAGCCAGACTCCACAAGTTTATTTCGGACAGAGCGAAGATCTTGCCCCGTCGCGTGACCGGCACCTGTGCCGCCCACCAGCGTGCGCTGACCACTGCGATCAAGCGCGCACGTCAGGTCGCTCTCCTGCCCTATGTCAACGATTAACAAGGAGGATTGCGAAAAATGAAAAGAACGTATCAGCCCAAAAAGCGCCATCGCAAGATGGAACACGGCTTCCGCAAGAGAATGTCCGACCGCAACGGCCGCAAGGTTCTCGCGCGCCGCAGAGCGAAGGGCAGAAAGAAGCTGACCTATTGATTTGCATTTTCGCAATGCAGGATAGGTGATGGTTTTGTCCAAGGTGGTAACGATCCATCAAAATACCGACTTTCGCCGCGTCTATGGGCGCGGCAAGTCTTGTGTAAGCCCTGCGCTGGTTGTTTACTGTCTGAAAAACCGCGCAGGCATTTGTCGTATCGGCATCACGACAAGCAAGAAACTCGGCGGCGCCGTGGAACGAAACCGCTGCCGCCGGGTTATTAAAGAAGCGTACAGGCATCTGATGCCGCTGTGCAGCGGCGGATGGGATATTGTGTTCGTGGCGCGTACACGGACGCTGCGCAGCAAAAGCACAGACGTGGAGCGTGTCATGTACAGTCAGCTGCAGAAGTTGGGTGTGATCGCCGAATGAAACGTTTTTTGCTTGCATGC
This sequence comes from Oscillospiraceae bacterium, assembly GCA_902790325.1. GTDB lineage: Bacteria > Bacillota > Clostridia > Oscillospirales > Acutalibacteraceae > UBA1425. The sequence continues at coordinate 78,450 of CADARP010000013.1, read as the reverse complement.
ATCCGGTTCTACCGCAGACGCATCTCCCCTCTTTTTCCGCCGATGTGCCGATACTATCCGACCTGCTCGCAGTATGCGCTCGAAGCGATCGAGGTGCACGGCGCATTCAAGGGTTTTTTCCTCGCGCTGGGCAGGCTTCTGCGCTGCAACATCCTGTTCCCCGGCGGGTACGATCCCGTTCCGCCGAAAAAGCAGCGGAAAAAGAAACGATAAACCGACCTTTGCGGAGGTTATCCCATGTCATTTTTGTATAGTATTTTCGGCTTTTTGCTGCGCTCGCTGTACCAATGGGTCGGCAACTACGGCCTGGCTCTGATCCTGCTGACGCTCTTCGCGCGCATCCTGATGCTGCCGATGTCCGTGAAACAGCAGAAGAGCACCGCAAAGATGCAGCGGCTGCAAACGAAAGTGCGCAAGATCCAGCAGCAATTTGCCGGAGACCAGAAGAAGATCCAGGAGGAGACGCAGGCGCTGTACGCCCGCGAGGGCACGAATCCCATGTCGATGGGCTGCCTGCCGCTGGTGCTGCAGCTTCCGATCATTTACGGATTGATCGGCGTGATTTACCGCCCCCTGCAGTACGTGCTGAATATCCCGGCCGCGCATATCGAATCGCTGACGAAAGCGCTTGCCGACGTAGTTGAAGTCACAACCAAAAACAGCCGTACCGTCGAACTCCTGATCATTGAACACATCCAGGAGCTGTCCGGTTCCGTTCCGGCAGACATATTTGAAAAAATCAGCAGCTTCGATTTCAAATTCCTCGGCATTTCGCTCGGACAGGTTCCGTCCATCAAGCATCCGGACGTGCTGTGGCTCGTCCCGGTTCTGTCGTTCCTGTCGCAAATGGCCAGCAGCGTCGTCATGTATCTGCGCCAGAAGGAACAGAATCCCGAAATGTCCAAAAACCCGTCCATGGGCTGCATGACCTTCGGCATGCCGCTGTTCTCGCTGTATTTCACGTTCCAGTTCCCTGTCGGTATCGGCATCTACTGGATCACTTCCAGCGTGATCGCTTTTGTGCAGATGCTTGCGCTCAACTACATCTATAGCCCCAAGAAGACGACGGCAAAGCTGCTGATCGAAGAAACCGTACAGCGGCGCTCCCGCGAGGCAAACCTCAAGCGGGTCGCGCAGCACAAGAATGCAAAAGATTGAAAACAATAGGTGGTGTCACTTTTGATTAAAGAAGCAATCGGCGTCGGCGCAACGGTCGAGGAGGCTTTTGAAAACGCGAAGGCCGCACTTGCCGCTCCGGAAGACGTTGAGATCCAACAGGAAATCGTAGAACTGCCGAAGAAAAAGACGCTCGGTCTGTTCGGCGGCAGCCCCGCCAAAGTCAGAGCGTTCTATACCTATGAAGAATCCCCGTTCGTCCACGCGGAAACGTATCTGCGCGGCGTGCTGAAGGGTCTGGGTGTGGAGGAAGCCGAGATCTCGTTCTCCGTCGAGGACGACACGGTCATGATCCAGCTCGACTGCGGCAACAATCAGGGCACGGTCATCGGACGCAGAGGCGAAACGCTCGACGCGATCCAGTACCTGGTGCGCCTGGTCATCAATAAGGACTCCGACGCGTACAAGCGTGTTTCGATCAATGTGGGCACGTATCGCGAAAAGCGCGAAGAAACGCTGCGCGAGCTTGCCAAGAAGAACGCGGCACGCGTGCGCAAGTACGGCAGAAACGTCGTGCTCGATCCCATGAACCCCTATGAGCGCCGCGTCGTACACACGGCGATCCAGCAGATCGAGGGCGTGGAATCCCATTCCGTCGGTTCTGACAGCGAGCGCCGCGTGGTCATCACGCTGGCCGAGGGCTTCACCGCCGAAAACGGCTCCGCACCGCGCAGAGAAGGCGGTCGCGGCGGCAACTACCACGGCGGCAGAGGCGGACAGGGCGGCCGCGGCGGTCGCGGCGGCAACAGAGGCGGTCGCGGCGGCAGAGGCGGCGACAAGGGCTCTTCGCAGCCTACCCGTCCTCCCCGTTCCGACAACGCCGAAGCGTCGCTTTACGGCAAGATCGAGCCGAAAGCCGCGCCTGCGCAGGAACAGACCGAAGAATAAACCGAACCAAACTTTTACGGGACTGCCGGTTGGCCGTCCCGTTTTGTTTTCCTCTATTTTTAGGTTCTTCACGGATTTCGGTTATGGTTACCGTGACGAAGATTACTTCTTTACGCTTATTCGTCACCTATCCCTGCCGCGCTCCCTTTTGCACGGAAATCCGTGAAGAACTTCTTTTTATGCATTTATACAGAGCGTTTTGTATATTTTTTGGAAAAAGAGTTGTATATACAAAAGGAACGTGTTATAATAAACCGATTATACACATTTGAAAAAAAGGAGACGATCTCCATGACGAGACACGAAGCAAGAGAGCAGGCGTTCCTGCTTTTGTTTGACAAATCGTTCCATCCCGATATGGAAGTTGCGGACGTGATCGCGCTCGCATGCGAGGACGGTATCGTGGAACTGGACGATTTCGCGCGCGGGATCGTGCAGAAGGTCTGCGGTGCGCAGAACGAGATTGACGCTGCCATCGAAAAGCATCTGCGCGGCTGGCGGATCGGACGCATATCGCGCGTATCGCAGGCGGCGCTGCGGCTCGCGGTGGGCGAGCTGATGTTTACCGACGTGCCGCAGGGTGCGGTGGTCAACGAAGCGGTGGAGCTGTGCAAAGAGTACGCGACGAGCGAGGACGTCTCCTTTGTCAACGGCGTGCTGCGTTCGTATCTGCGCGCGGGAGAAAACGCATGCGGTATCTCGGAATAGACACCAGCAACTATACCACGTCTGCGGCGCTGTTTGCGCCGCGGAATGAGATTTGCTCGAGCCGCCGTCTGCTGCCGGTGAAGGAAGGACAGATGGGTCTGCGGCAGAGCGACGCGGTCTTTCACCACACAGCGGCTCTGCCGGACATCCTCGGCGCACTGCCGGATTTCCGGGACGCCGCCGCGGTCGGCGTGTCCGATCGTCCGCGCGACGCGCAGGGGTCGTACATGCCCTGCTTTCTTGCGGGCGTGAGCGCGGCTGCCGCTGCCGCGAAGGCGCTGGACGTGCCGTTGTACCGATTCTCGCACCAGGCGGGACACATTGCCGCCGCGCTGCTGTCGGCGGAGCGCACCGATCTTGCGGAAAAAGAATTCCTTGCATTCCATGTTTCGGGCGGCACGACGGAATGTGTGCGCGTGACGCCGGAACGCGAGCGCATCCTGCACGCGGAACTGCTGCTGTCCTCGCTCGATCTGAAGGCGGGACAAGCCGTCGACCGTGTGGGCGTGATGCTCGGCTTCCCATTCCCGGCGGGGAAATATGTAGACGAGCAGGCGCGCAAGAGTACGCGTGCGTTTTCCGTACGCGTGCCGGTCAGGGACGGCTGCTGCAGTTTGTCCGGACTCGAAAATCAATGCGCGCGTATGCACGAAAACGGAGAGCCGGCGGCGGATATCTGCCGCTACTGCCTTTTGTATCTTGCCGAAGCGCTGACGGCGATGGCCGATTACGCGCTGCGCCTGAGCGGTGATCTGCCGCTGGTTTTTTCCGGCGGCGTGACAGCCAATACGCTTTTGCGCGCGACGCTCGGCGCACGGTTCGACTGTGTGTTCGCGTCGCCGGAACTTGCCTGTGACAACGCGGTGGGCACGGCGTACCTTGCCTATCGAAAACATTCCATGTGATATGACGATTTTAACGGTTTCCCAACTGAATACGTACGTCAAGTCCCTTCTCGACGGCGACCGCAATCTGTCCGCGGTGTACGTGCGCGCGGAGATCTCGAATTTTACGAATCATTTGCGCACCGGCCACTTTTATCTCACGCTTAAGGACGATGCGGCGGCTGTGCGCGCGGTGATGTTTCGCAGCGAAGCGTCTCGGCTGCGCTTTCTGCCGGAGGATGGGATGCGTGTGCTTGTGCGCGGACGCGTATCGCTGTTTCCGCGTGACGGGCAGTACCAGATGTACATTGACGATATGCAGCCCGACGGCGCAGGCGCGCTGCACGTGGCATTTGAGCAGCTCAAACGCAAGCTTGCCGCGGAAGGGCTGTTTGACGAGTCGCGCAAAAAGGAGATCCCGCGCTGTCCGATGCGCGTGGGCGTGATCACGTCTGCGACCGGCGCGGCGGTGCAGGATATACGCAATATTCTGGGCAGACGGTTTCCTTTGGCGACCGTTGTGCTTTGTCCCGTGCAGGTGCAGGGTGCGCAGGCGGCGCCCCAGATCGTCGATGCGATCCGACGCATGAACGAGCAGCATGCGGCGGACGTGCTGATCGTCGGTCGCGGCGGCGGTTCCGTCGAGGATCTCTGGGCGTTCAACGAGGAGATCGTCGCACGTGCCGTTGCGGGTTCGGAGATCCCCGTGATTTCCGCCGTGGGACATGAGACCGATTTTACGATTTGTGATTTTGCCGCGGACCTGCGCGCGCCGACGCCGTCCGCCGCCGCGGAGCTTGCCGTGCCCGACAGCATGGAGGAACGCGGTGTGATCCTGAGCTGCGAGATGCGCGTGCGGCGTGCGATGCGCGAGCGGCTGCGGCGGGAACGGATACGGCTTGAGCAGCTCGGCCGAGCGGCAAATCTGCGCGATCCGCGCGTACTGCTGACGCCGCACCGCCTGCGTCTGGACGGCGCAAGCGAACGTGCCGACCGCATCATGCGTTCGCGCCTGCAGACAGAACGCGGCAAACTGTCGCTTCTGTGCGGCAAGCTCGACGCGATGAATCCCATGCGCGTGCTCGTGCGCGGCTATTCGATTGCCGAAAAAGACGGCGCCGCCGTTACAGACGCGCAGACGCTCGCGGCGGGCGACCGCCTGCTGCTGCGCTTTTCGCGCGGAACGGCGGAATGTATCGTGGAACAAACACAGGAGGAAACGCAATGAAACAGCTTTCTTACGAACAGGCGATGGACCGCCTGTCTGTCATTACCGAACGTCTGGAGGACGGGAGCCTTCCGCTCGAGGAATCGCTGAAACTGTATGAGGAGGCTTCCGCGCTGGTGCGTTTGTGCAGCAAATATCTGGACAACGCCGAACAGAAGATCGCAGTGCTTTCCGACGGGGAGGTGCAGGATGACTGATATTTTAAGCGCCCTGCCGCAGATCGAAGCCTATCTGCGGTCCGCCGTATCGGGAACGGACGTCGTCAGCGAAGCGATGCGCTACAGCCTGGAGGGCGGCGGCAAACGCGTCCGCCCCTGTCTTGTGCTGGAATTCTGCCGCATTTGCGGCGGCGACCCCGCGAAAGCGATGCCGTTTGCGGCGGCGGTGGAAATGGTGCATACCTATTCGCTCATCCACGATGACCTGCCGTGCATGGACGACGATGATCTGCGCCGCGGCAAACCTTCCTGCCATATCCGGTACGGAGAAGCCAACGCGCTTCTGGCGGGCGACGGACTGCTGACGCTGGCGTTTGAGACGCTGACCGCCGCGCCGCTGCCGGGCGATCGGATCGCCGAAGCGTGCGCGACGCTTGCCGCGGCAGCCGGCAACCGCGGCATGATCGGCGGGCAGACGATGGATCTTGAAAACGAGGGCAGCGCCGTTTCGCTCGAAACGCTGCGGCGGACGGATGAATTGAAAACGGGCGCGCTGATCCGCGCGGCATGCCTGCTCGGCTGTATCGCCGCCGGTGCGCCGCAGCGGCAGCGTGACGCCGCTGCGGACTATGCGAACGGGCTGGGCATGGCGTTCCAGATCGTAGACGACATCCTGGATGTGACAGGCGACACGGCGACGCTGGGCAAGCCCGCGGGCAGCGACGAAACGCAGAACAAGAGCACCTATGTCACGCTCTGCGGACTGGACGGCGCAAAAAAAGATGCGCGGCGCTTTACGCAAACCGCCGTCCGGGCGCTGGACGTGTTCGGCGAGGCGGCAGACGCGCTGCGCGCTTTTGCCGAATCCTTGTGTGAACGCAATAAATAACGGACTGACAACAAAGGACTGACAGTTTTGAAATATCTCGATCAAATCAATGCGCCGGAGGACGTACAGCGTCTGGACGCCGACGCATTACAGAAACTGTGCTGCGAGATCCGGGAGACGCTGCTCGAAACCGTGTCGCAGACGGGCGGCCATCTTGCGTCCAACCTGGGCGTGGTGGAGCTGACTGTCGCGCTGCACAAGGTGTTCCGCTCGCCGCAGGACAAGATCATTTTCGACGTCGGACACCAGGTCTACACGCACAAGCTGCTCACCGGCCGCCGGGATCGGTTCTCTACGCTGCGGCAGGAGGGCGGCGTTTCGGGTTTTTCGCGCCCGAACGAGAGCGAACACGACGTGTTTTATTCGGGGCACTCCGGCACGGCGCTTTCGTCGGCGTACGGCGTCGTGCGCGGCAACGAGCTCAATGACGACAAAAGCTACACCGTGGCCGTGGTCGGCGACGGTTCGTTTACGAACGGTCTGGTTTACGAAGCGCTGAACAACGCAGGCCGCACCGACTGCCGTCTGATCGTCATTCTCAACGACAACGAAATGTCCATCTCGCGCAACGTCGGCTCGCTCGCGCGGTATCTGGCGGTCATTCGCTCCAAACCCGAATACGTGCGTTTCAAGGCGGGCGCGGAGGCAGTGCTCAATCATATCCCGCTGATCGGCAAGCCGATGGCGCGTCTGCTGATGCGCATCAAGACGCGCATCAAAAACGACCTGTACGACAGCAATCTGTTCGAGGACATGGGCTTTCGCTATATGGGTCCTGTGGACGGCCACAACATCGGTCAGCTGACCGACGCGCTGGAAACGGCGAAACTCGTCAAGAAGCCGGTGCTGCTGCACGTGCACACCGTCAAGGGCAAGGGCTGCGAATACGCCGAGCAGCATCCGGCTCTGTACCACGGCATTTCCAAATTCGATATGTACTCCGGAGAGCCGCTGACCGGCGGCACAAACTTCTCCGAGCAGTTCGGCAAATACATGTGCGAAGCGGCGCTGCATGACCGCACGCTGTGCGCCGTGACGGCGGCGATGGCGCTCGGAACGGGGCTGCGCGGCTTTGAGGAGCGGTACCCGCGGCGGTTCTTTGACGTGGGCATTGCGGAGGAGCACGCCGTGACGTTCGCGTCGGGTCTTTCCAAGACGGGCATGAAACCGGTCGTCGCGCTGTACTCCACATTCTTGCAGCGTGCCTACGACCAGATCCTGCACGACGGCGCGCTGCAGGGACAAAAACTCGTGCTGGCGATCGACCGCGCCGGTTTCGTCGGCGAGGACGGCGAAACGCATCAGGGGCTGTACGATGCGGCGTTTCTCGCTTCGATCCCGCAGATCACGGTCTATTCTCCCGCGACCTACCACGAGTTGCGTCAGGATATGTATAATGCGCTTTACGTCGATGCGGGACTTGTGGCGGTGCGATATCCGCGCGGCAGCGAGCCGGAATTTCCGGCGGACTTCAAACTGTCGGGCGGGAGTTTCGATCTGTACGGCCCGGAGGACGCGCCGACCGCCGTCGTCACGTACGGCCGCGTGAGCGCATACGCCATGCAGGCGGCCGCCGGACTGCCCGTGCGCGTCGTCAAGCTCGGCCGCATCAAGCCTGTCGATCCTGCGGCGGTGGAGGCCGTTCTGCGGTGCGGGGCTGTGTACTTCTTTGAGGAAGGCGTGCGCAGCGGCGGCGTCGGCGAAGCGTTTGCGCTGCAGCTTCTGGAGCGCGGCTTCGCTGGAAAATATTCGCTTACGGCCGTGCCGGACTGCTTTGTCGCGCAGGCGTCTGTCGACGCGCAGCTGCGACGGTACGGCCTGGACACGGAAAGCATACGCAAAAAAATAACAACCGAAGAGGCGCACCATGCAGGATAAAAACAGACTGGACGCGGAGCTGTTCGCGCGCGGACTTGTGCCGTCGCGGGAACGCGGACGCGCGCTCATCATGGCGGGCGCGGTCTATGTCGGCGGGCAAAAGGCGCTCAAGGCCGGACAGACCGTGAAGCCGGAGGATACGATCGAGGTACGCGAAAACAACAATCCGTTTGTCAGCCGCGGCGGACTGAAGCTGCAAAAGGCGATGCAGACGTTCCCCATCACGCTGCAGGACAAGATCTGCATGGATGTGGGCGCATCCACGGGCGGTTTTACCGACTGTATGCTGCAAAGCGGCGCACAGAAGGTGTACGCGATCGACGTGGGCTACGGCCAGCTCGCGTGGAAGCTGCGCACCGATCCGCGCGTGGTCAATCTCGAACGCACCAATTTCCGCTACTGTACGCGCGAGCAGGTGCCGGACGAGGTGGATTTTGCGAGCGTGGACGTGTCGTTCATTTCGCTGTCGCTGATCCTGCCGGTGCTGTTTGCGCTGCTGCGCGACGGCGGCGAAGCGGTCTGTCTCATCAAACCGCAGTTTGAGGCGGGACGGGAAAACGTCGGCAAAAAGGGCGTCGTGCGCGATCCGGCCGTCCATACCGAGGTCGTGCGTACCGTGACGAACTTTGCCGCCGAAACGGGTTTTTCCGTGCGGGGGCTGACGTTTTCGCCCATCCGCGGTCCCGAGGGCAATATCGAATATCTGATGTATCTGTGCAAAGCGCAGGACGGCACGCAGATCCCGGACGAGGAGATCGACGCGCTCGTGCGTCTGTCGCATGATACGCTGAAAAAGTAGAATGCAGGTGAATCCATGAACATAGCCATCATCCCGAATCTGACGCGCGAAAACGCGCGCGAGGTCACACGGCAGATCTGCGCCGAGCTGACCAAACTCGGCGCGTGCGCCATGCTGGACGAAGCGGTCCGGCCGGAGTTTACGGGGACAAACGCGCAGTTCCTGCCGCAGGATCGGATGCTCGGCAGCTGCGATCTGGTGATCGCCGTCGGCGGCGACGGCAGCATCATCTACGCCGCGCACAAGGCGATCGGCGCCAACAAGCCGGTGCTTGGCATCAATGCCGGACGGCTCGCGTTCCTGGCGGGACTCGAACAGCACGAGCTGCCGCTTTTGGAGCGGCTTTTGACGGGCGGATACACGACCGAGCGGCGCATGCTGCTGCAGGCGCAGATCCTGCAAAACGGCAATGTGCTGCACGAGGCGCTGTGCATCAACGATGCGATTTTTTCGCGCACGGGCGCAGCGAAGCTGACGGGTGTGGAAGTTCTGGTGAACGGGCGCGAGACATGCGGCTATCTCGGCGACGGTGTGATCGTTGCCACGCCGACCGGCTCGACGGCATATTCGCTGTCGGCAGGCGGCCCGATCGTCGATCCGTCGCTGGAAAGTCTGCTGCTGACGCCGATCTGTCCGCATTCGCTGTCCGGGCGTACGCTTTTGTTCGCGCCGCAGACGGAGCTGACGCTGCGCGCCACGACGGACAGCGAGCTGGGACTCACCTGCGACGGCGCCGTTCCGCTTCCCGTGCCGCGGGACGCCGAGGTGCGCATACGCCGCGCCGAGACGAGCGCATATTTTATTCGCATCAAAACGGATTCTTTCATAGAAGTTTACCATACAAAAATGCAGCAAAGGGGATAGACCCGACATGAAAAAGAAACGCCAGAAACGGATTTTGCAGCTGATTGCGGAGTATGACATCAGCACACAGGAGGAACTGCTGCGCCGTCTGCGCGAGAGCGGTCTCGACGTGACGCAGGCGACCATTTCGCGCGACATCAAGGAGCTGCGCATCGTCAAGCTCATGGGCGAGAACGGCCAGTACCGCTATGCGGTCAGCGACAAGCCGCGCGAGGAGCATCTGGAGAACAAGTTCCGTTCCATCTTCGTCCACTCCGTCAAGAGTACGGACTACGCCGGCAATACGCTGGTGCTGCGCTGCTACAACGGCATGGCGCAGGCAGCCTGCGCGGCGTTTGATTCGATGCACTGGGACGGTCTGGTCGGTTCGCTTGCGGGGGACGACACGATCTTTGCGCTGTTCCGCACATCGCAGCAGGCCGCCGAGATCCAGAAGACCGTGCAGTCTTTTCTGCGGGAAGACGCGTCCAAAGAGGTGTGACCCATGCTTGCGGAGCTGAAGATCGAAAATGTCGCGATCATCGAGAGCGCGGAGATCCGTCTGAGCAGAGGTTTCAACGTCCTGACCGGTGAGACCGGTGCGGGCAAATCCATCATTCTCGATTCCATCAATACGGCGTTGGGCGAACGCGCATCGCGCGAGATCCTGCGCAGCGGCGCGGACAGCGCGTCGGTGACGGCGCTGTTCACCGACTGCGGCGAGCAGGTGCAAAAGATCCTCGCGGATTTTGAGATCGACTTCGACGGTGAGGTGCTGATCCGCCGCCGCATTACGTCTGACGGCCGCAGTTCCTGCCGCGTCAACGGCAGTCCCGTGTCCGTTTCCATGCTCAAAACGCTCGGCACGGCGCTGGTAAACATCCACGGCCAGCACGACAGCCAGGCGCTGTTCCAGCCGGAAAACCACATGCGCTATATCGACGCGCTCGCGGACAACGGCGATCTGCGCGAAGCGTACGCCGACGCGTACCGCGCGCTGCGGGAAGCCGAGAAAGAGCTCTCCGCACTGCAGACGGACGAGAGCGAAAAGGCGCGGCGGCTCGATATGCTGCGCTATCAGATCGAGGAGCTGGAAAACGCGGATCTGCGCGTCGGCGAACGCGACGAACTGCAAAACAGGATCGAGCTGTTCCGCAACTCGGCAGCCGTGCTGCGCGCGCTGCAGACGGCGTACGCCGCCGTTGCCGGCGACGAGACGACGGACGGCGCGGCGGGACTGCTGGCAGCGGCAGCCGACGAACTGTACGATACAACGGACTTTTTTGAGAGCCTGCGTCCCGTGGCGGAGTTTCTGGAATCCGCATCGCTCGAGGCGCGGGAATACATTGCCGAAATCCGCGGCGCGATCGAGTCGATGGACATGGACCCGCGCGAACTTGCCGAGGCGGAGGAACGGCTCGATACGATCTACCGTCTGTCGCGCAAATACGGCGAGACGGAAGAAGAGATGCTGCGCTTTTTGGAAAACGCGCAGCGGGAGGCGGAGCTTCTGGAGAGCGCGGACGAGCGTGCGGAAAAACTATCGCGGCAGATCGCGCAGCTTACAGACAAGGCAAACCGCTGTGCCGCTGCGCTGACGAAAAGCCGTTTGGAAGCGGGCAAGATGTTCGCCGAAAACGTCTGTCGGGAACTGCGGTTTCTCGACATGCCGTCCGTGCGGTTCGTGGTGCAGCACGCGGATGCGCCGCTGTCCGCGACAGGCGCGGATAAGATCGAATTTCTCATTTCCGCCAATGCCGGCGAAGCGCCGCGACCGATCATCAAGATCGCGTCCGGCGGCGAACTGTCGCGCATCATGCTTGCCATCAAAAACGTTCTGTCCGCGTGCGACGATGTGGACACGCTGATCTTTGATGAGATCGACACGGGCGTGAGCGGACGCGCCGCGCAGAAGGTCGGACAGAAGCTTGCCGAAGTCTCGAAGTCGCATCAGGTGATCTGCGTGACGCATCTTTCGCAGATCGCGGTCATGGCGGACACGCATCTGCTCATTTCCAAATCCGTGCACAGCGGCAAGACATACACCGCCGTGCAGGAACTGGATTTCGAGGGACGCAAGCAGGAGATCGCCCGCATCAACGGCGGCACGGTCACGCTTCTGCAGCTGGAAAACGCTGCGGAAATGCTGCGCAACGCCGGACATAACGGAGACGAGAGCATATGAACGATACGGGAATCCTCATCCTCGGCGGCGGCGCGTCCGGTCTTGCGGCGGCGATCGAGGGAGCGCGCCGGGGCGCGGATGTGACCGTGCTGGAAAAACTCGACCGCGTCGGCAAAAAGATTCTGGCGACCGGAAACGGCCGCTGCAATCTTCTGAACAGGAACGCGTCGCCCGCGGACTACAACGATCCGTCGTTCGTCGGGCGCGTTTTTGCGCAGTATGACGTCCGCAGCGATCTGGATTTCTTTCGTTCGATAGGACTTTTAACGACGGCGGACAGCGAGGGACGCGTCTATCCGCGTTCAAATGCCGCGTCGTCCGTGCTGGATGTGCTGCGGCTTGAGTGCCAACGGCTGGGCGTGCGCATCGTCTGCGGCGAAACGGCGGTGTCGATCCGCAGGGAGAACGGGATGTTCGTCGTCGGTACACACCGCGCACGTGCGGTGATCGTCGCCTGCGGCGGGAAAGCGTCGCCGGTGCACGGGACGGACGGCAACGGATACCGGCTGCTCGAAGCGTTCGGCCATTCGTGTACCCGGCTGTATCCCGCGCTCGTTCAACTGCGCACGGACACCGACTTTGTCAAGGGGCTCAAGGGCCTGCGCGCTGCTGCCGCGCTGACGCTGCGCGCGCCGGACGGCAAAACGCACTCGTCCTGCGGCGAGGTGCTGTTCACGGACTACGGGCTGTCCGGGATCGCGGCAATGGAACTCAGCCGCTTTGCCGCGGACGGCGGAACGCTGTTCATCGACTTCCTGCCGGATATGGACGGGGCGCAGACGAGAGATTTCCTGCGCGAAGCAAAGGCGCGCGGCGGCAGCCGTCCGCTCGAGCAGCTGCTTCTGGGCGCGGTGCACAGCCGCATCGGACAGGCGATCGCGCGCGATACGCTGCAGCGGAAGCTGACCGCGCCGTGCGACACGCTGACGGACGGCGAACTGCATGCGCTCGCAAAGGCGCTCAAAGCGTTCCCCCTGACGGTGCGCGGGACGAAGGGATTCGCCGACGCACAGGTCACGGCGGGCGGCATGGACGTGACGGCGTTTTCCGACACACTCGAATCGAAGCGCGTGCCGGGACTGTTCGCCTGCGGAGAAATACTGAATATCGACGGGAAATGCGGCGGTTATAACCTGACGTTCGCCTGGTCGTCCGGCCGGCTGGCGGGCAGGAGCGCCGCGCAATACCTGCAAAAATAAAGGTTTACAGCATGATTAAAATTACCGAAATCAAACTGCCGCTCGATGCGGCAGACGACGCGCTGCTGACGGCGGCCGCGTCGGTCCTGCGCTGTCCGGAGAGCCGTATCCGTGCGCTGAATCTGACCAAAAAAGCGGTGGACAGCCGCAAAAAAGACAACATCTTTTTCGTCTGCAACGTCGAGGCGGAAGTGACGGGCGACGAGGACGAACTGATCCGCCGCAGCCGCTCGAACAAAGTCGGCAAGGCGGAGCCGTATGTATATGAGCAGCCGGAGCTGCGCAGGACAAGCCCTTTCCGTCCGGTGATCGCCGGGTTCGGTCCGGCAGGTTTTTTCGCGGCGCTGACGCTTGCGCGCGCCGGACTGCGGCCGATCGTGCTCGAGCGCGGTCACGACGTCGATACGCGCACGTCGGACGTCCGACGCTTTTTTGCGACCGGCAGTTTAGACGAAAACTCCAATATCCAGTTCGGCGAGGGCGGCGCAGGTACGTTCTCGGACGGAAAACTGACGACCGGAACCAAGAGCAAGCTCATTCGCAAGGTGTTTCTGGAACTGGCGGACAAGGGTGCGCCGCAGGAGATCCTCTGGTCGGCTAAGCCGCATATCGGCACGGACAGACTGGCCGCCGTGGTCAAGGGCTTCCGCGAGGAAGTGATCGCACTGGGCGGCGAGGTGCGTTTCGGATGCCGGCTGTGCGATGTGATCGTCGCAAATAAGGCCGTTCACGGCGTGACATACGAGACGGAGGGCGGGCAGCGCGTCGATCTCGAAACAGACACGCTGCTTCTGTGTATCGGCCATTCCGCGCGCGATACGATCGAAATGCTGCACCGCAAAGGCGTGCAGATGATGCAGAAGCCGTTTTCGGTCGGCACGCGTATTGAGCACCCGCGGGAATTTATCGACCGCGCGCAGTACGGTGCGTATGCCGGTCATCCGGCGCTCGGTGCGGCGGATTACAAAATGGCGTGTCACCCGCCGCACGGACGCGGACTGTATACGTTCTGCATGTGTCCGGGCGGAACGGTCGTCGCGGCGTCATCCGAAGCGGGCGGCATGTGCGTCAACGGCATGAGCGAATACGCGCGCGACGCGGAGAATTCCAACGCCGCGCTTCTGGTCGGGATCGAACCGCAGGACTTCCCGAGCGAAGACGTTTTGTCCGGCTTCGAGCTGCAGCGCGAGATCGAGCGCACAGCCTTCCGATTGGGCGGTGAAAGCTACGCCGCACCCGCGCAGCTTGTGGGTGACTTCCTGCGCGATACGCCGTCGACGCACGGCGGCGCGGTACGGCCGAGCTGTCCGACGGGCGTGGTCTATTCCGACATTCGGCGCGTTCTGCCGCGGCGTGTGACCGACACGATGGCGCAGGCGATGGTGAAGATGAACAAAATGCTTGAAGGATTCACCATGCCCGACGCGGTGCTGACCGCGCCAGAAACGCGCTCATCCTCGCCGGTGCGCATTCTGCGCGACGAGTTTTTCCAGACCAACATCAGCGGCTTATATCCCTGCGGCGAGGGCGCGGGATATGCGGGCGGCATTGTGTCCGCCGCCGTGGACGGCATCCGCGGCGCGTTCGCCGTGATGGAGGATATACGGGAATAAAAACAAGGGGGCAGCAGCATGGTACGAAGCGTTTGTAAAACCGTTTTGTCGATTGTTCTGGCAATCGGGATGTTTTTCTCGTCGCTGGCGGGTGCGATCCGCACGGGAGACCGGACATTCGGCAGAAAACAAATCAACCTGTCGCAGTTTACGCTCGTCTGGAACGACGAATTCGACGGCGACGCGCTCGACCGCGACAAGTGGGGCTACGAATGGTGGATCACCGCGCGCAAAGGCGGCTACTGGCACGAGGACATGGTCTCGGTCGAGGACGGCGATCTTGTGATCCGTACCGAGTACAAGGAGGAGCCGCTGCCGTACAAATACAACACGACGTGGGATACGCAGCAGCCGTACGGTCCGGGCTACTACTCCGGTCAGATCGTGACGCGCGATAAGTACGAGCAGAAATACGGCTATTTTGAGTGTCGCTGCATTCTGCCGGCGGGCTGCGGCCTGTGGAGCGGTTTCTGGATGATGAACGAGGGCGTTTATCATGAGGACGGCAGCGGCCGCGACGGCACAGAGATCGACGTGTTCGAGTCGTTTTATTACGGACAGTACAAATACGGCAACGACCGCATTTCCGCGAACCTGCACTACGACGGCTACGGTGACGCGCATGTGCACAGCCACGTCGCAACGCCGCTCGTCAAGGGCGATCCGTACAAGGAGTACAACACCTACGGCGTGGAATGGAATCCGGACGAGTATATTTTCTACATCAACGGCAAGGAATTCGCGCGCTCGTCTGCGGGCGGCGTTTCGCAGGAGCCGGAATATCTGCTGCTGTCGGTCGAAGTCGCCGGCGAAAACGGCGCGGCGGATCACGATCCCAAAGCGCGCAACGGCGACATCAGCGACACGCCTGTCTGGCCCGCCGAGTTCCGCGTGGACTATGTGCGGTGCTATCAGTACAACGATTTGGCGTAACAGCGGCTTAAGAAACCAACAAAAGAGACCTTTCAAATCGGAAGAAAGGCCTCTTGTTTTTTGTTTGCGGTTTTTCGTTCTTTCATACACTATTCACACTTTCTTCATTGCAATCCGCGGCGGGATATGGTAGTATAAGGGTGCGGTTATCCGTATGATTCTGATAAAAGAGGGGGAGCCCTTATGAAAAAAGAATGTGCCAAAGCGCTCGCCGCCGTGCTTGCCGTGACGCTGATCGCTGCGTCAGCCGCCGCGTGCGGCCGCTCAAAGAAAGAACCGGCGGACAGCCTGGTCGCCAGCGAAACATTCGTGCCGGCGACGGTGCAGGCCGTGGATGACGACGAACTCTCCGCGCTGATCAAAGAGATCGTCGGCGGAGACTGGGACGGCGATTACAGCGTCTTGACGCAGGAGCAGCGCCAGGAAATCAAGAAGGCTCTCGCAGAAAAAGGCTATAACGCAACCGTCACGGACAACGGGATCGTTTACTTTGCGTACACGCCGACCGCGGACAAGGAAGAGATCGTCGACGCCGTAAGGACCGCGCTGGGCGATGAATCGTGGACCGGCAGTTTCACCGATCTGAGCGACGAGGAAAAGGTCGCGGTGCGCGACGAACTGCGCAGCCGCGGTTATGACACGGAGATCAAGGAGAATGGATTTCAATTTCTGGGCGAGGCGGATCGCAAGGAGCAGACGACCGGTTTTTTCTATAACCGTATGCCCACACAGGAGCAGATCATCGGCGCGGTTTCCGACACGATCGGCTCGAGCGGCGCACTCAAATGGGACGGCAATCTGAATTCGCTGACGGATGAGCAGCGCAAGGACGTTGTGAAAGAGCTCAATGATTACGGATTCGACCTGGCGGTCAATGAACAGGGCGAACTGTATATGGCGCACAATCCGGCCAACAAGACGACGTACGATACGGCGTACACGCCCATGGAAAAAGACGGCACTACCCTGGCGCCGACCACGGTCGCGCCGGCCACACAGGAAAACAAGCCGAACGAACCGACCGAGCCGCCGGAAAACGTCACCGGCACGACGGCGGACGCGTCCGTCGACGCGCCGAATGCGGAACGTACCGCACTCTCGACCTTCGGCGGTACGGGCGGCGACAACTTCCGGCACGTCACGCCGTCCAAAGACGGCGGCTATATCGTCACGGCGCTGTTCCACTCCACCGACGGCGACTACGCGGGCACGGATACGACGTGGCAAGGGGAAAAATCCGCCGTTGTCAAGTACGACAAGAACGGCGAATTCCAGTGGAAAGCGACACTCGGCGGCAAAAATATCATTAATCGAAGCGGCGTAAACCTGCTGCAGGCAACAGAGCTGACCGACGGCAGCATCGTCGCGGTGGGCTATACGGGCGCGCGCAATCTGGGAGCAACCGACATGAGCGATGCGCTGATGGTTTGCTTTGACGCAAACGGCAGCCAGAAGTGGACCAAGATTTTTTCCGGATCGGAAGAGTCAGACATGTTTGAAAGCGTCTGCGCCACGCCGGACGGCGGCTTCCTCGCGGGCGGCAGAACGAAATCGTCGGACGGCGATTTTGCGGGTCTGCTCGAGGAATCGATCAAGGCGGTTCTTGTAAAATTCTCCGCTGAAGGCGAGAAGCAATGGATGCAGGCCTTCAACAGCGGCACAAATGCATCGTCTTTCACATCGCTTGCCGTCACAGACGCGGGATACATTTACGCCGCGTGTGTTGCCCACAACGCCCTCCATGCCCAAGCACAGCTTGACATGCTGCAGTTTGCGGGCTACGGCGGACGCGACAGCATTGTCTTTAAATTCGACCCGAACGGCACACTGTTGACACACCGCGCGATCGCCGGTTCCGGCAATGACGAGATCACATCCATCGCTCTTGCGGACGGCGGCGTGATCGTGGGCGGCATTTTCACGGAAAACGTCCGTGACGACTCCGTCTTTGCGGGCAAGCACAACTACGGCGGCGGCGATGCGTTCCTCGTCCGGATGGATGCGAGCCTGCGCGTGGAATGGGTCAAGACCTTCGGCGGCACGGGCAATGATTTTATCACCGGCGTTGCGCAGATCAAGGGCGGCTATGCGGCAGTCGGCTACAGCACTTCCTCGGATAACGCGTTCTCGTTCCTCGGCAGCGGCGAATCGGACGCGTTCGTACTGACCGTCAGCGAAAACGGCACCGGCGTACAAAAGTACGCGCTGAACGGAACCGGCAAAGAGCAGGCGAACGGCATAGCGTGCCGCGACGGCAGACAGTTTGCTGTCGTCGGCAGCACCGGATCCGCAAACAACCATTTCTCCGGGCTGACGCCCGCGCCCAGCGGCGCGAACGTTTCCTTCTTCGGCCTGTATCGCGTGAAATAATGTTGACAACGATTGATTTTATGCTATACTAATACAAATACTGAAAGAATCAGGAGTGAGAAAAATGCCATTAGTAACCACCAAAAAAATGTTTGAGGACGCGTACAAGGGCGGCTATGCCGTCGGCGCATTCAACGTCAACAACATGGAGATCATCCAGGGCATCGTCGGCGCGGCGACCAAACTGAACGCACCGCTGATCCTGCAGGTGTCCAAGGGCGCCAGAGCGTATGCCAACCACACGTATCTGACCAAGCTCGTCGAAGCGGCCGAAATCGAAAGCGGCCTGCCGATCGCACTGCATCTGGATCACGGCCCCGACTTCGAGACCTGCAAGAGCTGCATCGACGGCGGCTTCACGTCTGTCATGATCGACGGCTCCCACCTGCCGTACGAGGAAAACATCGCGCTGACCCGCAAGGTCGTGGAATATGCCCACGCGCACGGCGTCGTCGTGGAAGGCGAGCTCGGACAGCTTGCCGGCATCGAGGACGACGTCAATGTTTCCGCCGAGGACGCGTCCTACACCCGCCCCGAGGAAGTGCAGGATTTCGTCACGCGCACCGGCGTGGATTCGCTGGCGATCGCCATCGGCACCAGCCACGGCGCGTACAAGTTCAAGCCCGGCCAGGACCCCAAGATCCGCATCGACATCCTCGAAGAAGTCGAAAAGCGTCTGCCCGGTTTCCCGATCGTGCTGCACGGCGCCTCGTCCGTCCCGCAGGAATTCGTCGCACTCATCAATCAGTACGGCGGCGCGATGGATAACGCGATCGGCATCCCCGAATCGGAGCTGCGCAAGGCCGCGCAGAAGGCCGTCTGCAAGATCAACATCGACTCCGATCTGCGTCTTGCTATGACCGCGGCGATCCGCAAGTATATGGCGGAGAATCCGTCCCACTTCGACCCGCGCCAGTACCTCAAGCCCGCCCGCGAAGCCATCCAGAAGATGGTCGAACATAAGATCGTGGACGTGCTCGGCTGCGACGGCAAAGCATAAGCACATACCAAAAAACAAAAAGCCAGGGAATAGAGGAATCTGTCGTTCTTCTCTATTCCCTGGTTTTTATATTGGTTTATTTCTGCCGGTATGTTTTCAGGAAGGTTTCCAGCTTGTCCATCGAACTGGTCAGCGTGTCGACGTCCGGCAGGTACACGACGCGGAAGTGGTCGGGCTCCGGCCAGTTGAAGCCGCTGCCCGCGATCATCAGCACGTGCTGCTCGTGCAGAAAGTCGAGCACAAACTGCGTATCGTTGGTGATGTTGAACTTCTTCGTGTCGATCTTCGGGAAGATGTAGAACGCGCCTTCGGGACGCACCGCCGAAACGCCGTCGATGCGGTTGAGCGCATTCACCACGACCTCGCGCTGCTCGTACAGTCTGCCGCCCGGCTGCAGGAGCGTGTCCACCTCGTGCGCCATTTTGAGCGCCGCCGGGATGAGCAGCTGCGCCGGCACGTTCGCGCACAGACGCATGGACGAAAGCATGTTCAATCCGTCAATATACCCCTTCGCATAGCTCTTGTCGCCGCTCAGGCACATCCAGCCGACACGGAAACCCGCGATACGGTGGGACTTGGACAGACCGTTGAACGTGACGCAGAACAGATCGGGGCAGATCGACGCGAGCGAAATGTGCGTCTTTCCGTCATAGACCAGACGGTCATAGATCTCGTCCGCGAACAGGATCAGTCCGTGGCGGCGCGCAATGTCCGCGATCCCCTCAAGCACTTCCTTCGGATACAGGACGCCGGTGGGGTTGTTGGGATTGATGATGACAAGACCCTTCGTGCGCTCGTTGATCTTGCTCTCGATGTCGTTAAGATCGGGATACCAGTGGTTCGCCTCATCGCAGCGATAGTGCTGCACGACGCCGCCGGCCAGCGTGGCGCTCGCCGTCCACAGCGGATAGTCCGGCGCGGGGATCAGGATCTCGTCGCCCTTGTCCAAAAGACCGGTCATTGCCATAGAGATCAGCTCGGACGCGCCGTTGCCGGTGTACACGTCATCCACGGTCACGTTCGGGATCCCTTTGAGCTTGCAGTAGTCTACGATTGCTTCACGGGAAGCAAGCACACCCTTGGATTCCGAATAGCCTTCGCCCTTCTGCAGTACGCGCTGCATCTCCTCGACCAGTTCCTCCGGCGCGTGGAAACCGAAAGGCGCGGGATTGCCGATGTTCAGCTTCAGAACGTTGATGCCCTGCGCGGTCATGCGCGCCGCTTCCGCCACGACGGGTCCGCGCACTTCATATGTGACATGATCCAGCTTGGCTGCTTTGTTGAATTGCTTCAAAAGAATCTCCTCCTGTCATCTTTTTGTAATTGCAAGTATAGCACAGTGTTCCGCGTTATTCAATACCCTTTATACGGCGTACAGGATATGCAGATTGCGCACGGATGCGTCCTCGATGCGGTCGTTGACAGAGTAGGCGTGCTTTTCGAGATCGGTACAGACCGCCTCGGTCAGTGCGCGCGCCTGCAGCACGTCGATCACCGCCGACGCCGTGTCCTCGATCAGCTCCTGCTTGACACTGTCCATCGGCTCGTCGTTGTCGGTCGTCAAAAGGCACTCCATCGTATCGGCAAGCTCCGACAGCACCGGCAGACTCCGCATCGCGCGAAAGCTCCATTTATAGAACGGCATATACCGCCCGTTCAGCAAAAACACGACGGCCATCGCGCTCTGCACAAACGCGTTTACCGCAAGCTGCGCCGCGGCCTTTTCGCCGTGGGCAAGGCAGCGCGCGTAATTGTACTGGCCGGACTGCGCCATCAGCAGCAGATGTCCCGCCAGCTTCTTCAGCCGCACGTCCCGCGGCATGTCCGACAAACGCTGCCGGATCGCCGTCACCTCGCCGTACGGATCGCAGAAGATCTCGCCGTTGACCGCTTCCGCAAGCGCATATTCCGGCGTGCGGAACCACTGCTCGGTCGTGAGCACGCCGTCTGCCGTGCCGGCCTTTTCCGAAAAAAACTCCGCCGTGCGCAGTACGCCGTGACGACTGCCGCCAACGGGCTGTACAAGACTGCGCTGCAATCCCCCGAACGCCTTCGGCAGTTTTGCGTAGGCGCGCTCAAGCTGAAACGCGTCGCGGCGGTCGATCACGGATTCGTCGGGCAGGAACAGACAGAAGCCCGGCTCGAAATCGTGGTCGCGCGAAACGTCGTCGTCAAAACCGAAACACTCCGAACCGCTGCCGCACAATCCGACCGCGATCTTGTCCGCAAGATGCGGAAACTGTTCGCGCAGCATTGCTTCGCCGTACTGCGTATAGAATGCCCGCGCCAATTCAAGCCCGTTCATAGATCTCCCGCGCCCTTTCTTTCAATTCCTCGCCGTAGGTTTTCCAACCGTAGAACAGAAACGTCGGCGCGCACTTTTCGCAGACAAACGCATAGTAGCCGTTTCGCGGCAGCGTCTCGTCCTCCAAAAGTCCCAGCGCCGTTTCGAGATACGCATTGATCGTGTCATCCGCACCGTCCCCGAACTGCGCATGTGACGCATCCGCCATATTGAGATACGTGATCGCCTGTTCGAGCGCGCCGTTCGGCGCCTTTTCCATTACGCCGAGAGCACGGTGAAACAACTCGTCCGCTTCGTCATATCGGCCGAGCGACACGAGCGTCAGCGCCATGTTGTTATAAAGACCGCCCATGCGCGGATCATCCGGCGGCAGATTCTTTTCGTACACGCTGCGTGCGTGCGCAAACAGCGGCAGCGCCCGTTCGGATCGGTCGAACGCATCACAAACTGTCGCGGCATTCAGAAACGCTGTCGCGCCGCCGACCTGGTCCTCGATCCCGATCTCGTGTGCGAGCGACAGCGCGTCGTCCACGCATCGGAACGCCTTTTCTTCCTGCGCGGTCTTGCGGTACAGACCCATCAATTCATTCCGGATCTGGAACTGCCCCTGCAGATCGCCGCCCAGACGCGCTTCCTCCAGCCAATAGAGCATGTGACGCTCCGCGCCGTCCGGGTCGTTTTTGGACATGTATTCATCGAACTTTGCGAGCACGCGCTGCTGCGGGATATGCTTCGGCTTCGGCTTCGCGCCGTGCGGCTCGTCACATAAAAGGCAGCGCGGTTCGGCATAATCTTCCGCGCGCAGCCACTCGTCATTCTGCATTTTGTTCTCTCCTTGCCGCTTTCCAGTTCGGGTTGATGGGCGCTTTGCGCACGCCGCGGCGCATGTCCGCGAAAAAATCGCGCAGCACTGCCGCGCATGCTTCCTGCATACAGCCGCCGTCGATCTGCGGCTTGTGGTTATACGGCAGATCGAACATCCGCTGCACGGAAAAAAGCGACCCTGCTTTCGGGTCGCACGCACCGAACACGACGCGCTGCAGACGCGCGTTCAAGATCGCGCCCGCACACATCGGGCACGGCTCAAGCGTCACATACAGCGTGCAGTCCCACAGCCGCCAGCCGCCGAGCGTCCGGCAGGCGTCGTCGATCGCCTCCATCTCCGCGTGAGACAGGGCGTTTTTGCTCTGCTCTCTGCGATTGCGGCCGCGACCGACGATCCGGTCGCCGCGCACCACAACGGCGCCGACCGGCACCTCGCCCTCCTCGGCTGCCTGCCGCGCCAGAGCGAGCGCTTCCTGCATAAACCGCGCATCCATCTTACGAACCCTCGAACGAAATCAGCCGCACCGTTTCAACGACCAGCCAGAGGATCGCGCCGACCATCGGAACCGTGAAAATATAGGCTGCCGTTTTTTCTCCGCCGGTCAGAACGCCGCTCGACTTTTGCAGTTTATTCCTGCGGCAGACGGTAAAAAACAGCACGAGACAGGCTGCGCCGACAACCAGCGTTATGCTCAGTTCGAGATTGTAGAACTTTTCCGCGACTGTCGGACGCACCTCCAGCAGATAGTCCAGCGCCACGGAATACAGGTTGTTGAGCATATGGATCGCAACGCCGACCCAGATCGAACCGGTCGCTGTGACAAAGTATCCGATCGCAGCGCCCACGATAAACGCGAACAGAAACTGCGAAAGGTTTCCGTGCATGAGCGCGAAGACAAGCGCGCTCATCAAAACGGCAAACAGATCGCCGTGTTTACGCATCGGCTGCATCACGATGCCGCGCAGCGCAAATTCCTCCACAAACGCAGGCAGCAGACCGACCGTCAATATGCTGAAGACCAGCTGCACACCCGTCTGCGGCGCGTCGTATGTGCCGCCGCCAACGGAGAAGCCCGCGTTCTCCATGAAAACGAGCACGATATTCGTCACATAGTTTGCGGCGTTGCAAACCAGAAAACCCGCCATGACCGCCGTAACGGCGGCAGGTTTCGACGTCGGTTTCCCGAACAGCGTCAGCTCGTCCTTTTCTGCGGGACGCATCGTCAGATACGCGACCGTAAACGGCAGGAGCATACAGAACAGATAGAAAAACATCTCCACAAGCTCATACACCGTGTCGTTCTGCAAATACAGTTCATACAGTGCAGGCGTCGAAACCAGCGCTGTGGAAAGCGCGTATTCCAAACCCAGAAACGCGATCAGGCAGAGTCCTGCCCGGATGCTCTGGCGTTTCAGCGAACGTTTCTCTTCGCTGCGCAGGATTCCGTAGATCTGCGCAGGTTCGCCGTAGTTTTCCCAAACGTTCGTATGCTCGTCCATAGATTCTCCTCTTTTATCAGGCATTCCAGATCATCTGCGCGTATTCACGCACAGCACGATCCGCCGCAAACCGTCCCGCGCCGGAAATGTTCATCAGCGACATCCGGTTCCACAGCGGCTTGTCGCGGTACAGCTCGACCGCACGGTTCTGGGCGCGACGATAGTCCTCAAAATCCGCCAGAACCATATACGGGTCATGGTTGGTGATCGCCTGTCCGATCTCGGGGAACTGCTTGCCGCCGATTCCGCCGTTGATGAAATCGACCACACGGCGGATCTCGCCGTTGTTTTGATAATAACTGCCCGGGTGATAGCCCGCACGCTGCAGACGTACCGCTTCCTCCGTGCTCATGCCGAAGATCAGGATATTGTCCTCTCCGACCGCTTCAAAGATTTCCACATTCGCGCCGTCCATCGTGCCGAGTGTGACCGCGCCGTTGATCATCAGTTTCATATTGCCCGTACCGCTTGCCTCCGTACCGGCCAAAGAGATCTGTTCGCTGATGTCTGCCGACGGCATGAGCCGCTCCGCCATCGTCACATTGTAATCCTCGACGAAAACGACTTTCAGCCGTCCGCGCATATCTGGATCGTTGTTGATCAGATCCGCCAGCGCGCAAATGAAGCAGATGATCTTCTTCGCCATGAAGTAGCCGGGCGCGGCTTTCGCAGCGAAGATGTAGGTATGCGGCTCGAAATCGCCGTTCGGATTATCCTTGATCGCAAGATACCGCGAAATGATCTGGAACGCATTCAGGTGCTGCCGCTTGTACTCGTGCAGACGCTTGACCTGCACGTCGAATATCGAATCGGGATCGAGCTGCACGCCGGTCGTCTTGGCGATACGCTTCGCAAAAGTAGCTTTATTGTCGCGCTTGATCTTTCCGAGCATTTCCAGGACGCCTTTGTCGTTCCGGAAATCGCGCAGACGCAGCAGCTCGTCCGCATCCAGGATGAATTTGTCGCCGATCAGTTCCGTAATGAGCGCGGTCAGCTCGGGGTTTGCCTGGCAGAGCCAGCGGCGGTACGCGATGCCGTTGGTCACGTTCTTGAATTTGTCGGGCGTGACCGTGTAGAAATCGTGGAATACCGTGTTCTTGAGGATCTCGCTGTGCAGTGCCGACACGCCGTTGACGCTGTGGCACGCCGCGACGCACAGGTTCGCCATGCGCACCGCGCCGCCGGAAATAACGGCCATACGCTCCACCTTGCCTGCGTCGCCGGTAACCGACCAGACGAAACTGCGGTAGCGGTTGTCGATCTCTTTGATGATCTGATAGATGCGCGGCAGCAGACGGCTGACCAATTCTTCCGACCAGCATTCCAGCGCTTCTTTCATGACGGTGTGGTTCGTGTAGGCAAACGTTTTGGTCACGATCTTCCACGCATCGTCCCAGCCGTAGCCGCACTCGTCAAGCAGAATGCGCATCAGCTCCGGGATCGCCATCGTCGGATGCGTGTCGTTGATGTGGATGGCGACCTCGTCCGCAAGGTTGTCGATCGTGCCGAAACGGCGCAGATGCCGGCCGACCACGTCCTGGATGGACGCGGACACAAGGAAATATTGCTGCCGCAGACGCAGACTCTTGCCCTCGGGATGGTTGTCGGAGGGGTACAGCACCTTGCTGATGACCTCGGCCATGGCGTTTTCTTCCATGGCATGCATATAGTCGCCCTGGTTGAATTTTTCCATATCGAAGCCGGGAGATTCCGCGCGCCACAGACGCAGCACGCTGATGCCGCGGCCGTCCTTGCCCGCAACGTACATATCGTACGGCACGGCATTGACTGTCCGCCCGCCGACGACGTTGATGTGGTGGTACTGGTTGTCCCAGCTCTCGACAATGTGTCCTTCAAACGAGACCGGCAGCGTGGTGTCGTCGCGCTTTTCCAGCCATACTTCTCCGCCCGGCAGCCAGAAATCCGGCAGCTCCGTCTGCCAGCCGTCCACGAGCTTCTGCTTGAAGATGCCGTATTCGTACAGAATCGAATAACCGGTAGCATGGTAGCCCTGCGCCGCCAGACCGTCGAGGTAGCACGCGGCAAGGCGTCCCAGACCGCCGTTTCCGAGACCTGCGTCCGGTTCGCAGTCATACAGTTTCTCGAGCTTGACGCCGTATTCCTGCAGCGCCTCGGCGAACACGTCTGTCAGGTTCAGATTGTACAGCGTGTTTTTAAGCGCGCGTCCCATCAAAAACTCCATGCAGAGATAGACGATTTTTTTCTTGCCTGCCTTGTCGCAGTCATGCACGAATTCCTTTCGGCCGGAATTCATCAGGTCGCGCAGGATCAGCGCCAGTGCGCGGTAGTAATGCTCGTCGGACGCCTCCTCCGGCGACACGCCCATGAAGTGGGAGAGTTTTGCCTCGATCTGCGCCTTTGCCTGCTGCTTGGTCATCGTATAATCCATAAAATACTCCTCCGTATAAACTTATACAAATGTCATTATAGCACAAGAACACGCGGCGGCGCAAGATGTGCGGCGATGTAAGTTCCGGTATTTGCGGAAATCTTTTTGTGCAAAATGCCAAAGGGCGAAAAGACGCCCGCGTTCGGTTTTGTTTTCCGAATACGGGCGATACATTACATGTCGGTTACAAAAAGGCGTACCTTTCAGCTCTTGTCCATCGGTTCGGCGGATTGTGCCGCGCCGTATTTCTGCAGTGCGGGAACGGCGGCTTTGACGATCTCCGCCACGACGCGCAGCGCATGGACGTCGCATTCGGCGACAACCTCATCGATCTCATTGTGGTAACTTTCCGCGGCAAACGGCGTGCTGTCGCAGAGCAGGTCGTTGGGCGTGACGCCGAGTGTGTTGGCGATCTGCACGAGCACAGGCAGACTGAGCTTCGTATTGGCGGTCTCGATATGGCTGACATGCTGGACGGACAGGTCGGCGCGTTCCGCCAACTGCTCCTGCGACAGACCGAGACGCGTGCGCCGCGCGCGGATGCGCTTACCGATCGCAGCATAATCCAGTTTCATACCCTCACGCTCCAAAAATTTCAATACTTGTATTGTATAATCATATTGACCATGTTATAATACATTGTGTGGTCATTATGACTATGCAATACATATATGGAGGTTTTTCTATGAGAGCAAAACAAATACTGGCGTGTCTGCTGTGTATGCTGCTACTTCTCGGAACCGCACCGACAAGTTGTCTTGGCGGTATCGCGGACTGGCTGTCCGTCACTGCCGCGGCGGAGACATATTCCGGCGAATGCGGTGCAGAGGGCGATTGTGTAATGTGGAGCTTTGACACAGAGACTGGCGAACTGTCGATCAGCGGAACAGGCAAAGTCGAGACTGCTCCATGGCAATCCTTTTCTGATCTCATTACTACGGCTATCATTCATGAGGGAATTGTTTCCATCGGAACATATGCTTTTATCGAATGCAGCAACTTGGAATCAATCGTTCTTCCGGATAGTCTTGAAGTAATCGGAGAATACGCTTTCTGTGAATGTATAGAACTAAAATCTGTTATTATCCCAAACAACGTCAAGGCGCTGAAAGCAGGCGCCTTTGCTGAATGCTTTAAACTGGAAGATGTTACATTGCCTGAACAATTAGAAGCCATTGAAAAAAATGTATTCTATTATTGTACCAGTCTGGACAGCATCATACTGCCGCAAACGCTGAAAACCATAGGAAATTCTGCGTTTAAACTTTGTCCGTTTTCCGAAGTGTACATTCCGAAAAACGTCGAAGAAATTGGAGGTGGAGCATTTACTTGCGCTTATTTAGATTTTTCATCGTATTATACATACGCGACGCTTCAAAAAATAGAGGTCGACGCTGAAAACAGACATTTTGTATCTGTAGATGGAGTTTTATTCTCCCGTGATCGGAAAAACCTGATAGCATATCCATTAGGTAACAAGCAGACAGAATACACCGTGCCGGACGGTGTCAAAACGATTGCGCCAAGCGCTTTTGAATTTGGAGATTCTTATCTAAGTTACATCTGCGATGATGTGTTAAACGCAGTACATTTGCCGGATACGTTGTGTGAAATCGGAGAAGCCGCGTTTTTGGGGTGTCCGCTTACGGACATCACCATTCCGGACGGAGTATCCATAATTGGACAAAACGCATTTTGGGATTGTAAATTGAGTTCTGCTCATCTTGGAACCGGTGTACAGACCATAGGCGGATATGCGTTTGAATGGTGTGACGCATTAAAAACGGTTAACATTCCGGATTCTGTGGAATTGATTGATTCCAATACGTTTAAAGGATGTCGAGAGTTGCAATCAATCTATATCGGAACAGCAATAAAATCGATAGGAGAAAACGCATTCAGCGACACTGATTCCCTCTCGGACATTTACTACGGCGGGAATGAGGCGGAATGGACAAAGATTATTACAAACTCCCCGTACGCCAACATTCCGGATGTAACCGTACACTACAACCATTACCATGAATATAATTATTCATTTACTTATCCGACTTGTACTGCGGATGGCTATTGCTTAGATACATGCTTATGCGGTGATCATTATATTTCCAGTAAATATACAGCCCGTGGACATCATTATGTTGAAACGATCAGCAAACAGCCAACGTGCACAGAAGGCGGAATTAAAACCTTTTCCTGTTCTCGTTGTGATGACAGCTATACCGAACCGATCCTTGCGACAGGTCATAGTCTGAAAACCGTCTATAACGCGCCAACATGTTCAAATACCGGAAGCCGATATGAGTTGTGCGAAAAATGCGGAAATATTATCGGAGAAATAGAGTACATCAAAAAGACAGAGCATATTTTTGTCGAACAGTCACGCAAAGATGCAACCTGTACAGAGGAAGGGTTTATCCAAAAGCAGTGTTCAGAATGTGGGGAACCTTACACGGAAACCATACCGGCAACCGGTCATTCTTTCGGAGATTGGACACAGACCAAAGCGCCGACAGTCTATACAGACGGCGAAGATCAGAGGACTTGCTCCATGTGCGGCGCAAAGGAAACACAAAGCATTCAAAAACTGCCGATGCCTAAGGTCGTAATTCAGCACTTCGTGGCATCTTCTAAAACATATGACTATCGGTCTTCTATCACGTTCAACGCAAATGTCGAAAACGAACTTCCCAACGGGCAGATTCATTGGTATGTGGACGGTAAGGACGTCTATACAGGAGATGCTTATACCGCAGAAGATGTCAAACAAAGCTTTAATATACAGGCAAAGTATTACGTAGACAGCAAAGAGATCTCGGAGGCTGCAACCGATGTTGAAAAAGTCAACGTCAACACGGGTTTCATCGCTCGCCTAATTGCGTTCTTCCGTGCGCTGTTCGGCAAACTGCCGAAGGTCGTGCAGGAAGCGTATGATCTGGATCGTCTGCTGGTCCTCCTGTCGTAAATCGAATATACGGAACGCAACCATGCGTTCCGTCGAATATTGTTCTCTCTTACGGCAAGCAAGTATGCCTGCCCTGTACAAAAGATAAAACAACCGGGACTTTTCCTCCGTTTGCTTGGAAGAAAAGCCCCGGTTGTTTTTGACGGGTTATATTTAATACTTCGTTTTGGACGTAAGGCCGCGGCAAATCATTTTCGGCACGCTTTCTTTGCAGCTTTCGTACGGTTTGCCGCCGAGCAGCAGCGTTTCGACTTTCAGGTTTTTCAGCTCCGCTTTCGGCGTCGTGTACGGATTACCGGACAGGATCACCATATCCGCGATCTTGCCCGCTTCGAGGCTGCCGCGTTCTTTTTCGTCGAACGTCGCAAAGCAGCCGTTGTAGGTGCACATCCGCAGCGCCTGCTGCACGGAAACCGCTTCGTCCGCGTTTTCGTTGTTGACCGCCTTGTCAATCCAGACGATCGGGTCCGGGGTCGTACACGGCGCGTCGGAGCCGAACGAAACGCAAATGCCGTTCTGTGCAAACGTGCGGATCGGATTCAGCCGCGCGGCGCGTTCCTTGCCCATAATGCTTTCCAGATACGCGTCCGGTTCCTGCTTCCAGTTGATGAACGCGCTCTGCACCGGCATCTGGATGCCGTACTCTGCGCAGATTTTTATGCCTTCTTCGGTCGGCAGACAGTCATGGATAATGCCGTGGCGGTGATCCTCGCGCGGGAAATCGTCGAGCGCCGCCTTCAGCGCGCGCGTCGCCTGGTCGAATGCGCGGTCGCCGATCGCGTGCATTTCGATCTGCAGTCCGGCACGGTTCGCCTGTTTGCAGAAGTCGATCACTTTTTCGTCGCTGTAGTACAGCACGCCTTCCCCGCCGAGGTCGTCCGTATACGGTTCGTTCATCGCAGCGTCGTGCGAGCCGAAGCAGCCGTCGAGCGCGCTCTCGAAGCAGCCGCCGATACGCGGAAGTCCGCGGCTCTGCGCCACGCGCACGTCCATCGGCTGCGGGAACACGCGAAGCTGGAACCCGTTCCGCAGACCTTTTGCAAACAGCTTTTCAAACGTGATGTCGAGATTCATCGCAAAGCCGACGCCGCTGACCGTATGCACCATGCCGATTCCGCGCGACGCGAAAAAGTCCACGGCGTTCTGCATATTTTTTACAAGATCGATCAGGGAAAGCGAGCTCGAAATATAGTCGGAAAAACGGAAAAATGCTTCCTGATTCATTTCGCCCGTGTCGGGATGATACCCGCGCAGGCCGCGCACTTTTGCGTCCATCTTCTGCAGCAGTTTCGTGTTTACGATGCAGGCGTGACCGTCGTACT
This sequence comes from Oscillospiraceae bacterium, assembly GCA_902790325.1. Lineage (GTDB taxonomy): Bacteria > Bacillota > Clostridia > Oscillospirales > Acutalibacteraceae > UBA1425. The sequence continues at coordinate 48,372 of CADARP010000013.1, read as the reverse complement.
TGACGACCATGATCTCCTTATCCGGACAGACAGCGTCCAGCTCCGTGCGGCTGATGAGCCGCTTCTCCCGCACGGAATACGGGGATGCGCCGAACGCGATCAGCGTTTTTCCTGACGAACGCGCAACAAAGTCCCGCACCATCTGCGAAATCTCTTCGTTGGATTCGGCGTCCATCACGTTCAGACCCGCAAAGAATGTCGAAAACGATGCAAAGTGCTGGTGTGTGTCCGCAAATGCCGGAATGAGCGCGCGCTCACCCAGCGCAACGCGCGGCACGGAAGCGTATTTTTCCGGAAGTTCGTTTCCGACAAAGACGATCTTGTTCCCGCACGTCACCAAAAACCGCGCCGCATCGTCGTTTCGGTTTACCGTCAGTATACTGCCTTCATAGCATTGCATCGGGGAAGCCATATGAATCGCTCCTTTCCGTTTGGGTATTCTCCGTTATTCACCGATTTCACCGCGGAATCTTTCCACGATCGGGTCTTCGGAATTGCCGTGGACAAGCACTTGTGCCTCCGGCTCCGTTTCGCTTTCCGGTTCTCCGGTGATCGGTTCGCTGATCGGTTCGGTCGGTTCCTCGGGCAGACCAAGCGTCTTGATCGCCGCTTCCACAGACAGTTTTGCATTGATCATCGGATAGGACGGAATGTCGATATCGTCTTCCCAATAATGGTTGACGCAGCGATATACCGTGTTGGCAGGATCGCAGATGATCGCCTTGACTTCGGCGCCGGTCAGAGCCGGATTGACGGACCACGTCAGCGCAGCAATACCCGTCACCACAGGCGCCGCCATGGACGTGCCGGATTTGTAGGAATAGCCGCCGTTTTCCGCCGTGTCCGTGCTGAATACCCAGCTTCCCGGCGCAAAGATCGATACGCCGTCGCCGTAATTCGAGAATGAGGACTGATAAAAGTCCTTGCCGTCGTGGGCGTAGGTACTGCTGCCCGCAATGATGATGTGATTGAGCACTTCGCGTTTGGTGATTCCGGTAAGTCCGGTGAACGCATTTCGCATGGTGACGGAGCAGAACGACCCGTTGTAGTAGCTGTCGCAGGGCTCGTTTGCTTTGCTGCCGTTGCCCGCCGACTGCACGACCAGGAAGTCAAAGCCTCTGGCCAAAAGCGCCGCGACCGTGTAGGAAAACAGCATACCTTCCAGATACATGCCGATGTTCCATGTCCATGTATTCTTTTCTTCATAGTTACCGGACGAACCGAGCGACATGTTGATCACTTTGGCGCCGCTTAAAATCAATGCGATCACGCCGGTGAAAATCCGCTCGTCCGTCGACCATTTTTGTCCGCGGTCTTTGTCCGGTTCCCAGTCCACACAGACCAGCTCCGCATTATTGCAAATGCCGGTGATGCCGATCTTGTTATTCGCATTGGCTGAAACGATACCCGCCACATGCGTCCCGTGGGAGGACGGATGGTTCGAGCGTTCATAGTAGCTGGTCGGGAACGAAAACTTGCCCTGCAGATCCTCGTGATCCACGTCGAATCCGCTGTCCACGATGCCGACACGGATCTTGTGGAACAGTTCGGCGTGATCCCACGCAGCCGTTGTCTGCGTGGCGGTCAGCCACCAGTTGCCGCCGTATATGTAGTCATCGTCCCATCTCTCCGCCTCGGACAAGCCGTCGGAATTCAGCCACGGATCGTCCGGCACGACGTCCTCCGTCCGCTGCATTGCCATATTGCAGGATGCAAACTGCACGCTTTTTTTCGCACAGAGTTTGGTGCACAAAAGCTGCAGCGCAAAGAAGTCCTTTTCCTGCGGCAGCCGAAGCTGGTATTTGTTCAGCACGTCTGCGCAGCCGACGACCTGCGCGCCGAGAGAATCAAACAGCGCCTTTTTCTGCCCGACCGTAGTGTCATCGGCAAAATAGACGATCACCTCATTGTTCACATAGGCGGTATGGTCGGTCAGATTGATGATGTTTTTCGGATCACTTTCCGAATAGTACAGATCGTCGTCGAAGATGCGCACATCGTTGTCACCGGACAGTGCGTCTGTTCTCCACTGTTCGTGCGCTTTTGTTGTCTGTGCGGTTTGAATCGTTTGCGGAAGCGATACCGGTTTTAAGCATACGGCAAAAAGCATCGTCAAGAGCAGAAGGCAGGCGATTGTCTTTTTCATTGCGATTCTCCCTTTCTGTATTGTAGTCTGTGCAGCAGAAACTGCACGCATAACCCCGTAAATGTGCCGCTGATCACGGCGGCGATCAGCAGATACGGCAGGTACCAGAACACGGCGGCGCTTTGCAGCAGCACGCTTGCGGTCAGAAGCTGACCGATATTATGCGCGACTGCGCCCAAAACGCTCACGACCCAAACGGTTTTTTTGAGAGGCCGGCACACAGCGCAAGTAACCGCAAGGCAGAGTACCGCTCCGGATGCGCTGTATAGAAATGTCGTAGGATTGCCTGCGAAAACCGCACCCAGACAAACCCGCACAAACAGGATCGCCGCAGCGTCGCGGCGCCCGCATAAATAAACGGCAGCAAGCGTCACAGCGTTTGCAAGGCCGATTTTGATTCCGGGGATCGACGTCAGCGGCGGGAGAAGCGCCTCCACGATGAACAGCAGCAGCGCGACAGCCGCAAGCATCGCGTCGAGTGCGATCCGTTTAGTCTTTTTCATCTCATCCCGCCTTTGCATCCGGCGCGTCTTTCGTATGCTGCATTTCGATCAAAACACGGTTCGGCAGACAGACGATACGTCCTGTGTCGTGCAGCACGCCTTGGTGCACGCAGATCTGATCCGGACAGTCGGCGGACTGCATCCGGATACCGCCCGGCTCGACCAGGATCACATTTCCGTCCAGCGGGATGGTATAGCTTTCCGTCAAACGGGAAAGATCGATGCGCGCTATCTCCCGACCGTCCTTATAAATAACCGCCGTCCGGCCTCCTATATTCTTAATTAGAATTATAGATAGAATACAGCAGACAATCACTGCGGCAAAAACCGCGATCCAGCGCTTATTTGATGCAGATAGCTTTTTTATATGTTTCATTCGACTGTTCCATCCGCTCCGCGAGTCCGGGCGTCACATAGACGTCGGCGTCTTCCGTGATCCAAAGCGCGTCAAACGGGATTGAGCCGCTTTTCCAGAGTTCCGTGCCGCGCTCCATGCCCATAATGAACAGCGCGGTGGATAACCCGTCTGCCGTCGTGCCGTCCGCACAGACGACCGTCACGGACAACAGTCCGCTTTCGGCCGGCGCACCGGTTGCCGGATCAATGATATGATGATATGTTTTGCCGTTTTCCGTAAAACTGCGCTGATAACTGCCGGAAGTTACGACGGCCGTTTCACCGACAAACAGGTCGCAAACCGTACCGTCCGGATGCAGCGGGTCTGCGACACTGACACGCCAGTCGGAACCGTCCGGCTTTCGGCCGATCGTCTGCACGTTGCCGCCGAGGGACAATACGGCGCCTTGCACACCGTTTTGCCGCAGCTTTTCTGCGGCGCACATGGCTGCGTACCCCTTCGCCACGCACCCGAGATCCAGTTTTGTTCCGTCTGTGCAGCTGAGTCTGCCGTCCCGCACGGAAAACTTCCCGCGGTTTTTAAGAAGTATCTGCAGCTCTGTCTGTGCCGGAACGCGGTAGTTTTTGGTGTAAAACCCCCATGCATCCGAAAGGGGATACAGCGTAACGTCGAGTGCGCCGTCCGTCGCGGCGGCAATCATCTGCGCAGTCTGCAGCGGTTCGCGTATCGTTTTCGGCAGGAGGTCGCCGTTTTTCAATAAGGACAATGTGCTTTTTGCGTCGGTCGCGTCCAGCAAAACATCCAGTTCCCGGATTGCTTCCCGTGCTTCTGCGATCGCTTCGTCCGTGCCGCCGTATGCCGTGATCTGCATGATCGTATCCATCGCGAAAAACGACGCGGAATTTTTTTCTGTTCTGCCGCAGGCACAGCACAACAGCAGCAGACATACACACAGAAACGGTAAAACCTTATTCTTCCAGACTGTGCAGCGCATTTGCGATCCGCTCCAAATCTTCTTTGCTGTTGAAGGCGATCTCCAGTGTTCCCGTGTCATTTTTGCCGTTTTGAATGCGCACTTTCCGACACAGTGCTTCCGTCAGAGTCAGCTCGATCTGCTCATAGTACGGTACACGCCGTGCGGCTGTCGGCGCTTCTTTTTTTGTTTTGGATGCTTTTTTCGCCAAACGCTCCGTCTCACGCACGGAAATCCCTTTTTTCACGATCAGATCAGCCGTTTCCAGCATCTGCGCCTCGGTCGGGAATGCCAGCAGCGCGCGGGCATGTCCGGCAGAGATCTTGCCGGTGCGTACCATGTCGAGCACTTCTGCCGGCAGTTTGAGCAAACGCATCGCGTTGGCGACCGCAGGGCGGGACTTGCCTACTTTTTCGGCTGCTTCCTCCTGTGTCAGGGAGAAATCATCCATCAGCTTCCGGAATCCGAGCGCTTCTTCGACAGGATTCAGGTCTTCGCGCTGCAGATTTTCGATCAATGACAGCGCGGCCGCTTCTTCATCGGTCATTTCACGGATGACGACCGGCACTTCGGTCAGGCCTGCCAGCCGCGCAGCACGCCAGCGACGTTCGCCGGCAATGAGCTGATAGCTGTTTTCACCATACGGGCGCACGAGCAGCGGCTGCAGAACACCGTATTTCTCGATGCTGTCCGCCAATTCCGCGAGCGAATCTTCCGCAAAATCTTTGCGCGGCTGCTCCCGATTCGGCTCAATATCCATTATTTTCAGTTTCACCGCGCTGGTCGGACTGATCTCCTCCACGGCATTGTCCATCAGCAGCGCGTCCAGACCCTTGCCGAGTCCGCCTTTTTTTGCCGCCAAATCAAAGCACCTTCTTTCCGTTTGCCGCCAAAAACTCAGCGGCCAGATCATTGTATGCGGTCGTACCCTTGGAATGCTTGTCGTAATACATCACCGGCTGTCCGAAACTCGGCGCCTCCGACAAGCGTACGGTACGCGGAATGGGCGTTGCGTAGACCTTTTTCGGGAAGAATTTTTTGACTTCCTCTACAACCTGCTGTGTCAGATTCAGCCGCCCGTCATACATCGTCAGCAGAACGCCCTCGATATCGAGCATCGTATTGTACAGCCGCTTGACCTGGCGCACGGTCGCCATCAACTGCGACAGTCCTTCCAGCGCATAAAATTCGCACTGGATCGGGACGAGAAGCGTATCGGCGGCACACAGCGCGTTGAGTGTTATAAGCCCCAGCGACGGCGGGCAGTCCATAAAGATAAAATCATACTGCTCTCTCGACGTCGCCAAAACGGTACGCAGTTTCGTTTCCCGGCGTGATTCTTCGATCAGTTCCAGCTCCGCGCCCGCAAGATTCATGCTGGACGGCAGCAGCCAGACATTTTTGCAGTTTGTTTTTTGAATCACGTCCGCAGCCGGCACACCGTTGATAATGCAGTCATAGACCGACTGCTTGAGCGTTCGTTTGTTGACGCCGAAGCCGCTTGTCGCGTTTCCCTGCGGATCAATATCCACAAGCAGGACCTTATATCCTGCCGCGCCGACTGCTGCGGCGAGATTAACCGCGGACGTGGTTTTGCCCACGCCGCCTTTTTGATTTACGATTGCAACAATCTTTCCCATAGCACATGCTCCTTAAGGCGAAGGCACATCATCGCGGCCGCGCCCCGTTCGCGTTTTAACTTTTTTATTATACCATAGGAAACGCCGGATTGCAATGAAAAATACATGTTTCACGTGAAACGGCGAAAGAGCAGACCTTTCGGTCTGCCCTTCCGCCGGATGTGGGGTGTGAAAGAGAAAGATATGGTTGGATTGGGTCGGTACTGTCAGGCGTCGAAACGTGTTTTGCGCACCGTATGCGCCGCGGTTTTCGGAATACGGACGACGTATTCGATCGTGTCTTCTGTCTCGGTCTTAACAGCCTCTACTTCGATTCCCGCTCGCCGCATCGTGTCCACAGCATGGGTCAGTGTGTTGACGAACAAGCGCACGTCTTTGAAAAGTATCAACGGCTGTCTGTGCGGCGGTTCCGGCGGCTGCAAAAGCTGCGTGATATACGCGTCGGTCTGCGCGACATTCATGTTGGCGCGGATGATCTGCGTCAGCGCCTGCCGTATACTGTCCGCCGAATCGAGCTTCAGCAGAGCGCGTGCGTGACGCTCGGTCAGGTTTGATCGGATGATTATGTGCCGCACATCTTCGGGCAAACGCAGCAATCGGAGCTTGTTGGAGATCGTGGAAGGCGCTTTGCCGATGCGCACCGCGATATCTTCCTGCGTCAAATCGTACTGCTGCATGATCCGTGACAGTGCTTCGGCCTCCTCAAAGAACCCGAGATCCTGACGCTGCATGTTTTCCAGAAGCGCAAAGACGGCAGATCTTTCGTCCGAGACGTCCATCACGATGCACGGCACGCGGCGTATCCCGGCCAGACGGGCGGCACGCAGCCGCCGTTCTCCAGCAATCAGTTCATACGTTCCGTTTACCATACGCCGCACAATAAGCGGCTGCAGTACGCCGTTCTGACGAATGCTTTCCGCCAGACCCTCCAAAGCGTCCGCATCAAACTGCCTGCGAGGCTGGCTGCGATTCGGCAGAATATCCTCCTGCGGGATCAGCAGTACATGTCCGGCTGTCTTGATCTTGTTCTGCATCGCCGCCTCCGTTCCTTGTCCGTTCCGACAAGACAAGCATAGCACGCAATCCCTTATAAATCAAGAAAAACCGTTCGTCTGCTTTCGACAGATAAACGGTTTTTGATTCATTATATCAGCGGCTGCTTTGCAATTTTTGCCGAAGGACGCGGGTATTTTGACGGAGTTTGCGAACACTTTTTTATCAGGATCAAGGTTCGCTCTCCGGCATACGGCAGCGTACATGTCTCAACGGATTCGATCTGTCCGCCCAGCAGATGCATTGCTTTCTGTGCCTGTACGATCTCCTCGTCGCTGCGAACGGATTTCATTGCGGCAAATGTGCCGCCGATTTTCACAAACGGCAGACAGTATTCGCACAATTCCCGCAGCGCGGCAACGGCACGCGCGGTGACCAGATCGAACTGTTCCCTGTATGCCGGCATCCGACCAGCCTCCTCTGCGCGCTGGTGCAGGATCTCGGCAGACAAGCCGATCTTATCCAGAGTCTCGGCGATAAACGTCAGTTTCTTGCGCGTGCTGTCAAGCAGCGTCATCTGCAGGTCCGGACGTGCGATCAGAAGCGCAGCGCCGGGAAAACCCGCGCCCGTTCCGACGTCCATGCATTTGGCGCCGCTTTTCGGTTTTACATAGCGCAGCACGGTCAGACTGTCGAGCCAGTGCTTATACAGCACCTCCGTCGGTTCCGTGATCGCAGTCAGATTCAGATATTTGTTGACGCGAACCAGTTCCTCGGAGTAGCAGTCGATGCGCTCGAGCGCGGTTTCATCCGTCTTGACATCAAATGCGGCTGCTTCGGTTTGCAGTAAGTTTCGGTCGATCATAGCTTATTCTTCTCCAGATAGATCAGCAGAACCGTGACGTCAGCCGGGCTGACGCCGGATATGCGGGACGCCTGTCCCACATTTTCGGGACGAACCTTGGATAACTTTTCGATTGCTTCCAAACGCAATCCTGTTATTTTCGTGTAGTCGATCGTTTCCGGCAGCGCTTTACATTCAAGGCGGCGCATCTCGGCGACCTGTGCCATCTGGCGCGCTATGTACCCTGCGTATTTTACGTCGATCTCGACCTGTTCAAATATCTCGGCCGGCAGATCCGGTCGAGTCGTGTCGAACGGCGTCAGCGCGTCATAGTCGAGCTGTGGTCTGCGCAGCAGGTCTGAAAGCTTTGCGCCTGTCGTGAGCGCAGATGTTCCACGTGAAACAAGTACATCGTTCAGCGCGTCCGACGGCGGCAGTGTCACGGACTGCACACGCTGCGTTTCCTGCTCGATCCGTTTTAATTTTTCTAAAAAGAAATCATATCGTTCCTGTGAAATCAATCCGAGCTCGTATCCGAGTTTTGTCAGACGACGGTCTGCGTTGTCCTGACGCAGCAGCAGGCGGTACTCGGAACGAGACGTCATCATGCGGTAGGGGTCGGAACAGCCCTTTGTCACCAGATCGTCGATCAGTGTGCCGATATAGGAGCTTGCTCTGTCGAGAATGAACGGCTTTCTACCCAATATCTTGTTAGCAGCATTGATACCGGCCACAAGACCTTGTGCCGCGGCTTCCTCATACCCGCTGGAGCCGTTGAACTGTCCCGCACCATACAGCCCGTCCAGATGCAGAAATTCCAGCGTCGGGCGCAGCGTCAGCGCATTGACGCAGTCATACTCGATCGCATATGCCGTGCGCATGACCTGACAGTGTTCCAGACCAGGAATGCTGTGCAGAAAGGCAAGTTGGACGTCCTCCGGAAGAGAAGACGACAATCCCTGCAGATACAGCTCCTCCGTCTCTTCGCCGCACGGTTCAATGAATACCTGGTGGCGTTCCTTCTCTGCAAATCGGACGATTTTGTCCTCGATACTCGGACAGTATCGCGGACCGACGCCGTCGATCTTACCGCCGTACAAAGGTGATCTATGGAGATTATTTAGAATTATATGTTTGGTTTCTTCACTTGTATAAGTTATATAACAAGGAATTTTGTTTTTTACTTCTTCATCAGAATCAAAAGAGAACGGCACAATCTTTGTGTCGCCGTCCTGTCGTTCTAATTTAGAAAAATCAACGCTGCGGCGATTGACGCGCGACGGCGTGCCTGTCTTGAATCGGCGCGTTTCAACGCCGAGCTTCTTCAGCGCCTGTGCCAAACGCACGGCGGGAAACATTCCGTCCGGCCCGCTGTCGTAGGAAACGTCGCCGACGTAAACCTTTCCCGCGAGAAATGTTCCGGTAGCAAGGATCACACACTGCGCGGTGTAGATTGCCTCAAGCGAGGTGTGCATCTCCCAGTATCCGTCCGCATTCTTTTGCAGATCAACGATTTCCGCCTGTCGCAGCTCAAGATTATTCTGCTTTTCCAGCGCATGTTTCATGTATGCGCTGTATGCGCGGCGGTCGACCTGCGCGCGCAATGAATGCACAGCGGGACCTTTGCCGAGATTGAGCATGCGGCTTTGCAGTGTCGTATGATCGGCCGCTTTTCCCATTTCGCCGCCGAGAGCGTCGATCTCACGCACCAAATGTCCCTTTGATGTGCCGCCAACGGACGGGTTGCATGCCATGTTGCCGATCCAGTCGAGGTTGATGGTAAACACCGCTGTCTGGCACCCGAGCCGCGCAGACGCAAGCGCCGCTTCAATACCGGCGTGTCCGGCGCCGATAACCGCGACGTCATAGTGTTTTGCAAAATACTCCAACCCGATCACTCCAACATAGAATTACGATCCGACATTTCTCTTTCGTATGCGCCTTTGCAGCGTCGACGGCGTAACAGGTGAAATGTAAATCCTTTGTCTGCCCTTTTCTTCGGAACAGACAACATACGATTTCGGCAGGTCGCCCGCAATCGTTACGGCGTCGCCGCGCTGCTCGGCTTTATGCAGCATTTCACGCGTCGTCTTTGAAACGGTCGTGTTATCAAGATCAAAGATCCCGATAATTTCCTTATACCTGACGACTTTATCCTGTCCAAGATATATGTACATATCAATCTCCCACACACGTGCCGTTTTCGATATGAAACGTCTTGAAACTGTGCAGACGCGTAATGTGCGACGTATCGCAACAGGTCAGAAACACCTGCCAGTTTTTCAGGTACTCCAGTAAAAGATTCTGACGGCTGTTATCCAGTTCGCTCATCACGTCGTCGAGCAGGATTACGGGATACTCGCCGGACACGTCTTTGATCATATATGCTTCGGCAAGTTTGAGCGCAAGCGCCGCGCTGCGCTGCTGTCCCTGCGACGCATAGCTGCGAGCGGAAAGACCGTCCACCTGAATGAACAGATCATCCTTATGCGGACCGACGCTCGTCTGTATACGGCGAATGTCGCCTTCCCGGTTTTTTTGCAGCGCAATATATAAGTTTTCCGTCAGCTCATATTCATCGACAGAAAAACTGTTGCTGCTCTGCTGATATTCCAATCGCAGTTCTTCTTTGCCGCCGGAAATCTCTCTGTATATCTCCACAGCGATCCGAGCAGCTTCTTCGACATACTGCATACGGTACAGCGTCAGATGCGCGCCGCATCGTGCAAGCTGTTCGTCCCACGCATCCAGATACTCTTCCTGTGCAGCGCCGATCGAAATTTGCTTGAGCAATGCGTTGCGATTCGCAAGAATCTTTGTATACTTAAGCAGATGCGTCGAATAAGCAGGACGGATCATGCTGATCGCAATATCGAGAAACCTACGCCGTTCCGACGGCGCGTCCTGCACGATCAACAGAGTTGTCGGAGAAAAAACAACGCTCTGGAATTCACCGAGAAAAGAGCGCGGAGATTGTTTTACGGCGCCGTTCAGAATAAATTCACGTTTCTGCTGCAAAGAAAGCACAGCATCATTCTCCATGCCGTGCGCCGTAAAAGAAAGGGAAACTTTCGCTTCCCTTTTTCCTTTTTCGATCAGCTCCGCAGCCTTATGCGTACGGAAGCTGTGACATCCGGTGAACATCCAGATGCTTTCGATAATATTCGTTTTTCCCTGACCGTTCTCACCGAAAATGACGTTAACGCCGGAATCGGGAAACAGCTCGATGTGTTTGAGATTGCGGAAGTGCTCCGCTCGGTAACCGGTAATGATCATTTCAGAGTTAATCCGTTACTTCATATAACACGTTTTCAAATTCCGCAACGTCGCCGACATGCAGTTTTTTTCCGCGCTGCGTACATATTTCTCCGTTCACGCGTACTTCTTCGTTTTGGATCACAAGCTTTGCATGACCGCCGGTCTGCACCGCGTCACACAGTTTTAAAAAAGCGTCAAGTCGAATGAACGGCGTGTCGATTTTTTTTTGGACTTTTCTCTTCTGCACGATATGTGCTTTGATACGAATTGCCATATTATTCCGCCTTCAGCCGCACGGGCAAAATCAAAAACAGAAAACTGTCGCCCTGCGGAGGAACGATCAGAATCGGTGCGACGGAACCGTTGAGCTGCAAATAAACTTCGTCCGTGTCACACACACGCAGAGCCTCCAAAAGAAAACGATTGTTGAAACCGATCTCAACAGGCGCACCCGTGATTTGCGCAGGAACTTTGTCATTCGCACTGCCGAGAGAAGTCGTACTGGAAATGCGGATCTCATCTTCCTCAAAGTTACACCGCAGCGGACTTTTGATCTTATCCGTAATGATCAAAGATGTACGTTCGATACTGTCGATCAAAGCCTGCGTTCTCACACGTACTGTTGTGGAAACGAGATTCGGAATGGCGGACCGATAATTTAAAAATTCACCGTCAAGCAAACGGGAAACAACCGTAAAACCGCCGACCTCAAATACGATATGCCGTTTTCCGACGCCGATAGAAACGGTTGCGTCCGCGTCGCCGGAAAACAACTTGACAACCTCGGACAGAGTCTTTGCAGGAACAATGAAAGTAATCGCGTCGCCCGTATAATCAATGGATTCTTTTCGCACGGCCAGACGAAAACCGTCGACAGCGATCAATTTGATTTCACCGTTTTCGATTTCAAATTTTACGCCTGTGTGCACAACCTTGTTTTCATTGACAGCGACGGAGAAAATTGTCTGCCGGATCATTTCGCGCAAAATATCCTGCTGCAGAACAATGGGAAAACCACCGGTCACGGTCGGCAGTTCCGGATATTCGTCGGGCGAAATTCCGATCAGAGAATACTTCATATCTCCGCTGCGGATGATCGCCATCTGCCGCTCGTCAGACTCGACGGAAACCGTATCATCAGGCAGTTTGCGCAAGATGTCGCACAAAACACGCGCATTTAAAACAATGCCGCCGTTTTCTTCCACGCGTGCCGAAACAGACGTCGTGATGCCGAGTTCCAGGTCGTAACCGGTGAGCACCAATTCAGACCCGAATGCTTTAATAAAAATACCTTCGATCGCGGGAATAGACGTCTTTGTGGAAACGGCGCGCTGTACGCTCTGGCACGCCGCCGAAAGAGTGGACGTACTGCAGATGAATTTCATTCTGTTTCCTCCGTTCTGCATGTGTGCGTATACTACACACATAATAATTATTTTTAGTAGTTGTAGTAGGGGATGTGAAAAATATGGAAAACACGGAAGGGTCTTGAAATTAAAGTGATCCGATCTAAAAACGATCGTGAAAAAAACAGGAGAAATTTTTAACAATTCACAGGTGAAAAAAGTGTGAAAGGATAATGTGAAAAATTGACGGTGAAAAGTGAAAAAAACTGTGGAAAAAATATCAGATTTTTTTTCGTCCTTCGATCGCTTTCAGCAGCGTGAATTCATCCGCGTATTCGAGGTCGGCTCCGACCGGAACGCCGTATGCCAGGCGGGAAACGTCAACGCCCATGGGCTTGATCAGTCTGGCAATATAGATCGCGGTCGCTTCGCCTTCCGCCGTCGGATTGGTCGCCATGATGATTTCTTTGACGTTCGTATCACTCAGACGCGCGAGCAGTTCTTTGATCGTAATATCTTCGGGACCGACGCCGTTTAGCGGCGAAATCACGCCGTGCAGCACATGGTATAAGCCGTTGTATTCATGCGTGCGTTCAAATGCCATGACGTCGCGGGAATCCTCCACGACACAGATTATGCTGCTGTCGCGCGCGGGATCATCGCAGATCGGACAAAACTGTTCGTCTGTCAGATCGCAGCATTTTTCACAGCGGTGGATTTTGCTGTGCGCTTCTGTCAGCGCGTCGGCAAACGCATGCACGTCCTCTTCTTTCATGGATAAAACATGAAACGCAAGGCGCTGCGCGGTTTTGTGACCGATACCGGGTAAACGCTCGAATTGGTTGATGAGGTTTTGCAGCGGAACGACTTTTTTCATCACATGAGCCCCGGGATGGACAGACCGCCCTTGGCGGATTCGATGCCTTTATCCATTGCTTCGGTCGCCTTGCGGATTGCTTCGTTGACCGCAACAATCAGCATATCCTGCAGCATTTCCACATCGTCGGGATCAACCACGTCCGGATCGATACGAATGGACTGCACTTCATGCTTTCCGTTGACAACAGCCTCGACCGCGCCGCCGCCCGCAGATGCGGAATAAGAAGACGCTTCGACTTCTGCCTGCACGCGCTCCATATCTTCCTGCATTTGCTGAATGCGTTTCATCATGCTGCCCTTATCCATGCCGCCGGGAATTCTTGCTTTCATAGTCATCCTTCACTTTCTTTGTTGTAATGTGTCGATTTTACGAATCAGATTTTCAAGCGGATCTGTCTTTTTTTCTTCTGTGTGCGTATCATACATCTCGATGTGCATTTTCTTTCCGCTGACTTTTTCGACGGCGCTCTGGATCGCACCGGCATAAAGCGGAAGTGCAAGAAACTGTGCGATTGCCGCGTTGTTTGATTTTATGCGCAGCGTGTTGTCCGATACATATGCTGTCGAACCGACCAAAAGACCGGAAATCGGTTTGCTTGTTTCTTTTAAAATGAGCAAAACTTCCGGCCAAAGTCTGAACAGTGCGGAAGTTGTCTGCTGCGCTTGTTCGGCCGGAACGTCTGCTGTCTGCGGTATTTGCGGTTGTGTTTGCGCGACTTGTTCCTGTTTTTCTTCAATTATCGGCGCAGATGTTTCCACCGCATTTTGGATCGATACGGTTCCGGATGCGAGTTTGCGTTCCAATTCGGCCACACGGCGCAGGATTGCGTCCGGATCGGTCGACAGCGACGGCGTACACAGCCGCAGCACAGCCATTTCCGTTTCGATCTTGCGATCCAATCCGCGCTTGAGGTTTGCGGTCGTATCGCCTAAAACGGTCAGGATATGCAATATCGTTTCCAATGTAAACGCACCGCACTGTTTGCGGTAGGATTCCATATCTTCTTTGGAACAGATGATCAGATTCTGCGGATCGCGCACGACCTTCGTGACCATCAGATTGCGGAAATGTTCTGTCAGTTCTACGCACAGGCGCTCCATATTGCAGGACGCCGCGTGCAGATCGCCGATAAGCCGCAGCGCATCCGCGGCATTGTGCGACGCAATGCAGTCCGCCATCTGAAACAGATACGTTTTTCCGGCAATTCCGGCGCAGGCGCTTACGACGTCCGGCGTGATGGTTTCACCCTTGGCGCTGCAGCGGTCCAAAAGGGACAGCGCGTCGCGCAATGCACCATCCGCATATCGTGCGATCATAACGGCTGCTTCGTCCGTCAGGTCGATCTTTTCCTGTGAGGCAACATACTGCAGCCGTTCGGCGATGCTTTCGGGCGGAATATGGTGGAAATCGAAGCGCTGACAGCGGGACAGGATTGTAGACGGGAGTTTGTGTACTTCCGTCGTCGCGAGGATGAAGAGCACGTAGGACGGCGGTTCCTCCAATATTTTCAACAGCGCATTAAATGCGCCGATCGACAGCATATGCACTTCGTCGATGATATAGACGCGGTACTTCGCTCGGACAGGCGTGAAGTTAGCTTCTTCGCGCAGATCGCGGATGTTGTCGACGCCGTTGTTGCTTGCAGCGTCGATCTCGATCACGTCAAGCACAGAGCCGTCGTCGATGCCGCGGCAGATCTCACATTCACAGCAGGGATTTCCGCCCACGGGATGCAGGCAGTTGACAGCCTTGGCCAGAATTTTAGCGCAGGTCGTTTTGCCTGTACCGCGTGACCCGGTGAACAGATACGCGTGCGAGAGCTTTCCGGTCTCAACCTCATGCATGAGCGTTTCGGTCACATGCGGCTGACCGGACACGTCACTGAAAACGGTGGGACGCCATTTTCTGTACAGCGCACGGTACATCCTGTTCCCCTCCTTAGAAATAAAAGAAAACAGAGACGTTCTTTCTCTCGGTCATATGGCGGTAGGCGGACTGTGGCGCACGGTGCAAACCGCTTAATGCTGCTCGGTTCCCCGCCTGACATGGTTCGCAGCGCCCCGTCGCACAGGACCCACACGCCACATGACCCAAATAAAGCATCGCTCTGTTTCCGAAACTATTTCAGTTTCAATCATTATACAATATTCTATGCAGAAATGCAAGTTTTTTTCCGAAATCTTTTTGAGGTAAAAAAAGCAAAAAAAAGAGCCCGGGATCACCGGACTCTCCGAAAAAGGGAAAAAGTTATTTCATGCCCTTTTCGTACGCCTCGATCATCTTCTTGACCATCTGACCGCCGACGGAACCTGCCTCCTTAGAGGTGAGGTTGCCGTTGTAGCCCTGCTTGAGATTCACGCCGACTTCGTTCGCCGCTTCCATCTTGAAGCGATCCAGCGCCTCTCTTGCTTCGGGGACGACGTTGTTGTTGCCGCTCTTAGCCATTTCGTTTCACTCCTTTGCGCGTCAATTGCGTTTGCACGGTTATTGTGTGCGCCGCGCAAAGAAATACAAGTGAAAATTTCTGGCAAGTATGACATTAGATTTTTAGATGTCAGATTGCAAATGTGCAAATCGGAAACATAAAAACAGTTTTTCTCTGTTTCAGCGTCCAGTGGCGGCACCCGTCACGGGGCAGGCGGTCTATACGGGCAGCAGCCTACGGCAGACCACCGTGTCCGTGTGTCACACAACTCGTTCGGCTATGTTTTTAGGGCGAGCGTTTCGCGTTCGCCGACGGCGTAGCCGTTCGGGTTTGTGTGTCTGTAACACAACTTGAACGGCGTTTCGCGTTCGCCGACGGCGTAGCCGTTCGGGTTTGTGTGTCTGTAACACAACTTGAACGGCTATGTTTTTAGGCGAGTGTTTCGCGTTCGCCGACGGCGTAGCCGTTCGGGTTTGTCCGTCCGTCGGAACAACTCGGACGGCTATGTTTTTAGGCGAGCGTTTCGCGTTCGTCGACGGCGTAGCCGTTCGGGTTTGTCCGTCCGTCGGAACAACTCGGACGGCTATGTTTTTAGGCGAGCGTTTCGCGTTCGCCGACGGCGCAGCCGTTCGGGTTTGTGTGTCTGTCACGTAACTCGAACGGCGTCTCTCTATATACGGACCACGGCCCCGGCCGAAGGTGGTCTGCCAGCCTATAGGGACGACTTCAGCCGGCGTACTGTTAGCACGCACAGCAGCAGATGCAGCAGCCCGTAACGGTCTACTACGCTATATAGGTAGATCAAGCAGAGGCCGTCTATACGGACGGCCAGCCAGCGGCCAGCGGCCGAGGGCGACCACCGGCCTATACGGACGGACGGCCAGCCAGCGGCCGAGGGCATACACCGGCCTATACGGACGGAGGGCCAGAGGCCGAGGCCGTATACGAACAGCCGGCATATAGGTACGGAACAGGCCACGGCAAGCCGTACCCGTACAGTCCGCCTATATAATCACGGACGGGAAGCGTCACACCGAACACCCACACCATACGGACGTCAAAGGAAAGGAGGTAAAAAAGCATGTCAAAAAACAGCAAAGCGCCTTTCGGTTTATTATCTTTCATTGTAACATCCGCGTTAGCGGCTGTTTCGGAACCGCTTGGGCTCTTGGCACAGATCATCGCGTCAATCACATGGGCATGAAATCAACCGACATAATAAAAAGGAGGAAAACAAAAATGGGATTTGCAAAGTACGCAGAGGACAACTATGAGATTTTCGCAGATCGCTGTTATATGCGGGGTTTAAGTACAGAACCTGTTGTCATAACAACATCTTTTACAAGCAGCCAAATCAGGAAAACCGGCGCCGCCGCGATATGGGACGCCTTGAAAAAAGATTATGAAAGGAAGGATTAACCATGCGCAAACAGATCCGGGTAAAACAAACAAATCAAAAGAAGGAGAACAACAATATGAACAAGAACGATTTTATCAGCAACTTATGGAAGCAGTATCTCGACTGCATCGAATCCAGAAACCCCGAGGATTATGTTGTCAACATACCGCAGATGGACAAGTTTCTGGAGCTTCTCTCATTCTTCAAAAGAATAGTCGGACAGGATCTCGGCGGATACATCGAACCGCTTCGTCTCGACCCACGGGCGGAACACGGCGGTTTTACTGCTTTCTTTCCGTTCGTTGCACTTTCCGGCGATCAGATTGCGGAGTTCGGCCGTGTCCTGCAATACGCCTCCGCTTTTTCCATAGAAGGAGACGACGGACAGGTGATCGTCAGCTTTACCGTACCGAACATATTCCGCCATAAATAACGACGGCCTTATGGGTAAATATATTAGTAAAAACAATTAGTAAAAAAAACAGCGGCAGTTTCCGGTTTTGGAAACTGCCGCTGAAAATATACGCTTTGCGGTTTACCCGTTGACGATCTCGAGTTTCGTCATCTGTTTGATACTGCCGGAGCCGCTTGCTTCGGCGCGGATGGCGTCACCCTTGTTCAGGATGACGGCCTGCTCGCTCTCCGCGGCGCTGACGGCGTAGAACGCGCTGTCGCCTTCGAGCCGCAGATAATACACGGTGTTGCCGCCGATGACTGCCGAGCGGATCTCCGTCACGACGCCCGTCACGGCGCTGCCACCCACGGACGGCGTATCGGTCGTCGGTGCTGCCGCCGGTTCATCCGTCGCTTCGGCAGGATCGGTCTCCTCGGGCACGTTGATATTCTCCACCGTGGAGTCGACCTTGACGTTCGCGGCTTTCAGCGCGGCGAGGTAATTGTCGAGACAGGCGGAGACGCTGGTGCCTCTGACCTTGATCTCATCGACCTGCGCTACATTGACCATGGAGAATTGCTGCACGGTCTGGTTGTTATCCTTCAGCGAAAGGAAGTAGGTCGGTTCGCCGCCGATGTTGAGAAGCAGCGGGAACGTCGGCGAATAGCCTTCCGCCTGCGCAAGACCCTTTGCGGCCTCCTGTCCCTGATATTCCGTACCGCCCTGGAGATTGCCGTAGTAGCGCGCTTCCTTTGTGCGCTGGTTGATCAGCACAAAACCGACGATAGAGCTGTCGGACGTCAGGGAGGTCACGCCCGTGTACAGCCACACGTCGTCTTCCTGCGCGATATAGTTGCTGCCGTCGGTGCTCTTGATGCAGTCTTCCTGACCGAGCAGGGAGTTCCAGAAACCGTGCGGGTACAGACCGTAATAGTTGAACTGTTCCAGGATCAGATCATCCGCATACACGCGGTCGATCCAGCGAAGCGCTTCACTGTTTTTGACCTCGTCGATGGTATACTCGCGGCATTCGCCGGTTTCGGCGTCCACGAGCACAATACCGATAACGTCGCGTCCGCCGAACAAACCGATGGTCTTATCCAGGCGCGGAATGATCCAGTAGGGCTTCTTTGTGTCGTCGATTTCAAAGGAAGGATCGTCAAACAGATACGTCGGATAGCTGAAACGAACGATACGCTTGACATGACGGCCGAAGTGATCTGCCAGAGAATAGCGGATCGGCTGATCGAACGCGCTCTTCTGGCGGATATTCGCCGTGTCGATGATGCTGTAGCCGGGGATCGCGTCCTTTTTGACGACCGCGTTGGTGAACCACTTGATGATGTTGGCATACCGCAGCATGGCCAGACGAACTGGACGGCCTTCGTAGTTGATCTGGGGGAAATTGGAGGAAGCTGCCGTGCCGTTATAGACGCCGTACTGACCCTGCAGGCCGAGCTTTGCCAGATCACTGAGGGATTTGTCCGCGATCTTGGCGGACGAAGTCTCGTCCAGCTTGGGAATCTCCTCAAAATTCGGCTCCTCGATGTCGGTACTGAATACGCGCTTTTCCTGCACATCCATCAGATGATTGTAGCTCTTGGCGCGGAAAAACGGACAGCCCACGAGATACCCGACAGCGACGACCAGCACGAGAACGGCGATCAGGATGCCGGGGACAACGGCCTTTTTCTTAACGTACGGCACATATTCCGAGTGGCGGAACGCGCCGGACAGCAGCGCCAGAAAAACAACGAACGCGATAACGATGATGCCGATGAAGTAATAGAATTCGATCGCTTTCGGATTCAGCGGCGGCAGCATGAAATAATACGCGACCGCGCCGGTCAGCAGCGCGAAAACGACGGACAGGACGATCTTGAGCGCCGCCTTTTCGGGCGGGATGACGATCTCCTTGCTGCGGTCGGAGCCTTTGCCGGAAAAATCGACCTTAATGGGATCCATAGAGACACTCCTTAATAATTAAGGTAATGCCGCACAATTCAATACGGATCGTGCGGCGTTGAGCGATTTTTAGAATTTGCCTTCCTTGGCGGCTTCCTCGACGGAAACGGCGACGGAGACCGTCATACCGACCATCGGGTTGTTGCCCGCACCGATCAGACCCATCATTTCGACGTGTGCCGGAACGGAGGAAGAGCCTGCAAACTGCGCGTCGGAATGCATACGTCCCATCGTATCGGTCATGCCGTAGGAAGCGGGGCCGGCTGCCATGTTGTCGGGATGCAGCGTGCGGCCGGTGCCGCCGCCGGACGCGACGGAGAAGTATTTCTTGCCGGCTTCGACGCGTTCCTTTTTGTAGGTGCCGGCGACCGGATGCTGGAATCTCGTCGGGTTGGTGGAGTTGCCGGTGATGGAAACGTCGACGTTTTCATGCCACATGATCGCAACGCCTTCCTGCACGTCGTTGGCGCCGTAGCAGTTGACGCGCGCGCGGGAGGATTCGGGATCCTTGGAGTAGCACTTGCGGAACACTTCCTTGAGTTCGCCCGTGAAGTAGTCATATTCCGTCTCCACATAGGTGAAGCCGTTGATGCGGGAGATAACCTGCGCCGCGTCTTTGCCCAGACCGTTCAGGATGACGCGCAGGGGCTTCTGACGGACCTTGTTCGCCTTTTCCGCGATACCGATCGCGCCTTCCGCGGCGGCAAAGGATTCATGGCCGGCGAGGAACGCGAAGCACTCGGTGTCTTCTTCAAGCAGCATTTTGCCCAGATTGCCGTGGCCGAGACCGACCTTGCGGCGATCCGCGACGGAGCCGGGGATGCAGAACGCCTGCAGGCCTTCGCCGATCGCGGCGGCAGCCTCGGACGCCTTGCGGCAGCCCTTTTTGATGGCGATCGCGGCGCCTACGGTGTATGCCCACTTGGCGTTTTCAAAGCAGATCGGCTGGATGTTTTCGACCATGTGGTACACGTCCAGACCGGCGTCCTTGGTGATCTGCTCAGCCTCTTCGATGGAGCCGATCCCGTACTCGGCGAGCTTCGCCAGGATCTGTTTTTCTCTTCTGTCGTAGGATTCAAATTGTACCATCGTTCGTTCCCCCTTATTCTTTTCTCGGATCGATCAGTCTTGCGGCGTCCGCGACGCGGCCGTACTGACCGGAGGCTTTTTCGAGCGCCGTCTGGGCGTCGTTGCCTGCCTTGATGAAGTCCATCATCTTGCCGAAGTTGACGTATTTGTAGCCGATGATCTCGTCGTTTTCGTCGAGTGCGAGCTCGGTGATATAGCCCTCGGTCAGGTCGAGGTAACGCGGACCCTTGGAGAGGGTGCCGTAGGTCGTGCCGACCATGGAGCGCGCGCCCTTGCCCAGATCTTCGAGACCTGCGCCGATCTGCAGGCCGCCCTCGGAGAAGGCGCTCTGCGTGCGGCCGTATGCGATCTGCAGGAACAGCTCGCGCATGGCGGTGTTGATCGCGTCGCAAACGAGGTCGGTGTTCAGTGCTTCAAGCACCGTCAGACCCGGCAGGATCTCCGCCGCCATCGCCGCGGAATGCGTCATGCCGGAGCAGCCGATCGTTTCCACGAGCGCTTCCTGGATCACGCCGTCCTTGACGTTGAGCGAGAGCTTGCAGCCGCCCTGCTGCGGGGCGCACCAGCCGATGCCGTGCGTATAACCGGAAATGTCCTTCACTTCGCGGGACTTGACCCATTTTGCTTCTTCCGGGATCGGAGCCGCGCCGTGATGCACGCCCTGATGCACGGGGCACATTTCTTTGACTTCTGCTGAATAGATCATGAAAAATTCCTCCCTGTGTTTTGTTTGCCCTTTCGTTTCGTTTCGGCGGACGCGCAGCGCAGAGCGCCGAAACGGCAAGGAAAGTACCGTAACAAAATAATTATACCATTTTATTAACCGGATTTCAACAGTGAAAACAACACTTTTTTACAGAGCAAGGGATTTTATTGGTGCGTCTGTGATCATGTAGATTCGGAACAAATGTTTACAATTATGTGTGAACATTTGTTCTTGCAAGAAGGAAGTGGTGCGTATGCTGTAACGAATCAACGGTATCAAAAAAGACCAAAAACGAAATGGATTTAATTTAACGAAAGGAAAGAAAACATCGCCGATTTGCGAGAATCTGTTCTTTTCGGAAATCTGGATCAAGGATTGCAGAAATGCGCTGTATCTCGGAGAAAGAATGCAAAATGTGATCGTTCAAAAAGTATATGCAAAAGAGTTCACAGTGTCAGGCCATTTTACCGGCGTCGCGGCCGTGGACGACAGCGGCAACGTCACAACGAACAAGGCCGGCACGGCGCACATCACCGTTACCGCGACCGACAAATACGGCTTCGCCGAAACAGCCGTCTGCACCGTCACAGTCCGATACAACTGGTGGCAATGGCTGATCCGCATTTTCCTGTTCGGTTGGCTGTGGTATTGAACGTAAAAAAAGCAGAGGACTGTTCCTATGTTGAGCAGTCCTCTTTTTATGTGTCGGAAAACGGAACGGGTTATACGTTTGCGCGGAAGAACACAATACCGGAATGCGGCACTTCGATGCGCGAAAGGCCGGCCGGCAGGACGCCGCACGCCGTTTCGACGCCGGTGCAGTCTGTGACGGTGTAGGCAAATTCTTTGTCACATTCCGCGATCAGATACGGCTTCGGCGAGGCGTTGACGAGCGCGCCGGACGTCAATCCGTATAACGAAACATCATTTTTCGCGTACGCTGTGATGACGGCCTCGCCGTCTTTTTCGGCGCGCACGAGCGAGTAGCCCGCATGCGGCTCTTCGGCGGTCAGTTCGCCGTCCAGCAGAATGTGCCGGTGTTCTGTCCAGAAACGCAGATAGAACCGCAGCATGTCGAGATGTGTTTGCGGCAGCGTCTCCATGCGCACGGAAACCTGCGGTACGGCGAACAGGATCGCCGTGAGCTGGTCTGCGGCTGTTTCGGCGGATTCCGCGGTGTTCCACATGACCATGTCGGAGTGAACGGCCGTGCTGCTGCTCGACAGGCGCAGCGCAACGGTGCTCCGGCGGTTTGTGCCGGCGGCATACGGACAGTCGCCCGCGCGCAGCATATTGCCGAACCGGCGCATGACCGGGCCGATGTAGCTTTGCCGGAATTCGATGAGGAAATCCGGGTTGTCCGCCTTGAGCGGCGCGCAAACCTCGTCAAGCAGTTTCTGCACCGCTTCCTCGAGAGAGACGCAGTCCATTGCCGCATAATCGGTCGAGGACGATCCGGTCAGATGGAATGAGTCGATGAAATCAAGCTTCAGTCCGTCCAGATGCCAGTCACGTACAGCGGTACGGTACGTGTCGACGAGGAACGCGCGGCATTCGGGGAAGCGCGGGTCGAGAATATACCAGTCGTGCTGTTCGCCGTTGTCGAGATATTTGCCGATAAAGCGCGTGTAGTTTTCACTGTGCACGCCGACGAACGGCACGGAATACCAGATCATGAATTTCATGCCGAGCGCGTGCACCTGATCGGCGAGCGATGCCATGTCCGGGATCTTTTTGCGCGCCAGTTTCCAGTCGCCGCAAAAGGCATATCCGCGGTTGTTGTCGTCGGTCTGCCAGCCGTCGTCGAGGATCACGGCGGTCATGCCGTACGGTGCGGCGAGCGTACACTGCTGCACGACTTCCTCCGTTGTCACAACCTGATGCAGGCTGTACCAACAGGAGTACAGCGGCTCGCGCGCCCCGTCCGGAATCGGGCAGGGGGGATAGAACGCGTCCCACCAGCGCACGACTTCGCGCAGCGCCGTTTCATAACGCATGGGACGGAAGTCCAGCCGTACCTGTGCGGAATAATCCTGCAGCGGCGCGGTTTGCTGGGTGAAAAAGGAAAACCGGAAAATGTATACGGCGCGTTCTTCACTGACGCCGACACACATGCGGCATGCTTCGGCGGCGTCGGAAAGCGCGGCCGTCAACCGGTTTTCACCGTCCTGCGTGTGCAGACAAAGAACCGGTGCGCCGCTTGCGCTGCGGGAATGGGTTTCGGTCCAGCCCCATTCCGCGCGGATGAAGCGGTCATCGCCGGCGTTCGGCGTCCATGCGGCGAATACATCCGGCAGAAACTGTTCAAAGGTCAGGTCAACAGGATCGGGGACGGTCGGCGCGTCCGCGTGAAGCGACAGGTTCAGCAGCAGAACGCCGTCCGTTTCGGTATGCGTCAGCTCTGCACGGAAAGCGCCGCTTTGCAGATGCACGTCGCCGAGCGCGGGGATAGGGAATACTTGCATGGGGAAACACATCCTTTCTTTACTCTCTTCACGGTTTTTTGTGGGATAAGAAAGCATACCCTTGTTTGTCATTGCGAGCACCTTTATGGTGCGCGGCAATCCGTGTCTTTTGCTGTTCCTTTTACGTTCTGCCGAGAGAACGGATCGCCTTCTGCCGAGAGAACGGATCGCCGCGGTCGGCGTTCGCCTCCCTCGCGATGACACCACCTTTGCTTGCGTCTGACCATACCACAAAAATCCGTGATGAAACTTTCTTTAGGTTCATCACGGAAAATAGGGGGATCGTGCAAACAAGAAGTACTGTCATTGCGAAGCCCCGAAGGGGCTGCGGCAATCTCAACCGGATGTCGGTAAAAAGCAACACCTTAACCGGCATCTTTGGGAGATCGCCGCGTCGCTTCTCTCCTCGCGATGACACTGAAAATGGAATCCTCCAACTTTCCGTGAAGAGCGTTTCTTTACGTTCAGCATACCATATTTTAATCGGAATGACAAGACGTATCCGTACGGCAGTTTATCCGATAAAATGAACACACCAAAGGAATCGCTCCCTTTGGTGTGTCCTACATTTATTCAGTTCAAGGAATCAGGAATCAGTCTTCTTTGTTTCTCTTTTTCACCGTTACGAAGGCGCCTGCCGCCGCAAGGGAAAGAGTCGTGAATACCGCGATCGCACCTGTGCCGGAACCGGAACCGGTTGCCGGGTTCACCACAGAGCCGCTCAGCGGGGATGCGCCGTTTGCGCCTGCCGCACCGTTTTCGGGAGGCAGCGTGGTGGCTGCGCCGCCGTTCGCGCCTTCAGCGTTTTCGGGTGCTGCGCCGGTTGCCAGCGTCACGCCTTCCGGCTCGACTGTGGGCAGTTCCTTACCTACGGGAGCTTCGTACACTTTGATGGGTGCGAATTCCACGTGGATGGAGCGGATGTTGTTCGCTTCGCCGGTCGTGTCATCCGACGTAAAGGTGAACTTGTAGTAAATCTGTTCCTGTCTGTTCTTGTCCGCCTCGATGGTGAAGGTTCTGTTCGCGCCCGTTGCGCTGATCATTTCCTTCAGAGCGGCAAGCGACGGGCCGAAACCGTCATTGAGAATGATCGACTTGAAGCTCGCGACGTCGATCTTGGTGCCGGTACCCTTTCTGTCCACATACACGTGGGAAACTTCGTAGCCTTCCTTCGGCGTGAAGACGAAAGTGACCGTGTGACCCTGCAGCACGCTGATCTGACCGTTGTTGTACGTGGTGTTGTTATCGGTGTGCTGACCGTCGGTCTTATTGAGCAGAGATCTGGTAAGTACCTTATCGTTGCTGGTGGATTCCTGGTACGCGATCGCGCCCTCACCCTCCCAGGAGTAGTTGATGCGCACGCGGCCCTTCTTCTCTTCAAACACAGCATAGATCGGGCTGGGTTCGCTGCCGGCGATCCAAGTATAGGTTGCCGATTTGCTAACAATATTGTTGTTGCCGTCAACCCAGCACTTGAAGCCGTAATCATCGGCGTCCTTAGGATCCTTCAACTTAGCGGTCAACTGGATTCTCTGTCCCTCATACAGGTCATAGATAGAGTTGACATGCGAAACGATCTCCGTGCCTTTGTTGAGTCCGTCGCCGTCGATGAGCGTGTATCTCGATTCGATCTGTGCGATCTCCGATGCGCTGATGTTTGTATACGTATGGTCGCCGTAGAACTGCAGACCCATCGAAAGACTGTGCAGCTGCTCAACGAGCTTAACGTTATAAATCGTTATCGTGTCTTGGTTTTTGCCGTTGACTCTATATTTGGACACGCCCGACGATGAAACAAAATCAGTACTGCTGAGTGGGGTACCGGCTGATCCGCTTATGTCCGAACTGCCAACTTGATAAACTTTATCATCGGATGCGGTACCATTAACACTCACCGTGATTCTTACCGTTGCGGTTTTCTTGTCTGAGCTGGGCGTAATAGTAACGCCGGAAATCTGATATGCTTGATAAAAGTATGTATTGCTTGCAGTAAAATCGGCGACTTTTTGCAGATCATCGTAGTCAAAATTGCCGGGATGATCTGCTAAAGACGCGGAAAGCTGCGCGGTGGAAGTTTTTGGTTTGAATGAAGCATTAACTTGAGCGGAGTCCTGCAGATCATTATACGTCGTTGTTCCCCAAATAATCGGTTCTGCATCGTCTCCGTTCTGGACATAGGCATTCTTGGTGAATTTGATATCGTCGTCCGCCGATGCGAACAGCACGCACGTGGCGGCGATCATGCAGACTGCAAGCAGCGCTGCAAGAACTCTTTTTTTCATGGTATAATTCCTCCCAAATAAATGTAGTATTATTATAGCATTGCGATTCATCAAATGCAATACTTAAATTGTGAATTTTTCGGACAAGTTTTCGGCAGGATTCCCAGCGAACGGAAGCGTTGGAAAAAGCTCCCGGATCGGCAGCAGCCGCTCGCGTCACTCTGCCCGGACATCTCTCCCTTTTCTGACAAAGATTTCTGTTTGCGGAAGGATCCGCGACGAATGAGGTTCGGCAGACAAGCACGCGTTTCAACCGTGCGCCGTGCAGAACAGTTCCGGCAATTGCGCATTTTGCCGGACATTCCGAACCGGTCGGGAACGCTCCCGGCGTGCACAGCATGCCGCGGGAAACGGCGATCCGATCGTCCGCTCTGGCCCCGTGCTTGTCCGATCTGACCTCGGGAATACGGGACACTCCTCTACAATACCGCGTCTATTATAACGTACGATTTCGCAAAAATCAAGTCTTTTTTTTGATCAACTATTTCCTTTCCGGAAAAAATCTGTAAAAAATCGCATTTGTTTTGCGTGGTTTTTCCATATTTGGTGGTATGACCTGATACCGGCCGCCTTATCTTGCGGTCAATTTTTTAAAAAAGAATCTGAAACCAAAAGAAAGGATTTAAATATAATACAAAATATTAAAAAAAGGGTTTACTTTTTGTATTTTGCGTGATATAATACCCTTTGCCTGTATCTCGGTTCCGGGAGTAAGCCGCCGCGCGGCAGTCACCTGCCCGGTACTGGGAGCACGGTAATACTATTAATGAGGTGAAAACAATGACAGCAGCAGAAAAAACCGCGATCATGCAGGAATACGCGACGCACGAGGGCGACACCGGTTCTCCCGAAGTCCAGATCGCTGTCCTGACCAAGCGCATCAACGACCTGACCGAGCACCTGAAGGTGCACAAGAAGGACCATCACTCCAGACGCGGCCTTCTCAAGATGGTCGGTCACAGACGTAACCTGCTTGCCTACCTGCAGAAGGTAGACATCGAGCGCTATCGTTCGATCGTTGCAAGACTGGGTCTGCGTAAATAACATCCAACACAGGGGCGGCTGCTACCCGGCCGTCCCTGTGCTTGCATTTTTGCAAGCGAAACGTCTATCACCGCGGCACGCAGACGGCTTTAGCAGTGCATCGACTGTTTGAGATATCAAACAGCGGATCTATTGCTAAGACCGAATGGGGCCGCGGAATCATAAAAAAGGAGATTGTGCAATGTTTTTCAAGGATTTCAAAACCTTCCGCACCGAGATCGCCGGCCGTCCGTTTGTGGCGGAAGTCGGCAAGATGGCGCAGCTTGCGGGCGGCGCCGTGCTCGTACGCTACGGCGAGACAGAGGTTCTCTGCACCGCCACCATGTCGGCTAAGCCCCGTGAAGGCGTCGACTTCTTCCCCCTGTCCGTGGACTTCGAGGAGAAGCTCTATTCCGTGGGCAAGATCCCCGGTTCCTTCCAGCGCAGAGAAGGCCGCGCCAGTGAAAAAGCGACGCTGGCCGCGCGCGTGATCGACCGTCCGATCCGTCCGCTGTTCCCCAAGGATATGCGCAACGACGTCGGCGTCGTGGCGACCGTCATGTCCGTCGATCCCGACTGCGCGCCCGACATCACCGCAATGCTCGGCGTTTCCATCGCCATTTCCATTTCCGAGATCCCGTGGGACGGTCCGATCGCCGGCGTGTCCGTCGGTCTGTGCGACGGTGAACTGGTCATCAACCCGACCGAGGCACAGCGCGAGACGTCCGATCTGCAGCTGACCGTCGCGTCCACCGCAGACCTTGTCGCCATGATCGAGGCAGGCGCCAACGAAGTGGACAACGATCAGATGTACGACGCCATCATGTTCGGCCATGCCGAAAACCAGCGCATTGTGGAATTCATCAAGGGCATCCGCGACGAGGTCGGCAAGGAGAAGATCGACTTCCCGTCCAACGATCCCGATCCCGAAATGTTTGAGGCGATCAAGGAATTCGCCATCGAAGACGTGCGCGCCGCGCTCGACACGGACGACAAGCGCGTCCGCGACGAGCGGCTCAAGCCGATCTACGCCGCTGTGCATGAAAAGTTCGACGAGATCTATCCCGACAGCGAGTTCATGATCGAAGATTGCCTGTACAGACTGCAGAAGTTCGTCGTGCGCCGCTGGCTGCTCGATGACAACAAGCGTGTGGACGGCCGCGGCATCAACGAGATCCGTCCGCTGAACGCGGAGATCGATCTGCTGTCCCGCGTCCATGGTTCCGGCATGTTCACCAGAGGCCAGACGCAGGTTCTGACCGTCACGACGCTCGGTACCATGAGCGACTGCCAGATGCTCGACGGCATCGACAAGCAGGATACCAAGCGCTACATGCATCACTACAACTTCCCGTCCTTCTCCGTCGGCGAGACCAGACCCTCCAGAGGTCCCGGACGCCGCGAGATCGGCCACGGCGCGCTCGCAGAACGCGCACTGCTGCCGGTGATCCCCTCCGTCGAGGAGTTCCCGTACAGCATCCGTCTTGTGTCCGAAGTGCTTTCGTCCAACGGTTCCACGTCGCAGGGTTCTGTCTGCGGTTCCACGCTGTCGCTGATGGCGGCCGGCGTGCCGATCAAGGCGCCCGTCGCCGGTATCTCCTGCGGTCTGATCACCGAGGGCGACCGTTTCATGACGATGGTCGACATCCAGGGTCTTGAGGACTTCTTCGGCGACATGGACTTCAAAGTTGCCGGCACAAAGAAGGGCATCACCGCCATTCAGATGGACCTGAAGGTACACGGTCTGACGCCCGCGATCATCCGCGAAGCGCTCGACAAGACTTACACCGCCCGTCTGTATATCCTCGATGAGATCATGCTGCCCGTCATCGCCGAGCCGCGCAAGGAGCTGTCCAAGTACGCGCCCAAGATGTTGACCACCAAGATCTCGCCCGAAAAGATCGGCGACGTGATCGGCAAGCAGGGCAAGGTCATCCAGAAGATCTGCGCCGAGTGCGACTGCAAGATCGACGTGGAGGAAGACGGTTCCATCTACATCAGCTCGCTTGACCTCGAAAACGCCAAGCGCGCGCTGACGATCATCGAAACGATCGCCAAGGATCCCGAGCCCGGCACGTTCTACAAGGGCGTCGTCACCCGCATCATGGACTTCGGCGCGTTTGTCGAAATCGCGCCCGGCAAGGAAGGTCTTGTCCATATCAGCCGTCTGGACGTCAAGCGCGTCGGCAAGGTCGAAGACGTTGTCGCAGTCGGCGACGAAGTGATCGTCAAAGTCACGGAGATCGACGACCAGGGAAGACTGAACCTTTCCCGCCGCGATGCGCTCATCGAGCTGGAAGGCATGAAGCCCGAAAACGACGTTGACGAGGAGCGTCCGCGCCGTCCGCGCCGCGACAACCGTGAAGGCGGCGGTGAGCATCGCCGTCCGCGCCGCGATTTCAACAACAAAAAATAATGACCCGTAAAATACAGCGCCCAGCCGAAAAGCAGGGCGCTGATTTTTGAAAAACAAAAGGAGGATTTCGTGATGTTTTTGAAAGTGTTGGTCAAAATCGTCAGCCTGTTCCTGTCTCTTGTCATGACAATCGCTTCGCCGCTGGGACTGATCACAGGTGACAAAGAAGCGAAGATCGCCCGTGCAAAGGAGGACTGCCGCGTCAGCTTCGCAGCCATCTCCGACATCCATCTGCGCGGCAACTTCAAGCTGATCTTCCAGGGCATGCTTGAACTGGGGCTTGCAGACATGGAGAGCGCGAAGGACAAGCTGGACGCCGTCGCCTTTGTGGGCGACATCACAGACCACGGTTATTATGAGATGTGGGATGTGTTCGAGGACGCGGTCACCAAATACGACATTGCGGACAACAAGCTGGTTGTGGTGGGCAACCATGACACGTGGGGACCGAACCGTGACGAGTTTGACAATCCGGTGGACGGCGTGAAGCCGACGTTCATTCATTACAACAAAACGATCTCCGACCGGGATATTACGGAGATGTACTATTCCGACGTCATCAACGGGTATTACTTTATCGCGCTGGGTTCGGAAGCGGATCACACCGACGCCTATATCAGCGACACGCAGCTGCAGTGGTTTGCCGGAGAGATGGAGAAGGCCGCCGCCACGGGTCTGCCGATCTTCGTGTTCATGCATCAGCCCCTCAACCAAACGCACGGCCTGCCCTACACATGGGATAAAGATAAAAATGACCCGCCGGAGAAGGGCGGCATCGGCGAACAGTCCGCACAGGTCGAGGCGATTCTGAAAAAGTACGACAATGTGTTTTACATCAGCGGCCACATCCATGGCGGATTCAAGAATGCCGGAAGCAAGATCGGTCCGGAATACGCATCTGTGGAGACCATCGAAAATGACAACGGTAATCCGATCACGCTGATCAATCTGCCGTCCTATATGTATTTTGATTTCGTTCGCGGCGGTTCGCTTGTCAACGGCTGCGGTTGGGTGGTCGAAGCCTACGACAGCGAAGTGCTGATCCGCGCGCGCGACTTCGCAACCGGCACATGGCTCACGCGGTACGATCAGACCGTGAAGCTTGCAGGCTGTTGCTTGAAGCTTATTCCGTCATGCTGCACAAAAATCTCTTGACTTGCGTCAGCAAGCCTGCGATCTTTTTGTACAACCTGACGAAAAATCTTACTTCGTAATCCGCACACCCCAATTGTGCGGTGTTGCCTAAACAAAAAGCGTCGTTTGCGGTTCGGCCAAACGACGCTTTTCCTTTCCATTCTTACAAACCGGCGACTGTGTATTTCCTCAAAAACACGCCGACCGCTTTGTTATAATCCAGCACGCAAAGAGAGACGGCGCCGTTTTCCGAAAGGAACGTCATGCCCTCGGATTCAATCCGGCTGCCGTTCACATCGCGTTCGGCCGCTGCGGTCACTTCACCGCTTTCCGGATCGAGCCGAAGCAGGCGCTTCCGCGTTCCGTTATCGCGGCTGTCCTGCGACAGGTACAGCATGCCGTTATAAAATTCGCCGCCCTGAATGCGATCCAGTTCCCCGATCCCGCCCGGCCGGAAGGACCGGACAAGCCGCATGCCGTCGTTGACGTCGAATACGTAAACCGTATCCGCATGGCTCCATTGGGATGTGTACAGATACCCCGTGTCCGGGTCCACCGCCAGCCACGGGATGCCGTCGTCAAACGCGTCGTTCGGCAGGTCGAATACGTCGCCGGTGGGGGACAGCGTTTCCGGATCAAAGACGGCGATGCAGGCGCGGCAGACGCTGCCGCCCTCTACGGACGCGTAGATCTTTCCGTCGTAATAGCTGATCCCGCCGATGTGATTGTTGCCGCGCGCCTTGCAGACCTCCGGAAGCGGATTCAGGCGCTTGTCGGTCATCGTCATGGCGGCGATCTCGATTTTTCCCAGATACGTCACATGCAGTCCGGTAGCGGCTCCCGACGTGTAGAAATAGACGCCGTCTGTGGTAATGCCCTGTCCCATTGCCAGCGCCTCGGCCATCACGAACAGGTTCTGTTCCCGGAATACGGCAGTATCGGTGTTCACGGGCTTCGGCGTCGTGAGCAGCGTCAGCAGGATGACGGGCAGCAGCAGGAAGCGGCGGATTGCTTTCAGGATGCGCATGACGGATCGTCCTTTCGTTTTGTTGAAAAAGTTGAAATCGAGTATTGACTCTTACGCTGCGTCATAGTTTATACTATAACTATCGAACTATCGCAAAGGAGATGAAAGCAGATGATGACCGTTCATGAGGTCGGCAAACTGACGGGAGTCAGCATACGCACCCTGCAGTATTATGACAGGATCGGTTTGCTGCATCCGGCCGCATACACCGACGCAGGGTACAGACTGTATGACGAAGCGGCGCTGGAACGCCTGCAGCAGATCCTGCTGTTCCGCGAGTTGGCGTTTTCGCTCAAAGAGATCGCGTCGATCCTGCAAAGTCCGGACTTCGACAGAGAACGGGCGCTCGACCAGCAGATTCGCCTGCTGACCTTGCGGCGCGAGCATCTGGACAACCTGATCCGCTTCGCGCGTGAATTAAAACAGATCGGAGGAAAGAATATGGACTTTTCGGCATTCGACACGAAAAAGATGGAGGCGTACGCAGCCGAAGCGAAACGGCAGTGGGGGCACACCGACGCATATCGGGAATATGCCGCAAAGAGCAAAGACCGCACAAAGGAGTCGGAGAAAGCGCTTGCCGCAGGCATGATGCAGATCTTCTCGGACTTCGGCAAAATCAAAGAAACAGATCCGGCGTCCGCGGAAGCGCAGGCGCTGGTGCAGCGCTTGCAGGCGTACATCACGGATAACTATTATGTCTGCACGCCGGAGATCCTGAAAGGGCTTGGCGCCATGTATGCGGCAGGCGGAGCATTCACGGAGAATATCGACAAAGCCGGAGGAGAGGGGACCGCAGCATTTGCCGCACGCGCGATCTCTGTCCGATGCGGATAGTTTTTATGCGTCCGCTTTCAGGCGGAAACTCCAGTCAAACGTACCCGGCCGGAGTTCATACGGCTCTTCCGGCTGCGGGCCGCAGGAGTTCGAGCCGAGACCGCGGTGCTTGTGGTCGATATAGAGATACCGCGCCTCGCCCGGCTCCAGCTCATCCGCGTGCCGCGCCCGAATGAGCGAATCCAGCGGGAAGGTGTGACAGGAAAAAGAAAAAATGCCGTTTACGGTCAATGTTTTTCCCGGAGCGAATACGGCCGCGCTGCGGCAGTCGCAGTGGTTGCCCGTTTCCTGCGGCACGTCGTAACGGAAATACATATCCGCAATGTCCGCTTCGTACCGTCCGATCGGCGTGTGCGCCTTGCAGTCCGGATAGTTCTCGTCCAAACCGCGTCCGAGCCATCGGATACGCGCATAGGAGCCGTCCAGTTTAAAGACCGCGCCGACACGCGGCAGGACGGAGGGCAGATTGTTTCCGTAGGGCTGCATGCGGACGGACACTTCCGTTTCGCCGCCCGCGAAGATCCGATACCGGATCGTCGTGTCAAAGCCCCAGAAATGACTGTGCGGCAAAAACTTTCCGGTTGCCGTTACCGTCACGGCGTCGGGCGCATCCTCGACCTGCATACTGTGACAGCCGAACCGCATGGAATCCACCAGATGTCCGTTCCATTCATCAATCAGCCGGGGAGAGAATCCGACAATACCGTCGTTGTCGGTCGGCGCGCGCATACAGTTCAGCCGCATCGGCGCGTCCAGGATGATCGCGCCGTTTTTTACCAGACGGGACAGCAGACCGGACTGTATCGAAACCGAAAAATCCGGTCCGGCGACGTGGACCGCGTCGTCCGTCTGTGTGATTTTGTGTTCAAATCCGACCGCCTCGGGCAGTTCTGCCGGGACGTCCGCAAGGATCGTCTGTTTCAAAGCGATCCGACGGCCGTTTTTTATAAATGCGCAGTCTGCCGTGACCAGTCCGACAAGTCCGTTTGTTTCGAGCGGAAGCGCGACAAAGCGCGACTGCCGTGCCGGCAGACCGTCCAAAGAAACTTCTCCCTTCCGGACGGCAGCGCCGTTCACACAGACGGACCATTGCATCGTCACGCCGTCCAGCGGCAGAAAATCATAGGTGTTTTTCACCGTGACGCCGGTCTCTGCCCATTTGACAAATACCGGAGCGGAGACTTCGCGCAGCTCTGCCCACGACGGCTTCGGCGTGCCGTCGCTCGTGTGGTATCCGTCCAGAGAGAAATTCGACCAGTGATAGCGATCCGGGAAATCGCCGCCGTACAGATAGCGCGGCTTTCCGTTTTTGCCCGCGGTGTAGAATCCGTGACTCTTGAATTCCCAGACGTAGCCGCCGCAGCACTGCTCGTTTTCATATACCCAGTTCCAGATATCTTCCAATCCGCCGGGAGAGTTCCCCATCGCATGCGCGTATTCCAGCATCATCAGCGGATGTTTTCCCTCTGCCCCCATGTCATACAGCGTCTGCATCGGCATATAGCCGGTCGTTGCGAAATAGCCGCCGTCCGGATTGCCCATGGAATTATTGTTGTCCTTGATCGGTTTTTTGACCGCCTGCGCCTGCAGCCACGCGACGCAGCGGTCGTTGTTTTCTCCGTGTCCGCATTCATTGCCGAGCGACCAGATGTTGATGCAGGTCTCGTTTTTGTTGATCGCGTACATCCGCGCCGTACGGTCAAAAAACGCGTCGTACCAATCCGGGTCTTTGTTCAGTGCGCCCAGGTCGCCGGTACACTCCGCGCCGTGCGTTTCACAGTCGGCTTCGTCCATGACGTAAATGCCGAGTTCGGAACAAAGCTCGTAGAAGAGCGGATGGTTCGTGTAGTGAGAGCAGCGGATCGCGTTCAGATTGCAGCTTTTGATATCGCGCAGCTCCGCTTCGATCTGCCCCGCGGTGATCGCGCGGCCGGTGTGCGCATTGTTTTCATGGCGGTTTATGCCTTTGAGCGTGATCGGCTTACCGTTCATCAGCAGACGGCAGTCTTTGATTTCGCTTTTGGCGATGCCGGCTTTTTTCGTGTGCGTTTCGGTGACGGCGCCGTTTTCGAGGATTTCCGTATACAGTGTGTAAAGATAGGGCTGTTCCGCGTTCCATGTGACGGCGTTTGTCAGCGGGAGAAAGACTTCGCCGCTTTCTGCGACCGGCTGCTCCCGCTCGGCGCAGACGGCGCCCGCAGCGTCGCAAAGCGTGAAGCGGATCGCGGCAGGCGACGTCCCGTCTGTCCGGCATTGATACCTGACCGTGAATCCGGCAGGATCCGGCAGGATCAGTTCGTCCCACAGCGCGGTTTCTCCGGTATAGATCAGCATCACGTCGCGGAAGATGCCGCTTGCCAGCAGCATATCCTGGTTTTCGAGATAAGAAGCGTCGGAGAATGTGTATACTTTTACGGCAAGCAGATTCTCTCCGTCGCGCAGCACGCCGGTCACGTCGAATTCCGCCGGAATACGGCTGCCCTTGGAAAACCCGATATACTGCCCGTTCAGCCATACAAAACAGGCGTTGTCCACGCCGAGAAAACGCAGGATCGCCCGCCGTCCCGCGCACGAAGCGGAAAAGGTTTTTCGGAAGAGGCCGACAGGATTGCTGCGGTGAATGTACGGCGGATCATACGGAAAGCAATATCGGACATTCGGGTAATAGCATGTGCCGTAGCCGTGGAACTGCCACATGGAGGGAACGGGCAGGGTGTCCCATCCGTCGTCATTTTCCGCCGTCAGATAGAACGGCGCGTCTGTGTCCTCCCGCAGATAACAAAACTTCCAATCACCGCTGAGCAGCTGCACCCGGTCGGAATCGGTAAAGCTTTTGTGCGTCACGCCGCGCGTTTGCGCGGGCACGAGGAGCGTGCGGGCAGGCAGACGGTTTTCGCAGAGCATATGCTGATTGGCGATGTATGTTTTCGGGTATTTCTTTCCTGCTTGCATGTGTATCATCCTTTGTGCTTTATATGAAATGTCGATCGGATATTCCGGGCGATGTGCCCGCGCGTATCCCGAATGGACAAAATCATTATATCTGAAAAGCATGAGGTTTTCAATCGTTCCGGAAAATATATATGCATCCTGCGAAAGAGCGCATAGACGTGTACAAAACCACAGAAAGAAAGCCCAAGAGTTTACAATTAAAGAGCTTGACAAACAGGAATCTATCTCGAAGACATTCTTCCCGATTGAATTAGATCACATATGACCGCCGCACTGTATTTCAAGTCGATGAATCAATATTCTGATTCCGGTTATGATATTTGCCATGTTATACCGGCGTTCCCACTTCGATCAGATTTCCGTCCGGATCATAAAAGCGTACGACTTTCTGTCCCCAACTGTGCGTCATGAGTTTGTTGACATATTTCACTTCCGGGTAACAGCTCTCAAGCTTTTCCACAAAAGCTTCTATGTCACGTTCTTCAAAATAGAGCTCGCAAGAATTATTCTCCGAAAGAACCTTCCTGCCGAGAAACTCTTTCCAGTATTTCTCTTCCTGAAGAACCAAACCTTCCGTCAGGATCATATTTCCGTCATTGTCAAGGATCATTTCAAGACCAAACAGATCATGATAGAACTGTTTGGATCTCTCGATATCTTGAACTACAATCAGTACGTTTTTCAGTTTCATCGTTTCCCTTTCTTCAAAACCAATCCCGATTTTCTCCCGAATGCTGTCTTATCGCACGGATATCCCGATTTCATCCTGTGAATCTCCTTTAATGTCCGCGATGCTTTTCTTTTTTCTTCTGCTGCCGGAGTTCAAACTGACGCTGTTTCTCCGCCTCCCGCAGCTCCCTGCTTTTCTCTTTGCGTTCGATTTTCATTTCCTCCCGCTGTCTCTGCAGCGCCTGCTGCGCTTTGGTGCCCACCCCGGTATTGGACAACAGCTTCCTCGCACTGCGCTGCCGGCGTTTCGGGTTGTCGGCGGCGTGATGCACGTCTGCTTCGACGGCGGGACTGAACCGCAGATGCGTGTATTCCCGGAGAATGAAATCATACAGCTCGCCGTCCGTCGGTTCGGCGCCGAACGTCACTTTGCAGACAGACAGTTTTCCGTCCTCGATGCGCTCGAAAACGCCGACCCAGAACGGGTCTTCAAAGAACACAGTCAGACTTGTTTTCATTTTTTACGCTGCACCTTGCCGAATCCGCGGAACAAATGCCAGCCGAGCATGGCGTTGAAGCCGACGGCGGCGAATACGCTGAACCGTTCCGCGACGCCGAAATACTCCGGCGGCATGACTCCGGTCCCGACAGAGCCGACCAGCATCATGAGCAGCGCGACCGACGCCCAGATTCCGATCCCTCTTGCCGTCTTTTCCCTGTACCCGGCAACAATCAGGCAAACCAGCGACGCGATGGAAAACGCAACGACCAGCGCCGTCACGACGACGTGCATGACCTCCTGCGCTGCCGCGATCTCTTTTCCGCCGTCCGCAAGGGGAAACATGGCGTAGCCGACAGACGAGATCCAGTTCATGACCGTAAAAAGATAGATTCCCACGCGAAACAGCTTCGACGCAACCTTCTTTTCGGACACAAAAACACAAACGCAGGTCGCGCAAACCACGCCGCAGAAATTGTACGGCGCGGCAATCTGATTCCAGAGCGTCCGGGACGGCGCGGCCTGAGCCGACAGGTCGCTGACCGCCTGCGCCATCCAGTTATAATCCGGATAGACGAGCGGCGAGAAGACCACAGCCGCCGCATAGGAAAGCAGCGCCAGAAGCCCTGTCAGTCCCAACCAATTGATCAGTTTTCGGTTCATTGGTTCCGTGAGCCTCCTTTTATCGGCACGGCGCGGATTCCGATTGAAAATCCGCCAGCGTTCCGACCGCACAGCCTTTGTCGGTATAATAGGCGAGCATGTCGTTGATTCTCTTTAAATCGTAGCTGGTCACGCAATCGGCAATCACATGCACGGCATATCCCGCTTTTGTCATGTTATAACAGGTGGATTTCACACAGGCAGCAGCGTCCGCGCCGGTGATATAAAACGTACGGATACCGTTGTCCCGGATAAACGCGGAGAACGGTTCGCTCGTCAGCGCGTTGGCCTTTGTCTTGACAAAGACGTTGTCCGACACAACGTTCAACTCGGGCACAAGCTCCGCTCCCTTCGTGCCCGGTTTGAACGTCCGGGTACCGTCAGAGAGATTATGATGCTTGATATAAACAACCGCCATTCCCTGCGCCGACGCCCATTCGACCGCGGCGTTGATATTGTCGATAATATCCCGGTAGTGTTTTGTAATATCGTTCTGGATATCGATCACAACAAGCGCTTTCTTCGCATGATCTGCCTCCCCGTAAATATTGATAAAATGTCTGCTGAAGGCTTCGATCTGCGCCATGGCCTCGTCCGTTTTCTCCGGCTCCCGGTCGCAGAGGCGGATCAGGGCGGATATCGGCGCGGTATAGGCAAAGGCCAGCATGGCGGGATCGTCTTTCCGGAGCAGTCCCTTTTCCATCATGCCTGTGAAGATCCGTGTAAACATGTCTGTCAGACCGGTCAGGAAGTGTTTTGTTGCCAGTTCCCTCGCTCGCGGATCACGGAACTGCTCAAGCGTCAGCACCTTGCGCGTCATGACGATCTTCTCATCGTGAATGGTGACGTTCACCATCTGCATGGTCAGCCGGGTCAATGCCTCCGGATAATCCGGCACAGGCGGCAAGCGCTCGGACGAACCGAAACGCTCTTCGTAATAGACGATCATTTGATCCAGCAGCGCGTTCCAAATGGCTTCCTTGCTCTCATAGTGTTTATAAACGCCGGATTTGACAAGACCGAGTGATGCGCTCAATTCACGGATGTTTGTCCCTGCATACCCTTTTTGCGAAAACATTTCCAGCGCGGCTTCCAGTATTCTCTCTTTTGTGTCGTTCGCCATAATACCCTCCAACCATAGCAGAGTGACCTTTCGATCACCATTATAGTGAACGAAAGGTCACTTGTCAAGTTTTTACCCTCTTCACGGTGTTTTGTGAGATAAGAAAACACACCCTTGTTTGTCGTTGCGAGCACCTTTATGGTGCGCGGCAATCCGTGTCTTTTGCTGTTTCTTTTCCGTTCTGCCGAGAGAACGGATCGCCGCGGTCGGCGTTCGCCTCCCTCGCGATGACACCACCTTAACTTGCGTCTGACCATCCCACATAATTCCGTGATGAATCTAAATGTTAATGATGTCGCCGCCTCCGGCGGCTGATGATGTTTCTCCGCTGCGCTCCGAAATGATGCAATCGCTGCGCGATCAATGATGCGATGTTTGCCATATGTGCCGTAGGCACACATCATCAGCGAAGCGGCATCATTGCCACAGGCAGCCGAAGCGGCATCATTGCCACAGGCAGCATCATTTGCCCGACAGGGCAAACATCATTCAAAAAAGCGTGATTTGTTTACCAAATCACGCTTTTTTGATGGTCGGAGTGGAGGGATTTGAACCCCCGACATCCTGCTCCCAAAGCAGGCGCGCTACCAACTGCGCTACACCCCGTTTCGATCTTATTCAGTTGGCGATCTTGATCGGCTGGAAACCGACGCCGTACTGCAGGCTGCCGCTGGTCTCGTCGCGCAGTACGATCATCTGGAAGTTTTGGTTCAGACTGGACAGGGACGCGTTGATCTGCGCGTTCGGTTTGCTGCCCGCGTCGCACAGCAGCAGAAACGCATTTTTCGATTCGCCGGAAAGACGCAGGACGTGCGCCTGACCTTCCGTATCGAGTGCGATCTCAAACACGGAGAAGGTTTCCAGATCGAAACGCGGGACGATCAGAAAGACGTCGTCGCCGGTCGTGTCGATCGCTTTCATGCTCATGAACGTATCCTTGTCGATTTGCGGGAACTGCTTTTGGCGAATCGACTCGAGATTCTGTTTATAGTTGCCGCGTGTGCCGACGTACTGCATGGCGCAGAGGGTATTGTCGTACCAGCTCACGCAGTCGATCATTTTTTCGAGACCGAGATGCGCAAAGGTCGTGATGACAAACGTGTTCTCGGCGGTTGAGGGTTCCTCCGGCAACGGTTCCCGTTTGAACGGAAGCGAGCAGGAAGCCGTCGTCAGCAGGACTGCCGCAACGGTTACGAGCGCAAGCCATCTGCGCATATAAACCCCTCCTTCACACGTGTTATAATATTATATCTCTTTTTTCTGAAAAATGCAAGACTTTACGACAAACGAAGCAAAGAATATCGCTCGCACGGACCGATGACTTCTTTTGGCATATCGTCGAGCATCGTCAGACAGTTCAGGAACGTCTGCGTCTGGTCGAACATCAGCGATTCGTCGAACTTTTCCATTTCATGTGACGGGCTGACGACGCAAAGGCTGTCCGGCGCGGTCACGAGCGCAATCTCGGGAATATGGGAATTGAACAGCGGCTGTCCCTCGCCGAAGTGCAGGAAGTTGTGGCCGCGCAGCGTTACGGTGCGCACACGCGTGCGTCCCTCGAGCGCGGAAAAATACACGTCGTCCATCATGCGGTTGCCCGTGTAGACCAGTTCGGGCGCGATCTCGCCGGTGCTTTCGTACGTCCTGCCGTCCGGCTGCCAGTCCCGGCAGCCCAGATGCTCGACGGAAACGCCTGCTACGGCTTTGATGTGACCGCGTTTGCCGTTCCACAGATCGGTGTGTTCCGCCAGCCATTTGGACGTGGCCTGCACACCGCCGCCGAGAATATCCTTAAAGTCCGGCAGGCGGAAGTGGCCTGTCGCAAAAACGAAGATATGCCGACGGCGCAGCGGCTTATCCTTGAGCGTGCGCAGCAGGGCAAGCAGGGCAAGCGGGCCGTTTTCCTCGATGCAGTTGGTGCCGTCGGTGTGCGTGTTGACGATCACGGCTTCGTCGCCGTTTTGTCCGTCAAGCATACAGTAAAAGCTCTCCGTTTCGCAGTTGTGCTCCCAGTCCGCTTCGAGCGTGAAGGTCACACTTTTGCCGTTCTGCGCGGCTTCGATCAGGTACTGTCCCGTTGTTTCGTTGACCCAAAGCGCGGGGATTCCCTGGTAGTCCATGATGAACGGCAGGTACTGTCCCTCGGCCAGTGCGTCCGGAATGCCCTGCCAGATGCAGATCGCGGCTTTGGCGCCCGCCGTTTTTGCCGCCGCAAGGATCGGAAAGTTGACAAACGAAGTGGCGACGGGACCGCTGTAGTTCTGCGGCAGATGCAGATCCTCCGGAAGGGAACGGCGCTCGTCGAACGCCACTCTGGACGGAAGCTGATTGAGATTGTTCACGCGGATAAGCGCGATCTTTCCGCGCGCGCGGAAATAGGCAAAGCGCTGGCTTTCGAGCAGCGCGAGCTCCGCCGTGAATCCGCCGGGCGGCGTTTCGCCGGAATACGGAAACACGGAAGAGATCGGGATCTCTTCGCTGCGGTTCGCGTCGTGCAGGACGATGGAAGCCTTTTTCGCTTCCCAGCGGTTGAAAAAATACGGGTCGCTGTATACAGTCAGACCCATTTTGCGGATCTCGTCTTTCAGATATGTGACAAACCGCTTGTGTGCCGGCGAGCCGGTCAGACGGACGCCGAAGCTGTTCATTTTTTCGACCTCGCGCCGCAGCGCTTCGGCGGATGTATAGTCATGCAGGTCGTATTTCATAAAGGCTCCTCCCGCGCGAATGAATTCCAAAAAATAATATTACTACATTTTCGCCCGATTTGCAACGGGAAACGAAAGGATTTATTCGGGTTTTGCGCCGGATTCGATCAGTACGTCGCATGTGCGCACGCCGTAATATGCCAGCCGCCGCGCCGCGTCCGCGTCGATGCGTTCGCCGCACAGCACGATCGGTACGGCGGGCGGGCAGGTTGCGCTTATGCCCGCAGCGATGCGGCCGACACACGCTTCGGTCGGCAGAGTTTCCCGCGGGGCAAGGCACGCCTCGCGCACGGATACGGTCTGCGGCAGCGTGCGGTATGCAGGCGGTGAATCAGTCAGGGGCGTCCGGCGCGGCAGTGACAGCAGCGCATCCCGCAGACGCGGCAGATCGTCGGCGTTCTCCGGCGTGACCATACAGACCAGATGATCCGGATCGTGCAGCTCGCAGAACAGATCGTTTTGCATGAGCGTTCCCGCGAGCGCGCTGCCCGTATACCCGAACGGTTTGGCGCATACGGTCAGTTTCAACGGTTCGCTGCCGCGAAGCGAATAGCCGTGCGCAAGGAGCGCATCCCGCAGCGCGGTCATGCGCGGCAGAAATCCAGCCAGGCGCGCGGCATACGTTTCGAGATAAAGATTCGCCAGATCGAGCGACTGCAGAATGAGGTAAGACGGGCTGGTCGAGCCGAACAGCGCAAGCGCATCCTTGACCTGACGGGACGAAAAACCGAGCCGCGGCGACACATGCAGGTACGCGCCGCCCGTGAGCACAGGCAGCGTTTTGTGCGCGGAATCGCAGCACAGATCCGCACCGAGATCCATCGGGTGACACGGCTGCGGCAGAAAATGCAGATATGCGCCGTGCGCGTTGTCCACCAAAAGCAGTACGCCGTTGTCGCGGCAGACCTGCGCAATGGCAGCGACGTCGGCAAGATTGCCGAGATAGTCCGGCGAGGTGATATACACTGCGCACGGTTTGACAGAACGCAGAGCGTTTTCCAATGCGTCCGGCGTGATCGTGCAGCTTTGATATGCTTCGTCCGGCTGCGGATGCAGCCACCGCACATCAAGATCCAGCAGCGCCGCCGCGGACAGAAAAGCCCGGTGCACGTTGCGCGCCGCGAGTACGGTGGAACGACCCGTGCTCTGCCGCGCGAGCAGGAGCATGGCGCGGATGCACAGCGACGACCCTTCCGCGGAATAGTACGTCCGGCAGCCGAACAAGCGGGACGCGTTTCCTTCACTTTCGGCAACGATCCCGTCCGGCGCGTACAGATTGCCCGCGCCGTCGATTTCCGTTATGTCAAACGGTTCGCAGCCGAGGACAGGTTTTCCCTTGTGACCGGGCATATGCAGGCGCACAGGATCGCGCGCGGCATAGGCGCTTACGAAATCGCGGATCGGCGTGTTCATGCATCGTCTCCCAGCTCGGCGTCCACAGCCGCCAGGATCGCGCACTCCATGCGCTTGCGGAACAGTTCGCACCCGTATTTGTAGACGCCGCGCACGCTGCCCGTCGCGTGATAGGCGTTTGCCGCGCAGCCGCCGGAACAGTAGAGTTTCGCCCAGCAGTCGCGGCAGTCCGGACGCGCATACACGTTGCACGCGCGGAATTCGGCCTGCACGTCCGGATTCGTCACGCCATGCCAGATGTCGCCCAGGCGGAACGCTTCGTCGCCGACGAACTGGTGGCAGGGGTACAGGTCGCCCCACGGCGTGACCGCCATATATTCCGTGCCCGAACCGCAGCCGGAAATACGTTTGTAGATGCACGGTCCCGCGGTCAGGTCGATCATGTAGTGATAGAAGGTGAAGGGCTTGCCTGCTTTGCGGCGGCGGATCATCAGATCGGCCAGCTCCTCATACTGACGCAGCACAATCGGAAGGTCGTCCTGCGTGAGTGCGGACGGGTCGTCCGCGGCGCAGACGACCGGCTCCATGCTCAGCTCCGTGAAGCCCAGGTCGAGCATCGTTTCGACATCGCGCAGAAAGTCGGGGTTCGCGTGCGTGAACGTGCCGCGCATGTAATAGTTTTTGCCGCCGCGGGCTTCGACGAATTTCTGGAATTTCGGGACGATCGTGTCCCAACTGCCGTGTCCCGCGTAATCTACGCGGAAACGGTCGTGGATCTCTTTGCGGCCGTCGAGACTCAGAACGACGTTGTGCATCTCGCGGTTGGCGAAGTCGATCACGTCGTCGTCGATGAGCATCCCGTTGGTCGTCAGCGTAAAGCGGAAGTTTTTCTTTGCGTCCTGCTCGATGCTGCGCGCGTATGCGACAAGCTGTTTGACGACGTCGAAATTCAACAGCGGTTCTCCGCCGAAAAAGTCGACCTCGAGATTGCGCCGCGAACCGGAGTTTTCCACGAGGAAGTCGAGTGCGCGTTTGCCGACCTCATAGGACATCACGGCGCGTTCGCCGTGGTATTTGCCCTGACTTGCGAAGCAGTAGGCGCAGTTGAGATTACAGGTGTGCGCGACGTGCAGACACAGCGCCTTAATGACGCCGGAAGTTTTTTGTTTGAGTGTGTCCGCCATCGGCTCGAACGTGTCGGGTGTGAACAGCGAACCCGCATCGCGCAGCGCTTCGAT
The DNA here is from genome assembly GCA_902790325.1 of Oscillospiraceae bacterium. GTDB lineage: Bacteria > Bacillota > Clostridia > Oscillospirales > Acutalibacteraceae > UBA1425. Next base: position 5,064 of record CADARP010000013.1, on the reverse strand, counting down.
CTGGCTGTAGCATTCTTCCAGTTCATCGACGGTCACGTCGGGATCGCCAGCGTATTTTTCCGCGAGTTGACGAATCACATCTTCTTTTGCGGTTTTTTCAAACAGCGCGATCATATCGTATGCCGCATCGTCCACGACATGTACCGCGCCGGAGCACACGTCCAGCACGATGTTTCGCCCGCCGAGTTTGTATTGATGGATCATGGCGTCTCCTTTAGCGTCTTGCAGAATAAACGGTTCATCACGGAAAAATGGAGGAACGTGCAAACAAGAAGTACTGACATTGCGAAGGGCCGAAGGGGCTGCGGCAATCTCAACCGGATGCAGGTAATAAGCAACACCTTAACCGGCATCTTTGGGAGATCGCCGCGTCGCTTCGCTCCTCGCGATGACACCGGAAAACGGATTCCCCCAACTTTCCGTAAAGAGCAGAATAAAAGCACATTTTATTATAAACCATTCGCGCAAAAGAAACAACCCCTTAATCACGGCGTTTGCCGGATCAAGGGGTTCTCTGTTCGCTCAGTCCGAGAATATAATCGGAATCGACCTTATAGAATCTGCAAAGTGTGATGAGGTGGCGGATAGGCAGTTCGTTGACGCCCTGCTCGTAGCGGGAGTAGACTTGCTGTGTCGTGCCGAGCAGCGCGGCGACGTCACGCTGTGTTAAATCGTGATCCTCCCGCAGCTCGCGAATACGCTCCTGCCAGCTTTTCATATGCATCACCAATTACGATTGTAATACAATCCGATTGGAATAGTTGTGTCAATTATGTAAAAGACCATGCACATGACAACAAGGGTGATCTGCAGCTCGGTATGTATGGTGCGTCCGGGGGCGGTCATGCGGTGAATTTCCTATACTATAAAGAAGTCGGCGGACAACAGCGGATTTATGTTTACGATAACAATTTCACCGAAACGGAAACCTATTATTACATGGGTTCTGACGGATTTGTCCATCAAGCACCCCTAGAAACATTCCCATCCGGAATAAGAGGATTGGATATAATGGATATCCCGCACTACTTTTCGTTGGCGCCTTCATTTAAACGAAATCGTTATTTTTATGCGAACAAAAACCAAATCGTCATTGAGGGCGCAAAAGTGTATCCGATGAAATGCGAGTCCGTATCGGAAGCGACCGAGTACGTGATGTATGAGATTCCGGAAAACGCAAAAAGCGTTGTGATTACACCTCTGATTGATAATGCGGAATTTGAGTATTTTGACAACCAGTATTCTTTCAGCGGCATCAAAGATGACACCTATGGCATTCTTCAGGTAGCGTCAAAGAATGCCGCAGAAGGTGAAACGGTGGACTTTACTGTAAAGAACGCACCCAAAGGATCAAACGCATCCGTTTCCATCTCCGGTTTCCAGTCTGCGCGGACGGTCAAGTACAAGACCACGATGAAGTTCCACTATAATGCCGATGTGCCGGAAGGCTCGATCGTGCGCTGGTTCCTTAACGATCAGGATGCCGGAACAAGCGATGTGCTGGAAGTGAAGGAGGCCGTGCAGGACTTCCGTGTGCAGGTGAAGGTGCTTTCGGAAGACGGAAAGACCGTACTTGCTGCATCCGAGAGCGAGACAGTTACAGTGAAAAAAGGTTTCTTTGATAGACTTGGCGCGTTCTTCAGGAGATTGTTCGGCATTCACCTGACCATCGACCAGAAATAAAATCAAATTAACCCTTGGGGGCTTTTCTTCCGAATATGGAGGGAAGGCCCCTGCAATTTTGGCAGCTCGTTTTTTCACTCATCACGGATTTTTGGGAGATAAAACGCATTTTGTTTTGTTTGCATGCAGGGCAAGCATACATGCTTGTCGCCAGAAATGCTATCTCTTGCGGCACGGATGTATCCGTGCCCTACTCGAGGAAAACGAATCGGATACGCAACCCACAAAAATCCGTGAAGAACCTAAAAAGAGCCGCCGCAAATTGCGACAGCTCCGCTTTCCTGTTTTATCTGTCAGTCCGTCAGTTCTTTCAGCTTTTCGATGCAGTCCTTGCAGACCTTCTTGCTCATGTAGTCCACCAGATTGTCCGCGTTGTCGCAGAAGATACAGGCAGGCTCGTATTTCTTCAGAATGATCTTGTCGTCCTCGACGAAGATCTCCAGGGAATCCTCATTGTCCACCAAATCGAACAGACGGCGCAGCTCCTTGGGCAAAACGATACGTCCCACATGATCGACCTTGCGCACGATACCGAGAGATTTCATACACAATACCTCCTTTTCTTGGCCGAATCCTCAGTCAAAATGTACCATATTCTGACATTATTGTCAATCCGGATCTGAAAAAGTACAAGAAAAGTTCACGGTTTGTTTACGCAATCCCCCACGGTTCCGCACGCGCGCGGCACGCCTCAATACCAGATCCATCCGAACAGGAAAATCCGGATGATCCACTGCCACCACTTGTATCGGACCGTCACGTCAAACGCCGCCTCGTGTCCGTCAAAAACCGCGCGGATCGTGTTCGTGCCGGGCTTGAGCGAATCCGCTCCCAGAAGCTGCACGCCCTGCGTCGTGCGCTCTTCCGTGACGCCGTCGGAATATGTCACCCGCACCCGCAGCCCTTCCGGTGAAAACTGCTCCTTGTAATAATAGGTCGTTTTATCCGGTGCACGGCTGATCTCTACGTTCCGGATCTTCGCCGCCGCGGAACGCGTCTGCGTCCCGTCAAGCGCAGACAGGTCGGGCAGTCCCCAGCCGAACCGGGTATCGAACCCCGTATCGCCGAGATCCTTCGTATTCAACGTCAGCCACTTCTCCAGCACAGCGCGATCCGCATCGGGAACGTACAGCTTGTACATCGCGGCGATCGCGGAAATGTGCGGCGCGGCAAAGGATGTGCCGCTCATGGTCTGTGTCGGGCTGTATACGCCGTAACAGCTGACGTCCACGGCAGGCGCGCACATATCGACTGTCGAGCCATAGCAGGATTTCTTATAATAGTCCGTTTTTTGATCGCAGCCGGATACGACAAATCCGCGCGAATAATCCGCGGGACAACTGGCTTTCTTGTCCATATCCAGCGCAGAATTGCCCGTGCAGATAACCGGGAGACTACCGTATGCGACCGCGCTGTCCACAGCGTCGTGCAGCGTCTGGCTGCACACCTCCGCTACAAAACTGAGATTGACGATCGCCGCGCCGTGTTCGGCGGCATATTTGACGCCGTTTGCCGCATCCAGAAGCGAACCGCTCCCGTCCGGGCCGAGCACGCGAACCGACATGATCTGTACCGGCAGGCCGCGCGTGCAGTCCGCCACAACGCCCGCAACGCACGTTCCGTGTCCGTAAACGTCTTCCGTCTCCGACATTCCGTTCATCGACGCGCCCTCGGTCAGACGACCGGCAAATACAGCCTTGTCGGCCTTCACGCCGGAATCGACGACCGCCACCACGACCGGCTGCAGATCGTCCCGCTCGGAAAGATCGGCAGCGAACCGCTCGGCTTTCATCAATTCCATGCCGTAGGTCAGATAGCCGCTTCCCGCGCCCTGCGCATAGACGCGCACATTCGGTTCCGCGTATTCCACACCGTGCAGCGCGCAGACGTCCGGCAGCTTGTCCGCCGCCTCCTGCGCGGTCGAAAACGTCACCGTGTACATATCGTCCGGACCCTGCACCGTCTGCTGCGGATGCAGCGCACGGAAGTCCGGCAGCGTGCCGTTCGTTTTGACGATCAGCGTATTTTCCGTCTGCGACGGCTGCGCTCTGTGCGCGGCGGCGGAAAAAGCCGGCAGATCCTGCGCCGTTTCGTCATAGTCGCGTATACCGTATACGGCGGGTGCGTAAACATACGCTGCCAAAACCAGCGCAGCCGCTGCCGCTGCCGTTTTTTTCAGAATCCGTTTCATGCGTTGCCTCCGTGAATATGATTGGTCAAAACAAGTTCGCCGTTGTCATCGAAGCTGACGATCACGCCGTCATTTTCCACTGTCGCAAAAATCGGCAGCCGAGCCCAGAAGATCAGCATCCATTTCTCATTCGGGTATATTTTTCCGAGCCGGTTGGTCACCACCGCGATCCGGGGATCGAGCTTGCGCAGCCACGAGAAAGATCCGGAACCGTAGTATCCGTGGTGTCCGATCTTGAGCACGTCCACATGTCCGACCTTGTCTTCCAGCAGCTTCGTCAATCCCGTCGTGCGGGTGATATCCGCCGCCAGAAATGCCGAACGCGCGCCTTTCGTCACCTTGACGCCGATGCTCGCGGCGTTCTCGCCCTCGCCGTACAGTTCGTTCGGCGTGACCGTGTTGAAAAACTGCAGTGTAAAATTCCCGAACGCAAACGGTTCGCTCGGCGGCGTATGCTCGCACGGGATATTCCGCTGACGCAGATCGTCCATGATCTGTTCATAGACGTCCTCAAGCCCCCATCTTTTATCCAGCTTCTTTTCGACAGCGGGGTTGTATGCTTTGAAATACGCCTTGTCCACCAGAATGTCCTTTTCCTGCAGAATCGCATGGAAGCTGCCGATATGGTCGTAATGATCGTGCGTGCCGAGAATAAAATCCAGATGCGCATTCCCGCTGCCGTCCGCGGCGACCTTCTTGATGTAATCGATCACGACCTGCTCGAATCCGGTGTATTTGCCTTTGCGGCGGGGGTTGAAACTGCCCTCACCCGAATCGATCAGTGCGAAATGGCCGTCGGATTCCAGAAGGATCGCATCGGAATTGGCGGTGTTCAGGAAGTGGATGCGGTCGCTGTATGTGCCGTCAAATGTTTCGGGCGTGATCTGCACGCGGGACGTGTAGACGTTGCCCAGCACGACCGATGCGATGTCCCACAGAAAAATGAAAAGCATCAGCGGCACGATGATCCACGTGGCGATTTTTTTCTTTTTTTCGCTCGTCATAGCTGCCTCGCTTTTTTGATAGATACTTTATAGTATCACAAAACGGCAGCGGTGTAAACACTCTGAACAAAAAAACACCGCACGATCTGTAGGTTTACAATAGATGTGTTACACCTGGCAAAAAAAGAGTGACGAACAGGAGCTCCATGTGTTACAGTTAAGTTGCTACACCAAAAAGCAACAAGG
>CADARP010000012.1 GCA_902790325.1 Oscillospiraceae bacterium | reverse complement strand
ATCTTCTCGCATAAAAAGCAGAAGGTTGTGAGCAAGCAGCGTACTGTTTGCTGCTGCCAAAGCTGCGGATACACATGGGATAAGTAGTCCAAAAACAACGAAAGGAGGTAGATGACCGTGGCCGATGATTTTATGGAGTATATGCTTTTACTCGACGATGACGAGGAAGATGAACCAAAACCCGGCGAAAAGTCCGGCTGCGGTTGTCTGCCGATGCTTGTGGTTGGTCTGCTGATCATTGTGCTTTTGCTTGTTTTCGGGAACGGCTGATTTGCGAAAACAAACAACATGAACACTTGACAAAACCGAAACGGGTGTGTTAAGGTATAAACACTCTATCAAGAGTGCACGAGGGACAGCCCCGACGACTGCACAGCAACCTGCCGGAAGGTAAGGTGCTAATGGCTGAACGATAGGTGATGAGGCGTGTACCGCACCTGTCGGACGATGGGTGCGTTTCTTTGTGCCTCCGTGCGTTCTTGAAATATATTACATGGAGGAATAAGAAATGGAAAGAACACTCATAGCCTTGCGCAAAGAACTGAAGGGCGATATCTACGTCTGGCTCCGGAACGCGGAGATCGGTCGGCGATTCCTACAGGACGCCGAAAATGAAGGATTCACCATCAGTGGCGACAACCCGACGGCACATCCACCCGCGACGGTTATGGCACTTGGGGACAAAGCGATCAACTATGTCGGAGCCAATGGAATGATCCGCTTCCAGTGTGGTGCTACGGACAGCTTCCATCGGGTGAATTACGAGATGTATGTTTCCGGCGTGGAGGAGTATCGCTACGACGAGAATAGCATGGCATGACAAAAAAACAAAAGCGGTCACTTTGTTTTCAGAAAAGAGACGGGGTGACCGCAAAGGCAGTGCAAAAATGTCGAAAAGAATTGATTATTCTCAATATCTGTGGTAAAATATATTAAATACGCCAAAAAACCCAACTGATTTAGTTGGTTTGGTAAGATTTTTAGCACAAAAAAACCGCTATGTCTAACTCACTCTACCATAGGTAACGAGATCGTGATTTTAGGCAAGTTATTGCTATCTGTGGTTGATTTCATACTTTACAGAGGAAAAGCAGATTGTTTCTCTATTAGAAATGCTTGGGGAATGCGACGTTATGATGCGTAAAGATGCCCTGTCAGTTGGGAAGTGACCAGATGAAAATAGGAATCATAGACGCCGATTTAATAGGCAGAAAAAAGCACCGTTTTCCAAACCTCATATGTGAGAAGATATCTGGATACTGGAAGGAGCAAGGTGCTGAAGTTACATTAATTTTACAACAAGTGGATATACACGAATACGATCATATTTATATTTCAAAGGTGTTTACAGATACCCCCGTTCCTGAATGGATACAGCACTATATGGAGGATAGGGATAAAGTGAGCTATGGAGGGACGGGATTCTTTTTTGACAAAGCACCCAACCTCGATCCGAGAATCGAACACCACATGCCTGATTATACTCTGTATGATGAATGGATTGAAAGTGAAGTAAGAAAAGCAGAACAAGAGAGGGGCGAGTCCTTTAACAGAAAGGCTTTCCTGGTTAAGTTCAAAGAGTATACGGACTATAGTATAGGATTCTTAACTCGCGGATGTTTTCGGAAATGTGAGTTCTGCGTAAACAAAAAATACGACCATGTTTTCCCAAGTAGTCCCCTTGATGAGTTTTTTGACAGAAACCGCAGGGCAATTTGCTTATTGGATGACAATTTTCTCGGCTATCCAAACTGGAGGGAACTACTTCAGCAGTTAATCAATACTGGGTACCCATTTAAATTCAAGCAAGGGCTCGACGAGAGACTTTTAACAGATGAAAAATGTAAAATACTGTTTGCGGCAAAATACGACGGAGACTATACTTTCGCATTTGATAATATCGCAGATTATGAACTGATCAAGCAAAAACTTGAGATGATCAGAAGATACTCCAAAGCACGGAATATCAAGTTTTATGTTCTTGTTGGTTTTGAAGGAACGGATGCGATTGACATTGAAAACTGTTTCAAGCGGCTGGAATTGTTAATGCATTATCAGTGTCTCCCTTATATCATGCGTTATCAAGACAAAAACTATAAGCCATGGAAAGAGTCCGAATACGCCGGTATGTATATTGCCATTGCACGTTGGGGCAACCAGCCGAGCATATATAAAAAAATGAGCTTCAGACGTTTTTGCGAAGAAAATCAGAAACTTCACAAAACCGAGGGGACACTGTGCTCATCATATAAAGCAATGCTTGATTTTGAGGCAAAGCACCCAGAAATCGCAGAAAGATACTTTGATTTGCGATATGAAGATTATCAGGATCTTCATATGAAAGATTAAAGATACCGAGGCAAGGACTATGAGCTTTTATAGGGATTGGCTTTTGGCGACAGGAAACACGGAAAAAGAAAATGTTTTTTTACAACAGTATCTCGACTATTCACCAGAATCTTTAGAAACACTAACCGTGGGTGATAACGATGATGTTGTTGAGGCAATAAGGTTATTGCTTTCAATTCCTATTTTAAGGTTACTCGACGCCATCAACCATCCTTATCCGTTATCGCCAAAAGATATTTTCCAATACAGCAAACTCGATGATGCGACAGACACGTTGTGCACCATTTTGGAATTTGAAGAAAATCGGCTTTCTTACGAAGAGGCCGGTCAAAGGCTAACACACGCATCACAGCAGTATGCATGTATCAAATACGGAGAAAACCATGCCAAAACTGCCGCGATGCTCACTCTTGTTCTTATTGGACGAGAGCCAGATCGAAAATGTAATATGGTGCGAATATCTTCATTAGGCAGTGTGTCTACAATGCTATCTGTCGAGGAAAAGCACGAACTAATCAAACGGTTAGCGGTAAGAAATCCATTGATTAAAACACTAATCTACGAAGCAAAGACGAACGGATATGCGTCTTATATTGATACTGTATCAGTTGCACTTTCTGGGCAAACGATTATTAGAAGGAAACATAATAATGAGATTATTATGAACCTAATACTTGAGGATCTTCCGCTTAAAGATCAAATAAGGTGGCAATGATGGGTTACAGAAATCTGGATATAAAAATCAGCTATGAAACATCCAGCGATCGTTCTCAGCTTCTTGACGCTTTTTACATTCCGATGCTTGAGCAGACGAAGCAATATTTCCGGATTGCAGGATTCTTTAGCAGCAGCAGTCTTGCCGTCGCTTCAAAAGGGATAGAAGGGTTAATACGAAATGGCGGGTTTATGCGTCTACTGATTTCTCCACGGTTATCGGAGCAGGACGCACGCGTTCTAAGAGAATCCCAATCGAATGTCGCACCTGAAGCGCTTTCTTTTTTTCAGCAGTTCGATATAGAAGCATTTAAACAATTGGACAACTTACAAGCCCTCGCTTGGTTACTGGCAAATAAAAAACTCGATATTAAAATCGTCGTTGACCGACATTCGTCAGATAGTTTATTCCACCAAAAGATTGGTATTGGTTACGATTCTAATGGAGACATGATATCTTTCAGTGGGTCGATCAATGAGTCTGCGCAAGCATGGTTAAGTAACATTGAGGAATTCAAAACGTTCAAATCATGGGAACCTGGTCAAAGAGAGTATTTGCTTGCTGATTTAAAAAAATTTAATGAGTTTTGGAATGGCGAAAGGGACGATGTTGCAGCTGTATATACCATTCCTGAGTCAATAACACACAAGATTATTGAGGTGGCGCCACGCAATGTGAGCGATCTCTCAATAATGAAAAAATACAGGGATAGACAAAAAGAAAAAGTAAATGAGATTTCGCTATTTAGCCATCAGCAAAAGGCTGTGAATAAATGGCTTGAAAACGACCGTAGTCTCCTCATGGAGATGGCAACTGGAACAGGAAAAACGAGGACAGCAATTGGATGCATGCTGACTCTTCTTTCGCATACCAAGAGGCTTCTCGTGATTATTGCGACTCCGCAAAACACCTTGTCACGGCAGTGGCAAACGGATATCGAATCACTTGGTATTGAAAGTGATCGTTCGCGTATTATCGACGGGAGTAATCCCAGGTGGAAAAAGGATCTTGAAATATGCTTATTAGATCTTAACGCAGATCGTTATAAAAATGCGATAGTATACACAACGCATAATACGGTTTCGAGCAACGCTTTTATTGAAATCATCAGCAAGAATCATGGCAAAGCGGAAATTATGTTTATCTGCGACGAAGTTCATGCTATTGGCTCAGATCATCAGAAACAGGCATTATTAGATATATACCGCTATCGTGTTGGATTAAGTGCAACACCGGAACGCATGTTTGATGAATATGGAACCAGTATTATTCGGGAGTATTTCGGCAATCAATCATTTGAATTCACAATTAAAGACGCGTTGGGAACAATTAATCCTTTAACCGGAAAGCCGTTTCTTAATCCGTTCTATTATCATCCTGTTTTTGTTGAACTGTCAGAATCAGAGTGTAGAGACTATTCGAAGTTGAGCCGTGAGATTGCCGTTGTTTCTTCTGCGGAAGAAGTTGACGTTGAGCGTTTGAACATGCTCCTGATTCGAAGAGCTAATATCTTAAAGAATGCAGAAATGAAACTCGCGTCTGTTGAAGAGATTGTTTTACAGCTCAATAATGAGTCTCGCATCAAAGACACAATTATTTTTGCAACAGATAAACAGGTGTCCCCTCTACTGAATATGCTCAGTAGTCACGAAATATCACGTTGCAAAATCACTGAAGAAATATCGGCCTCGAAAAAAGTAGGCGTCCATGGCAATACAGAGCGGCAAGAAGCCATTGATCAGTTTAGAAATGGGCGTGTGCAAGTTCTGATAGGAATCAAATGTTTGGACGAAGGAATCGATATTACCACAGCAAGAATTGCAATTTTGATGGCAAGCAGCACAAATCCACGAGAATTCGTCCAAAGAGTTGGTAGGGTTATTAGGCCATGCAAAGGAAAATCCTTTTCTCACATCTATGATTTAATTGTCAGCCCGTCCAGTGGTAGTGAAATAGATATTAGGATCCTCCAAAAAGAATTCCGTCGCGCAATGCAAATCGCAGATAACGCAATAAACCGAGATGAAGTGATTGAAATCTTTAAAAGAAACGGGGTAAGCGAAGATGCCTATCAGTGAGAAGATATTTGAAAAAATTGTTGCGCTCGATGTGCCGGAAGATCTAAAAATGCTTATGCTCGCCATTCTTGAAGAAGAGGATAAGGGGAATCATAGGTTCAAGGAAACATATGAGCGGCTGGTTATTGATTACCTAAAGGAAATGGATGGTGATAGTGATGATCAGAATAACTAAAGTTGAATTTGAAAACTATCGCCAGTACAGGTCTGTTAATGTGTCCTTCCAAAGTGGAGAGGACTGTGATTTGCACATTCTTCGCGCAAAAAACGGAACGGGAAAAACAACTTTTCTAAATGGCATTCTCTGGTGTCTTTATGCGTCAGAGCATTATCTGAGTGACAAAGATAAAGCGCTTCCTATAGTTAACAGTGCACTCGTTCAGCGCTCAAATCCAAAAGACTCGCTTAGCGTTACTGCCCGCTTGACCTTGAACAATGACGGGGAAATCATAGTATTTGAACGCACTCAATCTTTCTTCGTGATTGAAAGTCCCCTGACCAATGCAAAAAGCGCACGACCAGGGCAGTCAAAGTTGAAGGTAATCAAGACCCCAACCGACAGCGCTGCGAACTCTGTTGTTATCGAAGATGAAGCTGAAGTTCAAAGTATCGTTAAGCAATACTTCGATGAGGCAATTTATGACTACTACTTCTTTGATGGTGAAAACCTAAAAAGCTACTTTACAAGCGAAAAGTCCGAAAAGATAAAGTCTTCAATTTTCAACATTTCGCAAGTTACGCTTTTGAGGAACGCCAGCAATCATGTGCGTACAATGGCCGATGAAAAGTATCGGCAAGCTACCAAACTGGGGAAGGAAAGCGCTCCGGATTTAGCAGACGAAATCCGCATTCTTGAAGGAAAAATATCCGATCTTAAGGCACAAAACAGCGAGATTGAAGCTCGGTTGCCTGAACTACGACGTATAATTGCAGATGCAGACGCAACTTTGCAAGGATACGCACCTATTAGGCTAAACATCGGAAAACGGTTAGCCTTGAGTAAAGAGCTAAAAGAACTCCAAAGCGATTATGAAAGCTTTATTGCGGAGAAAAACGCATTTATTACTACATACTGGACGCTTCTAAGTTTTTATCCGCGCGTGAAGTTTGCATTAGACCTAATTCACGAAAAGCAAAATGCAGGCACATTACCACCCAATATCGATAAAGAGCAGATTCAATCTCTGCTATCTGATCATGCAAAATTCTGTCCTATCTGCAACGGCGCACTTGATGAAAAGGCCATTCAGCACTTGCAAAAGCTATTAGATGAGTTGGATGTTTCTTCAGCGACATCAAATTTTCTGATGGAGATTAAAGGGGGCCTTGAAACAATTATCGCCCGCTGCAAAGAGTTCCCATCTGAATATAAAAAGCTGGTGAAACGAGATAATTATTATACCGAAACCATCGCAGAAACACAAAAGGCTCTCGATGATATAAGCGCTTTTTTAGCTCGATACTCTGACGAAAGTGGCGGAATTGACGTACGAAAAATAGAATCAGAACGCAAAAATGCAAACGATGAGCTTGTATCTTTGCAACAACGTCTGGCATTGAACCAAAGTGATATTAAAAGGCTCTCTGAAACTTTAGCCACAAAAATAGCGGAGAGAGGTAAAATTGAGGAAAAGAGGCAAAGGAAAGATCTGTTGTCGAGGGAAGTGGTCGCCTTTAGAACTCTGAATTCACAGTACGACGCTGTCGAAAAAGCCATTATGGATGAGATCAAAGAGGACATTCAGCGTCAGACTTGGGAACGTTTCAACGCCATGATTTGGAAAAAGAATACCTTTGGAAAAATCGACATCAACGACAAATATGAATTAACTGTATATAATATGCAAGGTAATCAGATGACTGGTTCCTTGAGTGCTACAGAATACATGGCATTGGCATATTCTTTTACTCTCGCAATTCATGATGCATCAGGCAAAAACTGTCCCCTTGTTGTCGACTCACCATTGGGAAGGGTTTCCGATTCAAATCGCGCAAACATGGCTGCGGAACTCTTAAAGGTTTCGAGGTATAAGCAGATTATTATGCTTTTCACTCCGGATGAATACTCCAATGAAGTCCAAAGTCTTTACGATGAAAGAGCAGCATCTATTCGAGATATTGCACTCTCTGATAACGAAGAACAAATTGAAGGGATTGGTAAAGGCGATGCGTGATAGAATTTTCATCAATAGTTCCCTGCGAGATGGTCTGCTTCATGAGTGCAATGAAAACAATACACTTGGGATGCATATGATGGACGCAAAAGACATCTTCCTTTTAGCAACGGCACTTGGTTTAGACTCACCAGAAGAAATGAAAGGAAAAAAAGACGGGTATTTCTTGCTCAAAAACATTAAATCATATGACCTTGCACTGTTTGCTTCAATTTTGCTTGGGATCCCAGAAAATAAAGACGACATCGATCGATATGCAAATCGCGAAATCAATTACGATGAAGCAGAACGGTGTGCTGAGTCCGGATTCAAAAAGCTGAGAGACATTATTAATTCCGCTGGAGGTGATCAAGAATTACTGGAGAAGCGCGTATTACAGGATTTACAATTCTTGTATGAGAAGAATGTTGCTGCAAACCCTTGACATTCACCTAAGGAAAGATCTCAAAAGAAAACAAACGAACTAATACTACAACCTTATGATTTATTACATCATTTTTCATTTTTAAAGGAGTGAGCGTAATTGGACGTTTATCACAATAATGTGGATGGTATACCAGAAACAGAGTATTGCATTGATTGCATTCATCACCACGTTTATCCTATTGATGGGATGACACATGAAGTGTGTAATATCTGGGGAAGAGACAAATGCAAAGCAGGATGTGATCGAAAAGAAACAACGCCCAAGTTTCGCTGGACAGACGCAAATCGCTGGGATAAAAATTGATGGCATTTATCCTCAAGGTGAACTTCTTTAGCCCTGCAACCAATTTATACAAACACTTTTTCGTTTCATTGTTTTCTTTGTAGATGAATGTACTTACATTGCCGCCAATATCTCCGTTCCGTTTTTGAACAGAAAACTGATGCTGCCTTCCGGCAGGACAGTGCCTTTTTCGATCAGTGTCAACCACAACTGTTCATCCCACTCTGACACAATTAAATCACTTTCCGCGAGAGCGTATGTGAACAAATCCAGTTCATGCGCTCTCGCTTTTCGTTCTGCGATCTTCGCCTCAAGGGCGGCGCGTTTGTCTTTCTGTTCCAAGAACCGTTCCTCAAGCGCAGCATATTTCTCATTGTATTCTTCCTGCGACTGAGGCAACGTTGCGTTCTCTTTGACGGCGGCAGCGACCAAAGCTGCGGTGATCTCCATCTCCTCATCGACCTTTGCGATCTGCTTCTGAATGTCTGTAGTATCCAAAAGAGCGTCACGCATAACTCCACAGTCGGCGATCACCTGACTGCGATCACGCATCAGTTCGTTGTACGCCTGCAGAAATAGAGCCTGAATCTGCTCCACGACAAGGTGTGGCGTGCTGCATTGCTTATCGCCGTCAAATTTGTGGTTGCATCGCCATATCTCTTTTCTGTACGCATCAGTGGAGTGCCATACTTTCTGCCCGAAGAAATCACCGCAGTCGGCGCAGACCAATCGAGAAGAGAATACACTCGTACCACTGTACGCTTTACCGATGATTTTGCGGCGGGCAAGTTCCGCCTGCACATAATCCCATTCCTTCGGATTGATAATGGCAGGATGGCTGCCCTCGACGTAATACTGCGGAACTTCCCCCTCATTCTTTTTGGTCTTTTTCGTCAGGAAATCCACCGTGAAGCTCTTCTGCAACAGGGCATCACCTTTGTATTTTTCATTGGAGAGAATACTGATAACCGTACTCCGCCCCCATTTCTCTTTCTCACCGGGCGTTTTAATCCCCAGCGCCTCCAATTCCTTACAGATCATGAACGGCGTCTTGCCTTCAATAAACCATCTGTAAATCTGACGTACAATCTCAGCTTCTTCCGGATTGATGACCGGCTTACCATCTTCACCACGGTCATAACCGAGAAAGCGTTTGTACGCCAGCATAATCTTGCCGTCCTCAAACCGCTTACGGTGTCCCCATGTAACGTTCTCGGAAATATTGCGGGCTTCTTCCTGTGCGATAGAGGAGAGCATAGTGATCATCAGTTCACCCGTGCTATCGAACGTCCAAATGCCCTGTTCTTCAAAAAAACACTCGACACCGGCATCTTTCAGCTTGCGGATGTTGACGAGCGTGTCCACCGTGTTCCGAGCGAAACGGGAAACCGATTTTGTGATAATCAAGTCGATCTTTCCGGCAAGCGCGTCGGCGATCATTTCGTTAAATCTCTTACGGCTTTTCGTGCTCGTCCCCGTGATGCCTTCGTCTGCATACACATCGACGTATTCCCACTCATCGTTGTTCTGAATGTATTTTTTGTAATAGTCCACCTGCGCCTTATAGCTGGTGAGCTGCTCGTCCTTATCCGTGGATACACGGGCGTATGCGGCGACGCGGCGTTTATGCGTTTGCGATGCCGACGCCGACGTGAATTTGTTTTTCGTCGCTGGTATTTTGGTTACAACTGCCATTGGCTCTTTCCCTCGCTTTCTCTCTCATCTCCGGTGTCCAACTGTCGCGGCGTGACGTCAGCGCCCATGTGCGCTCCACTACGTCACCGCCGGTTGTCTGAATCCGGATCAGATTATTATTACAAATATCAATTCGTTCAACGTCGATGCCCTCAACCAGCGGCATCAGAATATCCTCCGGTACTGCTCTTGCAGGACAGGCGTCTTTTCCGTGCACGTTGAACGTGTTGCAAATCCACACCTGCCTATCATGCCGTTTCTTACGTCTACAGCGTTTGCCGCAGATGCCGCAGAACACTTTTCCCGCCAGCGGCGTCTGTCTGCGTTTATCGGCGTCAGAATACTTCGCGTCACGACGCTCTATTTCGCGCTGTACGGCATCATAGAGTTCTTGCGGTATGATCGCCTCGTGTGTACCTTGCGCGTGGTACATGGGCATTTCGCCCGTATTTGGACGCATGCGCTTCGTGATATGGTTTTCGGAGTATGTCGTCTGCAGGAGAAGGTTTCCGGTGTAGGCGTAGTTCCGCAGCACCCAGCGCACGGATGTGTGGTTCCACGTGCGTCCGTACCGCGTTTTCGCGTCAGCCGCGTTCAGTATGTCGGCGATAGCGGCGTAGCCTTTTCCCTCCATATACAGGTCGAAAATCTGACGCACGACCGCGGCTTCTTCCGGTACGACTACAAAGCGCCCGTTGCGTAGAGTGTAGCCGAGGATCGTCACATTCCATGGAACGCCTTCTTCAAAATTCTTCCGCACGCGCCATTTCATGCGCTCACTCGTCATACGGCTCTCTTCCTGTGCGACCGACGCCAGAATCGTCAGCATCATTTCACCGGCTGCGCTCAACGTGTGAATATTCGGCTCTTCAAAAAATACGTCGATGCCAAGTGCCTTTAATTCACGCACCGTTTCAAGCAGTGTGACAGTGTTTCGCGCAAAGCGGGAAATGGACTTTGTGATGATCATATCGATCTTTCCGGAACGGCAGTCGGCAAGAAGCCGCTGAAACTCCGGTCGTTCCGTTTTGGTCCCTGTGATCGCTTCGTCCACATACACACCGCAGTACAGCCATTCCGGCTGTTTTTGGATGTATGCGCTGTAATAGCTGACCTGCGCCGACAAAGAGTGCAGCATTGCGTCCTTGCCCGTTGACACACGTGCGTATGCGGCAACCTGTTTTTTCTTCTGGAGCGTCGGAAGTGTCGGCAGTTTTTTGATTTGCATTGCGTTTTCACCTCCGCCTCCATATTTGCTCTAAACCGCCTACACTTCAACTCTTTTCCCGAAAAATACTATCCAAAGATAACCCGTACTTTTTGGTGAACATTGTATCAAAATGCGCGTACTCTCGTTTCGTTATGATGCCCCGCCGGAGCAGAACCTTCGCCTGTGCCATGATGCTTTTGTAGGCAAGCAGCGATTCAAATAGATCCTTATTCATGTTCGCCGCCTGCCTTTCGCGCCGCCTGATAGCAATCTGCCGAGCAATACTTCTGACACTTATTGGATCGGACGGTGAACACCTTACCGCAGACCGGGCAGGTGCGGTTGTACGTCGTCCGATCGGTATGGTTTGCGTGCCACCACTTGTTGTAGCAGCGTCGACTGCAGAACCTCTTCGCTTTCCCGTGAGATAACGCAGGGATTGGTGCGCCACAGGTCAGACAGAGGACACCCGCGTTCGTGTCCGTTTTCTTTTCGCGGCTGCATAATGCCTTTACGGTTCCGACAGGAATCCGGAGAGCGTTCGCAATTTCCGAATATGATTCGCCGTTTTCTCGCATAGCAAGGATGATAGATTTATCTCGTTCCGTCACGAAAAAACACTCCCTTCCACTACACGGACACGAAAACGGCCAATGTTTCCCCCCTAAATTTAAAATTTTTTGAAATGCAACCCCCTTGCAACCCCCTGCAACCCCCTGCAACCGGTTGCAATTTTGCCGAAAGCCCATAAAAAAAGCAGCGCAGAAAAGCCTCAAATTGTGCTCTTCTGCGCCGTATAACGTATTCATTTTGAACCTGTGGCTCGTCGCAATCCCTTATTTATCAACGATTTGAAAAGAAAAAGCTGGAACGACTACATTGTATCAAAATAGTCGTTCCAGCGTGGCGCGCCTGAAGGGACTCGAACCCCTGGCCCTCTGCTTAGAAGGCAGATGCTCTATCCAGCTGAGCTACAGGCGCAAAATGGAGCGGGTGATGGGAATCGAACCCACACAACCAGCTTGGAAGGCTGGGATTCTGCCATTGAACTACACCCGCATATTTACGACGGTGATTATTGTAGCAAATCACCGCCGTTTTGTCAAGAGATTCCGGTGAAAAACTCAATGCAATATTGCATTTTGTTCGGATCGCTTTAGTCTGCTTCTACGAATATATCGCCTGCAAAGGCTGTGACACGCATTTCGGTCGGCGGCGTGTCAATACGGTTGACCAGGATCGACGCAATCCTGTCCTCGACGTTCTTGCGCACTGCGTTGCGCAGGTCACGCGCACCGCGTTCGCCGCCGCTCGCCTTCTCCGCCAGCGCAGCCGGAACGTCCTGCGTCCACGTCAGCTTCACGCCCTTGTCGCGCAGCGGTTCCACAAGCTCCGTGAGCATCAGATTCGCGATCTTTTTCATCGACTCGCCAGACAAATCATGGAATACCACGATCTCGTCCACACGTCCGATGAATTCCGGCCGCAGGAAATCCCGCAGCGCCTTCATCGCTTTCTCCGCAGACGCTTCCTGTTTCGTCTTGCCGAAACCGAGCGCGCCCTCTCTGCGGTCGGACCCTGCGTTGGACGTCATGATGATGACGGTGTTTTCAAAGTTGACCGTGCGTCCCTGCGCGTCGGTGATGCGCCCTTCGTCAAGGATCTGCAGCAGGATGTTCATCACGTCCGGATGTGCCTTTTCGATCTCGTCAAACAGGATCACCGAATACGGTTTGCGGCGTACTTTTTCCGTCAACTGTCCCGCTTCGTCATAACCGACGTAACCGGGCGGCGAGCCGATGATGCGCGACACGGAGTGCTTCTCCATAAACTCGGACATATCGAGCCGAATGAGTGTTTCCGGCGTATCGAAAAGCTCCGCGGCAAGCTGCTTGACCAGCTCCGTTTTGCCCACGCCGGTGGGGCCGACAAAGATGAACGACGACGGTCTGCGGCGCGGACTGATCTGCACGCGGCTGCGGCGCACTGCCGCCGCCACAACGTCGATCGCTTCGTCCTGGCCGATGATCTTTTCGCGCAGCCGGTCGGCAAGTCCGGCCAGACGGCGCATATCGCTCTCGATGATCTTGCTGGCGGGAATGCCTGTCCAAAGCTGGATAACATGCGCAAGGTCGTCTTCGGTCACATAGCAGTCCGCCGCCTGCGCTTCCAGCTTCTCGCGGTTTTCTTCCTCGACGATCAGCTCGGATTTGATCTTGGCGATCTCCTCGTAATCCGTCTGGTCCGGCTGCTCCATGAGCGACTGCTGCTGCGCGTTCAGCTCGTCGATACGACGGCGGCAGAGCTCCAGCTCACCGATCGCTTTGTTGCGCAGATTCGCGCATGTGCACGCCTCATCGAGCAGATCGATCGCCTTGTCGGGCAGGAAACGGTCGTTGATGTATCGCTCGGACAGCACCACTGCCTTGCGGATGAGAGAATCGCTCACGCGCACGGCATGGAAGTTTTCATAGTACGATTTCACGCCGGCCAGCATCTCGCACGTATCGTCGATGGACGGCTCCTCGACCTTGACCGGCTGCAGACGCCGCTCGAGCGCCGCATCCTTTTCGATATATTTGCGGTATTCCGTGAATGTCGTCGCGCCGATGATCTGGATCTCACCGCGCGATAGCGAAGGTTTGAGGATATTCGCCGCGTTCATGGAACCCTCGGCGTCGCCCGTACCGACGAGAGAATGCACCTCGTCGATAAACAGAATAATGTTCCCCTCCTGCTTGACCTCTTCGACCAATCCCTTGATGCGGCTCTCGAACTGGCCGCGGAACTGGGTGCCCGCAACAAGCGCGGTCAGATCCAGCAGATGGATCTCTTTATCCAGCAGCCGCACCGGAACGTTTCCCGATGCGATCCGGATCGCAAGTCCTTCGGCGATCGCTGTCTTGCCCACGCCCGGCTCGCCGATCAGGCAGGGATTGTTCTTCGAGCGGCGGCACAGAATCTGCACCGTGCGCTCGATCTCTTTTTCGCGGCCGATGATGCGGTCGATCTTGCCTGCGCGCGCTTTTTCCGTCAGATCCGTACAGTAGAGCGAAAGGAATTTACGTTCCTTTTTCTCCTGCGGTTTCTTTTCTTTTCTGCGCTTTTTCTTTTTATCTTCTTCGGCGGGCGCGTCCTGATCCGGCTGCTGTGCGTCGCCTTGTCCGAACATCTGCATAAACGGCAGCGTTCCGGCGCCGCCGGATTCAAACGAACCGTCCGTGCCGAACATCTCGTCATAGTGTGCGGACACGTCGTCAATCTCGTCCTCGGATATGCCCATGCTCTGCATCATCTGCTTGATGGGGCCAATATTCATATCCATCGCGCACTTCATGCAAAGCCCTTCCTGCGTGCTTTTATCGCCTTCCATCTTGGTGATAAAAAACATCGCCGGCCGTTTTTTGCATCTGCTGCAAAGTACCTGTTTCATTGATCGTCTCCTTGTTGATTTTGTTCTTGCTGGAGTTTCTGTTTACGCTCCTGCAGCAGCCGCCACACGCCCGGGAAATAGCTGAACAGCGCAATGAAGCACAGCACCACGGACACCACGACGAGGATCTGCAAAAGCAGCGAAGGCGCTGTCCAGAAATTGCGGAACGCACCGACCTCGGGGCCGAACGCGACGATGAACAGCATCACAAGATAATACGCGAATGTAGCGACCTTGCCGTAGATTTCCGCCGCGCCGGGGCGCAGCCCGATACTCAGCAGCCAGACGCTCATCACGACCATAAACAGCTCTTTGCCCACGAACAGCAGGAACACCCAGCTGAACGCGCGCATTTCCGGTGACTCCTGCGCACTGCGGAAAAACAGGAACAGCAGCACCGCCACGGTGATCTGCGTCAACTTGTCGGCAAGCGGATCGAGTATCTTGCCCAGGTCGCTGATCTGGTTGAAGCGGCGGGCGATCTTGCCGTCGACGAAATCGGACAGTCCCGACAAAAACAGCACGAACACCGCCCAGAGCGGATACCCCTTCACGAACAACACAGCCATGATCGGCACCATGACGATACGCAGCGCCGACAGCAGGTTTGGAACGGTCTTCCAGTTTTTAAACAATCCTTTTATGTTGTCTCCAAGACTTTGCATAATGTTTCCTCCGCGGATACTCCGCAAATGATTTTATCTGAACAGTCCGTCCGCAAACGGACTGCTCTCGACGAATGATACGATCCGGGAATGGTTCACCGCTTCGGCAAATCGTCCCTCAACAACGCCGCCCGCAACAAGCAGCAGCATTGCCAGAACCGCGACCAGCACCGCGCCTTTCAAAAGGCCGAACACCGCACCGAGCGCACGGTCCGTTGTGCCGATCACGGGTGCTTTGTGCAGCACCTTGCCGACAGGCGACAGAACGGCCTGTACGAGGCCGCCGGTCACAAGCAGGATCACGATGAACAGCAGCACCTTCACAGCCGCCGTGATGATCGGCGCAAGACACACCCGCTCCACAGCCTCAGCCGTTTCGTGCGGCAGCTGCACCGTCTTGCTCTGCAGCGCAGCGACATCGACGCCCACGCTTTCCGCGGCCTTCACCGCAAATCCCGGCAGACCGTCCAGAATATCGTTCGTATACTCGACCGTGAACGTCGCGTCTGCGGCGTCCCGGATATTCTGCTCGGCCATCGCCACCACACGCTCGTGCAGGAGACGATCATAGCAGGCCGTTGCCAGCGGCGCGCAGTAATGCAGAGAGATCGCGGAAGCCGCAATCCATGCGATGATGCCTGCGAGCGAGCGCACAAATCCCAGATGCGCACACCGCAGGATCGTACACAACAGCAGAAGCAGCAAAGCGCCGTCCACCGCATACAAAATCACATATTCCACAAAATACTCCTTATCCGAACCATCGGTTGAGCAGCCAGAAAAAGCTGCCGCGCAGGAATCGCCGATAGCTCCTGTCTTTCACAAGAGACGATTGGACCAGCAAGTTGTCAAACGTCCCTTTGCCGAAGAATCGTGTCGTCTGCAGCACAGCGTTGTTCGTGTCGCTCCGGAACGTCAGGCGCGCATTCGTCACGACAGAGTTGAATTTGCCGTCCGCGCGGAAGCCGATCTCGCGACCGCCCGCCGCGGAGTACCAATAGCAATAGCAGTTGGAATAGACATTGGATATATCTCCGAGCGTGCGAAAGCCGACGCAGAACTGATCGCTGTAGCAAAAATCGTACACGTTGCTGCCGGACGCATCCAGGAATCCGCAACTGTTTTCATAGTCCGTGTAGTCCGAGTAGTACAGCGGGTGGATATTGCGCAGCACATTCGCCCCCGAACGCAGATGCACACCCACAAAAACGTGTCCGATGCGGATGTTCGTGAAAGTGTTGTCGTACCCCTCCGCGAAGATGCCCACCGAATCCGTGCCGCCCGTTCCGATGATGTTCACATCGCGTACATCCGCGTCGGACGAGCCGGCATTCGCACCGTAGAAAATATGGATGCCGACGATCGCGTTTTTGATCGACAGTTCGCGGATCGCCGTTTCTCTGCCGCCCTCGATCGTCACGCCGCCGGTCACACCGCTGCCGTCGAGCACGCCGCCGCTGAGCGCATAGTTGCTGCCGGGCGTCGCCGTATCGTTGGCGGGGTCCTTTGCGCCGAGCCGCACAAGCGCTTCGCCGGAAAAGTCCGGCGCGGCACGCAGGATCGCGTAATTGGACAAACGCAAATCCACGCTTTTGCGCGGATCTGCCGGCGTGCAGATCGGATGTGAAAGCAGATACTCGCCGTCCGGAAACCAGATCGTGCGGTTCGGGTTTTCGTCAATGAGCGATTGCAGCACGTCCGCCGCGTCGACCGCGCCGTCTTTCGAGAGCGCGCATTCCGCAGAAACCTCGTCCTGTGCCCAGACGGCAAAGCAAACCGTCGTCCACAAAAGCGCGGCGCAAACCGCCGCAGAAATCAGCCGTTTCATCATCTGTCACTCCAGTATACCACTTTGGACATCCCCGCGTCAACTGTCCGTGTGCTCACCGGCCGCGGGGAACGCGTCGATGTGGTCATTGAACAGCACGAACACCGTGCGGTCGTTCACGCAGATGCCGCGCGCCGCCTGGGTAAGCGTCAGTGTGCCGACACACGCGCCGGCATTATTGTACGTCAGCACCGCATCGTCCGTCAGGACGCAGGTATATACGCTGCTGCGTGATGTGTCCTTGATCTTCTCGCCGCATTCCGTCTCAAACGCCGTCTCGCCCTTTGCGGAAAGACCGCGCAGTTTTGACTCATGCTCGTTGCCGTACGTCAGAAGCGTCAGGGTCGATTTGCCGCTTTCGTCTGCGCAGAAAAACTGCAGCGTATCGCTGCCGAACAAAACGTCCGGCTGCTGCACCTTGCGGTGCAGCGTCGTCAGCAGTGTACTGCTGCACGCCGTGACGGTATTCCCGCTCGCGTGCACATGAAACAAAGACGTATCGTCATACGTATAGTCCGCAAGAAGCTCCGTTTTGCCGAAACGCATCGACAGCAGCCGCGAATATGCCGTCGCATTTTTGGCGCCGACGACCGTCATCGCGATCCCGTTCGGCGTAAACGCAATATCCGTGATATATTCCGATACACATTTGTACTGATATAATCCGGCACCGTTCGCTTTGTACACCGTCAGAACACTCTTTGTGTTTTCGGAGGATACGGCGATCGCAATCCGGCCGTGCTCGTCCAGCGCGGCAGTCAGGATCTGCTTGTCCTTTTTGTCCGTCTTGTCGTCCGTATCGTCCTTCTCTTTGATCTGACCTGTGCGCAGCTTGCCCGTCTTGCTCAGCAGCATATACCGCGTGCCGCCGCGATCGTACAGCAGCGCGCGGCCGCCGCAAACTTCCACCGCGGGAGACGTATACGTATGCTGCACCGACTGCAGCGTCGCGCCGGATTTGGTGAGGATATCGAACCTGTCCATGCGCAGCACGCCTACGCCGCCGCCGATCGGCACCATCCGCACCACGCTTCCCGCATCCGTGACGTAAGGAAACGCATCATTCCCTTTGACCGAGAACGCGGTGAATACATCCGCCACATTCGACAGCGGTACACGCCCGAACGTGCGCGATACGGCATACAGAGAGCCGAAGATCACCACCAGAGCAGCAAACAGGATCAGCAGTATACGCCGCAGCGTTTTCCGCTGCAAAAAACGTTTTCGTTCCGCCATTATTCCACATCCCGAAAATTGTATTCAACAGATTGAAGATATAAGCCCTGCGGCGGCGCGGTCGCACCGGCGCGGGAACGGTCGAGCGATTGCAGTATCTCCGGGATGCTCCCCCGGGGAATCTTGCCCGACGCAATGTCCAGAAGCGTACCGACCATGATGCGCACCATATTGTACAAAAAGCCGTTCGCCCGAACCGAAAACAGGACCGTCTCCCCGTCGCGCCGCACACATGCGCTGCGCACGGTGCGCACGGTGTCCTCCACGCTGCCGCCCGCGGCCGCAAACGCTGCGAAATCATGCGTGCCGACAAATGCCTGCGCCTGGTCATGCAGCATGTTTTCATCGAGCGGCCAGCGTACCGTCGCCGCCCGTCCGACAGCGAACGGATCACGGAACGGGCTGTTCCGGATCACGTACACATACGTCTTTGAAACGCAGCTGTAGCGTGCGTGAAAGTCGTCCGGTACCTGCCGGCAGTCGTATACGCCGATATCGTCCGGCAGATGCGCGTTGAGCGCATACGGAATGCGCGCACAGTCGATCGCGGAGTCGGTGCGAAAATTGACGCAGAACATTCTTGCATGAACGCCCGCGTCCGTGCGGGAACAGCCGATCACCGGCAGCCGCGCGCCGAATACGGCTTCGATCGCGTCCTGCAGCGTCTGCTGCACCGTAACGGCGTTTTCCTGCACCTGCCAGCCGTGGTAGGCGCCGCCGTCATAACGCAAGGTCAAAAGAAGATTTCTCATATTCCCTAAATCACCGCCGGGAAGAACCGGCCAAGCAGAACAACGCCTGCGATCAACAGGACAAAGCAGACGGCCGTGACCGCGTCGCGCACGCCGAGCTTCATCTGTTTCATGCGCGTCCTGCCCTCGCCGCCGCGGTAGCAGCGGCACTCCATGGCGAACGCCAGCTCATATGCGCGCCGGAACGCCGAAACGAACAGCGGGATCAGCACCGGCAGCAGCGCCTTGGCGCGCTGGATGAATCCGCCGGTCTCGAGGTCGGCACCGCGTGCTTTCTGTGCGCTCATGATGCGGTCGATCTCCTCGATCAGCGTCGGGATGAACCGCAGCGCCAGCGTCATCATCATCGCCAGCGAATGCACCGGGACTTTGATGAGCTTGAGGGGCGAGAGCAGTTTTTCGATACCGTCCGTCAGCGCGGTCGGCGTTGTCGTATACGTCAGCAGCGCGCTGACCGAAACAAGGCTCAGAATGCGCACCGCCATGAAGACGGCCGTGTACAAGCCCTTGTCTGTCAGAATGAGGAATTTCCACTGGAACAGCACGCTGCCTGTCTTTGTATAGAAAAGGTTCAGCACCGCCGTAAACAACAGGATAAAGGCCACCGGGCGCAGCGAACGCAGAAGCATGCGCACCGGCACGCGCGAGAGCAGCGTCATCAGCGCAGCAAAAGCAACCATCAGGCCGAGCGACCAGAAGTTTTTGCACAGAAAGATCGTGATGATATAGGCAAACGTACAGACAATTTTGACGCGCGCGTCGAGCTTGTGCATAAACGACGTGCCGGACAGATACTGTCCGATCGTGATGTCCCGGATCATGCGCGCGCCTCCTTTCCCAAGAGGCGCCGAAACTCCGCAGCCGCCTGCTCGTTTGTGTAGACGTCCGTACGCACCGGCACGCCGCGGTCATGCAGCGACAAAAAGATGCGCGTCACCGCCGGTACGTCCAATCCCATGGAAACGAGCTTATCTCCCTGTGAAAACACTTCGTCCACCGTACCGTACAGCGCCGCTTCGCCGCGGTTCATCACCAGCGCTTTCGTCGCCATACGCGCGATGT
Organism: Oscillospiraceae bacterium; assembly: GCA_902790325.1. GTDB lineage: Bacteria > Bacillota > Clostridia > Oscillospirales > Acutalibacteraceae > UBA1425. The sequence continues at coordinate 54,728 of CADARP010000012.1, read as the reverse complement.
CCTCCATGCTGTGGGAAACGAGGATGACCGTGCTGCCCGTTTCCGTGCGGTAATGCTCGACCAGCCGCAGGATCGTATCGCGTCCCCTGGGATCCAGTCCGGCCGTCGGCTCGTCAAGCACAAGGATCTCCGGTTCCATTGCCATCACGCCCGCAATCGCCGCGCGGCGCTTCTCGCCTCCGGACAGATCAAACGGTGATTTCTCGAGCAGCGCATCCGGCAGTCCGACAAACTGCGCGGCTTTGCGCACACGGCGGTCGATCTCGTCGTCGGACAGTTTCATGTTGCGCGGGCCGAACGAAATATCCTTATAGACTGTTTCTTCAAAAAGTTGATACTCCGGATACTGGAAACACATTCCGACGCGGAAGCGTGCCGCGTGGGTCGTCGCTTTATCCTTGAATATGTTTTCGCCGTCGAGCAGCACCTCGCCGCTCGTCGGCGTGAGCAGTCCGTTGAAATGCTGGATGAGCGTAGACTTGCCGGAACCGGTGTGTCCGATCACGCCCAGCAGCTCGCCCGCTTCTACGCGCAGGCTCACGTTTTTGACGGCAAACACCTGCATCTGCGTCTTCGCGCCGTAGCAGTGCGACAAATTGCGCACCTCCAGAACCGCCATCAGACCACCCCCGCTTTCTGCGCCGCGCGAAACAATGCGTCCGCACATTGTTCCGGCGTCAGCGTCTCATCCGGGAGCTCCACGCCGTGTTCCCGCAGCGTGCGTGCAAGCTGCGCCGCGGGGGGCAGCTCCAGTCCCGTGCGCTGCAGCAGCGCCGTATCGGCAAAGATCTGCGCAGGCGTTCCTTCGGCGGCAATGGTTCCGCTGTCCATCACGACGACGCGGTCTGCCAGCGCCGCCTCCTCCATGAAATGCGTGATAAACACGACCGTGATCCCCAGCTCCCGGTTGAGTTTGCGCACCGTTTCCAGCACCTCGCGCCGTCCCTTGGGATCGATCATAGCCGTGGATTCGTCGAAAATCACGCAGTCCGTGCGCATGGCGATGATCCCCGCCACGGCAACGCGCTGCTTTTGTCCGCCGGAGAGCTTGTGCGGCTCGTACAGGCGGTATTCGTACATGCCGACCGCGCGCAGCGCTTCGTCCACGCGTGCGCGGATCTCCGCAGGCGGGACGCCCAGATTCTCCGGACCGAACGCCACATCATCCTCGACGATGGTCGCAACGATCTGGTTGTCGGGGTTCTGAAACACCATGCCCACGCGCCGACGGATCTCGTAGACCTTCTCTTCGTCCGAAGTGTCCATGCCCTCCACGAGCACGTGACCTTCGGTCGGCAGCAATATTGCGTTGAACAGCTTTGCCAGCGTCGATTTGCCGGAACCGTTGTGTCCCACCACGGCAAGAAACTCACCGCGGCGCACGTCCAGATCGACGCCCTGCACGGCGAGGTTCTTTTCCTCCTCCGTCTCATAGGCAAAGCTGACGTTTCTCAGTTGAATAATCGTGTCCATAGACGTTTATAATCCTGCTTCTTGTGAAATCCAGAATGCGGACGCACCGCACGGCAGCACCATGCCCGACTCGGTCACCGGAAGGCCGATCTCATCGCATTCGATTGTGCCGCCGAGCTGCGGCGTGACGCCCGTGCCGAGGATATACTGCATGACAGAAGGCGCCAGACCCGCCGTATACGAATTGATCAGCATCATCAGCGGATCGTCGGACAACAGCTTCATACAGTTCTGCACAAGGTCATAGATCTTGTCCTCGAGCGTCCACACCTCGCCGTTCGGTCCGCGCCCGTAGGACGGCGGGTCCATGATGATGATGTCGTAGCGGTTTCCGCGGCGGATCTCACGCTGGACGAACTTGATGCAGTCGTCCACAATCCAGCGCACCGGTCTGTCTCCCACGCCCGACTGTACGGCGTTTTCCTTTGCCCATGTGACCATGCCCTTGGACGCGTCCACATGCACGACCGAAGCGCCCGCTTTGAGCGCGGCGACCGTCGCGCCGCCCGTGTAGGCAAACAGGTTCAGCACTTTGACCTCGCGGCCGGCTTTGCGGATGATGTCCATCGTTCTGTCCCAGTTGACCGCCTGCTCGGGAAACAGTCCCGTGTGCTTGAAGCCCATGGTCTTGATATTGAATTGCAGTTCTCCGTAACCGATCGCCCAGTGTCCCGGAACATCTTTGTACATCGTCCAGCGTCCGCCGCCCGTGTTCGAGCGCAGATATCGTCCGTGTGCCTGCCGCCAGAGCGCGTTTGTCTTTTCCGTTTTCCAGATCACCTGCGGATCGGGGCGGATGAGAATGGTATTGCCCCACCGCTCAAGCCGCTCTCCTTCGGAACAGTCGATCAGTTCGTAATCCTGCCATTTGTCCGCGATTCTCATACTCTAACTTCCTCTGTTTTTGCCTTCGTTTTTTCAGATCAGTCTCTCCCGTACGACTTCTGCGATCTCGCCGCACAGTTTCCGGATCAGCGCTTCGTCCTTGCCCTCGAGCATCACGCGTACCAGCGGCTCCGTACCGGACACGCGCACAAGCACGCGCCCGTTTGCGCCGAGTTCCTTCTCCGCCTCGTCGATTGCCGCACGGATCTCCGGATCGGAGGACATGCGCACCTTGCCCATGTTGGACACACGCACATTCTGCATGACCTGCGGGTACACTTCCATTTCGCCCGCGAGATCCGCCAGCGTTCTGCCCGTGCGCTTCATGACGCCAAGCACCTGCACCGCCGTGAGCTGGCCGTCGCCTGTGTTGGCGAAGTCCAGAAAGATCACGTGACCGGACTGCTCGCCGCCGAGTACATGGCCGTTCTGCAGCATATTTTCCAGCACGTACCGGTCGCCGACCTTGGTCTTCTCCGTGGAGATGCCGTGCGCATCGCAGAACCGCAAAAGTCCCATGTTGCTCATAACCGTCACGACCAGCGTATCATTCTTCAACTTGCCGCGCCGCTGCAGATCCGCGGCGCAGACGGCCATGATCTTGTCGCCGTCCACGACGTTGCCGTCGCTGTCCACGCACAGAAGCCGGTCTGCGTCGCCGTCGAAGGCGAAGCCGGCGTCCAGCTTATGCGTGCGCACGTATTCCTGCAGCGCTTCGAGATGCGTCGAGCCGCAGCCGCGGTTGATGTTGACGCCGTCCGGCTCGTACGCGAGCAGATCGCACTGCGCACCGAGATCGGCAAACAGCTTCGGTGCCGTAAAGGACGCGCTGCCGTTGGCGCAGTCCAGCGCAATATGCATATCCGTAAAAATGAAATCGGACGTGCGGTAGATGTGACGGATATATTCCTCACGCATCGACGGATCGGAACGCACCGTGCCCACATCGCCGCCGATGCGTACCGGCGGGACAGCTGCCTCATCGAGAATGATCTGCTCGATCTGTTCCTCAACCGCATCCGGCAGTTTGTAGCCGTCCGATTTAAAAATCTTGATGCCGTTGTATTCACACGGATTGTGCGAGGCGGAGATCATGACGCCCGCGTCATACCCCTTCTCCCGCACGAGAAACGCGACTGCCGGCGTCGGCACAACGCCCAGCAGCAGCACATCCGCACCGACGGAACACAGTCCCGCCGCGATCGCGGATTCCAGCATATCCGAACTCATGCGCGTGTCCTTGCCGATCATCACCCGCGGACGGCGGATATCCTTGGCCGCCAGCACCATCGCGGCGGCACGGCCGATCTGCATCGCCAGCTCGCATGTCAATTCGCTGTTGGCGACGCCGCGCGCGCCATCCGTTCCGAACAGTCTGCCCATGTCTCGCTCTTCCTTTCAAAGTTGGATTCAGAATAATTGCTGCTGCCCCGGCATAGGGATGCCCACATGGGCGTAACCCGCCGGCGTGACCATACGGCCGCGCGGCGTGCGGGACAGAAAACCGATCTGCATGAGATACGGCTCATAGACGTCCTCGATCGTGACCGCCTCTTCGCCGATGGCCGCAGCGATCGTATCGAGGCCGACAGGGCCGCCGTTGTAATTGCGGATCATCGATGTCAGCAGAAGCCGGTCGATCGCATCCAGACCCAAGCGGTCGATCTCCATGCGGTCAAGCGCGATGCGGGCATTGTCCGCGTCGATATGGCCGTCGCCGATCACCTGCGCAAAATCCCGCGCGCGTTTGAGAAGCCGGTTTGCGATTCGCGGCGTACCTCTGGAGCGCGACGCGATCTCGAGCGCGCCTGCCTCGTCGATGCCGATGCCGAGAATGTCCGCGCTGCGCCGCACGATCATCGCCAGCTCCTCCGGCGTGTACATCTCGAGTCGGAAGATCACGCCGAAACGGTCGCGCAGCGGCGCCGAAAGCTGGCCGGCACGCGTCGTCGCGCCCACAAGCGTGAAACGCGGCAAATCAAGCCGGATGGAACGCGCGGACGGCCCCTTGCCGATGATGATGTCCAGCGCGTTGTCCTCCATCGCGGGATACAGCACCTCCTCCACACTGCGGTTGAGACGGTGCACTTCGTCGATAAAGAGAATGTCGCCCTCGTTGAGGTTTGTCAGCAGCGCCGCAAGATCCCCCTGCTTTTCGATCGCGGGACCGGACGTCACACGCAGATTCACGCCCATCTCGTTGGCGATGATACCGGACAGCGTCGTTTTGCCCAGTCCGGGCGGGCCGTAAAGCAGCACATGGTCCAGGCTCTCTCCGCGCTTTTTGGCTGCTTCGATATAGATTTTCAGGTTTTCCTTGACCTTTTCCTGTCCGATGTATTCGCTGAGTCTGCGCGGGCGCAGCGACAGCTCCACGTCCTGATCCTCGGACGTATATTCGGGCGCCACGATCCGGTTTTCGTAATCCGTATCCATACTCTTTCTCCGTTATGATAGTTTCGATAGATTCCGCAGCGCCTGACGGATCAGCGTCTCCGTCGGCAGCGCGCTGTCCAACTTCCCGATTGCGGCGGACGCTTCGCTGCGGCTGTAACCGAGCATTTCCAGCGCGCTGACCGCTTCCTCGCAGTTCGCGGACGCGGAAGCGACGCCTGCCGCTTCGACCTCGGCGCCGAACGCGGCAGGTACCTCCGCCTTGAATTTGTCCTTCAGTTCCAGCACCACGCGCTGCGCAAGCTTGTTGCCCACGCCCTGCGCCTTGGTGATGCTCTTGCTGTCGCCGGACGCGACGCACAGCGCCAGACGCTCCGGCTCGAACTGCGACAGAATCGCCAGCGCCGCCTTCGGCCCCACGCCTGTCACGCCGATCAGGAGCTTGAAACACTGCAGCTCCTGTGCGTCGTGAAAGCCGAACAGCTCCATCGCGTCTTCACGTACACTTAAATAGGTATACAGCGTCACGTCCGCGCCGATATTGCCGATACGCCGCAGCGTATTGAAGGAGGCGGCGCAGTAGAACGCCACGCCGCCGCACTGCACGGCCACGCCGGAAACGTCTGTATGTACGATTTTTCCCGTCAAACTGTAAATCATGCGTTTTTACTCCATATCATATCCCGTTGCGCACACGCGACATGTCGATCTTGCCGCCTGCGAACAGCGAGCCGCCCGCATGGGCATGGCAGATTGCGATCGCCAGCGCGTCCGCGGTGTCGTCGGGCTTGGGAATCTTTGCAAGGTTCAGAATCAGCTTTGTCATCTCCTGCACCTGCTTTTTCTCTGCGCGGCCGTAGCCGACCACGCTCTGCTTGACCTGCAGGGGCGTATATTCCGCAATCTCGAGCGCGTTTTTCTGCGCCGCGAGGATCAGCGCGCCGCGCGCCTGACCGACGTCGATGACGGTCTTTGCGTTGGTGTTGTAAAACAGCTTCTCGATTGCCATTGCCTGCGGCTTCCATCGCTGCATGAGAGCAAACGTCTCGTCGTAGATCTGCTCGAGCCGCTCGTTGAAGGGCGTGCCGGCGTCGGTCAGGATCGCGCCGTAATCCACGACGGAAAAGCGCGTATTCTGATAGTCGATCACGCCGTAGCCGACGATCGCGTAGCCGGGGTCGATGCCGAGGATCCTCATGACTTCTGCTCTCTTTCCCGCACGATCCATCGCGTCGGCGTACCCTCGAGTCCGAACACCTCGCGGATCTGGTTGTCCAGATACCGCTGGTAGCTGTAATGGAACAGATCCTTGCGGTTGACGAAGCAGACGAACGTCGGCGGACGCGTCGACGCCTGCGTCATGTAGTAGATCTTGAGCCGTCTGCCCTTGTCCGTCGGCGGCTGCACACGCGTTGTCGCCGCGGCAAGGATCTCATTGAGCCGACCGGTCTTGATGCGCATGGCGTTCTGGTCGTCGACGTATTTGATCAGCTCGAACAGCCGGTCGAGCCGCTGTCCGGTCTTGGCGGAAATGAAAATGATGGGCGCATAGGACATGAACGAGAAATCGTTCATCAGCTTCTTGCGCGCGGCGTCCATCGTTTTGCCGTCCTTTTCCACCGCGTCCCACTTGTTGACCGCAATGATGCATGCCTTGCCCTGCTCGTGCGCAATGCCCGCAACCTTGGAATCCTGCTCGGTGAAACCCTCGGTCGCGTCGATCATGATGACGCAGACCTGTGCGCGTTCCACTGCCATGCGCGCGCGGATGACGGAGTATTTTTCGATCGCCGTATCGACACGGCTCTTGCGCCGCAGTCCGGCGGTGTCGATGAAGATGAATTTTCCGTATTTGTTTTCCACCGCCGTGTCGGTCGCGTCGCGCGTCGTACCGGCGATGTTGGAGACGATCATGCGGTTCTCGCCGCAGATGGCGTTGACCAGCGACGACTTGCCGACGTTGGGCTTGCCGATCACGGCGACACGGATGCGGTCGTCCTCCTCTTCCTCGGCCGCATGTTCCGGCAGATACCGCAGCACTTCGTCGAGCAGATCGCCCGTCCCGTGTCCGTGGACGGAGGAAACGGCGATCGGATCGCCCAGACCCAGATTATAAAACTCATAAAACTCCGCAGGCGTCTCGCCCACGGCATCGCACTTGTTGACGCAGAGAACGATGGGTTTGCCGCTCTTTTGCAGCATGTTTGCAACTTCCGCGTCGGTCGCGACCACACCGGAACGGATATCCGTCACGAGCACGATCACGTCGGCGCTGTCGATCGCCAGCTCCGCCTGACGGCGCATCTGCGAGAGGATCACGTCGTCCGAGAACGGCTCGATACCGCCGGTATCCACCAGCAGAAACGTGTGTCCCAGCCACTCGCACTCGCCGAAGATGCGGTCGCGCGTCACGCCGGGCGTATCGTCCACGATGGACAGACGGCTGCCGGTCAGCTTGTTGAACAGCGTGGATTTGCCCACGTTGGGTCTGCCGACGATCGCTACAATTGGATATGCCATTTCTTATTCCTTTCTGATAAAATGCTATGCATTTTTGAACATCACGGTCTCCATCAGATCCGCAGCGCGCTCGCACACGTCGCAGCAGCTTTCTAAATTGCCGTAGATCTGCGTCCAGCGCAGCAGCCGGCGCGGGTCGTTCGTCCCGCAGTAGAGCCGCCGCACGCTTTCGGTATATAACGCGTCGCTTTTTGATTCCCATTCATGAACGGTCAGCAGCAGCGGCCGCAGTTTGTCGATCTTTTTGAATTCCCGGAAGGCGCACACCGCGCGGTGCAGCGCGCCGCAGCACGAGAGCGCCGCGTCCGCAAGCTCCGCCGCGTCGGAAGTCGCCGATTCTACGTTAAACATATATAAATGCCGCAGCGTGTCCTCTGCCGCGTCGGTCACGTCGTCAAGTCCCATCGACAGCGCCAGCAAATCCTCGCGCTCGATCGGCGGCAGAAACTCGCGAGAGAGCGCCTCGGTCATCTCGCGGCGCAGACTGTCCGCCTCCTGCTCGATGCGGTGCATCTCGCGCACCGTTCCGGGCATACGGAACGCGTCGAAGTCCGTGAGAAAATCCCGCACGATCTGCGACGCCTGCACGCCGTATGCGGATTGGCGCTCGAGTGTTTGGAAATAGTCCTGTTTATGCGCTCGCTGCATAGCACGTTCCTTTCGCTCAAAACAGGCGCATGAACAACCGCGCCGTCAAATAGCCGACTGCCGAACAGCCGGGAAACGTCAGCACCCATGCGAGCGCCATATCCCGCGCCACGCTCCAGCGCACGGACCGCACACGCGACGCCGCACCGACGCCCATGATCGCCGTGGTCTTGGTGTGCGTCGTACTGACAGGCAGTCCCGTCACCGTAGACAGAAACAGACAGAACGCACCTGCAAGATCCGCGGAGAAGCCCTCGTATTTTTCGAGCTTCACCATATCCATTCCGACGGATTTGATGATCTTGTACCCGCCGACGCATGTGCCCAGCCCCATCGTCGACGCGCACAGGATCATCAGCCAAAGCGGGACCGTGAAACCGGATGCGCCGCCCGCCAGAGAGATCCCCAGAAGAAAAATGCCGATAAATTTTTGTCCGTCCTGCGCGCCGTGCATAAATGCCATAGCCGCGCCGCCGAAGATCTGCGCCGCGCGGAAAAACCGCTGCGCCGGCGCAAGACGCACATTCCGGAACAGCCGCGCCACGGCCTTGACCACGCAGAATCCGGAGGCAAAACCGAGCACAGCGGACAAAACCAGTCCGAGCAGGACTTTCATCCATTCTCCGCCGTGCAGTGCGCCGAACCCCTCAAGCGCAACAGCCGCACCGGATACGCCCGCGATCAGCGCGTGGCTTTCGCTGGTCGGGATGCCGAATGCCCAAGCCGCGACCGCCCACAGCACGATCGCCGTCATCGCCGCGCACAGCGCAATGAGCGCACGGCTTTTGTCGCCGCCGAAATCCGCAATGTTGTAGATGGTCTCGGCGACAAGCGCGCCGAGGCTCGTCATGACCAGTACGCCCAGAAGATTGCAGACGGCCGCCATCAACACCGCCGCACGCACCGGCATACACCGGGTCGACACGCAGGTAGCGATCGCGTTCGGCGCGTCCGTCCATCCGTTGACGAAGACCACGCCGAGAATCAGAAGCGTCGTCCAACCGAGCGGGGGCGACGCGATGATCTGCCGCAGGAACAGGGAAAGGGACACGTCTTCACCTCTTGAAAAGATCGTTTCCCTCCGAATCAATGGCTACGATCAGCGGGAAATCCAGTACCGTCATACGCTTGATACTTTCACATCCCAGATCTTTGAACGCGATCTCCTCGCACTTTTGCACACTCTGCGCGGCCAATGCGCCCGCGCCGCCCACGGCGCACAGATATACCGCGCCGTTGCGCTTGATCGCCGATACAACGTCGGCGTTCCGCTGTCCCTTGCCGATCATGGCCGCAAGCCCCAGATCCAAAAGACGCGGCGCAAACCGATCCATGCGGCCGGACGTCGTCGGTCCGCAGCTTCCGATCACCGCGCCCGGTTCCGCCGGCGTAGGTCCCGCATAATAGATGCAGGCGCCCGCAAGCGGAAACGGCAATTCTTCGCCCGCATCGAGCAGCGCCGTGATGCGCTTGTGCGCGGCGTCTCGCGCCGTATAAACGGTGCCGGACAGCAGCACACGGTCGCCCGCATGCAGCATCGGCGCTTTTTCTTTCAGTTCTTCAACCTTAATCCTATGCTCTGCCATCGAAATTATCCTTCAAAACAGTCATTCAACCGAAATATTTTTGTACCATCTCATCAACATCGCCCATGGACAGTCCCTTTGTTTCGGATTCGCGCACCGTCTCGGCCGTCGCGGAAAACACGTCGTCCGCCAGCGCGGCAGATCGCGGCGCATCCGTCTGTTTCGCGTCCGCCGTCTGTTGCGCATGCAGCTGTGCGCGAAGGCGCTCGTTCTCCGCCCGCAAAGAGCGATTCTCCCGCTCCAGCGCGTCAAGCTCCCGTTCGATCTGCGCACGCAGATCGGGATCGCCGCTTTTTGCGGCGGCGTCGCGCTGCAGTTTGTCGATATAGTCCATCACGTCCCTGCGGTTGAATCCGCCGAATGCGGATCTGCCGAACAGGACGTCGCCCGTTTCTCCCATATGCCACTCCAAAAGACTGAATAGTTAAAAAGTGTAAAATGCTGTCCGGCTCTCCACCGGACAGCATAAGCCGTACCGAACGGCAATCATTTTATTTCTTCATCGCCACGGCAGCCTTCGCCTTCTCGGCGATGTGCGCCGCGTCCAGTCCGAACACATGCAGCAGCTCAAGCGCGGGGCCGGAACGACCGAACGTGTCCTCCACGCCCAGACGAACCACGGGAACGGGAACCGTCTCGCAGATGACCTCCGCCACGGCGCCGCCCAGGCCTCCGATGATATTGTGCTCCTCGGCCGTCACAATCGCACCGGTCTTGTTCGCGGCATTGACAATGATGTCGCGGTCGATCGGCTTGATGGTCGCCATGTTGACGACGGCGGCGGAAATGCCGTCCGCCTTCAGAAGCTCCGCGGCGGCGAGCGCTTCGCCGACCATCAGGCCGGTGGCGATGATTGTCACATCCGTGCCGTCCACAAGCTGTGCGCCCTTGCCGATCTCGAACTTGTAGCTCTCGTCGAAGATCACCGGCACGGCCAGTCTGCCGAACCGCATATACACGGGGCCGTCCATCGCGGCGGCCGCATAGACCGCCTGACGCGCTTCCACATCGTCGGCGGGATTGATGATCGTCATGCCGGGGATCGTGCGCATGAGCGCGATATCCTCACAGCACTGGTGGCTCGCACCGTCCTCGCCGACGGAGATGCCCGCGTGCGTCGCGCCGATCTTGACGTTCAGGTGCGGATAGCCGATGGTGTTGCGCACCTGCTCAAACGCACGTCCCGCAGCGAACATCGCGAACGTGCTGGCAAACACGGTAAAGCCCATCGTGGCAAGTCCGCCCGCCACGCACATCATGTTGCTCTCGGCGATGCCGGTATCAAAGAACCGGTCGGGATACGCCTTTTTGAAACCTGCCGTCTTGGTCGCCGCCGCAAGGTCGGCGTCCAGCACAACCAGTTTATCGTTCGTTGCGCCCATTTCGACGAGCGCCTTGCCGTAGCTGTCGCGTGTCGCGATTTTTACGATATCTGCCATGATCAGCCCTCCAATTCCGCCAGCGCTGCGTTCAGCTCACGCATCGCCTGCTCGTACTGTTCCGCGTTGGGCGCAGAGCCGTGCCACTTGCACTCGTTCTCCATGAAGGAAACGCCCTTGCCCTTGACGCTCTTGGCAACGATCGCGGTGGGTTTGCCCTTGCACGCCGCCGCTTTTGCGAATGCATCCTCGATCTGGTCGAAGTCATGCGCATCGATCTCGACGACGTTCCAGCCGAACGCCGCGAATTTTTCGGGGATCGGATAGGGAGAATTGACCTCCTCGAGCGTACCGTCGATCTGCAGATTGTTGTTGTCGATCACAGCGACCAGGTTATCGAGCTTCTTGGCCGCGGCATACATAGCCGCCTCCCAAACCTGTCCCTCGCCGATCTCGCCGTCGCCGAGCACCGTGTAGACGCGCACGTCCTTTTTGGCGATCTTCGCGCCCAGCGCCATACCGACCGCGGTCGAAATGCCCTGGCCGAGCGAACCGGAGCTCATGTCCACACCGGGCGTATAGTGCATGCTCGGATGTCCCTGCAGCCGCGAATCTACCTTGCGCAGCGTCTTGAGTTCCTCGACCGGGAAAAAGCCGCGCTGTGCGAGCACAGAGTACAGACACGGAGCGATGTGTCCTTTTGAGAGGACAAAACGGTCACGATCCTCCCACTTCGGGTTCTGCGGGTCCACGCGCATGACCTTGAAATACAGGTATGTCATGATATCCGCCGCCGAAAGACTGCCGCCGGGATGACCCGACTTTGCCTGAAATACGCCCTCGATAATGCCCATGCGTACCTTACAGGCGGTGATTTGCAAATTTTTCTTTTCTGCTGCGTTCAAAACAGCCACCTCCAAAATTCAACGCAAAGCGCGCCGCAGTCGGTGCGGCGCAGCCCTGTGTCACTGCATATTCTTATAGCCGTCCTTGGCCAGATCATAATCAAACAGATTGCCGATGTTCCAAATGCTCCAGACGCCGTTGATGTCGAATTCCACACGCACCCAGCACGCCTTGCCGTCCTTGTAGTAGCAGCGCATATTCTGCAGATTGCCGTCGCACCCGATGAACTGGAAGCCCTGTTCCTGCATCATGCCGTCGAGATGCCCGTAGACATCCTCGCCGCCCACGGCGCAGTAGACTTTGTCCGTGACGCGCAGATAGGTCAGATCGTCCTCGCGCATCTGGCGCATATAGCTTGCGATCTGCTGCGCGGAATAGTCGCCGCCGGTCACGACCGTGAACGTCTTCATATCCGCCTTGAAAACCCAGCCTGCCGGATTGCCGAACAGGTAGTGGATTCCCAGGAACAGCAGTATACAGACCGCCACGGCGGCGATCACCGAGGTGATGATAAGAATGATCTTGCTATCCTTCTGCATGCGTGTCTCTCCCATATTGATTCCGCAGCTTTCGCAGAAACGCCTCAAAATAAGGCGGAAGCTCGGAAACGATCTCGATATAACGTCCGTCTTGCGGATGCCGGAAGCCGATCAGGCCGGCGTGCAGGCACTGGCCGTGCAGCTCGGTCACACCGTTTTTCGGCCCGTACACCGGATCTCCCGCAACGGGATGACCGATGTGCGCCATGTGTACGCGGATCTGGTGCGTGCGTCCGGTCTCCAGCCGCAGCGCGGCGTAGGAAAACGCGCCGAAATCTTCCAGTATCTTGTAATGCGTGACCGCGTGACGTGCGTTTTTCTGCGTCACGCACATCTTTTTGCGGTCCTTTTCGCTGCGCCCGATGGGCGCGTCGACCGTACCGGCCGTGTCCCGGAAATGACCGTGCAGCACAGCGCGGTATTCCCGGCGGAACGTATGCGCCTCGATCTGCGAGGCGAGCGCCCGATGCGCGGCGTCGGTCTTGGCTACGATCAGAAGCCCGCTCGTATCTTTGTCGATGCGGTGTACGATGCCGGGACGGATCTCGCCGTTGATACCGGACAAACTGTCGCCGCAGTGGTAAAGCAGCGCATTGACCAGTGTGCCGTCCGGGTTGCCTGCGGCGGGATGTACCACCATGCCGCGCGGCTTGTTGACGACCAGGAGCCAGTCGTCCTCGTACCGCACGTCGAGCGGTATGTCCTGCGGCACGACCGCGGTCTCGCGCGCCGGCGGAACATCCACTTCCAGCACGTCGCCTGCGCTGACCCTGCCGCTCTTGCGCACGGCCTTGCCGCGCAGGAGGACGCGTTCCTCTTCCAGCAGTTTCTGGATGAATGCACGCGACCACTCCGGTTCCGTGAGCGCCAGATATTTATCGGCTCGCTGACCCTCGTCCTCGGGTCCTACGGTGAATGTTCTCACGTCGTTTCCTTTCGGGACTTTTTCCGTGTCGTTCCGCGGATCGCCCACACAACCATCAGCGCGGCGCCGACGGTGATCAGACAGTCCGCAAAGTTGAACACGGCAAAATCCACAAACAGCGGCTCGATATAGTCGATCACATATCCCAGCCGCACGCGGTCGATCAAATTGCCCGCGCCGCCCGCGATCACCAGAAGCAGCGCCGCGTCAAGCAGGCGGTTTTTGCTGCGGCCGAGCAGCAGATATACCGTCAGGCCGAGCAGCACGATCCCCGTGCCCCAGACCAGAACGACCGTCCTGCCCGACAGGATGCTGAATGCCGCACCGGTGTTGCGCACATACCGCAGCGCCATGAAGCCGTCAGCCTGCAGCACACGACCGCTGCCGAGGGATCGCTCCGCCCACTGCTTCAGAAGCTGGTCTGCGCCGATCAAAATACCGATCAGCAGCAGCTCGCCTGCGATCCGAAACGCCTTTCGGTTCTTCATGGACGATTATCTGCGGAAGAAGCCGCGGAAACTGCTGTCGCCGTCGTCCTCGTCGTCGTCCTCGTCCTCATCGTCATCCTCGTCGTCTTCATCTTCATCGTCATCGTCTTCATAACGGCTGAACAGAGAAAAACGGCGGTGCTTCTTTTCCGGCTTGTCGTCGTCATCCTCTTCCGCTTCGACCGGCGCCTGCGGCTGCTTCGCCATCTTCGGCGGGTCGAGCGGCTCCACGACCTGCGTCGGCTCCTCCGGCTCCTCGGACAGCATCTGCTGCATACGTGCGCTGAATGCGCTGTCCTGTTCCGGTTCCTGCGGCGCGGCCGGCGCGCTGAACGAATCCTTCAGCTCGTCGAACGGCGTGACAAAATCAAATTCCGGCTCCTGCGGTTCGGGATCGGCAGGCGCCGCAAGCGCGCTGCTGAAGATCTCGTCGATGTCGGCAAGTTCGACCTCGGGGATCTCCTCCTCGTCCGCCTTCACAGGCTCGGGCTCGGACATGAGCGCGTCAAAACTCTGCACAAACGAGAAACCGTCGTTCTCGTCCTCGGCAGGCGCTTGCGTGGTTTCGGGCTGCGGCTCGACAGTTTCCGCCGCCGGCTCCTCCGCCGTATCGGAGTCGACCGTTTCGGCAAAGGTCGCAATGAACAGATCGTCGTCCTCGGTGGAGTATGTACTCGTGTCGATCGGCAGGATCGACGGTTCGATCGCGGGTTCCTCCGGCAGTTCGATCGGCGCCGGCGCCGCAATCGGCGTCACGGCAGCCGCGGCCTGCACCGCATTGCGCGTCACGCTGTCTTCCGCGTCGACAAAGCCGAGCGTCTGCAGAGCCATGATACGCTGCTGGTCATAAGAGTCGAGCAGCTGCTGCTTGAATGCCTTGGTCTGTGCGCGGACGGATTCGAGCGCTTTCTTTTCGGACTCCGTCTCGCTCTTGATGGAGCCGAGGATCTCGTTGGATTTCGACTGTGCGTCCGTGAGCATCTTTTCCGCGCGCGACTTCGCCTCGCTGAGCATCATCGCAGCCTTGTTTCTGGCGGTGGTGAGCGTGTTTTCCGCGGTCTCGCTCGCGCCCTTGAGGATGGCGGCAGCCTTCTGGTTGGCGTCGGCCAGCGTCACACGCGCGCGATCCTCGGAAGCATTCAGCAGATCCTTGGAGCGCTTCTCGGCCGCGGCCGTCTTTTCCTGCGCCTGCTTCTGCGCCGAGGCGACAAGCGCCTCGCTCTTGCGCTTGGACGTCTCCTCGAGCTCGTCCGCCTGTTTCTGCGCAACGAGCAGCGTCTTCTTGATGAGCTCTTCCTCTTCCTTGTACGCCTTGACCTTATCGGCAAGCATGTTGATGCGCTTGATCATGTCGCCGTTGTCGTTGTAGATCTTTTCATACGCGCTGCCGACGGTGCCGAAAAACGCATCGACCTCGTCCGCTCTGTACAGACCCTCGCCCGCAGACTGGAATTGGTAGCTTCTGATTTGTTTGGGTGCCAGCATTGTACTCTCTCCTTCCCGCACGACCCGACTGTCACTTACAGATTCGCGCCGGCGTTTTCAATATCATCCAGCATTTCGCCGGAAACGGGAACATTATAGGGGGTGATGATATACGCTCTGCCCGCAACGCGCTTGATCTCGCCGTTGTTGGCATAGGCGACGCCGTACAGGAAATCCAGCACGCGTCTGGAAATATCGTTGGGGCAAGTCTCCAGATTGAGGATGACGATCTTCTTTTCGTTCAGCACGTCCGCAACGGCGCCGGCGTCCTCGAACTTGTCCAGCTTCTTGAAGACGACCTGCGAGCGGTTGCCGGAGTGGATGTCCACGACACGGCCGCTCTCGCGCTCTGCCGGCTGGTAGTTGACGCGGCGGCGGGCATACGATTCCTCACGCGGCGGCTCGCTCTCGCGGGCAGGCGCGGCGAAGGAGGCGGGTTCTTCCGCGGCATAGTCGTCCGCCGCGTAGTCGTCCTCGTAACCCTGATAGTCGTCCGTGCCGTCGATGTAGTCCTCGTCTGTGATTTTTGCCATTTCCTTGAGCTTGTCAATGAATCCCATGATGTTGTTCCTCCTGATATTTTAAAATATTCATTCCTGACCGATTCCGACCGGATTTCACCGGTAATTGCGCGATCCGAAGATCGCCGTGCCCACGCGCACAAGCGTCGCGCCCTCGGCGATTGCCTGCGCATAATCTCCGCTCATGCCCATGGACAAAACATGCATAAATATATTATGTATTTTTTTCTCTGTAATGTCAATATATAGCCGATACATATTTGAAAAAAATCTGCGTGTTTTTTCCAAATCCGCATCAAAAGGCGGCACAGTCATCAATCCGCACACCCGAACGCCGGAAATCTCCGCGATCTCGCATGCCGTTTCCTCCAGCGCGTCGGGCAAAATGCCGAATTTGTTGGGGTCGAGACCGATGTTCACCTCGAGCAGAATGTCGCTGACGACGCCCTTTTTTTCGGATTCTTTGCCGATCTCGCGCGCGAGCTTCACGCTGTCGACCGACTGGATCATGTCGACCTGCCCGACGATCTGGCGCACCTTGTTCGTTTGCAGATGGCCGATCAGATGCGCCTCGTACGCACCCTCGAGCGACGGTTTCTTTGCGAGGAATTCCTGCACCTTATTCTCGCCGATCAGCGTCGCGCCCAGGGAGATCGCGTGGTTGATGAAAACCGGTTCCACCGTCTTGGTGACCGCCATCAGCCGCACGTCGTCCGGATTGCGTCCGGCGCGGATCGCCGCCTCCTCCACGTCGGAACGCACACGTTTCCAGCTCTCCTCCACGCGCTGCATCCCCGCAAGGAGCTCATTCGTATATGACTGCGCCTGCATACAGATTCTTCCCTCCCGTAATGATCTCATCGTACCGCCCGACGTAATTGCCCGTGAGCGTCTTATCTTTTTCCATATCCGGCGTTCCGGACAGCAGATAATCGTCGCCCGTGTAGACCACATACAATCTGCGCTGTGAAACGACGTTGCCGCGCAAGATGAACACGCAGCGTGTCTTTGCCGTCACATTGTTGCCGTTTTCATCGACGATCGCCTTTCCGTTCTCGTCGTATGTGTTCATGTCGAGATAGCGTACCGCGCTCTGCGGCACCCTGAAGCCGGTCTTCTCCCCGAGGATGATGCGTGCCTCGCTCCGGCGCAGCCGCAGCAGCGATTCGCTGACTTCGATGCAGCGGAATACCGCCGCACACTTCCCGTCGGTATCCGGGTTGAGCGCGTACACGGTCGCGTGCACGTCCGGGACGCCCGCCTTCGGGAACGCGATGCGCACGGTACTCTTTTTGACCGTCAGCTTTTCCGCCGTCTGCGTATCGAGAATCGCCGCGACATACCAGACGTGGCTCTTGACGATCTTGCTGCCGGATGACTGCGCCGGCTTTTCGCCCAGCGCAAGCTCAATCTGTTCGACGGTCAGCTTGTCGGCGTCCGCATAAGACAGCACGTCCTCGCATCCGTCCGTCCGGCTGAAGAAATACCCCGCCGACTGGACTTCGGTTGTGACGGACGTATACTCCCCGACAGTCGCCTCCTGCGCCTGCAGTTTCTGGGAAAGATCGGCGATCTTGGACGAAAGATCGAGATCGCCGGTGACCGCGATCTCCAGCGCCGTCTCCTGCCCGAGGAAATCATTCTCGTATGTTTTGGCCGCGGCGATATTGCCGGTGTCGGCCGCGTCGATGAACGCGCACACCCTGTCCGCCGCCCTCTGCATGAGCGCTTCGACCTTCATGGATGAATACTCCCGTCCGCTCGAAAGCGCCGCGTAGCGATCGTATTCCGCGCGCAGCTCCATCAGATCCGCATATCGTTTGGCCGAACCGGAATCCGCAAACCGCGCGGCGATCTGCGCGCCTGCCTCGACGCGCTCGCCGTCCTGCACAAACAGGACCGTGTAACCGGACAGATCCGCCTGCACGGCCTGCTCGTCCCGCAGCACGAAGACGTCCGTATCCAGCTCGTCGTATACCGTCTCTTCCAATGCCGTCGTGGTACGGATCGGATTTTGCCGCAGCTTTGCGATCTGGTAGATGAGCGTGCCGGCAAGTCCCAATACGACAAGCACGACCACAACGCGCTGCACGAGCATTCGTGTGCGCGCATTTTTCGTGCGATTTCGTTCCGTTTTCTTTGCCACTGCTTTATCCTCCCGAAGAGAACAGCCCGTCCGCGTCGATCCGCTCCAGCGCCTGATCGAACACATCCTGCTGTGCGTCCGCATAAATCGTTTGAATGCCCGGCATACGCCGGAACCATGTCAGCTGCCGCTTGGCATAGCGGCGCGTCCCGCGGCAGATTGATTCCACTGCCTGCGCATACGGGATCTCGCCGCGGAAATACGGCAGGAACTCCTTGCAGCCGATTGCCTGCCGCGCGGTTCCGCTGTCCGTTCCGTAACGTTCAAAAAAGCGACGCGCCTCCGCTTCCAGACCGCGGCGCAGCATTTCCTGCACGCGCAGGTCGATGCGCGCATACAGCTTCTGCCGATCCTGAAAGTCAAGGCACAGCACAAGCGAGCGGTACGGAGACGGCTCAAGCCGCGACTGTACCCGCTGCTGCGCGGTCGTAAGACCTGTACTGCGATAAATCTCCAGTGCGCGGATCACACGTCCGAGATTGTTGGGGTGCAGCGCCTGCGCACCGTCCGGATCGACGGCACACAGCTCGCGCCAGACGGCCTCATTGCCCTGTTCTTCGGCAAGGCGGTGCATCTTCGCCCGGAAGTCCGGATCGCCGCCCTCGCCGGTAAACGTGATATTCTCCAAAAATGACTGCACATACAGTCCCGTCCCGCCGCACAGGATCACGCGTTTGCCGCGCGAATGAATATCGGCGGCGCACGCCTTGGCCATCGCGCAGAAGTCCGCGGCGCTGTACGGCTGATCGGCAGGCAGAAATCCGAGCAGGTGGTGCGGGACGCCCTGCATCTCTGTTTCGTCAGGTCTGGCAGTCGAAACATACAAATCCGAATAGATCTGCATCGAGTCCGCCGAAATAATTTCGGCGCCGAACTTTTTTGCCAGCCGCACAGCCAGCGCCGTCTTGCCGGACGCGGTCGGTCCGACGACCGCAAGCACGGGTATCTTCTCACACGCGTCCAAAGCTCTTCTCCATTTCCCGACGCGTCATCTCGATCATCACGGGACGGCCGTGCGGACACGTACGAATCTGCGGCATGGACAGCAGTTTTTCGGTAAACTGCCGCAGCTCATATTCAGAAGTGAAATCGCCGCCTTTGATTGCGGCGCGGCATGCGGTGTTGTGGTAGATCCAGTCCATCTTTTCGGTCAGGATCTGCTGCGAACTGCGGCAGAGATAGCCTGCAAGCTCCGCGATCGCGTCCGGAACATCCGATGCGTCCAGCAAGATCGGGCATGACGTCACAGAAATTGTTCCGGTACCGAAGTCTTCCACGGTAAATCCCGCGTCGGCAAGCATACCGGCATGCTCCAGGACAGCGTCGTACTCGTCCTTGCGCAGCGTCACGGGGATCGGCGCGAGCAGCATCTGCGAAGCTTTTCCGTCCGGCGATGCGCGAAGCTGCTCATACAGCATCCGCTCATGCGCGGCATGTTTATCTATAATCCAGATTTTGTTTTCGGTTTCGACAAATATATATGTGCGGAACGCCTCGCCGATCACGCGGAATTCCGGCGCCGCATCCTCTGTCTGAACAGATTCTGCGGTCTGTGCAGGTTCTGCCGTCTGTGCGGGTTCGGCGGGTCGTTCGGTTCCGGACTCGACCGGCACGGGTTCCGGAGCAGGGGGCGGAGCATTTTCGGCCGCCGCGGGAGGTTTGCGCACGGAAGGCTGCGCAAGAAACGCAAATTCGTCCGCCGCATCCTGTATCGCCGCCGGTGCGCGCAGCGTTACGCTGTCTGTCGGTTTCGGCGCACGTTTCGGTGCCGAATCAAAAAGAGCGGATACATCCGACGTATGTACAAAAAAGTCGTCCCTTTTTTGCACCGCAGTGCGCAGTTCCATCTGCTGCGGCTTTTCTTCTCCGGCCATTGCGTAGAAATTGCGCAGCGCATTCTTGTCGGGGTTTATATGCAGCGGCGCTTTGGATCGATCCCCCTCAAGCGTGTTCTTCACCGCGTAGTATACCGCGTTGAAAATCATCTTTTCATTGGCAAACCGCACTTCGATCTTTGCCGGATGGACATTGACGTCCACCAGTTGGTTCGGCACCGTAATATTCAGAACACAGGCAGGAAACTTTCCGGCCATGATCGCGTGTTTGTATGCTTCGGACAACGCGGCGGAGCCGGTTCCCGTCTTGATAAACCGTCCGTTCAGGTAAAAGAACTGCATGCTTCGATTCGGGCGCGAAGCACTCGGCTTCGAGACGAATCCATCGACCGTTACACCGTCGCACGTATAGGACACCGGCAGAAGGCTTGCGAGGAATTCCCGTCCGAACACAGCATAGATCGCGCTTTCTGTTTTGCCGTCTCCGGGCGTGAGCAGTGTCTGCTTGTCCTCGCGGATGAACCGGATACTGATCTCGGGATGCGAGAGCGCAATGCGGTCCACAACACCCGCCACAGAGTTGGCTTCAACAACGTCTTTTTTCAGAAACTTCATGCGCGCGGGCGTGTTGTAGAAAAGGTCACGCACGATCAGCGTCGTACCGACCGGACAGCCCGCGTCGTCGAGCAGCGTCTCTTCGCCGCCTTCGATGCAGTAATGTGTGCCGATGGGCTCGTCCGCCATGCGCGTCATGACTTCGACACGGCTCACAGCCGCTGCCGATGCAAGCGCTTCGCCGCGGAATCCAAGCGTGAAGATGCGATTCAGATCATCTGCGCCGGTGATTTTGCTTGTGGCGTGGCTGACAAACGCGTTGCGCACGTCCTCGCGGGCGATGCCGCAGCCGTCGTCCGTGACACGGATGTACTGCACCCCGCCGCGGCGGATCTCGACGGTGATCTTTTTTGCGCCGGCGTCTATGCTGTTTTCCAAAAGTTCCTTCACGACCGACGACGGACGCTCAACGACCTCGCCGGCCGCGATCAGATCCGCCACCGATTTCGGCAGTCGTACGATCTTCGGCACAAAAGTCCCACCTTTCGTATATCAGTTAAATCAAATCCGATCAAATCGATTTCGCCTCGGCGCAGAGCGTGAACAGCTCCGTCAACGCCTCGATCGGCGTGAGCGTATTGACGTCCAGACTGCGCAGCTTCCCGACGATCTCACTTTCCCGGCCGCCGCCGAATGTCATCTGCGGCGAATCATCTTTCGGTACCGTATGATCCTGCGGCGTCCGGGCGCAGTATCCCTTCTCCTCCAGCTCCTGCAGGATGATTTTTGCCCGCTGAACGACACCGTTCGGCACGCCTGCAAGCTTCGCTACCTCAATACCGTAGCTGCCGTCGGCACCGCCGCGCACGATCCGGCGCAAGAACGTGATGTCGTCGCCGCGTTTTTTGACGGCAATGTTATAGTTACGCACACCGGGGATCGTCTCCTCGAGCTCCGTCAGCTCATGGTAATGCGTAGCGAACAGCGTCTTTGCCCCGAGTTTCTTCGGATCCGCAGCATATTCCAGCACCGCGCGGGCGATGCTCATGCCGTCGAACGTCGATGTACCGCGGCCGATCTCGTCAAAGATGATCAGACTCTTGCTCGTCGCATTTTTGAGGATCGAGGCGACCTCACTCATTTCGACCATGAATGTGGACTGTCCGGATGCGAGATCATCCGATGCGCCCACGCGTGTGAATATGCTGTCGCAGACGCCGATTGTCGCCGCTTTGGCCGGTACGAACGAGCCGATCTGCGCCATGAGCGTAATCAGCGCAACCTGCCGCATATATGTCGATTTACCCGCCATATTAGGACCGGTGATGATCGCGCATCGGTTTTCCGCGCAGTCAAGCACGGTGTCATTGGGCACAAACGGCAGCCCGCCGAGCATCTGCTCGACCACGGGATGGCGGCCGTCGCGGATGTCGAGCGTGCGGTCGTCCGTGATCTGCGGGCATACATATCCGTGATCCTGTGCGACCTGCGCAAGCGAGGCGAGCGTGTCGAGCGCGGCAACGGAAACCGCCGTCTTTTGGATGCGGGAAAACTGATCCGCCACCTTTTCACGCACGGCGGAAAAGATCTCGTATTCCAGTCCCGTGATGCGCTCCTGCGCCGAAAGCACCTTGGCTTCGAGCGTCTTGAGCTCCTCCGTGATGTACCGCTCGCAGTTGGCAAGTGTCTGCTTGCGGATGTATGTTTCGGGTACCAGCTCCTTAAAGGCGTTCGGTACCTCTATATAATAGCCGAATACACGATTGTATCCGATTTTCAGCTTCTTGATGCCGGTCTTTTCCTGCTCCTGCATCTGGATGGACGCGATGAATCCCTTGTTGTCCGTCACGATGCTGCGCAGCGCGTCAAGTTCCTCGTTGAAGCCTGCGGCGATCATGCCGCCCTCACGCACGGAGAACGGCGGGTCCTCGACAATCGCCTCGCGGATCCACGCGGTCACATCCTCGAGCGGATCAAGCTGCGCGTACAGTTCCCGCAGCAGCGTCGAACCGCAGCCGTCAAGCAGCGCCTTGAGCGCAGGCAGCTTGTCCGCCGTCTGTTCGAGCGCTTTGAGTTCCTTGGCATTTGCGGTACCGTAGACAACGCGCGCCATCACGCGTTCCATATCGCCGATGTCCGAAAGGATCGCGCGGATCTCCTCGCGCAGAATGCCTTCGCGCACCAATTCGTCGATCGCACCCTGCCGTCTGGTAATGCGCGGAATGCTCAGAAGCGGCTGTTCGAGCCAACTGCGTATCAGACGCTTCCCCATAGGGGTACGCGTCTTGTCCAACACCCACAGCAGCGTCCCGCGCTTCTCGCGCGTGCGCATGGTTTCGGTCAGTTCCAGATTGCGGCGGGACGACGCGTCCAGCTTCATGAAACGTGCGTCACTGTAATAGTCGACGGAGCGGATGTTGTCCAATTCCGATTTCTGCACATCCTTCAGGTACCGAAGTGATGCACCCAGCGCAACCGTCGCCTGCTCGCCCTCCACGCCGATCTCGGCCGATGAAGCGACCTTGAAGTGGCGCAAAACCTCCGTGCCGCAGTCGGAAACGGAGAAAAAGTCTGCATCCATCGTCTCTGCGGCGGCGTGGATTCGATCCCGAACGAATTCGACGATCTCGCTCTGCGCACAGACCTGCGGCGAGAGCAGCACCTCCGTCGGGGAGAACCGGCACAGCTCGTTGATGATCTTGGCAGCGACGTCCTTGCCGCTCAACTGCGCCGCGTGCACCTCGCCCGTGGACACGTCGGCAAAGCAGACGCCCGCCTCTTTTTTGTCGAGCACGATACACCCGAGATAATTGTTGCGCGACTCGTCGAGCATACTGCTCTCGATGACCGTACCGGGCGTGATGACGCGCACCACAGCGCGTTTCACCAGACCCTTGGCCAGCGCGGGGTCCTCGGTCTGCTCACAGATGGCGACCTTGTAGCCTTTTTGCACCAAACGCGCAATATAGGAATCGGCACTGTGGAACGGCACGCCGCACATCGGCGCGCGCTCCTCCTGTCCGCAGTCGCGGCCGGTCAACACCAGCTCCAGCTCGCGCGACGCCGTTTTGGCATCGTCAAAGAACATTTCGTAAAAGTCTCCGAGCCGGAACATCAGAATCGTGTCGCTGTATTCTTTTTTGATCTCAAAATACTGGCGCATCATCGGCGTCAATTCCGCCATGCTCCGCACTTCCTATTCATTCAGACTCTGTAAAAAATCAGCCGCATCCGCCGCATGAACCGCAGTCGCCGCCGCACGAACCCGCGTTCGGATCACACGTCATCGGATCCTCGCCGCGCATGCACAGCGTCAGGATGCCGGTGATCTCCTTCATGAGCTTGTCCGCTTCGTCGCGCGCTTTTTCATAGCGGCGCATATTCGGATTGCACATCACTTCGTTGTAGAGTGTGTTGAACTGCCGGTCGTATTCCTTGAGTTTTTCCTCGTCCTTGTCGTCCTTGGACGCCTCGCGGTTGTAGGACATGTGCACGAGCTGGATTTTGCCGATGAGGGCCTGCAGTGCGCTGTCCTTTTCGTTTTCGTCATGCGCCTGCATGAATTCGAGGTACCGCGCGTCCTGCTGCAGCGCCGCGCCCAGCTCTCTTGTCATTTGAATCAGATCCATGGTTTACTCCTTTATTTCCTTTTCAATATTGTCGATCATATCGCGCAGCCGCACCGCGCGCTCCTTTGCCGTCCGCACGAATGCGCCGTACGGCTTATCGGCGTGACGGCGCGCCGTGCGTGAAGAATACTCAAATGTCAGCGGTCCCGTATAGCCGCTGTCCGCGATCTTGCGCGCGGTCCACTCCCAGTCGAGCACACCGTCGAACGGCAGCATGTGCAGATCGTCGCGGAAGTCGATGTTGCCCGGCTGCGTGACGCCGTTGTTGTCGTGCAGGTGCAGACACATGAGGCGATCCGCATACCGCGCCATCATATCCACATGCGGCGTGTAGCACAAATTGTGGCCGCAGTCCCAGCAGAATCCGTGAAACGGATCGTCGATCACGGCGAGAATCTCATGCAGATGCGGGAATGGTTCGAGGTTTTCAAAACAGATGTGCACGCCCTTTTCCTTTGCGTAATCGCACATCGTTCGGTACCGAATAAATCCGCGTTCGCACGTCTGCGGCGGATGGTTGCCGACGGTGGTATGCATGACGAGCTTATTGATCCCGGCCGCGGCGCATTCGTCGAGGATGCGAAGCATCAGCGCATGGTAGTCCGCGCCCTCCTGCGTGTCCTCCCAGAAGCTGTTGATCCTGCCGAACGGCGCGTGCAGCGAGTCGATCGAAAGGCCGCAGTTTCGCGCAAAATCCGTGCGTTCAAGCGTATTGACATCCGCGTCCCAGTCGAAGAACGTACAGTCGAAGCCCGCGTCGGCAATCAGACGCATCTGCTCACGCCACGGCGTTTCGCCGTCCGTCAGACTCATGCCCAGCGCTCTCATACGATCTCTCCCTTCAGCGTCCAACCCGTGCGCTCGGTGATGCGCACATCGACAAACGTACCGACGCGGTCCGCCGCGCCCGGAAACTCCACCGGCATGCTGCCGCTCGTCTTGCCTGTGAGGACACCCTCGCGGTTCTCCTCCTCGCACAGGACGCGGAATGTCCGTCCGACCATACTTTCGGCGATCCGTGTGCTGTGCTGCGCCTGGAGTTTTTCGAGCGACTGGAACCGCCGCACCTTTTCCGCACGGTCGGTCTCGTCCGGCATGGACGCCGCCTTTGTCCCCTCGCGCGGGGAATAGATGAACAGAAACAGCGATGAGAATCCCACCTCGTCCGCGAGCGAGAGCGTTTCGTCGAACTCCTGCGCCGTCTCGCCCGGAAAGCCGACGATCACATCGCTCGTCAGCAGCAGATCGGGGATCGTCTGTTTCGCGTAGTTTACCAAAGAAAGATACTGCGCGCGGTCATAGTGCCGGTTCATTTCGCGCAGGATACGGTCGCTGCCGCTCTGGAACGGCAGGTGCAGATGACGCTCGACCTTCTCACACGCGGCGATCGTGTCGATCAGCTCGCGCGTACAGTCCTTCGGGTGCGAGGTCATGAAGCGGATGAGGAATTCGCCGGGAATGGCGTTGATCTCGCGCAGAAGTCCCGCGAAGTCCAGCTCGCCTTTATAGGAGTTGACGTTTTGTCCCAGGAGGGTAATCTCTTTGTATCCCGCCGCAACGACCGAACGCACCTCGTCGAGGATCGCATCGACGGTGCGGCTTCGCTCGCGTCCGCGCACATACGGCACGATGCAGTAGCTGCAGAAGTTGTTGCAGCCGTACATGATCGGCACCCACGCTTTGAAACTGCTGTCGCGCGAGACGGGGATATTCTCCGCGATCACGCCGTCGGACTGCGGGATCTCGCAGACCTTTTCGCCCGTGCAGTACAGGCGGTACAAAAACTCCGGAAGGCGGTGCGTCACATGTGTGCCGAAGATCAGGTCGACGAACGGATAGCTCCTGCGCAGGCGCTGCGCCACATGCGGCTGCTGCACCATGCACCCGCACAGCGCGATCTTCATGTGGCGGCGTTTGTTCTTGATGGGTTTTAACGCGCCTACGTTGCCGAACACCCTGTCCTGCGCATGCTCGCGCACGGCGCATGTATTGTACAGCACCAGATCGGCGTCGTCCGGCGTGTCGGTGAAGACAAAGCCGCACGCGCGCAGCATCCCCTTCATGCGCTCGCCGTCGGACACGTTGCCCTGGCAGCCGTAGGTGTGCACAAAGGCGCGCGGCTTGTCGGAAAAACGCGCGTCCAGCACCGTCCGCACCAGCGCCGCGTATTCATTTTGCCGTGCCGTTTCCGAAGGCGGAACGACGTTTTTCATAGGATCGTACAGACTCAAAGGGAGTTCTCCTTCTGCAAAGGGTATAGAATGACAGTATACAACTATACAGCATAGTATTATACACCATTTCCGCGCAGGATGCAAGAGTGGATTTTATGCCGTTTTTATGGTATATTGAGCCGTAAAGAAACAAAAAGGAGGTGCCGGATGGATCTGTATCTTGTGCGTCATGCGGAGACGTTCGGCAATACGGGCGCGGACGACTCCGCCGACCCCGTGCTGACGCAGCGCGGGCACACGCAGGCAAATCTCCTGGCGGAACGCCTTGCATCCGTACCATTCGACGCGATCTTTTGCAGTCCGCTGCTGCGTGCGGTCGAGACGGCGCAGGCCGTCCTCTCGCGGCAGAAACGCCCGATCCCGGTCGAGCTGCTGCCGGAGCTGATGGAGCATCAGCCTGTCCCGGACTACTGCGGCCTTCCGACGGAGAAGCTGCGGGAAGTCTGCCCGACCGCCGTCTATCCCGACCGGCACGCACTGCCGCAGGAAACGGACGAGATCGCGCTCGACCGCGCGCGGTACGCAATCCGTTATGTGCGCGAAAAATGTCCGGAAGGCACCGTCCTGCTCGTTGCGCACGGGCAGTTCAACACATATCTGCTGCTGGCGGCGATGGGGCTGCCGAAACCGGCGCAGTTCAATTTCAGCCAGCGCAACGCCTGCGTCGACCGCATCCTGTTTCTGCCGGACGGCCGTGTCAAAGCGAAGCTCGTCAACGACGTCAGCCACCTGCCGGAGGAATTGTGGACGTAAGCCGCAAAAAAATCTTGCAACAGCAGTAAAATCATGGTATGATACATATAATAGGCAGAATCTTTTGAGAAGAGAGGAGTTCCTTATGGCCAAAACCTATGACGTAATTGTGATCGGCGCGGGCAACGGCGGTCTGGCGGCAGCCGCGACCTGCGCAAAAGCCGGTCTTTCCACGCTTCTGCTGGAGAGACACAACATCCCCGGAGGCTCCGCCTCCTCATTCGTGCGCGGCCGTTTTGAATTCGAGCCGTCGCTGCACGAGCTGGCCGGCATCGGCGCGCCCGGAGATCCCGGCGATATTGAGAAGTTCTTCGCCCGCATCGGCGGACAGGTCGACTGGGTCCGGGACGAATCCACGTTCCGTCTCGTCGTTCCCGCCAAGGAGGGCGACACGGACACGTTCGTCAACGAGGACGGCGTGGAGGTCGTCGTGGACGTGCGCATGCCCGTCGGGTTCGAGGCGTTCTCCCGCAAGCTCGACGAGCTTGTCCCCGGTTCCTACGAGAGCAGCATGGCGGCGTTCCGCATCGCCCAGGATTTCTTCAAAGCGCTCGACAAGATCGAGGACGGCGACTTCCTGCGCGGCGGCGCCGGCGCGGCAAAAGTGCTGCCCGACATCATGCGCATGACGTCGCACACGTTGAAAGACGGCCTTGACGCGCTCGGCATGCCGAAAAAAGCGCAGGATATTTTCTGCACCTACTGGTGCTACATGGGCGTGCCCGCATCCCAGTTCGACTTCATGTACTATATGTGCATGCTGCACGGCTATATCAAGAACGGCGCCGGTATGCCCAAGCGCAGAAGCCACGAGATGAGTCTTGCGATCGACAAGGTCATCCGCGACTACGGCGGCGACATCTGGTACAACTCCGAAGTGACCAAGATCATCATGCAGGGCGGCAAACCTGCCGGCGTGGTCGTCAACGGCGAAAAGGAAGTGTACGGCAAGCGCTTCATCTGCAACGGTATGCCGAACTTTGTGTGGAACGATCTGTTCGATCTCAAAGACATTCCGAAAAAGCAGCTGCAGATGACCAACGCGCGCAAGGTCGCCGTGAGCCTGACGACAGTCTATCTCGGCATGAACAAGACCGCGGAGGAGCTCGGCTTCAAAGATTACTCCATCTTCATCGCGCCCGATACCGATTCCGATACGCAGTATGAACTGTGCAAGGAATACGGCAGCGGCTACTGCATCATCAACTGCATGAACAACGCGATCCCCGACTGCTCCCCCGAGGGCACGAGCATCCTGTTCCTGACGTCCATGACGTTCGACGACGTGATGCAGGATGTTGAGCCGAAGGACTATAAGAAGTTCAAGACCAAAGTCGCCAAAGATATGATCGAAACGTGCGAAAAGGCGCTGAACGTCTCCATCCAGCCGTACATCGAAGAGATCGAGATCGCGCTGCCGCCGACGTTCTCGCGCTATCTGAACACCCCGCACGGCACGCCTTACGGCTATATGCTCCAGAAATGGGACAGCATGATCCCGCGTACCATCCAGTACATGAAGGATCAGCCGTTCGACAATTTCCTGTTCTGCGGCGCATCGCAGGAACGCGGCGACGGTTACGGCTGTGCATACCACACCGGCGAAAAGGCCGCCAATCTGACGATCAAAGCATTCAAGGAGGGCAAGTAAGATGGCAAGTCCGCTCAAATCACTCGACTATAAAAAGTTCCTTTCCATGCTGCCCGACCGGCAGGATCGCTTTGAAGCTTCGCCCGCAACGCTGCCTCCCGGCTCCGACCAGTCGCGCGTGATCGCGCGCGCGCTGCATCCCGTGCGGCAGTATCTGCGCGTTTCCGCCGTCATCGAGCGCGGCGAAGACTGCAAGAGCTTTGAGCTCGTTCCCGATCCCGAACGCGGCACGACGGCGCTCGCTCCCTTCGGCGCGGGCAAGTATCTGACCGTATTCGAGACGATCGAAGGCATGCGCGTCACGCGCGCATACTCCATCTCCGGTTCGCCCAAAGAGGCGGTCGAAGGCAAATATACGCTGACCATCAAGCTCGTCGAAGGCGGACTTATGTCCCGCTACATCCTCGACAACTGGGCTGTCGGTACGCCTGTCGAAGTTTCCGCGCCGTCCGGCACGTTCGAGTACCAGCCGCTGCGCGACGCGAAAAAGGTCATCTGCCTTGCGGGCGGCAGCGGTATCACGCCGTTCCTGTCCATGGCGGCAGCCATCGCCGACGGCGACGAGGATTTCGAGATGACGCTGCTTTACGGCAGCCGCACGTGGGAAAGCATCCTGTTCCGCGACGAGTTGGCCGCCATCGCGAAGAAGACCGACAAGGTCAAGGTCATCCATGTCCTGAGCGAGAAGACGGCCGGCAGAATGCGCAAGGGCACCGAGAAGGGATTCATCACCGCGGAGCTCATCCAGAAGTACGCGCCCGCGGACGAACCGTATTCGGTCTTCCTGTGCGGCCCGCAGCAGATGTATGCGTTCGTGGACAAGGAGCTCGAGAAGCTCGACCTTCCGCGCAAGTACATCCGCCACGAGATGTTCGGCGAATTCCACAACCCCGCTTCGCAGCCGGATTATCCGTCTGACGTACCCCAGACAGTGCAGATCACGGTCACAATCCAAGATGAGACGAAGACCGTTACCGGTTCTACGGGCGACTCCGTCATGCAGATCCTCGAAAAGAACGGCATCGCCGTCCCGGCGCGCTGCCGCAGCGGCGAATGCGGCTTCTGCCACTCGCATCTGCTCGCGGGCAAGGTGTATGTGCCGAAGAACATGGAGTACCGCCGCATGGCGGACCACAAGTTCGACTGCATCCATCCGTGCTGCTCGTTCCCGCTGACCAATCTCGTTTTGAACGTCCCTGCCGCAAGATAAGCACATACGATCGGCTGCCGTTTTCCGGTTCGGAACGCGGCAGCCGTTTTTGGTTTTTCTCCTTGACAGCACACAAAAATTCTGATAGTATAATACCGTTCTGTGCCTCCTTAGTTAAATGGATATAACGGGCCCCTCCTAAGGGTCAGTTGAGGGTTCGATTCCCCCAGGGGGTGCCAGAGAGCAAGAGTGCAGTCTGTCTGCGCTCTTGTTTTTGTCTGTCAAGAGACAAGAAACAGCCCCTCCGCCGAACAAACAAGTCCGGCAGAGGGGTTTCTGTTTGTGTTTATCTGTGCAGAACGCGGCGCAGCGCCTTGTGTACGAACCCGACCGGCGCGGCTTCCCGCTCGATCGCATCCACGTCCGCCTGCGCGATCATCCGCGCGTATGTTTTTTCCGTGTAGTCCGACGCGAGCACATGCTCGGCGGCAGCCAGGATCTCCGGCAGACGCACGCTCTCCCCGATGACCGCACGGCGTTCCTGCGGCGTCAGCGCTTTTTCCGCCATCACGGTGCGGCAGAAAGACAGCGTCACATTGCACAGCTCGATGTCGCTGAGCAGACGCAGATCCTGCGGCGCCGTGTAATTCTCGGAAAACGCCATCTTGTAGCGGTACAGTCCGATAAACTCCCGCAGCATGTCCGGCCGATAGCGCGACGATCCGCCGCCCATGCGATAATCGTAGACTTCGTCCGGGATCCACACGATCCGGTTTGCCGCGGCGCATGCGTTGAGCGTCACGACAAGATCCTCGCCGAAGAATCGCGTCGTCCCCGGCGGAACGGCGTTGTATGCCGCCGCGATCAGCGGCGCCCGATACAGCTTTCCGCACAAGTTGACCGGCATCAGCGTGATCCCGTACCAACTGCAGAAGTATTTTTCAAAAAATGTCTTGCGCTCGATGCACAGATCCGGCTGTCCCTTCGCAGGTTTTTGGAGCCTGAGTCCGTGCCAGATTCTGGTCAGCACAGCCAGACTGATGTCCGCGTCGAACCGGCTGCACGCCGTGTACAGCGCCTGCAGCGCATGCGGCGGCATCCGATCGTCGGCGTCGCAAAAGCAGATATAGTCCCCGTCGGCAGCGTCGCACGCGAGCACACCGGCTTTTCGCGCCGCAAAAGAGCCGCCGTTCTCCTGGTGCACGACACGGATACGCGCGTCCTGCGCAGCCAGCGCGTCGCAGATCTCCGGGCTGCGATCCTTGGAGCCGTCGTCCACCAGCACAATACGCAGCGGCGCGTACGTCTGTTTCTGCACAGCACGCACAGCGCGCTTCACATCATGCTGCGCGTTGTAGACCGGAATGACTACCCAAATCGTTTCCTGCACGTTCCGTACCTCCGTGTCGTGATGTTTGTTCCATTATAAAAGAGAGCCTAACCTTTGTCAAGGCGCGGCGTTCCCCGTGTCAGCGCAGCTCGATCACATTGACAGAGTGCGGCGGGAGTGTGAACGTGCCGTCAAACGGCGTCCACGTGCCGACAGTCACACCGACCTGCGTCTGCCCGACGTCGTTGTATGCGTCGGGAGAGGGGCCGTTCAGCGTGTGCATCCGCATTTCGCGCGGCGTACCGTCGAGGAAGCGCAGTTCGACCGTGTGTGCTGTCTTCGGGTCCTTATTGACGGCGGAGACGGCATATCCTTTATCGCCGCACGTCAC
Source organism: Oscillospiraceae bacterium (assembly GCA_902790325.1). Classification (GTDB taxonomy): domain Bacteria; phylum Bacillota; class Clostridia; order Oscillospirales; family Acutalibacteraceae; genus UBA1425. Next base: position 23,305 of record CADARP010000012.1, on the reverse strand, counting down.
GACGACGTCGATCGCATCGACGGTTTTCGTCTCGTCATCTGCGTGTCCGCTGATCGACGGCACGTCTTCGCTCCACTGCTGCAGCACCGTGTCCCGCAGCAGACCGGAATACATCTCAAAAACGAAGAACTGCGGGCGCAGCACGATCCCGTCCGCATGCGTAAAGATCGCGCCGCGCGTGTTGACGACGGGCGAGAAGCACGCCATGCGCACCAGATCGCAGTTGCGCAGGCATGTATTGAGGAACGACGCGGAAAACACGGCGTCCGCCATCGTGTAAATCGCGTTTATATCGTTTTTATCGCGCTCGCCGAGCACCTTGTCGCGGTAGAACGCCTCGTCCTCCCCGCACAGACTGTCGCGGTCCCACGAATCCATCAGATTCGGGTGATACCACCCGCGCAGATTCCACTCGTCAAATGCGATCCGGATCTTCTTTTCCAGCCCGACCGCCGTCAGATAGGCACGGACGCGATCGATGGAGCCGGCGATATCTGCACCCGTGTGCAGGATGACTGTATCATAATCGTCGGGCAGGGTACCGTTTTTCGTGTTGCCCCAATAACCGTGGATGGAGATCCAGTCCAGGTACTGTCCCGCTTCCCGCAGAAGGTTGAGGTTCCAGTCGAGATCCGGAATGGATGCGGCGGACAGCTCGATGGTCGGATCGACACGCAGCATCATTTTGGCGGATTCCCGCACCAGACGCCCCCATTCCCGCGCTTCCTTGGCGCCGATCTCATGTGCGCCCCAGTTCTCGTTGCCGATGCTCCAGTAGCGTACACGGTGCGGATCGGAAAAACCGTTTGCGATGCGCTGTTTCGCGTATCTGCCCATGCTGCGCAGATTGCAGTATTCGACCCAGTCGCTCATCTCCTCGGCAGTCCCTGTTCCGGCGTTGGTGCAGATATACGGCTCACAGCCGATCTTGCGGCAGAGCTTTATAAACTCGTCCGTGCCGAACCGGTTCGATTCTTCCACCCGCCACGCTTTGTCATAAACGGGGACGCGGTCTTTTCCGACGCCGTATTTCCAGTTGTAGGCGGACACGAAGCATCCGCCCGGCCAGCGAATGATCGGCGTACGGATGCGCCGCAGCGCGTCGAGCACGTCCTGCCGGAACCCGTCTTCATCGGCGAACGGCGAGGACGGATCGAAAACGCCCGCATAGATCTGCCTGTGAAAGTGCTCCAAAAAATGGCCGTACAGCATCCTGTCCGCCGTACCGACAACGTGCTTGCGGCCGCAAATGATCTTCATGCAATCTCTCCCGAAAGATTTGTCCGTGTACTTTTAACCCAACAGCTTTTGTACCGCTTCATCCGATGCGATGGGGTATACCTCGCGCAGGCGGCGGCAGATGCGCTCGCGCGATGCGGCGGGCTCCTCACCGTACGCCGACGACAGCAGGTCGTATCCCCAGATCGTTTCCGGCATGGTGTAGACCGCCAGATGCCACCCGTACGGCAGACCCGCCTTATTGCGCTTCTGGCGGAAGTCGCGGATCACGAGATACAACTGCATTTGCAGCGATGTGACCGTACCCTCGAAATTCTTTTCGCCGTCCTTGCCGAACCCCGCCGTGCGGCGCGTCACATGGGAGAACAGCTCCTGTCCGTCCGCGAAGCAGTCCATGATCTTTTTCTGGCGGTGCGTCGCCTTTCCTTCATCCCACAGCGCGTCGAAATCATAACCGTCGCGCCGGTAATTGGCAAAGTAAGGCAGCCAGTCGGTCGAAATAAAGCCCGCTTTTCCGTCGAAAAATTTACCGTATGCGACCTCGCCTTTCGCGGCAAGAAGCCGACGCCATTCCCACGGATCGCGCCGCTCGTCGCCGCTCCACCAATAGTACGGCACGGTGCGTTCCTCGACGGAAAAGCCCGGAATACCGCACCGGAACAGCGGCAGGAAGCCGACCTCGCGGATGTACGCAGTCAGCGCTTGCGGACTTTTGAGGCAGTACGGGTCGTGCTCGTCCACGCCGTACAGGATCCATTCGTTTGCCATATCAGCTTTCCTTTTCCATGAGATCGGTCCGGGTATATTTTTCGGATTGCAGGCGCAGCGTGCGGATCTCAAACGGGTTTAGGCGGAGCGTTTCACAAAGTGAGAACACGTCCGAGCGAAGCACGGTCTGCGCGACGATATCGAACGGATTGAACAGCCGCAGGATATAGCCGTCGCCGTCCTCCGCCTGCTTGAACGCCGTCTGCAAAACCGCGTCGCCGTCGAGCGTAAAGACGGGCGCGTCCCTTCTGCCCGCCTGCGGCGGATAGAAGGAGAGAGAGGGTATGTGCGTATTCAGCAGCGCCGCGCGTCTGGGCGTCTGCCGGCGCACCGTTTCCGCGCTGCCGCCGAACAGTTCAAAAGCAAAATCGCGCTCGCCCTGTTCCATATGTGCCGTCCGACGATCCTGCGGAATGCGCTCGCGGTCGCCGATCGGGTGCGCGCAGTATGCCGCCGAACGCAGCAGCGTCATGTACAGCGTGCTGTCCTCCGCGCTGAATCCGTAGGTCGAATCGGTCAGCACGGACAGGGCGGCGTCGCCGTTTTCCAGCCGCACGTATCTCTGCGCGCAGTGTTCCTGTCCGTCCTGCGAAAACGCTTCTTCGCCGTAGGCAACCTCGCCGAAGCACCGTGCCTGCGGAAGGGCGGCGGGCACGGCAAATTTCAGCATCTTCTGCGTTTCACACCAATGCACATGGATATCCGCGCGCAGCAAACCGTCTGTCTTAGACAGCGTATAGCGAACCGCGGCGCGGGAACGGCCGTAGCCGAGCGCGGCTTCAACCGTAGTGCGCACAGCGCCGCTTTCGATACAGTGCACGGCGTCGAGCGGACGGGAAAGGCCGAACCACTCCGCCGTTTCTTCCGCCGTCAATGTGCGGAACGTTCCGATGCGGTCGGGGAACGCGTGCACGCACATCCCCCACGGATCGCTGTCGTCGCGCACCACATGCAGCGCGCACGGCGCCGAGAGCAGTTCGCGTCCGTCGACCGTATAGCTGTCCGGGAAGCCGGTCGCTTTGCTGATGCGCACGCACACGCGATCGTTTTCGAGATATAAATAGTCTGCATCCCCGCGCGTTTCGGGCACGGGGCGTTTTTCCGCCTTGGTAAACGCACAGTCGAAACGGTTCATCTGCATCGGCTGCAGCGTCGCGTGGAACACGGGCCGTTTGCGCCAGTCGAGATTGATGCTGCTGTTCTCCTTCTCGCACTGCGTCGGCAGGACTTCTCCGTCGCGCATGACCTGCGGCACGGAAAACTCTTCCGCCCAGTTCTGATCCCACAGCATCATCTCACAGGCAAAATCGCCCTCCACGGGGTACGGGAAGGGGTTGTATACGAGAATCGGGATCGCCGCCGGCAAATGCGGTTTCTGCCCGCCGGAAAGCGCAAAGAACGCGCGCGTGCGCACACGGGACAGAATCTCCGCGCCGTGTGAGAGCATCTGCAGCGCGGCGTCTTCGGCCGGCTTGACGGCGGAACCGGGCAGAATGTCGTGGAACTGCACGGTCAGCAGATCGTACATCGCATCGCGCAGCTCGTCTTTCGGGTATTCCATGAGTCCCTGCGCCGCGGCGGCCGCAGCCATCTGCTCGGTCATAAAATAGTCGTTCTCTGTGCGGCGGTACTGCCGCTTGATGCGCGCCATACTCGTGTAGCAGCCGACTGCCCACGCATTCAGGTCGCCCGCGTGTTCCGGCAGCGCCTTGCCCCGCACCTCGCGGAAAAAGTCCTCCGGCGTGGAGTGGATCAGCTCGACGCCCGCGCCGCGCATCTCCTTCTGCAGCTGTGCAATGTCGCGCAGATCCTTCTCGGACGGACCGCCGCCGTGGTCGCCCACGCCCCACAGACAGATCACCGTCCCGCCGTCCTCGCAGGCGTTCGCAATATCTTCGACTTTCTTCGCCGCCTTACCCAGCGGAGAGTTGTACGCCCAGCGGCGGTATGCCGTCACGCGCGAGCCGTCGTAGCCGACCCACGTGAACAGATCCGCAGGCAGCGGCGTGTCGCCTTGCCCGGGACGGCCGAACAGATAGCTGTCGAAGCCGGACTTCGCCAGGATCTGCACAAGACCGCGCGTGTGGCCGAACGGATCAAAGTTGATCGCCGTGGTCGGCTCCTTGCCGAATTTCTCCTTGAAATACTGCCGGCCGGACATGATCTGCCGCACAAATCCTTCGCCGGACGGCATATTGCAGTCGGGCTGCAGATGCCACCCGCCCATGATGTGCCACTTGCCTTCGCGGACAAGCGCTTGTATCTCGGCGAACAGCGCCGGTTCAAATTCCTCGATCCAGCGGTACAAAAGCGCCTCGTTGTGGTTGAACACAAAGCCGTCAAACTGCCGGCAGAGCCTCGCCGCCACGCGGAACGTGGACAGCGTTTCCGCCGCGCCTTCTTCCCACGTCCACTGCCAGACGGGATCGAGATGCGCGTTGCAGATCATATGGATACGTTTGGACATAACAGACACCTCTGTTTCCTGTTTTCGGGTTGTATTTCTATTCGGTTTCCGTTTTTATTTAAACACAATCATCGGAGAAAAGCAAGGGCGCCGGCGTTCTTTTGTCGATAAAAAAGCCGAAAAAAATACAGAAAACGTGTTGCGTTTTTGCGGATAATGCGGTATCATAATATGGTATTGTCAGAGTAAGGAGAGATATGGTATGGACAACACGCAGAAATCCATGGACGCGATCGTCGCGCTGTGCAAAGGCAGAGGCTTCATCTTCCCCGGAAGCGACATCTACGGCGGACTTGCCAACACGTGGGACTACGGCCCCCTGGGCGCGCGTCTGAAGAACAATGTCAAGGACACATGGAGAAAGCGCTTTATTCAGGAGCGCCACAACAGCTTTGAGGTCGACGCGGACATCCTGATGAATCCGCGCGTCTGGGAAGCGAGCGGCCACGTCGCATCGTTCTCCGACCCGCTGCTTGACTGCAAGGAATGCAAGATGCGCCACCGCGCCGACAACCTGATCGACGACTTCGATCCCGACGCGCACGCCGACGGCATGACGAAGGAAGAGATGTTCGACTACATCAAGGCACACTCTATTCCCTGTCCCAACTGCGGCAAGCACAACTTCACGGACATCCGCGAGTTCAATCTGATGTTCCAGACGTTCCGCGGCGTGACCAACGACAGCAAGAGCGTCATCTATCTGCGCCCCGAAAACGCGCAGGGCGAATATGTCAACTTCCTGAACGTGCAGCGCACCATGCGCGCCAAGCTCCCGTTCTCCATCGGCCAGATCGGCAAGGCGTTCCGCAACGAGATCACGCCCGGCAACTTCACGTTCCGCACGATCGAGTTTGAGCAGATGGAGTTCCAGACCTTCTGCAAGGAAGGCACGGACGGCGAACTGTACGATTACTTCAAGGAATACGGCAAGAAATACTTTGAGGATCTCGGCATCGCGCCGGAGCATCTGCGTTTCCACGATCACGAAAAGCTGGCGCACTATGCCAAGGCCGCGTGCGACATCGAATTCCTGTTCCCGTTCGGCTGGGGCGAGATCAACGGCACGCACAACCGCACCGATTTCGATCTGACGCGCCACCAGGAATACAGCGGCACCAAGATGGACTATCTCGATCCCGTCACAAACGAGCGGTTCATCCCGTATATCATCGAGTCGACCTACGGTCTCGACCGCACGGTGCTGGCGCTGCTTTGCGAGGCATACGACGAAGAAGTCATCGACGCCGAAAAGAACGACACGCGCGTGGTTCTGCATCTGAGTCCCGCCGTCGCGCCGTATAAGGCGGCCGTGCTTCCGCTGAGCAAGAAACTCAGCGACAAGGCGATGGAGATCCGCGACGAAGTGAGCAAATACTTCATGACCGACTTTGACGAAACCGGCTCCATCGGCAAACGCTATCGCCGCCAGGACGAGATCGGCACGCCGTTCTGCATCACATACGATTTCGAGTCCGAAGAAGACGGCTGTGTAACGGTGCGTGACCGTGACTCGATGGATCAGGTGCGCCTGCCCATCAGCGAGCTGGTCGGCTATATCGAAAAATCACTCGCCTTTTAAAGGAAGATTCGTATGGGACAGACAGACGTGACCGTCGGAACTTCGCGCAGACAAAAGAGAAGAATCTGGATGCCCGTTGCGGTCGTGCTCGCCATTGCCGCGGCGGTCGTGGCGCTGTTGACCTTCGGGACGAAGATGCTGCACAAAAGCGATATCCGGACAGCGCCCGTCATGGTCAAGGCGTCAAGCCATTTCTCGATGTATGAGGAGCGGTCGGATACGGTGCTGCTGACATATACCGTCACGCTGCGCAACGGCACAAACAAGGATCTGTCCGATTTTGCGCTGCGCGCCGAGCTTCCGTCGGACTACAAGAGCGGGTACCTGCTCTCGCCCGAAGCGTCCGTGCGCATGTGGGGCGAGGAGTACAGCACCTTTTCGCTGGAAGCAGGAGAGACGACGTCGTTCGATCTGATCCTGACAGCGCGGTTCCACAAGACGCGGCGCACCGCCTCGGGCGATCTGCCGCAGCTGTACGCGGTATTCACAGACGGCAGCGAGGCAAGGATCGAGACAGTAGAGAGTTAGCCGGAAATCGATATCCATCAAATATGCCGGGCATTCCGCTTTTGGAATGACCCGGCATTTTTGCATGCTTTCCTGTATTCACTTGAGCCATCCGATCCCTTTTTCCCACAGGTCGGGCAGGTGAACGAGGGCGGTGCGAACTGTTTTGGCGATGGATGCGGCCGCATCGAACAAATACCGCAGAGGACGCGGACGCTCCTTTTCGAGCGAATCAGGTGCTTTGGTCAGCGTCTTGTCGATCGACACGGTGAACCGAGCGTGTACAGCCGCATGGTCGGACAGATGTCCCGGCCACGTGACGGCGTCGCAGTCCATGTCGTCGTAAAACGCGTCCTCAAGCGTCAGCGTGACGCCTGCGCCGTCGCGGTAGTAGATGTGATCGAGCGTATCCCACGTGCGCGGATAGTCGCAGCCGTACTTCTCCCGCATCTCGGCATAGGTGAAGTCGTAATTGCCGCCGGTGTTCGCCTCGATCCACGCGTCTTTGAACCCGTCGGAGACGAAGTTGTCGAGAAGTTTCTGACACAGGTCGATATTGTAGCTGCCCGCTTTGTATCCGTCGCGGAACGTCGAATAATTCGTATTGAAATCACCGGTCAGCAGCACGGCTCTGTCCGTGCCGGAGACTTCGTCGATCAGCGCCGCCAACTGGTCGAACTGCGCGGCTTTGGCGAGCATGGAGTCGTCGTCCTCCCATGCATCCGCATGTAAGGTGTACACATCGACAAACACGCCGTCTTCGATTTCAACCGTGCAGACGAGGACGCCCTTCGGCGTCAGCTCGTCCGAGCCGCAGTCGAACACGCCGTATGCCGCGTCCCATGCCGCGCGCCGCACATTGTAGATCGGATAACGCGAGAAGATATTCAGACCGTCGCCGATCACGGCAGGCCCGCTCGTGACCGTCCGGTTTTTCAGATCCAGCTCGCGCGAGAGAACACCGTGGTAGTTGAAGTCCTCCTGCGCACACAGAATATCGCAGTCCGTTTCGTTCACCTGACGTGCGATCAGACGCGTTGCCTCGCGCGCAGGACGCTTCGTCGAGGACAGGAACGACGGGATCGGCAGTCCGTCCACGTTGAACGAGATGACGTGCAGCGTTTTTTCGACCGTTGCCTCTTCTGCCGCGGTGCAGACGGCAAAGGCGCAGCACAGTGTCAGCGCCAGCAGGCAGCACAGAATCTTTTTCATAAAAACACCTCAGATCGTCGGGAATCCGTGACTGACGTCGTTTCATTCCCGCGGTTTTCTTTTTTTCGGCGGCGCTTGCCGCGGACGATCCCGACCTGTTCGCCGTCGATCCGCGCAGCGGCGTTGACAGCGGCAGTAAGGAAACGTCCCGCATCAGGCTCCGGTCGATGCAAACGGTCGGCATCGGAAAGGAAGACAGCGTCCGGCAGAAGCCGACGATCCGCAGATCCCGAAAGCCAGTGCGCTTCTCCTTTTATTCCGCAATATCCAAACGCTCAATGCCTTCCCGCACACGGAAAAACACCGGTCTTTCTTCCAGGGAACGGTTCGGGCTGTGCAGCGTCAGGCGGAGCGCTCCGTCCCTGTCGCGGAACAGCATCCCATGACCGCCGTCCTTTGTATACAGCGGCGGAAGCTGCGTCCACGGTCCCGCGGCGCATCCTGTTTCGGATATGCACATTCCCTGATAGTACCCGGTCGGCGGGCAGGTCGACCAGATCATGAATAGTTTTTCGTTCGCCGCGCGGTACAGAAACGGCCCGTCCGTGACGTATCTGCCGTCCGGGTTTTCCGGCACGCCGTACGCATCGGAGCCGTAAAACAGCAGCGTCGGTTCCGAAACCGCGCGCGCAAGATCTTGGGACAGCTCCACGATACAGACCGTACCGTTGAGGATCTGCACATGCTCATGACAGAACACAAGATACGGTTTTCCGTTCTCCACCCACAGCGTGCCGTCGAGACTCTCCCATTCCTCGGGCGTCAGCGGCTTTTCACTGTTCGGGCGGAACGGTCCGACCGGACTTTCGCTGACCAGCGAATACGTCCCGCGCCTGCCGTTGGGCTGCGTGAAGGTCGCAAACATATAGTAAAGGCCGCCGTACCGATGCACCTCCGGCGCCCAGTTGCTGCCGTCGTTCATGCCGTACTTTGCGGAATCGAACACCGCCTGCGGCGCCGACCAGTTTTCGAGATCCGTGCCGACATAGACGTCAAAGCCGCCGGTGCGCATGCCGAAATCCTTTGCGCGCGTACCGTACATATAATACGTGCCGTTCTCGCACAGCACAAAAGGATCGCGGATATTGATCTCCCGATTTGTCATAAAACAGCCTCCTGCACAGCTTTTAAGATTGCAGCCGGAATGTAAAGCTCCGTATTCCGGACTTCCGGCCCCCGCACAAAAAGGCGCTGCTTTTGCGGCGCCTTTTGTAATACAATTTGCATTTCGTCCGGCTTACGGCTGGGCGACCGTCGCCTTGTACAGACCGCACGCACGCAGCAGATCCGCATCGGACCCATCTACTCTGCCGTCGTTGTCGGCGTCCGCGGCGCGGTAATCCGCCGCGTTGGCGGCGCTGTTCTTATCCAGCATGCCGGCAAGGAAATAATAGACGTGCGACGCGTCGACGCCGTTGATTTCGCCGTCGCCGTTCACATCGCCGACCACCACGAACGTCTTGCTGTCGAGCGTATTTCCGGCGCCGTCCTGCAACACGATCACACAGCCCGTGCTGATGAGGTCGTCGTCCGAAAGCGCCGTGCCTTTCCGGCTGCGCAGGCTCAGCGAGGAAGCGTCGTTGTCAAACTGCGCAAGAATCTCGGAAACGGTTCGGTGTTCGACATCGATGCCCGTGATAAAGCCGTCGGTATAGCCGACCTTCATGTGCGACGATTCCTTGACCGAGATCGTCGTTGTATCCAGAAGACCGGACGCGTTGACAAAGAAGCGGTCGTTGGATACGGTGAATCCGCCGTGCAGCGCCGCTGTGCCGCTGCCGGAGAGCATCGGCGTGCCGATGGCATAGCTCGCAGGCGTCAGGACAGCCGACGGCGCCGTGCCCATGGGAACGACCGTGTGTCCCGTCACAAGATAGATGTCGCCGTCCGGGTCGATCTGTACGGAATCCAGCGTCAGCTCTGCGGCGTTGTAGATCGCCTCGCCGTGCGCGGACGATGTATTGGATGCGATGCTGCCGCCCTTGACGGTATAGCTGCCGCCCGCAAGATAAATACCGCCGCCGTTCGGGGACATGTTGCCGGTGATCTCGCCGGACGTGATCGATCCCGTGCCGCCCGAAACATACATACCGCCGCCGTTTCTTGCGGTATTGCCGGACAGCGTGCCGGAAATGACCGTTTCGATGATCGTCGGATTGCCGTTCTCGTCCAGGACCGGTTCTTCCTTACCGTCCACAATGTGGGTCACGACCGTCTCCAAAACACCGCCGTCCATGTCGGCAGAGCCGGACGCGGAGCAGATGCCGCCGCCGTTCTGCGATGCGGTATTGGCTGTGATCGTACCGCCGTTGAACGCAAGGCTGCCCGCGTTGTAGATCGCGCCGCCGTTCACTGCCGAGCTGTTGCGGATCGTACCGCCGGTCATTCCGACCGTTCCCTCGTTCCAGACCGCGCCGCCGTTTGCGGATGTACAGTTCTGGATCAGACCGCCTGCGATCTCCAGCGTGCCGCTGTTGCGGATCGCCGCGCCGTCCCCGGAGGAAGACGCGTTCTGCAGCGTCGCGCCGTCCTTGACGCGAACCGTGCCGTGGTTCTCAACGATGCAGGTACCGTATGTGCCGTACAGCGTGCTGCCGCCGTCCACAATAAGCGATGCGTTGTCCGCCGTGCCGGTCGCACCGAATTCGAGCGTCGCGCCCTCGGCGACACGGAACATCGCGCCGGTGCAGGTGCGGTAACGCGTCAGCGTGCGGGACGCGCTTTCGTCGCCCACAATGGTGACGATGATATTGCCCTGTACGTTGATCGTCTCTTCTATGTTGTCATTGTCGACCATCGTAATCATGCCGGCTTCGTTGCCGATTGCCTCGACGGCCTCCTTGAGGGATGTATAGTAGACACTGTACGCGCCGAACATACTCACACGCGCCACGTTGTGCGTTTCCTTAGCCACGAGATAGCCCGTGGAATTGATAAACAGCTCATCCGCGCCTGCCGGGACGTTCACGACATATTTTGCATAGTTTGCGGCACAGAATTCACCGCCGAGCACACGGGTACCCGCCGCGTAATTCTCCGCCGTGATATTCGCCACCGTTCCGCTGGTGCTGATGCGGTCGGTATTGGTCACGATGCGGCCGGACGGCAGATAGATGTCATCGCTCGACGCGAGTGAAACTTTGCCGGATGTTTCCAGCGCGCCCGCCTGATAGACGCCGACGCCGGCTGCAGCCGTATTGCCCGAAATGCTGCCGCCGGACAGACGAAGCGTGCCCGCATTGTACGCGCCGCCGCCCTGCTGCGCCGCCGTGTTGCCGGTCAGCGTACCGCCCGTCCAGTCAACGGGGCTGTCTTGGTTATACATACCGCCGCCGTTGTTCGTCGCGCTGTTGTTTGTAACCGCTGTGCCGGAAACCGTGACCTCCGCGCCGGCACCCTGCAGATACACGCCGCCGCCGTTCTGCGCGGTATTGGATGTGATCGTACCGCCCTCGAGCACGAGCACGCCGCCCGCGCTGTACAGACCGCCGCCGTACGAGGCACTGTTGCCGGAGATCTTGCCGCCTTTCATCGTCAGCGAACCGCCGTTCACATAGACGCCGCCGCCGTATGACGGAGCGCGGTTGGCGGTGATCAGCGCGCCTTTTTCCAGCGTAACGCGGCCGGTCGAGGCGACGTACACGGGCGCGGCGCCGGAAACCGACAAACCGCCGCCGTTCAGACACAGCGTATCTGTGCCGGTGCCGACAAGCGTCAGCATACCGTTGACACTGAAGAAACTGCCGGAAAACGCCAGGCCGCGCGTGAGCGTGCGCGTCTGCGCGTTGTCGGTAATCGTGACGTTGCCGTTCACCACGGTCGTTTCCACGACGGACGCGTCGCGGATGAGCGTGAGCGTACCCTCGTGCGTGCCGATATGCTGCACGCCGAGTTTGACGGATGCATAATAGGAATTCATTTCGCCGTCGACTTCCGCCATAACGGTAAAGGACCGTTTGACCACGGCGGCGCTCTCCTTGGACGTCGCTTTCAGCAGTGCGTTGTTGGAGTTGTAAAACACCTTCAGCTCCGGACAGTAGTCAAAATACTGATCCGCACCGCGATCCACCCATTCCGCATAGGAGAAGCCGTCGAACGCGCTGATAGACGTCGGCTCCGCCATCTGCGCCGACGTTTTGCCCGTCGCGCCCAGCGCGTTGTCCGCCGCTCCGGAACGCTCGGTGTCGTAGTAGCAGTACGTCAGCGTGCCGTTCTGCATGTAGCCGACCACGGCGCCGACCTGCATGGTACCCTTAACGAAGCCGATGTTGTAGCATGCGGTGAATCCGTTTTCCGCGCCGCTGTTCTGATAGGCGACCAAACCGCCGACCGAAACGCCGCCCTCCACGATGCCGTTATTGTAACAGCTGCGGATCACGCCGTAATTGTTGCCGAGAATGCCGCCCGTGCGCGAAACGCCGGTGACCTTGCCGTTGTTGAAGCAGCTCGTGACGCTGCCGCCGTTGTTCGCGCCGGTGATGCCGCCGGAGTAGTATTCACCCACAACGCTGCCGACATTGCCGCAGGTCCGGATCGTGCCTGCGCTCATTCCGGCGATACCGCCGGTATAGTACTGCGACTGCACCGTGGAATAGTTGAAGCAGTTTTCGATCAAACCGTTTTCCAGAACCGCACCGGCGATTGCACCGCTGTAGTTCTTGCCGCGGATCAGTGAACTTTCCAGGAAAATGTTCTTGACCGTGCCGCCGGAGCCGACGCTGCCGAACAGACCGGAATAGTTGGCCTCTTTGTCGGGCAGATACACGCCGCTGATCCGGTGTTCGCCGCCGTCAAACGTGCCGATAAAGGGGGACGTTTCCGTACCGATGGGCGTCCAGACCTTCGAGTCATCGTCAAAAATACCGGGATTGAGCAGGATGTCGCGCATGACCTGCGCCTTGGCGGCTCTGTTCTGTGCAACGCCGGACAGTGTGCCGTTGACCAGTCCCGCGAACCACGCAAGCTCGCTGCCGCTTGTGATCAGGTATTCGCCGCTGCTGTTCGTCTCGGGCTCGCCGACCGAACCGTCCCAGCCGATCAACTGCCAACGCAGGATCGGATAGCCGTCGTTGGTATGGAAGTAGTCGCCGACATAGATCTCCATACTGTAGTTGAGCGCCGTCAGGAAGCTTGCGTCAAGCATCAGCTCGTGTTCGGCCGCCGTCGCAAAACTGTCGGTCGCGGTCGTGTCGCTGCGGTCATAGTACAGTTTCGCGATCTTCGTGCCGTAGATCATATTGCCGAGCACGGCTCCGGAATATTCGCCTGGGCAGCTCACGGAACCGATCGAGTACATGCAGAACAGTTCGCCGGACGTACAGTAGCCGACCAGGCCGCCGGTGGAGTTGGTCGTGCCGGTGATGACGCCCTTGTTGTAGCTGTGGTGGAGAAAGCAGCCGGCATTCGTGCCGACAGCGCCGCCGACATAGGAACTGCCGGTCACGGCGCCCGTGTTGCAGCATCCGTAGATCTCCGCGTTGCCGTAGCAGTAGCCTGCAATACCGGCGATACGCACCGTGCCGCTGACTGCCGCGTCGTTCTGGCAGTTGATGATCATGGCGCCGGAATAGTTATAGCCGACGATGCCGCCCGCATTGGAGCCGGTAGACGTCACCGTGCCCGCAACAGAGCAGCCGAACACCTTGCCGCCCTCGGAAACGCCGACGATGCCGCCGACATTTTTGCTGCCGGTGATCGAAGCCGCCGTCAGCGTCACGTTGTTGACCTCGGCGGGCGTATATGTTTTTTCCGTGTAAGTCGTTGAGAGCTGGTTGCCGTATTCATCCACGTCATGGAGCGTCACGACCGTCACGGTCGTGGAAATATACCCGAACAGACCTTGTCCCTCCGCGTCTCCCGTCACCTTCAGGTTGGAGATCGTGTAGCCGCCGCCGTTATAGATGCCCTTGAACTTCTGGCTCGCGGTGCCGATGGGCGTGAACGGATGGCTGCCCATGTCAAGGTCCGCCGTCTGCTTCGCCTTGATCGTGACGTAGCCGGAATTGACCCTGGCCGAGAACCAGGCAAGTTTCTCGCCCGAATCGATCAGGTAGTATCCGTCGGTGTTCATGGACGGATACGCCGTGCCTCCGCCCCATGCGGCAGAAGCCGACAGGGCTGCAGCAGGAATCATCGCCGCTGCCACCGCCAATGCCAGCAGTATACTGAAAATCGCTCGTCTGTATCGTTTCATGAGACACCGCTCCTTTTTAGACTATTACAATTATCATTTTACTATAAATCGTTGCTGATTTCAATAGTCATTTCAAGATTTCGTTGACAGTTCCGAACAAAAAAGCTATAATATTGAAAAAAATCGGAGGTACGTGATTTATGAAAAAGGTTTTGTCAGTTTTGCTTACGGTATTGATCCTGTGTACGGGTCTCGTCCCGTGCGTCGGCGCGAAGGACGCGGCCGAATACGCCAACGTCATTCTCATGATCGGCGACGGCATGGGCGTCAACACTCTCGCGCTCGCCAAACAGGAGCGCGGCATCACTTTATTCATGGAAGATGAATGCGATCTGCGCGGCTATTCCGAGACACGCTCGTCCAGCAGCAAGGTCACCGACAGCGCGGCGGGCGGCACGGCGCTGTCCTCGGGCGTGCGCACGACCAACCGGTACATTGCGTCGTACTGGTACGATCCGCTCTGCTGGTTCTCCGTCCCGCGCACACTGGCCGAGGCGGCCAAACTCAGCGGCAGACGCTCCGGCGTCATCACGACGGACACGACCGACGGCGCGACGCCCGCGTCCTTCTCGGCGCATTCGTCCGACCGCGGCAATTCCACCGACATCAGCACCCAGCAGGCAAAGTCCGACCTGGATCTGATCTGGGGCGGCGCTGTCGGCACGTTCTCTTCGGCGCTCGCCGAGAAGAACGGGTTCACGGTGCTGACGACCAAAAGCGAAATGGACGCGCTCAAGCCGGGCAGCAAGAGCTTTGCGCAGTTCGACTACGAGACGATGTGGCACGTCGACGCACCCGAAGGCTCCACGTCTCCCACGCTGTCGGATATGACGGAAAAAGCGATCAGCCTGCTGGACAATGAAAAAGGCTTCTTCCTGATGGTCGAAGGCGCACACATCGACAAGTTCAGCCACGCGAACAAGCCTGCGGAAGCTGCGGAAGCGCTTGAAGAGTTCGACAACGCGATCGAGACCGCGGTCGATTTCGCACGCGACGACGGCAACACGCTCGTCGTCATCACCGCCGACCACGAGACCGGCGGCATCACGCTCGTCGACGGCAAATACGTCTACACCACCACTTCTCACACCGGTGTGAACGTGCCGCTGATCGTCTTCTGCAGCAACGACCTGATCGAGAACGGCAGACCCATCAAAAACCGCGAGGTCGCCGAGCGCATCGGCAAAAAGATGGGACTTGACAAATTCCCCGTCTCCGACCCGGGCAAGATCACGGCCTATTTCCGCGACGTTACGGGCCTTTTGACGCATATCAATCCCGGCGATGAAGTCAACCCGCTGCTGTCGATCCGCACGATGACACGCAATCTGTTCGCGAATTTGTTTCCCAAAAAATAACGCATGATGGAATTTGAAACAATAAAAAAAGAGATCGCCCAAAAAGGCGAAGCCGCACTCACCGGAGCACTGCGCGCTGCATTCGGCGCAGTGGGCAGCGTGCGGCTGCGCACGTCCCTCTCCCCTGTCATTCCGCAGGAGATCCCGCGGGACTGGCAGTCGAAGCCTGGCAAGCACTGGCGCGTCGGGTTCGGCAAAGCGACGCTTCTGCCGGAAGACTTCTATGAAAAAACGTACTACGTAGCAGGCTACAGCGAGAACAATCCGGCAACGGGCTGCCTCGACGCGCCGCATGTGCACGCGCTCTGGCTCGATGACTGCACGGGACGCGGTGCGCTGCTGCTCGTTTCGGCGGACGCCGTCGGCCTTTTGAATGCGGACGTTCTCGACATCCGCAAATCCCTTGCGGACTTCATGCGCACAACGGGCTGCCGCGGCGTCCATATCATGAGCACGCACGACCACGCATCCATCGACACGATGGGCAACTGGGGTCCCCTGCCGCGCACCGGCAGAGATAAGCAGTATATGCGTTTCTTTCGCGAGCAGGTCAAAAAAGCCGCCATCGACGCGTATAAAGACCGCCGCGACGGCAATCTTTATTTCGGCGAAGCCGAAGCCGACGGCCTGCAGGAGGACGTGCGCACGCCGATCGTCTACTCCAAAACGCTCACGCGTCTGCGCTTCGTGCCGAAGGACGGCACGCGCGAGACATGGCTCGTCCACTTCTCCGCCCACGCCGAATCGCTGCAGGGCTGCAACTCCCGCGTGAGCGCGGATTTCCCCGGCGCCATGCGCGACGCGATCCGTCGGGAGACCGGCGCCGAAGTGTTCTACATCACCGGCGCGATCGGCGGCATGATCACCATGCGCGTCGAGAACGAGCAGGCCATCCGCGACGCGGGCGGCGACTTCGCGCAGTCCACGCGCAGCATCGGCGAGAATCTGGCGCAGACCGCGCTGTCCGTCCGCAGAGAGAAAAAGCTCACGCCGTGCGTCAATCAGCTGCGGCAGACGTTTTATCTCGAAGCCGACAACACGATGCTGCTGGCGGCAAAGTTCGCCCGCATCGTGCGCGCCGACAGTTGTTTCCGCCCCGGCACGTCGCTCGGGCTGGCGCTGCGTTCGGAGATGACGTATCTCGAGATCGGCAGTCTGCATCTTCTTCTGGTTCCGGGCGAGCTGTTCCCGGAGCTGGCGTACGGCGGGTACCTGTCCGCCGATGAATCGTCCTCCGGCAAAGGCGGCGAAGCAAATCCCGAACCGCTCACGGAAATCGCGCAGGACGAGACGCTGCGGATCGTCGGCCTTGCCAACGATGAGGTCGGCTATATCCTGCCGCCCAACGATTTCCTGCTGCATCCCGACACGCCGTACTTCGAGCCGACGCGCGACAAACACGGCCGCCGCCATTACGAGGAAACGAACTCTCTCGGACCGCGCACCGCCGAAACGATCGCCGCCGTCTTCCGCACCATGATGACCGCCGTGCGCAAAGCGCGGGAATCGGCGGAATAAACAACAAAAATCACACCCGTGTCCGGTTTTGCTATACTGGATACGGGTGATCTTTTTATGCATATCGTTACGATGGCGCTGCTGGCGACGCTGGGCACGTGGTTCGTCACGGCTCTGGGAGCCGCCACAGTCGTCTTTTTTAAACGCCCCGGCAGCGCCGCGTCGGGACGGATGGCAGGCTTTGCGGCGGGCGTGATGATCGCCGCGAGCTTCTGGTCGCTGCTGCAGCCCGCGATCGAGCGCGCGGAAACTGTCTGCACACTGCCGCCCTGGTTTGTGGCTACGGCGGGTTTCCTGTGCGGCGCTTTGTTCATGCGGCTTTCGGACAAAGCCGTATGCCGGATTCTCTCCGATGTTCGCATGAACCGCGTCGTGCTCCTGGCTCTGTCCGTCACGCTCCACAACATTCCGGAAGGTCTCGCCGTCGGCGTCGCGTTCGGTGCGCTGGCAAACGACCGGTCGCTTGAAGCGCTGACGGGCGCGGTATCGGTTGCGGTCGGGATCGGCCTGCAGAACTTCCCGGAGGGCGCCGCCGTCTCCGTGCCGCTGCGACGGGAGGGCTGCTCCCGCGGCAAGAGTTTTCTCATCGGGCAGGCGTCCGGGCTCGTGGAGCCGGCCGCGGGCGTCGTCGGTGCGCTGACAGTCGTACACATCGAGCCGATCCTGCCGTACGCGCTGTCCTTCGCGGCGGGCGCGATGATCCTCGTCGCGGTGCACGAGCTGATCCCGTCATGCAGAGAAAACGAAACGGCAAAGCCGTACGCCGCCACGACGGGCATTGTGCTCGGCTTTGCCGTGATGATGCTGTTGGATGTGATGCTGGGGTAGTCAGAGCCCGCGGTCGCGCACGATCTCCCGCAGCCGCGCCGTACAGCCTTCGAGGACGTCGGCATACGTTTCGTCAAAGTCGCCCGTGTACCACGGGTCGGCGATGTCGCGGTCCGGCAGCAGCGGTTGCGCTCTGCCGGCCGGGTCGCCGACAAGGCGGCGCAGCAGCGTGCGGTTCGACGCGTCCATCAGATAAATGTAATCGTACTCCCGCATCTCCCGCGCCGTCACCTGCCGTGCGGCGCGTTTTTCAAACGGGATGTGCATCTGCGCCAGTTTCTTGCGCGCGGGCGGATACATGTCGTTTCCGATCTCCTCGCGCGAGATAGCCGCGGAATCGATTTCGATCTCGTCCGAAAGCCCCGCTTCGCGCACGAGCTCGCGCATAACGAATTCCGCCATCGGACTGCGGCAGATGTTGCCGTGGCAGAGGAAAAGTATCCGTAACATTTTTATTTCACCTCATAACTGCGTGTTTTTTGAAGTTACAAGCCTGCACGCTTCCCGTATGCATGCTGCGCATACCCCAGTTTTGCGTAGTTGCGCATCTGCGCATATTGTACACGGAACCCGTGTAGATTTCAATATATGAACAAAAAAAGACCCTTCACGAATTTCCGTTCAGAAGCCTTGCAAAGCGGAATTAAGCGTGTTCATTCTTCGTTTCGTAATGGCCGACTCCCAACATCGGCCCGCAAGTCTGAAGTCATAATCGACGTTGATCCCTATACATCGCTGACGCATACATCCGTTCCGAAAAACCGCGGAATCCGTTACGGCGACGCATGTATGCGTACCCGCATCCCATCGGAAAACAGCATTGAGATACACCGTAGGGGACGATGTGGGCATCGTCCCCTACGAAATCACTTTTTTACGTTTAGCACCACGCTTCTCTCTCAACTCTACACACAAGGGATGCTGTTTTTTCTCTCAAAAACCGATCATTTTTCGTTATGTTTCAGCGCACGCAGCGCGTTGAGGATTGCCAGAACGCAGACGCCCACGTCCGCGAACACCGCAAGCCAAAGTCCCGTCAGACCCAATGCGCTGCTGACGAGTACGGCGGCCTTGACCGCGAGCGCGAAGATGATGTTTTCGCGCACGATGCGCATCGTCCGCTGCGCGATCGAACGCACGCTGACGAGCTTTTTGATCTCGTCGGTGATGAGTACGACGTCCGCCGCTTCGATCGCAGCGTCGCTGCCGAGCGCGCCCATCGCCACGCCCACATCGGCTCTGGCAAGTACGGGTGCGTCGTTGATGCCGTCGCCCACGTAGACCGTTCTGCCCTTTTCCTCGTTCAGGATCTTCTCCAGTTCCGTCACCTTGTCCGCCGGCAGAAGCTCGGCGTGTACCGCGTCGAGCGACAGCGCTTCTGCCGTCGCTTCGGCGGCGCTCCTGCGGTCACCTGAAAGCATGACTGTCCGCAGACCGCTTTGCCGCAGTGCGCGGATCGTCTGCGGCGCATCCTTCTTGATGCGGTCGGACACGACGATCCGTCCGGCGTATATACCGTCCGCCGCGACGTGCACGACGGTGCCGATGCTGTCCGTATGCGCACAGTCGACGCCGTTCTCGCGCAGCAGCGTTTCGTTGCCGACAAGCACGTTCCGACCGCAAACCATCGCGCCGACGCCTTTTCCGGCGAACGCCTTGACGTCCGTCACCTGACTGTCGTCCGGAAGATCTTCGCATGCGCGGCGCAGAGATACGGCAATCGGATGCGAGGAGAACTGCTCCGCGCCCGCTGCCAGCCGCAGAAGCTGCGCGGAATCACAGCCGTGCGGTTCAATCTCCGTCACTTCAAACACGCCTTCGGTCAGCGTGCCGGTTTTGTCCATTACGATCGCGGACGCGTCGCAGAGCGCCTCCAGATAGGCGCTGCCCTTGACCAATATGCCGGTGCGCGACGCGGCGCCGATCCCGCCGAAGAAAGACAGCGGCACCGAGATCACCAGCGCGCAGGGGCAGGAGACCACAAGGAAGTTGAGCGCGCGGTAGATCCACTCGCCGAACGGCTCATGCAGCACGAGCGGCGGCACGACAGCCAGCAGCACAGCGAGCACAACAACCGTCGGCGTATACCACGCGGCAAAGCGCGTGATAAAATTCTCCGAACGCGACTTGCGCGCCGCGGCATTCTCCACGAGTTCGAGGATCTTGCTGGCGGTGGACTCCGTGAACGGTTTGTCCACACGCATCTCCAGCGTGCCGTCGAGATCAATGCAGCCGCTGTGCACCGCGTCGCCTTGGCGTACCGTGCGCGGAACGGATTCGCCCGTAAGCGCAGACGTGTCGATCTGCGCCGAGCCGGACAGCACAGTCCCGTCGAGCGCAATGCGTTCGCCCGCCGCAACAAGCAGCACGTCGCCGACCGCCGCGTCCTCGGGCGAAATGATCTCGCTGCCGTCCGTCGTTTTGCGCCGCGCGGTATCGGGACAGATGTTCATCAGTTCCGTGATGGAGCGGCGCGAGCGCTTGACCGCCATGTCCTCAAACATCTCGCCGATCTGGTAAAACAGCATCACCGCCGCAGCCTCGGGATACTCGCCCACGATGAACGCGCCGAGCGTGGCGATGCTCATGAGAAAGTTCTCGTCAAATACCTTGCCGTGCAGGATGTTGCGCCCCGCTTTCCACAACACGCGGTATCCCGTCAGCAGGTACGACGCCACGCATACGAGCAGCGTCGGCAGCGCATACTCGAGGTGATGCAGCACAAGCCCCGCCGCAAGAAGAACGGCGGCGACGGCAATGCGGACGATGCGCTTTTTCATTTTGCGATCTCCCGCACCGTGACATCCGGTTCGACTTTGCGCACGATCTTGCGTACGGCGGCATCCAGATCGCCGGCGGCCGCTTCGTCCGCCTCTATGATCAGCTTCGTCGTCAGGAAATTGACGCTCGCGCTGTCCACACCGTCGAGCGCGGCGACTTTCTTTTCGATTTTTGCGGCGCAGTTCGCGCAGCAGAGATCTTCGAGCAGATATACCTTTCGCATGACAGTACCTCCGATCAGAACATATGAACATATATTCATTTGTTGATTTCATTATAGTACAGCGTATGCGCTTTGTCAAGAGGGTTTCTCCTTTTTCTTGCTTTTTTTTCGATTGTATGGTAAGATACAGAATAAGGAAGTGTTTAGTATGAAAGGTTTATTATCCGTTGTGCTTCCCGCGTTCAACGAGGAAGCGATGATCGAACGCGCTGTGCTGGCTGTCGGCAGCACGCTGCAGAATGCCGGAATTCCGCACGAGCTGATCTTTGTGGACGACGGCTCCAGGGACAGAACATGGTCGCGCATCGAGGCGGCAGCGTCCGTGACGCCCACCGTGCGCGGCGTGCATTTTTCGCGCAACTTCGGCAAGGAGGCGGCGATCCTCGCCGGTCTCTCGCAGGCGTCGGGCGACTGCTGCGCCGTGATCGACTGCGACCTGCAGCATCCGCCGGAAAAGCTGACGGAGATGTACGCGCTGTGGGAAGAGGGATACGACGTCATCGAGGGCGAAAAAAGCAGCCGCGGCAAGGAAAGCGGTCTGCACGCATTCGCCGCGCACAGCTTCTACAAGCTCATCAGCGCCGCAACCGGCATCGACATGGCGAACGCCTCCGACTTCAAGCTCCTCGACCGCAAGGCTGTGGACGTGCTGGTGCGCATGCCGGAACGCGGAGCGTTTTTCCGCGCGCTGTCGTCGTGGGTCGGTTTCCGCACAACGAGCGTGACGTTCGACGTGCGTGAGCGCGAGGCGGGCGAGTCGAAGTGGTCGACAAAATCGCTCATCAAATATGCGCTCAACAACATCACGGCATTCTCCAACGCGCCGATGCAGTTCGTCACGGCAGCGGGCGTGCTGAGCCTGGCTGTCTGTCTGCTGTGGGCGCTTGTGTCGCTGATCCGTCTGATCGCCGGCGCCGACGTCGGGATCGGTACGGGTCTGGGACTTCTGATGCTGCTGATCGGCGGCGTCATCATGTTCGCGCTCGGCGTGATCGGATTCTATATCGGCCGCATCTATGACGAGATCAAGCGCCGTCCGCGGTTCATCATCGCGGCGGTCTGCGGTATGGAACATGAAGAATAACGAGCGGGAGAAGAAATCACTGTTTCTGCGCGCGGACAGATCCGTATGGGTGTTCGCGCTGGTGCTTCTGTGCGTGTTCTGCGTGATGCTCTGCGGCAATCTGCTGACGGACAAGTTCGCCGACGACTTCGCCTATGTGTTCAGTTTCGCGGACGGAACGCCGATCCGCTCGCTGTCCGGTTTGCTGTCGTCCATGCGCGAGCATTACCGGACGGTCAACGGCCGCGTGATCGCGCACGCGTTTGTGCAGGTTTTCGAGAACCTGCCGAAAGGCGTGTTCGCCGCCGTCAACGCAGGCATGTTCACGCTGTCTCTCGCGCTGGGCTATACGCTTTGCATCGGCAGAAGCAAACGCAGCAGCTTCGCGCTTCTCGGCCTGTTTGCGGCGGTCTGGATCTACATGCCGGCGTTCGGCCAGGTAAATTTCTGGCTGGACGGCGCGTGCAATTACCTGTGGGCACAGGTTTTCGCGCTGCTGTTCCTGCTGCCGTACGTTCATTTTTTCGAGAAGCGTCCCGTTTTCCTGGAAAAGGGACACACGTTCAAAACGATCCTGTTTGCGCTCTATGCTTTGGTCATGGGTGCGTACTCGGAGAACCTCTCCGGCGCGGCGCTGTTCATGGCGATCCTGTTTTTGCTGCTGGTCCGTTTCGACCAGAAACGGAACGTCCCGTTCACGGCTGCGCTGCCGATCCTTGTGGGGATCTGCGGATATGCCGCGATGGTCTTTTCGCCCGGCGAACTGCAAAGCAAGAACGCGGGCTTTTCGCCCCTGCGTCTTCTGTACCAGGCGGAAAAGGTCGTCGATCGGTTCCACGTCATTTGGGTCGTGATCGCGGCGCTCGTCATCCTGTTTTTCATCTCCGCTGCGCTGCACGTGGAGCGCAAGCGGATGCTGCTCGCCGGCGTGCTGACCTGCGGCGGCATCGGTGCGGGACTGATCTTCGCGCTGGCACGGTTCTATCCGTACCGCAGCCTGGCGGGCACGATGCTGCTGCTGACACTCGCCTGCGGCGTGCTGCTGTGCGCCCTTCTCGAAACCAAAAAGAGCCGGCAGGCCGTGCTGTGCCTGCTGACGCTGCTGACGCTGTCGCTGTGCTACCACTGCCCGCGCGGGATGAAAGACATCTATCTTGTGCATACCGCCGTTGCGGAGAACCGGGAACTGCTCACACAGCAGAAAGCGGACGGCGCATCGCCCGTCGTTCTGCCCGTGCTGACCGCCGAAACCAAATACAGCGCCGTGGACGGTCTGATTTACCTGTCGACCTCCAACACGGAATACTGGTCGAATCTGTACATGGCGAAGTATTACGGCACCGGGCCGATCCTCGGCACGGAAATGAAAACGAAATAATAAAAATCAAAACCACCGGTTAAACCGGTGGTTTGAGAAGACCCTATAAGGGTCTAATGCTTGCAACATCTCAAGATGTATGAATAAGCCCGCCAATCGCACAAAGTTTTTCAGGCCGCCGCTAAAGCGGCCTGTTTTTATGCCTTGGTATTCTTGTCACCCGTAAACGGGTCTACATATTCCTTGAG
>CADARP010000011.1 GCA_902790325.1 Oscillospiraceae bacterium | reverse complement strand
CATCAACCAGAAAGGTCTTCCCTCATCCGACCTCGCTTCGCTCGGCCACCTTCCCCCAAGGGAAGGCTTATGGCCGGCATCTTAAAAAGGGTGCGGGGCATGCCCCGCCCGAAATGCATTGCAGCGCAATGCAAATCATGTTGCGCAGCAACAATTCATGGCGAAGCCAATTTACGACGCGAAGCGTCAAATCATTTCGGGCGCAGCCCGACAAATTCCGCTTTATCCGTCGGAATTTGTTCCCGGCATTTTCCGACCCTCTTCCGGCAGTCGCGCAGATCCGGGTGCTCCGCGCAAAACGTCTCAAACTTTGCGGACAGCTTCTTCCGGTGCGCGTCGGCTTCTCTCTCCCGCACGCAGCATCGCCGCGGTCTGCTCGCACCGCACGAAAACTGCACGCGTCGAGAAAAGCCGACGCGCTTTTTGTTCCGTACCGGAATCCCGGGACGTGTGTATCGTGATTGAAATTACGGCGGCCGTATGATATAATACGATTTGTACCGATGCAGGACATTATAGGCGAAGGAAGCTGATACAATGAGCTGTCTGAAAATGTATAATTTTGCCCCGCGGGCGAGAGGCCTTTCCATACCGGAGGGCTTTTCGATCGTCCGGTTCACGGACGAAAAAGAGATCGACGACTGGCTGTATATCTGCCGCGACGGACTGATCAGCCCCGAATGCGGAGTCGAGAAATTCCGCGGCGAGCTGGTCGATCTTGACGGCCCCGACCCGTACCGGGACACATATTTTATTGTCGATGACGCCTCCGGTCAAAAGATCGCGACGTTTACGATCGTGCCGGATATGTGGTCGACGGGCATGGGCTATATCCACATGGTCGCTGTCCGCCATGAATACCGCGGACGCGGCTTCGGCAGCTTTATCGCGGACTACTGCCTCGGGAAGCTCATCGAAATGGGCAAAGAGAAGATATTTCTCCTGACGGGCGACGCGCGTCTGCCGGCGCTGGCGACCTATATCCGCGCGGGCTTTCTGCCTGTCAACTATATCGACGAGAACCGGTTCGATATGGTAAACCGCTGGCAGGACGTCGTGGATGCGCTGGGCATCGACAGCCTGGAGCTTTTGAACGACGACGGAACGCCGATGCAGACGCTGCGTAAACGGTTCAAGGTCGTTGTTACCGACGCGGGCGCCGCGGGCGACGGCAGAACCGACGACAGAGCCGCCATACAAAGCGCGATCGACAAGGCCGCGGCGGCGGGCGGCGGCATTGTTGAGCTGCCCGCGGGCAGGACGTTCCTTTCCGGCGGCCTGTTCCTGCGCAGCGGCGTCACGTTCCGCTTCGGCGACGGCGCCGAGCTGCGGCAGAATCCCGATCCCGACGGCTACGTAAAACCCGGAGACGGCGGGCTCGTCCCGTACCGTCCCGATTACGGCCACAACAAATATCCCGATATAAAATGGAGCCATCTCTGGTACTATAACTACCCGCTTCTTTTTGCGGGAGAGGGCGTGCACGACGTGCGGATCACGGGACACGGCACGATCCGCATGATGGACGACGCGGATCCGGAAAAGATCCTGAAAATCTGTCCGATCGGCTTTTACCGCGTCCGTAATTTCGAGGTCTCCGGCGTGGAGATCACCGACTACCATTCCTATGCCATGATGCCCTTCACCTGTGAAAACGGACTGATCAAGGACGTTGTGATCCATAACTGGAGCCACGGTAACGGCGACGGCGTCTGCATGATGAACTGCCGCGATATGCGCGTCCACGGCTGCCGCATGTTTACGGGCGACGATTCGGTCTATATTTTTTCCTCTTACCGCGATCCGAGAGGCGGAGGCTGGTGGAACTCCGACGAGCCGCAGGCTTCCGAAAACATCGAGATCGATCACAACGATCTCAAGTCGAATCACTGCAAAGCGTTCGGCATGATACTCTGGGGGATCGACTGCCCCGATCTCGAGAAGGTCGAGGTGCGCAGCGTCTATGTCCACGACAATCATTTCCAGACGATGGGCAACTGGCTGTACAATCCCTATACGACAAAAGCGGGCTGCCCGCCCGTAACGCACGTCCGGTTTGAAAACAACCGGATCGACGCCATCGAACCGAACTTTTTTGAAACGCAGGTCAGCGACATGTACGGTTTCCGTTCGAGCCGCGAAATCCACAACGGGAATTTCGGCGACGGACGCGTGTTCTGGGTTTTCGGAAAAAACAAGAACGCCGATTCCGTCGGCGTGCGCAGGGACAGCGACACGGAAAACGGCGCTTGCGGCTATATCGCGCATCCGGACGAAGGCAGCGTTTCGCTGTATCAGGGCGTGTTTATCCGCTCCGGCGAACCGTGCGCTTTGTGGGCGCGGGTACGCACGAGCGGCGTGAAATGCCGCCTTTTCGTCCGCGATTCGGACAGCGGAGAACTTGCGGCGTCGCTCGACTTTGCGAATACCGCGTGGGAGAAGAAGGCGCTGGAGTTTACCGTACCGAAAGACGCAAACTATCACGTCGGTATCGAAAGCGCGGAAGCCGCCGCGGGAACGGCCGAGATCGACGAAATGCGTCTTCTGGGCAACTGCGATGCGGCGTTCGGATACAAGTTTGTCGGCATGGACCCCTGCCGCGACTGGAAGCCGCTGTATTTCTATGACGAAAACCTGTGGAAAGACGGATGAGGTGACGGACGTGAAAAAAGATATACAACTGCGGTTCAAAAACGGAAAATTCCGGATCTTTACGCTGTCCGACACGCATGTGGTCGCAAACGGCGACAGGAGGATCACGCGTGATATTGCCGCGATCGTCGAAGCGATCCGCCCCGACCTGGTGCTGTTCCTGGGCGATCAGGTATGGGAGAGCGCCGCGGAGAATGCCGACACGCTGCGCCAAGCGCTGCACATGCAGACAGATCCCATCGAATCGCGCGGCATACCGTGGGCGCACGTCTTCGGCAATCACGACTGTGAGCGCGGTTTTCAAAACGAGGATCAGGAAAAGATCTATGAGGCATTCCCGCACTGCATCTCCGAAGCGGGGCCGGACGGGATCGACGGCACGGGAAACTATATGCTGCCCGTTTTCGACAGCGCGGGCAAAAAGATCGTTTACGCCGTCTGGGCGATGGACAGCCACAGAGGATTCATGGATTTTGTCCAAAAGCACGGCCTGCGGGAGGACCCGTGGTTTTACCGTTTGCCGGAACCGCCGTCGGGCGGCGTGCATTCGCCCGGATACGATATGCCGCATTTCAACCAGGTGCTCTGGTACTGGAACCGGTCGGTCGAGCTGGAACGGGAACAGGGCGGGAAAGTGCCGGGGCTCATGGTCATGCACCAGCCCGTCCCGGAATATACGATCCCCTATAAGAATCCCGCGCAGACGCTGTATCGCGGAAATATGCGCGAATCTGTCGGCACGGGCAATTACAACAGCGGACTGTTCGGCGCCGTCGTCGAGCGCGGGGACGTCAGAACCATGGTCTGCGGCCACGACCACATCAACGACTGGCAGGCGGAATATCTCGGCGTGACGCTGGCGTACGACGCGGGACTGAGTTACGACAACTACTGCGACGACGATCTGCGCGGCGGCAGGGTGATCGACGTCGACGAATCCGATCCGTGGAACGTAAAAACATACATGGTGCGCGCATCCGACTGCGTTGCGGATTATCCCGGTCAAAAACCGGAAGAGGTGGGAGAATGCTGACGGAAAAGAATCTGGAAGAGATCCCGTTCCTTTATGATGCGGTCATGCGCGAATGCGATATAGATCCGATGTACGACGCGGCGCTGATCCGGAACGACACGATCTATTATTGGCATTTCCGAAACAGCAACAACGCGAACAACGGGCACTCGACGACAAAGCTTTTTGTCGACAGCTGCGTCGGCATTCTGTACGACAGGGGGATGCTGGATGTCCATGCGCCCGTGACGTCCTTTTTTACAAAGGACGAGCTGCCCGACGCGATGGATCGGAAGTGGCACGGCGTGACGGTTCACGACGCCATGCGCCACCGCATGGGCATTGACGTCGTGCCCTACGGCGTGGATGAAGACAGCGATATCGAAAAAATCGGCGATGATTTTTTGGGCTACGTTTTTTCGCTTGAGCTGCAATACCCGCCCGGCGCATACTACCGCTATTCCGATGCGGCGTATTATCTTTTGTCGCGTATCATTTCGGCAGCGGCAGGAGAAAAGTGCCAGGATTTCTTGTACAAAAACCTTTTGAAGCCGCTCGGATTCAGACAGTGGGCGACCGCCGTCTGTCCGCGGGGCTATATGCTCGGCGGGGGCGGGTTCTTTACGCGCGCCGACGACATGGCAAAGCTGCCCTACGTCTACGCAAACGGCGGTGTTTACGACGGAAAGCGCATCCTTTCGGAAGCGTGGACACGCCTTGCCGTCGACAATCATTACGCGCTCGACGAACACGGCAGCACCGGTGCGTATTATAAAACGGGCGCTATGGGACAGGGCGTCATCTTTAAAAACAACGCTTCGTTCGCGTGGCACGGCTGTTCGCCGGACGACGGCGGGCACAGAACGACGCGCCTTTTCGATGCGTTTTGCGACTATATTTCGGAGGGATGACAATGGATAATCCGTATTTTGAATTCCGTAAAAAAGCGGAGCCGCTCGCAAAAGCCGCTTCTGCCCTGACATACCCCGTCTTAAAGGGCTTTGACGGCGCAATCAAGCCGAAGCGCCCGACCGCGGTGCGCTTGTTCGGCGTGCTCGTCGCAGACGTGCATATGCGTGACGAGCCGTACCGGAACCGCAGGCTTTTCGACGGGCTTTACGATCTGGAAAACGCAGCGTTTCCGATCGACGTTCTGGCGTCCGCCGGCGATCTGACCGACCACGGCGAATTGTCGGAGTGGGCGACGATCGTAAAAAAGACAGGCGGCCATAAGCCGGCGAAGGAGATCGTTCTGGCGCTCGGCAATCACGATACATGGACGACGACGCTGGACGGCGACGACAATTACGACTATGCCGCCGAACTGTTTCTGCATTTCACCGGAAAGCTGACGGGCGTGCCGGAGGAAAAAGTCTGGTTCACGCGTGTGATCCGGGGATTTTCCTTTATCTGCATGGGCAGCGAAAGCAATGCCTGCGACGGAACGATCGGCGCGGAGCAGATCGCGTGGCTCGACGGGGAGCTGAAAAAGGCGACCGAAAACGGTAAGCCTGCGTTCGTCATCAACCACCAGGCGCTGCAGCAGACGCACGGACTCCCCTTTACATCCTGCGCCGGCAGCAACAAAGACGCGCCGCCCGACGACGGCGGTATCCACGAGGGCAGCGACGAGGTCAGGGCGGTTTTGCGAAAGTATAAAAATGTGCTGCTGATCAGCGGACATTCGCACATGGGGCTCAGCGGCAGATTCACGCGCCATTCGACATTTGAAAAGGTCGATTCGTTTTATTCGATCAACCTGCCGTGCTATATGTTCTGGAACCATGACGGCCTGCCGTCCTGCGGCTACGGGTACGTGCTGGAGGTCTACGACGACAAGGTGCTTCTGCGGGCGCGGAATTTTATCCGCAGAGTCTGGCTGCCGGCGTATGATTTCATGTTTCCGATCAGATAAAACAGGGAGACTGCCTTGTGCATACAGGGAGGGATGCGGATATGGAAAACGGCAATACGGAGACCGTAAAAGTCAAAACGCCGTTTCTGGGGTGCGCCTATTACCCCGAGGACTGGGATGACGAACAGCTTGCCTATGACGTTGAAATGATGCGGCAGGCGGGGATCACCTGCGCGCGCATCGGCGAGTTTGCGTGGCGCAAAATGGAGCCGCAGCCCGGGCAGTACGCATTCGGCTGGCTCCATCGGGTCATCGACACGCTCAAAGCGGCCGGGATCGCTGTCGTGTTGGGCACGCCCACCGCGACGCCGCCGATCTGGCTGAGCGACGCGCATCCGGACGTTTTCAAACAGCGGGATAACGGTACGCGCATGCAGCACGGCGGACGGCGGCACTGCTGTTCCAATAACCCGCACTATCTGGATGCCTGCGACCGGATCGTCCGCGCTATGGGGCGTGAGTTCGGCGCCGATCCGAATGTGATCGGATGGCAGTTGGACAACGAGATCTATTCCGCAGGCACGGACTGTACCTGCGAGCACTGCATGAAAGCCTATCACGAACGCCTCAAACGGGAATACGGCTGCGTTGAAAATCTCAACGCCCGCTGGAATCTCAATCTGTTCAGTCAGGCGTACGACCGGTTCGAGCAGGTTCCGGGGAACTGGGGCGCATGGCACAACCCGCATCTGAAATATGAGTGGGCTGCCGCACATTACGACGCGGATATTGCGTTCATGCACCGGCAGGCGAGA
This sequence comes from Oscillospiraceae bacterium, assembly GCA_902790325.1. Classification (GTDB taxonomy): domain Bacteria; phylum Bacillota; class Clostridia; order Oscillospirales; family Acutalibacteraceae; genus UBA1425. Next base: position 68,642 of record CADARP010000011.1, on the reverse strand, counting down.
ATCCTGCGGGAGTATACCTGCGCGCCGATCGGGACGGATATGATGCCTTTGAACGGCATGGATTACGAGACGATGTGCAGTGAAATGGACGTCGTTATGTTCAACCATTACAACACGCCGGAGAATCTGCATGAGGCGGTTTTTTGGTTTGACTATCTGCGCACATTGAAAGACCGTCCGTTCTGGAACACGGAAACCGCAACAACCTGGAACGGCTCGACCGCCATCGGACAGGTGTTGAAACCGGAGGGGTACTGCCGCGTCAATTCCTGGCTGCCCGTCGCGTTGGGCGCCGAATGCAATATGTACTGGCTCTGGCGCCAGCATTGGGCAGGTCATGAGCTGATGCACGGTTCCGTGCTTTCGCCGGAGGGCAGACCGACGCACACCTTCGGCGAAGTCCGGCAGACGGCGGCGGAGTTTGCCGAAACATCCGCATTTCTGAAAAACAGCAGGATCAGAACGCCTGTTGCGCTCCACTTCACCGGTAAATCGTGGCAGCTTTTCGACCAGCAGCGGCTCGTGGACGGCAGCAGCTATCTCGAAAATGTGCAGACGGTGCACCGCGCGCTGACCCGCTGCGGGGTGCGGCCGGACGTGATCGGCGCGCTGCATCCGCTCGGGGAATACAAGCTTCTGATTTCGCCCTGCGTGATGACGCTGGAGGATGCGGATCTTGCCGGTCGGGTCCGCGCATTTGTCGAAAACGGCGGCGTCTGGCTGGCAGGTCCCATGACAGATATCCGTAACGGCATCGGCGCGCATTATGTCGACAGGGCCATGGGCATGATCGAGACGTGGCTCGGCGTTCGGCTGGAATACGGTATACCGACCGACGGCACCGTTCTGCGGACAGCCTGGAAAAACGGCGAAGAACTGCGCGCCGAAAAATGGGCGGAGCTCTTCACGCTGCAAACAGGCGAATGTCTTGCGTGCGCAGTGGGCGGCCATTCCGCGCTGATCGGCAAATCGGTCATTTCCCGGCATAAAGTCGGCAAAGGCACAGTGATCCTTTGCGGTACACTGCTGAAAGACGCCGATCTGGAAAAGCTGCTGACGCTCGCTTTGTCGGATGCGGGCGCGCAGACTTACCGGGTCAGCGGCGAAATGCAGATTATACCCCGAACCGGCGAAGGGGGAGACGGTCTTGTGCTGTGCGAAACCGGATATAAACCCGCATCCGTCCGTATTGACTTGCCCATGACCGACCTGCTGACCGGAGAACGCTTCCGCGATACGGTTCCCGTGGAACCTTACGGAGTCAGAGTCATGGTCGGGGAATCATAGTCCCGCTCTGCCGTGTTCTGCCGCGCCGTACAATAATCTGCTTTGCACGGTCCGTATACCTCGATGGTATGGTGCTGCCGCAAAACCGTTTTGAACCGCAAACAAAAAACACACTGCTGTTCCGCATGGGAGCCGCAGTGTGCTTTTTCGTTCCGTCGAATGTTTATACATCCGCTCTGACGCCGCCGGTGCTCGATTTATAGGCGGCCGTCATCATTTTTGTCAGCTCGACCGCTTCGTCGATCCCGAACAGGACGTTGTCGGTATCGTTCACGATGCTGTCAATCCAGTAATCAATGGGCGAAGGAATATGGTAGTCCGGAACATCCGCCGTAATCCATTTTCGTTCCGTATCGGCTGCGCTGCTGTACTCGACCGTATCGTTTGTGACGCGCGCCGCGCCATCCGTGCCGCTGATGTCAAACGTGTATCTGTCGCAGCGCGAAACGAAGCCAGTCTCCGAAACGCCGATCGCGCCGTTTTCAAATTCGATCAGGCTGACGGCATTGTCCTCGACCGGTTTATCCGTGATGCTGGTGAACACCGACTGGATGTTGAGGGGCTTGCCGAGGAACCAGTTCAAAAGATACATCGGGTGCGCGCCCAAATCCATCATTGCGCCGCCTCCGCACTGCTTCACGTCATAAAAATGCGGCGGGAGCCAGTTGTCGACGCTGCCGGAATGGCAGTTGCGCAGACGCGCGTAGGTGATCCTTCCGAATTTTCCCTCGTCCGCAAGCTGCTTGACGTAGTTCAACGCGTTGCTGCACTTGTGCGGGAACGAGATCGTGAAATGGATCTTCTTTTCTTTCACCGCTTTTGCGACTGCTTCCGCGTCCTTGTTTTTCAGCGTCAGCACCTTTTCCGTAAAGATGTGCTTGCCGGCTTTCGCGGCTTTTAACAGCAGCTTCGCATGCATATCGGTAGGCGAAACGATTGCCACCGCGTCGATTTCGGGATTGTTCACAACGTCGTCGAAGCTCTTGATGAATGCGCACCCCAATTCTTCCGCCCATTCTTTTCCGCGTTTTTCATCCTCGTCCCAGACGGCGCAGACGCGGGCGTTTTCGTTGTCGTTTATTTCCCTCGCGTATCCCTTTGCATGGACGTGCCATGCGCTGATCATTGCTACGTTTACCATTTTCAGTCCTCCGTTTGCTGTGATTTCCGGTTTTTTCCGAGTATACCACATCCGGGCGCCTTTTTCAATGCGGGGCGGTAAATTTCGGCGGATACATTTTCAGCATAAAAAAGACTTGTAATGTGAAGTAAAATTGTGTAAAATAATACATACAGCTAATTTTGTACAGAGGGGTGTTTGCGAACATGGCGGTCTGTCCGAAATGCAAACAGAAGCTCGGACTTTTCGATTGGGGCCAGAACTGCCCGCACTGCGGCGTCAATATGCGGTTCTATAATTTTGAAGAAACCTTCTATCGGGAAGCGAAGATGGCCGAGCTTTCCGCCGCGAAAGTCAGCATAAAGATAAAGCAGCTCAAAGGCGCTTTTATCGGCGGTACGCTGCCGGTGGTGAGACTGGCCGTTTTGCTTCTGCCGCTTTTGTCCGTGCTCGTCCCCGTGCTTCGATTCGGTCTGACCCTGCCGTTTACGGAAAGAACATATGACCTGAACGGCATCGGCATCTACACGATGTTCTCGGACCAAACGCTCTCTTATGTGCTCTCCATGACGAACGATCCGTTCAACGGTACGGTTTTCAGCGCGCTGCGGAATGTGCTGATCGCCGAGAGCGCCGCCGCCGTGCTCGGGCTGCTCGTTTTCGTGATGACGGTGCTGTGCTTTCTCAGCATCCGGAAAATGTCCGTGATCCTGTGCGTTGTCAGCGCGCTCGGCATGGCGGACTCCGCGGCGATTCTGATCACGGCGCTCGGTTTTTGTTCTTCTGCCGCAGGGCTTTCCGGATCGGTTCTGAACGGTACGATGTCTTTCGGCGCCGCAGTCACATTCCTGATGTTCGCCGTCGTCTTTGTGCTCAATCTCCTGGTTGCGATCAAAGGCGTCGCCATTGAATACGGCGAAGGGGATCTTGAACGCGCCGAGATCGCAAAAAAGATCAAGAGCGGAGAACTGAAGCTCGAGGATCTTCCGCAGCCGATCGTCGAGACGGCCGAGACGAGAGCGATCGAGGAAGAGATCCGGAAACACCGCGAAATGGCCGAAGGCGTTTCCGACGGCCGCAAAGATGCCGATCCGCAAGAGGACACGGTATGACAGGAAAAATGCACGGGAAGGGATCGGATACAGTGAAAAAGATAGACCTCGAAAAACAACTGCCGAAGATCGTCATCACGACCCTCATCATATTCTTTATCATCGGCATGATATGGGGTCTGAAAACCGTTCTGGAGATCGAAGGGACCATGGAGCCGAATGTGATCAAGGATTCTCTTTCTCCGCTGCCCGAAACGAAAGAAGAGCGGATCAGCTACGTTATGTCGGCCGTAAAAAAGGCGGAGGAAGAAAAGCCCGCAATGTCGTTTGCGGATTCATTCCGCATCGACGTCGATTCGCTTCGCGCAGGTGATGTGCAGCGCACGGCGGAATACATACGGACCGGCATCGAAGACAAGCTCGGCGAGACCAGGGGTGATCTTTCCTCCGATTTCGGCGAAGATCTTTCCGGAAAGCTCTGGGTGCCCGAGATCACGCCCGGAGAGATTACGTCTGCCGATCTGAAATACGATTACTGGGCTTGTCCCGTCTGCGGAAAAGATTCGGACGAGATCCCGCAGGAATGCGAGGACTGCGGCACCGCCGAGGGCTTCATCCGCAAATACAAGGATGAATACACCATCACGCTGCACGCGCAGGATGCGGCCTATCCGCCGGCGGACGCGTCATTCCTTTCGCGGAATTTCCATCCGCTTACGGACACGCAGATCGACACGCTCGTCCGGGACAACGAGAACGGCTGGTTTACGTGCGATAACGGGTTTGCGATCACATACAGAAACATCGAAATCTGCGCCGTGATCGACCGGCTTACCGATCAGATCAAGTCCGTCTCGTATTCCATGGATTGCGATTTTGCGGCGGACGTCTCCTTTGCCGGCAAATATGCCGCGCTCGGGACGCAGAACGTCGGTTTTACCGTAAACGAAAAAGCGCAGTTCGAGTTTACGTGGCCGGGCGTCTTCCTTTCGGAAGAAGAGCTGGTTTTGACGCCCGGACAGACGGACGTGTTAAGGGCCGAGTCGCCGTGTGCCGTGCTCACGGACGAGGAGCTGACGTGGAAGAGCTCCGACGAGTCGATCGCGACCGTGAATCACGAGGGCTACGTCTCCGCCAAACACACGACCGGTCAATGCAGCGTGAGCGTTGCGTATACCTTTATGGGAAAGAAATATACGGCGCAATGTCTGATCTCTGTCAAAGTCCCGGCCGAGGAGATCGAAATATCGAACAGGAAACTGAAACTGTCGGTCGGCGACACCTATACGCTCGAGGCAAAGGTCAAACCGAGAAAGGCGACGATCCAGACGGTGAAGTGGTATTCGGATAACGAAGACGTAGCTGCAGTCGATCAGAACGGAACGATCACGGCAAAACGCGTCGGCACGGTCGATATTTACGCCGTTTCGGACGACGGATACTTCAAAGCAACGTGTCATGTTGAGGTGAGGTGAAACCATGAGTGAGAAAAACGAGAATAAAACGCTGTCCCAAAAAGTATTCGGAGCGGAACAGAATTCCGCTGCGTCGATCGGTGAAAAAAAGTTAGGGAAATACAGCGATATCGCCATCCGGATGTTCCATACCAAGGTTCTCAAACCCGGAGAGATGCTTCTTCCTGCGGTCGGGGGACTTGCGGGAAAGTTTTTGGACGGACTGGAGACCTATAAGACGGTCTATTATGTAACCGTACTCAAGCTCGACATGAAATACGTCGCCTTTATCCAGATGCTCATCGGTATTTACGATGTTCTGAACAATCCGCTCATGGGTATGGCGTACGACAAAACGCGTTCCCGCTGGGGCAAGGCGAGGCCGTATCTTCTGTTCTCTCCGATGCCGTATTTCTTCAGCACGCTTGTTCTGTACAGCGGCGCGCTCTTCCTCGGGAAAACGCCCGGAGACAGCCCGAAAAAGATCATATTCCTCTTCGTCATGCTGTTTATACAGGAGACGTTTTCCACGATCTATACCATACCGCGCGACAACATAATTACGCTGATGTCGCCCAATCCGAAAGACAGGATCACGGTAGGTCTTTTGAAAACGTACCTCGGCAATATCGGCGCAAACATCATTTACGCGATTTTCCCGCCCATATTTGAGCTTTCCAACAAGGGCTATATTTCCATTGATCTGGCAACCGTTTTTTCCGTTCTGGCGGGGTTCGCGGCCGTTCTCGGCACCGTGTGCAATATCGCGATGGCGCTCGGCTGCAAAGAAAGGATCCTGCTGCAGCCGAAGCCCGCTCCCATTACGAAGACCATGTTCTACGTGCTCAAAAACAAGTACGCAAGAAGGAACTTCTTGGCCAATTTCTCCGTAAGCTGGTGGAGCGACGGCGGATACAGATGGGATTTCGTGACGCAGCAGGAGATCTTCGGCGGCTCCATCCCGTCGCTGATCGCGTATACGCCGTTCAACATCGTCGAAGTATTGAGCGTCGCGTTCATCCCGAAATTCCAGAAGCTGTTCCGTCATAACAATAGAAACGCGGTGCTCTGGCTGCGTGCGTGGGATCTTGTTTCGGCGCTTCTGATGTCGATCTTCGGCGTCTTGTTCGTCCATAAGAGATGGGTGATCATCGGGATCTACGCGCTGTTCCATGGGCTGGACGGCCTGAATAACGGCCCGGCGAACGTCTTTGAAGGCGAACTTGAAAGAGAGATCAACGACTATACGGAATACATGACGGGCGAAAGACCGGACGGCACGTTCGGTATTCTGACCGGCCTGATCACAAAGATCACGGCGCCGCTTCATACGCTTCTCACGATCAAGGTGTTCAACTGGTCGGGTTACGATCCGAATATCACGAGCGTTTTCTGGTCACAGGGCAACAAACTGGTCTATCAAAAGATCTTTTTCCTCTTTGCCGGTATTACGCTTCTGCCCAACGTGATCAAGGCGATCCCGTACTTCTTCTATGATCTTGTCGGCGAAAAGCGCGAACAGATGTATATCGCGCTGAATGAGCGCCGCGCCCTGATTGCGAAAGAGAAAGAAAATGAACTTGACGAGGAGATCAAGGAGCTTGCGGAAATGCTCGACGAGGAACAGACGGTCGGGACCGCGCAGTAAGGAGAGACGCCGGGCATACGGCATCAAAAAGAAAAGGCAGGAAAATGTATGGAAAAATATGTGATAGACCAGATCAAATACGGATTGAAATATCTTCCGAAATGTCTCGCCGCTTCGTATTTTAAACCTCTGTCCAGTGCGGAGACGGAAGCGTTCCGGAAAAAGGCGGGCGGGTTTATCTGCGGCGTCTGTCACCCCAACGAGAACTACGCCCAGCTCGAGCGCGGAAATATCGAATGGATCCGGATAGATATTCCGTTCCCGTATGACGAAAACGGCGCCGTCCGAAAGAGCTACGAGGATTTCAAGGACCGCTGCAAGGGCTACAAAGACAGAGGATTCAAGGTGATGGCGGTAACGCCGTATCCGCGCGATTACATAGACGCGGGTATCGATCCGCGCGAAAACGAGCAGGGCGTCCGGGATACAGCCGTCTTTTTGATCCGGGATCTCCGGCCGTTTATCGACGCGGTACAGATCACGAACGAAATGGGCATGCCGCACTTTACGCTGCCGCTGACGCAGGAGGAAGCGGCGCGATTCATCGGCATTAACGCCGAGGCGATGTACGACGTCAAGCAGGATATTCTTGTCGGCTATAACAGCGCCGGACCGCAGGTCGATCTGCATCTCATGATGAAACCGTACCACAAGTTCTGCGATTACGTCGGGATCGACATTTACGTCGGCTGTTTCGCAAACGTCGGCGGTCTGCTGTATTTCTTTGACGCGCTTGTCCGGTATCTTTGGAATCTGACGGGCAAGCCCGTCGTGATACAGGAATTCGGGTACATCAGCGGCGGCGCGCCGAAAACCGAGGAGGAAAAACGCGCGATCCTTCGCGAATACGGCGTCGAGAGTATCGAAGAAGCCTACGAAAAAATCGAGCTGTTCGTCGAGAATCTCAACGAGAGGATGAAGGAACACATTCGCTACGTATCGCCGGACGTTTCGCACCAGGGCGATTTTATCTTCAAGAGCGACTACGTCAATCACCTGTTCAAGGAGCTTCCCAAAACCACGCTGATTCCGGGGTATCCCCATACGCCCGAGGGACAGGCAAAGTTCTTCCGGGACGTTATCCCCAGAATGTACAATCTTCCCTTTGTGGGCGGCACGATCGTTTACTGCTACGCCGACAGCGAGAAGTGCTATATGTGCGATCAGCCCGACTGTCCGACGGAAACCAGGTGGGGACTTGTCGACGTCGACGGAAACGAAAAGCCGTCTTATTACGCGGTGAGAAAAGCGTTCGGCCGGATCAGAGGCAAGTGTCCGTATTGATGCAAAGCGAAGACGGCGGAGCCTTTCCGGTAATGCATCCGTCCGGCAGACGGGATTTGCAGCAAAAACCGCACGTGTTCCGCAAGCCTATGAAACGCAATACGTTTTGTAGGCTTGTTTTTTATCGTGCCGCGTTTCTCGTTTTGGTTCGCTGTCCGCCTCATTCTTTTCGCGCGCCGTAATCCCGCGCACACAAGCCCGCGATCGGCGCGTAGACGCATTGACACGGCACACCGCGAGGTGTACAATATCCGTAATACGGAAATACGAAGGGAGAACGGCCATGCAAAAGCTGCTCAGAATTCACCCGGACGCGCTGTATGATTCGGAGTATACGGACTATTTGCTGGAAACGGACGCATACAAGACACCCGAACTCTCGCTGAAAGGCGAATACAGGCACGAGAAAGGCGTGACGGTGATCACCGCGTCCGGACGCGAGATCATCCTCGAAAACTGTTTCGAGAACACGCTGCGGCTGCGGATCACACAGCCGGGCGCGCGTGTAGAGAAAACCGTGACCGAGCGGCTGGGTCTGATCCGCACGGATTGGGACGCGCTGCCGTACGACTACAGGCTGGAAGACGGTGTGATCGTATTCTCGAATTCCCGCCTGACGCTCGTGTACGATATGAACACAAACGAGTTTTCGTTCCGAACTGCCGAGGGCAGGACGCTGATCCAAACCAAAAACGGCGGCGCGCGGTTCTCCGACGCCGCGGCCGATTATTCCGGCATGAGGAGCTATACCGAGTTTGAACGCATCGGGGACGAAAGATACTCCGGGTTCGGCGCGCGGATCTACAAGGTGGACAGAACCGGCGAATCCGCGGATATTTTCTCGGAAAAAGGGGGCGCGCGCGTGGGCGACTACGGCGGCTTCCCGATCCCGTATTTCATCAGCTCCGCGGGGTACGGTCTGTTTTTCAACAATCCGTGGCCGCATGTATACTTTGACATGGCCAAGACAGACGGGAACGAATGGTTCCTTCACGCGCCCGGCGGAGATTACGATCTGTTTGTGTTCTGCGGCAATACCTCGGAGATCACAAAAAGCTATGCGCGCATCGTGGGCACCAACCGGTTTCCCAAGAGGTGGCTCATGGGATATTGGTGCAGCAGCCTGAGCTTTGAACGGGCGCAGGGCGCCATCGACGATACGCGCCGCATGCGAAGCGAAGGGTATCCCTGCGACGCCATCGTGATCGACGGCCCGTGGCGCGGAGGCGTGAACTTCATCCGGGAGTACACCGGCGGCTGGGGCTATCCGTCGGATGACTATAACTGGCATCCCGATTTCGGCGACGGCGTCGGGATGATCCGGGAATTGGAACAATCGAATATCAAAACGGTTCTGCACATCAATTCCTGCGCTTTCAAGCCGTCCACCGCGATCCCCGCGATCGCGCAGGGGCTGCTGCGCCAGGTCAAAAACGAAACGGTGCCCGACGTTGCGACACAGCGCGGCATCGACTATTACAGAACTTTCCTGGAGCCCAGGATCAAGGACGGCGTGACCCAGTGGTGGACGGATCATTCCGACCGGGTCAGCGGCGAGATCCTGCCGGGCATACCGTCAAGAAACCTGTTCGGCGCCATGTGGAACCGCGTGATCTCCGACGTGATGGCGGAGAACGGCGTGAAGAATCACATGTCGCTGTCCAGAGGCGGCGGGATCGGCAGCCAGAGATATGCGCTCCCGTGGGCGGGCGATACGCAGTTCGGCATCCACAGATTCAAGGAGGACATCTGGTACATCATCAACGCCGGCATGGCGGGTTTTACGCTGTGCGGGTACGATCTGGGCGGGTTTATGCGCGGCAGCGGCGTGGAAACGCCTGCGGATGAAATGCAGTTCGACGTCGACAATATCGCAAGACGATTCTGCCAGAGCATTATTTTCTGTCCGATGCCCCGTATGCACAACGGACAGAATTCCTCCGCGAAATGGCCGTGGAACTGTCCGCCGCAGACGCGGGAGCTGTACCGCGAGTGCCTGCGCTACCGCTACAGATTCATCCCCACGATCTATTCCTATGCCGTTCATGGCGCCGAAACCGGCGAGCCGATCATCCGCCCGATGTTCTACAACGATATGGACAAGCCGGAGCTGTACGCGATTGACGACCAGTTCTATCTGGGCGATTCGATTCTCATAGCGCCGGTGACCGAAGCCGGCGCGGATAAACGGGAAGTTTATCTGCCGCAGGGAACATGGATCGATATGTGGACAAAGGCGCGGTTCGACGGCGGCCGGACCGTCGTGTGCGACGCACCCATGTTCAAAAAGGAGGGCCTGCCGATGTTCATCCGTGTCGGCGGCGGCGCGGCATACCAGCCGGACTGCATGAGTCTGCCGGACGGCATACCGCAGGCGCTGCGCGTGGAGCTGTACGCGGATACCGACGCGGCTCTTGTGCTGCGCGAAAGCGAAACGGTAACGAACCGGTTCCGCTGTGTGAAAAGCGGCGATGCGTTTGACGTGTATGCCGAAAACAACAGCGACGTCGACCGCAGGTATACGGTCGTGATCTATTCCGGCGGCAAGGAATACAAGGCGGCGCAAACGGCGGCGGCAGGCACGGTGATGCAGGCGTCTGCCCGTCTTTGAGTTCTGCTTGCTTTAGACGCTCATTTCCTATATAATGCAGAGGATAAGAATCCACAACCGATGCAGCCGATTGCCGGCATGCATCCGCACTGATTCGGAGGTGTTTTATCATGAAACCGGAAAACGCGCATTTCAGACCGCTTGATTATTACCGCGAACACGCGTGCGAAACGCTCGAGGACGTGCTCGACTTCGCAAGATGTCTCGAGGACACGGCATTTCCCGTGCTCCGCCGCTTTTACGGCTGGGACGGCAGCGAGGAGGAGCCGCTGCCCGCGATCGAAAAAATGAAGACTTTCCCCGTCTTCGACACGACACAGCGGGACGAGAACGCCATCCGGACGGGCTGGATGATGGCGCAGCTTTCCCTGCCGTACATCAGCAAATATTTTGACAAAAAGGATTTCGGAGATTACGGCTTCACGTATTACACCGGCTACGACCTGGATATTTACTGCGACGATCATCCGGTTGCGCTGTATTCGTATATGGGCGGACACTTCGATCTCGGCTGCGCGCCGGACGGAAACGAGCACTGCGTTTTTCTGCGCATCGACAGCCCGAACAACAAACTTGTCTGCGGCATCACGTCCCGGTATTATCTCAAGGGACTGAAAGAAACGAACGACCGGATCGCAAACCTCGCGCGTTCTCTGCGCGCCGGCTGCCATCTCCTGTCCACGTCCAACAGACGCGAGAATCTTTATGTGCAGGGCGAAGTCGAGATCAACAAATCGAAGCTGACGGATGATGAGCGGCAGGCGCTCTCAAAGTGCCTTGTCGAGACGGCGAACGTCCTTGTTTTTGCGCTGCGTGACGATACGATCCTGCAAAAGCTCGAAACCGTTCCGGATATGCTCAAACCGGTCGCAGACTATGCCAAGCGGTTTACGATCTATTTTATCGGGCATTCCCACATCGACCTCGCGTGGAAATGGCGCTACCCCGAAACGATCGAATGCATGAAGGGCACGTTTGAAACACAGCTTGGACTGATGGAGCGTGAACCCGACTATGTCTATATGGAGACGTCCGCTGTTTTGTGGCGGGACATGAAGCAGAAGTATCCCGAACTGTGGGAGAAGATCCGTGCCGCGGCGGACAGAGGACAGTTCGAGCCGCAGGGCGGCATGTGGTGCGAGACGGACGGACAGTGCGTGGGCGAGGAAAGCTGGTTCCGCCAACTCGAGCTCGGCCAGAAAACCGCGCTCGAAACGTGCGGCAAAAAAGCCACCTGCGGCGTGAACATCGACGCGTTCGGTTTCAACGCGGGACTGCCGAAGATCATGAAGAACGCGGGACTGCGGTATTTTGTCACGCAAAAACTGCGGTACAATGAATACACGCTCTTCCCGTATATCCATTTCTGGTGGGAAGGGGACGACGGCAGCCGGATTTTGACGCTGCACGAGTATCCCGGCCATTCCAATCACATTGAGTTCGACGAACTTGCCAAGACCGTCCGCATCCATCACCTCACGGACGGATTCTACCACATCCCGCTTCTCTGGGGTTACGGCAACCACGGCGGCGGTCCGCTGCCCGTGATGATGGACCGCATCGACGAGCTTAAAAAACAGACCGTTTTCCCCAACATTCGATTCTGCGGTCTGACGGAATTCTATGACATTCTGACGCGCACCGAGGATCTGTCGACTCTGCCGACGGTGCGGAACGAACTGTTCCTGGAAACGCACCACAAAACCTACACCGTTCAGGCAAAAACGAAATATCTCAACCGCGAATGCGAACGCGCCCTTTTGAACTGCGAAAGCCTGCAGGCGGCGTCCGGCGTTTACCGCGACGTGACCGAAGCGTGGGAGAAGGAGCTTTTCGGACAGTTTCACGACGTCCTTGCCGGCACCTCGATGCTCAAGGTGTACCGTGATCTGTACGAGGATTTTGACAAAGCGTTCGCCGTCATCGCTTCGTCCGACAAGGACTGCGCGGCAAAGGCGCTCGGCAAAGGCGATGCGGTTTATGTGTTCAATCCGGTCTCCGTCGGGACGGATACACCCGTCATCCTCGACACGGCGCCCGCGTACGACTGCGGCTATGCCGTCGATGACAGCGGAAACCGGCACGCTTTCCAAAGAACGTCCGACAACAAGACCGCGGTGTATTTCAGAGGACTGAAGCCGTTTTCTTTCAACAGGCTGCGTTTGACCGACGGACAGCCGGAAAGCGGTGTGACCGTCAGCGGCACGACGGTCGACAACGGCGTGCTGCGTGCTGTATTCGACGCCGAAAAGGGCGCCGTCACGTCTCTGATCTATGACGGGAAAGAGTTCAGCGGCGGCAGGATCGGCAGCTTCCGGATATTGGAGGACACCAGGAGCCGCGACTACGATTCCTGGAACTTTGGCTTCACCGGCAAAGAGTGGGATATGAAATGCATCGGCTTTGAGATCGTCGAGCAGGGGCCGGTCCGCGCCGTGGTCCGGGCGAAATACGCGTTCGGGATCTGGACGGAGAAAAAGCCCTATTACGGGACGTATCTCTGGCATACGCCCGCGGTCGATTATCCGACCAGCTTCCTGGAGCAGGACTTCATTTTCTACGCGAACGATCCGATGATCCGCTGCGTGCTGCATGCCGACTGGTGGGAAAACGGCAAGGATCTGAAACTCTCGGCGGAGACATGTATTCAGAATCCCAGAGCCTTTTATAAAGTGCCGTTCGGAACGCTGGAGCGTCCCGTCAAGCGGGACACGCCGTATGAAAAAGCCCGCTTTGAAGTGCCTGCGCTCACATACGCCGACCTCGTCGGTGACGACGGCTGCGCGTTTGCGCTGCTCAACCGTTCCAAGCACGGCTACGATGTGCTCGACAGTCGGGTGCGCCTGACGTTGCTCACGTCGCCCACCGGCGCGGACATTGCAAAAGTACCCGATCCGACCGCCGACAGAGGCAAACACGTCATCGAATATGCGTTCCTGCCGCACCGCAGCGACTGCGACATCGGGAACGCCGCGATGTGCTATGAAAGAGGTGTTATGATCCTGCACGGAAGCGACGCGCCCGCCGTACCGCTCGGCGAGACGCTGCTTGACAGCTCCGACGACGCGAAAACCGTGACCAGCGTGCGGATGCTGCCGGACGGAAAAAGGTTTTACAGAACGCTCGGAAAAGACGGCGCTCTGGGCAGCGAAACGAAATGAACGCCCATGCGGCTGCCGAAGAACGGTTTGCGGCCGGACAGGGGACGGCACAAGGAGGAAACGCCATGAAAAAGATCCTGGTCGTTGTGGACATGCAGAAGGATTTCGTAGACGGGGCGCTGGGCAGCAGGGAAGCCGCAGCCATCGTGCCCGCCGTCGTGAGAAAGATCGAAGCGTTCGACGGAGAGATCTTCGTTACCATGGATACGCATTTCGATCACTACATGGACACCGCAGAGGGCAGAAAACTGCCGGTGCCCCACTGCATCAAGGGAACCGCGGGTTGGCAGTTGGATGCGCGCGTCGCGGCGGCGCTTCGGCAAAAGCCGTATACGAGCATCGAAAAGAACACGTTCGGCTCGGTCGCACTCGCGGAACAGATCCGGGACGCTGTCAGCGGCGAGGACTTCGCGTTGGAAGTGATCGGGCTGTGCACGGACATCTGCGTGGTCTCCAACGCGCTGATCCTGAAAGCATCCTTTCCGGAAACGCCGATCGCGGTCGATGCTTCCTGCTGCGCCGGTGTGACGGTCGACAGGCACGAGGCCGCTCTCGAAACGATGCGCAGCTGCCAAATCGACGTGCGGTAAAACGCGTCTCACAAAAAGTTATCAACAATTTGCACAAATTGACTTGCATTTCATCCCGCCGCAGTATACAATAGTGATAAAGAACGAAGCGAAACACTTCGCATAAAGGAGAGAAGCCGATGAAACGGGAGCAACTGCGGCAGGCTGCTTGTGTGCGGGTGATTTGCGCGTGCGGCCTGCGGTGCGGTCCGGACGGCTGCCTTGCGTCAAACACAGAATACGAAGCATAAAGAACATAAACCCGTGATCCGCAAAAGGATCACGGGTATTCCTGATGCGGGACGTTTGCATGCGAACGGATCAAGAATGAGGAGGAATCGCCTTTGAAACTCTGGCAGAAAATCGTATTTATTGTCGTACTCGTACTGTTTGTCTCGGCCTCGGTCACGATTTCGCTCATCTCGATTTCGAGACCGCCGTACAAGTACAGGGAGGCTGCCGCGATCGGCGAAGACGAGTCGTTGAACGGCTGGATGTTTGCGAGCTTTAACGGCAACGCGGCTACCAAAACGCTGTATCTGGATTTCGTGCGCGACAAGAACGGAAACAATCCGGACGAAACGCAGCCGGTGGTCGGCGTCGGCGCCTACGCGGTCAATGCGGACGAATACGTCGAGGAACTGGTGATCGGCGCGTCTGTGCAGCATATCGAGGAAACCGCGTTCTACAACCTGAAGAAACTCCAGAAGGTAACGGTCGATCCCGCCAATACCCGGTACAAGGACGAGAACGGCGTACTGCTTACCAAAGACGGGAAAACGCTGATGCTGTATCCCGTCTGTTACGGGCAGACGCCGACGGACAAGGCGGACGAATTTACGTATCCGGACGCCTACACCGTTCCGGAGGGCGTGGAACGGATTGCGACCTTTGCTTTTTTGAAGAATGAGCATCTGCGTGATCTGTCGCTGCCTGCGTCTGTGCGGGAGATCGGCGATATGACGTTTTTCGGGTGTTCGCGTCTCGGCGCGTATGAGTATGACGCACAAACGGATTCGCTGCTCGGTACGGGATTTGCGCTGCCGGACACGCTCGAAAAGATCGGAGCCGACGCGTTCAGCAGATGCGGCAGCATCGCGCCGACGCTGTACGTTCCGGCTTCCGTCCGGGAGATCGGACACCATGCGTTTTTCTCCTGCACGGGGATGACGGAGGTGCTTCTCGGAGCAGCGGATAAAGATGCGCTTCTTCTCGGCGAATCGTGGCTGCCGAAGAGCATCAAGGCAGGTGCAATGTGGAAAGCGCCCAAGCCGCAGTACGGCAAAACACGCGCCGACGCGCAGGAGCTGATCGAGGCATACAAATCCGAAGAACTTGCACGCAGCAGAGAGGAGGCGCTGAAGAATGGCTGAGAAAAACGGAAAAGTCAAAGCGTTTTTTCATGACGTCAAAACATATTGGAAAACGCCTGCGCCGGGGAAGTACGTCCCGTTCCGGGAATACCTGTCCATTTTCGGCGCGGTTGGCGGCGACTATACGCTGCAGTATCTGTGCGGCTTTCTGTCCTTCGGCACCGGATGTTATCTGGTCGCATTCTACTATCAGATTCCGCTTCTTACCTTCGCCGCCATCAACACCTTCTTTCTTGCCATCAATTATTTATGGCAGATCCTCTCTATGGGCGTGGACGCCAATCTCGGCTTCCTGCCGAAAAAAGTGGAGAGAAAGTACTTTACGGTTTATCTGTCCTTCACCGCACTCGGATTGCTGCTGCTGTTGTTCAATTTTGCGTCGTTTTTGCCGCAGAGCGTGCACCGGTTTCTCGATTCCCAGTGGCCGGGGCTGGACGCGTTTTCAATCTTCAAGATTTTCGGTGTGCATTTTCTTGTAAACGGCTGGGGCGGCTTCCGCAGCATCGTGATCCGCAAACTGCTGCTGAAAAAGCTCGGCAGATACAAGCTCTTTGCCTATTCCAATATCGTGCAGGGCGTCGTTGTGGCCATGCTGATCTGCTGGCTGCCGCTGTACGAACTGCCCATGACCGAACGTGTCTGGAAGCTGTTTTTGCTGTTCCAGCTTTACGGGATGTTCAGCTTTGTCGGACACACCCAAAGGGTGGCGTTCAACATCAGTCCGAATCAGCAGGAGCGCCTGTTTGTCAACTCCTATCCCGTCAAGCTCAGCCACATCGTGCAGAACATAGTCAATTTCCTGCTGCCCACGATCGCGGGCGCCCTGTTCGTAGACGGTATCCGTGACCGCGACATGTTCCGCTATCTGCTGCCGGTATTCTTCGTGGTCAGCGCGGTCATTATGTTCATCAGTCTCGGGAAGATCCAGGAGCGGATCCCGGCGCCGCCGATCGAAAAGAAGGAGTACTATTCCTTCTGGACGTGTATCTCCGGCATTTTAAAAAACAAGTATCTTTGGATCAACAACGCCGTCGGCCTGCTGGATTCTCTGGGCAACGGTATGCTGTCCATGAAAACGATCCTGCTGATTTACACGTGGCGTGAAACGGGACTGCTGTTCTCCGTGGCGGAACTGGTGCTGAAATTTGCCGGGACGCCCGGCCAGATGCTCGCACCGTGGATTCGCAAGCGCTTCCAGTTCAAGACGCTGATGATTTTCAGCCAGATCGTGAATGCTTCGCGTTCGGCGATATATATCGTTGCGTTTCTGTTCTTAGGCAATCTGCACTGGTTGTGCGGCGTCCTGCTGTTTATCGCGTATTTCCTCGGCGACGGTCTGACGTCCGCGCTGCAGATTGCGAAGAACGACATGAATATCCGTGTCAGCGACTATCAGATGTACATTTCCGGCGAACGATTCGAGGGCTATCAGGGCATCATCGGATGGTTCACCGGCCCGATCACCTCTCTGGTGGGTTTGATCATCCCGCTGATGTTTGTCGGCGCAGGCTTTACGTCCGACTGGGACGTGCTGTATATGGACGACGTGCGCATCAAATGCATGGTCATCGGCATCGCGTTCGATCTGGCAGGTTATCTGCTGATGATGCTGCCGTATATCTTCTTCTGGGATTATACGGACGAGAAGCACGTGGAGATCATGCAGGTTCTTCAGCAGCGTGCAGAGCAGGCGGCGCAGGCGGATGACGACGCGCCGCAGGAGACGGATACGGCAGATTCCCTCGTGACGGCCGCACAGACAGAATCGCAATAACGCAGGACATCAGAAAAGAGTACATCGGAAATCCCGAACGGAAACGGCGAAGCTGCGCAAGCCGTCCGTTTACGAAAGAGAGGAAACAGCATGCAATGGAATTATGATTACAGCCGGACACTTTGGATGAAAATGTATCTGGCGGAACCGAAGGATTTTGAACGCGGACTGTCCGAGGTTTTTATCACCTTCGAGCAGGCGCTGGAGATCATACGGGCGATCGACGCGATGACGCAGGGCATACGGAAGATCATCTATCTGGTTGGTTGGCAGGGGCTCGGGCACGACGACTGCTATCCGGAGATGGAGGTCGTCAACGAGGCGCTCAAGCGTGACTGCGATGCGACGGCGCGCGACAGCCTGTGGTGGCTGTTTGAAGAGGCGAAGCGGTATCATACCGTGGTCAGCTTCCACGGCAATCTGGCGGACGCGTACAGAGACACGCCGTGTTTTCCCGAGCTTGCCGCGACGAACTCGCTGGCAAACGGTAAGGACGGTAAACCCGCCGTCATCGAAAACTTCAACGGAAGAGACGCCTTTAAGGTTTCCTATAAAGGCTTTTATGAAAGCGGATTGTTCAAACGGCTCTGGGACCGCTTTTGCGAAGTGACGCCCGTGCGTGAAGCGGGAACCGTGCATCTCGACAATTTCTGCATTGCGCAAAGTCTGAATCCCTACACGAGCGTAACGGAGCAGGCGCAGGCAAGGAACAAGATGCTGGACTACATCGCGTCTTTGGGGATCGACGTGACGAGCGAATACACCTACCGCGAGCTGGAGTGGCGCGCGGATTCGCCCGAGCATCCGATCCGTCCGATGCTGTATGCTTCGGCAGTCGATCCGCTGCCCGACGGAGACTGGCGGGACGCGCCGATGCACACGCTGGGCAGGATCCCCGCGACGTGGTGGACGAGCAATGTCACCGTCGAGGAAAGCATGAAGATTCCGGCGTCCCTGTACAGCGGACGTCTGACCGATGCGAAGCAAAAAGACGTCTTCTACGGTGCGATGCACGGCGAAGAGATCTGGCGGAAGTACGGAAACGATCCGGCAGACTGGTATGAGGCCTTTCTGTATGAATTCTGCACCATGCAGCTGCCGTATTTCTATTTGAACCGGCACGAGCGGCTGCGCCTTCACGAGGCGGACGGCGCCTATATCGTAGACTTTTCCGGCGGGATCGTCAGCGACGGCAGGACAAAGAGCATTCTCGAAAACGGCGTCACGCGCAAAGAGGGCGACGATGTTCTGCTGCCGCTCGACGAAAAGAACACGACGTTCATTGCCTATTCCAAAAACGGAAAAGACGGCGTTTGGAACATCCCCCATGCGCCGTTCCGGGACGCTGCCGTGTTCCGGATCACGCCCGCAGGAAACGTGCCGTGCGGCACGGTCGGGATCGCAGACGGAACGATCGCGCTGAAAATCGAGCCCGGTCAGGCAATGGTGATCCGGGCGGCGGACTGACTCCAAGAAGAAAATGCCAAAAGCTCCCTTTGACGGGAGCTTTTTGTGTGCCGTGTATCGCTTTCGTTCGCGTTCTTCGCGGATTATCGTGCAATCCGTGAAACATCAAGGATCAGGCTCCCCTGTGTAAGGGGAGTTTTCTATTGTCCAACAGAATGCCGCGATGAACCTGTATTCGGAAGTGTCGGGAACCGGGGCATAGCAAAAGGCCGTCACGCCTTTCGGTGTGACGGCCTGAACAGGTTCAGGAGATTAATACCAAAGGCTGCCGAACATGAACCAGATGATGATCTGCCACCACTTCATCTTGACATTGACTTCGCACGTCGCGGTTCTGCCGTCGGGCGTCGTCGCCGTGATGACTGCGGAATCGCAGAACAGGCAAAGGCGCTTGTAGGTGACCTTGCCGTTTTCATCCACGGAAAGGATTCTGGAACCCTGCTGATCAATGGTGTAGGTCACATCTTCTTCGGATGCGCTCAGGTTGAATGCGGTCGTGCCTCTTCTGCCGTAAGGAACCGTAACGCGGACAACGTTCGCGCCTTCGGTGCTGTCGTCAACGTACAGCAGCAGGGGGGGCAGCTTGTCGATCGGACGGCTTTCTTCTCTGCCGCAGATCGTGCAGGTACGGGTCTCTTTGCCTTCGGTTGTCTCGGTCGGCTCAGTCACGACAGTCCACTCGGTGAACGCGTGTGCTTCGGTTTCGGAAGCGTCGCAGCCGGCGTTCTGGCAGTAGCGGATGTGGTTCTCTTCGTCGAAGTCTTCCCATTCGCCGAAGTTGTGATCGGTGGCGTCCTTCGTCTTGACCGGATCGGTCGTGTCGGTGTATTCCACGTCACCAAACATGACTGTCGCGGTGTAGGTCGTCAGCTCGTCGTTCGTGCAGGTCTGATCCTGAACGACAGTCGCGTCGATGTCGGCCGGCAGGGTTTCTTCCATGGTGCAGCCGTCATTCTGGCAGGTGAAGGTCGCAGTCGCGCTGCTGTAATCGTCCGCCCAGCTCCAGACGGGATCGCCGAAGTTGTGGCCGGGCGCGGTGTCGGGAACGACAACTTCATCGGTGGTGTCGGTGTAGGTTTCGTCTTCAAACTCAACCGTCGCGGTGTAGGTGACAACCTGGTCATCCTCGCAGGTGGCGGGCGTGACTTCGTTCATCACGGGCGCGTTGTCGGTCACGGTTTCCGTATGGTTGCAGCCGTCGTTCTGGCAGGTGAAGGTCGCAGTCGCGCTGCTGTAATCGTCTGCCCACTCCCAATCGGGATCGCCGTAGCTGTGGCCGGTCGCGGCGTCAGGACCTGCAACTTCATCGGTGGTGTCGGTGTAGGTTTCGTCTTCAAACTCAACCGTCGCGGTGTAAGTGACAACCTGGTCATCCTCGCAGGTGGCGGGCGTGACTTCGTTCATCACGGGCGCGTCGTCAGTCACGGTTTCTGTATGGTTGCAGCCGTCGTTCTGGCAGGTGAAGGTCGCAGTCGCACTGCTGTAATCGTCTGCCCATTCCCAATCGGGATCGCCATAGCTGTGGCCGGTTGCGGTACCATCCACGGAGGTAGGATCGGAAACAAAGTCGTAAATTTCGCCGTTGAAATCGAGCGAAGCAAGATACTGCACGACCTGATCCTTTTCGCATTCGGCTTCCTCAAGCTCTTCGCAGTCGATGTCGTTGATCACGAAGGTCTGCTCATCATCGCCCTGCTCGCAGGTGAACGTCACGGTCACGCTGCTGAAGTCATCGGCCCACACTGCGACGGGATCGCCGTAGACATGGCCGTCCGCTTCTTCGAGCGTGACTTCTTCGGTGGTGTCGGTGTAGGTTTCGTCTTCAAACTCGACCGTCGCGGTGTAGGTGACGACGTGGTCGGTCACGCAGTCCAGAGCCGAGATTTCGTTCTCTACGGGCTGCGTATCGGTTACGTTCTCCTGATGGCCGCAGCCGTCGTTCTGGCAGGTGAAGGTCGCAGTCGCTTCACTGTAGTCGGGCGCCCACTCCCAGACGGGATCGCCGTAGTTGTGGCCGGTCGCATCTTCAAGGACGATTTCGTCCGTGCTGTCGGTATATCTCTCGTTTTCAAAGTTGACCGTTGCCGTGTAGATGACGACTTTGTCGTTTTCGCAGTCGGCTTCGGAAACGATCGATGTGTCGATGTCGGCGACGAGGGTCTGCGTGTGCTCGCTGTTGTTGCCGCAGACAAATGTTGCAGTCGCGCTGCTGTAATCATCTGCCCATTCCCATTCGGGTTCGCCCCAGTCATGGTCGGTTGCCGTTTCGGGACCGGCGACCTCGTCGGTCGTGTCGGTGTATTCCTCGTCGCGGAAAAGGACGGTGGCGGTATAAGTGACGACCTGATCGTTCTCGCAGTCCGCCGCAGTGACTTCGTTCATCACGGGCTGCAGATCGGTCACAGTCTCTTCATGGCTGCAATTCTCGCAGGTGAAGGTTGCGGTCGCTTCGCTGTAATCGTCCGCCCACTCCCACTCGGGTTCGCCGAATACGTGCTGAATATCGCTGTCCATGTCGGCGATGCCGTACACAGCATAGCCCTTGGCAAAATTGCCGTCCATAAAGTCGGCGGGCACGAAGTATCTGTCGAGGTTGTTGTAGATGCCGATGAACTTGTTGACGTAGGGCTTCAGCTCGCTCTTATGGGTGTCAGCTTTCTGAATGAAATACTGCACCGTGCTGCTTGCCATCAGACGATCCAGAACAGCGTTGCCGTCGTTCGTGATCTTCTGAACCTTGTCGAACTGCGCGCGCTTTTCCTGAAGGCCGGCTTTTTCGACAAGCTGCTTGACGATATCGCGATCCAGGATTTCCTGCAGCGCCGCAAGGCGTTCCACAGCCTCGTCCACGATGTCGAGCACTTCGTCATAGTTTTCATACGCCCAGTAGGCGAGGTCCGCCCACTTGCTCTGGTCCTCGAAGGGCAGGAAGGTCTCCAGCTCGCCCTTGAGTTTGGCGACGCGGTCGATGGTACCGACGATGCCGTCAGCCGGCATCACGGCGCCTGCGCCGTAGATCGCTTCCATCTGGCTGTCGCCGAATTCATAATCCGGACGCACCGCTTCCCAGACGGTCTTGCCGCCCAGATCATAGATGGCGCGGCGGAGCTGCTGATAATCTGCGATGTCGCGGATTGCTTTGCCGCCGATCATCTCGTTGCCCATCATATCGAGCTTTTTGGCAATGTTGCCGACGAGCTGCGTATAGGTGGTGTACTTCTCAAGAGAGAACGCATACAGTTTGTTTACGCCGTTGATGGCGTCGTTCACAACAGCCTGCAGGTACGGCTCGAAGTTGTCGGCCATTTCCTTGACGTCGGGCTGCATGTCGAACCATGTGCGGTACTTGATCTGAATGCCGTCGATCTGATCCGCGTCGAGCTGCGCGACATAGGCGCCGGCTTCTTCCGCATCTTCGGTCATCTCGATGAGCGTGCCGTCAGCCAGGACGACGTACTCGGGTACGTATTTGTAGGAGCAGTCGGTGCTGGTGTTGTTGCCCCAGAGGTTGCTTTCGTCCGCGTGTGCCGTCACGACGTACTTGTCCAGGCACTCGTTGTACGCAAACGTCGCATTGTCGTCAACCGCCTTGGTGTAGACGATCGCTCTCTCCGCAAAGACGCGCTTGAGCATGTTGCGCTCGCGATCTTCGAGCTTGACGCCCTTGCTCAGGAATCCCTCGATGTGGTCCGCAACGTTTTCCTTTTCGGTGGTATCGCCGAGGATCTCCTTGGAGGAATCCTTCACCGCGCGCATGAAGCCAAGCATGATGGCGTCATTGATCGTGACGGTGCCGCCGGCAGGATTGTTCGTGACCTTGTTGTTGACGCCGTAGCGGCCGACCAGCGAAGACTGCGTAACAGTCGCGGTTGCGCCGTCCAGAAGCGCGATCGCGTTGCCGGTGGGCAGGAAACGGTTGGAAGTGGTGGGGACGCGGGTCAGGCCGCCCATTGCGCGGACGCCTTCCACCGTCACACTGCCGCCGTTGACGAGGATCGCCGCGGGGCTTTCGTCGACCACTTTTTCCATCATGGTCAGGGATTTTACGTCCGCAAACTGCGAGACGACACGACCGTTGGTGATCGTGACATTGGCGCCATTAACGGTAATGGCGGGAGAACCCGGAACACCTCTCAGCTCATAGCCGCCGAGGTCAAGCGTCAGATCTTTGTTGATCACGACAGACTCGATGGTGTCTCCGGACATCGTGACGGTATCACCGGCTGCGTCGATCAGCGCCTGCAGGGTGCCTGCCGCGGAGGCGGCGACGGCACAGGTGCTGAGGATCATCAGCAGCGACATCACGATGGCGAGAATGCGTTTCGTGACTTTCATGGTTTCGATCTCCTTACCTGTTTTTTGGAATATTGCAGCGAAGATATGCACATATATATAGTTTGACATCTTCGCAGAATCCCACATATAGATTCCCATACAAATTGCATTATACCATACAATTCAATCACTGTCAATTTATACCTTTCATTTTTGCGCAAAAAAATCACCGAAATTCGGTTGACGAAACGGCTGTTTTTTAATATAATTGTATAAAAAAGATGATCGGGATACGGAGGTAGATGTGCATGGGCAAAACGGCGCAGAAACAAAGCCGCGCCCGGCTGGCGGCGCTGGCGGCGGAACAGGCGCAGGAAATCGCCGGCCTGCGCGCGCAGCTTGACCGCACGCAGGCGCAGCTCGCGGCGGCACAGGCGCAGCTGGACGACAGACGCATCGCGTGCGAGCAGGCGGGAACGATGGCGCAGGCGGCAATGACGCTCAACGGCGTGTTCGCGGCGGCGGACGAGGCGGCGGCGCAGTATCTCGAAAACCTGCGTCTCTTCACCGAGCGGCAGCACAGGATCTGCGCCGGGATCGAGCAGGAAACGCGCGACAAGGCCGAGGCCATGCTGCGCGAAACGCAGGAACGCTGCCGTGCGCGGGAGCGCGAGGCGGACGCGTATTGGGAGAAACTGTCGTCTAAGCTCGAGCAGTTCTGCGCGCAGCACAAGGAGCTGCGCGAGCTGATGGAATCGTACAGACAGCCGAACGCCGACGATTAAAAACCGGGATCGGGATTCTCGGCAGGACCGATACGGTGCGGCGTCCTGTCCGCGACGCCTTTACGCATTGCAAAACGCAGGGAGGAAGAGCATATGGCATATATCAGAGACAGAAGCGAAGAACGGACAAGCTTTCAGCAGTCGGCGGCCTACTCCGGAAAAGACAATATCAATACGGACGTCGTGATGGTCTACGGTTTGAACGACTCGACGTGCGAAAGAATTGCCGAATATAAAAAACACGGCTATGTGATCCACGTCATGACGGGCATCGCATGGGGCGGATATACGGATTATCTGTACGGCCGGTGGGACGGAAGAGACCACTGGGACGAAGCGCAGGAGGATCGGTTCGGCAACAAGATCCTGCACGGAAAGGACACGCCGTACATGGTGCCGACGATTTCCTTCGCCGACTATATCACCGAGAAGCTGAAAGCCGCCGTCGACTTCGGCGCCGAGGCGATCCACGTCGAGGAGCCGGAGTTCTGGGACAGAGGCGGCTATTCCGAGGCGTTCAAGAGAGAATACAGGCTTTTCTATCGGGAGGACTGGCGCCCGCCGCACGAGAGCGAGGACGCGAGATACCGCGCGGCAAAGCTGAAATCCTACCTTTACCAAAGGACGATCGACCGCGTCAGCTCCGCTTTGAAGGAATACGCCCTGACCCGATACGGACGCGTTCTGCGGTTTTATGTTCCGACGCACAGCCTTGTGAACTACACACAGTGGAAGATCGTCAGTCCCGAAGGGCTGCTGTCCGACTGCGCGTCCGTCGACGGATATATCGCGCAGATATGGACGGGCACGTCGCGCGAGCCGACCCCTTTGAACGGCGTTATCAAAGAACGCACGTTCGAGACGGCCTATCTCGAATACGGCATCATGCAGGAGCTGATCAAAGGAACCGGCAGAAAGATGTGGTTCCTGCACGACCCGATCGAGGACAACGATATTTTTACATGGGAAAACTACAAATACAATTACCTGAAGACGGTCGCGGCTTCGCTGCTGCATCCGAAGGTCAACACCTACGAGGTGTGTCCCTGGCCGTCCAGGGTATTCTACCGCAAATACCCCACAAATTCGCCCGACGCGACGATGATCCCTGCCGATTACGCGACGCTGCTCTGCTCCGTCTTTCAGACGCTCGGCGACATTCCGCTTTCGGAAGCGGACGGCAATATCCGAACCGGCGTGCTGCTGAGCGATTCCGCGCTTTTCCAACGGGATTATTCCGACAGCGTTCTCCGACCGGCGGAAGCGCCGTCGGCGGATGCGACGGTCATCTCCGACTCGGACACACGCAAAAACGACTTCACGGAAAAACTCTTCAAGGGCAGGGGCGATGAAACGCTTCTGCGCGAATACATACGCAGCAGCACGTTCCCGTCGTTCTACGGCCTGTGCCTGCCGATCCTGAAATACGGCATGCCGGTAAGGCCCGTTTCTCTGGACAACATCCGGCGCTATAACGGCTACCTCGACGATTACGACGTCCTGCTTCTGAGCTATGAATTCATGAAGCCGGAATATCCCGACATCAACAATGCGCTCGCCTCCTGGGTCAGAAACGGCGGAAAGCTGATCTATGTCGGCGACGGAAGCGATCCGTACCACAAGATCAGAAGCTGGTGGAATTCCTCAAACGTCAAATATCCCTCTGCGGCGGAGCATCTGTTTGAAATGCTCGGCGTGCACGACCCGAAGGATAAAGAGATCTACCGCGTCGGCAACGGATTCGCGGCCGTATGGTATGTCAATCCTGCCGAAATCACCTATTCCAAAGAAAACGCGGACGCCATGCGTGATCTGTTCGGGCGCGTTGTCCGGGCAAGCGGCGGAGAGTGGAACTATACAAACGCTGTAACAGTCAGGCGAGGCCCGTACATTCCGGCTGCGGTTCTGGACGAAAGCGTGTCCGACGCACCGCTGAAACTCACCGGGCTTTTTGCCGACATGTTTGATATCCGATACAGCATCCTGACCGAAAAAACGGTTTCGCCCGATGAAAACGCGCTTCTCTTTGACATCGACGCGATCGCAAACGAAACGCTGCGCGTCATCGGCACATCCGCGAGAGTGCTGTCGCTTTGCGCGGCGGAAGAGCGCGTTTCTCTTACCGTGACGGGCACGGAAGGCGTCCGTACATATACCCGGCTGCGGGTGCCCTTTGCGGTCGGGAGCGCCGAAGGCAAGCGCGGAAATGCAGAGCCCGTCGAGGTCGGCGCGGAATACGATCCGGTCAGCCGCACCGTTTTGCTGTCCTACGACGGCATGGCGGAAGAGCTGGAGATCACACTTTATGCATGAATCCCCTGCCGTCTGAAGAGGAAGGTTGTTATCCAATGAAAAAAGCAATCAAAGCGATCACATCCCTTCTGGCGCTTCTGCGGATCGTTTCGCTGCCGGCTGCGCCGCTTGCCGGAACCGCGCTCGCGGCGGCATATGCTTCGGACGTCACCGTAAACCGTTCGGACAGTCTGTCAAGACTTTTTACCGACAAGCCCGAATACTGTCTGTACTGCGGCGAAGTCCACACCGGCTCCGGCGGCCGTTTTAAGCAGTTCTTTCACGACGCTGCCTACTTCTTCTGCGGAATCGTCGGCAGGTATCCGGGAGAGGGACGTATGTATTTTACCGCCGACACCCTGGACGTCGGCGCGGACGAGCCGTTTTATTTCATCCATATCGGGGACACGCACGTTTCCTACATCGACGAGCGCGACTGCGGCGATGCGCGTCTGGTCGAAACCGCAGGCAAGCGTGCGGATTACTGCCCGAAGGATCTGCGTATGCTCGACGACGTCGCCTTGAAAGCGCGGGAGCTGGACGCGTTTATCGTGAACACGGGCGACCTCATCGATTTCGTCAGCCGGAAAAACCTGGACATCGCAAGAGAATTCAATACAAAAAACGACGTGTTCACCAGCGCGGGCAACCACGAATATCATGTGTACATCTGGAACGACGGGGACAACTATGAACGGCGCGACAGAGTGCGCGACACGGTCAAGGCAGCATATACAAACGACATCGAGTTTTCGGTCCGGATCGAACACGGCGTAAAATTCATCGCCATGGACAACGCGTTCCACAACATAGACGCGCGGCAGCTCGAGCGTTTCAAGGAGGAGCTTGCAAAAGACGATCTGCCGATCATTCTCGCGCTGCATGTGCCGGTCTACGCGCCGGATATATTCGCGTTCCAGATGGAAAAACTGGATTACGATCACCCCGCCTGGCTCATGGGCGTGCCGGAGGAACTGATGCGCGAATACCGTTACAGCGAGACAGATTATGCGGAGCAGAAGGCGAACGAATCCACAAAGGAATTCTGTGATCTGATCCGCACGTCGCCCGAGATCAAGGCGATCGTGACCGGGCACGACCACGCGCATTTTGTGTCGCAGGTGACGCCGACGCTCAGGCAGTATATGGTCGACTGCACAGAGGGACAGATTTTTGAAGTCAGATAACCCGCGCGCTGCACAAAAGACGCGTTTGATCCCGTCCTCACGTCCGAGGGCGGGGATTTTTCTCTTTGCCTCGGCAAAAAAGAAAGCCTGCGAAAGCGTCGCGCTTCCACAGGCATTCGGCCGCGTCATAACCGCCGATGCGGCTTTGCCGTGAGAGGTTCTTTTTTTGCCTGTTTTCTCTGTTTCATCAGCGCTGTGATAAAGCTTGCCATAAAGATGATCTCCTTCTTTTTTCAGAGTAAAACTATCATAACACATAATTCCGGAAAATGCCGGCTTTTTTACATACTTTACCTACTTGTATGTGTTCCGGATCGTCTGACCGTTTCCTGCGCCGTTTGCCTGTTCCGGACGGACGGCAGGGAGATTTTGCGCGGATCTTATGGATTTTGCCTGCGCCTTTTTGTTTTTTTGCTTGTATCTGTTCGGGTTTTATGATAGAATCATCCTCGGAAACCAGATTCAAAGGAATCGCCGGGAGGGACAACGATTTGAAGATCGGAAAAAAACTGATCATTTCCATGCTCGCGCTGACGCTCGGCACCATGCTGCTCGTCTTTGTCGGGTTCTCTGCGATCATTGGCGATCTGCGCGCAAACATACATACGCTGTATGAAGAAATCAGAACGGGCGCGGAGCAGACCATCGAAGAGGGCCTGTACGCGCAGGATTCCGATTCGCTCGGCGTGCTGGCGGATATGCAGATGGAGGTGACGGATTCGCGTCTGCGTATCGTATCGGATGCCGTCCGGCATTCGGCGGACTATGCCGAAAGGCTCTATGCGTCGCCGTCGCAGTATGCCTCTTCCGCCTTTTCTCCCGTTCATTTGTCCGAGGCGCCGGACACGCTCTCCGCGCGTTATATGTTCAGCGCGGGGGTTCGGGAGACCGGCGAGCTGTACAAGGAGCTGCGCGTCATCTCGAATATGGAGGAAATATTCGAGCCGATCATGAAAAACAACAGCCGGTTTCTGGACAATCTCTACGTCGGCACCTCCAGCGGGATCTTTTATCAGTACACGGACAACAATGTTTTCCTGAAAGACTATGTGGTGACGAAGCGGCACTGGTACCTGAACTCCGTATCCGAGCCGGACAAGATCATGTGGAAGGAGACGGAGATCGATTCTTACGGCAGACCGTGTATAACGGCTTCTATGGCCGTCAAGGGTCCCGACGGGGATATTGTCGCCGTGGTGGCGGCCGACGTGAATTTCGAGCAGATGATGTCCAACGTGATCGGCAGCGGACTCGGGGAAACGGGAACGACCTTCCTTCTCGGCGCGAAAAGAGATCTGCTGGCGTACAGCGCGTTCATGGAGGACGTCAAGGAACATAACGGTCTGTACAACGCTTTTGCGGATCACTTTACCGACCCGGACAGCGTGCTGAAAAAGATCGACGACTGCGCCTTCGGCGACGGCGAGGCGTTTCATGCCGAAATGGACGGCAGAGAGATCTACATGACCGCCCGTCGGATACCGTCTACCGGCTGGCTGCTCTGCACCGCGAAAAATGCGGAAGAAATCACGGAGCCGATCGGGAAGGTCACGGATCAGTCCGACAGGCTGTTTGCCGACGCGCGCACGCAGATGACCAGCGAATTCAAAAACCTGGTGATCAACGCGATCCTTGCCATTGCCGTGATCGCGCTCATCGTCGCCGTGGTCGAGTATTTCATTTCACGCACCATCTCAAAGCCGATCATCAAACTGACGGATACGGTAAAGAACACCGGCGAAGGCGATTTCGACAAGAAATCGGACATCGATTCACACGACGAGATCGGCGACCTTGCCCGGGGCTTCAACAAGATGCAGGACGATCTGAAGCTCTACACGGAGCATCTGAAGACCGTTACCGCCGAAAAGGAACGTATAAGCGCCGAACTGAACGTGGCGACGAAGATACAGGCGGATATGCTCCCGCGGATTTTCCCGCCGTTCCCGCAAAAAAAGGAGATCGATCTTTTCGCATCCATGACGCCCGCAAAAGAGGTGGGCGGAGACTTCTACGACTTCTTCCTGATCGATAACGACCATCTGGCGCTGGTGATCGCCGACGTGTCCGGCAAAGGTGTGCCGGCGGCGCTGTTTATGGTGATCTCCAAAACCCTGATCAAAAACCGCACCATGCAGGGCGGCACCCCCGCGCAGATCCTCGAAGACGTGAACAACCTGCTCTGCGAGGGCAACGACGCGGATATGTTCGTTACCTGCTGGCTGGGAATCTGCGATTTGACGACAGGCGTCATTACGGCCGCAAACGCCGGTCACGAATTCCCCGCCGTATGCGGCAGCGACAGACAGTTTGCGCTTCTGAAGGACCGACACGGCTTTGTGCTTGCCGGTATGGAGGGCGCGCGCTACCGTGATTATGAGATACAGCTCGAGCGGGGCGGCAGCATATTCGTCTATACGGACGGCGTTCCGGAGGCGACGAATGCCGACAGCGCCATGTTCGGCACGGACAGGATGCTGGAAAATCTGAACCGCTGCGCAGACAAAAAACCGGATCTGTTTATTTCGCAGGTCAGCTCCGCCGTAAACGAATTCACGGGAGAAGAGTCTCAGTTTGACGACATAACCATGGTCGGAATGACGTGGTACGGAAAAGACAGCGGGAAAACCGAACAGCCGTAAACGACGGACAGAAGCATACGCCGAAAGCCCGCCGCGGATTCCCGTGCCCATAATAGTCAAAAAAACGCCCCGGTTGCATGATTTGTGCAACTTCGGGCGTTTTCTGTCTGATAATCACGAAAATTGTACAGCCGGTTTACGGTGTATTCGCCGGCGCTGCGTCCGGGCTCCATCGGGTCACATACAGGATGACGCCGCTCTGCCCCATCTCCAGCGTATATGCACACAGCGGATCGAAGGTGCTGCGGATCTGGTCGAGATTTTTCGCCAGCTCGGATTCGTCGGCGGGGATCTGGTTGTATGCGTCGTCAAACGGAACGTATATGCATTCCGGCAGACGTTCCGGATGCAGTTTCCAGTACTGCACGTGCCGTCCGACCAGATTCATCGCGCGCTGCAGCGTGATGGGAGAGTACGTCGCGTAGGGCAGCTGTGCGTACAGATACAGCTCCGGCGCCGCGCCGCAGATGTACAGGTTTTTCGGCTGCCTTTCCAGGATCGTGTCGATATCCGTCAGCTTGGCGTCGTAGTAGCTGCCGTAGCCTTCCGGATAATGTATGCCCCGGCAAGGGCCGTCTTTGCACGTAACCGGGTAAGAGAACATGGGATCATGCAGCATGAAAGGCCCGGGAAGGAACACGTTTGCGAAGAGGAAAACGAACGCGAACCAGACCGCGAAGCAGACGCATACGCTCTTCGACATAGCCCGCGCGAAACCGTCGAGCGCTTTGGCTTTTTTCTGCGTGCGAAGCTGCGCCGTGCTTTTGACTTTTTTGTCGATACGCTCCGTGTGCAGTTCCCGGACGAGATCGGTGAAAAAAATCAGGTCGGCAATGTACGCGATCGGGCTGCCGAGCGACAGCGTGATGTTCGACAGAAAGTCCGCGCACAGAGAAGACAGCAGCGCGACGACCCAGAAAAAGAGGAAGCGTTTGTTCTTGCGGCCGCCCAGCAGGAAGCACACCAATCCGAACCAGAGCATCGGCACGGGATACATCGTAAAGAGCAGATCCATGTGCAGGGTTTTCGTATGCAGGAACGGCATCACGCAGGAGAGGATCCAAAGGACGCAGCCGGCGCCGAACAGGATCCTGCGCACGGCGCCGCGCTTTTCGCCGAATCTTCCGCACGCGTACAGGACAGACAGCGCAAGAAGCACGAGCGCGGGAGCCCAGCAGACGGGGCCGTAAATCTTCGAGGCGGTTGCGATCTTACGGAACACAAAGCCGCGGACATTGCCTTCTTCGGAAATGTCGAAAGCGGGGTCAGTGAGCATGTTCGGCAGGAACGCGAAGAAATCGCGCACGCCGCAGCGCGCAAACAGCCAGGAGAAAAACACGGCGCTGCAAAGGAAAACGCCCAGCGTCAGAAACAGCCATGTACGCACATGAAAACAGCAGGCAAGATCGTCCGCAAAAGGCTTGCCCTTCTTTCGGCGGATGAGCCGGACGCAGACCGGAACGCAGTACGCGAAATACAGCAGGCAAAAACCGGGCTGGTACAAAACGGAGCACGCAAGCAGAAAGCCCGCGAACACGAGAGACAGCCGCCGCTGCTTTTCGGAAAACAGGATCAGACACACGATCATCAGAAGGCGGATCGCGATCGTGTGGAAATTGCAGGAGAAAAAGCCGAAGGGCACGTACACGCCGAACAGCAGCGACGCGACAAGGCCGATCCATTTGTACGCGCGCAGCCGGCTGTACATGTACCAGTAAAACACGGCGTTGAGCGTCAGAAACATATAGCGGAAACACAGCACGATTCCGGCCGTGCCGCCCCTGAGCGCAACGTAAATTCTGTACGGCAGACAGAGGAACAGACAGGACAGCTGCGCCAGATTCCATTCGTCGATCACGGGGCGGTCGCCGTGCACGAAGCGCGCCGCGATGGCGATGAACGACGACTCATCCGCGAAGTAGGAGCTGTACCGGACCGTGATCAGACAATAGATCCACACCGCGGCAAATGCCAGCATTGCCGCAAGATCCGCGCGCGTGAATCTGTCCCGCAGTTTGGTCATCGCTTTCGCACCTCCTTCCGTTGTGTTCCTTCTGCATTATACCCGAATCCGCGAACAAAGTAAAGAGAGAAGCGCGCAAAAAAGCCTCTTCACGGAAAGTAGGGGGATTCCATTTTCCGGTGTCATCGCGAGGGACGAAGCGACGCGGCGATCTCCCAAAGATGCCGGTTAAGGTGTTGCTTTTTACCGGCATCTGGTTTCGCATTGACAGGCCTTCTTGTTTGTACGATCCCCGATTTTCCGTGATGAACCACAAAAAAGCAGCGCCTTCGCGCGAAGACGCTGCCGGAATGCAGATGCGGTTTAATAGTTTTCGGCTTTGATCTGGAAATAGCTCTGCGGATGCTCGCACACGGGGCAGACGTCCGGCGCCTTTTTGCCCACGACGATGTGGCCGCAGTTCGCGCACTGCCAGATGCAGTCGCCCTCGCGCGAGAAAACCAGTCCGCCCTCGATGTTGGCGATCAGCTTGCGGTAGCGTTCCTCGTGCTCCTTCTCGATCTTGCCGACTTCCTCAAACAGGAACGCGATGTGGTCGAAACCCTCTTCGCGCGCTTCGGCGGCAAACTTCGCGTACATATCCGTCCATTCGTAGTTTTCACCGTCCGCGGCGTCCTGCAGATTCTGCAGCGTGCCGGGAACGCCGTCGTGCAGGAGCTTGAACCAGATCTTGGCGTGTTCCTTTTCGTTGGCGGCCGTCTCTTCAAAGATGGACGCGATCTGCACATAGCCCTCTTTTTTTGCTTTGGATGCGTAATAGGTGTACTTGTTGCGTGCCTGCGACTCTCCCGCAAACGCCGCCATCAGATTTGCTTCCGTTCTGCTGCCTTTCAGTTCCATGGTCAATCTCCTTTTTCTTTGAATATTTCCGTCAGCGTGCGCACGGCGTCGGCGTCGGTGAACGTGCCGACCGTCCGGGCGATCCCACTGTTGCGAACGAATCTTTGCCGAAACGCCGCGATCTGCGCATCGGTGAGCGTCACCGTGCACCGCGGCGTCGCAGACGTGAGCAGGTCGATCCAGCCCTGCGTGCCGCAGCGCGTTTCCACGGCGAATGCGGCGGTGTCTGCCGGCGCCGCCGTTTCGACATGCCGCAGGAACGCCGGCAAAAAGACGGCGCATGCCGTCCCGTGCGGAACGCCGTATTCCTCGGTCAGAAAATACCCCATCGCGTGGGGGAACGCCGTTCCGGTCACGCTGATGGCGTAGCCGCCGTAGATCGACGCGAGATAGAGCTGCGTGCGCTCGCTGTCGGTCAGCCGGTCGAGTTTTCCCAGCAGGGACGCGAGCATCGCCGCGCCGCGCGATGCGAACAGACGCGAGATCGGCGCGGCATTGCGATTGAAATAGCTCTCGATACAGTGCGCCGCGGCGTCCACCGCGCACGAGCGCACAAAGTTCGGCGCCAGGGAAGCAAGATACCGCGGATCTCCCAGCGACAGCGCGGGATAGAGACGGTCGTCGCGGATGCTGCGCTTGCGGCCGTTTGCGTCGGTCAGCACGGAAACAGGCGTCACTTCGCTGCCGGTGCCTGCCGTCGTGCCGATACATACGATCGGCAGCGGGGTACGGTCCCACGCATAGGCGTACAATTTCTGCTCGTCGAGCGCCGGATTCGCGGCAAAGACGGCAGCCGCTTTGGCCGCGTCCAGCACGGAGCCGCCGCCGATCCCGACGATGAATTCCGCGTGCATCTGCCGCGCGAACATGCCGGCTTCCGTGCAGGCGTCGACCGTGGGATTCTGCCGGATGCGGTCATAGACGCGGTATTCGATCTGCATATCGTCCAGCACGCCGCACAGATCCTGCAGCGCGCCGCATTTTTTCGCCGACGCGGCGCCGGTCAGCACAAGACACCGCCTGCCGAGCGCGGCGAGCGACTCCGCCGAAGCGGACACGACGTCGGTTTCGATGCGCAGGTCGGTCGGTACATAAAAACGCATGGTGAGTTTCTCCTCAATAGTTTCGTTTCAGATCTTCTTCTGTCACGCTTTCGGCACGCTGCTTCAGCTTTTTGGCTTTGCCGCGCCCGTTGAACAACTGATGCACGCCGCGCACGATCCAGTAGACCGGCAGCAAAAACGGCAGACGGCGCAGCACGGGGTAGACGTCCCGCATGACGGAAAGCGGCGGGAACAGCAGCGTCAGCAAATACAGCAGCCGCTTGCTGCGCACGCTTTTTCCGGGCATCTGCTGCACGGCTGTGCGTACGGCGTTGTCTGCGGCGCGTTCCGGTGTGCCGAATACGCCGCAGAAGAGCATCTTGCGCGAGAATTCCGTCAGCGCGTTGTCGGCCGTTTCGCCCAGGAACCACACGCCGCACAGGGCGTGCACCTGCCGCTCAAAGTCGAGATAGCCGCTTTCCCGCAAATGGTCGTCCACATACGCGCGATCCATCGCATCGCCGTTTGCACGCAGCCAGACGTGTGTGTCGCACACATACCGCACGCCCGTACCGCCGCCGATAAAGTGCTTGTAGAAATGCGCGATCATGTACAGATAGTAGTCCTCCGGCGTCATGGCGAACGTGTGCGCGCATTTCTCCTGGGGCACGACGCGCTCCCAGATGCGGTCGTAATAGTCGGTCTTGTCGCGCACGATCCGCTTGTGCATCTCGATGTTCATGATCGGCTTTTTGTAATAGACCTCGGGATTGCCGCCCAGTTCCTGCGGCACATAGTCCAGCGCCTCGAGCACACGCCGCACGTCGTCGGACTGCTCGGGTTTGAAAAGGATATCCAGATCGCACATATACCGCATCGCGGGGTTGGGATACAGATCCTGCAGCACCCATCCCTTCAGCGGTACGCAGTCGATCCCGTTGACCTCGAACGCGTTGAAGATCTTCATGCCCTCGTTGCGGCGGACGATCTGCGCGCTGATCTCTTTTTTGTACGCGGTCAGAAAGCGCGCGCGCACGTCCTGCGGCACGTTCTGCACACCGGAGAGCGCCGCGCAGACCATGGCCTCGACCTTCTGCTGCACGGCGAGCGCGTACAGGTTATCCCAATCCGTATCCGCGGGCGGGAGCGGCGTTTCGCCGCCGAGCGCCGCGCGCAGCAGGGATACGAGAAGCGTTGCCTCTTTCCATTTGTATTCCATCGTTTCGCACCTTCCTTACGGACGCATATGTACATCCATCTGGGGGTAGGGGATGCTGATATTGTTTTCGTCGAACGCGCGCTTGACGTTTTCGTTCATGCGGAAATACACGTCCCAGTATTTCTCCGTTTTGCAGTAGACACGGCTGCAAAAGACGAGCGCGCTGCTGTCCTGCGTCTGCAGAAGCACGGCCGGCGCCGGTTCGTTCCGCACGTCCGGATCGTCCGCCGCCACGCGCAGGATCGTCTGCCGCACCTTGTCGAGATCGGAGTCGTAGCTGACGGAGAACAGCAGATCGACGCGCCGCGTGTTCATGGCGGAATTGTTGATGAGCGCGTCGTTGGAGACCATGCTGTTCGGGATCGTGATCTGACGGTTGTCCAGCGTGATCATTTTGGTATAGAACAGATTGATGCTCTTGACCGTGCCCTCATACTGGCTGAAGCAGATGTAGTCGCCGACAGAGAAGGGCTTGAACACCAATATCACGAAGCCGCCCGCGATGTTGGACAGGCCGCCCTGCAGCGCCAGACCGATCGTCAGACCGGCCGAGGTGACCAGTGCGAAAACCGAGGACATCGGCACGCCCATGACGGCCGCCGCCGATACGATCAGCAGTGTCTTGAGCGTGATGGAGATGACGCTCTTCAGGAACGAGCGCACCGTGGGATCGAGCCGCGCATACAGTTTGGATTTCTTGTATCCCTTTACGATCAGACCGACCAGTTTGAAGCCGACGATCAGCAGCACGAGCGCCAGAACGAGACGAATGCCGTAGGACGCGGCAAAATCGACCAGCTTGTCTTTGAGCTTATCGAGAAAGCCCGGCACGTCCTCCAGTTTGACGGCCGGCGCGTCTTCCAGTTGAAACAGTCCCAGTGTGGTTTCTTCCATATCAGTTATCCTTTCCGAAAATTCGCCCGGCTATACAGTAAGCGGGGAAAATGAGATGCATCTGCAGGCATTTGAACAGCACCCAGTCAAGCGATTTGGAGCGGTGCGCGTTCAGATCGAACCAGCGCGGCAGGTCGCGGAAAAGCGGCGCGCGGACGGCCGCGCGGAATTCCCGGTACCGCTTGTCCGGTTTGCGAAAGAGATTCGTGAAGACCAGGCGGGAAATGTGGCGGTATGTGTAATCGGCCAGCGCCGCCATGATCTGCGGCCGTTCGTCGGCAAGACAGGCTTCGGTGAGCCGCTTTTTGATTTCGTACTGCAGCAGCATGGACGGCGTCATGTGCGGCGTATATTTCTTGCTGCGGATGAGGCTTGTAGGCACATAGCGGTAATGGTACAGACAGTCCTCGATCGCGCCGACGCCGTCCGCACGCAGCAGACACTCCATGACGAACGTCGCGTCCTCGCAGATGCGCAGCGCGCGGTCGAAGCGGATGTTCTGTCCGCGCAGCAGCGACGCGGCGTACAGCCGCCGCCAGACGAACATCAGCGAGCCGTCGCACACCAGATGCGGCATCTGCTGCCGGACGTCCTGCGGGGACAGGCGCGTGCGCATCGGGAAGTTCGGTTTTGTGACTGCGATCAGTCCCGTTTCCCGGAAGGAGTTGTAGGTGCAGGTCACGACTTCGCAGGACAGCGAGCGCGCCGCGTCATACAGTTTTTCATACATTTGCGGGTCGACCAGATCGTCCGCGTCTACGAATCCGATGTAGTCGCCGCGCGAGGCGTCGATGCCGCTGTTCCGCGCGCCGGACAGTCCCTGGTTCTCCTGGTGGATGACGCGGATGCGCGCGTCTTCCCGCGCGAGCCTGTCCGCCGCTTCGCCGCTGCCGTCCGCGGACCCGTCGTCCACGAGCAGGATCTCGATCTCCCACAGCGTCTGCGCCTGGACCGAACGCACGCAGTCCTCCAGATATTCGATTCCGTTATAGAAAGGGATCACCACGCTGACTTTACAGTCCATCGTTTGTACCTCCCGAAAAATACTGTGCGGCGGCTTTTCTCGCTTGTTCCGCCTGCCGGCTGCGCGGGACGCGGTAGACCCTGCCGTCCTTCTCGAATTTTGCACCGGTCTGCTTGAAGGTGAACGGCACGCCTGCCGCGGCGCACTGGCGGTAGAGACCGCACACCCACTCCCAGCGGCATACGCGCGCGTCGCTCCCGCTTTCGCCGCCGACGATCACACGGGCGATGCCGGCGCCGAGATACGGCGACAGATCGACGGGACCGAGCAGCGGTTCGCAGCAAATCTGCTTGCGCAGCGCGGGGATCTGCATGAAAACCGGCATACGGATGCGGCACTGCTTTTCGTTTTCGACGGTGCAGGTGATCGTCACGTTTTCGTAGCCGCCGCCCCAGTCCGGCGGAATGCAGTCTGTGAAGCGGACGATGCGCTTGGTGATGATGACGAACCGCACGTCCGGACGCTGCCGGATCATGCGCCACGCCTCGCTGCGGAACGCGTCGGCCTGCGGCAGAAAAAAGTCGGACGTCATGCACGAGTAGACCGTCTCGCCCGAGGGGATGACGAACGAGCCGTCGCGCTTTTTGCGCACGGGCAGATCGAAGTCGCGGTTTTTCGTCACCGCGGACGCGTCTTTGCCGACCGAGGCGTCGCGCCGGTAGACGTAGCAGTGCGCGCAGCCCTCGGAGTATTTTTCACACCCGTGCCACGGGTTCCAGACGGTACTCATAAAAATCGGAACGGCAGGGGCAGCAGCCGCACCACGACCGGCCCGATCAGATCATCCTGCGGGATGCACCCGATCTCCGTATAGCGGCTGTCGACGGAATTCGTGCGGTTGTCGCCCAGCAGGAACACGCACCCTTCGGGCACGGTCAGCGGGAACTTGACGTCACCGCCGCGGCATGTTTTGTCCGCGAGATACGGCTCGTCCAGCGCTTTGCCGTTCACATAGACCGTTCCGGTGTCGTAGTCGATGTCCACGCTCTCGCCGCCGAACGCGATCAGACGCTTGACTAGACGCGTCCCGTGTGCGTTGCGCATATTGGTCAGCACGATGTCGCCGCGCTGCGGCGTGCCGAAACGGAATGCCGCGATCCACTCGCCGCTCTCGAGCGTGGGCTGCATGGAGTCGCCGTCCGCATAGATCGGATGGAAGATCAGATTGAATACGACAATGATTGCGATAAAGATGAGGACCAGCTTCAGCAGCCCGGACATACATCCTTTAAGATAGTTTCGCATGGTTTTACCTCTCGATCAGCAGCCGCCGTACGGCAAGCTCATTCTTCTCCGTGCTGCGCTGACCCAATCCCAGAAACTTTCCCTGCGGGTCATAGACGCGGTACGTTTCCTGCGTGCCGACGCCGCGCACACGCCCGAGGTCGAGCGCGCCGCCGTTGCGGAAACGCACGCTCTGGTTCTGCGTCACGGTCACGGCGGGATACGCCGCGAGTACGGCGTCCATCGGCAGCACGCATGCACAAAGCGTCTGCGGGGAGTACCCGCGCAGCTCGTCGAGCGTATGCGCGTTTTCCACGGACAGCCCGTTTGCCTCGGTGCGCCGCAGCGCCGTCAGTACCGCGCCGCAGCCGAGCGCATTGCCGAGATCGGACACGAGCGAGCGGATATACGTTCCGCCGCTGCAGCGCACGTCGATCGTGTACGCGCCCTTCACCTCGTCGGCGTCTGTCAGCTCCAGACGGTAGATCTCGACCTCGCGCGTTTTGCGCTCGACCTCGATTCCCTGACGCGCCAGCGCATACAGCCGCACACCGTTCTGACTGACGGCCGAATACATCGGCGGCGTCTGTGTGATGCGGCCGCGAAAGCGGGTGAGCGCCGTCTCGACGTCCGCCGCGTCCGCCGCGACAAACCGCTGCCGCACGACGCGGCCGGTGATGTCCAGCGTGTCTGTTTCCGCGCCCAGCAGGAAAGTCGCGCGGTAAGCTTTGTCATGGGAGGGGAGCAGGTCGGCGAACTTGGTCGCGCCGCCCAGCAGAACCGGCAGCAGACCCGACGCCATGGGGTCGAGCGTGCCGGTATGACCGATCTTTTTTTCGCCGCAGACGCGCCGCAGCTGCGCGGCAGCCCAGAACGAGGTGACCCCCTCGGGCTTGTCCAGCAGTATCACGCCAGTCATTGTTTTCCTCTCCGATGTTAGTTGATTGATCCTGAATATTGACTGTATCATTATAGCACACCCGGATTCAAAATGCAATTTATTCGGATGCTTTGCGAAGAAGGTTTACAAGATTCACACAAACTGTTCAAAAACCCGGAAATAGTGCTTGACAAACCGGAGTTTTGTCTATATAATACAGTCAGGGTATCAGTTGTGTTTTTTTGTGGGGTGGCAAAGTGTACGACGAGCAAGAGGCCGTTTGTCTGCGTGCCGCCAGAGCGGGAGACGACGCCGCGATGGCGTCCTTGATCTCGGATCAACTTCCGTTTATCCGCCAAAAAGCCGCTTCTGCGGCCTCGACGTGCGGATTGGATGCGGAGGATCTGGCGCAGGAGGGACTGATCGGTCTGTTGAATGCCGTGCGCTCTTTTGATTTTTACGGCCCCGCCGCATTCCGCACATACGCGCGCACCTGTATCGTCAACAGCATCCGCAGCGCCATGCGCAGCGCGTCCCGTCCGGGCGCCGTTCCCGCGCGTGCCGTGGTGCCGATCGACAGCGCGGACGAGCAGTGCGCGGCGGCAGACCCGCAGGACATCGTCGTCGGCCGCGAGGAGGCGACGCGTCTGCTGCAGTATGTGGACAAGCATCTTTCGCCGCGCGAGCAGCAGGTGCTGCGGCTGTACCTCTCCGGCGACAGTTATGCCGCCGTCGCCGGGAAGCTCGGTCTTCCCGACAGCAAGTCTGTGGACAATGCTCTGCAGCGCATCCGGAAAAAACTGAAGTCTTTCAGTTGATTCATAACATGCCCCAAGTAGCTCAAAGTAGAGCGTAGGGTTTTTCTAAGATGGCGGTGCGATTCCGCCCGCGGGCAAAAATCTATGTCAAGCGAGGTAACAACATGTACGAAGACAAAACACTCACCTGTAAGGAATGCGGCGAAGAGTTCGTATTCACGGCCGGCGAGCAGGAGTTCTATGCGGAAAAAGGTTTCGTCAATGAGCCCCAGCGCTGCAAGGCCTGCCGCGACGCGAGAAAGAACGGCACGCGCGAACGCGAAATGTTTGAAGCGACCTGCGAGAGATGCGGCGGCATCGCCAGAGTTCCCTTCAAGCCGCGCGAGGATCGCCCTGTGTACTGCAGCGAGTGCTTCGCAAAAATGAAGGAAGAGGCATAATTCAGGCTTTTTATTTCACTGTAAATAATCGGATCTGTTATGCAGGTCAGCGCCCGGAACCAAAACGGTTTCGGGTGCTTTCCTTTTTTATGCCTGCATCAAAAATGACAAATAGAACGTCAAATCTGACATTCGACGCATTTTTTTCGGAAGCTGTGGTATGGTACGCGTGTCGGCGGGGAGAAGACCCGCGATCAAAAAACAAAGAAACGAGGAGAAAAGAGAATGAAAACATGCAAAAGATGGTTCGCGCTTTGTCTTGCGCTGCTGACGGTACTGTCGGCGCTGACCGTGACGGTGAGCGCGGAGGATACGGCAGAACAGAAAGCCCGCTTCATCATGGAGGATTACAGCCTGTACGCGATCGACCTTTCCGGCTTGATCGAGGATCTGTCCACCGTCAACACCGGCGCGCTTTACCTGAAGATCGGTCCCGAATGGGACGCATGGACGTATGCGGAGTTCGATCCGGAACAGCCGGGTGTCGTCCGTCTGGGCGAGCGCAATAATGACGAAGGCGCGTTCAACGAGATGCCGTGGTACATCCACTACAGTATCGTCGAAACCTTCACGCTGGGCGCGGAAGAAGGCGATCTGTTTGACGATGTCGCGTCCTACAGCTTCACGACGCAGGATGTGTACGACAGCATGACCGGCGATCTGACGGCCGAACTGCCTTGCTGTTGGGAGTTCGCCGTGGGCGAAAAGGACGGCGACCTGGTCAAAACGATGACCATACGCTTTTTCCGGGAGGATGAAGAAACCTTGCTGGATACGGTCGATACGGACAAGGAGATCCGGCTGATCGCGCACATTCCCGGCGCCGACGTCGAATTCCGCGCGGTGCCCGTCAGCTATGCGGACGGCATTCTGACAGTCGCGCTCTATGACGGCGACAAAGCGGGCGTGCCGCTGCACGGCGCAGTCTTCATGATCGACGGCAAGACGATATACGCGGACGATCTGTACGCGTTCACGTTCATCGTTCCGGAAGGCTTGTTCAAGGGCGGCGATTCCGTCTTGAGCGCGCAAGACAGTTACTGGGTCCCGGAATCGGACATCATGAATCTGCCGACGTACAGATTCATGGATCTTCGGGTTCCCGCGTGGCTGTACCGCCTGAGCGAGAAGCTGCCGGGCGGCAGGATCGGCCAGATGCTTGTCGGTCTGCTGGAAAAGCTTGCGCGTCCTGTGGTGCTGTTTATGATCCCGCGCGCTGTCCGTACGCTCAAAAAGTCCTATGACGCATACGGTCTGGATTTCCGGGCAAAGCTGCGTGAAGTGCTGCTCGACAGCAGCGCCTGGAAAGAAGCGATTCGCGAATTGTTCGATTTTTGACAGACAAAACCCGACTTCCTTTTCGGAGATAACGAAACTGCCGGATTCCCGCAGGGAGTCCGGTCGTTTTTTGGAATTAAGCATATCTTAATCATTTTGCCGCTTTATTCTTAAGGAAAGATCGTGTATACTGGAATTGTAAACGACGGGGGCGGAACACAAAAACGGTCCGCAGACCGGATGCCCCTGCGGCGCGTAAAAGGAAAACGCCCGATTGTGCAGAATACTTTTTCATTCCATTCTTGAATATACTTCGAAACAGCCGGATTCCCGCGGGGGAGTCCGGTTGTTTTTTGCCTTGCATTTTGGATGGAAATATGAAATAATGGATACAGAAAAAGGGAAAGGACTGTCTGCCATGCGAAACGTACTGCGTGCCCTGATCTCGATCCTTTTGTCTGCTTCTCTGCTGTTCGGCGCGGCATTTGCCGGCGCGCCGGTGCGCATCGACATGCCGGATGTGCCGGCGGGCGCGTACGGCAGATACGTCAACGCGTTCGTCGGAACGGGCGGCGTCCCGTGGATGTGCGGGATGCTCAGTCCCGCGGCGTGCGCGCCGTTCGGCTGCGTGCGGCTCGGACCGGATACGTGTGCCGCCGGCGGGATCGCCGCGGTGAAAACGAACACGTCCGGCTATTACTACGAGCACCGCCATATGCTCGGGTTCAGCTTCGGCCGGCTGTCCGGCACGGGCGCGCGGGACTACGGCATGTTCCGCGTCACGCCTGCCGCGGGCAGAAAAACGAAGGCGTCCGCGCTCGCGTACACGCACACACAGGAGACGGCGTCGCCCGGGTACTACGCCGTGTATCTGCCGGGAGCAGGCGCTTTGTGCGAAATGACCGCGACGGCGCATACGGGCGTGCTGC
Source organism: Oscillospiraceae bacterium (assembly GCA_902790325.1). Taxonomy (GTDB): domain Bacteria; phylum Bacillota; class Clostridia; order Oscillospirales; family Acutalibacteraceae; genus UBA1425. Next base: position 26,109 of record CADARP010000011.1, on the reverse strand, counting down.
GCTGCACGTTCCGCACGGGAAAGGATGCGTCGCTGTTCTTGGACGCCGCATCCGCGCTGTCCGGAGGAAATACCGCGGACGTTTCCGTCGCGGCGGACGCCGGTACGCATTCGCTCACGGCCGAGGCAAAGCTGTTCGGCACATTCACCGGACGGTACGACGGTCTGAAGGCGTATCTTTATGCCGAATGGGACGCGCAGACGCAGGACGTTTCCGTGACGGATACGACCGCCTGCCTGCGTTTCGGCGATCTGCGCGGCGGCAGCGTGACGCTGCGTGCGGGCGTCAGCTTTGTCAGCGCGGAAAACGCGCGGGAGAATCTCGAGAGCGAAGTCGGAACGGCGGACTTTGACACGGTCCGCGCAAGGACCGCCGACGCATGGGAGACGCGCCTGGGCTCGGTGCGGGTCGGGGCGGATGATGAGACGAAGACGGTTTTCTATACCGCGCTCTACCACACGATGATCATGCCGACGGATTTTACGGATGCGGACGGCACATATCTCGGCTTTGACGGCCGCTCGCACGAAGCGCAGGGCTTTACGTACCGCACGGATATGTCGCTGTGGGACACCGTGCGCAACACCCACGCGCTGTATACGCTGATCGCGCCGGACGTGCAGCGGGACTCACTCGAAAGTTTGCTGTGCATGGCCGATCAGGGCGGCGTGCTGCCGCGCTGGCCGATGGGCGGCGGATATGCCGGGTCTATGTTCGGCAACCCGGCGAACATCCTGTTTACGGAGAGCTATCTCAAAGGTGTGCCGTTCGATGCGCAGAAGGCGTATGCGCAGATGAAAAAATCTTCGGACGGCGAATATCAAGGTAAGGTTGACCGCGACGGCGCCAAGGAATACAACGAATACGGCTATCTGCCGGACGATCTGGGGTATGACGACTCCGTGTCCAAAACGCTGGAGTATTCGTGGGAGGACGCGGCGCTCTCGACGCTCGCCGCCGCGCTGGGCAACGCGGACGAAGCGGCGTATTATGCCGGACGGTCGCAGAATTACCGCAATCTTTGGGACGCGGATACGGCCTATTTCCGCCCGAAAAACAGCGACGGAAGCTGGGGCAGGATGTTCCCGCATCTGACGTCCTTCATCGACGACATCTTCGGCACGAAGCTGTTCCGCGCGTACTGCGAGGGCAGCGCGCGCCAGTGGCGCTGGGGCACGACGCAGGACCCCGATGCGCTCGTCGCGCTGTTCGGCGCGAAGGAGACCTTTGTGCGCGAGCTTGACCGCTTCATGCGTGACGCGGCGCCTGTGCGCGGCGCGGTCGATCCCGGCTCCGGTTTCTGGATCGGCAACCAGCACGACATCCACGCACCGTATCTTTTCAATCACGCGGACCGTGCGGACCTTGCGCAGAAATGGGTGCGCTGGACGCTGCGCGAGCGCTTCAGCGCCGACGCGGACGGTCTTGACGGCAACGACGACGGCGGCACGCTCAGCGCGTGGTACGTATTCTCCGCGATGGGTTTTTATCCGATCGCGGGCAGCGACCGCTACTGGATCGGTTCGCCCTGTCTGCAAAGCGCGGCGTTGACGCTGCCGGACGGCGGGACGCTGCGGATCACCGTGCAGAACCAGAGTGAAAAGAACGTGTATGTTTCCGCCGTCACGCTGAACGGCGAGCCGCTGACCGCGCCGTTCCTGACGCACAGCCGCATATCGCAGGGCGGCGAGCTGGTCTTTACGATGACGGATCATGCGGACGCCTGCGCGTTTTAAACGGGGAGGGACGGTATGAAGCGGTTTTTAAAAGGCATACTGGCGCTTTTTCAGGTGATCCTCTGCGCGGTCGGACTGCTGCCCGTTGACAAAAGCGTCGAATACGGCGGCACGCCCTACGAGCCGCCGCAGATCGTATCGCCGATGACGATCGTCCGGGACGGCAGGTCTGATTTCTCAATCGTCGTTCCGCAGGACGCGGACGCGTGTGTGCGCACGGCGGCGCGGGAGATGCAGACATACATCCGGCGCATCAGCGGCGCAGAGCTGCCGTGCGTGACGGAGGAAAGCTATGCGGCGGGCACGCCCGCGATCCTGCTGGGCGATACGGCGGCGAACCGTGCTTTGGCGGCGTCTTCGCTGTGCGCGGACGGCTTTTGCATCCGCAGCGACGGGACGACCCTGCAGATCCGCGGCGCGGACAGCCGCGGCACGCTGTACGGCGTGTACACGTTTTTGGAGGAATATCTCGGCGTGCGGTGGTTCACGCCGACGCTCGAAACGGTGCCCGAAAGCCGCGACGTCGTGATCGACACGGCGATCGACCGGACTGTCGAACCGTCTTTTGCCGTGCGGCGCAACGACTGCGCCGGCACGAACGACGCTTACCGCGCGCGCAGCAGGATGAACGTCTCGTTCTGGCAGGAGGCGCAGGACTACGGCGGTGCGCTGACGTACGTCTTGTGGGACGTGACGCTCGACCGGCTGGTGCCGGACGAACTGTTTGCGGCGCATCCCGAATATTTCGCGCAGATGCCGGACGGCACGCGCTCGACGGATCACGTCTGCCTGTCGAATCCGGACGTGCTGCGCGTCTGCGTCGAGAACGCGCGGGAGGCGATCCGCACCTGCCCGCGCAATGCAAAGCATTTTCATGTCGGCCAAAAAGACAACATCAACTACTGTCACTGCAGCGGCTGCGAGGCGCTGCATGAAAAATACGGCAGCGTATCGGCGCCGACGATCCTGTTCACCAACGCGCTTGCCGACGCGCTGGACGAGGAATATCCCGACTTCCTGTTTACCTTCTATGCCTACGGCGAGACCGACCGGCCGCCGCGGGATTTGTCGCTGCGCTGCCGGAAGAATGTCGCGCCCGTGCTGTGCGGTCTGCACAAAGCCTGCCGCAGCCACCGCCTGACGGAATGCGGCGCGCAGGACGGACACGAGACGTTTGATAACCTCTACTGCGCGCAGCCGTGCACGATCGCCGAGGATTTCGCAAACTGGGTCAAGATCGCGGACACGACGTATATCTACGACTACACGATCAACTTCCTCAATACTGCGCAGTTCTTCTCGAACTTCGAGACGATGCAGTCCACGATGGCGTATATGCACGAGCTGGGGATCACGGGCTATATTTACAACTGCGGCGACGGCCACGAAGCGGCGTTCAACGAGCTGCGCAACTATCTGCTGTGCAAGCTGCAGTGGGACGTGCACTGCGACGTATCGTACCATATGAACGAATTTCTGCGCGCTTACTACGGCGAAGCGGCCGCGCCGTATATCCGCGAGATCCTCGATATCCAGACGGCGCAGATCCGCGCCACGGCGCACGCGTTCGATTTCGATTGGCACTACCAGTCCGGTTTCTATCCGCCTCTGACCGTGCGGAAACTGGACGCGCTGTGGAAAAAAGCGCTGCAGGCGGCGGACGATCCGCAGCAGAAATTCCGTGTGGAAACGGCGAATCTGAGCTGGGAGTATTACAAGGCGAATCTGTTCATCGGCAAATACACCGTGCTCAATCCCCTGCGGCACAAAGAGAACGAAGCGCTTTACGACGCGTTCCTCGCGCACGGCGTTCACCGCGTTTCGTCGTTTGCGGTCATTCCGGAAAAAAGCGAGATCGATTTCATCAAACGTCCGTTCACATGGGGGAAGTAATCCGGGTATGAACGGCGAAATTCGAAGAAAAAGAAAGAGGTTACAGCTATGCAAAAAGTGATTTTTCGTTTTCTGTCCCTTCTGCTGTCCGCAGTGCTGTTCTGCACGGGCGCGGTGACCCGCGCCGGGAATGCGGGCAGCGCTTATACGCCCGACGACAGGGACGGCGTGCTGCTGAATGCCGCGGTCGTCAGCGATCTGCACACGAACCGCCTGACGACGCACGGAAACAACGTCAAGCTGCTGCGGCTGCTGTGCGGCATCTCCAAAAGCGAAACGCCGCTCGACGCCGTCGTCATGCCCGGCGATCTGACGGAAACGGCGCAGCTTTTGGAGTATGCGAACCTGTCCGCGCTGCTTCGGCGGTACGTCCGGACGGCGCATTACCTGCCCGCGACGGGCAACCATGACATCCGCGGTCTGATGGGCGTGCCGGAATACGAAAAGAACATGCGCAATTACTACACGTTCTGCGATGCGCTCGGCATACAGACCGACAAGCCCTATTGGTCGCAGGACGTCGGCGGGTATACGTTCCTCATTCTCGGCTCCGAATCGGAGGAGAAGGACAGCGCGTATATCTCGCCCGAGCAGCAGCGCTGGCTGGACGATTCTCTGACGGCTGCCGAAGCGGCAGGCAAACCGGTCTTTCTGATCTGTCACCAGCCGCTTGCGCACACCAACAATGTGGACGTTTCCTGGCCGGGCGCCGGAACGATCGGCGAGCAGTCGGACGCGGTGGAGGCGATCCTTCAGAAGCATACCGAGGCCGGTCTGTCGGTCGTCTACATCAGCGGACATCTGCACGATGAATTCAGCGCGTATTCGTTTGAGACGCCGCACGAGAATCTCTACTGCCTGAATCTGCCGTCCGCACAGTACAACGACGGCGGCAAGGGCGTCATGCTCGAGGTTTATGCCGACCGCGTTCTGATCCGTGCGCGCGACTTCATTGCCGGGGAGTGGCTGGAGCAGACGTACACCGTCGGGTTGGGAGAATAAGGCGGGACTTGCCGCTGCGATGACAGACAAAGAAACGCCCGGGGCTGCATGGTTTGTGCAGCTTCGGGCGTTTTCTCTCAAGAGAGTGCGGTCAAAACAAAAGCCGCCGCACACAAATGCCTGTCAGGCACGGTGTGCGGCGCTGTTTCAGAATTTGGAAGCAAGGCCGGTGACCCACGCGGGAACACGGCCGGATTCCGAGTCGGAACCGTCCGGCTCGTCGATGTGCAGAGCCTCGTTTGTCAGGAATGCGCAGCGGAAGCTGTCCGCGGTGCCCTGCAGGAAATCCTTCAGTGCGGTATAGTCGATGCGGCTGCACACGATATACAGCATGTTGTCTTTCTTTTCGAGCTTTGCTTTGTCGTACTGTGCCTTGCTGACATCCTTCCCGTCGATCCGGAACACGTTCAGCTCGGGCGGCTCGTCGCTTTCCTTGTCGTAGTCCTTTGCCTGCGCGAACAGTTCCTCGGACGTGACCTTGCCGTCCCGGAAGCGGTACTGCGTGATTTCCTCCGTGTCCCACTCGCTTTCGGTGTGGGTCAGACACAGTGCGATCGTGCCGTCTTTTTCGAGCGCGAATCCGAAATCCTGATACGAGCTGGTGTTCAAATAGGCGCGGCCGGGCTTGGCGTGCAGGATCCGTCTGGCGTCGCCGCGCGCAAATGTAAAGACCTCCAGATCACTCAGAAGCAGATGTTCTTCATTTTCTGTGTTGTACCCGACAAAAAGCTCCGGGACGCCGTCCCTGTCCCAGTCGAACAGATCGCAGAACAGGACGCCCGTTCCGTAGTCGTCGACGCTTGACTCTTTCTCTTTGGAGACCCATTCGCCGTACTTCGTCTCATACGAATCGACAACGGCCGCATACGACGGTTTGTAGTCGGTTTCCGCCGCCGCTTCGGTCGAAGAAGACGCGGCAGGATCGCTTTTGCCGCCGCACGCGGCAAGCGCGAACAGCGCGGCAAGCGTCAGGCAGATACAGAGGATCTTTTTCATGGCAGATCGCCTTTCCTTTGGGTTTGCAGAATGTGTGTTCCGTGCTCTCCGGCATGCGGATTCGGAGCATGGTCAGGTGATTATTGATCGTGTCGCGCACGCGCAGACAGGCTGAATCGTTCTTTATTTCGAATCCGTCCGGGTATCGCGTTACATCTCCTCCGGCGCGTCGAAACCGAGCAGGGATATGGAGGTTTCCAGAACGCGCTTTGCCAGTGCGATCAGCGCGATATAGCCCTCTTTCAGAGCGCTGTCCGGTTCGGAGAGGATCTTCGTTTCGTGGTAAAACTTGTTTGCGGCGCCCGCCAGTTCGTAGACGTATGCGCAGATTAGATTGGGCGCGGAGGACGTCAGCGCGAATTCCGCGCAGGACGAAAAGCGGCCGATCGAAAGCATCAGATCCCTCGCGTAATCGTTGGCGGCGTTTTGTATCGGCAGATGTTCGTACGCGCCGTATTTGCGCAATATCGACTTGATGCGCACGATCGTGTACAGGATATACGGTCCGGTGTTGCCTTCAAAGGCGGAAAAACGGTCTATGTCAAAGATATAATCCTTTGCGGGGCTGTTCGAGAGGTCGCCGTATTTCAGCGCCGCGAGCGCGATTTTTGCGGTGGTGCTTTCCACCTTGTCCTCGGCGATCTGGTTTTCGATCACTTTGCCGCGCACAACATCTTTGATTTCGGCGATCAGATGCGCCAGCCGCATAACGCCGCCTTCGCGCGTTTTGAAGGGCTTGCCGTCCTCGCCGTTCATGGTGCCGAACCCGACGTGTTCCAGCGCCGTGTCTGGACGGACGAGCGCGCATTTACGCGCCGCGCGGAAAACCTGCTCGAAATGCAGAGACTGCCGCTTGTCCGTCACATACAGGATCTTGTCCGGGTTCCAGTCCCGCATACGCTGCACAATGGTCGCCAGGTCGGTCGTCGCGTAGATCGCGGAACCGTCGGACTTGAGCAGGATGCAGGGCGGGATCTCTTTTTTATCCGTTTCTTCGGCAACCGGTATGACCCATGCGCCGTCGCTGAGGACTGCCATTCCTTTTGCCTTGATCTCTTCCACCATGTCGGGAATGTATTTGTCCGCGTCGCTTTCGCCGAGCCACTGCTCGAAGTGCACGTCCAGATCGTCGTAATTCTTTTTCAGATCTGTCACGGAGACGCGCATGATGTGTTCCCAGATCGCGCGGTATCCTCTGCGGCCCTTCTGCAGTTCAAACGTTGCGGCATGCGCCTGCGCCGCAAAGTCGTCGTCCTGCTTGGCTTTGCCGGACGCGTACGGATAGATCTCTTCCAAATCGCTGAGCGTAAACGGCGGATCGGCGGGATATTCTCCGGTGTAATCGGGGTCGAAATAGCAAAGCTCCGGCTGCCGTTCTTTCAGCGCGGTAATGATCAGTCCCATCTGCAGCCCCCAGTCGCCGAGATGGACGTCGCCGATCGCGTTGTAGCCGAGGAACCGGTAGAGCCGCTTGAGGGACTCGCCGATAATGGCAGCGCGAAGATGTCCGATATGCAGCGGCTTTGCGACATTCGCGCCGCCGTAATCCACAACGACGGTTTTGCCGTCTCCGGTTTTTTCTACGCCGAAATCGGGCGTTGTGCGCATCTTTTCCAGATACTCTGTCAGGAAACCGTCCGACAGCTTCAGGTTGATGAAGCCGGGCATCACAATGTCGACCGACGAAAAGACGGAAGCGTCCAGCTTTTCGAGTACGGCTTTTGCAATGACGATCGGCGCGCATTTGTATTGCTTTGCGGCAGCGAGCGCGCCGTTGCACTGGTATTCGCACAGGTCCGGACGGTCGGAGACCGTGACGACGCCCAGACGCGCGTCATAGCCCGCGTCGGCAAATGCCTGCTGCATTTTGTCGGTCAAAATATCTATGATCTTTTTCATATACGTTTTCTCCTCATAAAACACCCATGTCAGAAGCGATCCGCCTCTGCGTGACTATGGCATAGTATAGCATTTCCCGTCAAAGAGCACAAGTGTCCGGACTGCGGACAGGTCGGAGGGACGCGCATCGCGCGCGCTGCCGCATCGGGTTGCGCGCAGATCCTTTGGCGCCTGTTTAACATTGCGGGGCATGTGTTTCCACTTCTTTAAAGAGAATGCTCAGTTCGTTTTCCGTGCTGTTGGCGGAATTGAAGTCGAGCGTGTATCGGAACGCCAGCGCGCCGCATGCCGCGTCGGGCGATACGCAGGACGAGATCTGTTTGGCGTAGACGCCCAGGATGAACCCGCCGTACGGCGTATCGTAGTGGCAGTTGTGCCGCTTATGCGCCTCAAGGATCATCTCCGCCGTCGAGGCGCCGGTGCGCACGAGCGTGATGCGGTTCTGTCCCTCGACGTGCAGCGTCGTCACGCAGTCCTTGAGCGCCTCGTCCTGCTCGGTGTAGCAGATGCGGTAATCCTCCTGCGTGCCCTCAAAAGTACCGGTCGTGATCAGTTCGGAGCTGTCCGCCTCGCCGTCCTGCACGTGCCGATCCTGTATGGTCAGTAATATTTCCCGTTTGCGCATGCGTTATCCCCACTTTTCCAGCGCGAGCGTCAGCAGCCGCTCGACGATCCCGCCGAACGTCCACCCCGCAGCGACGAGCATCTTGGCGTACATGCTGATAGACGTGAAACCCGGAATGGTGTTGATCTCGTTGAACAGCACCTTGCCGTCGCTTTTGCGGCGGAAGAAATCCACGCGCGAAAGACCGGAACAGCCCAGCGCGCGGTAGATGCGGCAGGCGTCCTGCTGCACGGTGCGGAATGTTTCTTCGTCCACACGCGCCGGGATGTGCAGCGCGCTGTCCGCGGCGACGTATTTCGCCTCGTAATCATAAAAATCGTTGCACGGCGTGATTTCGCCCACCATCGGCGCTTCGGGCGATTCGTTGCCGATCACGGCGCATTCCAGTTCGATCCCGTCGATGCCCTCTTCGAGCACGATCTTTGCGTCCTCGGCAAACGCCGCGGCAACGGCGCTGTCCAGCGCATCCGGCGCGCAGACCTTTGTCACGCCGACGGAGGAGCCGGCGTTCGCGGGCTTGACGAACAGAGGGAAGCCCAGATACGCGGCGGCTTTTTTGCGCAAACCCTCCGCGTCCTGCGCGTATTCCGTGCGCGTCACGCCAAGCCATTTCGCCTGCGGCACGCCGATGTGGTCGGCGATCGTGTTGGTCACGGCCTTGTCCATGCACATGGCGGAGGAGAGCATATCGCAGCCGACGAACGGAATGCCCGCCAGCTGCAGGAAACCCTGCATGGCACCGTCTTCGCCGTTTTTGCCGTGCAGCACCGGGAAGACCACGTCCACGCGCATCTGCCGCGTGCCGTTGGCGTCGAATACCGTAAGTCCGTGTACGCTGCGGTCGGGCGAAAGTGCGGCCGCAGTCAGGTTGGCCGTGTCCCGGATCCACGAGCCGTCCGCGATCTTTGCCGTTTCGCCCGTGTACAGATACCATTTGCCGTCCTTTGTGATGCCGACCGTCGAGACCGACCAGCGATCGCGGTCGACGTGGTCGATCACAGCCGCCGCGGAGCGCAGGGAGACTTCGTGTTCCGAGGAAACGCCGCCGAACAATATCAAAACATGTTTCATAGTATCGCCTCGTCAATTGAATTATAGAAATATAGTTTACCATAGCTTTGCGCCATCGTCAAGAAAATCTATGCAAAAAAGCCGGCATTCTTGACGAATCTGCGGAAATATGATACGCTGAATGCAGGAAGGAGGGTTTGTCCGTGAAACGTATCCGTTTGTGCGCGGCTTTGCTTTGTCTGCTGTTTTTTGCGCAGCCGCTTCTGGCCGCGGCGCTGTCCTATACCGGCTCCGCGTCGTATGCGGGCGGCCGGTACTATACCGCATTGACCGCGCTCTCGCTGACCGGCGATCCGCGCGCAGACATCGTCGCTGTAGCGCAGAGCCAGATCGGCTATCAGGAGGGCGGCAGTTCGTCGCAGCTTTCGGGCGAGGTCCCGGGCAGCGGCAACTGTACGGAGTACGGCCGGTGGTACGGCCTGCAGGACATGTGGTGCGCGATGTTCGTATCATGGTGCGCGTACAACGCGGGCGTCCCGACGACCGTCGTGCCCAAGCACTCCTTCACCGTTTCCGGATTGAATCAGTTTATCTCGTGGGGCAGAGCGCATACCCGCGCCGAAGTCGCCGCCGGAACATACACGCCGCAGGCGGGCGACATCATTTACTTCAAGTCCGCGCGCAACACGAACAAGACGAACCACGTCGGGATCGTGACGGGCTTTTCCGGCAGCACGATCTACACCGTCGAGGGCAACACGAGCTCTTCCGAGATCTCCACGAACGGCGGCGCGGTCTGCGCGAAATCGTACAGCACGTCGAACACATTCGTCGTTTACGTCTGTTGTCCGGATTACGGCGGGACGCCGGTCACACCGCCCGTTTCCGGCACATATTTCCCGGCGTGCGCACAGTCCTGCGCGACGATCACCGAGGGACTTGCGAATATCGGCAAGGATACGTCCTACGCTTACCGCAAGCGGATCGCCGCCGCGAATCACATTGAGGAATACAGCGGAACCGCCGCGCAGAACAATCAGATGCTTTCGCTGCTCAAGCAGGGTACGCTCATCGATCCGGACGGCGTACCGGAGCCGGCGGCGGACTGCTTCCCGGCGTGTGCCGCTTCCTTTACGACGCTTGCCGCCGCGCTGGAATCCGTCGGCGCGGACGCTTCCTTTGCGTACCGCAAAGAGATCGCCGCCGCAAACGGGATCGGAAATTACAGCGGCACGGTCGACCAGAACGACGCGATGCTCGCGCTGCTGAAGGCGGGCACGCTGAAAAAGCCGGCAGATTCGCCGACGCCGGCCGTGACGTATTTCACCGCGTGCGACAGCAGTTATCAGTCGCTCGCCGACGCGCTGCGCTCGGTCGGTGCGGACGGCTCCTTCGCGTACCGCGCCCGGATCGCTGCCGCAAACGGGATCGCAGATTATGAGGGAACCGCCGCGCAGAACACACAGATGCTCGATCTGCTCAAAGCCGGCAGGCTGATCGTGCCGGACACAAACGCAGCCGGCACATGCGGCTGCGGCAGCGCATATCTGGAGCACGTTGTGCTGGCGGAGACGTGTACGGAGGACGGCGCGGAATACGACCGATGCACGAAATGCGGCGCGGTCTCGAACCGCACCGTGATCCCCGCCGCGGGGCATACCTATACCTGCGTAACGACCGCCGCGACCTGCACACAGGCGGGTGCAGCTGTTTACACCTGCTCGTGCGGCGACAGTTACAGCGAAACGATCCCGCCGCGCGGCCACGATTTCGACGCGTCGATCGCGGGGAACGTGGCCGTTGCGGACGGTACGAAGACTGTCCGCTGCAGCCGCTGTGCGGCGTGCCTTGTCAACACGCCCGGCGACGTGAACGCCGACGGTCATGTCAACCTCAGGGACGTGGTGCTGCTGCGCCGCGTCCTGGCGGATTGGGACGTGACTTCCGATCCGCTCAACGCCGACGTGAATGCGGATCACGTGACCGATCTTCGGGACGTTGCGCTGATCGCGCGGTACCTCGCCGGCGGCTGGGATGTTCGGCTGCTGTTCGCCGTCTGAGCCGAAACAGTCTCGCTGTTTATGAAAGAAAGCCTGCGAAGTTCCGCAGGCTCTCTTTTGTATATACGTGAAAAAACGCAGACTTCGCATGCGTCGATGTCCGCTCGAGCCGATGTGGACGATATACTGCAATGCGGGACAGTGGGCGACGTCCCCTGCAAGCTTGTTAAAAAAACAACCGCCGGATTTCGCAAAAAACGAGATCCGGCGGTTGAATGTATATGTCTGTTACCCGATCGGCTCAAAGTCGGCGACACCGTGCTTGCACAGCGGGCAGATGAAATCGTCCGGCAGCTCGCCCTCGTGGACGTAGCCGCAGATCTTGCAGACGTAGCCCTTCTTGCCTTCGGTCTGGGGCTTGGGTTTGACGTTCTCCTGATAGTATGTATACGTCATCGTCTCCACGTCAGAGATCACGCGTGCCTCGGTCACGGCGCAGATGAACATGCCGTGTGTGTCGAGGTCAACGTACTGCTCGACCTTCAGCGACATGAAGGCGTTGATGTAATGCGGCAGGAAGATCAGGCCGTTGTCCGAACGCAGCGGCTCGCAGTTGGCAAACTTGTCGACGTTGCGGCCGCTCTGGAAGCCGAAGTTCTCGAACACGGAGAACGGCGCGTCCTTCGACAGGCAGTTGACGTTCATGACGCCCGTCTGCTTGATGACGTGGTGGGAGTAGTTTTGCTTGTTGATCGTCACGGCGATGCGGTTGGGCGTGTTGGTGACCTGCGTGACGGTGTTGACGATCAGACCGTTGTCCTTCTGTCCGTCGTTGGACGTGACGACGTACAGACCGTAACCGATGCGGAACAGCGCGGTCAGATCGTTCTTGTTGGCGGTTTCGCTGCGCTGCGCGAGATAGTCCTTGCACAGCTCGTCCGCCATGGCGGTGATCTGCGCCTTGTTGTCGTCGTTCATTGCGGACTTGATCGAAACCGTCGACTCCGTGAACGTCAGGTTCTTGCAGCCCTCGAGCATTTTGCGCATCGTCTTGGCGGCGAGCGGCGCCCAGCTTCCGTTTTCGATGAGGCCGACGACGCGGTTCTTGAATCCGCGCTCGACAAGATGGTCGATGAACGTGCGCATGAACGGGAAGATGTCGGCGTTGTACGTCGTCGTGGCGAGCACGATCTTGCCGTAACGGAACGCGTCTTCGACGCACTCCGCCATATCGCACCGCGCCAGATCGTTGACGACGACCTTCGGGCAGCCCTTTTCCTCCAGCTCCTTGGCGAGCTGCTCCACGGCCTTCTTGGTGTTGCCGTAGACGGACGTGCAGGCGATCATGATGCCCTCGGTCTCGGTGCCGTAGGACGACCAGGTGTTGTAGAGATCGAGATAGTAGCCGAGGTTTTCCGACAGGATCGGACCATGCAGCGGGCAGATCGTCCGGATGTCCAGCGCGGCGGCCTTTTTCAGAACGGCCTGCACCTGCGCGCCGTATTTGCCGACGATGCCGAAATAGTAGCGTCTTGCTTCACACGCCCAGTCTTCGTCCGCGTCGAGCGCGCCGAACTTGCCGAAACCGTCGGCGGAGAACAGCACCTTGTCCGTGCTGTCATAGGTCATGATGACCTCCGGCCAGTGCACCATCGGCGCGGTGATGAAGTGCAGCGTGTGCGTGCCCAGCTCCAGCGTGTCGCCCTCGGCGAGGACGAGACGGCGGTCGGCGAAATCCGTGCCGAAGAAGTTCTGCATCATCGGGAACGCCTTGGCGGACGCGGCGATCGTCGCGGTCGGATAGAGCTTGGCGAACTGCAGGATGTTGGCGGAATGATCCGGCTCCATGTGCTGCACGATCAGATAATCGGGCGTTCTGCCGGCGAGCGCTTTCTGCAGGTTGTCGAGCCATTCGTGTGTGAAGTGCGCGTCGACCGTGTCGAACACGGCGATTTTTTGGTCGAGGATGACGTAGGAGTTGTACGCCATGCCGTTCTCGACGACGTACTGTCCCTCGAACAGGTCGATCTTATGGTCGTTGACGCCGATATAGCGGATGTCATTGGTGATTTGCATACAGCAGATTCCTTTCTTTATGTTTTGTAGGATTTACCGGTTCGGTGCGCCGAAAATGATGAACGGCTCTTCCTGCGGCGGCAGGATCGGCTTGTTGCAGAACATGAACGTGTAACGCTCCTGGATGGTGCAGCGGCCGTGGTTGAGGTTGCAGCCGCCGTGGTCGGTCGTGATGAGGATCAGCCAGTCCTCCTGCTCGTACGTTTCACGCGCTTCGAGCGTGTTCAGGATGTCGAGCGCTTTTTCGTCCGCGGTGTGGAAAGCGTTGACGTACTTCTTGTTCTTCACGTCGAAGCCGGACGAGTGTCCCACATGGTCGACGTATTCCATGATGAAGAAGATGAAGTCTGTGCAGTCCTTCTGCGCGAGGTCGTTCTTGACGTTCGCAAGCGTACCCTCGTCATCGTCGGCCTGGACGAACTTGACGGGCAGGCCCTTTTCTTCCACATACTGCTTTTCGGGGTAGTATGTCATCAGGCGGTTGCTGAAGTGCCCTTTCCACGAGATGTAGAACGCGGAGGAGTCCGCAATGCCGTCCTGTACCGCCGTCGTCAGCAGCGTCAGGTGGTCGTTGGATTTCGGCTGCATGTTGCGGCGGACGCCGTGCACGTCAGCCCACGCGCCCGTGAGCATCGAGCACCAGCCCGGCGCGGTGGACGTCGCCTGCGTGTTCATGCGCGGATAGTTGACGCCGCCGCAGTAGGAGATCACGCCGTAGCCGTTTTCCGAAAGTTTGGTGATCGCGCTGTTGGCCGGATCGATCGTGGTCAGCGTGTCGACGCGCGTGCCGTCATAGCCGAGCACGAGTACTTTCTTTTCCCTGCCGTCGGCAGAGGGGCTCGCCAGGTGGTTGCGGATCAGGTTGTATACTTCCGTCTGCGGGACGGCCGTCTCCATCGTGTTCGAGAACAGTGTCAACGAATCGACGCGTGCGGTATACTTTTCCGGTGTGTCCCAGTGATTGGTTCCGAAGATGGAACCGGTGACCATCAGGAACGATGAGATGAAGCAGACGAGTGCGCGTTCCAGTTTCAGTTTCATGATTGACCTCCGTTTTCTGACTGAGCTTTTTTCTTTTTATTTTTCATTCCGGCTGTGGGGTCGGAATAGAAATCAATGCCGTCAATGGGTTTCGGATGCCGGACCGCGCGGATCCAGAACACGACCAGCAGCACGAGGCAGATCGACGCGAGCGCGACGGACAGCAGCTGCGAGACGCGGAAAGTGCCGATGTACAGGCTGTCGGTGCGCAGTCCCTCGACGAACGCACGCTCGGCGCCGTACCATACGCCGTAGGCGAGGAACATCTGACCGCTGAATTTGCGCAGCTTCCGGCAGAGGATGTACAGCACGAGCACGCCGCACATGCACCACAGCGACTCGTACAGGAACGTCGGGTGCACATACGCTTTGTCCTCGAGCGAACCGGCGCGGACGTTGATGCCCGCGGCGGCAAACTCGGTCTGATGGCTCAGGATGTAGGACATGGTCTTTTCGCTCCACATGCCCCACGGCAGATCGGTATTGACGCCGAACGCCTCCTGATTGGCAAAGTTGCCCCAGCGGCCGACGCCCTGTCCGACCAGCAGCGAAATGCCCACGCAGTCGAGCAGATTGAGGAAATTCAGCTTCCGCACACGCGCGGTGATATAGGCCGCCGCGATGCCGCCGATGATGCCGCCGTAGATGGCCAGACCGCCGTTCCAGATTTTGAGGATGTCGGCGGGATGCTGTCCGTAGTAATCCCACTCGAAAATACAGTAGTAGAGCCGGGCGCAGACGATGCCGGCCAGCGTGCCGTAGATCAGCACGTCCACCATTTTGTCGAGGCTCATTTTCCATGTGTAGGCGATCCGCCCGCCCAGAAGCGCCGCGAGCAGAAAGCCGAACGCGATGATCGCGCCGTACCAGCGGATGGTGAACGTGTGGCCGAACAGCTCGAACTGCGCGAGGATTGAGCTGACGTGGAAAACGTGCGAGAGTCCTTTGAAATATACGTCCGTAATATCCATTTACTCGTCCTTTCCGTCCTTCGGCAGGATGACGGACAGCGCCGCCGTGCTGTCGTCGAGGATCTCCCCGAGACGCGCGTTGACGTCGTCGAGCGTCAGCTCGCGGCAGATGCGCGCGGTCTCGAACAGATCGGCGCCGGCGAAATACGATTCCGCCATTTCGTGCGCGACTGCGTCGACGTCATTGTAGTTCATGACCGTCCGGCCGTAGCGTTTGCGGCGCGCACGCTCGAACGCCTCGGCGTCGATGCCGGTTTTGCGGATGTCGGCGACGGCTTTGCGGATCTCCTCGGCGGCGCGGTACGGGTCGGCGGACTCGCCGGAGAATTCGCAGTTCGCGTAGCCGAAGCCGTAGAAATACTGCGGGGAGAAGCCGGTATTGATGAGTCCTTCTTCGAGCAGCTTTTTGTAGAGCGCGGACGACCGTCCGGCGATCGCGTCGAGCAAAATGGTTGTCGCGAGCGACTGCTTTGCGGTGCGCTCGGGTGTGTCGATGGCTTCCTTGTAGCCGAGCGCGAACAGCGGGACGTTGACGGGCATACGCTCGACGATCTCGGTCTGTGCCGGTGCGGGCGGCTCGGGAACGAACTCACGCACGGCTGCCTTGCCCGAAGCGGGTTTGAGCATCTTGTCCGCCGCGGCGAGCACTTCCTCGGCGGTGGCTTTTCCGGCAACGGCGAGCACCATGTTGTGCAGGTCATAGAAATTGCGGTAGCAGCCGTACAGCAGATCTGCCGTGATCCCGGCGATCGTCTGTTCCGTCCCGGCGATGTCGATGCGCACGGGATGCTGGTGGTACAGCGCGCGCAGGAGGTTGAACTCGACCTCCCACTCGGCGGAGTCGCGGTACATGCGGATCTCCTGCCCGATGATGCCCTGCTCCTTCTGCACGGTTTCCTCCGTGAAATACGGCGACTGTACGAAATCGAGCAGGATCTCTAAATTCTCACTGAAGCGGTCGGTGCACTGGAACAGATACGCCGTCATGTCGAACGACGTGAACGCGTTGGCGTTGGCGCCCGTTTTTGCAAAGCGCTCGAACGCGTCCAGGTCCTCGCTTTCAAACAGTTTGTGCTCCAAGAAATGCGCCGTGCCTTCCGGGATCGTGCGGAACGTGCCGTCCGGCTGGGCGATCTTTGTGTCGATCGAACCGTACTTCGTCGCAAACAGCGCGTAGCTGCTCTTGTAGCCGTCCTTGTGCAGGACGCGGATCGTCAGACCCGAAGGGTGCTTTATCTCGCGGTAGCTCTCACCGAGCATCGCGTCGGAATAGATTTTGTCAATCATGGTTTTCTTCCCCCGTTCCCGCCAGCATGAATACCGTGTCGAGCGTGACGGCCTCGGCCGCTTTCTGTACCTGCGGCAGCGTGACCGTTTCGATCTCGGCAATGCGCTGCGCCGGCGTCTTCGCCGTGCCGTTGAGGATCTGACTGCCGTACCATGCGCACAGCACGTCGGGCGAATCGGTATAGCCGCGGATGGTGTCGCGCAGCGAGCGCACGGACGTGTCGAGCGTGTCCTGCGCGATCGCGCCGTTTTGGATTTCATGAAGCTGGGCGAGGATCGCCTCGCGCGTTTTTTCTTCGTTTTCGGTTTCGATGCCGCTGAAGACGAGCATGACGCCCTTCTGCCGGTTGAGCCGCGCGGCGCAGAAATAGCACAGGCTCATCTTTTCGCGCACCACGGAGAACAGACGCGAATACGTGCCGCCGCCGAAGATGTCCGCCATGACGGAGAGCGCGGGGTCCATATCGTCTTCACGCGTCATGCCGCAGCGGAAACCCATCACGAGCGTGCCCTGCATGAGCGCCTGCGTTTCGCGCGCGTACCGGACGGTATCGGCAGACGGAATGAACTGCGTGCGGATGTCGCAGACGCGGCGTTCCACACCGGCGAACTGCGCCTGCAGCAAAGAGAACGCCGTGTCCGGCTCGCCGCTGTTGACGAGGACGAAGCGGATGCGCGCCGTTTCCAGTACCTCGCGCCATGCGGCGTAGACGCGCTCGGGCGTCAGAGATTCGATCTCCTGCGCGGTGCCGTAGCGGTTTTTGCCGTACGGCTCGTTTTCGCACATCACTTCCTCGCAGCGGCGGCGGGCATAGGTGCGCTTGTCGTCGTCCTCGGCCTGCATGCGCTGGAGAAGCAGACGCTTTTCGATTTCCACGTCCGATTGGCAGAACGTGCCGTTTTCGAGCTTCGGCTCAAAGAGAAGCTGTGTCAGCAGCTCTGCGGCCTCGGCGGCGACGCTGCTGCCGTCCGGCACAAAGCGGTCGTCGATCGCGCCGACGGAAAGCTGCAGAAGCTGCGCCTCGCCCAGTTTGCTCACGGCTGCGCCGAGCGTCGCGCCGTACAGCGTGTCGAGATGTCCGTTCAGCGACGTGAAGTCGGGATAGCGCCGGCAGGAGCGGCGCAGGATATACGGCAGCACGGCCTTGGCCGCAATATCGCCCGCAAGCGGCAGCGCGATGCTGACGTGGATCTTGCAGGTCTTGAACAGCTCGGTCCGGACGGCGACAAGCTCCGCGCCGTCCGCGATTCTCAAAAGTTTTGGTGCATCCATACGGTTTCCTCCTGTAACTCATACAATAAAATATTATACAACCGATTGCACCCGAATTCAAGGAAAATCTTTCGCAAAAAGGCGGCATAATAATCCTCTTCACGGAAAGTTGGGGGATTCCATTTTCCAGTGTCATCGCGAGGAGCGAAGCGACGCGGCGATCTCCCAAAGATGCCGGTTAAGGTGTTGCTTTTTACCGGTACCTGGTTGAGATTGCCGCAGCCCCTTCGGGATTTCGCAATGACAGTACTTCTTGTTTGCACGTTCCCCAAATTTTCCGTGATGAACCAAAAAAATCCCTGCTCCGCGAACGAAGCAGGGAAAGGCCGTAGGGATTATTCAGTTGAAAAAGAGGGAATACGCTGTAACGCGCGTCACGGCAGCATCTTGTCGATGAAGTCAAAGCCGAGATACTCCTGCGTCACCTTCGGCAGCAAACCGAACAGACTGCGGAAGAAGGCGATCAGGCGGGCAAAGAAGCCGGAATTGATTTTTACGGTTTCGGTTTCGCTTTCCGAAAGTACGTTACCGTTTTTGTCTAAGACCTTAACTTGAACTGTATAGTCGCTGGTTGCCTTTTCCACGGTAAACTTGTCTCCGGTTCCCCGATCTGTGCCGTTTATGAACCAGTGTACGGATGCGTCGGACGGCATGTCGGCCGTTTCCGCCGTAAAGGTCATGGTTGTCTTATATGCTTCGGTACGGGTTGGCGTATAGTTTTGAATCATAACTATTGCAGGTTCATTATGGATGATAAACTGGGTTGTTTCGCCGGGTACGGCATCCTTTTTTGAAACCTTAAGCTTTCCATACGTTTGATCATTTACCTGATTAAAAGAGTATTTGACGTCCAAATACTGAAACTCCGCATTGTCGGTTAATGGTGTAATAGTTACCTCTTGAGTATTATTTGGGACTTCATACATAACGTATGTGCCTAATTCCAAATCACACTTCATATAAGACATAGTTGCTCCGCTAACAACAATTTCATCCTTACTTGCAAAAATATAACGATATGGTTCATATGCATTAGCAAGAGGGAAATACTTTTCGACATCCATCAAATCAATGCCCTTAATGCGAACACGATCAACTTCTGACGGGCCTTCATGAACGTAATTATCAGAACCCATGTAATAGTATGTTTCCATCTTCGGGTAATTGTTGTCGTATATATATATTCTTGGCTGACCTTCAACCTCCTTATAGTAGAGGAAATTTACCGCGTGGCCTCCACCGGAAGCATACCATGTTCCGACGTTAAGGGTGCCCAAATTATCGTACGCATGATTTCGGACATACTTAACACAGCTATCCCAGTCCGATTTAATATCTACACGCTGATTCAAATCAATACTTCCTCCGGCAACCATTGCTTTGCGTTCTGCGCCGTTTGCTGCAGTTCCTTGAATTTGCAGATAGTGACAGATTGGTTTTCTGACAGTAGGCGTATCTCTAAAAGAATATAGTGGAGTTGTATCGTCTCCTCCTATTATGCTTTTATTCAAAAGATGCAAGTAATACCCCGAGCTTGTGACAGCCATGCCAAAGCAATGACCTTCGGGAGAATCACTGTCACCATAGTTTTTAAAGCTGTATGTTTCCTCGCCGAGGTTATAAATGTTGGCGGCTTTCCAAATGGCATAAAGCGTGCGGTTGGCGGAGGGCGAATATGTTCCGGTGTATGTCGTGCCGGTGCCGGAAGCATTCGTGTTCCAACTGCCAAATGTATAACCGCTGCGTGACGCGGTCGGCAGGGTGAACGACTTGCCGCTCTGCGTCAGCACAGACGACGGCGATACGGAACCACCGTTGGCGTTCAGCGTCGTGGAATAGTAGGTGATGCTGACCGTGTCGGAAAGATTGCCCGACGTATCTTTGACCGTCAGATAATACGTTCCGGCAGACGAAACGGTTTTTGTTACGCTCGTGCTGCTCGTTGCGGTGTAGGAATTGTTTGCATAATTCGAGGACGTGCCCCAGTAGTATCCGGTGATACCACTGTTGTCCGACATCTTCAGCGTCGCCGTCTGACTTGCCGAAAGACTGTTCGTGCTGCTGATGGAGCCGGTAGGCTTTGTTTTATCTGTTGTATTCCATTGCGCATACAGCGTTCGGTTGCTGCCGACCGTGTAACTGCCGGTATAATCCGTGCCGGTACCGCCGGACGAAGTGTTCCAGCCTGAGAATGTGTAATTGCTGCGCGTCGGCGTCGGCAGGGTGAACGACTTGCCGCTCTGCGTCAGCACAGACGACGGCGAAACGTAACCGCCGTTGGCGTTCAGCGTCGTGGAATAGTAGGTGATGCTGGTCGTATTCGAGAGAAAACCCGACGTATCCTTGACCGTCAGATAATACGTTCCGGCAGACGAAACGGTCTTTGTTGCGCTCGTGCTGCTCGTTGCGGTGTAGGAATTGTTTGCATAATTCGAGGACGTGCCCCAATAATAACCCGCAATGCCTGCATTATCCGAAAAAGTAAGCGTTGCCGTTTGATTTGACGCTACATTATTGGTGCTGCTGATCGAACCGACAGGCTTTTCGGAATCAGACCAAACAGCGTACAACGTCGTGTTGGCGTTTGCTGTATACCATCCGCCTGGAGCATACGACGCGCTCCCTGCCGTGCTGCTGGTTGACCAGCCGAGAAAAGTATATCCGCTGCGGTAAGGCTGTTCTGTCCGCAGCGTCAAATCCACATCGTGCGTCTTCGTTTGACTTGCCGGTGCGTTGTATCCTCCGTTTGCATCATACCTCACCGTGTAGGTGTTTGGCGTCCATACGGCATATAGTACCACATCCTTATGATTATGATAAACCGAGCTGCCGGCAGTATAAGAAACCGTAGTCGCTTTATAGTCATCAGACCATCCCAGGAATGAGTACCCATATTTGCTTGGCGTATTGGAAATCACGGTATTATATCCGCTGCATACATTTCTGCCGGTATACTCCTGTGTCCAAAGCACTTTTCCGTCCACCCAATAGTTCACGGCATGATCTTTATATCCTTCCAAAGAACTACTACCAACATAACCGCAGGAATATAATGGAACGTTTTTAAAGCTGTAAC
This sequence comes from Oscillospiraceae bacterium, assembly GCA_902790325.1. Classification (GTDB taxonomy): domain Bacteria; phylum Bacillota; class Clostridia; order Oscillospirales; family Acutalibacteraceae; genus UBA1425. The sequence goes on along the minus strand of CADARP010000011.1, from coordinate 5,223 downwards.
CATTCACATTGAATCCTTGTGAATTCATTCCATAAATATCCACGTCAAACTCGTTATAAGATGCTTCTCCATGATAATTCAATAATTCAGCCAAATTCCAAAAAGTATAACTGGTTTGAGAAGATCCGGACGTAGGGATCCATTCTCTTCTTGTGTTGCGTCTTTGGCCGCTATCGTCTGTATAATAAAAATAAATTTCATATGAGTAGGAGTTATCAAACTTATCAAATGTGAAGGTTACACCTTGGTCATAACAGATACATCCTGACGTATACAGTGTGAGTGCGCTCGCTTTCAATGTTTGGGCGCTGAATACTATAGATGTCAAAGCGACCAACATGGATAAAAAAACAGATAGAATCTTCTTACACAGGGATTGTTTAAGAGTCTTTTCTTTTCTCATTTTACATCCTCCAAAAATTATTTTTCCGTGACAACAAAAAATGCGCAGCCGAAGCTGCGCACGAAAAACACAGCTCCGATTGTCGCCAAACAAATCATTTAACAGTTCCGCAGGAAGCATGTCAAAATAGAGCTTGTATTTTTACCGCGAGAGATAAAAATACACGCTTCGACTGCGGATTGTTATTCGATTCGTTTGGCAGGTTCATTATATCATACCTTGACCCTCAATGCAATAGGCATTTGCGGCAGGGGGGTATGGGGAGAAGTACGATTATTTTATAGTGGATTTCCGCTCGCGGATATGCTATAATACAATATACAGCCTGATCCAACGGGAGGGAAACATATGCGCAAGATCGTGTTTGTCTGCACGGGCAACACCTGCCGCAGTCCGATGGCGGAGGGCATGTTCCGCGTGCTGGCGGAAAAATACGGCCTGCGGGACGTGGAGTGCACGAGCTGCGGACTGTCGACGTTCACCGGTATGCCGGCGTCGCCGTATGCCGTCAGCGCGGCCGCGGCGTACGGCGCGGATATTTCCGCGCACCGCTCCCGCGCGATCACGGAGTATCTGCTCGACGAGGGCGATCTGTTCGTCTGCATGACGAAATCGCACGCAGACCTGCTCTCGCCGTACCTGCCCGCAGAAAAGATCTGCGTGCTGGGAGACGGGATCCCGGACCCTTACGGCGGGACGCGCGAGGATTATGAAAAATGCGCCGCGGATATTCACGCCGCGCTTGAAGACTGGATACGAAAGGAAGCGGAAAAACAAGCATGAATAAAATACCTTTTGCAAATGTGGAGATCACAGGCGGATTCTGGAAATCGGTGCAGGACCGCAACCGCGACGTGACGCTCGAATGCGTGCACAGCCAGTTTGAAAAAACCGGCCGGTTCGCCGCGCTGCGCTGCGACTGGCGCGAAGGCATGGAAAACAAACCGCATATCTTCTGGGATTCCGACGTGGCCAAATGGGCGGAATCCGCAGCATATGTTTTAAAGAAGCATCCCGACGCCGAACTCGAGCGCCGGGTCGAGGACATGATCGACCGGATCGAGCAGAACCAGCGCCCCGACGGCTACTACAACAGCTGCTATCTGTCGCTGGAGCCGGGCGACCGGTTCACGAACCGCTGGAACCACGAGCTGTACTGCGCCGGTCACTGGACGGAAGCGGCGATCGCGTATTATGAGGCGACGGGCAAACGGCGTTTTCTGGATATTATCTGCCGCTATATCGACCTCATCGACCGCGTGTTCCGCGTCGAGCGCAGCGCGTCGTTCCTGACGCCCGGTCACGAGGAGATCGAGCTTGCGCTGATGAAACTGTACGCGTGTACGGGCGAGGAGAAATACCGCGATCTCGGCCTGTTTTTCCTCGATATGCGCGGCACGGAAAACGGCAGGGATCAAGAAACCGCGTCGCCGGCCGGCATGTATATGCAGGCGCACCTGCCCGTGCGCGAGCAGAGAACGGCGGAAGGCCATTGCGTGCGTGCATGCTATTTATACAGCGCGATGGCGGATGCGGCGCGTCTGACCGGCGACGGGAAACTGCGTGAGGCGTGCGAGGCGCTGTTTGACAACATCTGCGAAAAACGCATGTACATCACGGGCGGAATCGGTTCCTCGAGCGACGGCGAGCGGTTCACGGGTGACTACGATCTGCCCAACGCCGACGCCTATGCCGAGACGTGCGCGGCGATCTCGCTGGCGATGTTCGCGTCGCGCATGAGCCTGCTCTCTGCGGAAGGCAAATACGCCGACATTGTCGAGCGCACGCTGTACAACGGCATTCTTTCCGGCGTGTCGCTGGACGGGACGTCCTTCTTCTATACAAACCCGCTGGCGATCGACCTTGACACGCGACGCGCGAACGAATGCCGCGAGCATGTGTACCGTCCGCTGACGCACCGCGTCGAGGTGTTCGGCTGCTCGTGCTGTCCGCCCAATGTCACGCGCTTTTTGGCGAGCCTCGGCGACCTTGTGTGCGGCTGCTCGGACGATACGGTGTTTGTGCACCAGTATATGCAGAGCACGGTATGCATCGGCGAAGGCTGTCTGCGCATCGAGACCAATTATCCCGATGACGGCACGATCCGCGTGACGGCAGCGGGACTTTCCGGCAGAAAGCTCGCGCTGCGCATTCCCGCGTGGTGCCTGGACTACAGACTCGACGGCGGCGATGCCGTTTTGCAGAACGGCTATCTCTATACGGACATCCCGTCGGATGACTTTACCTGTACGCTCACGCTTTCGATGAAACCGACGTTCTACGAAGCGTCGCCGCGCGTTGCGGCGGACGCGGGCAAGGTCGCGCTCATGAAGGGGCCGGTCGTTTACTGTCTGGAAGGCCTCGACAACGACGGCGATCTGCACGGCTTGTGCGCCGATCTGTTTGAGCCGGTTGCGGAAGATACGAACGAGGAGCTGCATGTGCCGATGCTGACGGTTAAGGGTTGGCGCAAACATGCGTGTGCCTGCTGCGGCGGGCCGCTGTACCGTCCGGCGAGCGGCGATTACCGCCCGGCGCGCCTGCGCTTTATCCCGTACTATGCTTTTGCCAACCGCGCCGAGACGGATATGACCGTCTGGGTAACGAAGTTCTGATATGTTTGCTGAAATCATTCCCATGCGGGAAAGCCATCTGGACGCTGTTGCCGCGCTGGAAACAGTCTGCTTCGCTTCGCCGTGGACGTGCGAGGGACTCGCGCAGGAGCTGCGGAATCCGCAGGCGTATTTCCTCGTCGCCGAAGCGGACGGCAAAATCGTTGGTTACATCGGCGTGCAGGAGATCTGCGGCGAGGGATACGTGACGAACGTTGCGGTGCTGCCGGAGTATCGCAGAAACGGGATCGGCGAACGGCTCGTACGTGCGGCGGTCGACGGCGCACGCGCACGCGGCTGCGAGTTTCTGTCGCTGGAGGTGCGCGTCGGCAACGAAACGGCGATCCGGTTGTACGAAAAACTCGGCTTCCGCCCGCAGGGAAAGCGAAAAAACTTTTACCGCGACCCGACGGAGGACGCGTATATTTATACCATTCTATTTAAGGAAGAATCCACATGAAACTTCTTGCGATCGAAAGCTCCTGCGACGATACGGCCGCCGCGGTCGTGGAGGACGGCAGACGCGTTCTGTCGAACGTCGTCGCCTCGCAGGTGCCGGAACATATTCTGTACGGCGGCGTCGTGCCGGAGATTGCGTCGCGCCGCCATGTCGAATCGATCTGCGGCGTTGTGCGTGAGGCGCTGCGGCAAAGCGGATGCGGTACGGACGATCTGGACGGCGTGGCGGTCACATATGCGCCCGGCCTCATCGGCGCGCTGCTGGTCGGCGTGAACTACGCCAAAGGGTTTGCGTATGCCGCGGGACTGCCGCTCGTGCCGGTGCACCATCTGCGAAGCCATATCGCCGCGAATTATCTTGCGTATCCCGACCTGGAACCGCCGTTTCTTGCACTCGTTGTGTCCGGCGGCCACAGCCATATCGTGCAGGCGGACGACTATACCACGTTCCGCGTGATCGGCCGCACACGCGACGACGCGGCGGGCGAATGCATGGACAAAGCGGCGCGCGCGATCGGTCTGCCGTACCCGGGCGGACTGAATCTCGACAAGGCGTCGGTCGGCGGCAATGCGAAGGCGTATCGCTTTCCGAAACCGAGCGTGACGGGCAGTGAATATGACTTCAGCTTTTCCGGACTGAAAACGGCTGCGGTGAATCTTCTGCACAATGCCGAACAGAAGGGCGAGACGGTCGAGGTCGCGGACTTCGGCGCGTCGTATATTGCCGCGGTCGTGCGTTCACTTTGTGATAACACCGAAAAAGCGATCGTCGGTTTCGGCGCAAAGAAGCTGGTGCTCGCGGGCGGCGTTTCCGCCAATTCCGTGCTGCGCCGCGAATGTGAAACGCTCTGCAAAAAGCACGGCGTGCGGTTGTATCTGCCGCCGCTGGAGCTGTGCGGCGACAACGCCGCCATGGTCGGAGCGCAGGGATATTATGAATACTGCGCGGGCAAGCGCGCGGATGCGTCGCTGAATGCGCGTGCAACGATGGGGATCGAAGTCGGATGAGAGATGTGATTGCGGACGCATACGGCGTGCTTCGCCATGTGACGCCGCTGCCGAACGGGCTGGATTGCGGCAAGCTCTGCGGCGCGCGCTGCTGCAAGGGCACGCAGGGCGACGGGATGGAACTGTTCCGCGGTGAGGAAAAGCGGTTTGAGAACGATCCGGATTTTACGATCTGCGAAAGAGACGGACGCAAGATCCTGATCTGCTCCGGCAGATGCGACCGGCGTTCGCGGCCGCTCGCTTGCCGGATGTACCCGTTCTTCCCTGTACCGTACGAGGCGGAGGGAGAGACGAAGATCCGCGTGGTTTATGACCTTCGCGGTTTTGCGGCATGTCCCGTTGTGCGCGGGCACATCCGCCCGGACGCGCGTTTTGTGCAGGCCGTGCGGCTTGCGGGCATGTATCTCGCGCGCGATCCGGAGAATCTGCGCGTGATGCGCGAGACGAACGCGCTGTTCGACGAGCTGGTGTCCTTTACGCAGACGATCCGGGACAAAGATTAGCATACCGTAATTATACAGCAGAACACGGGTCGGAGCATCGCTTCGGCCCGTGTCTCGTCCCGATTTGTATTTGGAAGGCGGTGCAATACTAAATATTGTGTCTCAACCATGACACGCCCGGAATAGTTGAAAGAAGGTGAAAAAGGCAAAAAATAGGGGTTGACAAATGGGGAGTGTTCGGATATAATAGCAAAGCACGTTGCGGGAGGGAAGCCTTCGGACGTGGGAAGCACCTTGA
>CADARP010000010.1 GCA_902790325.1 Oscillospiraceae bacterium | reverse complement strand
TTAGACCAAATGACAGCGAATTCTGTGCCACGCTCCCAGTATACCACGTTTTCGTTTATTGTGGTGAAATTTTTTTCGTACCGATTGCGAGCACCTTTAAGGTGCGCGGCAATCCGTGTCTTTTGCTGTTCATTTTACGTTTTTGCCAAGAGAACGGATCGCCGCGGTTGGCGTTCGCCTCCCTCGCGATGACACCACCTTTGCTTGCGTCTGACTATCCCACAAAAATCCGTGATGAACCAAAAAAGAACAAGGAGGTTAAAAACCATGATCAGTTTTGAAACGTATCAGAAAATCCAAGAGCTTTATGAGATCGGGCTGTCAAAGTCAAGAATTGCCAAGAAGCTCGGGGTCACAGAGCGAACCGTCAGCCGGTGGGTGACGGCAGACGAAACAGAATTCTATGAAATGAAGAACACCCGCTTTTTCTATCTGGACCAGTACAAGGAGTTCATGCTGGAACAGATTCGCGCCTGCCCGCAGATCAAGACGACAAACCTGTACTACAAAACGCAGGACGCCTTTGCTGATTTTGATTGTCCTCGGAGTGCCTTTTACCGGTACGTGCTGCAGCTCAAACGCGATTACGGCTTCGAGAAGTTTACCGGCAGACAGACACAACCAAGAGAGGACACGCCGCCCGGCTACGAGGCACAGGTCGATTTCGGCCAGAGCAAAATGCTGGATATGTACGGCAGACAGATCCGGGTGTACTTCTTCTGTATGGTGCTGTCCTACAGCCGGATGCATTTTGTGTACTTCAGCGCGGAACCGTTTAATACGGGAACGGCTATCAAAGCGCACGAATGCGCCTTCCGATATTTCGGCGGCAGAACGCAGACGATTATGTATGATCAGGATCGCGTGTTCGTTGTCAGCGAAAACCTTGGCAATATCATCTTTGTGGAACAGTTCGAGGATTTCGTGAAAGAAATCGGATACAGCGTCGTGCTTTGTCGTCCGTGGGACCCACAAACCAAAGGCAAGGTGGAAAGCTTCGTGAAGTAAGTCAAGGAGAACTTCCTTGTTGGCACCGTCTTCACCGGCATTGATTCGCTGAACAGTGCGGCGCTGCGCTGGTTGGATGTTGAGGCAAACGGGACAAGGAACTACGATACCAAGTTCATTCCCCGGGATATGTTTCTGGAAGAAATCCCACATCTGCAAAAGGTCCATTACAGATCCGGCTATCAGAACAATTTCCGGAGTGTTTCCGCCAAGTTCGATATTACGTGGGACGGCAGCCGCTATCAGCTGGACAAGTCGCTGGTGAATATCAAAGACACCCTGCGGATCGAGGAAGAAAACGGCGCCTTGCTTATGTACCGTGTTTCGGACGAAAAGCTGGTGCACCACTGTCAGAAGGCGGAACACCCTGGAGAGAAGATCAATACTGTTCCCTCTGTTGCTGATCGGGCGGTGTCGCTGACATCGGTCCAGCGGATGTTCAGCAACAGCAAAGCTGTGTGTCAATATGTGGAGGGTATCGACAAGCACTGCACCCGCTACAAGACAGCCCACTACAAATGGATCCTGAAACTGGCAAAGTGCTGCGCTCTGGATGAACTGGAGGAAGCCATGGAGCATTGTATCGCGGTGGAGCAGTTCAACTCCCACGAACTGATCGCGTTTCTCATCTACCGCCATGGTGAAGCACGACTTAGGAAATCTCTTGGCAACTACATGTTCTATCAGTGCAAGCAGCGGGCCAAAGAACTGGAACAGGAGGCGACAGCATGTCAACCATCGGAGAAATAAAGGAAGTGGCGAAGCGGCTCCAACTGTTCAATCTTGCCCGTGGGGATATTGACCTGTCCGGTGCATCCAAAGCGAACCTTGCTTTTCTGCAAAAGGTCCTGGAGCAGGAGCAGGCGCTGCGTGACAGTGCACGGTATGTCCGGCTTGAGCACGACAGTCGGCTTCCCAAAAAGGAGTTTCTGCCGGGCAAACTGAACAGCGGCGTTAAATGGCAGATTGAGCATCTAGAGAGACTCGACTGGATCGATGACGATCAGAACCTGTTCATCATCAGCAAATGCGGCACAGGCAAAACATCGCTGGCCTGCCATCTTGGCAGAAAGACACTTGCAGCAGATCTCAAGGTCAGCTACAACACTGTAGAGAGTTTCCTTTATACGTTGGAAACGAAGGATCACGTTCACAAACAACTGCAGAGATACAAATACTGGCTCAGCTGTTCGCTGATCATCATAGACGATATGATGTATACAGGGCTGAGCGACGAAGAGCTGATGCTCTTTTATCACACGGTCATGCTGCTGAACGAAACGAGAAGCATCGTGATCATTACCAACCGGGAGTTGTCCGGCTGGAGCCAGAGCGGCAACGACAGACACCTAATGCAGACGCTCATCGAGCGCCTGAGTACAAACAGTCAGCAGATCAGGCTGACATAACAAAAACAAAACACGGCACCGCCGTGGACATTAGCCAATATACATTTAACATTAAACTTGAATACACGGGGCGAAAGCCCCTTGATATATAGCATTTTGATTGCTTTCGTCACCCTGTCGGGATCATGTTATCCTGTCCAAATACGCAGCTTTGGCTGCACTGGGATAGGGGGATGAAAATCTCAAAAATGCTTCTTCCGGACAACGGCGCGGGGTCACGCGTTGAAAATCGGGAAATCAAGAACATGTGGGCATGGCAGCGCAAGTGGCAGGGTGGTGAAATAATCCTAAACACCGGCCTCATGCTGGGATACAATCGACTGGAAGAAAAAGACGAAAACGGGAAAGCCGTCTACGTCATCAACGAAGAAGAGGCAGAGATCGTCCGCCGCATCTACCGAGAGTTCCTCGCCGGGATCACCGTGACGAGGATATGCAGAGGGCTGGAGGCAGACGGCATACCGACAAAGCTCGGAAAGACCAAATGGCAACACAACGTCATCAAGAGCATCCTCACCAATGAGAAATAAACCGGCAACGCGATACTCGGGAAAACCTATAAGCCGGACGTGCTCACAAAGTACCGCAAGAAGAACGACGGCACCAAAGCCCCGATGTACTACACCGAGAACTCCCACCCGGCGATCATCAGCAAAGAGATGTTTGAACTGGCCAGAAAGGAAATGGCGCACCGAGCAGCGGCAAAGGACGCGACGACCGGCAGCAGCCGATACACCAGCAAATACCCGTTCAGCGGACTGCTGGTCTGCGGGGCCTGCGGATCCCGCCTGCGTAGACACGTCAGGACGATGGGCGCAGGAAACAAGGTCGCAGCTTGGGGCTGTGCAACAAGGGTGACACAGGGACGGGAGGCCTGCAGCGCAAGCCATCATGTCCGAGAGAATGTGCTGCAGCGGACATACAAAGCAGCGATCCGACAGATCGTCGAAAGCGCGGATGATGTGACCGCAGCAGTGCGCGAAGGTGCCATGCTGACGATGGAACCGGAAAACCAAGAGCGCCTCAACACCGTAGAACAGGCCATCATCGAGATACAGGAAAGCGTCCTCGATCTCCACAAAAAGAAGGTCGCCCGCAAAATCACTGATGCGGAATACGAAAACGCAGTCAAAGAATGCCGAGAGCGGATGAAGGATCTCGAAGCCCAGCAGGCAGAGCTCAAGGACATCGCCACCCGGTACAGCGAGGTCAAAGCATGGACACCTTCGAGGAAACCATCCAGAACGGCGATATCATGGATGCCAATGACGCCTGCGTCATGAAAGCGCTGGTCGATGAGATCATCGTGAATGACACCGGCATCGAGATCCACTTCAAGTGCGGGGTCGCCATCGAACAGGAATACATCAAATAAAGGGAGCCCTCGATCACCGGAAGCAGCACCGATGGTCGAGGGCTTTTTTGCGTAACAAAAGCAGGACAAAAACAGGCGGCAAATCGGTACCATTTTGCGTTTTTTACCTTAAATCGGTACCATTTGGGTAGTCTTATACAGAAAAAAAGAACGCTGCGGCGTGCTTTTTTTCATTGCGGCGGCACGTATCATTGACAAAGATCATTCGAGCCATTATAATGAATACAATAAACACTTTTGGAAAGGTTGCTTTGGTATGCGATTCGGCTGGATCAACGCGGTCAATGCTGCTGTGGTCGTTTTTCTGATCGCGGTCAATCTGATCTGCGCGCGCAAAGGGATCGCGGACAGTTGGAAGAGCCGTTTTGCTGCGGTCAATGTATTCGAGCAGATCGGCCGGTACGGCTGCATGGCGCTGATGATCCTGCCGCTGACTGCGAGCCTGGAGTTCGGGTTCCCTGCCGAATGGAGAATGCTCGCGTGGCTTATACTGACCGTGCTGCTGCTTTCCGTTTATGCGGTGCTTTGGACGCGCAGGCGCAGGGGAGGCAAGGCGGTTTTATATGCGCTGGCCATTGTGCCCGTTTGTCTGTTTTTGGCAAACGGTGTTTTGCTCGGGCATTGGGCGCTGGCTGCGTGCGCGGTCCTGTTCGGCGTGTGCCATGTTATGATCGTATATGAAAACAACCACGACGGCATTGCATAGGAGGCGTATGATGAAAAAACGATTTTCCGTGATCCTGGTCTGCTGTTTGCTGTTTGCTTTGTGCGCGTGCGGCAAAACACAGACGAAGACGGCACCCTCTGCGGAACCGACGACGGAGACGGAATCCGCCGCGGAAACGACGGAGGCTCCCACGACACTTGCTGCGCAGACGCAGACCGAGGCGCCCGCCGAGCCCGAGACGTTCATTGCGGCGACGATCAATGTGGATTTTGCCAAGGACAATCAGCTTTCCGACGGACAATTCGAGTCGTTTACGGCAGTTGAACCGCCGCAGACAAAGATTATTTTTTCAACCAATGCAACGGTTCGCAATTTCAATGTGCTCGCGTTGACAAACGGTGACGTCGACGAGGACGGCGATATGACGTTCGACGTGGAGGAACTGTATACGCTCGACCGCTTGACAGCGGATCGCCCGCTTGTCGTTTCGACGACGTTCTACGGCCTGATCCCCAACAACGGCATTTCCTATGTGGACGAGACAGGCACAACGCGATTCTTTGCGGTCGACATGAGCGGCGAGGACGGTTCTTTGTATCTGTGGGAGTTTCATTAAACGGAGTGTGATTTAAATGCAAAAAGAGGAATATGGGCGCATTGCGGGAGAATACTTTCAGCAAGGTTACAACTGCTGCCAGGCGGTCGCCGCGGCGTTCTCGGACGCGGCCGGTCTGCCGCGTGACGTGATGCTGCGCCTGTCCTGCCCGTTCGGCGGAGGATTTGCGCGGATGCGGTATGTGTGCGGCGCGGTCAGCGCAATGGGGCTGGTCGCCGGTTTGGTCTACGGCGACGATACGCCGGACTGCAAGAAGGCGATGTATCCCAGGGTGCGTGAATTGTCGGATGCTTTTGAGGCAAGATTTGGCTCGATCATTTGTGCCGATCTCTTAAAGGGCATGGCGTCGCACAGTGATCCGCCCACGCCCGAAGCACGGACGGAAGAGTATTACAAACGCCGCAGCTGCCTTGACTGCGTGCAGACAGCGGCCGAAATCCTTGCGGAGGATCTGCAGAAGAATGAACGCCTTTGAACGCATCTATGCCGTGGTGCAGACGATCCCGAGGGGGAAGGTCGCATCATACGGCCAGGTAGCAGCCCTCGCGGGCAATGCGCGCTGGGCGCGTGTTGTCGGATATGCGCTGCATGTGAATCCGAAACCAGGCGTCATCCCGTGTCACCGTGTCGTGACACAAAACGGCGAAACGAGCGCCGCGTTTGCGTTCGGCGGACAGGATATGCAGCGCACGCTTCTCGAAGAAGAAGGCGTGACATTTCTGCCGGACGGCAGAGTGGATATGGAAAAGCACCGGTGGTAACGGTTTGATCTAATGATAACGGAGGAAAGAAGCATGGAAAAGAAATACGTTTTGGCGCTCGATCAGGGCACGACCAGTTCCCGGGCGATCCTGTTCGATCACAACGGCAACATTGCCAAAAAGGCACAGCACGAGTTTCCGCAAATCTATCCGCAGGCAGGATGGGTGGAGCACGATCCGATGGATATCCTTTCCAGCCAGTTTCTGTCGGTCGCCGAGCTGTTCACGGACGGCGAGATCTCGCCCGACGAGGTCGCGTGCATCGGCATCACGAATCAGCGCGAGACAACGGTTCTGTGGGATAAGCATACCGGTAAACCCGTCTACAACGCCATCGTCTGGCAGTGCCGCCGCACCGCGGAATACTGCTATAAACTCAAGGCGGAAGGCTTGGGCGATTATGTCAAGGAGCACACGGGACTCGTGATCGACGCGTACTTCTCTGCGACGAAGATCCGCTGGATATTGGAAAACGTGCCGGGTGCGCGCGAAAAGGCGCTGGCCGGCGATCTGCTGTTCGGTACGGTCGAAACATGGCTGATCTGGAATCTGACCGGCGGAAAGGCGCATGTGACGGACTACTCCAACGCGTCGCGCACGATGCTGTTCGATGTGGATAAGCTGTGCTGGGACGGTTTCCTTTGCGAAAAGTTCGGGATCCCGATGTCTGTGCTGCCGCAGGTCGTGCCGTCCAGCCAGATCTACGGCGAGGTGAGCGCGGACGCATTCGGATTGAAGATGCTCGCGGGCGTTCCGATCAGCGGCGCGATCGGCGACCAGCCGGCCGCACTGTTCGGCCAGGGCTGCTTCAAAGCGGGTCAGGCAAAGAATACATACGGCACGGGCTGCTTCCTTCTGATGAATACCAGCAGCGAGCGCACCGTGTCGCACAACAACCTTGTCACGGGCGTGGCATGGGGCGTCGGAGACGACGTGACCTATGCGATCGAGGGCAGCGCGTTCAATGCAGGCTCCGTCATTAAGTGGCTGCGCGACGAAATGCAGATGATCTCCTCCGCGCCGGAATGCGACCAGCTTGCCGAGAGTGTGCACGATGCGAACGGTATCTATCTTGTTCCCGCTTTTACCGGCCTCGGCGCGCCGTATTGGGATATGTACGCGCGCGGCTGTGTGGTCGGCTTGACGCGCGGCGTGAACCGTGCGCATTTTGCGCGTGCGGTGATCGAGTCCATCGCGTTCCAGATGACCGACCTGCTCGAAGCGATGCAGGCAGATACCGGCATTCCGTTCACGGAACTGCGTGTCGACGGCGGTGCGAGCGTCAGCGACATCATGATGCAGATCCAGGCGGATCTCATCCGTGCCGAAGTGAACCGCCCGAAGATAGTCGAAACGACCGCGCTCGGCTGCGCCTATATGGCGGGTCTGGCGACGGGATTCTGGAACAGCATGGAAGAGCTTGAATCTGTCCGACAGGTGGAACGTGTGTTCCGCCCGACCATGGCGCAGGAGAAACGGGACGCTCTGTACGCAGGCTGGAAGCGCGCCGTGCAGCGCGCGATGAACTGGGAAGAGCAAACGACGTCGAGCGCTGTTTAACACAGTATAAAACCGCATAGAAATAACCGCCCGAAGCAGTGAAAGCTTCGGGCGGTATTTACTGTTGTCAGATTGGTGGCGCTGCGTACAAAAAGGCCGATCGATCCTGCCGCTTTCGGCGTACCGTTAAAAGGCGTTGCGCGGGATACGCAGATGCAGCAGCGAAACGACCGCAAGCAAACAGTTGAGAAATACGGTGAACAGCCGTCCGCCGATCGCTTTGATGGGCGGAATGCCGCTGCGGGATGCCGGCGCATCGGCGATGATCTCGGTTGTCTGCGCGTCCTCGGTCAATACGTCTTCCTCGTGCGCATCGCCCGCAAACCGGAAATACTGCGTGCGGCTGCGTCCGAGACTGTACTTGTCTTTATGCACGACAAACTGCACGTTGATCCGGAACGCGGACAAATCGTCCGGGAGTTTGCCGGTGACTGTCACGGTCAGCGCTTCCCCCGGCTGCAGCGTCGTATCGCGCTTGTAGCCGAAACGAAGATCGGCGCCGGAGCAGGCGATCCCGTCGATCGTGATGCTGTCCGAATCACACAGATTGGTGATATGCAGATTGACGGAATGCTTCGTGCAGTATCCGTCGCTGCAGCCGTCAAATGCGCAGTATACGCCTCTGCAGGCGTTTCGACTGCTCATAAACTGCGGGTAATCGGGCGAGGTGTGCACGTCCCGGATCGAATCCGTCAGCAGCAGTTTCATCATCAGCTCGCAGACCTTTTCTTCATTGACCGCCATACTGTGCAGCAGTCCGGAAACAAACCACGTCCTGTCCGACAGATACGCGTTTTTTGCGTCGACCGTTCCGTCGGCGCTGACCGTAGTGCTTTGCTGTTTGTCGGAAGATAGCGTTTTGCCGAGCGGGGCGCATTCCGCGCCGGTCATGGACGCCGTGTCGATCACGCCGTCGGATGTGTGCCCGTTGTCGACCGCGAGCGCCCAGCCATAGCCCGCGACGATCGCTGTATCGACGCCTTCCGCCTGCAGCGTGCGCAGTGTCTGCGTCATGTTCGCGGCGACTTCGTTGTGCCAGACGTCGCTTTTGCGGATCATTTCGTCATGGCTGCCGTCACGCAGCAGCTTTTCCCGCAGAGCGGGGTATTCTTCGCGCGGCACAAGATCCCAAACGCTGCCGAAGTTGTTGAAAAAGTCAATCAGAAAACGGTCGAGAAATGCGCGCAGAAAACGGCACAGGAATGCATTCGGCACGAGCGTTGACAGCGCGCCGTATGCTTTTTCATCTTTTTTAAAGGCGCGCACCAGTTCCAGAAGATCCTCCCATGCGATCGTGAAATCGTCGCCGGACAGGAGCTGCGGTACGATGGAGCTGCCGTCCAGCGCCGGACACTGCAGAACCACGCGTTCGACGGAATTGCCGCCGTACAGAGACAGGTAGCTGCCGCAGACCTGCCCGCCGTAGCTCACGCCCATAAGATCGACTTTTTCGGCGCCCGTTTTCTGCAGCACGTCGCGGATATACGCGTCCAGCACGGCCGCATTGTCGACCTGTCCGAAGCGCCAGTCCAGCGTGCAGCAGTAGACGTTCTTTTCGCCTGCGGCTTTGCCGAGCGCGACGAGGGAGTCGTGGTCGGGGTAGTATCCGATCTCGCGCAGGCGGTCGAGACGCGTGTCCGCAACGGCGTGCGGGTAGACTTCAACCGCATATTTCGACGATCCGTCGTCGTTCATACGCAGCGGCTCGATCAATTCGTTTACGTACGGCTCGAGCGTATCAAACAACGGATTGAAGATGCCGACAGCCGTGGGAGCGGCTTCGAGCGCGATCTTCGGCAGTTCGCTTTTCACAGCGTCGAGGATTTTTCCTGCGATGTCCTGTTTCCATACACGCTTCTCATTCGGCGTGCCTCGATCCATGTACAGCCGTGCGCTCGTATAGCCCGCGACAAAGACGACAGGTTTTTTCTCCGCGGCGTGGGCATACGGCAGGAACGCCGCAAGCAGCACGACGCAAAGCAGCAGGGATACAATTCGTTTTACCGTATGCATTTCATTCACTCTTCTTTATTCCGCGATATCCGTGTACTGATACGCGCGGACGTAATCCACGATGAATTCCGCCGGATAATTCTCGGAGTCGGGCTTGGCGACGCCGGACCAGCCGTGGAACGGCACGCCGTCGACGCCGTCGATCTCCGTGGAGAGCAGCATATATTCGGGCACCTCGGAAACGCCGCCGAAGCTGCTGCGGCCGGTCTCCTGACCGTTGATATAGAAAATGTAGCCGTCTTTGTTCCATTCCATACCGTACGTGTTGAATTCCTCGTACGGGTTGTTCGCGCGGGCGATGGCGACGTTCTTGTAGCGGTGGCCGAGCTCGTATCCGCCGTAGTGCAGGTTGGATGTAACCAGATCGTTGGGAAGACCGAGCTTGCCGCGATAGAACAGCGGCGACTCAAATACGTCGATCTCCGTTCCCTGCGTGCCGGGCGTGCCGTCCTTGATGTTTTCCGAAGACAGCCAGAACGCCGACCAAAGACCCTCTGCTGCGGGAAGGATGCAGCGGCACTCAAAGTAGCCGTATTTCTGCTCGTACTTGCGGCGCGTGTCGATGCGGTCGGTATAGAATCCGGCGCCGAATTGGCCGTCCTCTTTGTATTCGCTGCGGATCACAAGACATCCGTCGCGCAGAGAAGCCTGGCTTTCTTCCCAGTAACCGCCTTTGCGCACGCCCTGGCGGTAGTGTGTCCATACGTTCATGTTCAGCGTGTCACCATCGAATTCCTCGTCGAAAACCTTTGTGAACTTGGACATATCCACGGTCTTATCCGCCTTCGGTTTCCACGGATACCGGATGGCGACAAGCGCACGGTGGATCACATCGATCATGATGTTGACAAATTTGTCAAACAGATTCTTTCCTTTGTCGGACAGTTCGATTTTGAGTTCGTCCGGGGCGGCAGCCGGCACAGCGGATGCCGCAAAGGATGCGGTCAGTACGCAAAAGCACAGCAGAGCCGCAACCAGGATGCGCAGTGTTTTTTTCATGAGAGAGCCTCCTGACTGTTTTGTTCTTCACGGAAAACGGAATAAACCTTTCCCGGATTGTTTGTCATCAAGACGTCCGCACCGCCGATATACAGATCGCGGATGTCGTTCGTATCGGAAAGCGTGTAGTATTGGACAGAAATGCCGTATTGATGGGCGTAGTCGATAAATGCGGTTTGACCGAGCGTGGCAAGCATCAGCTTGTCGTTTTCCCAGTAGTACGGCATCTGCAGCGCCATGAAGGGGAACGCCTCGTCCGAGAGATCCGTGCCGCGCTTGAAGCATCCGAAGAAATCGAGAACTTCGAGCGGATTGGCGGAGCGCATCAGTTTGCCGCTGTACCGCAGGTCGATGTAATGACTCACGTCCGGCCAGAAACTTGCCGCGATCACGCGGTCGGTCATATCCCGCTCGTCAAGGATTGCGTACAGCTTGTCAATGATCTTCGCAGCCCACGGGAACGGGTATTTGATTTCGAGGATGTACCGGAACTGCCCGGGCGCAGTCGATTCCGCGTAGTCGATCATGTCCGCCAGCTTCGGGATGCGCAGATCGTCCGGCAGGTCGTCGCCGTGCAGGCCTGCGTAAGGGTACGCGCCGCCGGATTCGTACTTTTCGCCCATGTTCAGCTCGCGCAGTTGGTCGTACGTTTTGGAAAAGACGGTCACATGCTTGCGGCCGAATACTTTTTCGGAATCCGTACGCTTTTCGAGATACAGGTCGTGGTACAGCACAAGCTCACCGTCTGCCGTGATCTGCACGTCGGATTCAATGATGTCGGGCGGCGTCTTGCTCTCAAGGCTTTTCTTGAGCGCCAGCATCGTGTTGTCCGGGCCGAGGCTTTTGCCCATGCGGTGCGCGGCGACGTGCGTTTTGCCGTAATCGGGCAGAAAGAAGTCGCCGGTGTCTTTGTTCTTTACGGTCGGTTCGGTGCGGGGCAGGGGCGCAAATGTACTGAAACAGAGAATTGCCGACAGCAGGAAGAAAACTGCGTTGCGCAGGAGTTTGCGCAGCGGGTGAAATTGCATGAACATGATGATCTCCTTTTATGCGCCGATGGCGCTGTTGCGGATCTGCTCGTGTTCATATGTCCCGTCGGTTCCGAGCGTCAGCCGCGTGTAGCCCTGCAGCCATTCGGATTCCGGCTTTCCTTCCCGGTTGAATCCGTATGCGCCGTATCCGGAAGGTTCGATATAGCTCAGAATAATGCCCTTATATCCCACGCCGAACGTGTTTTTGTGGTCGTGACCGCAGAAGACATTTGACGTGCTGTCCGAAGCGGCGATCGCGTCGAACAGACCGCTGTCATATCCGGCACAGCAGATGCCCTCGTACTTGTTGCCCCAGAGGAACTGCGATTCGCCCTTTTCAACGAGCGCCGCCGCGTCGGCATACTGCGTCAGCGGGATGTGCAGCAGCACCGTGGACAATACAGCGCTCTGGCGGCTGTATTTCTGCTTCAGATCGGCGATCTGCGACGTGTACCAGTCTATCTGCGACTGCTTGATATAGTCGTAGGGCTTGTCGGCGGGGTCGAGACCGAGACGCTCGATGTCCGCTTTGCTCATGCCGTCGAAGCTGTCCAGACAGATGAACGCGTGGTTGAGCGTTCCGTCGGCGTTCAGAATACGGATGGAGTAGTTGCAGTCGCCGTCAACGTCTTTTCTGCCCTGACGCATCAGGCAGTGGTCATGGGACGAAAAGATCTTGACCATCGTGCTGCGGCGGATCGACCACATGTTGTCGCCCTCGTGGTTGCCGAGCACGCCGCCCCAGTAAACGCCGAGCTTTTCAAAGACGCGCGCAAGCTGATACGAACGCAGGCGGTTGAATCCGCTTGTAACATTGTCGCCGCCCAGCAGCACCAAATCGGGCTTTTCACGCTGAATGTTTTTGACCATCTCTTCGACTGACCGGGTGTGATCCTTGACGGACGCCTTCTTGTCGAGCGTCGCCAGGTGCAGGTCGGTGAACATCAGGATCTTGAACGGCGCGTCGTCCGTCTTGCGCAGCGTCACGCTGTCTTCGGTCTCTTCGACGATCTCGACCGTGCTGCCGACCGGCGTGATCGAGCGGATCGGATAGATCAGACACGCCGATGCGCTGCTGGTGCACAGCACGGCGCACAACAGAAAGATAACCGTGATCTTGAGCAGTTTTTTCATGATCGTGCCTCTTTTCTATGTTTTTGCTTCGCTTGGAAAGAAGGGATCATTCTCCCTTCAGCAGTGCGATATAGCTTTCTGTCAACTGCGAGCCGCTGGTCGTGCCGGTTGTCAGCATCATGTTGTTGGTCATGCTGTCCGTGTTCCGGTAGAGCGCGGCGCCCAGGATAGATTGCGTTGCCATAACGTCGGGGTAGACATAGCCGATCGCGTCGTTTGTCAGACCGAACAGCAGAACGGTTTTGTCGCTGTCGCCGGTCGCTTCACGCACGATGTTTTCCAGCGTGTCGTACGTCCACTCCTTGCCGGTCCAGGAAGTTGTCCCGTTCCAGTAGGTGTTTGCGGAGTATTCGCCGTCCTTCGAAGCGGGATCGGGGTCGGAGCCGAGAAGCAGTGCGGGTGAGAACTCGCCGGGCGCTGTGAGGATGACAACGTCGTCGCCGATCTCCAGACAGTTCGTCTCCACGATCATGCCGTATCCGGACTCCGAACCGTCGACCGAAACGACGTCCTCGCCCAGAAGTCCCGTGATCGCGCCGAGCGCCATCAGACCGTTGTCCAGTTTCAGCAGCGTCTGCTTGTTGCGCACGCGCAGCGTCGGGGCGACCGGTTTTGCCTTGTCCGTGTAGCCCAGAACAAACTTTGTCATGCGGAACGCGTCTTTCATCTGATTTTTCAGATCCTGTTCGCCGAAGTCGCCGCCGCGGTCATAGTTGCGCTTGGCATAGGTTTTGCCGTACCGCTCGACCCAGTCCTCGTAGCTGAGCGCGTATGTCTTCGCCCATGCATCGGCCTCTGCGTCGGCCTCGGCGTCTTCGGGCGCGCCGCCGCCGTAGATGGTGGCCTGTGCGCTTTGCGTGAACAGGAAGTTATAGCCCTCATCCTTCATGGACAGCCACATATAATAAGGAAAGTCCGTGTACAGCGCTTTGTAGTTCTTCCAGTAGCTGGTCGGATGTTTGGCAAGGTTGGCAAGGATCGTCTTCTCGCCGCTGCGGCTCTCGAAAAGGAAGCAGGAGAACCAGTCCTTGAGCTTGACGCCGCCGTGCAGACGGTCGCCCGAGCCCACGATGCTGTCAGTCTCAAAGAACGAGAGCGTGCCCGATTCCATCGAGGCAAACGCATCCTTTGCGCATTCCGCGGCCTTTTTGACGAGCGTGTTTTCCATCTCCTCATCGAGCGAACGCGTCGGGATCTTTACAAGACAGCGCGGCAGGTACTTGAGGATCGTTGAAATGGACATGCCCTGGATATCGAGCGCGTTGTGGCAGTGCGTTGCGCTGACATTGCACGCGAGGATATCCTCGTGCGTGATGCCGGAGCCCGCGAGTGCCTGTTCGATACCGGCGCGCATTTTCTGCATGGTGCCGCTCGTGATGCCGACGCCGTCCACACTGGCAAACAGGATAAGGTCGGCAATGCCGTTGCCGTTGCCGTCGGCGCCGTTCGACAGCAGGAACAGATACAGCCGCTGGTCGGAATAGATCTTGGCGGCCTTGTTCTGGTAGCCGCCGGTGTTCTGCTTGCCGCTGCGGATGCAGTATCCGTTCGGATCTGCGTTGCCGTTTGCGTCGCACCGCCACTCGACGGGGATCACGCTGGCGGATGCGTATCCCGCGCTCCAGCCGTTCCCGCTTGTGACGCCGTTGGTCCCGGCATAGAACTGCGGATGTTCCGCTTCACGGAACGCCTCATAGGTCGGTATGTTTTTCTTGCGCAGGATGTTCTGCAGAGGGCGGAAGATACCGTCATGCATCACGCCGAGCGTGTTGTCCACGGCATGCACAACGGGACTGTACGGCTTCCCGGTTTCCGCTGCAGCGAAAGAGGGGACAGCGCAGGAAAACGCAAGCAGTACGGTCAGTAATACAGCGGTAACAGTTCGCAGTTTCATAGGACTACCTCCGTAAAATGCTTCTTGTTTAAACTTATTTGAGCCCGCCGATCTTGCGGATAAGCAGGATGCAGTGCGCCTTGTTCATGATCTTCGGCACGGGGTAGAGCGGATTGCCCTCGCGCAGCGCGCGCTCCGCGATCGTTTCGACGTCCTTCTCTTTCAGCACATCCAGGTGCTCCGGAATGTTCATGTCGCGGTTCATTTCGCGGATCTTGCGGATGAACAGCGCGGCTTTTTCGGCGTCGGTCTTTTCGGTCGTGACGATGCCGGCAACGTCTGCCAGTTCGGCCAGGCGCTTGTGTGCGCTGCTGCCGAACCAATCCAGCACATACGGCAGGATGACCGCGTTCGCCAGTCCGTGCGGGGTGCCGTACATGCCGCCGAAGTTGTGTGCGATGGCATGCACATAGCCGACATATGCGCGCGTGAACGCGACGCCGGCAAGATAGGAGGCTTCAAGCATGTTCTCGCGCGCTTCAATGTTCTTTCCGTCGCGGTATGCCGTCTCCAGATTATCAAAGATCAGGCGCGTTGCCTTGCGCGCGGCTTCCTCGGTTTCTTTTGTGTTGCTCTGGCCGATGTACGCCTCGACCGCGTGCGTGAGCGCGTCCATACCCGTGGTGGAGGTGATGTGCGGCGGCAGACCGACGGTCAGCTCCGCGTCGAGTACGGCGTATTTCGGACGCAGCACGGGATCCTGAATCGCGTATTTTTCGTGCGTCTGCGGATCGGAGACGACAGCGGCAAGCGTTGTTTCGGAGCCGGTTCCCGCCGTAGTCGGCACGGCATAAAGCGTCGGCAGCTTTTTGCGGATGGTCAGTGTGCCGCGCATTTTCTGGATCGGCTTGTTCGGGCAGGTCACGCGCGCAGCCGCGGCCTTGGCGCAGTCCATGGGCGAACCGCCGCCGAACGCGATCACGGCCTTGCAGTTGTTCTTTTCGTACAGCGCCTTGGCTTCCTCGATGTTCGGAATGGTCGGATTCGGCTGCACACCGTCATATACGGTATACCGTACGCCGTTCTTTTCCAGCTCTTCAAACAGCCCGTCCAGCAGGTGGAGTCCCATCAGACCTTTGTCCGTCACAACGAGCACGCTGTCGTCGCCGTTCTGCTTGACTGTTTCGGCAAGTCTTTTGACGGAACCCGCGCCCTTGAGCAGGATCGGCTCGGACCAGTCAAGAAATCTGGTCGCTACGCGGAATACGCCTTGATACGTACGGCAGTAATTTGTGTACAAACTCATGTGGGTATCGCTCCTTTTTAATAAGTATACATTTACTATATCACATCAACGTATAAAATGCAAGATAATGCTGTGCAAATGCACCAAAAATTGATGACCTCTCACCACTTCACTTTTTCGATTTGATAAAAAACAGGTTAATTCTAAAAAAGCTGAAAGTAACACTTGACATCTGCACGGATTAGTGCTAATATCTATTTCGAAAATAGGTTTATAATCGAAATGTATTTTTATGAGCATTTCTGACAGTTGGAGAGGTTCGGAGGTATGAAGGGTAATCTGCGGCACATGGGCCGGCGCGATCTGCTGCGGCTTCTTTTGGAGGTGCAGCAGGAGAACGAAGCCCTGCGCAAAGAGAACGAATCGCTTCGTTCCGAATCCGAACAAAAGCTCCTCGACATCCAGTCGCTCGGCTCCATTGCCGAGGCTGCCATGAAACTGAACCGTGTGTTTGAGGACGCCCAGCGCGCCGCCGACATGTATGTTGCCAATGCCAAGGCGATGTGCGGTGAGCATAAGGAGGACGAGCCGGATGCCGAAGCGTAAACCGTCTGCTGCCCGCCCCGCGTCCGATCAGATCCGTCAGGAGATCCGCCGCGTTGAGACGCGCAGCCGTTTCGGCAGCGTTATGCGCAACACGCTCGCCGTGCTGCTGAGCATTGCCGCGATCGCCGTGCTTGTCGCGACGTTCCTGATGCCGGTGTTCCGCATTTACGGTACAGCCATGGTTCCGACCATATCGGAGAACGAGATCGTTGTCGCGCTCAAGACGCGCAGTCCCGAAAAGGGCGACATCATTGCGTTTTATTATAATAATCGTATTTTGGTGCGCCGCATCATCGCGGGTCCCGGCGATCTCGTCAGCGTAGATGAATACGGCAATGTCGAGGTCGATTACCGCCGGATCGTCGAGCGTTATGCACGGCCGAAAGCAAACGGCGGCTCCGATGTGGAATATCCCGTGCGGGTGCCGGACGACGGATGGTTCGTCCTCGGCGACAACCGCACAGGCTCCATCGATTCGCGGCATTCCGTGATCGGCTGCGTTACGCAGGATCAGCTCATCGGCAAGGTCGTCTGCTGCATCTGGCCGTTCAATGCGATCCGCGTGTTTGAACCAGTTAGTTTTTATTAAAACTATACAGTCCGCCCATCCACCCGATTGAAACAGAAAGGAGATGACGTCCCGACAACCGACGCCCGTACGTACACACAATTCACTCAAGGATCATTTCTAAGCAAAGAAAGAAGGAGATACCCATGAAGAAATTTGCAATGATTTTGCTTTGCGTCGCACTCGTACTTTCCACTACGGCGATTGCAGCGTTCGCAAGCGAGTACATCATCACCGTTGATCCGGCGTTCGAGGGCGAAACCTACAACGCGTACAAGATTTTTGACGTTGTTTACACCACGCCTTCCGGCGCGTCCGATCCTGTTTACACGTACACCACGTCCGCTTCCTCCGAGTGGTGGTCTGTTGTGACGACTCCGGCTGTGGCCGGCCAGAATGTCACCGGCAATCCTGCTACGGACGACACCTTCTCGGTTGACGGTCTGACGTTCTCCAAGACGTCCCAGCTGGACGGCAACGACAACCCGATCTACCTCGTGACGCTGACGAACGGCGACAGCCTGACCAGCGATGCGAAGACGGCGGTTGCCAAGACGCTTGCCGACAAGTTCTATGCGAACGTTGCTGGCAAGACGGCTGCCAACGCTACGCCCGTTGTTGCTTCCGGCGATACGGCTTCGATCGATGTCGGCGGCGACGGTTACTACTTCGTGACCACGTCTCTCGGCGCGCTCTGCGCACTGGATACGACCAACACGACGGTTACCGTGGGCGACAAGAACTCCGTTCCTACCGTCCAGAAGAAAGTCGACGCCAGCTCGACCCACCTTGCGGGTACTTATGCTGACGAGACCAGCGCGACCATCGGCCAGCCTGTCGACTTCCAGATCACCGTGACGGACGGCGACAACACCAACAAGGCGATCACCCTTACGGATACGATGCCCTACGGCTCCAAACTTGTCGAAGTCAGCAACAAGCTCGGCAATTTCCGCATGAGCGTTGTCAAGGCACAGGCCAACGGCGGCGGCACCACGACGATCACGTTTGACTATAATGCGGCGAACAAAGTGTATTCCTACGATGCTGACAATGACGGCACGGAAGACATCGTCATCACGCCCAAACCAAACGGCCGTGATTTCGCGATCACCTTCTCCGCAGATTATGTGGCTGACGAGCTTCTGTCCGGCGACCAGGTCGTGATTCTCTACACCGGCGCGCTGACTGATGATGCGCAGATCGCTGGCAACACCAACGGCACCGGCGGCGCCGAGGCGTTCAACGACAACTTGGTCGTTCTGACGTACTCCGAGCAGACGGATGAAGATACCGCTCGCGTGTATACCTATGAATTCGATATGGTCAAGGTCGACGATGATGACAACGTCCTGACCGGTGCGGAATTCAATCTGTACGATGCAGAGACGAACGGCAACCAGATCAAGGTTACGCTTGTTGATACCGATGCGACCACGGGCATGAAGACTTATGCAGTTTCTCCCGACGCAGCAACATCCGATACCATCGAAGCCGGCGTCGTCCGCTTTGTCGGTCTCGGCGAAGGTACCTACTACCTCGAAGAGACGCAGGCTCCCGAAGGCTACAATGCGCTGACCTCCCGTGAAGAGATGCAGGTTGGTGCGCAGAACAGCCACGTCACGCTGACGCAGCAGAACTCCAAGTGGGCAAGCGGCTTCAAGGTCGTCAACCACAGCGGTAGCATCCTGCCCAGCACCGGCGGCATCGGTACTTACCTGTTCTACGGCATCGGCGCCATCCTTGTAGTGGGCGCTGTCGTCGTGCTGGTGTCCAAAAAGCGCATGCACGCTTACAGCGAATAAGGATAATCGGCTACCCTGACAGATCCCTGAGTGTGTGAGATTCGGCGGGGGCTTTCGTCAACCGGCGAGAAGCTCCCGCCTATATTTACACACAAGCGGCTGTTCGCTTTTGCTCTCCCGCGCAGCAATGTCGGAAGGTTGAAAGTGAGCAGCTGATTTGAATCTTATTTTCGGAGAGGCCCGCATGAAGAAGACGAAGCAAAAAAAGAAAGGTCGAGGTTCCTCGATCCTTCTTGTCGTCATCATTCTCGCGGGGCTTTCTTTGCTTTTATACCCCAGTGTCAGCAATTACTGGAACTCTCTGCACACATCCCGTGCGATCGCGGACTACGTTTCGGCCGTTGCCAACATGGATTCCGACCGTTACGACCAGATGCTGAAAAACGCGCGCGAATACAATGCGCGTATTGCCGAAATCGGCGCGCTGCATGAATTGACCGACGCCGAAAGAGCTGACTACAACAGCCAGCTTGACATCATGGGCAACGGCATCATGGGGTATATTGAAATCAAGAAAATCAACTGTTTCCTGCCGATCTATCACGGCACGTCGGATGCGGTTCTGACAGTTGCGGTCGGACATATCGAAGGTTCCTCGCTGCCCATCGGCGGCAAGACGACCCATACCGTTCTGTCCGGTCACCGCGGTCTGCCGTCCGCAAAACTGTTTACCGATCTCGACAAACTTGCGATCGGCGATACCTTTATTATTCAGGTTCTGAATGAAACGATGACGTATGAAGTGGACCAGGTCCGCATCGTGCTGCCGTCCGAGGTCGGCGAGCTCAAGCTCGTGCCGGATCGCGATTACTGCACGCTTGTAACCTGTACGCCGTACGGCATCAATACGCACCGTATGCTCGTGCGCGGTCACCGTGTGAGCAACGAAGAAAAAGCCGGTGAGATTCGCGTTGTGGGCGATGCACTGCGCATCCAGCCGAGCATCGTTGCGCCCATCGTGGCAGCACCGATTCTGTTTGTTCTGTTCGTGGGCGTGATGATTCGTTCGCGCCGCGCGGAGCGTCGCAGACGTGCAAGGAAGGAAGTGAGAGCCGATGACCAAACATAACAGAATATGCAGCATTTGTCTTGCGGCGGTCGTCGTGTTCCTGCTGCTTGCAAGTTCCTGTATGTGCGCTTTTGCGGCTGTGCCCGATTTTGACCGCAAATGCTCGATCACGTTCACAATGGCTTACGACGGCAATCCGATTTCCGGCGGAAGTCTGAAGATGTACCGCATCGCAAAATGGGAACCGATGGACAATTCGTACGGCTTTGAATGGGTGCCGGAACTTGCGGATGCAGGTCTGCCTCTTTCTCAGGCCGGTTCGGAGGATTTTGCACGCCGCGTGTTTATGCTGGTCGAAAGCCGCAGTCTGCCTGCCGTTTCAAAGGTGGTCGGCAAGGACGGAACGGCGACATTCTCCAATCTTGACAGCGGTTTGTATGTGGTATACCAGACCGAGCCGGCAGCCGGGTACGAGACGATCAACGCGTTTTGCGTTTCTCTGCCCATGTCGATGGGCGACGATTTCGTCTATGACGTCCAGGCTTCTCCGAAGCCGAGACCCTCTAAACCGGACCCGACGTCTCCGACTGACCCGACGTCTCCGACTGACCCGACGTCTCCGACTGACCCGACGTCTCCGACGAGCCCGACGTCTCCCACGTCGCCCACATCTCCTACGAATCCCGTACCGACAACGAATCCGGGAACACCGCCCGGCACAACACGTCCCGGTACTCCCGGGACACCTGAAACGCCCACAACGCCGTCACATACGACGCCTCCGCCGTCCCGCGAGCCGGTGACACAGCCGTACACGACCAGTCCGCATGAGCCGGATGCGCCGCCGATCATCTCGATGGAGGATAAGCTGCCGCAGACCGGTCAGCTTTGGTGGCCGACTTGGATGCTCGGCGCGTTCGGCATGATGCTGCTCGGACTCGGTATCATGATACGGTTCCTGATGCGCCAGAGCGCGGAGGAATCGGATATATGAATGATCTGCGAAGAGTCGCAAATGCATTGATCGTGGTCGGTGTTTTCCTGTTGGTCAGCGCGCTGATCCTTGTGATGCACAACATCGACAAGGACGGCGACGTCGGCAAGGCGACGGGCGAGATCGTTGCGACGTTGTCCGACGAAATTGCGTCAAAAGGCGATGCGCTGCCCAAAAGCGAAGACGAGGCGATCGCTATGCGTGAAGAGGGCAAGGACGTTATCATGATCGACGGACGTGCCTATATCGGATATCTGACCGTTGCTTCGCAGTCGCTTGAGCTGCCGATCCTTGCGGAATGCAGTGAGGCAAATCTCAAGATTGCGCCGTGCTGCTACAACGGCAGCGTTTACGAAAGCGGGTTCGTTTTGGCGGGACATAATTACCGCAGCCACTTCGGAAGATTGACCAATCTGCATATCGGCGACACGATCCGTTTTACCAATGCGTTCGGCGCTGTGACGGAATACTCCGTGGTGGAATTGCAGTCGCTTCGTCCGACGGCGGTCAGTTCGATGAAAAATGACAGCTACGATCTGTCGCTGTTCACCTGCAACCTTTCCGGCAATGCCCGCTATACCGTGCGCTGTATGCGCAAGGGATGAATAGAATCATAACAGACGCCGAGGCGGTTCTCGTCAAAGCGTCTGTTGTTCTTTTTGTTCCGGAAAAATTGTCGGTTTGTTCCGCGGAAAAAAGCATTGCAATCTATAATATAATATGGTATAATCCAATTTAAGTAATTATTATGAAAAGTATTGCTGATTCTGATCATTTGAAAGGAGCATGCACCGCATGGACGACCCTGATCCTGCGACGGGAATCATCTGGCAGCTCGTGTTGCTGTTTGTCCTGATTCTTGTCAATGCGTTTTTCGCAATGAGCGAGATCGCGATCATTTCTCTCAACGATAATAAAATCGAACATCTTGCCGAGGAAGGCCACAAAAAGGCGCGTCAGGTTCTGAAGCTGACGAAAAACTCCAGCAACTTCCTGTCGACCATCCAGATCGGCGTCACGCTGGCCGGTTTCCTGACGTCTGCATCCGCGTCGCAGTCCTTTGTGGATATGATGTCGGAATCCATCCGCAAGATACCGCTGTTTGCAGATAACTTCGGATTTGTCAAGGGACTGTCCGTTGTCATCATTACGATCGTGACGTCCTACTTTTCTTTGGTGCTCGGTGAACTGGCGCCGAAGAAGATCGCGATGGCGAATCCCGAAAAGATATCTTTTCGCGTGGTGGGCGCGCTGCTGCTTGTGCAGAAAGTGACCATCCCGTTTGTCAAGATCCTGTCTGTCTCCACCAATGCTGTGGTGCGGTTGTTCGGGATCGATCCGCATGCAGATCCCGAGTCGGTCACCGAAGAGGAGATCCGCATGATGGTGGACGTCGGCGAAGAAAAAGGCGTGATCGAAGATGTTCAGAAGGAAATGATCAACAACATCTTCGAGTTCGACGATCTCGATGCCGGCGACATTATGACCCACCGCACCGATATGGTTGCGATTGAGGCGGATGATCCGCTGGAAGACGTGGTGCGTCTGTCGGTCGAGGAGGGGCGTTCGCGCATTCCCGTTTACGAGGAAGATCCCGACAACATCATCGGCGTGGTCTATATCAAGGATCTGCTTCCTTTTGTCGGACACCAGCTTCCCAAGGAAACAACGCTGCGCAGTATTATGCGCGAGGCGTATTATATCCCCGAAACGAAAAACTGCGGCGATCTGTTCACCGAAATGACGGAGACGCGCACGCAGATCGCCATCGTTGTGGATGAGTACGGCGGTACGGCGGGACTTGTGACGATCGAGGATCTGCTCGAATCCATCGTCGGCAATATCCAGGACGAGTATGACGACGAGGAAGAGGAGATTTCCAAGATCAACGAGAATACGTTTACCATCGACGGAACGACGTTCATCGACGAAGTGGACGAGTTGGTCGGCACCGAGATCCCCGAGGGCGATTATGACACGCTGGCCGGCTTTCTCATCAGCCGCCTGGGCTATCTGCCCAAGGACGGCGAAATGAACGAAGTGGACTACGAGAATCTGCACTTCACGATTCTGAACGTCGAGGATCGCCGTATCGGCAAGGTGAAAGTCGAAATCATTCCGCGGGAAGACGACGAAGCAGAGGATAAAAAAGACCGCCGCGAGCGCAGGGAGCGACGCGACAAAGAATAAGTGTTCCAAGAAACTTGCAGCGTATCCTTTGTGATGCGCTGTCTGTGTGTAGGAGGGAAAATCCATGAATAACAAAGGATACCCGTTCGTATTGGTCCACGGTATGTCCGGCTGGGGCGATACCAGTACGCTGAATCAATTCCTGCCGTATTGGGGATTTGCAAAGTTTGATATTGCGGCGATCCTGAACGCGCGCGGCTACGAAACATATGCCGCGTCCGTATCACCTTTGGGAAGCGCATGGGACAGGACATGCGAGCTGTACGCGCAATTGACCGGTACGCGCGTGGACTACGGCAAGGCGCACAGCGAAAAGTTCGGTCACGAACGCTACGGCCGCACGTATAAAAAGCCCTTGTTTGAAGGATGGGGCGAAAAGGACGAAAGCGGTCACGTCAGGAAAGTGAACCTCATCGCGCACTCTTTCGGCGGCGTTTCGCTGCGGATGCTTTCCGTGCTGCTTGAGGATGGCTGCGCCGAGGAGCGCGAGGCCACGACGGACGGATCGCTCTCGCCGCTGTTTGAAGGCGGTCACGGCGGACTGATTTTCAGTATCACGACGATCTGCTCGCCGCATAATGGGACGGATATGGAGTTTGCTGTTCCGAGCCTTTTCCGCAAGGTGCTGAAAACGGCATACTACGAGATCAGTCATGTGTCGGCCAATGTGCCCGGTTTGCGCGATCTTTTCGATGTGCAGCTCGAGCATTTCGGCGTGGGTAAAAAAGGATCTTTTTTCGGGATCAAAGAGTACAGCAAATTTAAAAAGAGCGGAGACAACGTGTTTTATGACGTCGGTGTGGACGGCTCACACCGCATCAACAAGTCGCTGCGCACACTGGACGATATTTACTATTTTTCGTTTGCCGTCTGCGGAACCAAAGAATCGCAGTCCGGCGATCAGCGGCCGCAGCTCGGCGTGATGATGACGGGATTGATGCCGATGGCGTATTACATGGGTCTGCACACGGAGATCACACCCGACGGGAATGTAGTGGATCGGTCGTGGGAGGCGAATGACGGCGTCGTGAATACACGCTCGGCCATGGCGCCTTCGGGAGAGCCGTCTGTAAACTATGACCCTTCAAACATCGAAAAAGGTGTGTGGAATATCATGCCGACCGTCAAGGGCAATCACGGATCTGTGATTGGATGGTTCCGTGACCAGAAAAGCACAATGCCGCTGTTTTGCAGCCATGTGCGCCGCATCGAGGCGCTGACCGCGCGGGAGAATGCCCGCAATGCCAAGGAGGAAACCTATGCCGCAGTTGAATGAATATCGCACGCCTTCGCCGAAGGCAGTCACGCTCATGCGCATCACATCCGTATTGACGACCTTTTTTGTTTTGATCGTTCCGGCAGCGGCGGCATGGATCTTCGCCGGTGATGTGCTCGGCAATCTCGGCTGGATTCTGGTGGGCGCGGCAGTTCTGATTTCTCTGCTGTACACGCTGATTGCGCCGCCGATCCGTTTCAGGCGTTACCGCTACATGATCGCAAAGGATCGGATCGAGATCATCGAGGGTCTGCTCTTTATCCGCCGCACCATCATCCCGATCGACCGCATCTACCAGATCGACGTGCGAAAGGGGCCGCTCGACAATGCGGTCGGCGTGGAAAAGGTCATCGTCACAACGGCGGGCTCGTCTGCGGCGTTTCGCTTCTTGGAGCCGGAGGTTGCTGACGAGATCGCGATGTATATCAACGGAACGGTGCTGGGCAAGATCCAAAGCAAGATGAAAGGGGACGCACAGGATGTTTGAGTCCCCGACACGCAATCACTTCTCCGTCATTCTTGAACGTGCCGGAGCAGTGATCGCTTTTCTCCTGTTCCTTGTTTTCAATGATCTGAAAGATGTGGGATGGGAGATATTCACGCTTGACTATTACCGCAATCTTTGGCAGATGGCGATTTATGAGGGCAAGAAATCTGTCCTGATCGGTCTTATCGTGTTTGTCGGACTGCTTTGGTATCTCTATATTTCCTTCCGCTATTGGAAACGCACAACATTCTATATTGACGGCGTCGACTTTGTTTATGAACGCAGAACGATGTTTCGCGCGTCCTCGCGATTGCCGATCCAGAATATCGCGGTTGTAAACGTAGAGCGCAATATCTTCGAGCGCCTGATCGGAACGGCAAAAGTCAAGATCGATCTCAACTCTTCCCGAACGGCCAACTCCACGGATTTTCGGTTCGTTCTGCGCGAGCAGAATGCGCTGGAACTGAAAGAAAAGCTGATGGGGATCAAACAATCGCTGACGGAAGGGGAGGCGGACAGCCAAACCGAAGCGGAACAGGAACCGCGTGAGCAGATTGCGTTCTTTTCTGTCGGGGAAGCGCTGCGGCACAAGCTGCTGTTCGTGCCGGTCATGCAGACGCTGTTTATGCTGACGGTGCTGTTTGTGCTGCCCCAGCTTCGGCTTTCCGGCGATTATAATATGAGCCGTCTTTGGTACCTTCTGATCGTCGCCGTGATCGGCTGGGTCGGTTCGATCGTCAACGGCACGCTCAATCTCGGCAATTACAAGGTCGAGCGGGACAGCAGCATGATCTATATCAGCTGCGGCGTGCTCAATAAGAAGGATTATATGTTTGAGACGGAAAAGATCAATGCGGTCATCATCCGCAAGCCTCTCCTGGCGCGTTTGTTCGGTATGGCGTCGATTGATCTGGCGGTTGTAGGATTCGGAAACGAAAAAAACGAGACGACGCATCTGTCGCTTGCTGCGGACAAAAAGCAGATCGACGCAATCCTGCAAGCCTGTGTGCCGGAGTTTACCTGCTCCGAACCGCCGCACCGCTGCCATCCGCTGAACATTGTATGGCCGATCGTGCGCGCGTTCCTTCTGGGTGCGGCAACATATTGGATCGGCGGCCTGGTGTATAAGGACGCCGCCGTGTTCAGCGTGATCGTTCTCGCGTTGTCTCTCCTTGGCGCGATCCTCGAGTATGCCGCGTGCGATTTTGCGAAAGACGACAGCATTATACGCTACACGGGCGGTATGTTTAATAAGCAAACGGGAATTTTCAAGTACGGCGACGTGCAGAGCATAGAGGTCCGCACGAACGTGCTGTACAGAAATCTCGGCCTCGGCAGGATGCGCTTCTCCGTTCTGGGTGCGACGTCTGTCCGTAAACACAAGACCGGACTGTTTCCGATCAAGGGATTCCTCGACGCAGCGGATCTGATGGTCGCGCACGAGGATAATGTTTTGTTGAGCAAATACGGGGAAACGCCGAAGAATAACTGAATCTGTTTGAACCACAAGAGGGCTGCTGCGGCAGCTCTTTTTTGTTTGACCGCGTTATATGCACAGGAAAGCATTTCCTCTTTCCGCGCGTATTTTCGCGCACCACGGGGTATGCCTGCGGCGCACAGGCGCGGGAGAAGAAGCGGACAAGTTTGCGCTTCATACCGCAGACGGAATACCATCTCCCCAATAAAGAAACACGCGGAGCAGTTGTTTAATTCGATTCTTTGTGAAATCTGCTGTCAAGCAGAAAGTCAGTCTTGTGGAATATGCCGACACTCCGCGCCTGCCCTCGCAGTCATCTTGTTTCAAATTGTACAGATCGACCACGAATCGCGGGCAAAATGCCGGTCATGAACCGCCAAATCTGAAAAAAGACAAAAAAATTTTCAAAAAAAGTCCACATTGGTGCGAAATTGGAATTAAAAGGGGTTGACAACTCTTTATTTGCAGTATATAATAACAAACTGTATCTTTGTATAATGGATAAAATCGCTTCTGTGTGCTTTACGGTTTTCGGTGCAGAAACCGTCGGGCGCGCAAAGCCGAAAAAAGGAACGGAGTGATCGATCTATGAATGTTGTTCCCGTGAAACGCGGAGACAGAACGAGACTGAGTTTCGGCAAGATCAATGAGGTCATGGAGATGCCCAACCTGATCGAGATCCAGAAGGAGTCGTACAGGTGGTTCCTCGAGAGAGGACTGCACGAGGTGTTCCGTGACATCGCCGAGATCAAGGACTACACCGGCAATTGGGTGCTGACCTTCATCGACTATCGCATGGACGACAAGCCGAAGTACACGGTGCGCGAATGCAAGGAGCGCGACGCGACGTATGCAGCGCCGATGCGTGTGCGCGCCCGTCTGTACAACAAGGAGTCCGGCGCGATCAAGGAAAGCGAGGTCTACATGGGCGAGTTCCCCATCATGACCGAGAGCGGCACCTTCGTTATCAACGGCGCGGAGCGTGTTATCGTTTCGCAGCTCGTTCGTTCGCCCGGCGTCTACTTCGACATGACGCACGACAAGACCGGTATCCGCCTGTTTTCCAGTACCATCAACCCCAACCGCGGTGCATGGCTGGAATATGAGACGGACCCCAACGACATCTACTACGTCCGCATCGACAAAAACAGAAAGATCTTCATCACCACGTTCATCCGCGCTTTGGGTCTCGGTACAGACAGCGAGATCATGGATTTCTTCGGGGACGACGACAGAATCCGCGCCACCCTCGAAAAAGACGAATGCAAGAACCAGGAAGAAGCGCTCATGGAGGTTTTCAAAAAGCTCCGTCCCGGCGAGCCGGTAACGCTCGACGCCGCGCAGCAGCACCTCGATAATCTCTTCTTCGATCCCTATCGCTATGACATTTCCCGCGTCGGCCGCTACAAGTACAACAAGAAACTTGCAATGGCTGCGCGCCTGGCAGGCTGCACCCTTGCCGAGGCCGTGTTCGATCCGTTCACGGGCGAAATGCTGGCAGACGAAGGCGACACCGTCAATAAAGAAACGGCGCTTGCGATCGAACAGTCCGGCGTCATTTCTGTTACGGTCAAGCTCGACAACGAACGCGAGCTGAAGATCGTCTGCAACGGCATGGTCGATCCGCTTCCCTTCATGCCCGCCGGCATCACGAGGGAGAATCTCAGAGACAATGCCATCAACGAAAAAGTTCGCGCGACTGTGCTGCATGACATCATCGACAACTTCGAAGGCACCAACGAAGAGCTGCTCGATCAGATGCGTGAGCGCTGCGACGATCTGATCCCGAAGCATATCATCGTGGACGACATCTATGCGTCCATCAACTACGTCAACTGCATTGCCAACGGCGTCGGAAATCTTGACGACATCGACCATTTGGGCAATCGCCGCATCCGCTCCGTGGGCGAGCTGCTGCAGAATCAGTTCCGCATCGGCATCGCGCGTATGGAGCGCGTGATCCGCGAGCGCATGACGCTGCAGGCGCAGGAAGACGCCGACAAGATCACGCCGCAGACGCTGATCAATATCCGTCCCGTGCAGATGGCGATCAAGGAATTCTTCGGTTCCTCGCCTCTGTCGCAGTTCATGGATCAGACAAACCCGCTTGCCGAACTGACGCACAAGCGCCGTCTTTCGGCACTCGGCCCCGGCGGTCTTTCCAGAGACCGCGCCGGATTCGAGGTGCGCGACGTGCACTACAGCCACTACGGCCGCATGTGCCCGATCGAGACGCCTGAAGGTCCGAATATCGGTCTGATTTCCTATCTTGCGACTTTCGCGCGTATCAACGAATACGGCTTCATCGAAGCGCCGTTCCGCAAGGTCGATAAAGAGACCGGCAAGGTGCTCGACGAAGTGACGTATATGACCGCCGACACGGAGGACAACTACATCGTCGCGCAGGCCAATGAGCCGCTTGACGAGTCCGGCCGTTTCGTCCATGCGCGCATCGTGGCGCGTCACCGCGACGAATTCATCGAGGTCGAAAACAACAAAGCGGACTACATGGACGTATCGCCCAAGATGGTTGTCTCCGTCGCTACGGCGATGATCCCGTTCCTGGAGAACGACGACGCGAACCGTGCGCTGATGGGCTCGAACATGCAGCGTCAGGCAGTCCCGCTGCTGGTCACCGACGCGCCGATCGTCGGTACCGGCATGGAGTACAAGGCGGCGGTCGATTCCGGCGTTGCTGTGCTCGCCAGAACGAACGGCACCGTGCGCCACGTCTGCGCCGACAAGATCGAGATCGAGTCGGACGAGGGCGGCATGGAGACGTATGAACTCATCAAGTACCTCGGTTCCAACCAGGGCACATGCATCAACCAGCGCCCCGTGGTGGACATCGGCCAGCACGTGGAAAAGGATCAGGTCATCGCGGACGGCCCCGCAACGGATCACGGCGAGATCTCTCTCGGCAAGAACGCGCTGATCGGCTTCATGACCTGGGAAGGCTACAACTACGAGGACGCCGTCCTTGTGAACGAAAAGATCGTCCGCGACGATGTGTACACGTCGATCCACATTGAGGAGTATGACATCGAGGCGCGCGACACGAAGCTCGGACCGGAAGACATCACGCGCGACATTCCCAACGTCGGCGACGACGCGCTGCGCGATCTGGACGAGCGCGGCATCATCCGCATCGGCGCGGAGGTGCATTCCGGTGATATTCTGGTCGGCAAGGTCACGCCGAAGGGCGAGACGGAGCTGACTGCCGAAGAGCGGCTGCTGCGCGCGATCTTCGGTGAAAAGGCAAAGGAAGTGCGCGACACTTCGCTGCGCGTGCCGCACGGCGAGTACGGTATCGTGGTCAACGTCGAAGTGTTTACCCGCGAGAACAGCGACGAGCTGTCTCCCGGCGTCAACAAAGTCGTGCGCTGCTATATTGCGCAGAAGCGCAAACTCTCCGTGGGCGACAAGATGGCGGGACGCCACGGAAACAAGGGCGTTGTTTCCCGCATTCTTCCGCAGGAGGATATGCCCTTCCTGCCCGACGGCACGCCGCTGGACATCGTTCTGAATCCGCTGGGCGTTCCGTCCCGAATGAACATCGGACAGGTTCTCGAGGTGCATCTGGGCTTTGCGGCCCGTCACTTGGGCATCAAGGTCATGACGCCCGTCTTCGACGGCGCGCACGAGAACGACATCCGGGAAGCGCTGCGCGAGGCCGGTCTGCGCGAGGACGGCAAGTCCATTTTGACAGACGGCCGTACCGGACGCCGTTTCGACGCACCGATCACGGTCGGCGTGATGTACTTCCTGAAACTGCTGCATCTGGTCGATGATAAGATCCATGCCCGTTCCACCGGTCCGTACTCTCTGGTCACGCAGCAGCCCTTGGGCGGCAAGGCGCAGTTCGGCGGCCAGCGTTTCGGCGAAATGGAAGTTTGGGCGCTCGAAGCGTACGGCGCGGCATACACGCTGCAGGAGATCCTGACGGTCAAGTCCGACGACGTGATCGGCCGTGTCAAGACGTACGAGGCCATTGTCAAGGGCAAGAACGTGCCCACACCCGGTATCCCCGAATCCTTCAAGGTTTTGATCAAAGAGCTTCAGTCTCTTGCGTTGGACGTCAGCGTTCTGGATGCGGACGGCAACGAGATCGACCTGAAGCAGAACTTCGACGACGATTACGGATTCTCCGCTGCCGAGAGCAACCGGACGTTCACACGCGTCAATGACGCGGAAGGCGCGGACGGTTTCACGGTAGAGGACGAAAACGGCGAACCGATCGTGGATGTATCCGAAGATGAATTCACCGAGGATGAGTACACCGAAGAGTATGTCGGCGGCGATTCCGACGATTACATCTCGGACGAATACGCGGACGAGGATTTTGAGTGATCGAAGTTTCTGTGCAATTTAGATAGAAGAAGGGGCTGAATCTCTTATGGAAAACAATACTTTTGAATCCATTAAAATCGGTCTTGCGTCGCCGGATAAGATCCGTGAATGGTCCTACGGCGAGGTCAAAAAGCCCGAAACGATAAACTACCGTACGCTCAAACCCGAAAAGGACGGCCTTTTCTGCGAGCGTATCTTCGGACCCACGAAGGACTGGGAATGCCACTGCGGCAAGTACAAGCGCATGCGCTATAAGGACAAGGTCTGCGAGCGCTGCGGCGTGACGATTACCAAGGCGAAGGTTCGCCGCGAACGCATGGGCCACATCGAGCTGGCTGCGCCGGTATCGCACATCTGGTATTTCAAGGGCATCCCGTCCCGCATGGGCATCATCCTCGACGTATCTCCCCGAAATCTGGAAAAAGTGCTGTATTTCGCGATGTATATCGTGATCGATCCCGGCGACACGCCGCTGCGCAAGTACCAGACGCTCGACGAGA
Organism: Oscillospiraceae bacterium; assembly: GCA_902790325.1. GTDB lineage: Bacteria > Bacillota > Clostridia > Oscillospirales > Acutalibacteraceae > UBA1425. The sequence goes on along the minus strand of CADARP010000010.1, from coordinate 49,619 downwards.
AGGAATACGCCGAGTTCAGAGAGCGCTATGAAGACGATTTCCGCGTCGGCATGGGCGCCGAAGCGATCAAGGAATTGCTCGCAGAGATCGATCTCGACGCCCTGAGCGCCGAGCTGCATGAGGAAATGAACTCCGCTTCCGGCCAGAAGCGCGCCAAAGCGCTCAAGCGCCTCGAAGTCGTGGAGGCGTTCCGTCAGTCGGGCAACCGTCCCGAGTGGATGATCCTCGACGTGATCCCGGTCATCCCGCCCGACATCCGTCCGATGGTGCAGTTGGACGGCGGCCGTTTTGCTGCGTCCGATCTGAACGACCTGTACCGCCGTGTGATCAACCGCAACAATCGTCTGCGCAAGCTCCTTGAGCTTGGCGCGCCCGAGATCATCGTCCGCAACGAAAAGAGAATGCTTCAGGAAGCGGTCGACGCCCTGATCGACAACGGCCGCAGAGGCCGTCATGTGACCGGTCCGTCCAACCGCCCGCTGAAGTCGCTTTCCGATATGCTCAAGGGCAAGCAGGGACGTTTCAGACAGAACCTGTTGGGCAAACGTGTCGACTACTCCGGCCGTTCCGTTATCGTTGTCGGTCCCGAACTGAAGCTGTATCAGTGCGGTCTGCCGAAGGAAATGGCGCTCGAGCTGTTCAAGCCGTTTGTTATGAAGCGTCTTGTCGAGACGGAAATGGCCGGCAATGTCAAGTCCGCCCGCAAGATGGTCGAACGCTCCAAGCCGCAGGTTTGGGATGCGCTCGAAATCGTTATCAAAGATCATCCCGTTATGCTCAACCGCGCACCGACGCTGCACCGTCTGGGCATCCAGGCGTTCGAGCCGGTGCTCGTGGAAGGCAGAGCGATCAAGCTCCATCCGCTGGTTTGTACGGCGTTCAACGCCGACTTCGACGGCGACCAGATGGCCGTGCACGTGCCGCTGTCCGTCGAGGCACAGGCGGAAGCGCGTTTCCTGATGCTTGCCGCCAACAACCTGCTCAAGCCCTCCGACGGCCGTCCCGTGACGGTGCCGACGCAGGACATGGTGCTGGGTTCCTACTATCTGACGATCATCAAAGAAGACGAACCCGGCAACGGCAAGGTCTTCCGCGACGTCAGCGAGGCGATCATGGCGTATGACGAGGGCGACCTCGGTCTGCACGCCCCCTGCCGCATCCGCATGACGAAAGAGGTGAACGGCGAGTCCGTAACGAAGCTCGTCGAAACCACGCTCGGCCGTGTGATCTTCAACACGCCGATCCCGCAGGATCTCGGCTTTGTGGACAGAACCGATCCCGAGAACGCATTCAAACTCGAGGCGGATTTCATTGTCGATAAGAAGATGCTCGGCAAGATCATTGACAAGTGCATCCGCGTCCACGGCACGTCCATTGCCGCCGACGTTCTGGATAAGATCAAGGCGCAGGGTTATCGTTACTCCACGCGCAGCGGCATCACCGTCGCAGTTTGCGACGCGACCATCCCGCCGCGCAAGTACGAACTGATCGCCGAGGCGGAGAAACAGATCGATAAGATCCGCAAGAACTACGAACGCGGTCTGATCTCCAACGACGAGCGTTCCGACCGCGTCATCGAAACGTGGTCCGAATGTGCGAAGAAAGTCGGCGTTGAGCTGAAAGCGAACTTCGACGAATTCAACCCCATCAACATGATGTTGGCCTCCGGTGCCCGCGGTAACGACTCCCAGCTTCGTCAGCTCGCCGGTATGCGCGGTCTGATCGCAAATACTGCCGGTAAGACGATCGAAGTCCCGATCAAGGCAAACTACCGTGAAGGCCTGAACATTCTGGAATACTTCATTTCTTCGCGCGGCGCGCGTAAAGGTCTGGCCGATACCGCTCTGCGTACCGCCGACTCGGGTTATCTGACCCGCCGTCTGGTGGACGTTTCGCAGGACGTTATCATCCGCGAAGAGGACTGCGGATGCAAGGACGGCATTGACGTATACGATATTTACGACGACCGTCTTCTGGAAAGTCTTGCGGAGCGCTTGACCGGCCGCTATCTGCTGGAGACGTTTGTCGACCGGGATACCGGCGAAGTCATCATGGACAACGAACACATGATGACCGAAGCGGAAGCAAAGAAAGTTTCCGATTTTGTCCACCGTTATCACGACGAAGACGTTGCGGCGGGCAAGAAAGACGCAGATTCTCATGCGTCCATCAAGATCCGTTCGCTTCTCTCCTGCGAATCCGAGCACGGCGTCTGCATCAAGTGCTACGGCGCAAACCTGGCGACGGGCGATCCCGTAACCGTCGGTGAGGCGGTCGGCATCATCGCGGCGCAGTCCATCGGCGAGCCCGGTACGCAGCTGACCATGAGAACGTTCCATACCGGCGGCGCGAAGGACGCGGGCGACATCACGACCGGTCTTCCGAGAGTCGAGGAACTGTTTGAGGCGCGCAAGCCCAAGACGCTTGCGATCCTGGCAGAGATCAGCGGCCGCGTTTCCTTCCGCGACGTCAAGAAGACCAAGCATGTGGTCATCACAAGCGTCGAAGAGGGCGAAGCGGACGAGAAGTCTTACCTGATTCCTTACGGCTTCCGTATCCGTGTCGAAGAAGGCCAGCTCGTCAAGAAGGGCGACACGTTGACCGAAGGCGCGCTCAATCCGCACGATGTTCTTGCGGTTCGCGGCGTGCATGCCGTTCATGACTATCTGATCCGTGAAGTGCAGCGTACCTACCGTAACCAAGGTGTGGATATCAACGACAAGCACATCGAGGTTATTGTCCGTCAGATGATGCGCAAGGTCAAGATCACCGATGCGGGCGATACGGAGCTGCTGCCCGGAATGGTCGTCGGCAAGCAGGAACTGATCGCGGCTAACGAAGCGGTTCGCCGCAAGAACGCCGAAGAGGGGACCGAGCTGAAGGAAGCTGTCGCTGTTCCGACGCTGATGGGTATCACAAAGGCTTCCCTTGCGACCGATTCGTTCCTTTCCGCCGCATCCTTCCAGGAGACGACCCGTGTGCTGACCGATGCCGCGATCAAGGGCAAGTCCGATCCGCTGATGGGTCTGAAGGAGAACGTGCTGATCGGCAAACTCCTTCCGTCCGGTACCGGCATGAAGTGCTACAGCGAAGTAGAAGCGGAAAGCACGCTTAGTTTCTTTGATGAACTTGCCGCGAGCGACAAATTCAAAGTTACTGTGGCAAATTGAACGAAAAATCAAAAGAAAATTTGTTAAAAGTGTTGACAAATTGGTCAGAATAATGGTAAAATACCTTTCGGCGTTTGTCAATCGAGTCTATTGCCGACGGCGATTCGTCGCCGTCGGCGTGGATAATACATATTATAAAGAAAGGAGATGTACTGTTTGCCTACCTTTAATCAGCTTGTCCGTAACGGCAGAGAGACCCATGAGAAAAAGGCGAAGGCACCCGCTCTTTTGAAGGGACTGAATTCCAAGAAGAACATCATGACGGATCAGAATTCTCCCCAGAAGCGCGGTGTTTGCACGGCAGTCAAGACCGCGACTCCCAAGAAGCCCAATTCCGCGCTTCGTAAGATCGCCAGAGTGCGTCTGACTAACGGGATCGAAGTTTCCGCTTATATCCCCGGCGTCGGTCACAATCTGCAGGAGCACTCGGTGGTGCTCATCCGCGGCGGCCGTGTCAAGGACCTTCCCGGTGTGCGTTACCACATCATCCGCGGCACTCTGGATACCCAGGGCGTGAACGGAAGAATGCAGGCGCGCTCCAAGTATGGCGCCAAGAGACCCAAGGCAGCCAAAAAATAATTCCCGTGTGGGAACAATTCCGACAGAATCTTCTTGCAGGCAGCTGCCCGCAGGGCAGTACGATGTGAGAGTATATATACTATATATATGCCTTCCATTGGCGCCACGAGGTTTTGTCACTCGAGTACCTATGATATCATCACTATGAAGGAGGGAAGCGAAGTGCCAAGAAGAGGCCAGATTGCAAAACGTGACGTTTTGCCCGATCCGCTTTACAATTCAAAACTCGTCACGCGCTTGATCAACAGCGTTATGTACGACGGCAAGAAGGGCATCGCCCAGAGAATCGTCTACGATGCGTTCGACATCATCCGTGAAAAAACAGGCAAGGATCCGCTTGAGGTGTTTGAAGCCGCAATGGAAAACGTGATGCCTGTTCTCGAAGTCAAGGCGCGCCGTGTCGGCGGTGCTACGTACCAGGTCCCGATCGAAGTACGTCCCGCTCGTCGTCAGACGCTCGGTCTGCGCTGGATCACGCTGTACAGTCGTCAGCGTTCCGAGAGAACCATGAAGGAAAGACTGGCGAACGAAATCATGGACGCCGTCAATTCCACCGGTTCCTCGTTCAAGAAGCGTGAAGACACGCACAAGATGGCTGAAGCCAACAAGGCTTTTGCCCATTTCAGATGGTAATCATCCATCGTATAATTCCATTTATCGATCCCGCATTTTTGCGGTATGGAGGTTAGTATGCCAAGGCAGGTACCGTTAGAGCTCACAAGAAATATCGGCATCATGGCACACATCGACGCCGGTAAGACGACCACGACCGAGCGTATACTCTTCTACACCGGAAAGACGCATAAGTTGGGCGAAACGCATGACGGCGCCGCGACAATGGACTGGATGGAGCAGGAACAGGAGAGAGGTATCACCATCACCTCCGCCGCTACGACCTGCTTCTGGAAACAGCATCGCATCAACATCATCGACACACCCGGCCATGTGGACTTTACCGTTGAGGTGGAGCGTTCGCTGCGCGTACTGGATGGTTCTGTGACCGTTCTGTGCGCCAAGGGCGGCGTGGAACCGCAGTCCGAGACTGTCTGGAGACAGGCGGACAAGTACCAGGTTCCCCGTATGGTTTATATCAACAAGATGGACATCATGGGCGCGGACTTTTACCGTGTGATTGACATGATGCGTGATCGGCTCAAGTGCAATGCGCTGCCGATCCAGCTTCCGATCGGCGCCGAAGCCGATTTCCGGGGCATTATCGATCTGGTCAGGATGCGTGCCGAGGTCTATTATGATGATCTTGGTCTGGATGTTCGCGACGAAGATATCCCCGCCGATATGCTTGAAATGGCGGAAACGTACCGTGCGGAGCTGCTGGAAAAGGTGGCCGAGCAGGACGAGACGCTGCTTGAGAAGTATCTTGAGGGCGAGGAGCTGACCATTGAGGAAATCAAAACCTGCATCCGCAAGGCGACGATTGCCAACGAGATGGTTCCCGTGACGTGCGGAACATCTTACCGCAACAAGGGCGTGCAGCTTCTGCTGGATGCTGTGATCGATTACATGCCCGCGCCGACGGATGTTCCCGCTATCCGTGGGATCAATCCCAAGACGGACAAGGAAGAGGTTCGTGAATCTTCTGACGACGCGCCTTTTGCGGCGCTGGCGTTCAAGATCGCAACCGATCCGTTTGTCGGCAAGCTCGCATTCTTCCGTGTCTATTCCGGCAAGGTTGAAACGGGCAGCACTGTTTACAACTCCGTCAAGGGAACAAACGAGCGTTTAGGGCGCATTCTGCAAATGCACTCCAACCATCGTCAGGACATCGACTGCTGCTATGCGGGCGATATCGCTGCGACGGTCGGTCTGAAAAATACGACGACAGGCGACACGCTGTGCACAGCCAAGGCGCCTATCATCCTCGAATCCATGGAGTTCCCGGAACCCGTTATCCGTGTTGCGATCGAGCCGAAGACCAAGGCCGGTCAGGAAAAGATGGGCATCGCGCTGCAGAAGCTTGCGGAAGAAGATCCCACTTTCAAGTGCTATACGGACGAGGAGACCGGACAGACGATTATTGCCGGTATGGGCGAGCTGCACCTGGAGATCATCGTGGACAGAATGCTCCGCGAATTCAAGGTGGAAGCCAACGTCGGCAAGCCGCAGGTTGCCTTCCGTGAAACGATCACGAAAGCTGCCGAAAGCGACACCAAGTATGCGCGCCAGACCGGCGGTCACGGTCAGTACGGTCACGTCAAGATCCGCATTGAGCCGAATCCCGAAAAGGGCTACGAGTTCGTCAACTCTATCGTTGGCGGCGTGATCCCGAAGGAATTCATCGGTCCTACCGAGGCAGGCATCAAGGGTGCAATGCAGTCCGGCGTGCTCGCGGGATTCAATGTGGTCGACGTCAAGGTCACGTTGTACGACGGTTCGTACCATGAAGTCGACTCTTCCGAGCTGGCATTCAAGATGGCCGGATCGATGGCGTTCAAGGACGCTATGCGCAAGGCGGCTCCCGTTCTGATGGAGCCGATCATGAAGGTTTCCGTCATTGTTCCCGATGATTACATGGGCGACGTGATCGGCGACCTCAATGCACGCCGCGGTTCGATCACCGGTACCGAGGTGCGCCCGGGCGCTACGCAGATCAACGCAAATGTTCCGCTTGCGAACATGTTCGGTTATGCAACGGCTCTGCGCTCCAAAACACAGGGCAGAGGCCAGTATTCCATGGAGCCGAGCCATTATGCAGAGGTTCCGAGATCCGTTTCTGACACAATTGTCAGTGAAAGAGCACGTTCTTAATTACTTCATAAAAAAGACTTGCTTTTTCAATAAAAATTTGATACAATAATCCCATGCGATGTGCATGGAAGCCACTTGCTATCACAAAGGAGGAAAAATCTAATGGCAAAAGAAAAATTTAACAGATCCAAGCCCCACGTAAACATCGGCACGATCGGTCACGTCGACCATGGTAAGACCACTCTTACCGCTGCGATCACCAAGACTCTCGCCATGAAGGGCGGCGCTGCATTCGTTGACTATGCCAACATCGATAAGGCTCCCGAAGAGAGAGAGCGTGGTATCACCATCAACACCGCACACGTCGAGTACGAGACCGAGAAGCGTCACTATGCGCACGTGGACTGCCCCGGCCACGCCGACTATATCAAGAACATGATCACCGGCGCTGCACAGATGGACGGCGCGATCCTTGTTATCGCCGCGACCGACGGCCCGATGGCGCAGACCAAAGAGCACCTTCTGCTTGCCCGTCAGGTGGGCGTGCCCTACATCATCGTTTTCATGAACAAGGTTGACCAGGTCGACGACGAAGAGCTCCTTGAGCTTGTCGAAATGGAAATCCGTGAGACGCTCGACGAGTACGAGTTCCCGGGCGACGATACGCCCATCATCAAGGGTTCTGCTCTGAAGGCTCTTGAATACAACGGCAACGACGTCAACGCTCCTGAGATTGCTTGCATCTGGGAGCTGATGGATGCAGTCGACAGCTACATCCCCACGCCCGACCGTAAGTCTGACCTTCCCTTCCTGATGCCCGTCGAAGACGTGTTCACGATCACCGGTCGTGGTACCGTCGCCACCGGCAGAGTGGAGCGCGGCCAGCTGAAGACCGGCGAAGAAGTCGAAATCGTCGGCCTGAGCGAAGAGAAGAGAAAGACCGTCTGCACCGGTATCGAAATGTTCCGCAAGATCCTCGACTATGCCGAGGCCGGCGACAACATCGGCTGTCTGCTTCGCGGCGTTCAGAGAACCGAGATCGAGCGCGGTCAGGTTCTTTGCAAGCCCAACTCCATCCATCCGCACACCAAGTTCCGCGGCCAGGTTTACGTCCTGACCAAGGAAGAAGGCGGCCGTCATACTCCGTTCTTCAACAACTATCGTCCGCAGTTCTATTTCAGAACGACTGACGTTACCGGCGTCATCTCCCTTCCCGAAGGCACTGAGATGTGCATGCCCGGCGACAACGTCGAAATGGACGTTGAGCTGATCACCCCCATCGCCATCGAAGTCGGTCTGCGCTTCGCTATCCGTGAAGGCGGCAGAACGGTCGGTTCCGGCGTTGTTATCGCGATCAACGAATAATTTCCGATGAAGATGTCCTGTCGTGTGTTTGGCACGGCAGGACTTTTTCTGTATGGAGGGCATTACTATGCAAATAGGTGTACAATCCGGATATGTTTTTTCGGATGACTATGAAACCGGACTTAAAATGATCCGCGATGCCGGGTTTGACAGCGTGGATCTGAATATCGACGAGCAGCTCGACGTGCGGAATATGGCGAAGACCGGAGAGAATCCGTTTTTCGGCCGGGACACAGAGGCAGTCGTTGCGCATTATGCACCGTTCAAAGAGACTGCGGACGCACTCGGGCTGCGGTTCGGGCAGATGCACGCGCCGTTTCCTGTTTATGTTCCGGGAAACGACGAAGCAAACCGTGTGCTGTATGACGCGATTTGCAAGTGTATGGCGGTCTGCAAAGCGATCGATTGCCCGTACCTGATCGTGCACCCGATCGCATGGTCCGGGACGCAGGAGGAAGAGTGGGAGAAGAATATCGCGTTTTATTCGTCCCTCATCCCTGCCGCAAAACAATATGATGTTTGCATTTGTCTGGAGAATATGTTCCGCGGCAAATACGGGCACATCGAGGATGCGGTCTGCTCTGATTTTCGTGAGTCCGCGGCATACATCGACGCGCTCAATGCGATCGCGGGGGAGGAACGTTTCGGCTTCTGCTATGACGTCGGTCACGCCACCCTGCTCGGGCGGAATCATCTTCGCAGTCTCCGCCAGCTCGGAAAGCGTCTCAAAACGCTGCACATTCATGATAACGACGGACGCAGCGATCTGCATATGCAGCCGTTTGCGTACACGCGCGGACAGCAGTATGTGACGGACTGGGAGGGATTTCTTGCCGGTCTGCGCGAGATCGGATTCGACGGCGTTCTGTCGTTTGAGACGTATCATGCGCTGGTGTATCTGCCGCCGGAACTCAAACCGGTGATGCTTTCGTATATTGCCGGTGTGGGGCGGTATTTCCAGTCTGTTCTGACGGCGGAGTGATTATCCCCGTGCGTTCGCGTTTTCGATCCGGTGTTGTTCATTTTTTCCTGAAAGGTTGATGTGCATTGTCTTCTCTGATCAGTATTGTGATCCCGATCTATAATCTGGAGGCCTATTTAGCACCTTGTCTTTCGAGCATTCAGAATCAAACGTATACGAACTGGGAAGCGATCTGTGTCAATGACGGCAGCAGTGACCGCAGCGGCGAAGTTGTTCGGCGTTTTGCTGCCGACGATCCGCGCTTCCGATATGTGGAACAAAAAAACGGGGGCGTTTCCGCTGCGCGCAACGCAGGCTTATCGCTCGTAAAGGGCGAGTATGTCTGCTTCGTGGACGGAGACGATTTGCTGCATAAGCAGTTCCTGGAATTTGCGATGCAGAGCATCGGCGACTATGATCTGATTGCCGCAGATCTCAAGCGTGTATATTCGCAGCAGATCGACATGCCGGATCTTGCCTGTCCGCCGTGCAGAGCGCTGGACTTCGCGACATTCTACCATCTGCGCGACGGTTTGGACGCCAACCAGATCGGCAAGAGCGCATGCTGCAAGCTGTATCGAAAAGCGTTTGCCTGCACATACCTGTTCCCGGAAGGCGTGAGCCACAACGAGGATATGTGCTATCTGGGGATGGTACTGTCGCTTCATCCGCGCATCGGGCTGCTGGATATCCCGATGTACTTCTATTATGAACGCGCATCCTCCGCGACGCATGACGCGTTCTCTCCGGCGTATTATTCCAGCGTGGAGGCGTTCGACGTACTCTGCGGGTTCCTTCGGGATAAAAACGATCCGTACTTATCCGGTCATGCGATGCAAACGCTGTTTATCAACATCTTTCGCACGCGATCCGATTCGATCGGCACGCCCTACAAAAAGCAGACGTTCCGTGACTGTAACCGTCTGGGAAGAAAGTGGTTTGCCGCTTTTCTGCGCAACCCGACCGTTCCGCTCAAAACGCGGCTGCTGTTTTCGGCTTTCTTCTTTTCCAATCGGTGCTATGAGTTTGCTCGAATCCATGTCGATCCGACAATGAAGCAGTACTATCGGGACAAACGAAAGAAAAACAGAAGCTGAACCGTCAGCCGATTTGCCGGATATAGCGGCTTGCGGCGTAGCCGGTTCCGTTATCGGTCAGGAGTTGATACCAGTTTGGAACGCTGCGCAGAATCACTACGATCTCGCCGTTCTGCAAAGAGCCGATCACGCGGGAATTGCTGCTCGGCGCGCTGCGCAGATTCAGCGTTCCGGAGCTGATCGTCACGCGGCCGACCTGTGCACCGTCCGTGTCCGAATACGGGATTTCGAGATAGTCTGCGATCCCGCGGTTGATCGCGTCGGCAATCGACGGCAAACTTGATTCGATCCATGCGGCGTCCGCCGGATTATCGTGGTACCCGACCTCGATAAAGACGGCGGGCGCTTTTGTGCGCACAAGTTCTGCGAGTTCGTCATCGGTCGGAATCAGCGAAACGGTTTCGCCGAACGGATAGACCTGTCCGAGCTGCGCCGCAATCAGCTCCGCCGCGCGCAGACCTTCCGCGCTGTTCTTGTAATAATAGATCTCCGGTCCCTGCATCCTGCCTTCCATCCCGTCCGGTGAGGCGTTGGAATGCAGAGAAACGTGCAGATCGGGGCCGTAGGCGTTGCTTTTTGCGATCGCATCGACAACACCGCCGCTTCTGTCGCTGCGCGAAAGACCGACGCCGTTCAGCAGCAGCCCCGGCGTCATTTCGTCCGCAAGCCGGTTCATAAAGTCGGCTTCGCTTCCGTTACCGGTAACATAAGGATTGAAGTCCTGCAAAGACGGGGAAAGAAATACGGTTGACATAAAAGAAAACCTCCGCTGTGTATTTGCTATCATAGTATGCGTGAACGGCAATTTTGGCGCATTTTGGATTTTGCAAAACACAGCGGCATTTGTATTTTTTGAGACAGCACAGAAGATTTACCGCAAATAATCCGCATTTCCCGGGTCAAAATGAGTATGAGCGCTCAGATGATCAGGGAGGTGAAGTATGAAAAAAAGGATTCGCAGACTCACGGTTGTTTTATTTCTGTGCAGCGTAGCGGCGTTTTCGGCTGTGCTGTACGGCAAGTTTACGATTCCGGATACGGTACAGGTGCTTACAGAGAACGATGCGTATCTGCCCGCGCTCTATTCCAAAACGGAAGATGACGTTCGTTTCCTGAAAAGTGTAGCGGTCAAGAAGAATCGTGCGCTTCCGACGGCGCGTGTCTATGCCGAACCGCTCGGCAGCGCGTTCGGCATCAAGCTCTATACCGAGGGCGTGATGGTCGTGCGCACGGATGCGGTCGATACGGAAAGCGGCACAGTCAGTCCCGCACAGGAAGCAGGGCTGCGCACAGGCGATATGATCCTGTCCGTAGACGGGCATTCCGTTCGGTCGAACAGACAGATCGCCGCGCTGTTTCTTGAAAGCGGCGGAAAACCGCTCCGTTTGCGCGTGCAGCGCGAGAGTGTGACGTTTGAAACAGAATTGACTGCGGTGCAGTCCGTGTCGGACGGAAAGTATCGCGCGGGCATCTGGGTACGCGACAGCTCGGCGGGCATCGGAACGCTGACGTTTGCCGTTGCGCAATACGGCATGTTTGCCGGACTTGGTCATGCGGTCTGCGACGTTGACACAGGCAAACGAATGCCGCTGTACGGCGGCGAAGCGGTCGATGTGCACATTCAGGGCAGCTTCAAGGGACACGGCGGAGAGCCGGGCGAGCTGTGCGGCGTGTTTGCCGGTTCCGGTATCGGCACACTGACGGACAACACGGAAAGCGGCATATACGGCACGTATACGCGATCCCGCGAAAACGACTTGATGCCGATTGCCATGTACTATGAGGTTCAGGAAGGCGCCGCGACAATTCTGGCGGAGGTGGACGACGAGGGTACGCAGGAATACGACGTGCAGATTACCAAGCTGTTCCGGAATCCGGATTCCATGCAGAAAAATCTGGTCGTCAAAGTGACAGATCCGGATCTGATCGAAAAGACAGGCGGGATCGTGCAGGGGATGAGCGGCAGCCCGATCCTGCAGAACGGAATGATCGTCGGCGCGGTGACGCATGTTTTCATTCAGGATTCTCTGCAGGGATTCGGCATTTATGCGCAGACAATGCTGCACGAAATGCAGCGGATGGCAGAACAGAAGGCTTCTTGAATCAGCGGTTCGCGGCAGGAATGCGGCGAACCGTATTTCTTAATCATATCTTAAGGGTTTATCCGATTGTTTCTTAATAATTGTTTTGCTATACTTTGGTTGTAAAAAACAACAAGGAGGCAGACAAAATGAAACAGACATTGAAGAAGCTTGCGGAAAGGATTTCGGCATTTTTGGATCGCATGGGCGAGGATTTTGATATGCTGCTTGTGGATGACAGCATGTCGTTCTATGCCGACATGACCGGCTTTGAACTGTTTGAGGAAGAGCTTTTCGCGTAAGCAAATCAGAGCATTATTCAATTCTCCCAAATATGAATGACAAAAAACCGCCGATGGGTTATCCGTCAGCGGTTTTTTGTCGTTCTGTATCTTCAAGCGTTAATCCTAAAATATCGCACAGCGGGATGCGTGTCTCGTCCGAGAGGATCAACATCTGCGCACTCTCGTCGATATGCCGCACATGGCCGTGAACGGTCAGGTATTCGCCGCCGGATTTGCGCGCGTCCGGCACGAAATATGTGATCTGTACTGCGGGCTTTTCGCGTATGTGCTGCTGCACAGACAGGAGATTTGCGTTCAGCTCTTCGAGCTGGATCTCGCTCGGCTCCAGCTTTTGATCTGTCAGACGCGCAGTCTCTTCCATGGCGGCGCTGTGGCCGGTCAGCGCGGCAAAAGGGGAGAATTGCGCCGCACGTTCGTGCGCGGACATATGCGGGTGTTTCTGCGAGACGGGATGCGGCAAGTCCAGCAGATCGTCATAGCGGTGATCCTGTTCCATGTCGGTTCTCCTCATGCTTTGTGGCCGCCGATCTGTTCGTTGCGGTCGATCATGGTTGCGGACTCCTTGAAGTTCATGCCTTTGAGGATGGCGTTGTTGCCGTATTTTTTTCGGATCGCGACCATAGCTTTTTGTTTTTCGGTTTCCTTTTGCAGCGCCAGACGCGTCTCCTCCCGTTCCCGGTCCTTTGCTTCATAGTCCGTGAACAGATCGAGCTGCTCATACTGCGGCGTTTGTCTTGCGGTCAGTTCGTCCGTAATGCGTTCCGCAGTCAGCGTGATGCGCCGTACAGGAAGGTTGGGGTTGATGATCTTTGCATACAGTTCGTCCATTGCCTGCGTGATCAGGGATGCGGCGCAGGTTTGCTGCGGCAGGTGTGCCGTACCGTGTGCGTGCTTTGGGATCTTGCGCCCGTAATAGTCCGTTTTTACATTGTCGGACTGTGCCGCGCCGAGTGCGTCATAGCCGATCGTCAGCGTCATTTGTTCCGTGACCAGTCCGCGCCCGCACAGATCCATTGCCATCTGATCTGCCATTTCGCGCACAATCAGAGCCGCCTCATCCGCATTGTACGGTCGGTGCAAAACCTGACCGGAGCTGATGCTGTTGTGTTCGGGACGGTACGCTTTGATATCGGCGATCGTGCACGGTTCCCATCCCCACGCATGGTCGATCAGCAGTTCGGCATTGATACCAAACAGCTTATACAGCAGGTCTTCGTTATAGAAATCGTCCGGTTTTCCGACGGAACAGCGCGCCACGTCTCCCATAGTATGCATGCCGTATTCCGCCAGCTTTTTGGCATATCCGTGACCGATGCGCCAAAAATCGGTGATCGGCGTATGCGACCAGAGTTTTTGCCGGTATTCGCGTTCGTCCAGTTCCGCAATGCGCACGCCGTTTTTGTCCGGCTGCACGTGCTTAGCGACGATGTCCATTGCGATCTTGCACAGATACAGATTCGTGCCGATCCCGGCTGTTGCGGTGATGCCGGTTTGTTCCAGAACGTCGCGGATCATGCGCTCCGCCAGCTCGCGCGGCGTACAGCGGTATGTATCCAGATAATGCGTCACGTCGAGAAAAACCTCGTCGATCGAATAAATGTGTATATCCTCCGGCGCGATATATTGCAGATAAATCGAATAGATCCGGCTGCTGTACCTGACATACAGGCTCATGCGCGGTACGGCGACAATGTAGTCCAGCTCCAGAGCAGGATCAAGAAGAAGCTCGTTCGCGCGGTAGGATTTGCCGGTGAACATGCGGTGCGGCGCGCGCTGCTTTCGCGCCCGGTTGACCTCCTGCACGCGCTGGATGACCTCAAACAGCCGTGCGCGGCCGGAGACCCCGTGCGCTTTCAGAGAAGGGGAGACGGCCAGACAGATCGTCTTCTCGGTGCGGCTTTCGTCCGCAACGACAAGATTGGTCGTCAGCGGATCGAGTCCGCGTTCTACGCACTCCACCGAGGCATAGAACGATTTGAGATCGATGGCGATATACGATCGGTTCCCGGTCATCTTCGGCTCTCCTTTCATCCGGCTTTTCGCATATGTTGATTGCAGAAACAGACGGCCGCTTTCCCGCGCGTCCGTCTGCCGTTTTGCAGGGATTACCTCCGCTTTGCGTTGATGTACTCAAAAGGCTTTCGCATCAGCTTGCTTTTCAGACTGTCTCCGCCATAGAGCTCGATGGTCTTTCGGGGAGAGTGGCGTTTGTAGTATTTCCAGAACATATCGTTGATATAGGACGGTCTGGACGGCCGGTTCAGGTGTTCTGCAGATGAAACGGCTTTTTCTTTGTCCAGTTCCCGGAGCGTACAGCTCTCTTTCAGATGGTCCAGCAGCGCCTGTCCCTTGTCCGTGTTCACGGAAAGAAAGGATACGCCGAGATCGTCTTTCAGTTCCGGACACAGCCAGCCGGCAGACCAGAGATCGCCGACCGTGATGTCCGACGGTCTGCTGCTTTGTGCGTATTTGCACGCGCTGCAGGACGGTCTGTGACCGAACGACCTGGAGATCAGTCGGTAACAGTACGGCAGGTACCGCAGATTCGACGTGTCTTCGCATTGGATCGTCGGCTTTTCGCTGGCCTCCCAGGTGCTGTTTGTTTTGTCCCTGAACGCAAAGTACGCGATCTTGCTGCCGTTTGACAGAAGTTCGATGTAGTCGCTCATGAGCTTCGGACTGAAAACGCCGTGACAGACAAAATCCATTGTGAAAAGGCTGTCGTATTCCTTGCCCAAAAAGGCTTTTAATCCCGCGACCTGACACGGCGTGCCGGTGAAGAACACGCGCTGTCCTGCGTCAAGCTCCGCTTTGAGTGCGGGATATACGTCTTTGAGACTGCTTTCGACATACTTCGAGATCCGCATTCTGTCTCTGTCATCTTTTGAGGCGGAACCCACATGCATGACATGACGATACGTCCCGTCAAAAACGGCACCGTAAACTTTGTATCCGTCCTCCATGAGGCAGTCCGAGATCGCGGTGAAAGCGCCGCCGGAAGAGCTTCTCTTCCGCGTTTCGTCGCTCTTATGCTTGAGCGCGAAGGTCCGCCGGATCGGAGATATGACGGCTTCGGCACAGTCGTTCGGGCAAACCTTGCGGCATTTGTCGCATCCGACGCACTTGGCGGCGTCGACAGTCGGGAAGGCGAATGCGTCAAATCGATTCTCAACGGATATTGCGCCCGTGGGACACGAATAAACGCACGAAAGGCAGCCGCAGCAGCTTTTTTCGTCTTTGGTCGTAAGATATGTATTCACGGGATACAACTCCTTTTTTAACTGTTGAGCGCCGTTTTCAGGTATTCTTTGGAGGCTGCGGTGAATCGGTCGATTGCGGACGCTTTTTCCGGATAATCTATCGGAACTGCGTCAGGAGATTCAGAGAGACCGCTCGCCGCAGCAAGCAGCCGGTCGGACAGCCCCATTTCGTCCAGCATGGAGCTCAGGCGGTTATTGGAACCTGTCGGCTTTACCGTGTAGAAATCTTTGCGGTTTATAATGGAGAAACACGTGCCATGGAAGGAATTCGTCACGATAAACTTCGCTTTTGTGTAGAGGAAAAGAAACTCTTCCGGCGAGATGTCGTTCAGGATCCGATCCACAACACGGTTTTTTCGCAGGCTCGGAAAGATCTGGTAGATTTTCAACTGCATCTTGTCCGCGACGCTTTTGGCCGTTTGGTAGATCTCATCCGAATTGTTGAGGTTATAGATCAGAAGGAAGTCTTTTTTTGCAAGCTGTTTGATCTTGTCCCTGACCCTGTTTTCAAAAAGACCCGCATAGACGTCAGCGTCCAGAAGCAGGGTAGGGTCGCAAACGTGACAGCACGGCTTTCCCGTCAGATTGCCGATGTAGGCGCACCCGTCGGTTTCGCGGCAGGAGAGGAAAGAGAATGTTTTCAGGACAGAAGCGATCTCCTGCTCTGCGTTTTCGTGGAACCGGTAGCTTCCGAGACTGGATGCATAGGACATTTTGATGCCAGGAAAACCGGGAAAATCGAGCAGATACGTGCGGTCTCCGCCGGTGATGTCGAAATTCCAGATCTGGTCGCTTCCCGAAATCAGGACGTCAAAGTCCTGTACAGCTTCAGCGGCTTCACCCTTTGTTTTGCAAACGGCGGTCAGACTGTCGTTGCGTCCGATAAAACTGTCGAACGCCTCGCTGCGGCGCTTGAGCTTTTCCCACATCAGAAGCCTTTCCGCTTCGATCAGATCGGCCTTGATGTTTTTGGAAAAGGTGATCTTCTTCTGGCTTTCCAGAGAATCGGGCGTATAGTTGATGACATGGACAGTATCGTCATGGCCTAAGATCTGTTTCAGGTACGCCTTTAAGGCGAACGCCTGAAATACAGCACCGTAATTGATCACATTATGTACCGTGATGATTCCGACTTTCATATCTGTCACCTCCCGATAATCATACCACACATTCCCGCAATTGTCTATATCCGCACGGGAAAGAGGATGAACGGTCTTTTAAAAAATAAGCCCGACAGAGCAGACGTTTTTGCGCCTTTTCTATCGGGCTCATTGCAATTCGGCTTCAGCGTTCCTCGCGGAAATAGGCGAGTCCGAGCGCCGCGGGAGGCTGGTTCTCGCGCTTCTTGTGGATGCTGGATATAATCAGCACGAGGATCGTTACAAGATACGGGATCGCTTCCAGCAGCGCGCTCTGCGCACTCGTCATGCGCACGCCGAACACGCCGATGTAGTTGTACAGCCAGTAGCACAGGCCGAACAGGAAGGAGCCCCAGATCAGATTCAGCGGGCGCCAGATCGCAAAAATGACCAACGCGACTGCAAGCCAGCCGAGCGCCTGAATGCCGCCGGCAGCGCCGGTAGACCATCCGCCGTAGTTGTAGTCGAGAATGTAGTATGCGCCGCCGAGACCGGCAATGCCTGCGCCGACCGAGGTGGCAAGATACTTGTACTTGTTGACGTTGATGCCCGCCGCGTCTGCGGTTGCCGGGTTTTCGCCGACAGCGCGCAGATTCAGACCGGCACGCGTTCTCTTGAGAAACACGGACATCGCAACAGCAATCACGATTGCGACATACAGCATGAATCCGTGACCGAAGAACACTTCCTCGATTACCGTTGCGACTTTGCCGGAACCGAGCTCAACGGGGATCCTTTTGGTAAACAGCTTGTTTGCGAATACTGCCTTGACGGTCACAACACCGCTCGGGATAATAAACATGCCGAAAAACTTTGCAAGACCCGAGCCGAAGATCGTCATCGCAAGACCGGTCACGTTCTGGTTGGCGCGAAGCGTTGTCGTCAGCAGGCAGAACAGCACACCCGCCAAAGCCGAAACAACGAACGAGCAGACAAGCGCGATCGCAATCGAAAGAAATGCGTTCGGATTGTCCGTGTTCATCTCATACAGATATGTACAGCCGAATCCGAAAGCGCCGCCGATACACATGATACCGGGCGTGCCGAGGTTCATGTTGCCGGATTTTTCGGTCAGGGTTTCACCCATTGCGCCGAACATGATCACAACGCCGAACAAAATGGCGCGCGTTATCCAGGAAAGAATTGTACTAAGCATCGGTATCACGCACCTCCGTCTTCACTTTTTCTTTCGGTTGCTTTTTGCTGCGGAACACCAGACGGTAGTTCAGGAAGAACGCGCCGCCGATGATACAGAACAGCACAATGCCGATCATGACGTTGCCCGCGCCGACAGCGAAAGCCGGGAAGCTGTTGCCGAGCTGACCGGTTCCTTTCTCCAGAAACTGGATCAGCAGAGAAATCAGGATCATGCCGAGCGTGTTGAAGTTAGCGAGCCACGCCACGATGATCGCCGTAAACCCGTAACCGCTCGTCACCGTGTGGACAGCTTCGGCGGAATAGGCGATCGAATGGTTTTGCGCCGCAACGGTCAGACCGCCGCAAAGGCCGCAGATCGCACCGGAGATCGCCATGGTGCGGATGATCACTCTGCGCACGTTGATGCCGGCATACCTGGCTGTATTGGCCGAATCGCCGACGACGGCGATCTCATAGCCCTGCTTTGTTTTCTTGAGGTAGAAGAACATGAGAATCGCCAGAACGACAAAGATCACGATATTCCAACCGTAGCTGTGATCGAACAGAGAGGGGAGCCAAGTCTCTTTCGGGAATGTCGGCAGAGCAGAGAGTTTTCCTTTCCACATGTTGTAGAAATAGTCCATGATCTTCATGGCGACGTAGTTCATCATCAGCGTAAACAGCGTCTCGTTTGTGCCCCAATATGCTTTGAACACAGCCGGGATCACGCCCCAGACCGCGCCGCAGATCACGCACACAACGATCATCAGGATCAGCATCAGCGGCTTCGGGAGACTGCCGAAATCGTGCATAATGATCGCGGTTGCAAGACCGCCCATGACGATCTGTCCTTCGGCGCCGATATTCCAGAACTTCATCTTGAACGCCGGCGCGAGCGCAACGGCCACGCACAGCAGTTTCGCTGCGTAAACCGCAGTGTCCCACATCATGATGCGCATGCTGCGCACGTTTCCGGGGATGCCGAACGTACCGTTCCACATCTGCGAAAAAGCATTGCCGAGCGACACTTCGCCGCGCCCGACGATCAAAATATAGATGCTGCAAAGAATCAAGGCTGCAAGCAGGGATGCCGCACGCACGCCGATGGCGCGTTTGGCAGAGGGCAATCCGTTTTTCGCAATGCGCACAAACGGTTCTTTGGCCGCGTGCTTATTAGAATCACTCATGCTGCTGCGCCTCCTTGTTTAAATTGGTCATCAACAATCCGACCTCGGATTTGGTCGTCGTGCGCGCGTCCACGATCCCGTTCATCTTGCCTGCGCACAGAACGAGGATGCGGTCTGAAATTTCCAGCAGCACATCCAGATCTTCACCGACATAGATCACGGCGACGCCGGCCTGTTTCTGCTCGTTGAGCAGACGATAGATCGTATAAGACGTGTTGATATCCAGTCCGCGAACAGCATACGCTGTCATCAGAACGGTCGGGGAGGCGGCGATTTCACGGCCGACAAGCACTTTTTGCACATTTCCGCCGGACAATGCGCGCACCGGCGTATCGACGCCCGGCGTGACGACCTCCAGTTCATCCTTGATGCGCAGCGCGAGATTGCGCGGTTTTTTCTTATCGGTAAAAATCGAACTGCCTTCGTTATAGTACCGCAGCATCATATTTTCCGTCATGCCCATGGTACCGACCAATCCCATGCCCAGTCGATCCTCCGGAACAAAAGAAAGCGCAACGCCGAGGTCGCGTATTTTGCGCGGCGATTTGCCGACGAGCTCCGTCGTCTTTTTGTTTTCCGGCGTATAGTAGAGGATGCTTCCGCCGGGTTCCACACTCTGCAGTCCGGCGATCGCTTCAAGCAGTTCTTTCTGCCCGCAGCCGGAGATGCCCGCGATGCCGAGGATTTCGCCGCTGTTGACCGTGAACGAAACGTTGTCCAGCACGGTCACGCCTTCCGCATTTTTGCACGTCAGACCCCGGATGACCATGCGCGGTTCGGGATTGACCGGCATCGGGCGGTCGATGTTGAGCTCGACCTTTTGCCCGACCATCATTTCCGTCAGGGAAAGCTCCGTCGCGTCCTTTGTTTCAACGGTGCCGATATATTCGCCCTTGCGCAGGATCGCTACGCGGTCGGAAATCGACAGCACCTCGTGCAGCTTGTGCGTGATGATTATGACAGACTTGCCGTCCGCGCGCATGTTGCGGATGACCTGAAACAGTTTCTCTGCTTCCTGCGGCGTCAGCACGGCGGTCGGCTCGTCGAGAATCAAAAACTCGGCGCCGCGGTACAGGACCTTGACGATCTCCAGCGTCTGCTTCTGCGAGACTGTCATATCGTAAACCTTCTGGTTCACATCGAGATCGAATCCGTAGCGCTCGCAGATCTCCTGCATCTTGGCAGCGACGGCTTTAAGATTGTATTTTTCCTTCGCATCCATGGCGAGCGCGACGTTTTCAACGGCGCTGAACAGTTCCACAAGCTTGAAATGCTGATGGATCATACCGATCCCGTGGTCGAACGCGTCTTTCGGCGAGCGGATAGACACCGCTTTTCCGTCGATGTATATTTCGCCTGTATCCGGGTAATAGATACCGGACAGCATGTTCATCAGCGTCGTTTTGCCGCTGCCGTTCTCGCCGAGCAGCGAAAGGATCTCGCCGCGGTAGACAGACAGATTGACATTCTTGTTGGCTTTGATCGAACCGAATGTTTTGGATACGTTGCGCAATTCAATGGCAACCGGTTTTGTTTGCTCCATAAAACCTACTGCGGGTCGACCCGATCAGATCCGTCGGATCGTACCGCTCCTTTCCGAGAGATTGCAGTTGAAATAGGAAAGAAAGGGAAGCCTTTGAAGGCTTCCCTTCCGTGAATGTCCTGTTTTATTCCGCGTAATCGGACGCGATCTCATTGATGCCGTCGATGCGGATATCGAAGTACGGCGCAGCGCGAAGCGTGGATTCGTCAAAGAAATACACGCCGTTCTCGTTCGTGATGGTTTCCGCATCGTTCATGCCGTAAGCATTGGTGTAGGAAGTGAGGTTCTTGCCGCCGACCGTGAAGGTGGAGCAGTCGAACACTTTGATGGAGCCGTCCTTGATACCGGCGATCGTTTCTTCCACAGCCGCATCGGTGCCGTCGGCACAGGCGCTGCCGAGATCGGTGATATACACGGCGTCTTCGGAATAGCCTTCCGCCCAATCCTGCGGGACGGGCTTGCCCTCAAGCACCGCACGGAACAGTGTCTCGTAGTACACTTCCCAGTTGTTGGAAGCGGATGTCAGCACGACGTCCGGCGCAACGTCCAGCATATCGACGTTATAGCCGACAGAGTAGCACATCGTGTTCGTGCCTGCCGTATGCGCCTTCTGCACCGCGGCGGGAGCGCCGGTGGAGTCCGCATGCTGGCCGATGATAACGCAGCCTTGATTCATCAGGAATTCGCCGACAGCGGCTTCTCTCTCTTCACTGAACCAGGAGTTGGTATATTTGACCGTCATAACAATGTTCGGAACGATGCTCTTGAGACCGAGATAGAACGCGGTATAGCCGGAAACCACTTCGGCATAGTTGAACGCGCCGACATATCCGATCTTAATATTTTCGCCTTCGTAGCTGTTGGGATAATCTTTGGCGTTCAATTCGCCGGAATCCAGCAGAGACTTCAGCTTCATGCCGGCCACGACGCCGGAGACGTATCTGGACTCGAAAACCTTGGTGAACGCATTGAAGTAGTTGGGCAGGTTGGAACCTGCGGCCAGGTCGCCCGTCATCGCGACGAACGTGACGTCGGGGTTCTGCTCGATCACGCTGCCGAAGTTGAACTGATGGCCGTAGGAATTGGTGATGATGATATCGCAGCCGCCGGCGATCAGATTGTTTGCGTTGGTCTCGACGGAGGTATCCTCAGGAACCTTCTTCTTGTACTCGAGCGTGACGTTGTAGCCGTCCTCTTTGAGCGCTTCCACTGCGCCTTCCATGCCGTTCATGTGCGCCAGCGTGTAGCCCTCGGTTTCGTCGCCGACGAGAATCGCGCCGACTTTGATGCTTTTTGCCGCATCGCCGCCGTTGTCCTTGGGCTCCTTGCTGCCGCAGGCCGCAAAGCTGAGCACAAGCGCTGCTGCCAAGAGAATTGCGAGAATCTTTTTCATGTTTTTTCCTCCTTATTTATATAGCAATTATTGTTGCCCCAAATCAATCGCGGAAGATGATGGAACCGTCGTCGCCCATGGATTCGACAATCGCAAGCGACTCGAGACGGACGCCTGTCTCCCGCACCAGCTTTCCGCCTTCCTGGAACCCTTTTTCGATCACGATACCGGCGCCGACCGGTTCTGCCCCGGCGGAACGCACGAGACGGATCAATCCCAAGAGGGCTTGTCCTTTCGCAAGAAAATCGTCGATGATGAGAATCCGTTCGCCCGCGTGAAGGAACTCTTTGGATACGATCACGTCATACACCTTGCCGTGTGTGAATGATTCCACACGCGCGGTGTAGACGTCCGAAGCAATGTTTTTGGTCTGCGTTTTCTTGGCGAAAACGACCGGAACGCCGAACTTTTGCGCCGCAATGCACGCAATACCGATGCCGGACGCTTCGATCGTCAGGATCTTGTCGATCCTGTCCGCCGAGAAAAGACGATAAAACTCTTCGCCGATTTGTTCCAGAAGGCGCACGTCGATCTGATGATTGAGAAAACTGTCCACCTTGAGGATATTGCCCGGAAAGACCTTGCCGTCCTTGCGGATGCGTTCTTCCAAAAGCTGCAAATCCACCACCCCTTCGGCGAAATCTGACATCATTATACAATGAATTATGTTAAAAAGCAATATTGACTTGCCGCAATTTTAAACTTTTTCGTCCGACTTGCCGCTGTGGCGGCGCTGATGCAGCACGTCCAACATACGGTTGTGTTCCGCGTCCGACATCGCGTACTTGAGCGTCGGCATAGCGGACAGGATCATACCGATTGCGGGCGGGATCGACACGAGGAAGAACATTGCGGCCGCGTATTTGCCGCCCAGATAGGTCGTGAAATCCGCACCTTTGATCAGATCGTCGTTGAGCACAGCAACGTTCTCGCCGGAGAATCCGACGATCGCATAGACCGCGCCGGAGATCAGCGACGCGATGCCGGCAGACAGCTTGGTGATGAAGGACTGTCCGGCGAAGAAGACGCCGTCGGGACGGATGCCGTTGTTGTATTCTTCATAGTCCACACAGTCCGCGATCATGACCGATTGCAGTACGTTCAGACCGCCCTGTGCCCAGGAGGCGACAAAGAAGATGAGGCTGATGAGGATCGTCATCGGCCAGCCGAGCAGATTGCCGTGCGCGAGTTTATAGATCACAAAGACAAGCGCGAACGGAATGGCGCCGCACAGCGAGTACATGTTGTACAGCTTTTTCTTTTCAAATTTGCGGGTCAGGCTCGGCGTCACGCCGGACGAGACAAGCATGCCGCCCATAATGCCGACAAACAGGATCACGACTTTGATAATCATGGAGAAGTTGACGCCGTTTTCGGTCATCAGCGTTCCGCCCAGATCGTTGTTGAAGAAATAATACATGACCAGCGTCATGGCGACGAGCGACAGAAGTTGGATGGGACTGCGCAGCACGCCGGAGATCAGCAGTTGGCGGAACGGACGGCAGCGCCACATGGTCTGGAAGTTCTCCTTCATCGTGTGCGACTCATTCGACTGCGTAACGCGCTCGTGCACCGTAATGCCCGCAACTTCAAACAGGATTGTGGAGATCACAGTCAGAATGACCGCCGTCAGGATATATGCGGCACGCAGCGAATGCGCGTTATCCATGCCCTTTGCGAGGAAAATGCCCTGGAAAGCAGGCGCGATGAATGTGAATGCCATGCCGATCACACCGAACGAGGCGCAGATACGCGCAAGAGACAGCGCTTTGGCGCGGTCGTTCTGGTTCTCGGTCATCAGACTTGTCACGCCCCACAGCGGAATGTCGCCGATGGTATACGTCATGCCCCAGAGAATATAGGAGATCGCTGCCCAGCCGACGATAAGCACTCTTGTTCCGAGCGGCGCAAGGATCGAGCCGGTTCCGTTCGGATCGGGCCATGCGTACAGTCCGTTGACAAACGGCAGGATCGTCGTCACCAGGATCACGGGCGGAACGAACATCAGGTACGGTTTGCATTTGCCCCACTTCGTGCGGGTCTTGTCGACGATCGAACCCATCATCGGATCGTTGATCGCGTCCCAGACTCTCGCAACCGCAAAAATGATCGAGCAGGCAATCGCCGGGATGAAGATCACGCTTTGAAAATAGAAAGTCAGTCCCGTGGCAATGATATTGTAGATGATGTTTTGTCCGGCAAGTCCGACCAGAAAGCCTGCCAGCTCTCCTTTGGAATACGTTGAGGTATCTGCCGCTTTGTTTTTACGCATACACATTTTTCCTTTCCGTTCTCGAGAATGACCGAGCGCTAAAAACTATTTTCATTATATAATATGTGGTGACCGGATTGCAAGCCTTTTGTAAAAAATAATAAAGAAAGCCGGTCGAAAAAAGAAAAGCAGAAATCCACAATATTTTGCGGTTTGGGGCTTGAAATCGGTGAAGATATAGACTATAATGAAATATATTTCATTGTGGAGAGATATGCAATGTCAAGCACCCTCGGGTTTTATGTCAGCGGAAGGTTTACACAACGCATACGGACGGTCTTTGCCGCGGCGGACGGTCTGTCGTCCGATCGGGTTCTGTGCGTCTGTACGGACAGAGACGGAACGCTCTATGCCGGAACGGAAAACGGTCTGTGCAGGCTGGACGATTCCCGGTTCACGCCGGTCTTTGAGAATACGCTTGTCGGCAAAGTACGACGTCTGCGCACATTTGCAGACGGCTCACTTGCCGTACTGTGCGGCAATGCAGTCTATGCCGTGCTGGGCGATTCGCTGACGGTTGTTCGTTCGTTCGACGAACCCGTTGCGGATTTTTGTGAAAAGCGCGGGTTATACTGGTTCCTGACCGAGGCCGAACTGCTCGTGACAGATCCGATTACGAACGATGTTTGGATCCGGCGCGCGCTCGAAGGCGGCAAAGGGCGCTGTCTTGCGGTTTCCGATTCCGAGATCTACGTTGCGACGGATGCGTTTGTCAGTGTCATTCACGGAAAACGGCGCGAATGGAAGAATCTTGTTCCGGCATTTTGCGAAATGCCGAACGACTCGGTGTGCGCCATGCTGTTCGACGGCGCAGGCTATCTCTGGCTCGGCTCCGCGGAAGGAGCGGCAATCTATGACAATACCAATCTTTGGATCACGCCCGAAAAGCTGCAGCTGCCGCGCAATGCCGTCAACGCCATTGCTGCCGATGCGGAAGGCAGGATGTGGTTTGCGTCGGACGTCGGCGTGATCTGTCTTGACCGCGGCAATCTCAAATACTACACTGCCGACCGCTGGGTTCCGCACAACAACGTACATGACGTCGCGGTATCTCCCGACGGCGAAACGGTTTATGCCGCAACGGATCTGGGCGTTTCCGTGATCTCTGCGTGTGAAATGTCGCTTGCAGACAAAGCGGCGTTATACGAGGATACCATAGAGAACTATCATTTGCGCCGCGGATTTGTTTCGTCACGCGCCATTCATGATTACAACATGGATGACGGCTTTGTTGAGATTTCCGACAATGACGGTCTCTGGACGGCGTGCAACGTCGCCGCACAGAGCTTCCGTTACGCCGTGACCGGAAACAAAACCGCGCTTGAACGCGCCCGCCGCGGTATGCAGGCGATCCTGCTTCTGACCCGTATTACGGGAATACCCGGATTTACGGCGCGCGCCGTGCGGTACCCGGGCGAGGATAGATTCGGCGACGGAGATACGGAATGGCACGTTTCCGCAGACGGCTCATGCGAATGGAAAGGCGAAACGTCCAGTGACGAAATGACCGGTCACTTTTTCGGCGGCAGCATCTACTACGATCTGTGTGCGAACGAGGATGAAAAGAAACAAATCCGTACCGCGCTGTGCGGGATTATGGATCATATCCGGGAAAACGGATTCCGTCTGGCGGATGCAGACGGACTGCCGACGACGTGGGCGTGCTGGGATCCGGCCGCACTCAATAATGACGACAAGTGGATTTTTGAACGCGGCGTCAACTCCTTGGAACTTTTGGCGTTTTTGAAGGTGTGCCATCATATATCGGGCGATCCCAAATACGACGCGCTGTATCAGACGATGATTCGCCGGCATCACTATCTGCTCAACGCCGCAAGACATAAGATCCGCGACGCACACATCTGTCACATCGACGATAACCTTGCGTTTTTGGCGAGCATGACGCTGCTGCGGATAGAGGACGATCCGGCCGTCCGCGCACTGATCCTGTGCGGTATGGAGGATCACTGGCAGTATGAGCGTGTGGAACGGCAGCCGATGTTCTGTTTCATACACGCGCTGTATACCGGCCGCGACGCCGATCTCGTCGAGGGCGTACAGTCTCTGCGCGAGATGCCTCTGGATATGATCCACTATGCAATGGAGAATTCCAAGCGCAAGGATCTGGTCTACGACGATGCGCAGGCCGACTGGCACGAAGAAGAGCAGGTGCTCTCTCCGCTGCCCTATGACGAGCGCAACGTCCACCGTCCCGACAACGGCGGTTTCGACTTGGACGCAGTCAATCGCAATTTTGCGCAGGAGCCGACCATGTTCCTGCTGCCATACTGGCTTGGCCGTTATTACGGTCTGCTTCGTGAAGCAGACGAGACGATATAAAGGAGAAAGACCATGATGAAAGAAGACTATCAAAAATTTGCAGGCGTCTATGCGCTGATGCTGACGCCCTATCATGACGACCTCACGGTTGACTACGACACGTACGCCGCCTACACGGAGTTTCAGGCTGCGACCGGCGCGGGACATCTCTTTGCGGTTTGCGGCACGTCCGAGATGGCAGAGCTGACGATCGACGAGCGCGAGAAGCTTGCGAAAACGACCGTCAAGTACGCCGCGGGCACGCCCGTTGTTGCTACGGCAAACATGGAGCCGTCCTGGTTTGCGCAGGTCGACGAGGTCAAGCGTATGTCGCAGACCGGCGTGAACGGACTTGTTTTTGTGTCCAAGGGTATGCATGACGATCCTGACCGACAGGTAACGTATCTGAGCGAACTCGCGCAGTACACCGATCTGCCGATCATGCTGTATGAATTTCCCGGCTGCCGTCCGCATAAAATGGAAGCGGACGTGTACAAGCGTTTGGTCGATACCGGCAGATTTTACGGTATCAAGGACACCACCAGCAACATGCACGACATTCTTGAAAAGATCGCGGTGCAGGGCGAATCCAATGTCCTGCAGGCCAACATCCCGCTTCTGTTCGAGGCATGGAAAGCGGGCGCGCGCGGCGTTATGGCCACGCCGACGTCCTGCGGCGCGCAGTTGTTCCAGAAGATGTGGGACGAATTCACGGCGGGAGATCTTGAAGCCGCGGAGAAAACGAATTGGTGCATCAATCTTCTGGACTGCGCCATCGACAGCGGATTCAACCGTTCCGCGAAATACCTTGTGCAGCTCCAGGGCGTCAGCGGCATGAAGCCGATCAGCCGCGGCGGAGAGCCTTTGAGCGAAGCGCGCCTGAATTCTCTGAAGAACTACCACGCATGGGCCAAGAGCAACGGTCTTGCTTACTGATTTAAAAACTAAAAAATACAAAGGATGATTCGATTGAAGATTTGTCATCGAACCCTTCTGCGTTTTGGGTGTATTCTCTTATCTGTTGTGCTGCTCGGCGGCACGGTGACGGTTTGGTGCGGTTCCGGACAGCAGATCGCCGTATCGGTTCCGGAAGCCTCTGCGGGCGGCGTTCGTCTGAACGATGCGTTTGATCTCGCCGTGCAGGCGGCAGGCTCTGTTCCGTATGTGGCGGACGCGTCTATGGACGAGCTGCGCGGTATCATAACGTATGCAGTCGGCGGCAATCCGACCGAGGGCAAAGCATTGGACGAAGCCGGGCAGAACACCAAAAACAACGTGGCGATCTCGCTGCTTTGGCTCTTCAAATCACTCAAAGGCGCATATTCTCTGCGCTGCGTGCTCGAACCGTACCCGGGAGCCGATAATGTCTATGAGATGTGCGCCTACGTGCGGCGTATCTTCGGCAAAGGCGAAGAATGCATCCACACCGGATGGCTGTATGACCGCACGAACCGCAGGATCTACACGGCGGACAGTACCGGCATGATGGGAATCGGCTACGACTTCAACTATGAATTCAATACCTTCTTTGCAGCCGGCGATCCGTGGCAGCGCAACTTTGGCTTTTGCCGCATGTATGACGGCGCTGCGTTCATGATCGGGGATGTGTATGAGACGATCCGCATCCCGTTCCGTTACGGAGACAAGGACTGGATCGTTCAGGTCTGGAAAGGCGTTTACAGTTGGGATATGCTCGGCGGGGAGATCGGTCTGTACAATAAACCGATCGACCGCGAAGCGGCATTCTACGACTGCGCGAGCGATCCGGAGCGCCTGAACATGTCGTTTGAGATCCGGCTGGGCGACGAAACGATCGTGCGGACGGAGCCTTCCCTGTCCTGGTGGGAGACTGCGTTCACGATGCACAGACTTACGATCCCGCGTAATCTGACGATGGAGTTCACGATGACTTTCCCGAACAAGGCGATGCTGAACGCCTTTCGCGACAGTTTGCAGACGGTTGCGCCGAACGTAGAGATTCAACAAAACGGGTTGACGCTTTGCTGTCTGTGGCCGAGCGGCAAATGATGCGGATAACTAACTGATAAGCGAGAGACATTAGAATGAAAAAACGAAACGAGCAGCCGCTTTTCCGGTATACGTTATTTATACCGGCGCTGTTCGTTTTGTTTTTTGTATTATCTGTTTACGCGTTCAACGGCATTTTTCCGTTCGGAACGGAGAGCATCGTCCACGATGACATGGGACAGTGCAACGTGCCGATGCTGTATTCTGTTTGGGATGCGCTGCACGGAAATGGCAGCATCCTGCTCAACCTGCGCACCGCCGGAGGCGTGTTTATCTCCGGCGCGTACGAGAATTTTCTGAGTCCCGTCAACATTCTGCTGTTTCTGGTCTGTCCGCGAAGCGGTGTGCTGCATGCAATGAGCTTCTTTTTGCTGATAAAGATGATGCTCGCCGCAACCACTGCTATGCTGTTGTTCCGGTACAGATTCTCTCTTTCGACAAGCTGGAATGTGATCCTGAGCGTATTGTACGCGTTCAACCCGTTTATCCTGCAGTATTACTCCAACGCCTCTTGGCTTGAGATCGTCTGGGTTGCGCCGCTCGTACTGCTCGGCGCCGACCGTTTGCTGCGCGGAAAGGGCGTTCTCGTTTATATTCTTTCCCTTGCATACTGCCTCATCGTGCAGTTATATATCGGTTACATGGTACTGCTGTTTTTGTTTCTGAACGGCGCCATGTATATCTTCCTGCTTCTTCCGCAGAAGAAACGAAAGACTGCCGCGGTGCGGTTCGGCGTCTCGACGGCGCTTGCGGCGCTTCTGTCCGCGGTTTCCGCTTTGCCGAGTTTCTTTTACATGACGGATACATCCCGCTTTCAGACAACGCGCAGCTACTGGCAGGTGCTGGTCAGTACGGCGAAAAACCCTGTTACCAAGCTCGGTATGGTCGTCATTCTGACCGCGCTGCCGTTTGCGCTGGCGTTCCTGAGCATTGTCCGCACTCGCAAGAATAAAAATGTTCTGCTGTATCTGTTGTTCGTTCTGCTGCTGTTTTTGATTCCCGTCATATTTGAGAACGTGAATCTGATGTGGCATATGGGCAGTTACGTCGGTTTTTCGATGCGGTACGCTTTCTTGTTCCATCTGATGCTTCTGCTGGTCGCCGGATACGGGCTCGATCGGTTTTCCGATACGCTGTTCCGCGGCAATGCGCTGTCGTTTGCGGTGACGACCGCTTCGGCGCTGGGCTCGATGCTGCTGGTGGTTTTGCTGATGCGGGAATACTACGAGGGCGCACCGAAGGGCGTGATCTACGACGCCGTAGCGATCCGGTTCTTCTGCGTGTTTGTGATCCTCTTCTTGGTATATCTGCTGCTTCTGGCATTCGGACCGAAGAAGGTTTCCTGCGTGCTGATCGGCATTTGCGTGATGGGCGAGATCGGCTTGTATTTCAACCGATCCGTGACGTCCGGTTCGTCCAGATCGTATGAGTACAGTTTGGATTATATCGGCGAATGCGATGAGATCCACGATACGCTGCCGTTGGAACGGGACGGACTGACCCGTATTAAAAATGTTGACGGCACGCTAAACTCAAACTATCCGCTGATCGTGGACTATCCGTCCATGTCCAACTTCACCCATACGATCCCGTCCTCCATCAAAGCTGCCATGACAAAGCTCGGCTATTCCGGCGTGTATACGCGCGTGCTCGACACGGGCGGCACACTGTTTACCGATGCGCTTTTGGGGTATCGCTATGCTTTGTCCGTTTCCGCGCTTGCGGATGACAATTATGCTTATATCGGACAGTCCGGCTCTTATCAGATCTATGAGAGCCGCTTTGCGGCGCCGTTCGGTACCGTATGCTCTTCCGAAATCGCTTCCGACAGCTTTTTTGAAAAAAGCGCTTTCGAGACCATGAACCGCCTGTGGCACACAGTGCAGGATTCGGAACGCAATCTGATGGAAAACCCGAATCCGAAAGAAACGAAAGAGGGGACTGAGGCGACGTACGAGTTCGATGTCCATGGTAACAAGGAACTGTATCTTGTTTGCGCCGGCTCCTCGAAACGCAAGAATATGCAGATCTATCTGAATGACGAGCTTGTAAAGATCCCGTCTTTGGGTGAGATCGAAAACACACGGTACACCACGCGGTTCCAGAATAATCTGCTGGATCTCGGCACATTCACAGACACGCATGTGTCTATCCGCATCGTTCTGCTCAACAATACGATTTCCATGAATAAGCTGCAGGTGCAGGTCGCGCTGCTGGACAAGCCGCTGCTTGAGGAGTATATACGATCCGTTTCGCAGAGCGATTTTTCCGTGCACGCGGACAGAAGAACGGTTACCGCATCCGTGACGGCGCAGCAGGAGGATCGCTGGCTTTTCCTGCCGCTGACATATGACGACGGCTGGTCGTGCCGCGTCAACGGAGAAACGGTCAAACCCGTAAAAGCGCTCGGCACGTTTATGGCTGTCCCTCTGCAAAAGGGAAAGAACGAGATCCGGTTTTCCTATCTGCCGAAGGGGTTTGTCATCGGCTCGGCCGTTTCGCTGCTTGCGTGTTTTGGCATTGCGCTTTGGGTGCTTCGCGAGAAAGATCTGCTGCGTCTTGTGAAAAAACCAAAACTGGACAGCGCGATCTGGAGCATCTATTTTGTTTCCGACTGCGGCGTGATCGCCGCGCTGTATATCCTGCCGATCCTGTGCAGGCTTATTCTGTTGATCAAACCCGGATGATTGGAGGGTGACGACATGGCTATGATCAGTATACTGGTTCCCTGCTTCAACGAAGAAGAAAACGTGGTTCCGATGAGCCGCGAGCTCACGCGCGTCATGCATGATTCTCTGCCGCAGTACGATTATGAGATCGTGTTTATTGACAACCATTCGACCGACCGTACGCAGGCGCTGCTGGAGGAGATCTGCCGCGGGGACAAGCGGATCAAGGCAATTTTCAATTGCCGCAACTTCGGACAGTTCAATTCGCCGTACTATGGGATGCTGCAATGCTCCGGCGACTGCGTGATTTCGCTGTGCGCGGATTTTCAGGACCCCGTCGATCTCATCCCGCGTTTTGTCGAGGAATGGGAAAAGGGATATAAGATCGTTTGCGGCATCAAAACATCCAGCAAGGAAAACCCGGTTATGCGGCTTCTGCGTTCGTGTTACTACAAGATTATCCGCAAGATGAGCAGCACCGATCAGATCGAGCATTTTACCGGATTCGGTTTGTATGACCGCAGCTTTATCGAGGTGCTGCGCGAGCTGCGCGATCCGACGCCGTTTCTGCGCGGGATCGTTGCGGAACTGGGACCCGAACGCAGGGAGATCCCGTACGAGCAGGCAAAACGCCGCGCCGGCAAGACGCACAACAATTTCTACACGCTTTACGACGCCGCCATGCTCGCCTTTACGTCGTATACCAAGATTGGTTTGCGGATGGCGTCGTTTCTCGGTATGATCGTCGCCTGCATCAGCGCGTTGATCGGCATCGTGTATCTCATCCTGAAGCTCTGCGCGTGGCACCGTTTCCCGATGGGGTCTGCGCCCGCCTTGATCGGTATGTTCTTTCTCGGCGCCGTGCAGTTGTTTTTTATCGGTTTTTTGGGAGAATATATTCTCAATATCAATACCCGCGTGATGAACAGACCCCTGGTCATCGAAGAAAAAAGAATCAATTTCAATACGGAAAAGGAGGATTCAAATGGCAATCACACACCTGTACAATGACAATTTTGAAGAAAACGTCCGAGGTTCCGAGCTGCCTGTGCTCGTGGATTTCTGGGCAACGTGGTGCGGTCCGTGCCGCATGATCGCCCCGATCGTCGAGGAGATCTCCGACGAGTACGACGGTCGCCTGAACGTGTTCAAGGTGGACGTGGACGAGGCGGAGCAGGTTGCGATGCAGTTCGGCATCATGAGCATCCCCACGCTGATGATTTTCAAAAACGGCGAGGAGCAGGAACGCATCGTCGGTTACCGCAGCAAGGAAGATCTTGCCGCTGTCGTCGAAAAGTACCTTTGATCGCACACAACAAAAATGACCTCCCGAGCTGCTTTTGCCCGGGAGGTTTTGCATTGCACTGCCTGTGCGTTATTCGTTGCGCATCGCTTCCAATGCGGAGATCCGCACGGCTTTGTTTGCGGGGTAAAAACCGGCGATCAGTCCGATGAGCACGGAGAAGGTGAGACCGAAGAGAAACAGCCACAGCGGGATGATCGAGATACGCGTCGGCGCGGTGAACATGATCTGCGGTATCGAAAGCGGTTCCTCGCCGGCGTTCTTCAAACCGGAAACAAGGTTGATAATGAGGGATATCAAATAACTGAGCACGGAACCGATTATGCCGCCGAGCAGACCGATCGCAGCCGATTCCATCAGGAAGAGGGTGCGGATGTCGCGCACGCAGCATCCGATTGCCTTCATGATCCCGATCTCCTTTGTGCGTTCGGAAACGGACATGATCATCGTATTGATGATTCCGATCGCCGCAACCAGCAGACTGACCGCGCCGATGCCGCCCAGAACGAGTTCGATGGTCGCCATTTCTTTTTCGGTGCTTTCGCGCATTTCAGCCATACTGCTGGTCTGATAGCCCAGATCATGGATTGCATCCTCGACCGAGGAGACGTTCTGCATATCGTCCGCCATGACCGAGATCGACGTCACAAGAGAGCCTTTCATCTTTTTGCCAATCGTTTTGTAAATATCTTTAACCATGTGCATCATATCATCCGCGGGAAGCAGAATGCCTTCCGAGGTTTCATAGCCGGCGTCGTAGTTCTCGTGCAGTTTTCCGGTGATCAGAATCTCTTTTTCATAGGCGACTTTATCGTTCTCGTCGAGAACCTGCAGCGTGATCTTTTCGTTCATCAGATCCAGATACGGCGGCGGCATTTCCTCATCCGTATCGCCGTAAAGATAATTATAATAATTGATTTGATTTCTGCCTTCCGGCCGGCGGGTATCCTGCAGCGCGTATTCAAAATACTGTCCCATCAGGGCACAGTCGGCACGTTCGGGCAAAGAGCCGTCGTCCAGAGAATAGCCGGCGCTGTCCATCACGTCCATATCGATGCCTACGAGCGGGAAGTAATCCACGCGATAGCGGCCGTTATTGCCGGCCACGATCTGATATGTCAGGTCGCTTGTCCCGTATTTCGGAATCACGGCGCTGACATGTTCGATCATGCGCAGCGACTGCACGGTGCTTTCGTCCAGCTTTAATTCTCCGTTGCCGTTTGCGCTGTATGCGTACACGTCGATCTTGGAAAGATCGCCCATTTCCTCAAGCCACTGCTGATTTGAGGCGTTGAGACCGACGGCAATGGACAACATCAGCAGAATGGAACAGCAGCCGATCACCACGCCCAGTACGGACAGGATCGTTCTGGCTTTGCGCCGGAAGAGATTCTCCCAGCACATACGCAGCAGATCACGGATCTTCATGCGTTTTCACCTCTTGCGGGGAGCCCCAGTCGAAATCGATCGCCGGTTCTGCGGCTTTCTTCTTTTTACGCTTGCGAACGATCAGAACGACTATCAAAACGACGACAAGAACGGCGCCTGCAATAATCGCGATCTTGACCCAGGAGAGGCCGGACGATGCTTCCTCCGGCATATCCTCCATCGGTTCATCAAAACCGGCGTCCATCATACTTTCTTCGGCAGAATAGGTTACGGGGATCTCCCGTTCTTTTTCCTGCATCAGTTCGTCTTCATAGGTGATCTTTACGGTCACGGAACCGTTTCCGGCTTCGAGCGGGGTAAAGAAGAAATCGATCGATCCGCTTTTTCCGGATTCGATATTGCCGAGATTGACGCGCGGCTGCTCGCAAAATACGGCAGCATCGTCAAAGAGGAGTTCGGCGGTCACGTTGCTCACACCGACGCGGCTCTTGTTGTTGTACGGCAGCGACAGAGACAGTTCTTCGTTCTGCGTGCCGATCAGATCCATTTCGGGCGGAGAAATCGTGAAACGGTCCGGAATGTAGATCGG
Source organism: Oscillospiraceae bacterium (assembly GCA_902790325.1). Classification (GTDB taxonomy): domain Bacteria; phylum Bacillota; class Clostridia; order Oscillospirales; family Acutalibacteraceae; genus UBA1425. The sequence goes on along the minus strand of CADARP010000010.1, from coordinate 15,127 downwards.
CACGGACAGGCGCTCCGAGGCGGAGGCGTCGGAGCGTGTACTGCCGTCCACATATTGATATTTGAAGTTGATGTCGATCTTGGCGCCTTCGGGATCGGCATTGGCAAGAACACGCATGGGTATCGTCTGACTTTGCGTCTTTCCCGCGCCGAGCGAAGCGTAGTAATATGTGTTCGACGCCGCTGTGATCGAGAGACCGGTTCCCGCGTCCACAGACATCACGATGTTCTCGGCGGTCAGCTTTTTGCTTGTGTTCTGAAACTGCAGACGCAGCGTGAACGTGTCACCCGCAGCGATCGTGCCGCCGTAATCATAACCGGTTACGATGATGTTGGGCGTTGCGGACACAATGGCAGTGCTTTCGGACTTGTCCGAAGCGGGCACGATTGTCAGCAGAAGCTTTTCCGTATATTCCACCTGCTGCAGACCTTCCGGTGACTTATAGCTGTAATTGTATACCGCGGTGACGGACTGGTTTGCGGTTTGCGCTTTCTCGGCTACATGGAGTTTGATCCGGACATAACGCACATCATCCGGTCCGAGCGCCGGGACGACCATCGATGCAGAGTTCTCTTCCATCGTCAAGCCTTCGCTCGGCTCAAATGTTACAAGACCGGTCTTCAAGGTCACGTTGTTGCTGTAGTTATGAAAAACGACAGTCATCGTAAATTCGTCTTTCGGCTTCGGCGTAGTGACCAGATCCTCCCGCGTGATCCGGACGATCGGCGGCTCGAATGACAACGGTGCCTCAGTGACCACAGAAGGGGAGGTCGTGGTTATGACCGGATGCGTCGGGACCACGAATACGGTCGTTTCCGGCTCGGTGGTCGTGGTTGTGGTCGTTGCTTCCGTTTTCTGCTCCGTAGACTGTTCTGTCGCGTCCTGCTCTTCCTCGGCAAAGGCGCGAAGCGGTACGGCAAGCAGTACAACGCAAAGCAAAATGCCGATCAGATTATGTAAGCGCTTCATGTTTTTCCTCCCGGTTTGTATAGGAATCTTCGATAATTTCTCCGTCTTTGAGCGTGATGATCCGGTCGGTGAATTCGACCAGTTCCGGATTGTGCGTTACGAGAATGAGCGTCTCGCCGAATTGGCGCGCAAACCGCACCATCATATTCATAATCTCGACCGTAGTCTTGGAATCCAGATTTCCGGTCGGCTCGTCGGCAAAAACGATCTTCGGCCGCGCGACGAACGCGCGTGCGATGCCGGTTCGCTGCTGCTGACCGCCGGACATCTGCGACGGATAATGGCGCAGTCTTTCCGCAAGGCCGACCTCACGCAGCACAACGTCCGCTGCCCGCAGCCGCTTGGCGCGATCCATTCCGAGGAACATCAACGGCATAGCGACGTTTTCCTCCGCCGTCAGCATCGGCAGCAGGTTGTAGCTTTGAAAAACAAAGCCGATGTTGCGCTGTCGGAATTCTGCCATTTCGTCCTCGGACAGCTTTGTGATATCCGTTCCGTCGATCACGATCTGTCCGCGATTCGGCTTTTCCATGCCGGCAAGGAGGTTCAAAAGCGTACTCTTGCCCGAACCGGAAGCGCCGAAAATGCTGCAGATCTCACCTTCATAAAACGTCAAATCAATGCTGCGCAGTGCAATCACGCGTTCATTTCCCATCGCGTATCCGCGGCACAGTCCGCGGACGACAATCAACGGCTTCTTTGGCTTCGCTTCGATGCTCCTCACCCCCAGTGTTTGATATAATATTCTATTTTATTATATCGCAAACCTTATTTTATCACAAACGCATCAAAAAATCAATAGTCTGAACGCAAATAAAGCGTGCCGCATGAGAACAAACGTCAGGTATTCTTCGGCTCTGCGGTTCAGCCGCATTTGCTTTTTCATTCAACGAGGCTGCAATGCGGAGCAATTTGGATTTGCTGTCCGTTTTAATGTACAAATGCTCGTTTATACTTGATTTGTAAACGGTGGTTGATCGCAAAAGCGAACGTCCGGTTTTGTACAAAAAGCGTACTTCGGCGAAGGTGCGCGATCAAAAAAAGAGAATCCGTATAAAAGGAGTGAAGCGTAATGGAAACGATTATTTTTGCCGCGTTGAGCGCAATACTTATCTGGGGCTATGTTCATGAGGACTGGTTTGTGCGTCAGGAGGACAGAGCGGCGCGCCTGGCTGCGATACTCGCAAGCCGCCTGTGCAAAAAAATCTTGCAGATTCTGCACAGATGTGGTAAACTGGAGCAAACGAAACGCAAGGAGGATCATCATGCGTGTCACATTAAAAGGATACAAAGTTTCGGAGATCCGATTCGTCAGCAAGTTGGAGAGCGGAACGCGCGTCGAGCTGGGTAACCGCTATTCGTATAACGTCAGCTATGCGGCCAACAACGTCTGTCGCGGTACATTCAATATCACGGTTGAGGACAAGGAGAACCCCGATAAGTTCGGATTCACACTCGTTTTGGACGGCTTTTTTGAATTCAGCGCCGGCATGGAAAAAGAGAAGGTGCACGTGCAGTCTTTCAAGGAACTGTTCCCGTATGCGCGCGCGATCGTGACAACCGTCACAGCCAATTCCGGCATCGCGCCGCTGATCCTGCCGCCGATCGACATCGAGTCCCAGGACATTTACCGCTTTGAAAAGAACAACTGACGCATAATCCCGACAGAAAACGGCAAACTGTATATACACTGATACAGGAGGTCGTTTTATGATCGAACAGGATACCATCAAACTTTTGCGTGAATGTGATTCCGGTGTGCACATGGGCGTCTCGTCCATACGGGATGTGCTTGACAATGTGCGGAATTCGGCGCTGCATAAACTGCTCTCCGACAGTCTGGATGACCATGAAACGCTCGGCAGACAGATCGAGAAGCTGCTGCATGACTACGATGACGAGGGCAAAACGCCGCCCGCGATCGTAAAAGGCATGTCATGGATTAAAACGAACGTGAAGCTTGCGCTCGGCGAGGAGGATAAGACGGTGGCCGATCTGATGACGGACGGCTGCGATATGGGCGTCAAGTCTCTGAGCCGATATCTGAATCAATATGCCGCAGCGGACGAGCAGACGAAAAACATCGCCAAGGAACTTATCCGCATCGAATCCCGGCTCGCAGCGGATCTGCGTGACTATCTGTAAAAACAGCGCCGATGACGTATTGTCAACGGCGCTTAACTTTTTCTGCTTACTGATCCGAGAACGGTGTGCTGACATGCAGCAGCCGGAAGTTTACGGGATCTCTGTCTTTGTTGAATCGATAGACGCTCAGCACAAGTCCGATTGCAAGGTATACGCTCAGATTGGATGAGCCGCCTGCGCTCATAAACGGCAGCGTGATGCCGATAACGGGCAGGAGTTTGAGGCACATGCCGATGTTGATGAAAACCTGACTGCCGATCATCAGCGCCGCACCCCAGCACAACAGTTTTGAGACGTTGTCGTGCGTGCTTCGGGCGGTATGCGCGATCCGCACGACCACAATGCCGAGCAGCACCAAAAGCAGCATTGCGCCCAGAAAACCGAGCTCCTCACATACGACCGTGAGAACCATGTCATTGCGGCTTTCCGGGACGAGACCGTTCTGCGTATACAATCCTTTGAACAGACCGGCGCCCTTAAAACCGCCGGAACCGATGGCGTTGATGCCCTGTTTTTGCTGGTAAATGATCGTCTCGTATGTGGACGGCTCCAGAGAGGACGGACTGTAAACGGCAAGGAAACGGTCTTTTTGGAAATCCGAAAAGAATCGCATCCAAAGGATCGGCGCCGCAGCAAAGCCGAACGCAACGGCAGCGGCGAAATACCGCAGATACACGCCGGACAAAAACATCATGCCGACAAAGATGAACAGAAACACGAGCGCGGAGCCGACGTCGCCGGTCAGGACGACCAGACCGATCGGGATCGCCGCGTGGATGAACAGAAACAGCATGCTTTTCCATTCGTTGATTCTGTCACGCAGATAATCGAGATGCATCGAGAATGTGACGATAAACGCGATCTTCAACAGCTCCGAAGGCTGTACCATGATGCCGAGCTTCGGGATCTTGATCCAGGTGAAGGCGTCGTCGCGTCCGTCCGGACTGACGCCCCATTTGAACAGAATCAGCATCAGCGCAAGGCCAAGCGCGGCAACCACCGGCCAGAGGCGAACGATGAAGTCGTAGTCGATCACGGACAAAAACAGCGCCAGAAAAACGCCGGCCAGAACGGCGATCAGCATCACGAGCGTGTCGCGGTGAATTGTTTCGCCGGACGAGAGACGGTACAGTGTTGCGCTGTGCACCATCAGTACGCCGTAAGCGGAAAGCAGCAGACAGGGGATCAGAAGGAAAAAATCTGTTTCCCGCAGAAAATCTTTGATAACGCGTAGGATCTTCAAACATTCACCTCCAATCTTTCTATATTATACCGTGTAATCTGCAATATTTCAAGTAAAAAGACTTTAAATCCGAAAGATTATGTGGTATAATATCCTAAATGCGTGAAGCGGGAAAGGGTCATGGTGCGGTATGTCGGTTTTTGTCTCACACGGAACGGCGGATACGGAATCGTTTGCCGCCGCATTTGCCGAACGTCTGCGCGGCGGAGAGGTACTCGCGCTGTACGGCGGGCTCGGCGCAGGCAAAACGGCGTTTGTGCGCGGACTTGCCCGGGGACTGCAAACGACGAGCGAAGTCAGCAGTCCGACGTTCGCGCTTGTGCATGAATATGACGGAAGACTGCCGATCGCGCATTTTGATATGTACCGCATCCACACGTTGGATGATTTGTACTCTACCGGATTTTATGATTATCTGGACGCGGGCTGCGTGCTGGTGATTGAGTGGTCGGAAAATATAGAACCGTATCTCCCGGAGGGAGCATACAAGATCCGCATTGCGCACGGTGACGCGGAAAACGAAAGGACGCTGACGATCGAAGATGAAGATCCTTGCCGTTGAATCCTCGGCCTTGGCTGCGGGAGCCGCGCTGTCGGAGGACGGCAAGCTGCTGGGCGAAGTGTATCTGAACGTAGGATTGACGCACAGCTGCACGCTCATGCCGATGATCGAATCGCTGCTTCGGTTTGCGGATGTGTCCGCCCGCGACATTGATTTGTTTGCCGTGTCCAACGGCCCCGGCTCATTCACAGGCGTGCGCATCGGCGTGTCCACCGTCAAGGGCATGGCGCAGCCGCTCGGCAAGCCTTGTATCGGCGTGTCGACACTTTATGCGATGGCGCACAATATGCTCGGGACGGATGATCTGATCTGCTGCGCGATGGATGCGCGCTGCCGGCAGGTTTATACGGCGCTGTTCGAGTGTGCGGACGGTCGCATCGTCCGGCTTACGGACGACGACGCGGTATCGCTCGACGATCTTTGCCGGACGCTGCGCACATATGACCGCAGAGTCGTATTCGTCGGTGACGGCGCGGCGCTTTGTTACAATACATTCCGCGGCGTCCTGCCCAATATCACACTCGCGCCGGAGACGCTTCGGTTCCAGCGCGCGTCATCGGTTGCCGCGGCCGCCTGGGCGGCGGGCGCAGAGCAGGTCGGCGTATCTGCGGACGAACTATCTGTATCGTATCTTCGCCTCTCGCAGGCGGAGCGTGAAAGAAAACAAAAAATGGAGGGGCAAAAAGAATGATTGCACTTGCATGCGACCATGCGGGCTATCCTTTGAAGGAAGCTTTGAAAACGTATCTGGATTCTATCGGACGGACGTACACGGACTTCGGTACATACTCGGAAGAATCTGTGGACTATCCGATCTATGCGGCAAAGGCTGCACATGCGGTTGCCGACGGAACATGCGAATGCGGCATCCTCTGCTGCGGGACGGGCATCGGTATTTCCATTGCAGCCAACAAGGTGAAGGGGATTCGCGCCGCTGTGTGCTCCGACGCGTATTCTGCGGAAATGACGCGTCTGCACAACAACGCCAATATCCTCTGCATGGGTGCGCGCGTGATCTCGGAGGAGAAGGCGATCGAATTGACGCAGATCTTTCTCGATACGCCGGCGCTCAACGAGGAACGCCATCAGCGCCGCGTCAAAATGCTGGAAGACATCGAAAACGGGAAATTATAATTTCGGAGGGAATTCTATATGTCGAACGTAACCATCACAAACCATCCGCTGATCCAGCACAAACTGCATATTCTGCGCGACAAGAATACGCCGTCCACGGAATTCCGTATGATCGTCAGTGAGATCGCGATGCTTCTCTGCTACGAAGCGACGCGCGACCTGGAACTGACGCCCGTCGAGGTCGAAACGCCGATCACCAAATCGACTTTCAGCATGATCGCGGGTAAGAAGCTGGCCTTTGTCCCGATTCTGCGCGCCGGCCTCGGCATGGTCGACGGCGTGCTCAAGCTCGTGCCGTCCGCACGCGTGGGTCACATCGGTCTGTACCGTGATCCCGAAACGCTTAAACCCGTGGAGTATTACTGCAAGCTGCCGTCGGACATCCATGACCGTGAGGTCATCGTGCTCGATCCGATGCTGGCGACCGGCGGTTCCGCGATCGACGCCATCACGCAGATCAAGCAGCGCGCTCCCAAGTCCATCAAGTTCATCGGCATCATTGCGGCTCCAGAGGGTCTGCGCGCGCTGCAGCATGCGCATCCCGATGTCAACATCTACTGCGCCGCGCTGGATGAAAGACTTAACGAACACGGTTATATCGTTCCCGGTCTGGGCGATGCGGGCGATCGCATCTTCGGCACCAAATAACGACTGTTTAACCTGAAAACGAAGGAAGAGATTATTTGTGGGGTATTCCCATCTGCGATTCCCGGCGGAAAGTGTTTTCCTTGTCACCGGAGGCGCCGGCTTCATCGGCTCCAATCTGTGCGAGCATATTCTGAAGATTGGCTGTAAAGTGATTTGCCTTGACAATTTTTCGACCGGAAAACGGGAAAATATTTCCGATTTTTGTAAAGACGATAACTTTACACTGATCGAGGGCGATGTGCGCGATCTGCAAACGTGCATGGATGCCTGTAAAGGTGTTGACTTTGTCATGCACCAGGCAGCATGGGGCAGCGTGCCGAGAAGCATTGAGATGCCGCTGGTATATGAGGAGATCAATATCCGCGGTACGCTGAACATGATGGAGGCTGCGCGGCAGTGCGGCGTGCGCAAATTCGTTTATGCATCCAGTTCTTCTGTGTACGGCGATCATCCGACCCTGCCGAAGAAGGAAGGCGAGGAAGGCAGTCTTTTGTCACCTTACGCGCTGACGAAGCGGACGTGCGAGGAGTACGGCAAGCTGTATAAAAAACTCTACGGACTCGATACGTACGGCCTGCGTTATTTCAACGTATTCGGCAAGCGGCAGGATCCGAACGGTGATTACGCGGCGGTCATTCCGCGCTTTATCCGGCAGCTTCTGCATGACGAGATCCCCGTGATTTACGGCGACGGCAGACAGTCGCGCGATTTTACGTATGTCGAAAACGTCGTAGAAGCCAATCTGAAAGCGTGCCTTGCGGATTCCGAGGCGGCGGGCGAGGTGTTCAATATTGCTTACGGCGGCCGCGAATATCTGATCGACATTTTCCGTGCGCTGGCGTCTGCGCTCGGCAAGGACGTCGAGCCGCAGTTCGGACCGGCGCGTGCAGGGGATATCCGTCACTCGAACGCCGATATTTCCAAGGCAAGAAAACTGCTCGGATACGATCCGGATTATGATTTTGAGCGCGGCCTGTGTCTGGCTGTGGATTGGTATACCGAAAACTTACGGTAAAGGAATGATCAAAATGAAGCGCGCCTTGTGTGTGATTCTTTCGTTGTGCATCCTGATGTCCGCGGTTAGTCTGCATGCTTCTGCCGAAGTGCTGCCGCAGGGCGATTACGATGCGGACCCCGTTGTTTTCCTGCTCGGCTATTCGACGGCAAATCTTTATTATGACGACGGCGTTTCCGATGAAAAGGAATGCGTTTGGAATCTGACCGCGGACGGTGTGGTTGACCGTCTTCTGAAGAATCTGCCCAAAGTGCTGTGGGGGTTGTTCCTCGCGGTCGTTCTGCAGCGGTACGATACGCTCAACGACGTTGCCGGTGTTATTGCGGAACCGGTTCTGCAAAAGATGGAAAGATTGACGATGCTGCCGGACGGGTCGTCGAAATATGACATTTCCGTCTATCCGGGACGCGGAGAGGTGCCGCTGTCGTTTCGCAAATCGAGCCGGAATGTCTATCTGACCGCCGAGTATAAGGCGTTCATGGAGGCGTTCGGACGCGTATATGTTTTTGTGGCGGATTGGCGCTTCGGCCAGGTTGAGCTTGCGCGGCAGCTGGATGCATTCATTCAGCAGGTCAAAGACGATTCCGGCAGAGATCAGGTCACGCTGTTCGGATTCAGCCAGGGCGGGCAGACGATCTCGACCTATCTGTATCTCTACGGCGACAAGGGAGACGTCAAGAAGGCCGTCATGGAAACGCCCGCGATCGGCGGAACGACGTTCGCTGCCGCGGCGCTGGACGAATCTCTGTTCGACGTCCCTGTCGAAACGATGATCCGTTTTGCCGAGGCATATATGGAATCGGAAAAACACTATGAGTGGCTCGGCAGGCTCGTGACCCTTGCGCCGCTGAAAAAGGCGATTCTTTCGATCGTTTATGCCCATGTGCTGCCGATCGCGCGGTACTGGGGCAGTTTGTGGGATATGGTTCCGGTCGGAGAATACGAGCGTCTGAAAGCAGAGTACCTTACCGATCCCGGGTGCGCCAAGCTCATCGAGGAAAGCGACAAGTATCACCATGAGATTGTTCCGCGCATCGGTGAAACGCTGCGCGCGCTGCAGGCGCAGGGCATGGTGCTGTCGATTGTCTGCAACACGGGCAATGCGCTTCTCTTCAACAGCCGGACAAACAGCGACGGCATTCTGGATTCTGCCAATGTGTCCGGCGCAACGGCTGCGCCGCTCGGCGAGCGGCTGGAAGTGAAAGGCGGAACGCAGCGGCTTTCGCCGTCGATGGCGCTGGACGTATCTACTTGCTATCTGCCGGACAATACCTGGTTTGTGGACGGGCAGTTCCACGGACAATGCGACTGGGACGCGTATACATACGCGCTGCTGTGCAAGCTGACGATGGAGGATACTCTGACCGACGTCTATGCCGATCCCGCTTTCCCGCAGTTTATGTTCGCGCAGAGTCCGGCCGATCGGCTGAACATCTCCTTTGCCGATTCCGGCAGCTTTGTGAGCGCGTCAGATTTGACAGTGACCAATCTGTCCGCGGAAAAGGAGATCAAACTGACGGCAGTCCGTGTCCGCGGGGCGGGACTGCGTGTCACTGTGCCGAAGAAAACGGTGCTTGCGCCCGGTGAAAGCGTGACGCTGACTGTCAGCGGTTCCGTGCCGGATACCGTGCAGTATACGCCGGTTACGGTTATGTTTGTGACGTCGGACAAACCGGTTCTTCTGCAGACAAAAACTTTCCAAACTTCGACCGTTTCGCATTGACAAACCGCACATTCCGTGCTAACATGAATACATCAAAAATGAACAGACAGGAGTGTTTTATTATGGAAAAGAGAGAACAGCTTTATGAAGGCAAAGCCAAAAAAGTCTTCAAGACCGACGACGAGAATCTGTACATCGTGTCCTACAAGGACGATGCGACCGCGTTCAACGGCTTAAAGAAGGGCAGCATCACCGGCAAGGGCGTAGTCAACAACCGTTTGTCGAATCATTTCATGAAGCTGCTTGAAAAAGAAGGCGTTCCGACCCACTATGTCGAGGAACTGAACGACCGCGAAACACTCGTGAAAAAGGTCAAGATCGTACCGCTGGAAGTGATTGTGCGCAATATTGCCGCGGGTTCTCTGTCCAAGCGTCTCGGCCTTCCCGAAGGCACGCCGATGAAGCTCCCTGTGATCGAATACTGCTACAAGGACGACGAGCTGGGCGATCCGATGATCAATGAGTACCATATCATGGCAATGGATATCTGCACCAAGGAAGAGCTCGACACCATCGCGGACTATGCGCTGCGCGTCAACGCCTTCCTGCTCGATTATCTCAAGGATAAGAAGATCGAGCTGGTCGATTTCAAGATCGAATTCGGCAGAACGTCCGACGGCACGATCATTCTCGCAGACGAGATCTCGCCCGATACCTGTCGCTTCTGGGACAGCGACACGCACGAGAAGCTCGATAAAGACCGCTTCCGCAGAGACCTCGGCGGCGTCGAGGACGCGTATGCCGAAGTGCTGCGCCGTTTGCTGGGCGAATAAGAGAAAACGATGCAGTCGGTTCCGTCGGAGCCGGCTGCTTTCTTTGTGGTGGTGATGCTATGAACAGAATTATTGTGATCCCGGATTCCTTCAAGGGGACGCTGTCTTCCGAACGCATCTGCGGCATTGTTTCGGAGCGGATCGCCGCGCATTTTCCGTCCTGCGAAACCGTTTGCATTCCGGTTGCGGACGGCGGGGAGGGGACAATGGACTGTTTTCTTTCCGCGCTCGGCGGGAGAAGGATCACGAAAACGGTCAGCGGGCCTTTTTTTGAGGACATGGAAGCGTCGTTTGCCGTTCTGCCGGACGGTACCGCTGTTGTGGAAACGGCGGCCTGCGCGGGACTTCCGCTTGTGGGCGAACGGCGCGACCCGACACGCACAACGACCTACGGCGTCGGACAGTTGATCCGTGCGGCGGTCGATGCGGGATGCAAAACGATCATCGTCGGTTTGGGCGGCTCCGCAACCAACGACTGCGGCGCAGGCGCTGCGGCAGCGCTCGGAACGGTATTCCGCAAAGACAGCGGCGAGCAGTTTGTGCCGACCGGCGGAACGCTGTGCGAGGTTTCTTCCGTCGAGCCGTATCCGCTGCCGGAAGGCGTGCGCATCATCGCCATGTGCGACATCGACAATCCGCTCTACGGGGAACGGGGCGCGGCACATGTTTTTGCGCCGCAGAAAGGCGCGGACAAACAGACGGTCGACGCACTGGACGACGGCCTGCGTCATATGGCGCAGATCATTCTGCGCGACCTCGGCGCGGACGTTCGCTCCCTTTCCGGCGGCGGCGCTGCGGGCGGACTCGGCGCCGGATTGTATGCGTTCTGCGGGGCGGAGCTTCGTTCCGGAATTGAGACCGTGCTGGACGTAGTGCGCTTTGACGCGCTTGCGGACGGCGCCGATCTCGTGATCACCGGCGAGGGCAAGCTTGACAGCCAGAGCCTCGGCGGCAAGGTGGTCGTCGGGATCGCCAAACGCTGCAAAGAAAAACGGGTTCCGCTGATTGCGGTTGTCGGCGGTGCGGAGCGCAATTTGCCCCAGGTTTACGACACGGGGGTGACCGCCGTCTTTCCGATCGGCAGACTGCCGGAAGACTTTTCCGTCAGCCGCGGATACAGCGAAATCAATCTGCGCGAGACGGTCGACAATATAATGCGATTGTTGAAAATACAATAAAAACAATCAACGGGGCTGTTTCCGAACAGTCCCGTTGTTAAGTCAGATCGTTTTGTTCATGCTGCCGGTCGTGTATCCGGCGAGGTCGAGCGTAACATAATCGAATCCGAGATCGGTCAGTTTCCGGCAGATTGCCTGCGACAGTTCCGGATCGGTTATCCGCGCAAAGTCCTCGGGCAGCGTCTCGATGCGTGCGAGTTTTTCGTGCATCCGCACGCGCACCTGTCCGAATCCGCTGTCAAACAGGAACTGCTCCGCCTCGTCAATGACCGACAGCTTCGACGGCGTTATCGGTTCGCCGTAGGGAATGCGCGTAGCGAGACAGGCAAGAGAGGGCTTGCTCCATGTCGGCAGTCCCAGACCGCGGGACAGTCGACGGATATCTTCCTTCGTCAAATCCGCTTCCATCAACGGACTGCCAATGTCCAGCTCGCGCAGCGCGCGCATTCCGGGGCGATAGTCCCGCGTGTCGTCCGCGTTCGTGCCTTCGATGAGGACCGGAAACCCCAGTTTGCCGGCAGCATCCGAAAGCGCGCGAAACAGCGCTTTTTTGCACAGATAGCAGCGATCCGGCGGGTTGTCCGAAAAGCCGGGAATCGCCATCTGATCCACGTCGACGACGACGTGCCGAACGCCGATCGCCTTGCACAGCGCCGCGGCTTCGCGGATTTCCCGTTCCGGGAAAGAAACGCACCGCGCAGTTACGGCAATCGTTTGCTCGCCCAGGATGTCGTGCGCGGTTTTCAGCAGAAAAGCGGAATCGACGCCGGCCGAGAATGCAACGGCAGCACGCCCAAGACGCCGAAGGTGTGCGGTGAGCGTGTCGTTTTTCGCTTGCAGAATGCGCGCTTCGTCATTCATTACGTATGTTCCTCCAACAGCTTGACTGCGTCCGCGAGGCTGCATCCCTGCTCGTCCGCAATGCGCTGTATATCGTCTGCTTCTATCTTGATGCGCTGTACGCCGTATCCGTCGGAGATTTTTCGACGAATCGTGCCGTACGGCGTTTCTTTTTCTTCGATTCTCCGGTCAAGCGTGTACCGTTTCATCCTGTTTTCGCGCACGCCGATCGTCGTTGTGTGCTGGAACAGCACAGACAGAACGGTTTCTTTGTCGAATGGGCGGCACAGCACGCAGATCATCGTACCGGGGCGGTTCTTTTTCATGTAGATAGGCGCCGTGTAAACATCCAGCGCGCCGCTTTCTTCGAGCTTTTTTACTGCATATCCGATCGCTTCGCCGGTCATGTCGTCCACATTGCAGAGAAGTTCCAGAACGCAGTCGGTTTCGTCAGCCGATTCGCCGAGCATCGCGCGCAAACAATTTGCAATATCAAAATCCTTACTGCCCATTCCGTATCCGACTGCCGTCGTGCGCAGAACCGGCATTTCGCCGAACCGCGTCACGAAATACTTCAGCAGCGCCGCACCGGTCGGTGTGCACAGTTCGCTGCGGATCTCGCCGCTGTATATGGGAATGCCGCGCAGCAGATACGCGGTTGCGGGCGCGGGAACCGGCAGAATGCCGTGCGCGCAGTGTACATGACCGCTGCCCGTGTTGACCGCGGATGCGATCACTTCGCCAATGTTCAGCGCGTGCAGCAGATAGCACACCGCGACAATGTCTGCGACAGCATCCATCGTCCCGACTTCGTGAAAGTGGATGTCTGTGACCTCCACACCGTGCACATGGCTTTCAGCCTCGGCCAAAAGATCAAATACGGCGATCGCATCCTTTTTTACTTCGTCCGGCATCGTCAGATCCGAGATGATGTGCGCGATATGATCGGGGCTGCTGTGGTGATGATGCTCGTGATGGTGTTCGTGCTCGCACTCGTGCATGTGTTCATGTTCTTCCGTTCCGTGGACATGGACGTGCATATGCGATCCCCGGATCCCGCACTTGACGGACGGTTCGAGAGAAAACCGCACATCGGGTATGCCGATCGCGTTTAACTGCCTGACCGTTTCCTGCGGATCGGGGGAAAGCTCCGCGAGCGCGGCAGCCAGCATGTCTCCCGCTGCGCCCATTCCGCAGTCCAGATACAGTGTTCTCATTTCTTTGCCTCCATGTGGTTGATTCTGTCCGCGAGGAAACCCGCGCCGAATCCGTTGTCAATGTTTACGACGCTCACGCCGCCCGCGCAGGAATTGAGCATGGACAGCAGGGCGGACAGACCGCCGAACGATGCGCCGTAACCCACGCTCGTCGGAACGGCGATCACGGGACAGTCCGCGAGCCCGCCGATCACACTTGCCAGTGCGCCTTCCATGCCGGCGACGGCGATGATGACGGCGGCGTTCATGATCTGCTCCTTGTGAGACAGCAGCCGATGCAGGCCGGCGACGCCGACGTCATACATGCGGTATACGTCGTTGCCGAAGAACGCGGCGGTAACGGCGGCTTCCTCTGCCACAGGAACATCACTTGTGCCGCCCGTTGCGATCACGATCTGTCCGATTCCGTCCGGTACTGGATTGCTGCCGAGGACAGCCGCTTTCGCTTCTTTGTGATAACGTACGGGAAATACCTTTCCGATCGTGTCGGCTGATTCCGGGTCGAGCCGCGTTATGAGGATGCGCGTCTGACCGTGATCGATCATCGTGCGCATGATGGAGATGATTTGCTCCGCAGTTTTTCCTGCGCCGTAGATCACCTCTGGCCGTCCCTGCCGGACATTACGGTGCAGGTCGACCTTGGCAAAGCCGATGTCTTCAAAAGGTTCTGTTTTGAGCCGTAGAAGTGCGTCGTCGACCGAGACGGAGCCGTTCCGCACGGCCTCTAAAATCGCTTTGACTTCTGTTTTCATAGTACACCTGTAAACAATGATTCCGAAAAAGCGGCTCTGCTGTCAAATGCAGAACCGCTATTCTTGTTTTTTTGTATTACTTTTTGGAGAAAGCCGATTTGACGACGCCCTTCGGATCGCGGATCAGCAGGATAACGAGCCAGATGACCAGACCCAGAGCGACGGCCGAAAGGCCGAGGAACAAATCGTTCAGCATATCGGCGGGAGCAGGGGAGAAGTATTCCGCTTTCAGTTCGGCGTACTCAAAAATCGCATCGACGAGCCACATCAGCGAAGCGCCCCAATACATCCAGCAGAGCACGCTGATTTTCATTTCGTCTTTCGGCGCATGTTTGTACCATAGAACGGTTGAAATGATAGCGGCAAATGCCGTTACAAGCAGTGTCATATCCGTATCTCCTTATTTTTCGTTTGCTTGCGCAGACCGCTGCGATTTCTTTTCGAGCAGTACGGAAACACCGACCATCACGCCCCAAACGGCTGTGACGATCAAAGCCATGCAAACGCCGACAGTCGCCATTTCATGCAGCATTTCCGCCCGATCCGCGGCGTCTGCCGCAGCGGTCAGGAACGGGAACCACGGTACGACTTCGCCGTGCCAGACGTGTTCAAACGCGAGCAGGGCGCAGCCGCCCCACAGGAGATTGCGCAGCCACTTCAGCTTGCGTGCAAAGGAAGTCTTCGGCGCGGAAACCGCCGTTTCTTCGTAAGCCTCTGCCGCGGGTGCGGAAGACAACTCTTTCTTTTCGATAACTTTTGCCGCGATCGTCGTTACGATTGCTTCTGCAGCGGGGACGATAAAACATGCCATGATGTGTTCCTCCTTAAAAATAATCGTTTTGCCTGTTGCGTCCACAGGACGCGGAAATCGGATTGCGGTCAGAAACATAGTCGTCTCGCTCGCTTGGAGCGCGTCGCGATACTCCTT
>CADARP010000009.1:7821-171716 GCA_902790325.1 Oscillospiraceae bacterium | reverse complement strand
GATGCCTACATCGGCCCGATGACGTTTGCAAATCCGACCGCCGCACAGGATGCAGATCGCTCCGCGCGCCGGCACGTATGTATGCGTGCCCAACACATCTGCCGAAAGCGGCATAGATCATGGCACGCCGGAAAAGGCATCGGACGGATACGGCGGGACGATGTGGGCATCGTCCCCTGCGAAATCGGAATTTGTCGAGCCGATGCTCGACACAAATACCTTCTCTCGGCGGAAACCTTTCCTGCAAAGCTTTAAGTTGTTGTCATTGTTTACACAAGGGGAGCCTGATTCCCCGACGGCACGCGCAGCAGGATAGTCGTTCGCTTCCGAACAATATGCGCTCGCAATCATTCGGTTCCGAACAGTTCTTTCGGATCTCTTCTGTATCATCGCTTTGTCCTGCGCTGTCCCGCCTGCGCTGCGCATACGCCGGCGGCGCGTTCCTCGTGCGAATAAACTGAAAAACGACTGTATATTTTTCGTGATGAATCAAAAAAAGGTTCATCACGGATTTTTGTGGGATGGTCAGATGTCAGTGAAGAGCAGTGTCATCGCGAGGAGCGAAGCGACGCGGCGATCCGTAACCCCGGTAGTGCATAAATGAACAAGAAGGAGAACGGATCGCCGCGCGCCATAAAAGCGCTCGCAATGACAAACAAGGGGACGTTTCCTTATCCCACAAAATTCCGTGAAGAGGGAAAATTAAGGCGGGAAGCGATCTGCTCCCCGCCGCATGTGCATCAGAATCCGTTCTCTGTCCGCGATCAAAGATACGCGTTGTACTGGTAGACGCGCACATAGTCCACCTTGAACTCGGCCGGCCAGTTCTTTTCCGGCGTCTTGGTGATCTTGTCCACGCCGTGGCGGTCGGCGTATGCGACGCCGTCCTTGCCCGCGATCTCGACCGACAGGATCAGATGCTCCGGGTTGTCCGAAACGCCGCCCGTCGACAGGCGGTCGCACTCGACGCCGTTGATGTAGAAGATATACTCGTCCGGGTTCCACTCGAGACCGTAGGTGTTGTACTCGGTGTAGGGATCGTTCGCAAGGAAAAACTTGCCGATGGAATCGCCCTTGGAATCCGGGCCGTAGTTGTCGTAGTGAATGCCGCCGATCACCGCGTCGACGCCGCGCCAGTGATCCTTGTAGTACATCGACTCGAACACATCCACCTCGGTGCCGTCGTCGCCGAAGCCGTCGATCTGGTAGACGCCCTCGTTCATCATCCAGAACGCCGACCACAGTCCCGTCGCGGCGGGCAGGATGCACCGCGTCTCGAAGTAGCCGTAGCACTGCTCAAACTTGCCGCGCGTGTTGACCTCGCCCGTATAGTAGCCGGGCTTGTAGGGATCGAAGTCGATCTTGTCGTGCCACTGCTCGTAGTAGCGGTTCTCCAGCGGCTCGTCGAGGTATTCCGCGCGGATGACGAGATTGCCGTCGCGCACGGACACCATGTCCTCGTGCCAGTAGCCGCCCTTGCGCATGGTCTCCCACCAGGTGAAGCCCCACTTCGACGTGTCGAGCGTGTCGCCGTCGAACTCGTCGTTCCATGTCATGGTGAACTGCGACAGGTCGAGCGCCTGCCCGCGGGGAACGCGCGGCATATTCAGCCGCAGGCAAAGACTCGGCGCGGCAGCCGAAGCTGCGGCAAGAAACAGGGCGATGATTTTTTTCAGTAGTTTCATGACATTCCGTTCCTTTCTATGCTTTACAGTAAGATGACGTCCCAGCCGCCGGCAAGATAGCGGCGAATTAGAACGACGTCACGCAGGGACAACAGCCCGTCGCCGTTCACATCGGCGTTCTGCGTACCGACCTCGACGTCCCAGCCGCCGGCAATACAGCGCGACAACGCCGCGACGTCCCCCAGATCGACCGTACCGTCGCCGTCACAGTCACCCGGAAGATGCCGGGCGGTCGGACGCGTTTCGGAACAGCCGCAGCGCGTACAGACGCGTGTCTCTTCGCCGGCCGTGTCCGCTGTCGCCGGTGTCGTCACCTCCCACGCGCCGAAGCTGTGTCCGGCGGCAGGCGTTTTATCGGCCGTATAGACGTTGCCGCAGACGGTGCAGGTGTATGCCGTGTGCCCGCCCGCGGTACATGCGGGCGCCGTGCTCGTGTGCAGTTCGGCATACAGCAGCGACTCGTTCTCCTCGCCGATCTCGATCTGCTCCCATGCCGCCGCATCCGCCGTGTAATACACGTCCGCAAGATATGCGCCGAAAAAGGCTTCGTTCTGAATATTCGTCACGCTCTCCGGGATCGTGATGCGCATAAGGCTTTCACATTCAAAGAACGCCGCACAGCCAATCTCCGTCACACTGTCCGGGAGCGTGACCCCGGCAAGGTTCGTGCAGTATCTGAAAGTGCCTGATTCGATCTGCATCACGCCGTCCGGGATCGTGACATGCGTAATACCCGTGCTGCAGAAAGCGCCGCTGCCGATGTACGTGACGCCGTCCGGGATCGCGGCATCCACAAGACACTTGCAATCGTAGAAGGCACTCGCGCCGATGTGCGTCACGCTGTCCGGGATCGTGACTTCCACAAGTCCCGTGCAATAGCCGAAGGCGGAATCGCCGATGCTTGTCATACTGTCCGGGAGCGTGATGCTTGCAAGGTTTGAGGCATAAAAGGCGCAGCGTCCGATGCTTGTCACACTGTCCGGGAGCGTCACGCGAACAAGACTTGTACAATACCTGAAGGCATGATCGCCGATGCTTGTCACGCCGTCCGGAATGACCGCTTCCTCCAGCAGCGACCCGTCGACGTACAGTGCATGGGGGAAGTCCAGTTCGGCATGCTGCATCCCGCACCACTGCTCCAAAGAGCCGGTAAAGTATACACTTCTCAACGTATTACAGCAGTTGAAAGCATAGTCGCCGACCGTTGTCACGCTGCCCGGGATCGTGATGCAGGCAATCTTTCCGCAGTCACGGAACGCATAGCTGCCGATGTGTGTCACGCCGTCTTCTACCGTCACGCTCCGGATATACGCTCGCAGGTCATACCAGGGCGCATGATTGAAATACGCATAATCCGCCGTCTCTCCTGTTCCGTCGACGGTCAGCTCGCCGGTCGCGGTATCGAGCGACCACGTCACGTTATCACCATGCGCACCGCATGCGCCGGAAAACAGAGCGGAGACCGGACGTGTTTCGGTATAGCCGCAGCGTGCGCAGACACGCGTCTGCGTGCCGACCGTATCCGCCGTCGACGGCGTCGTCACCTCCCACGCGCCGAAGTCGTGTCCGGCGGCAGGCGTTTTATCGGCCGTATAGGTATTGGCTCGTGTGCAGTTCGGCATACAGCAGCGACTCGTTCTCCTCGCCGATCTCGATCTGCTCCCATGCCGCCGCATCCGCCGTGTAATACACGTCCGCAAGGGCGGCGCAGTCCGTAAAGGTCTGGTATCCGATACGCGTCACGCTGTCGGGAACCGTGATGCACGCAAGACTTTTGCAGCCATAGAACACATAGTTGCCGATCTCTGTGACACCGTCCGGGATCGTAACCCCGGCAAGGCGCGTACAGCCCTCAAAAACGCCGGATTCGATCTGCGTCACGCCGTCCGGGATCGTGACATGCGTAAGACCCTTGCAGCGGTTAAAGGCATAATAGCCGATGGTTGTTACACTGTCGGGAATCGCAACGTCCGTCATGCCCGCACAGCCGGAAAATGCGCCTGCGGCGATACAGCGCGTGCCGTCCGCAATGCGGCATGCGCCGGAAAGCGTCCGCTTCGCCGCGATCAGATACGGACCCGCATACAGCACGCCGTCTGTCCATTCATCATCATGAAGCATGAAATCCGTTCCGTCGAAGGCGTATTGCCCGATGCTTGTCACGCTGTCCGGGATCGTGACGTTCACAAGCCCCGTGGAGTAGAAGGCGCTGCCGCCGATACGCGTCACGCCGTCCGGGATCGTCACGCTCCGCAGACGTTTGCAGTTTTCAAAGGCCGAACCGTCGATCTCCGTCACGCTGTCCGGGATCACGATGCGCACAAGCTTCTCGCAGTCCCGGAAGGTTCCCGATTCGATGCACGTCACACCGTCCGGGATCGTGCATCTCACAATGTCCGTATTTAAAAAAGCATATATGCCGATCTGCGTCACGCTGTCCGGGATCGTGACCTCGGCGAGACTCTCACAATCCGAGAAAGCAAACGCGCCGATGCGTGTCACGCCGCTGCCGACCGTTACGGATCGGACAGCCGACCGGCAGGCATCCCAGGGCGCATCCGCAGGACCTTCATAATCCGCCATCGCGCCCGTTCCACCGACGGTCAGCACGCCGGTACCGGTATCGAGCGACCACGTCACATTATCGCCGTCCGCACCGCATGTGCCGGAATCGTCCGCCGCACGGACAGACACAGGCAGAACCAGCAGCGCCGCCGCAAGCAGCGCCGCCGTCAGCCGTTTCCGTATCGTAAGCATCGCACAGGTTCCTTTCTGTCTGATTCTTTCTTTGCGCTTCAGCCGCAGGCTTTACGTTCCGAACATCTCAAGCCACGCTGCATAGATCTTTTCGACGTACGGGCTGATTTTGTTCCAGAATTCGGCGTCGTACAGCGTCGACCAGCCGAACGGCGTGCGCAGAAGATGCAGCGCCGGACAGGCGGACAGCTCGCGCTTGCGCGTCGTCTCGCCGATGCAGGTGTTGCCGTATGCGACAATGTCGTTGTACAGCGCGTCCCGCGCCTGCATCCGCCGGAAGGGCGAGCGCAAGAGAGAGAACTCTTTTCTGTAGTTGGACGCTTTCCAGTACCGCCAGCAGAGCTCCGAGCGCTCGACGCGCGCGCGGTATGTCTCGTCCTGCGCCTGTTCCTTTGCCGTCTGCCACAGCGCGTCGCAGCGCGTCACGTCGCGCGGCATCAGTTTCGGCAGAGAGAGGTTCGCACGCTGGAAAATGCCCGCGTGACGGATTTTCGACACGCCCTTGTCGCAGCACAGGTCGATGAATTCCCGTATCGCCTGCCAGCCGTTTCCGTAGAAAGCGCGCAGGAAACCGTTCATCTCGGCGTCGTAGTCCAGATAGGGGTCCGCCATCAGGCGGCACTGCAGGTAGCTGCGCAGGTCGCTGAACTCGCCCTCGCAGCGGTCGGTATAGTAATTGCCCTCGCCGTAAATGCCGCGGACATGGTTTTCGTAAAAGATCTGCATATTGCGCTGCAGGACGTGCAGGTTGGGGAAGAAGTTGAACGTCTCGCCGTAGTTCGTGCCGTAGTCCCAAACGTAGATGCGTCCGCAGATCTTTGACCACCCGGCAAGATCCGCCATGAACGACGCGTTCTCTTTGCAGTCCGGGTCGTCCATCGCGTGGCCGAAGCAGCACTCGATCGAGCACAGGCGGATGATGACGTTGTCACGCGGTTTGACCTGTGTCGGCGGCCGGCGCGTGTACTGATAGGCGAATGTGTCGACCGCGGCGTTTTCGTAGCCGGCCTCGCGCACGGCGTCCGCGACGGCGTTGGCAAACGTCACCATCGTGCCGGCGTGCGAGCCGTTCGCTTTGTCAAGCGCGGCGCACGCGTCGCATTCGCAGTAGTCGCCGTTGTCGTGCTGGGTCAGCGACACGATCTGCAGCGGCAGCATCGGGTCGTAGGTACGCCGGAGCAGATCGAGCACTTCGTCCGTGACGATCCGCAGCACGTCGGGGTTCGTCAGACAGAGCTGGTTGCGCGTGCGCGCCTTCCCGTGCAGCGCGAAGTATTCGGGATGCGTTTCAAAATAGCTGCCCGCGGCGCAGAACTGGTTCGTCAGCGTGTGCGCAAAGCCCGACAGATACACGACCGAGCCGCCCCATTCCGCCGGGACCGCGCGGTATGCCGATCCGTTCATGCGGTTTGCCGCGGCATAATCGCGGTTCTGCCAGCTCCGCCAGTCCGTTTCGCGGTACTCGAAGTACGGCGTATACTGTATATCGCACCCTGCGGGCGCTGTGACGCGATCTGACGCGGGAATGACCTCCAGGGTGTCCGCATACCAGTGACAGCCCGCAAACGCCTCCAGCAGCGCATAAGCGGCATACAGCGTGCCGTGTGTGCCCGCGCCGGAGAGATACAGACAGCCGTCCTTCTCTGTGATGCGGTACGCGCCGTCCGTTTCCGCGGGCGGCTGCACCGCGCTGTCGTCGAGGATGATGCGGCAGTCTGCCTGCGGCGCACCGTCCGCAAAGCCGGTGATCTTTTGCAGATACCGCTCCAGAACCTGTGCGGCGTTCTGCTGCGGCGGCGTCGGCGCATCCGGCAGCACGATCGCGGGACGCGCGTCGCGGGAAGCCAGAACAAGTTCCCCGTCCGCCGCCGAAGCCAAAAGCGCAAGCGGCAGCGCGAACAGGACGGTCAGAATGATGCAAAGACATTTTTTCATGTGTATCGCCTCCGTTACAGAATGGCCGATAAACTATTGCTGTACCACGATCTTTTTATACCGCGCTCTGCAGCCCGTGCGGTTGAGCGCGCTCTGCGTCCGGCAGCGCTGCACGGCGCTTTGCTCCCTGCGGTTTCTGGTGTACAGGCACGCGCACTTACCGACAAGCGGCCGCATCGCATCGGCAAGAAGCTGCGCGTCCTCCTTTTTGCGGTCGAGCACGGACGGCACGGCCATCGCGCGTTTTGCGTCGCCCGCCGGCAGCAGGATGTACCGCGGCGTCTCGATCGCGGAGAACAGCGTCCCCATTGCGCGGGAGAACAGCGTCTTGTCGTGCCGGCTCGCGTTCCGCACCGCAACGTACACGCACTTGCGTTCGGGAACGGCACGTGCATATACGCCGCTTTCCGCCGCCTGCAGCAGTTTCCTGCCGCGCAGCGCACGCAGCAGCGCCCTGCCCGCCGTGCGGAAGTACGCCTCGGGCTTTGCGACGGTGCGCCGCTTGCGGAAAAAGACGAGCATCGGGATCAGGGCAAAGACGGACAAAAACCTGACGAACGTGACCGGGATCACGAGCAGCACGAGCGCGATCACCGCGCAAAGCACGGCTTTGAACGTGCATCTGCGCGCGGCCGACCCGGAAAACGCCGCATCCGGCACGACGCACACATCCAGCACCTGCGGCACGGCGTCGCCCGCGAGCGCCTGTTCCCAGAGCGCAGCCATGGTTTTCCTGTCCTGCGACCGTTCAAGCATCCGCGCGTTCACTTCGCGCAGATTCTCCGCCGAAAACGACCGCGGCAGACACAGCCTGTCCGTGCCGCTCTCGATCCACGGCGCGTCGTATACGGGCGCGAGGAACGAGTCGAACCGCCGCTGCATCACGGCAAAGTCCGCGCCGAGATCGGCTTGCTGCGCATCCGTCGGGTCGAGCGTCACGAGATGCCAGATATTCGCCGCCTTGTCCGGTCTGTTTTTGTCGATGCGGATGGCTCTGCCGCGCATCTGGTTCGTCAGCATGAAACTGCCGACGCAGCTCGCGAGGATCAGCGCGTTGATGCACGGCGCGTCCCAGCCCTCGCCCAGCAGCGCGGCTGTCCCGATCATCACGCGCAGTTTGCCTTTTTGAAACAATTCCGTCAGTACGGATACTTTATTCTTGTTGGACCCGGCGAACTGCACCTCGCTGTACGGCACGCCCGGCAGCGCGGACGCCGAGCAAACGATCCCCTTTTCGGCCGCGGCCGCCCTTGCGTCTTCCAGCACGTCGTCCGGCAGCAGCACAAGCGTCCCGGCAAGCAGCGCGATCGGCACATGCCGCCCGACCGCGCGCCGCACCGCCTCGAAAATCGGCACCGCGCCCATGACGGTCAGCGGTTCGTCGCTGCCGATCACGGGCAGCATCTCCCGGCGGATGTAGTCCGTCAGGATCAGCGCGCGCAGCTCCTCGCCCAACACAGTCGCTTCCGACGCCATGACGGCGCGAATGCTGTCGAGCTTGCCCGCCGAGGAGAGCAGCATCCTGTCGATCCTGTCCGTGGACAGCAGACAGACCTTGCCCTTTTCGAGCACGCCGTTCTGCGCAAGGATCGCGGCGACCGGCTGCGTGACGTCGTCGGGAAACAGATTCTTGTTTGAAAGCACGAACGACGCGGCGGCCTGCACCTCGGCCATCGTCACACGGGTTCCGTCCGCGGCAAGCGAGAGTGCGCCGGCGCCCTGCGGGTCCTTGTAGGCCGTTTCCTCCGTGACGGACGCCTGCGCCTTTTGCAGCAGTCCGCTTTCGAGCAGCGTCTTTGCCGCCGTCTGCGCGTGCGCGCGGTGTGCGCGCAGCACCTCGGTTTCCGCGTCGGTCGGCATGTTGAAATAGAGATAATCCTGGTGCGGACAAAGCGTTTTCTGTGCGACGAGCTGCGGCACGAAGATCTCCTCGTCCACCTCGCCGCACACGCGGATATAGTTGTCCCACTCGGCGGGCGTGCTGTCGTACGGCGGCGTGGCCGTCAGCGCGATCACCTGCACGCTGCTGCCGAGCATCTCGAGAAACTGTTCGAGCGCCTTCTGCCATTCGCGGCGCAGATGGTGCGCTTCGTCGAGACAGACCGTGCCGATGCCGCACGCGCGGATCTGTTCGAGCACGTCGAAGTCCGTGAAGTCCAGCGCGTCTTCCGATTCCGCCGCTTCGGGGTCGTTCTCGGCTTTCAGCGCCGTTTTCTGCACGGCGGCGTGCAGCGCCTGGTATGTCACGCACGTCAGAAGCTGCGGTGTGTGCAGATCCTCGGAGACGTACTCCGCCTCGCGGCCGCCCTGCGGCATGAAGCATTCCGCGAACCGCTCGCCCCACTGACGGCGGATCGTCACGGACGGCGCGAGGATCAGCGCGGGACGGCCGAGCCTGCGCACGAGCTCCAGACCGAGGATCGTTTTTCCGCTGCCGGGCGCGGCGACGATGTGGATATGCCCGTCCCGCAGATGCGCGGAAGCCCTGTCGAGCACCGTCTGCTGATAGGTGCGGAACGTCCACGCGAAACGGACTTTGTCAAATGTCTTCATAAATAGCGACGCCCTTCCGGTATTGCTGGTTTCATTGTACCCGACGGCGCGGGAAATGTCAATGAAAATGGTCGTCTTGCCCGCCCGTCGTGTTTTGTCCGCTCTCCCCTTTCCTCGTCTGCGCTTCGCCGGACGGATTAGACAGGAAATAAAAAAATGTCTATGCCGCCTCTTGTAAAACGGGTAACCATGTGCTACAATAGAAAAATGCAACGAACAGAAACGAGGGATAATCTATCATGACACCGGAAGAACGCATCCAGCTTTTGAACAAGAACAGCGCGGCTCTGCACATCAAAACTGTCACAGCCACCAAAAACGCGCTCCTTTCCCTGATGCAGGAGAAAGCCTACGCGGACATCAGCATGACCGACATCATCCTGAAATCCGGCGTGTCGAGGGGCGGCGTCTACAACACCTACAAAAGCAAGGATGAGATCCTGCTGGACATCGTGCAGGAACCGATCGAGGAGGCGATCTCCGCGCTCACCGATTCCATTTTTGACAATATGGAATCCACTTTCCGGATCGGAAAGAAGTATGAATCCTCCGTCAATGCCGTCATCGCCGCGGGACTGGAACACGAGTTTCTGCAGCGGATGAACAAGCGCTTTGACGGCATAACCACATCCTACTACGTCACGCTGTGGAACGGCATGATCTACAACGCCTTCATCGAATGGGCGAGAGCCGGTATGCCCGGCACGGTGGAGGAAGCCGTCGAAAACGTGCAATCAGGATTGAGAATGGTGGCGGAAACCATCAACACCGGCCTGCGCAAAAACAGAAAGAACGCATAGGCCTGCCCTGCCGCACAAATACGATCTGCGCCGGACCCGTCTGCATTTGCTTCGGGGTCCGGCGCTGTTTTTTCCCCTTCACGGAGAGTCGGGGGATTCCGTTTTCCGGCGTCATCGCGAGGAGCGAAGCGACGCGGCGATCTTCCAAAGATGCCGGTTAATTCGCAATGACTGTACTTCTTGTTTGTACGATCCCTCAATTGTCCGTGATGAACCTGTTTTTTCCGGATAATCACACAAAGAAACGGAGCGGGGTTTTGACGCCTCGCTCCGCAGTGGTTTTGGTATTCTGTTTTGAGAATGCGGGATTACGGCTGACCCATGTTTTGGAACATGTCGATCATGTTCTCCATGAAGTCGCCGACCTGATCCAGCACGTTCTGGATGGGATTGGCAGAGGACGCGGTGATGACGTCCTCGACGTCAAACTGCTCCGTTGTCAAAACGGGCTTTTCATATGTCTTTTTCATCGCTCTTCCTCCTTATGCGCCGAAGCAGATCTTTGCCGCCGCGCCGTAGTTATAGAGTGCCGCGCCGAGGTCTCTCTGCTGCGTATTGCCGCTCGACGCCATCGCCTTCGCGAACGCGTTGCCGTTGAAGACGATCGTGCCGAGTCCGGTGACGGTGACGGTGATCTCCTTGTCCATGTTCTCCGCCGAAACGCCGGTCACTTCAAGCAGTACCTTGCCGTCCGCCTTCTTGACGAAGCGTGCGGTCAGCGAATCATTGCCGTTCGCCATCGTCGCGGTCACGCCTGCCTGATTGTATTCATACGCCGTCTGCTCGTCGATATTCGCCGTGTAGAAGCGGAACTCCGGCTTCGTCAGCGCCATGAAGGACGCGCCGGTGACTGCGCCGGTGCCGTCGGTGAACGTGACGGACGCGGTCTGCACCTTGTCTTTGTTCATTTCCGCGAGGTCTGCGATGTCCGCCGCGGGCACGGTGGAGCCGTTCGCAAACACGTTGTTCGCCGCCTGGCCGTAGTTGAGGATCGCTTCGGTCAGACCGAGCAAATCCGTATTCGTCGGATAATACTCGGGCGCCTGGACACAGTAATTCTTGACGGACGTCGGGATTTCTTCATCGTCGATCTTGACGACGATCGCATCCGCGATCTGCGCGGGCGCCATCACGACCTTGAACATGTACAGGCCGTCAAAGTCGCCGCCGGTCTGCTTCGCGCCCGTGCAGGCATAGTCTGCGCCGGCAAGCGTGATCGTCACGTCGTCCGCCGTCTTGCCGCGCGCATCCAGATCGAGATAGATGTTCAGCGCGATCTGATCGTCGACCGAAACGGACAACTGGTCGTTCGGGTTGACAGACTTCAGCTTCGCCTCGCCGGATGCATCCGCAACGACGCTGTATTCGGGGTCGGCACTGAAGAAATTGTTCACCGAACCGTTTTCGGCAAGTCCTGCGGTGAAAGCAGTATCGGTAAAGACGATCACATCATACGTTTGGGCTTCGGTGTTCCATTGCTTTGTGAACGACTTGACACCGATGCTGACGCTTTCGTCCAACGGCCCTGTGACATAGATTTTGTTCGCGGACGAGGCATTCCGGATGTCCAGCACGCCGTTCGGATCGGTGTTGCCGTCAAAGACCGGGCTGCCGGACAGATTGAGCGTTCCGCTGCTGTAGTAGATGGCGCCGCCGTCTGCAGCGTCTGCCCGGTTATCCCGGATCTCGCCGCCGTTCAGGTTCACGACACCGTTCAGGAGATAGATCGCGCTGCCGCCGTTGGCGGATTGGTTGTTCCGGATCGAGCCGCCCGAAATGGTCGCGGTACCGCCCAGGACACCGACAGCGCCGCCCTGTTCGACATTGCCGAAAATGCTGCCGCCCTGCATGAGGAAGACGCCGCCCTGCATGAGGAAAACGCCGCCGCCGAGCTGTGTGGCCGTATTACCGAGGATGTTGCCGCCCTGCATGATAAAGGTGTTGCTGCCGCCGGAGGGGCCGAAGACATAAACGCCGCCCGCGTTGCCGGCGTTGCGGCCGCCGGTGCCGCCGGTGATGTAACCGCCGGTGAAGGTCTGCGTGCCGTTTGCTTCGTCCACGACTGCCAGACCGCCTGCGTTGACGGAATACTTGTGCGCGGTCTGCGGCGCGCTGTCGCGCATCGTCAGCGTAATATTGTTGGCGCCGGAAGTACCGACGGCGATCACTTCGCTCAGTCCGCTGCCGGTGTAGGTGATGCCGTGGCCGTTGAGGTCGAGCGTCTTGCTTTCGCCGACGTCGATGGGCGCGGTCGTGGTGACGTCGGCATACAGCGTCAGCGTGCTGTCCGCCGTCCACGCGGCAAGCGCGGATGTGAAGTCGCTGTAGTACGTGGTGCTGCCGCCGATCGTCACGCCTGCGACTGCGCTCGCCGGCAGTTCTTCAAACTTAGCGGTCAGCGTAACGCTCTCGCTGACAGCCTTGTAATCGAGAACCGCGCCTTCGGCGTACAGCGTCTCGCCGTTATACCAGCCTGCGAAAGCGTAACCCGCGGCAGGCACTGCGGTGATCACGCCCGTGTTGTCGGAAGCGGGATAGAACGTAAACGTACCGCCGGTTTGAACGGTAATAGAACCGCCCTCCACGATATTGACCGTATGATCGTATTCCAGCTTCAGCGAGCAGCGGTCCATAACCTTCACCGGAAGAGATAAATTCGCACTATTGGCAGCGTCCGAAGCTTTTCCGTAAGTACCGAGGCCTGCCGTAACGGTTCCGTTTTCGCCGACGTTGAGCGTAAGCGCGATCTTGCGCACTGACGTAAACGCCGCGGTGTAGGTCACATCACCCATGACGGCAGGAAGCGTATCGCCGACGCCGTAGGTGTTCGTGCCGTCGTTCCAGCCGGAGAACATGTAGGCATACGTCTCGTCGCCCGCCTTGGTCGGTGCTGCGCCGTCATAGGACGGGGTCGCGCCTGCGGCTACATTCGTATCGGTTTCCAGGTTGCCGCCGTCCCAATTGTTCCATGTGACGGTATTGAATGCCGGGGCAAATCTCGCTTCGCCGGACGCGTCGGTGAGGAGCACAAAGTCCGCGCCGGAGCCGTTCGTGAAGTTCGCGAGCGTGCCCTTGCCGGAAAGGCCGTTCGTGATGACGCCGGCAATGGGGTTGTATTTGTCGGCGCTGTCAACCAGGCTGACCTCGTACACCTTGCTGCCGAGATCGTCCTTGATTTCGATCGGGTCGGTGGAAGAGATTTTGCCGCTGACCGTCGTGCCGTAGAGATTGATCACAGAAGTGCTGTTGCCGAACACATCGTCGCCGCCCGGCACAAAACCGTGATTGAGGTCGGGATAGGGAATCACCTCGTCTGTCGCCGTATTGCCGGTGACCGTGCCGCCGCGCAGGTTCAGCACCGCGGAATCGGAAGCGTACACGCCGCCGCCGAAATATGCGGTGTTACCGCTGATCGTGCCGCCGTAGATGTTGCCGGTCGCGTTCGACAGCGCTACGCCGCCGCCGTTTGCGGAAACATTATCGGTAATCACGCCGCCGTACATATTAAACACAGCGCCGTTCATTGCGGCTACGCCGCCGCCGCACGTGTCGAACGGGCCGGAATTTGACGAATTGCCGCTGATCGTGCCGCCGTACATATTGAACGTGCTGCCCGTGCCCTGTACATAGACAGCGCCGCCCTGCTGAACTCTGTTGCCGCCGGTGAGGACGCCTTGGTCGCCTTGTGCATCGTACAGATTCAGCGTTCCGCCGTTTCTGATGTAATAAATCATTCCGTCCGTGCCGTTGTAGGTGACGGTGTGTCCGTTCAGGCAGAGGTTCAGCTCGCCGGTGACGACCTTGGTCGTTTGTCTCGTGACGTCCGTCGTCAGATAGTAATTGCCGCTGGCCGGCAGGTCGTTCGCGCTCGTCCACGCCGCAAACACCACGTCGTCATGGGCGTGCGTCGCCGTTGGGGTGAACTGAGCCGTGTACGTGACGACGCCTGTGACCGCCGAGACGGTGGGCGACCAGCCGGAGAACGTGTAGGAATAGGTATCGTCTGCCGCTCTGGTCGGCGTCGCGCCGTCGTAAACCGGTACCGTGTCTGCTGCGACGTCTTCCGTCTTCAATGCCGTGCCGTCCCAGTTGTTCCATGTGACGGTGTACGTCGGTACGAACTCCACCTCGCTGTAGGGATTGATGACATAGGTTCCAAAGCTGTCCGCCTGCCGCTGTTCGTTCAGCACAAAATCAAGATTGAGCGTTTGACCTGCGCTGCTGTTGTTGAAGATGACGCCGCTATCGATAACGTCCTCGATATTGTCGTTGTCGCCGAAAACCAGCGTCCAGACATCGCCGACTTTCGTCATGGCCTGTCCCGGCCAGACGATACCATTTGAACCGCCCCACCAGTAGCAGTTCACGGAATCATAGGTAAAACTGCTTGCCGGTGTAAAGGTGATCTGGTAGTAATGGTCGAATTCCTCCTGCGCATGCGTTGGTTCGGACACGGTGAGCAGAACCATCGGCGTTGAACCGCGCAGATCGAACTGGATCTCAACATTGCTTCTTTGCGTCAATTGGAAAGTTAAGCTGCTCGGGAAACTGGATTCATACGCGACGCAGGCGGTACCGGGCGTGACTGCGAAGTCGGTGCCGTCCAGGTTCAAGCCGCCCCAACTGGTGTTCAGGTCACCCATGGTGAACTTGAACTGGTATATACCGACAGGCGGGAGATCCTCCGCGGTGTACGTGTAAAGATCGGTCTGCGTTTCGGTCATTTTGTTTACTTCGTCGCAAGCCCAATTTATATTATGGAGCCAGTTACCGTTGCCGTTGCCGAAGATGTAGATCGCATCATATTTGCTTGCAGAGGCGACCGTCAGAGTCATCGTGCTGTCCGGCAGAACATTGTAGTCCTCAAGCGTTCTGCTGTCGTCCAGCACAGTGCTGTAATAAGCCAACGTCTGCTTTTCCGGTTCATAACCAGCTTTGTCCTGAATCTTTGCTTTGACGTTTTCGATCGTGTCAGACGGTTCCACGTCAAGGGTGATCGTTCTCTCGCCGCCGACCACAGTGATATAGATCTGCATCGCGTTCGCTGTGATTGCGAACATGCTGACGATCATCAGCACCGCCAGCAGCAGGCTGACAGGTTTTTTCATCTTTGTCATAAATCTTCCTCCTGATTGCCTTTTTGGTTAAATGTATACCTCTGCCGATTTTTGCCTGCCCGCTGACCGCATACATACTGTATCAGTCATTGGCTGAAAAGCCAGATAAATCCGCAGCCGTTACCTAAAATACGACAGCCCGTGGATCGTCACACCACAAGGCAGATGCCGAAAGCAATACGAAGCTATGCAGAAATGAACAGAACAGAATTATTAAATCTGTCTGTCAAAACGCATATCGCGTACCCGTTCTTTTATCAAGTCTTTCTGATATGCTATAGACACTTATTCATTTTGTACGAGATTATAGCACATCCTGAACATCTGTCAATACATTATAGGAATTAAAAAGAGAATTATAGATATTTTTCGTAAAAAGATGAACAGAAAGGCGGCGGCGTTCTGATGAACAACTTTTATTTCAACGGCTATTACAGTTACGAAATGGGGCTGATCGTCGAGGAGAAATCCATCTACAACGGTCCCCAGCCGGACTTCGAGCTGATCTCGGTGCCCGGTCGGGACGGCGACGTCATCCTCGACCACAACCGGTTCAAAAACGTAGAAGTGTCGTACACCGTTTCGTTTATCGGGACAAAGGAAAAAGCCGCCGCCCTTCGGCAGTGGCTGTGTGCGCGTGCTGTATACGGCTATCTTTCGGATTCCTACAGGGCGGAGTCTTTCCGGTATGCGGTGTTTATCTCGCAGCTCAATATAGAGGAAGTGATGCACAACGTCGGCAGGGCGAACGTGCCGAACGCCAGCAGCGCCGCCAAAAGCAGAGCCATGAGTTTTTTCGTCATATGCATCGTTTTCCTCCGTTCGTGTGATCCGTCTGTACGCTGCGCACAGCGTCAAATACATAACAGACCACATTATCATAAATAATCTATAATCTTTATTATAGCGCAGTCAATCCCCTTGTCAACATTATTTTGTTCATTTCTGTTCAAAACAAATGAACGGAACGGACAGAGACAAAAAAGAAAACCCTCCCGAAGGAGGGTGAAAAGCGGAAACGCATCTGTGATCCGGCAGAAGCGCTTATTCCGCAGCCGGATCGACGCCGAACAGGCGGTTGAGCCAATCGGTGCACATCGGCATCCAGCGGCGCGCCTCGCGCAGATTCGCGCGATCCTGCTGTCTGGCCACGACGACGTGCGTCGCCGTTGAGAAGCCGTGTCCGCCGCGGTCGAAGATGTGCAGTTGGAACGGGACGCCGGCACGGTCGAGCGCGTCGGCAAAACGCAGCGAGTGGCGGATCGGCACGCAAGTGTCGTCGGACGAGGCGAAGATGAACGTCGGCGGCGTGCTGCCGTCGACCTTGCAGTCCAGCGCCGGCGCGGAGAACTCCCGGATGCAGTCCATTTCGTCCAGGATGCACGGATAACCGAGGATCAGCGCATCGGGGCGCTCGCCGCTCATCGTCGCAAGCGCCGCCGCCAGATGTCCGCCCGCCGAGAAGCCGATCGCCGCAATCCGGTGCGGATCAACGTCCCATGCCTCGGCATTGCCGCGGATCAGACGCATCGCGTTTTCCGCGTCGCGCAGCGGATTCGGCCACGCGGCCGCCGCCTGCACGGAGTAGCGCAGCACGAACGCCGAATACCCCTGCTGCAGAAACAGCATGGCGATCGGTTCCGCCTCGCGGTCGGAGCAGAAATGATACCCACCGCCCGGGATCACCAGCACCGCCGGACGGTGCGTCATGTTGGGCATCTCGCGGGACGGCTCCTGGATGAACGCCGTGAGCGAAACGTCGCCGGCGCCCTGCATGGTAATATTTTCAATGCGCATAATAATCCTTCCTTTTTCTCAAAAAGTTACAAGCATTCTTTCCGCCGGACGAGCCATACTGTTTGCGGAAAGGAAGCGAAAATATGACGAAAGAACAGTATCTGCGCGCGCGGATCGCGGACATCGAGCAGATTTTGCAAAAACGCCGTCTGCCGCCGAAATACCGCCGCAGCCAGCAGCACGCACTGCTGCTGTATCAGATGGATCTCGAACGCACGCAGTCGCACGACCGCCCTATGACATAATCTCCAGCCGCAAAAAGCCGCTGACCGTGCCGCTCTCGACGGATTCGTTCCGCGCGTCGTACGCCGTCACGGTATAGGTGCAGTCATACCCGCCGCTCGGGATGTGCCGGCCGAGCTTGTCGCCGTTGAGGTATTGTCCGGGGCGCAGCAGCGGCGACGTGTAGATCGGTTCGGCGCTGCTGCCGTCCGCCAGATAGAAGCGGAACTGCAGCACATACCCGCATGCCGAGGGGTTCTGCAGCACGATGTCGCCCTGCTCGTACCCGTTCGGGAACACGACCTTTTTGTTGATGTAGTACCGCACCTCGCCCTCGGGCACGTTCTCGATCGGCTCCACGCCCTCGATCTCCAGCAGACCGTCCTCGACCCTGCCGCGTCCCTCGAAAAGCCCGCGAACCGCTTGCGCCGCGGGTTTGTTGCTCGTGTTTGCCGTGAGCAAAAACGACACGATCGCGGAAAACATCAGTACGGCGAGCGACAGATACAGGATCTTGCGCGGTGTGAAACCGGTCTTCTCCTCCATTTTTTTCTTGCGCGCACTCATGACGTCTCCCCCACCTTCACGGTCAGGCGCGAATACTGCGCGCCGACGCATTTGTATGGTAAATCGGTACCTTTGTACGCGGTCACGACCGCTTTGCAGACATATGTGCCGCCCTCCCACGCTTCAACGGGAAGCCGGATCTGCGTCAGATACGTACCCGGCTTGATGCCGCCGGAGCGGTAGATCAGCGCATCCTTGTCGTCAAAAATCGACAGCACCAGGTCGCAGTCGTTGTCGGCCGGGTTGCCGAACAGAATATAGCCGCTCATCGCATTCGCTTCCAACTGCAGCGTGCGGGTGCAGAAATAGGTGAACGCGTGGGTATCACCGTGTCGTTTCGTTGCCCGCACGCTCTCGCGCACGCGCTTTTCCGACAGCTCGATCGGCATGACGTTGTCCCGCTCCAGCATGCCGGCATACAGGAGCGTCACTTTCTTTTGCAGCTGCTCGCTGCGCACGGAAAGCGCCGACACCACGATACCGAAAACCGCCAGTACCGCCAGCAGCGCGAACGCGGCACGGCGCAGACGTTCCTTGCCGCCGCCGGGACCTTCTCCGGCGGACTGCTTCTGTTTTGTCACTTTTGCCACAAGCATACCTTCCCGAAACAATTCTTTGCAGTAAAGGCGGGGATAAACGCGCACCACGCAAAAGGCAGCGGAAATCGCGTTCTCGCTTTATAAAAAGTGCCGCAACCCGACAAGCAAAGCCATAAGCTGCCCGCCAAATCGCGGCAAAAACCATTCAATATTTAGGAATCGCGGCATTCGTGTGCCAATGCGCAGGCGATCCTTACGGCGTCGTCGGCAGACTCACATCGTCGGCGGGCGTAACGCCGGTATGCTCATCGGCAGACGATCCCGTCCACGGGAGCTTATCCAGTCCCCAATACTGCGGATAGCGGTTGACCTGCACCGCGTCGGTCTCGAAGAGGATGTTGATCTGCGTGTCGATCGGCAGGACGCCCAGGTCGATGCTCGACGCGTCCACGCCCTCGATCAGGTCGATCTCGCTCGTGCCGGTGCTGTAGACAGGCGTCGCATAGTAGAAGCAGTAGTCGCTCGCGCGGTTGTCGAACCACTTGGTCTGATTTGCGCCGGAGCCGTTGTAGAGATCGGAGACGATATACGGAATGCTGAGCTGATACGGCTGCACCGTGCGCACGCCGTTTTTGGTCGTGCTCCATTCCTCGACCAGACGCACGCGGACAAGTCCCACGCCGCGGCCGCTGTACTGCACGCTTGCGCGCAGCTTGCCGATGTAGTTGTCGGCTGCAGGATCCACGGATGCAAGCACGCCGCCGGAGGACGTTCTGTACGGCTCCATTCTGCTGTCGGACAAGCCCTCGAACTTCACAACGCTCTGCGCCGAAAAGTTGGAAACGCTGAATGTGCGCGTAACGTCGACTGACTGGCGAAAGATCGCCGCAAAGGTGACCGACAATATGAGCAGGACGGCGACAATCAGTACGATCAGTACGGAAGGCGACGCCTTACGTTTTTTTGTTTTCAAGTTGACTCCCCCTGCCGTCTAAAGAATCCTGAAGGGAAATTATGCGTTGGCCGCAATCGCGATAGCGTTGGCGCCGTTGGAGAACGTACCGGTGATGACCGTGCCCGCGTCGTTCATTTCCCGCTCTGCATCGCTGTCGTTGAAATGCACCGTCGGCGACGCGCCCTGGATCTCCAGCTTGTAGCGTTCGCCCACCGACAGATCTTCAAGCTGCACCGAGCTGCCCGATGCGACCGTGATGACGCCGTCGGTGTACGTATCGTCGGTGTACAGCGTCCATCCGTCTGTCCAGTAGTACAGCTTGACGTCCGCAGAGGCGGAAGCGGTGTTGCTGATCGTCAGCGCCGTGGTATCCGTACCGCCGATGTCGGGCATCGCCTTGATCGAGATCGTCAGATCCTCAAAGGTCAGCGACGGGATCGACGTATCGCGCTCCGCAGCGCTGTCTCCGACGCCGAGCGCCGATTTCGCCGCGCCGTATTCGACCCAGAACGCAACATAGACTTCCTTTGTGCTGTTGGCCGGGACGGTGACGCCGCGCTTGTTGTACTCTATGAGCGCGTTGATCGCGCCGCTGTAAATGCCGCCGGATGAACTGCCGGCGTTGTATTTTTCATATTCGGTCTCGGCCTCGCCGTTCTCCTGGTTGTAGTCCGAAAATGCTGCATTACCGGAACCGTCGATCTCGCTGGTCAGGGTGTTGTAGTCGATCGGCCAGTCGGGATTCCACGTCCTGAGCATGGTGTCGATCTTATCTTTGACCGTCGTGTTCGCATCCGGCTCATAGACGAACCAGCGCAGACCCTCTTCATTGTCGAGCGGTATTTCGACAAGCTCGTGCTCGTCGTTCTCCCGCTTGACGGTGATGCGCACGCTGCCGTTGGAATCGCCGTTGTTCGTGGCGTCGACCTTGATGATATGAAGCATCTCGTCGAACAGCGTCTCGCCCGCATCCGCAAAGCGCGTCGCGCCGCGGAACGTGATGTCCGCGATCTGCTGCTCGCCGGACTGCAGAGCATTGGTCATGTCAAAATCGCCGAACTCGAACGAATACGTGTCGTCTTCTTTCTGATAGTACCACGCCGTGGTGGGCGCGAGCAGCGCGAAGTAGCCGACGGACAGCACAAACAGCGCCGTCACCACAGCTGTCAGAATCGTTTTGCTCTTTTTCTGCATGTCAAACACCTCGGCTTTTGGTTTTGCGTGCGGTCAGGACGATGCGCGTCATGATCAGCACAATGGCAGCGCCCAGACAAATATAGATCGGCGTGCGGCTCTCCATCGCGATCGATACATACCCGACATACGGCAAAGTAAACCAGAGCTTGCCGATGATGTCGGACTCCTTGGTCGTCAGGGGGTCGTCGCTGAGCGTGTGGTCGCCGCGGGTGCGGATCGTCCGCTCCTCGGGATCGATCGCTGTGATGCGGTGCGTAAACACGCCCTCGCCGTCGGGAAAATGTGCGGAAATGATGTCGCCGACCGCCAGATTCTCAAAGGCGGCGCGGCGCACGAACACGACGTCTCCGCGCTTGAAACGCGGCGCCATACTGTCGGACTGCACGGCGAAACCCTTTGCGCCGCTCGCGAGCATGACCAGCACGAACACGCCGATCAGCGAAACCAGGATGGCGGCGATATTACGCAGGACGCGGCGGACGGAAAATGTCATGACGTCGCCCAGGTCGTGATCTGCGTCCAGTCCACGAGATCCGCCTGCTTCGCTTCAAAGATCACGTGCACCTCGCCGGAAAACGGATCGCCGCCGACAAAATAATCGGCATGGTTCAGCACGTCCGCGCCGTTCACGTACAGCTCGTCGAGATACATCAGGTTCGTGATCACATCGACAGGCGTCGGCGTGTCGCTGCTGCTGACTGCGGGGAATCCCGCCGGCGGTGCTGATCCACCTTCCGGAGTCGGGAGCTGATAGTAGTAATAGCCGTCGGTCGTATTCAGAATCCAGTTGTCTCCGATATCGACAGAGAGCGAGTCCGTATCCGAACCGGAATACTCGATGGCCGCGTTGTTCGCGTACAGATGACCGGGCGTGTCGTAGTAGATCTTGAACCGCGCCTCGGTCGGGATGGTCGAATGGTTCGTCACGGTGATCCTGCCGCCGTTGGTGACGATCAGATTCTGTTCGGTAACAACATATGCATCGCCCTGATTCGTTCCTTCCGGATACTCCAGATAAGAGCCGAGCTTGCCTTCAAATTGAAACGCCATTTTGTCCACAACGATCAGACTGGAGGGCGACACGCCTGTATTTGTATTCTGCCATGCCGCGCTGTCCCGGATCAGCAAAAGACTGCATGCGGCCGCCAGCGACAGCACCATACAAAGTAGCTTTTTTCCTTTCATGCGGTTGTCTCTCTCCTTTTGGATACGCTGTAACTTTCGATCTCCACGGCGATCCAGATGATATACAGGGATGCAAGAATGATTTTTGCAGGCAGGGTGTGCATCCAGACTGCCGGATACCCGGCAAACGGGATGCTCCGATCGACCTTGCCGACAACGCAGCGGTATGCCGTCGTCTTGGGGTCGACCTGGTCGGACGAGGCGGAGGCCGTGACGAGCTGCTGCTCGGACCGCCACACCTCGCGTACAACGCGCGTAAAGTTGGCGCTTGAGTTCGGGTCGGAGAAGACCAGAACGTCCCCTTCCTCGATCGCGTCGAACGCGATGGGTTTGGCCAGCACGAGCGCGCCCTTTCGGAACATCGGCTCCATGCTGTCGTCATGCATGCCGCACGGGACGAATCCGAACGCGCGCGGCAGCAGCGAGATCGCAAGCACCATCACGGATACCGTAATCACAAGAACCAGCAGACAGCGCCCGACGGTCTTACGGATCCTGTTCATGGGATTCTTCCTTCCCGGTCTCTGCCTTTTGGTTATCTGCTTTTCTGGCTTCTCTTTCCGCGGCGAGCTTTTTGACACGCAGGAACTCAACGGAGATCACGGCGCAGATCGGTATGAGCATGGCAAGGAAGAAAAACGCCTTGCTGTGCATGATTTCCGACAGCTTGCCGATAGAAAAATGCAGCTTGTAGACGCCGATCAGCCGGTCGGCAGGCACGGGATAGGGGTCGTCCTCGAATCCCGCGTCGCCTCTCGTGGTAAAGACCGGCGCGCCGCTGTCCGCGGATATCGCCGTCACACGGTGCGTGTTCGGCAGGTCTTTGATCGTCGGGTCCGGCGAATAGAATGTGATCACGTCGCCGACCTTGATCTGTGCGGCTTCCGTCTGCTGCACGATGATGACCGAGCCGGTCGGGATCGTCGGCTCCATGCTGCCGGTAGCGACCTGCATGAAACTGTAGCCGAACACGGACGGGACTTTGTCCTTCGGCGTGCGCATCACGTTGAGGAACACATATCCCGCAAACAGAAGAACTGCGATCAGAATGAAACTGAAGATGCGGTTCATTACCGCAACGGTTTTGGATTTTTTCATACGAAGTTTAGTTCGCGGAGACCGCGAAAGAATCGAGCGTAAGCTTGGCGCCGATCTGTCGCAGCGCATCGTGCTCTGCAACCAGATCCGGAGCGGTTCCGCCGGAGGCGAGCGTCACGGAATTGCCGGGTACGCCGATGAACAGCAGGATCGTCTTGGAAGCGGACGTGGCCTGCGCGGGATCGGCAGTCGTCAGCGTCGTGATCGTCTGCGCGGCCGTGATGTCCCAGCCGGTACTCCCCCTGCCGTTCAGCAGGTTGTAGAAGCTGTCGCAGACAATGACGTCCGCATTGCCGAGATCCTTCATCGCCGAAACAGCGGACATCGTAGGCGGCACCGTACTGACGCCCTGGTCGATCGTCGTGCGCAGCGCGACTGCGTACAGATAGACGTTCTTATACACGGTCTCCAACTGTGACGCGGTCAAGGCGCCGTCGTCCAGACCGGTGCACGTAATATCCTTGATGACCAGCATCACCGGCGCAGTGCCGGACACGTCGACGCGGAATCCGTCATACTTGCCGGGGAACAGCGAATTGATGTTCCAGGAACCGGCGCCTGTGGTCGATTCCCACAATGCCGGAGCCATAAGGCCGCTGAGGGTCGGCTGCGTCGCGGTAGAGCGCGTGAATGCGGCCGCGCTGCCGGTACCGACAACCGCGTCGGTAAGCACATCATCGACTGTCTTCAGGCGGTAGTATGCCACTTCGCTGTTCGTTCTCTGTAAGCTGCCCCGGAAGCCTCTGGCAAATGTGTTGGTATCGGTTCCGTGGAACCATGCGATCGTCGCGGCAACCAGCACAAGAGCGGACGCAATCAACGAAACAACATTCTTTATTAACTTTTTGGTATTATCATCGAAGTGCTTCATTGTGCATCAACTCCCGTTAAAACTCGTTGCCGTGCTGGGATTCATTATCCGATTCCGCCGTCCAGGTCGCGCAGACCCCAGCTCGGATCGGCGGTAATCGCTACATCGATCCGGATCTTGGTATCGGCCAGGTTGGTGCCGTTCGAAGGAATCAAAATGTATTGGTTCGTGCCGTCGTAAAGATCGACGTTCTTGTATCTGCCGTTTGCAAAGTCGTACTCGTACGCCTTCACGCCGGAGACCTTGTACTGGCTCGGCAGCATGGAACCGACGTAGATCTTGTTATCGGACGGGACACAGATCTTTCTGTACTTGACCGTGTTGGTGCCGCTGTCCGGGGTTTCGTCGGAATCCTGGAACTTGCTCGTGACCGCGTTGGAAGAGAAGGTCAGCTCGGGCGCATTGTTGCCGCTCGCGTCGAGAGAATTCTTGTACAGGCTCTTGAGCTTCTGCTTCGTCTTGAGCATCAGGACAAGTCTGTCGATCTCGGTGCTGCGGTCGAGCGCATCCGCTGTATCGTCATAGCTAACCGTGTACTCGATCTCCGCAATGCGGCAGAGGTCGACGATCAGGAAGCGATAAAGCGTCGCATCCGTAAAGGTCGGATCGCCGGTCGCGGTGTTCATGGTCGCACGCACGCCTGTATAAGCGGCCTCGTCGAAGATGTGCGGCACCAGCGCGCCGCCGCTCTCGGCAAGATACGTATTGGTCGCCGTCGTATTGGCGGTGCTGTACTCCGCGAGCGCGACTGTGTCGTCGCTGTCGGCCGTACCGATCGTCATATAGCCCGTCAGCGGGCCGTCCGGCGCGCCGTTCGACGTCTGACTGCCGATGGCGTTGATGGGCGAAGTCACAGAGATCTCGTCATATTCGGTCACGGAACCGCCTGCTCCGCCGTAGGCCGTGTTGATACGCGCCAGCGCAAAGCCCAGGCCGATGCGGAACGAATCGGAGATGACGTTGCTGATCTCGCCGTACGGCGCCTTGTAGCCGCGCATATCGATCGGGTTGGGATAGTATCTGTAGGACGTTGTATCGTACTGGAAGGAGGCCGGATTGGTCGCGTCGTTGAAGACAGAGCCCGTGCCCGAACCGCTGACGATCTGCCAAGTGGTCAAGGGGTGATAGCTCTCTTCCAGATCCGTGAACTGCAGGCTGCGGTCGTAGCAGACGTTCCGGACCGTCGGCGGCATGGCGTTGTAACTGATGAAGCAGGATTCCTCGCCGGGGCCGCCGACCGTGGAGCCGGCAAAGATCGTGTTGCGGATCGCGCCGCCTGTCGGCCAGCCGACGATACCGCCGTAGTACTGTTCGTTGGTGATGAAATCACTGGTGACTGCGATGAACGCGGTCGAAATCGCATTGTTCACCACGGAACTGCTGCTCGTCTTTCCGAAGATGCCGCCCACAGCGCCGTCGTTCGCCGCCTGGTTCGTCGCATTGCTGTAAGAGCTGCCGATGTAACCGGAGGTGACCACGCCGGAAGCCGTCGTACCGGCTGCCACGCCGGCAATACCGCCGACGGACTTCGCGTTGACGCCGTTCAGCTCACCGACCGCGTAAGAGTTGCTGATCGTGGCGTTGGACGTGTTGCCGAACATCAGACCGACCGCGTTCACGGGCGTGCTGGTGTTCTGCGGCGTTGTAACGATGCTGGTACCGATCACGCTGATCCACTGTGCATCGATGAGATTTTGACTGTTGCTGGATGCAAGTGTACCGACAAGACCGCCGACGTTGCTGTTACGTGCCGACGCAGTAACTCTACCGCCGATGACGGAACAGTTCTTGATCAGCGTGCCCGCTCTCTCGATCGCGCCGGCAAGCGCGCCGGCAGCCGTCGAACCGGAAACGATCGGGTTGCGCAGAACCAGGTTCTGGATCTTGGGCGCATAGTCCGCACCGGACTCGATATGCGAGAACAGTCCCGCGTATTGTCTGTCCGCAATATACATGTTGCGGATCTCGCAGTTGCCGCCGTCGAATCCGAATGCACCTTCGTCCTGGTCGCCGGTGGAGGAACCGTTGTAGTCTTCCTCTTCACCGATCGGGATGAATGTGGTACGCTTCTCGATCTTGGGGTTGAAGTCGATGTCCGCGCAGAT
Organism: Oscillospiraceae bacterium; assembly: GCA_902790325.1. Classification (GTDB taxonomy): domain Bacteria; phylum Bacillota; class Clostridia; order Oscillospirales; family Acutalibacteraceae; genus UBA1425. The sequence goes on along the minus strand of CADARP010000009.1, from coordinate 146,333 downwards.
GCGGATATTGTGGTTATTGGAAAGTGTATTCGCATACGCGGTCGCGAATTTGCCGGTCGTTTCGTGATGCGAAATCGCGCGAAGCTGGCGCTCCGTGGACACGTAGGACGTGTTGCCGCTGTTGCGCAGACCGACGCGGATGGTTCTGTGTACGTCGCCGACCATGATGCGCACGAACGGCGAACGCTGATCTCTGGTCGTGCTCAACTGCAGCGCGGTTGCACTCGAATTGTACGCAAGGCTTGTATTACGCAGGATCAGATAATCCGAACGCGTATCCGTGCGATTGTACTCCGCCGTGTTCGCGCTGTCGGTCGCCGCCGAACCGGCGCCGCGATTGAACAGCAGGTCGGTATCCATGTCGGTGCGGTGATCGTTGCCTTCAAGCAGATAGTCATACGCATCCGGGTAGGACGGCGTGGCGGGATCCGCCGTAAACTTCGAGGAAACGATCGTCACCGCATCTTCGCCGAGCGACTTGCTCACGCGCGTCGGATAGATGACGCCGGTGTACGATCTGTCGGCCGTGACGTCGTCCAGCTCGCGGCTGTCGGCGAACATAGGCATCGCGGACAGCATAGAGAATGTGTCATAGTACGGGTCGGAAGCGTTCTGATTCTCGGAGCCGCGGTTCGCCATGCGCAGCACGGGATACAGCGACGTGTCGCTCGAATCAAACGCGCTGCCGAGATTGGCGCCGATCTCCGGTGTGGGCGGATCGGCGTCGGGGTTCGCCGCCGCGTAACCCTTCGTCAGATCCTCTGTCTTCATCGCGGTGTAAGGCGCGGCAGAACCGAGTTCGTTGGCGTAGCCGTCGGAGAGCGCGCCGCTGACTTTGATCAGGTTCGGCGTAGCGGTTCCGTTCGGCACGGTAATTCTGCCGATCGCAGTCGAGTCGTAATAGATCCCGCCGGAGCCGTCGCGCAGACCGCGCATGCCGAACAGCATGGAGAAGAACTGTTTACCGGCATTGTCTCTGAAACGGTACTCCGTGGTGTTCATGCCGGCCACAAAGACGTTGTTGGCCATCACATATTTCGGCGTGGCAGCGGCCTCCTGATAGGCGTTGTTCTGCAGACCTTCGGACGGTCTGCGGCCGATCACGAGCGTCGGGCCGAGGGTATTGGCACTGTCTGTGAACAGGTCGATCGCCGTCACGGTCGCCGTGCTCGAGCAGTTCATCAGGTTGACGAACGTATTGGAGCCCACCTGTCCGACAAAGCCGCCGACAAGCGCCGGGCCGACCACGTCGGAGGAAGTGAAGCAGTTGACAAAGCTGCACGGATAGTCCGCCGCATTGGAAAGACTTGCCGCATTGCCTTCCTGCGAGCCGACAAGACCGCCGCAGGCATAGCGCTCTTTGTCGCTGATGTTGCCGTCGGCGCGCGCACGCACGTTGCACGACGTGAAGCAGTTCTGCATCGTTGCGGAACCGGTCATCTTGCCGATCAGGCCGCCGACACTGCAGTCGATGTTGTCGGAACGGACGGTGCCGTATACGACCGAGCAGTTGTCGATCGTCGTGCCCGACACATATCTGCCGCACAGGGCGCCGGTGTTGATACCGCCGAAGATACCGGCTTCGGTGCCTGTCGGCGTCAGATTCACGGAATCCAGCGCCGTTTCGGGAAGCTCGATGTGAATATTCTTAAAGTGGTGGTTGGTGCTGCTGGTTTCATTCACGTATCCGAACAAGCCGACGTCGGTCATGCCCGCAGGCGCGGTGAAATGGAAGTTTGTGATCTTGTGTCCGGCGCCGGTGGAGCGGACACGCCCGGCCGACGGGTCGAAGTTCCAGCCGCCGTCATAGCCGCCGGTAAACGGATACGTCGCGTCGCCGATCGGGAGATAGGTGTATCCCTCGGGGCTGTTCTTGAATTCGATGAAAGTATCCGCGCCGTTCACAGGCCGGACATAGCCGTATTTCTCGCCCGTGCGGTATGCGTAATCCGGATCGCCGCTGAGCGTAAGCAGCACGTCGTCCCAGTCGAAATCGCCGGTCTGTGCGTAGTATTCGCTCAGATAAGCGCGGTTGGCCGTATTGCTGTTTTTCATCAGCTGTGCATCGCTGAAGAAGAAGTGTGCGAACGTCTTGGCGTCCGGGATCTTCCACGGATTGTCGATTTCGCCCGTACCGACGTTCGTCAGGATGGTGATGCCGACATGCAGACCGTAGCCGAGATCGGCGACCAGATTGTAGCGCGAAGCGCACAGTTCGGGATCGTTGCGTACGGTCAGCTGCGCGGCGTTCTTCGTCACGCTGTTGTCGGTGATCAGCGCTCTCGCGCCGCCGTAGAAATCGTCCGTGCCGTTATCCGGATCGACGAAGATGTCGCCGGCTTCCGTGATACCGAGGATGTGCAGATCTGCGGAAGCAATGCCCGTCGAATAGACCGTCAGGGAACTGTTCGGATCCGCGAAGTCGACACTCGTCGTATTGGAGCCCGTGTCGAACTTCAGCTGCATCCTCATGCTGTAATCCGAAGAATCGTTGGGGTCGGTGCTGTTGTGGCCGGGATAGATATTGGATGTGCCGCCCGCAATGACCGGCGGGGTCACGGAATCCTCAAGGCTATTGTCCGAGTCTTTGAGTCTCCACACGGTCGTATCCTCGGGCTGATAATAGACCTTGTTGACGACAAGGAACGAGGACTTGTACTGGCCGTACTTCGCCACGTCGTACAGTCCGGTCCAAACGGTATTCTCGCCGACTGTGACGTCGCCCTTGGCGCTGAACGCCGGGATCGCGTCGTCGGATTCCTTGGAAACGTAGGACGAATAATAGTTGTCCTTGATCGTGCTCAGCGCAGAGTCGGAAGCGAAGGAATTGGACGTGCACGCGCCCATGACGATGCCGAAGCCTCTGTTCTGCTTCAGACCGCTGGTGCTCGTATTGCCGGTGCTGCTCTCGCCCAGGCGTTCGAACGAGCAACTGATGACGTTGCCGCAGACGAAGTCCGAATCTGCGGGAACGGTGTTGCTGATATTGGCAGGTGCATAGTAGCCGCAGATACCGCCCGCGAGATACGCGGAGTGCAGATCGCCGCCGCAGATGTTGTTGATAAAGCGGAAATTGAGGGTGCCGTTGTACGGTTTGTAGTATGTGGAGTCCGAAACCATACCGATCAGGGCAGCAGCGCTCGTTTTAAAGTTGCCGCCGCCGTAGACGCCGTAGGCATAAACGCTGGCATAGGTTGCGCAGTTCTCGATGACGATACCGTCATAGTACGCAATGACCTGTCCGAGCATACCGCCTGCGAAGTTCTCCTGGGAGCCGCCCTGCGCGGCACGCGCCTGAACCGTCGTTTCCTTTGACGAATCGCGGTTGTGCGTATTGGTCACGCAGTCGATCGTGCAGTGCTGGAACGTGACCGAGCGGTCGTTCCACTGGTCGCCGGACTCGGCAATACCGAGAATACCGCCGACACTGCTCTTGATGTTGGCCGCGTCGGACTGCACGGTGCAGCCTGCGACATGGCAGTTTGTGTACACGCAGTCACACATATCCGTACGCAGATTGCCCGTCGTCGCGTGATAGGTCGCGTTCTGCGGAACTTCTATGTCGTGGTTTGCATCCGGCGTATAGTTGAGGTTGCTGCCGGCGATACCGCCCGCCTGCTCTCTGCCGTTGATTTCGGTATTGGTGACTGTGCTGTCCGTCACGCCCTTGCCGCCGCCCACGACGCCGCCCGCGCAGTGCGAGGACGAAACCGTCATATTGCGCACGGTGCAGTGCGACAATGTGGTGTAGGAAACGCCTGCGACCGCGCCGACATGGTGCGACTGCAGTTCGTTGGTGCCGGAAGTGACGCGCACCACAGACGATAACGCCGCGTTCGGCTCACCGGACGCTGCGCTTGCGCCGTCCACGGTGATGTAGCTGACGTTGCCGTAGTTCTCGGCGCAGAGGACGCCGATGTTGTTGGTCTTGCTGCTCGCGTTGGTCGCAGAGAAGGAGCAGTGCTGGAATTCGAGTTTCGACACGGTTGCGCCGACCTCAATGATCGGGAACAGACCGGCGCCGTAGTAACCGACGTCGACCGCCGTCTGCGAATTTGCCGGCGTAAATGTGCCGTCGTTGGTCACGCTCAGATTCTTGATGACATGCGGAACCTTTTCGGCGGTATGGTCGTATCCGTAGTTTGTATTTCCGCCGTTGTAGGGATACCATTCGCCGATGAGCGTGCCGTCGAACCGATAGACATAGCGCGTCACTGTGCTGCCCCCGACGGTGACTGTTTCCGTAGCGGTGCGCGTAAGATCCTTGGCCCAGGATTCCCAGTTGCTCGCCCAGGAAAGCTCCGTTGCGGTCAGAGGCGCGTTGCGGTCTGTCGTTGAGGACGCGAAATCGAGATCCGCCGCAAGAACATAATTTGCATGCGGCATGGACTTGATCGCGTTCAGATGGCCGATACGCTCGATCAGGAACGGATCGTTCGACGTGCCCGAACCCTTGATATCGGATGCGATCAGGTCGAGCTTGAGCTTCAGGCCGTTTGCGTAAGTAAAGATGAGGTCACCGGTATCGTTGGCGCCCGCATTCGGCGTCAGCTCGCCAGTCGTGGAATCGAACGTGATCAGGTTCGGCTCGGACGTGATCTCGTCCAGCACGAAATGCACGCTGCTCGGGCAGACGAAGTGCGTATAGTTGTTGTTGCCGCCGTCCTGGCCGGTCGTCCTGCCGGTCCAGAGCGAGATCGAGTTTGTGCCGGAATCGGTCGTGCTGAGCACCGTGCCGGCCAGCGGCACGCGAAGCTGCGACGAATAATTCGTGCCGTCCGTGGTGAAAGCGAAGTTCGTCATCAGGTCGATGACCGAGTTCTGGAAGTTTATATATGCATTCTCGCCCGACAGATTGCCGAGTTTGATTGCGCCGCCGGATGTCGTCCGCAGGTCGGACGGAACCTGGTAGCTGGAATAGTAGATGTTGACAAACGGGGAACCGGTCAGTCCGGTCGTCGGAAGCACCGACGTGGGCACGCTGCCGATGATCACGCCGCGCAGTCCGCCCGAACCGGTCGCGGTCAGCGTCGCGGAGAAGACGGAATTGGAAATGCGCGCCGGGCTCGTACTGTAGATACCCGGTACTTCGACTTCGTCATAATCGGCGGGAACCAGACCGATCATACCGCCGACAGTCGTCATTGCCGTCAGATCGCCGCTTGCAACACAAAGCTGGAAATCGATGTTCGACAGATCGAAGATACGGCCTGCGATCGCACCGACCGCGCTGCCGGACTGGTCTGCACTGACAGAACCGTAGGACTCGCAGGATGTGATCGTGATTTTGCTGGCGGAGCCGTTGGCGCCGCTGTGGCCGAGGATGCCGCCCGCGAAATACTTTGCGGAAACCGCAGCGCCGCTGTCGATCGTACAGCCGGTGATTGTGACCGGCATGGCAGGATCGGTTGCAGGCGTACCTTCCGCGCCGTCGGGATCGGACGAGCAGATCTTGCCGAGAATGCCGCCCGCGCCCGCCTGATTGAGCAGAACACGGTTGCTGGTCACAGTCGTTCCGTCGCCGATCGTTACGTTATTGATGACGCAGGGAGACGCCGCGCCTGTGCGTGTACAGTCGGTGATACCGACCGCACCGCCGGCAGTGGAGCCGGTCACGGAGACCGCAACTGCGGGAGACGCGAGAGAATTGAGCGTCGTGTGCACCGTCGTGCCGCCGTTCGTATAGTCGCCGATCGTACCGGCAAATTCCGCGACGATACCGCCGGCCGCATCGACTTTGCCGTCGTTCTCGCCGTCGTATTTCGTCGCTGTAGTCAGCTCGGTGGACGCCACCGTCAGACCGATGACCGTCGTGCCGAGGATCGAGCATTCTTTGTTCGCAGCGCCTGTGTAGTGCGCATGTCCGAACACACCGCCCGTGAAGTACGCATAGCGGACCGTGTCGTTATTGAGCGTGATCTTTTCGGCCTTGCAGTCGGTCGCATAAGCCGCAATTGCGCCCGCATACGCCGAAGGCGCAGCATTGGATGTGCCGCCGACTGTGGAGCCGGTGACCGTGATATTGGAGAACGTGGTCGCATTGGCCTTGCCGACCAGCGCGGAAGCATACTGAGCGGAGACGTCGCCCGTGACGTCGTCGACATGCAGACCGGTGCCGGTGACAGTGCTGCCGGAGATCGTCAGATCCTGGATCGTCGCGCCGTCCGTTTCTTCAAAGATACCGGTTGCCGCGCCGGAAATCGTCATGCCGCTGATGGTATAGTTGTTGCCGTACAGCGTTGCACAGAACGGTCCGGGAATCGGCGTGAATGCTTCGTTCCCGCAGCTGATATCTGCGGTGATCTCATAATACTTGCCCGCGGAAAGGTCGCGATTTCTCAAAGAGTTCAGCGTTTCCAGATCGGGGATCTCCCACGGGTCTGCCTGCGAACCGTCGCCGCCGATTGCCGCCGCCGGGATCTGGCTGAGTGTCAGAGGGATCCAAACGGGGATCTGCATCGGATCGCCCGTTTCGGGATCGGTTTTGCCCGTGACGGTATAGTACGCCATGACGCCGACGTTTGTCGCGTCGTGCTTGATCGCAAGGTCGATCGTCGTTGCATCGGACGTGTCCGCAACTTCGAGATTGCTGTTGGCAGGTTCGCAGTTCTGGTTTGCGGACATCCAGCCGCCGTACTTCTTTTCATCGTTGGGCGCAGCGCCGTCCGAATCGTCGAACGTCACAAGCGCGGAAGATGTGGTATTGGTAACCAGAATGGTATATGTTCTCGTACCGGTAATGACCTCAACCGAGCTGTTGTCGTTGTGGTAGTTCGTGCCGCCGTTCGGTCTGTTGATATCCTCGATCATGCCGCCGGCTGTGATGAGCGCCGCAGTCGCAATGTTTGCGTTGTCGCCGCCCAAAGCCGATCCCATCAGGATCAACTGGCCGCTGTAAGAGCCCGAGGTCGGTCTGAAGTAACCGAGCGCTTCAAGATTCTGCGGATAGGTGGAGTAGATGTTTCTCTTAAGGGCACGCTTGATGTTGTTCGTACCGGACCAGCGGTTCGTCGCATTGGCGGCGACGCCTTCGTTGAAGCCGATCAGTTTAGCTCTGTACGTCGTCGTGGCGGAAAGCGTTGCCGAGATGGTACAATCCTGGATCTGGAAAACCTTCTGGTTTGTGGACGTACCGTAGCTCTTGAGTGTGCCGATCACGCCGCCGGCATAGTAATCCGTGATCTTCAGCGTACCGCCGATGACACAGTTGTCGATCATCAGATAAGAATCCGTGTTGCCGGTGCTGTCTGCACGCTGATACATGCCGGCGTAACCGACCGCACCGCCGACGGTGGAATCGGTATTGCTCGATGCGCCTTCGGTTTCCGTCAGCGGCGGAATCTCCACCGTGCCGGCCATGACGCTGTTTTGGATCTTCACGGAATATGCGGTATTCGTGGAAACAGTGTAGCCAATGAAGCCGCCCGCATATTTGAAATGATTGGAGGAAATCGCCGCACTGCTGCCGATGCCGCAGTTCGAGATCGTGACGCTCGCGTAACGCGCGGACGCCACCATACCGCCGGCTTCACCGGAATTGCCGGAAGAAGCCGCGCCGACAAAACCGACCGTCGTTTCGCCGAGGAGGTTGCAGTGATCCACTGTGAGCTGCGTTCCGGCTGTGGTCGTCGCCTTTCTGGACGGTCTGCCGACAATACCGCCGACCGTGGTGGATTTGATTGTGCTGTCCGTAACGTCGCAGTATTCGACGCGGCCGCTCATGTGGCCGGCAATACCGCCGCAATCCGTATAGAAGCTCGTCAGAGCCGTACCGGTCGTATCGTTATCGGACAGAATGTCCGTATCGGACACAGCACAATGGCTGATGGTCGCATATCTGGAAGCGTTGGTCAAAACGACTTCAATACCCAGAACGCCGCCGCACGAACCGCCGACGCCGCTGCCGCTGCCCGCCGTCACAGAGGAGCGCAGCACCGTAGCGCCGGACTCCTTGCCGGTGACTTCGACTCGGCTGATCTTGATGCCGCCCGCCGCAGACTGCGACGGACTTGCGCTGACTGCAGAGGTCGCGCCGGCAATACCGGACGTCGTGCCCGCCATGCCGATCACACCGCCGACGCCGCCGTAACCGGCGACCGTGACATGCGACAGCGTGACAGAAGCGGATGCGGCGTTTTCATCGCCGATGCAAAGCGTACCGTCGGAGAGACGGCTGCCGCCGATCAAACCGCCGATCGACCACGAGCCGCCGCCGGTATGCTCGACACAATCACTGTAATACGACCAGGTGCTGTCCCAGTTGCGGTTTTCGACCACACAATCCGTGACGGTGATATCCGTAATCACGTAGATCTCGCCGCCGTTCGCGCTCCATACGCCGCCGATCAGCGTACCGGCCAGCGCAGCGTTTTCCGCGGCATAGTTGTAACCGTTGATGCTGAACGCGGAATAGACGTTACAGCCGGTGATGTCGATATTCTCGAAGGAGCATTCCGAATAGGCGCCCATATCGTCGAAGTCGCCGTCCTTGTCGGCAAAACCGACCAAAACCGCCGTACCGACGCCGTCGCTGACGACCGTCGCGCCGCTGATAGCGATATCCTGGAACGTCGCTTCCGCAGCATAGCAGAACAATGCCGTCGCCGTATAGTAGATCGATTCGGGATACGTGTCAACATCCGTTGCGTCGGAACCGGTGTTCGTCACGGTGAAGTTCGACAGCGTGTACTTATGACCGGACGCACTGCGGAAGGTACCGGCGAACGCGGTGTCCGCGGTCGTCGCCATCTTCACCTCGGCGCCGCCCATGTTGATGTCGTTCTGCATCTCGTAGATGCTGGTATGATACGTATCGGACGAGCTGCCGGAATTGAGCATCGACATCATTTCCAGAACGTCCGCCGCCGTACGCAGTTTATAGACGCCGCCTTCCTTCGAGAGCGCGCCCGTTACAGGTTCTTCTTCGATCAGTTCCGGATCGATCAGGGAAAGCATGCTGCGCGCATCCTCGGCGCCCTGCTTTGCTTCTTCGCTCTCGGCCTTCAGTGCGGTGATGCCGTCCGTGAAAGGCGCAGCCTCTTTGGCCACGGAGCAGTTCGCAACGCCGATCGACACGGCGTAGGTGCAGCCGGAGGCGCGGACGCCGCCGGACGTTGCGCCGATCATGATATTGGCACGCACATCGGGCACAATCGCGGAAACGTATACGCAGCCCGTTGCGCGGCAGTCTTTCAATTCTGTTGAACCGCCGACAATATTGCCGATCAAGCCGCCGACGTTTGCTATATTTTTCTCGAGCGAGATCAGCGAAGTGGTCTCGCAGTTTTCCACGACCATCTGGTTCGGGATCGCATGACCGACCAGCGCGCCGATACCTTCCGCGTCGCCTGCGGTGACGGCAACCGGCACGGAAACCGTGCAGTTCGACAGCCACGCATTGCCGTAGACCGAGTCAATGAGTGCGCCGGACTTCGCCGCGGACAGCGCAACAAAGCCGTCGTTCTCGTCGCCCACCGCATAGGTCACGTCGCACACAGTCGCGTTTTGGACATGACCGAATACGCCGCCGAACACGCAGCCTGTCGGAACGATATGCAAATTATAGATGTAGCCGGAATTCAGATTGGAACTGTCCGTTCTCCAGTCCGGAGCCGAAACGCGGGCGTTCCGGCTGCCGCTAACGGATGAGAAGAGCGGTTTTGAAATGCGCAGGGTGTGGCCGTCGCCGTCCAGCGTACCGCTGAAGTCGATCGGCGTCCAGTCGCTGCCGAGCGTAATGTCGGCACCCAGTTTGTAATGTGCGTCCGGTTCATACTGCATGATCTGCATCTGCGAAGCACTTGAAAGCACGATGGGGTTCTTCAGGCTCGAAGATGCGCTGCCGGCCGAAGGCTTGGTCACATACATCGGCACGCGAACAACTGCGGACAGCTTGCGGCCGGAGATGCCGGCAGGTGCAGAGATCGTCACAGAATAGATCAGATCGCCGCTCGCGCCGTCGTTGGTCGCGACAAGCGTAACGGAAGCGGTCGACTTTGTAACACGGATCGAACGATCGCTGGACGAAAAGCTCTTTGAGAAGTCCGGAGCGACCGACGCGCTGCTTCCGGCCCACGAGAACGCAAGCGCGGACGCATTGATGGTCGAGCCCGCAACGCTCTCGGAGAGCACGATCACGGGCGTTGCCGCGGTCAGATCGTTCACACCCGCGCCGTCGTTCGGAACAGGCGTCGATACGCCGCTGGCATGCGACGACCAGTAGTTATTTTGTCCGACATATGTCATCGTGCCGTCCCTGCCGACCAGGCCGCCGACATTGGCGCCCTGCTGCGAGAAGGAAACGACCGCATAGTTGCCGGTGAGTGTCGTGCCGGGCAGAACCGAACCGACAAGACCGCCCGCACCCGCAGAAGCCGCGTTTTGCAGGTTGGCGCTGCCGCTCGCCGCGCAGCTGCCGATATAGCCGCTGTTGACACCGGCCACGCCGCCGTAGGCGTTCTGACCGTCGCTCTGCGAAAAGCTGAACCCGACGTCATACGCGCCGCTGCCGCGGATAGTGCCGCTGTTTACACCGGCGATCGCACCGTAACGACCCGAACCATAGAGGTTGGCCGACGACGCGGATGCGTCTGCGCCGCTCGTACCGACTACCATCGCATTCTCGATCGTACCGGCATTTTCACCGGCAATGCCGCCCACGGCATCGCCGAACAGGATATCGGAACCGTATTTTAATGTTACGGACGCTGCGGACAGGGTGCCCGTTTTATCATTGCGTCCGACAACGCCGCCGACATAGGCAGAAACGACGCCCTTGCCGGAAACGGATGAATCGTTGTCTTCGCTGCCGTAGGACAGAACACGCACGCCGGAAACAGACGCATCGGACACATCTCTGCGGTTCTGGCCGGCCACGACGCCGACAAAGCGTCTGCCGCCCTTGACGATGACGCCCTTATTCGCGTCGCTTCCGCTGACTGTAAAGTTCATCACCTTGCCGGCATTGTCCGCCACGCCCAATGCGTAACCCATATAAACACGACTGCCGGCAATATCGGAAAGCCATCCGGCATCGGTCGAACGTCTTGTCACGTTAGCGGAACGCGCATCCAGGATACAATCCTTCATCGCACAATTCCGGATCGTGCCGCAGTTCTGCACGGCAAACACGGCGAACGCGCCGTCCGAAGCATAGTTTCCACGCAGAGCACAGGACTCAATCGTCAAGTTCTCGATCACGGAATTCGCATTGATATAGCCGAAAATCGCGCCGGTAAACGCAGCCTGCGAAAGCGTCAGATTCAGGCCGAACAGTTTATGGCCGGCGCCGTTCAGGCGGAAATACACATTGGCATTTCCGGAAAGGCTCGCCTTCGCGGACACAAGCGACCAGATCCCATCGCACTCCGTAAAGTCGGTGAAGCGCACGCCGGACAAATCGATGTCGCGTGTCAGGGTGAATACTTTCTGTGCGGATTTTTCATAGTTGATGTAGCTGTTCATCAGCAAAAGATCGTTCACAGATCCGATCTGATACGGATTCGACTGCGTACCTTCGCCGACAAGACCGGCAGGCGCACCGACGACATTCAGCGCGGCGCCTTCGACAGATACGTTTTTGGAAACGTCCTTTGCCAGAGCGCGGGTCGACGTTTCGGTAGCGGAAAATGTGTCGGAGACATTAACCTTCGAAGAAACGCCGGCGCCGTTATTCTTGGCAGATACCATACCCGTGGATGCGGACATGACAACGGATGCAGCCAATATTGCTGCAAGCGTCCGAATTCCCATCTTTTTCTTCATAACTCCGATTACCTCCGACGAAATCGTGTGTAAAGCACTTTGCCTTACGGGGATGTAAAGTGATCTCACTTTACAATTCAGCATCCGCTGTCTCTTGGGTAGGTCTGCCGCTTATTGCTGATCTTCCGAGGGTTTGGCAGGCTTCGCTTTTGCCGCTGCTGCCTTTTCCTTAGCTTTCTCACGCGCCAAACGTTCTTTTTCTTTCTGCTTCTCCTTGGCGATGCGGTCCTTTTCGGCCTGCGCCGCCTTAGCCTTCGCCTGGCGTTCCTTTTCCTTCAGCTTTGCGGCAGCCGCCTTTTCCTTGGCGATCTGCGCAGCCTTTTCACGCGCTAAGCGCTCTTTCTCTTTCTGCTTTTCCTTGGCGATACGATCCTTTTCGGCCTGCGCAGCCTTGGCCTTCGCCTGGCGTTCCTTTTCCTTCAGCTTTGCGGCAGCCGCCTTTTCCTTGGCGATCTGCGCTGCTTTCTCGCGCGCCAAACGCTCTTTTTCTTTCTGCTTCTCCTTGGCGATGCGATCCTTTTCGGCCTGCGCCGCCTTGGCCTTCGCCTGACGTTCCTTTTCCTTCAGCTTCGCAGCATCTGCCTTTTCCTTCGCGAGCTGCGCGGCTTTCTGCTTCTGCAGACGTTCTTTTTCTTTCTGCTTCTCCTTTGCGAGGCGTTCCTGCTCCTTCTGCTTCGCAACGGCGGCCTGCTTGCGCAGTTTTTCCTTCTCTTTCTTGGCTTGGATCGCGGCAAGTTCTCTTTCCTTGCGCTCCTTTTCCTTCAGCAGGCGAATGCGCTCCTTCTCCTTCGCGGCAAGCTCCGCTGCCTTCTCCTTTTCTCTGCGCGCCTTTTCGCGTGCCTTTTCACGCGCAATACGCTCTTTCTCTTTCTGCTTCTCGCGGGCGATACGCGCCTTTTCCATTTCCTTGCGGCGCTTCTCGATCTCATTCTGACGCTGGATCTCCGCCTGACGCTTCGCCTCGATCTCCGCCTTGCGGGCGTTCTCGGCGTCCAAAGCTCTGGTGATTGCGTCCTTGATCTTCTGCTCGCCGGCGATCTTCTTCTTGCTCACGCGCTTGAGTTCGTCCACGAAGACCTTGCGGATCTCGACTTCTTCCATATCGTAGTTGAGCACGAGTTCCTCGGCCAGACGCTTGAGCATCTTGGGCTTGACGCGGCGTGTGCGGATCTTGCCCTGAATATTCTCCTCCTCAACGGTATTGTTCTTGAGGAGCATATAGTTGGTCGTAAAGATACGGTACAGGTCGTCGCGGTATTCGTCGCTGACCATCTCGTCCGTCTCTTTGGCGATGATCTCATAACCGACTTCACTGTAGGCGGAGATGAACTGCCACAGATCCAGACACGCGCGGAAGTTGACGTCCTTGCTGATGACGTTGGTGCGCATGATGGGAGGACGAACAGGCGTACAGCCCTGCAGGTCGCGCATGAAAGCGGAGTGCGCGAATTCATTGACGATGCGCTTGATGCGCTCGATACGCTCGAACGCCGTCGCATCCTTGGTGTCCTGGATGTTGCCGTCGCTGTGCTCGTCGCAGGACTTGGTTGAGATTTCCATATTATAGACGATCTGTTCGCGTCCGTTTTCGATCTCGCTGGACATTTTCAGCGAGGCGCTGGTCTCGTCGCTGTCGAGCGCAAACAGTACGTCGTAACGCTGATCCACGAAACGCTGCAGGTTCTTCAGCAGCGTAAAGATGAAACGGTTTTCGTAGATCTCGAAACTCTCTTCACGGAACACATTCAGGATGCTGCTGGGGGTCACACGGTCGCCGTCGACCCGCGCGATCATGCTCGTATGCTGTGCAAGGTGGCGCACAGATTCCGCCGTGATCTTTCGCGCACGCTCGATCGGCACGATTTCTTCTTCCTGAACAATGAATTTACGGGGATTACGGATGATGGTATCGAGCGGGATGATGCACTTTTCGATGGCGTCCACCCAGCGCAGGTCGATCTTCTTCTCGAAGTAACGGTTGAACAGCGAGAAGCTGTTCTTGCCGGCGCTGATGGCTTTCATCAAATGCCGATAATAGTCGTCGCCGTCGACGAGCGACTTCATCATCAGTTGATACTCGCCGTATAATTCAGAAACCTTTTCGTTGCTCATGTTGTGCTGTCCCCTTTATAGATTGTCACGGGCATCCCGATCAGATCAGCTTCTGCAGTCTCTCAAGGTATTCCTTGGATTCCTTCATGTTGGACTTGCCGAAGTGCTTGTTCAGGTAGGTGATCAAGCCGCCGATCTCGTCACGGATGAAGGAAAGGTTGAGGGCTTCAAACTTACGCAGGATCTTGTGGCAGAGCACGAAATCGAGGCCGTCGATCTCGGTGCCGCCGCAGCCGACATATGCGGGAACGAAATCTTCCAACTGCTTGACAATACGGTTACCGAAAGCAAGACGGAAGTGTTCGATGACGTAGTCGTCCAGCTCGGCCAGCTTGCGCAAACTGTCTTCGGAAACCTTGTACTTGACCTTGCACTCTCTGAACATTTCCTCAAGGTGCTTGTAGCTGAGTGTGAGGTTGTCGGTCCAGGGCGCCTCAAAGAACTTACCCTTGGTATTGATGTCGATCGGGATAGCACGGTCGTACACCTTATCGGTAACGGCGAAGGTGGAGTCGTCGTTGTTGATGGTGCCGATGTACCACATGTTTTCGGGCAGTCTCAGTTTGCCGTCAAAGAGGTGCTTCGGGTCGGTGGGCCAAACGGAGGGAACCAAGCTGACGACCCACTCTTCGCGGCTGGGCATTTCGAGGATGGACAACATCTCGGCGAAGTAATACTCCACACGAGCGATGTTCATTTCGTCGAGGATGGTCAGGAAGATGTCTTCTTTATATGTAGCTTCGTACATTTTCTTAAGCACTTCTGTCTCGTTGAAGCGCTTGGTGAATTCGTTGAAGTAGCCGAACAGCTCGGTACGGTCACGCCAAGAAGGCTGAACGGAAGCGATGGTCGCGTCGTTCTGGATGAACTTACCGAAGGAGTACGGAAGCGAAGTTTTACCTGTACCGGAAATACCTTGCAGGATGATCAGACGCGTGGAAGCGAATGCGGCAAGGAACAGGCGGATGGTATTGGGTTCGTAGTACAGACCCATGCGGGACGCCGCGAAGTTTCTGTACATCTCGACGATCTCGGGAAGGGTGATGTCATTGTTGTAGACAGGCGGCTCATAGTCCGCGAGCTCGAGGTCGACCTGGGTGAGTTTGTAGAAACGGCTGTAATCCTCGTCGAGTGTGGGATCGCCTTCGGCGCCTTCCGCCGCACCCTCGGCCGTTTCACCGGCAGAGCCGTCCGGAGCTTCGAGATAAGGACTCTCGCCGGGGCGAAGACCCAACTGGGAGACTTTCATGGCCAGAATCTTCTCTTTTTCCAGTGTCAGCTTGATGACTTCGCGGTTCAGGGTAGCCACTTCGTTCAGCAGCTCTTCCTGATCGACGACCGTCTTGCGGAAACGGATGTACTTCTTGCACAGCAGGACGATCAGGAAGATGATGCCGGCAAGCACAGCCAGAACCAGAATGATCGCCAGGATGGCAAGCACAATCCCGCCGGCGCCAAGCTCGGAGGAATAGCTCTTGAAGATCGTGATATAGCGCGGGATGTTGAAGATATTGGCTATACCGAGGCCGATACCTTTGAGAATCCCCCAGAACCCTTTCACGACGAACTGGTTCAGGAAATCACCCATGAATTTTACGATAGCTCCCATATTCAAGTCCACCTTTTCCTTGTATTTTGCTATGGAGTTTGTTTACGTATATAGAAATATCCGAAGATATTTATGCCTGCTCATCTTCCTGCGCAGATGCGTCTGCGGGCGGCGACGCAGGATTGCTGTCCTCCGTCTGATGCTGCTGCGCCAGAAACTCCGAGATGATCGCCTTGATTTTGGCGGCTTCCGCCTCCTCTTTGGCAGCCTGCTCGGCCTGTTTCTGCTTATAGAGGTATTCCTCGATGATTGCCTGTTTCTTGGCTTCCTCCTGTGCCTGCTTCTGCAGGAACTCCTGAATCACACGTTGTTTCTCCGGTTCGTCAAACTGCACGTCCGGGTCGACCGCGGGCGTTTGGACATACGTACCGCCTGCGGCGCCTCTTTGTGCAGCCACAACGTCGTTCACGAGCTGGATGCGTTCTTGTCTTGCGCGCTCCTCCGCCGCAAGCAGCATCTGCCGCTTGCGCTTGGCTGCCGATGTGCTGTAATTGACCACCTGCGCGATAATGATGATCGCAGAGGGGATCACGACACACAGCAGAACGCCGGTCGGGGAGTTGACGAAATCCACGTATTTGCCGAGACCGGCAACCTTTTTGCCGGTGTACTCGCCAATGATGCTGTTGCTGTACAGCGTCTTTCTGTCCTTTGCAATCGCATTGTCACCCTTGGTCGTGTAGCGATCGCGGGTTTCACCCTTAGACACCTGCACGATTCGGTGCGTGTTGACAAAGCGCGTGCCGGCACTGTCATAAGACACAAAAGATACGATGTCTCCCACCTCAAAGCGATCAAATGGCTTTGTCCTGTGAATGACGATCAGATCGCTTTTGGAGAAAACAGGTTCCATGGAGTCCGACTGGACGGAAAGAATGGAATAGCCGAACAGTTGTGCCACACCGGACGAGGATTTCATCGAGATGATGACGAGAACACAGATCCCAATGGAGAACATCAGAACAATCGTCGAGATGATATTCGCTATGGTCGAAACCAAGTTTTTTTCTTTCGGATTCTTCATCGCAGTTCCTCAAAATGGATTTTTAACCAATGCGGTCATTTATATGTTGACCGGAACAGCCCATAAATCACCGCATTTCCCCAGTGCGGGGCGGATATGGCGTCCGCCCCGCTAAATCAGGGTTTTGTCAAAAATGGTACTGTGTAATGCCGCGGAAAGTCCGCAGATTACTCGTCAACACCGAAGCTGATGTGGGACATCAGGCTCTTGCCTGCGACAGCGCCTTCGCCGAAGGAGATACATTCGGGATCGTTACCTTCGAGCCAGATGCTGATCGTGATACGCTTACCGGAGCCCTGTACGTTGTCCGTGCCGGGATCGTCGAAACCGGGGATATTGCCGAGAGAGATCTTGATCTCATTATCGGTTTCTGCTTCCATCAGACGCGGAGACGTTACAGCCGTCAAGCCAGCCGTAGAAACACTGCCGGTATCCGCACTGTCGATGATGTATTTCGTCTCATGAAGCACGGCGCTCGTATCCGTGATAGAGCGATTCTCAAAAACGCTCGTTACGGCATTGTAGTTCTGACCATCGATGGAGTAGATCTGCGGAGTCTCATTGCCGAGCTGGATTGCAACTCTCGCCGCAATTCCTGCACCGTACTTGTCATTCTCATCCTTAAGTACAGGATTGCCTTCAGAGTCGAAAGTCTCGCCTGTGAGCTTGATCTTGATGTACGCTCCGCCCTTACCCTCGTCATCCGGAACGATCTCAGCAGCCGTCGACTTGATGAAGAAAGTAAACTCGTTGTAGCAGATGTCCTCGGCCGTGATGCCGCCGGAACGCTTGGTGATGGCCTCGCCTTCACAGATGAACTTGTCATCTTCCATCGTCACCGCGATGAAGTTCTTGCCGTCCGCACTGGAGATCGGCTTATACTTGCCGCCGTTGACGATGAAACTGAACTCCGTGAAGTCCTCGCGCTCCAGACTGTTGCCCCAGCCTTCGTTGTCCTTCTTGCCGCCGCCGTACGATCCGGCGTCGCCGCGCAGCAATACGCCGCCCTTCGCCTCGATGACGTCAAAGCCGATGTCAAAGAGTTCCGCAAAACCGCCGACCAGGAACCATGCGTAGGTACCGGAGATCAGCGTCACTGCGGCGATGCAAAGGATGATGATCGATGCACCGAATTTCCGTTTTGCCATACTGATTACCTCTTTTTCTTTATTTTTGACAAAGCCGTCATTTATAACCTGTTGGCGACAGATTATAAATCAAGGTTTTGCCGAACGCGGTCGATTCGATCCGGTTATGCAGGGGCGACAGGGCGCCGCCCCCGCACAGGTTGGATTTGCCGATGGGTCAGTCTTTCTTGTTTTCCTTTGCCTGCTTTGCGAGATACTCCTGGATGATGCGGTTCTTTTCCTCTTCGCTGATCTCGGGTGTGTGATCGGGATCGGCGTCGGTTTCGGCCGCTGCATCGGATTTCTCGTCAGAGCTGTCCGCTTCCTTGGTCTCGGCTTTTTCTTCGGACTTGTCTTCCCCTTTTGACGCGTCCGCTTTTTCGGTTTCCGCCTTGTCCTCGGATTCGGATTTCTCAGTCTTATCTTCTTTTTTGGCGTCTGATCCGGACTTGTCTTCCCCTTCAGACCCGTCTTTTTCAGACTTCTTTTCTTCTTTGCTCTCGGCTTCGGCCGTTTCTTCGGACTTGTCTTCCCCTTCCGACTTATCCTCTTCGGCCTTCGCTTCGGATTTGGCTGCTTCCTTATTGGCTTTCTTGTTCTTGCCCTTCTTTTTGCCCTTTTCTTCCGGTTCGGGCTGCGCGTCTTTCGGCTTGTCTTCGTCAGCCGGTTTCGTATCCGGCGAAGAAGCCTCTGCGCCGCTTGTCTGCTGCTGTGCAAGGAATTCGGCGATCGCCTTCTGCTTGAGTTCCTCTTCCTTGCTGGACACTTCCTCGAGCGCTTTTTCTTTCTGACGGCGTGTAAGCGTCATGATGAATACATACAACTGGTAGATAAAGAACAGCGCGACGGGGATGACGATACAGACCATGAAGCCCATGGACGTCTGCAGGAAGTCCATGATCGTACCGAGCTTCGGGATGCGGATACCCGTCCACTTACCGACGATGGACGTTTTGTATACATATTCTACGCGCTGCGTTGCGGCGTCCAGATCGACGTCGGGCGTATTATCGCCTCGTGTCGTATAGTACTTGTCGCCGTTGCGCGTCCAGATACCGTCGATGATCTCCTCTTCGGGCGCAGGAACCTCGAGATCTGCCTTATGCTCGACGATTCTATGCGTCTCCAGGAACTCGTTGCCTTCCGTATCCATGCGGATGAAGGTGATCACGTCGCCTACATGCAGGGCGTTTGCTTCATCCTCGGTCAACAGCTTGTCGATAATGATGTCACCGACAAACATACCTTTGTCGGATTCCATGGAGTCCGACTGCACGGACAGCAGCGCATAACCGAACAGGTTCGGAATACGTGCTTTCTCACCTCTTGTCGACGTGATGATTGCAACGGTCATCACGATCGCAACGACCAATACCGCTACGATCAGGACATTGCCGAGAAAATTCAAAACTTTTTTCATCGTCACACACCTTTTCCAATCTGACTAAAAGGCTCAACTTCATTCTGCGGATCAGGGGAGGATTCGCAGCACAAACTTCAACTTTCTAATGCGGTTTTACGGGCCGGGGAACGCCCGCGGAAGTGGGGGTCAGGGTTATACTCGGGCGGCAGGGGTTGCCGCGCCGGGGATAATGGGGTCCTTGTGCGGACGGCCGATGGCCGTCCCTGCGGGGGATACGCGCTATACATTATTTAATGGCAGCATGTCAAGAGGCTCCTGCTGCGCAGGACAGTTTTTAGGCTGCCCTGCGCATTTAATAATTAGCTAACCATTAAAAAATTTTTTTGGGGGAGATGCTCCTGCTCCGGGGACGGGGAACCGCCCCCGGAAACAGGAATCGCTCAATTATTGCAGGTTAAAGGATTGCTGTGAGAGTTCAGTCACACAACTCCATTACGGAGCGGTGGAAGCATTCTTATAGGTGAATGCCCACTCGGTGGTCAGCTGAGCGCCGCCAAGGGACGGAGCGCAGTTGGCATCCTGACCTTCGATCCACACCACGACTCTGATCATGACCTGAGAGTTGTTGATGTCGGGAACGTTCTTGAGCAGGATCTTCTGGCCGTTGCCGCTCGCGTTGAGCATCTGCGAAGTCTGAACTTCGGTGAAGCAGCCGCTGTTGGCGGAGAAGCCGGTATCGGTGCTGTTCATGATGAAGTTCTTCGTGGTCGCGCCGCTGTCGTCGAGGATCTTGTCGGTATCTTCGTCGATCGGGGAGTTCACTGCAAAGTAGGAAGAGGACTCAGCACCGCCGGTGAAGACGATGGGAGTAGAACCGGTGCCGGTGTAGGCATCCCAAGTCGAACCGTTGTCCGTGGAGATGTAAACGAGCGCACGCGCAGCAGCTGTTGCGGAAGCGGAACCGGTCGCATAGGGGCCGCTCAGTTTGAAGGTCGCCTCGACGTCGGAGCCGTAGGTCTCCTCCATCAGGGTGCCGACGTGGAACTCGTACTCATCGCGGAACGCGTTGGAGTTCGAGTTGTTCTGGCTCAGACCAAAGCTGTTGTCGCCCTTGATGTCGTACATGTAGAACGTCAGGTCGTCGTAGTCGGCCTGCGGCTCAACAGACATCGGCGCATAGTAGGCCGTGCTGCCCGCCTGGGTCTCGGAAGAAAGCTGCGTGTAGACATAGTCGCCTGCGCCGCTGTTTGCATCGGGATCCCAAGTCGCCGTCCAATGCTGGACGAAGGAGCTGTTGGAGCCAGAGTAGGTGAAGTTCTGGGGCAGCAGAGTGCTGTTCCAGTCCATGCCGCTGTCGGTCTTAAGACGGATACCTGTGCCGGCCTGCATGACAGAGCCTCTGGTCGCCTTGATGGTGGCATCGCCGCCAACGTTGAACCATGCATAGGTCGCGCTCGTCAGGACCAGTGCAGAAACGATGAGCATCGCAACTGCAGCGAGAAGAGAACGCTTTTTCATTGTTTTTTCCTCCAGTTAATAGTTTGTTTTATCCAAAGTGTTTCTGCGATGGGTTTCAAGGTAGTGCAAGTCTTTGGTCGTTTGGTCTCCCCCAAGCTCAATCGACCGCAGCCTTGCCGCCTCCGATGACTTCAAACTGCATCGAAAACTTTGCCTCTCCTCCCATGATCGCGTTGACACATTCAGGATCTTCGCCTTCCAGCCAGATGACCACCGTGTAGCGGTCGATCTCGCCGACCATGAAATCCGACCGGATGTCCTCGAACACCACGCCGGCGTCCGGATCCGAGAAACTCTTGTCCGCAGCGAACTTTTCGAGCTTGCCGTCGCTGGTACGGGGTTTCGCGTAGATCACGGATTCCTCGCCCTTATCCGTTTTGCGGATGACCATGATGCGGACCGCTTCGTCGGCGCCCTTGTATTCATAGTTCTGAATCAGCGTCGCGCGGTACGAAACAATGTCGTCGGGCTCGGCTCCGGCGTTGCGCACACCGAACGTGTAGGCGAGGTAGTTTTTGCCGTTGTGCTCGCCCCACTGATTCGCAAGCTCGGTGAAACTGTTGTACGTGGGGTCGTCGCCCAGCTCACCGTTCTTGTTGAGAATCCACGTCCTGGTGATGTTGTTCATGTCGGTCACCGGTGCTGCCGACAGGTTCAGCGTCGGGCTCTGGAAGTCCTCGGTCTCCGAAAGCTGGATGCCGTACTCGTTCGGCATCAGACTCACCGTGAAACGGCCTGCTTTGTTGAGGATCGAGATGCTGCAGTACCCAATGCCGATGATCAGCAGCAATATCAAAAGAATCAGCGCAATGATACGGATCAGCCAGTCACGCTTGCGGACCTTTTCCGCGGTGGTGTTGACGTCGTACTTTTTGCTTTGATCCTCCATGGACAGCGCAGGGATGTAGGGACCCTTGTCCCCTTGGGACGCGACAGTGCCGTTCTGCGCCTCAGGCGCGGCGTCCTTCTTTTTCTTTGCCAAGTCCATCAACTCCGTTTTATAATTAGTATCCGATTCGGCGTTCCCGCAGAGGGAAGCTGGTAATGTTTAGATCTTAATGGTTCTTTCGGCCATGGGCTTGCCGTACAGTTCGCCGAGCATCTGGTCGGCGCCCAGTGTACGCAGCAGCGCGGCCTTTTCCTCGGAGTCGACGCCGTGGATGCGCGTCTGCGCCTCGATCTTCTTGCAGAACTCGATGATGCCCTGCAGCCGGTTCTGGACGCGTTCCTCGGTCATGATGCCGTCCAGCAGGCTCGCGTCGATGCCGATGTAGTCGACGTCGTACATGCCCAGATGCGTCAGCGACGAATACTCTACGCCGAAATCGTCGATGGAAACCAGGAAGCCGTAGTCACGAAGCTGCTTGATCGTTTCGGCCACCTGCGCCTGCTCCGCGGCGAAGATGCTCTCGGTCACGTTGAAGCAGAACTTATCCGGCTCGACGCCCTTGCTCTCCACGATCTTGGAAAGCTGCTTGAAGCAGAAGGGCTTGGAAAGGTATTTCTTGGAGATCGGGACGATCAGGCGGTTGATGTCCGCCTCGCGCCTGGCACAGCGCAGGATGGCGTCGCAGCCCTCCTCGACCGTCCACTTGTTCAGCTCGCAGATCTGGTTGCTCTTCTCCGCGACGGGGAAGAATGCGTCCTGCAGCAGCACGCCCATCTTGCGGTCGTTGATGCGCAGCGTGACCAGAAAGTCGATCGCCATGTTCAGATGAATGTCGAACACGGGCTGATACCGCAGCTCCAATGTGCGCAATGTGTTCGCAGGTCTCCCGGTGCTCTTCTTCTGTGTTTCGACCGGATTGGCAGCGGTTGTTTTTTCTTCCATCACAGGCACTCCCGTCAAGCTGAATTTGGTGTTGCGGATCTCCGCATTCTATATATATGCGCCGCTGAATTGCGACTTGTCACGCATTAACTGATGATGATACAGTCTTAGTCTCTTACACTTTACCATCCGTTTGGCAAAAAGTCAAGACGGAAATGAAAAAATTTTAAGAAAATGTGAATAAAAACGTCGGAGTTATGGTCATTTTCCACAACTCCGACGTTTTTCTTTGTGCAATATTACCTATTTACAACAATTTTCCATTTGCATTTTTCCAAACAACTCAGAAGTCCAAACCGTACGCAAAGCCGCTTCCGATCGGACGGAGCGCCGAGAATCCGCGCGCACGGAAAAAATCCTGCGCCGCCTTATTTTTCTTACTGAGAATTACTACCACGCCCTTCGACCGCTGCGCCCGAAGCTGCGCCGTCAGCGCCTCGACCAGCGCCGTCCCGACGCCTTTTCCGCGATCCTCCGGCAGCACCGCAAGACGCAGGTGCGCCGGAAAAAACATGGCGAACTGCCCATACATTAATACGTCCGCGCGCGCAACACGCGCATTCATTTTGCTGTATTCCTTGATTTTGGGCAGAATCCTGTCCCGGAACCGCCGCGCATACGTCTCACAGTCCGCCGCACAGACGATATAGCCCACCACGCGGCGCGACCCGTCCTCAAGCGTTTTTTCCGCGACGAAACAGTTCTCCGGTTCGTTGTCTATATAATAGTCGCATGTCGTGCGCAGCAGGAAAAGCCGCCGTGTTTCGCTGCGCGCGCGGTGTTCCGCCGTCGCCATGCACACAAGATGCACCGCATCCCTGTCCGATTCGGCATACGGACGCACGATATAGTCCATCAAACCAGCCCTTTCATTCTAAATAAGAAATATTCTGTCAAGCATTTTTCCTTTGCAGATGATAATTATCTGTAACATTCCGCACCTTTACAGCGCGCAATTTTGCCCGTTTTTCGGCCGCCAGAACGCCGATCCGACGTCCGAAAGACACGCGCCCGAAGCCCCATATATAGCGCTCAGCGGCCTGCCGTTTCTGCGGTTTTGCGGAACAAAAATCGTTGAAATCATAGGCATTCCGGCCTGTGCGGTGGAAAATCCGGACATCGTCCGCACACAAAATATGACGCTCTTTTTTCGGTGAAAACGCCGCTTTTTTGCAAATCGAAGTCAGCCGTTCCGGCGGCTTCGGTGTAAAGATTTGTTTCTTTACACTTCCTGCGCTTCGAGCGCCTCTCGCTGCTCGGACAAGCTCTCCCACTCCGCCAGCAGTTCCTCCTGCTTCGCGTGCAGATCGTGCAGCGTATCCGTCCAATACAGGATCTTTTCGTAGTCCGAAGCCGTCTCCGGCGCGGACAGCGCCGCGTTCGCCTCTTCGAGCTCGCCCTCGACCGCCGCCACAGCCTCCTCGCACCGGCGAATCCTGCCGTCCAGCCGCCGTTTCTCGCTCTCAAGCTCCTTTTTGCGCTTGTACGCGTTCGGCGCCTTGACCGCCTGTTTCTGCGCCTCGGCCCGCTGCCGGCGTGCGGCATAGTCGTCGTAGTTGCCGAGAACCTCCTCGACGCCGCCCGAAGTCATGTGCAGCACACGCGTGCAGAGCTTATTGATAAAATAGCGGTCATGCGACACGACAAGCATCGTCCCGCCGAAATCCGCCAGCGCATCCTCCAGCGCCTCGCGCGAGCGCACGTCCAGATGGTTCGTCGGCTCGTCGAGCACCAGGAAGTTTGCGCCGGAAAGCATCAGACGCAGCAGCGCAAGTCTCGCCTTTTCGCCGCCGGACAGCTCCGACACCTTCTTATAGACATCCTCGCCGCGGAACAAAAACAGAGCCAGGGCAGAACGCACCTGCGTCTGATTCATCAGCCGGTGCGCGTCCCAGACCTCGTCGAGCGCGGTCTTTTCCTCGTGCAGGCCGCTGAGCGTCTGGTCAAAATAGCCGATCCTGACATTTGCGCCCAGGCGCACCGAACCGGCGTCCGGCTCGATCTCGCCGCGCAGAATCCGCAGAAGCGTCGTCTTGCCGCAGCCGTTGGCGCCAAGCAGAAACGCCCGGTCGCCGCGGTTGATCTGGATGTCCGTATCGGAAAACAGCCGCTTTCCGCCGAACGCTTTCGCCACGTTCCGCAGCACCGCGACCTCGTTGCCCGTCTCCGGCACGTCCGGAAAACGGAAATGCACAGACGCCTGCGCCGCCTCCGGCACGACCAATTCCGCCATCTTGCGCTCGAGCATCTTTTCCTTGCTGGCGATCGTGATGAAGTTGCGCTCGCGCCCGAACCGCCGCTGCTGCTCGATGATGCCGCGGATGCGCTCGATCTCCGCCATCGCGTTTTCGTAATCGCGCTTCTCCTGTTCGTCGCGCTGCCGCTTCTGCCGCAGGTATTCCGTATAGCCGCCGCGCCACGTGCGCAGCGTGCCGCGTGAAAAGTCCATCGTCTTTTCCGTCACGCGGTCCAAAAAGTAGCGGTCGTGCGAAATGATGACCGCCGAGCCCTTGTAATCGCGCAGAAAGTCCTCGAGCCACTCCACCGAATCCATGTCGAGGTGGTTCGTCGGCTCGTCCAGCAGCAGCAGATCCGCGCCGGACAGCAGAAGCTTGCCCAGTGAGAGTTTGGAACGCTGGCCGCCGCTGAGCGCGGTACAGGCAAGCGTAAAGTCCTTTTCCGCAAAACCCAATCCCAGAAGCGCGCTGCGCGTCCGGCTGCGGAACGTAAGACCCTCCTGTCGCTCAAACTGCTCCTGCAGGGCGCTCTGCTCCGCGATCAGCGCCGTCTGGTCGCCCGCGCCGCTCTGCAGCGCATGGGCGATTTCATCCAGACGCGCTTCCATGCGGATGAGCGGATCGAACACCGTCAGCATCTCGTCATAGACCGTGCGGGGAGAATGCGCGCACGCGTGCTGCTCCATGTAGCCCAAGCGCAGACCTCTTGATTTGACGATCTGTCCCGCCGTCGGCTCCAACTCGCCCGTGATCAGCCGGAACAGCGTCGTTTTGCCCGTGCCGTTGGGGCCGACCAACGCCGCGCGCTCGCGTTCGCCCACGTCAAAACAGACGTCCCGGAACAGCGTCCGGTCGCCGAAAGTCATCTCTACATTCTGCGCGCTGAGTATCGTCATTCAGATCCTGGTCTCCAAAAGCTGTATTTTGCCCGTCACCGTGTAGGCGCCGGCATTTGCGGGGATGAACACGCTCTCGCCCTTTGTGAGCGGGAACACCGTTTCGCCGCAGACGAAGCTGCCGTCCCCCTCGAGCACAAGCAGGGAAACGAAGCTCTCCTCCCCTGCCGCGTCGGTATACGTATCGCGGCAGTCCACGCGGCAGACCGAAAACAGATCGCAGCACGCAAGCAGCGTGCGCTGCGGCGTGTCGAACCGCGCCCTGTCCGCTTCGCCCGGTACGACGGGTTCGTACGGGACCGTTTGCGTCACGTCCACCGCCTTGTCCACATGCAGCGCGCGCGGTTTGCCGTCCGCGCCGCGGCGGTCGTAGTCATAAACACGGTATGTTGTGTCGGAATTCTGCTGTACCTCCGCCAGCAGCACGCCCTTGCAGATCGCGTGCAGCGTGCCGGATTCGATGAAAAAGAAGTCGCCCTTCCTGACCTTGACCTTCTGCACATAGTCCATCAGGGTGTTGTCCGCGATCGAACGGCGGAACGTCTCGCGGTCAATCGCGCCGCGAAAACCCAGCGCAAGCTCGGCATCCGCATCCGCGTCGAGGATATACCAGCACTCCGTCTTGCCCGCGCCGTGTTCGACCCGGCGGGCGTACGCCTCGTCCGGATGCACCTGGATCGACAGGTTGTCCCGCGCGTCGATGAATTTGATGAGGATCGGGAACTCCGGGAACCGCGCGCCGCGCGTGCCGCAGATCGACCTGTCCGCTTCGTACACGCTGCGCAACGTCTTGCCGTCATATTCACCGCCGCTGATGACGCCGCAGCCGTTGGGATGGCACGAAAGCACCCATGCTTCCGCCGCGTTCTCCTTGTCGGTCCGCACCCCGTATTCGTCGATCAGCCGTCTGCCGCCCCAGATGGTGGCGGAAACATAGGGTTTCATTTTCACAGGCTGCATATCTTATACCTCAACTTTTCGATTTTTTAGTATTCTATCATATTTGTCCGGCAAATGCTATATGATTTACAAAGGTTTTTCGGGAGGGATCTGTATGTCCGCCGTACTCGTTTCCATCGTCCTCGCACTCGCCGCGCTCGCCGTGCTGATCGCGTTCGTGCGCTCCGGCCGCTTCTTCGCCGCCGTGATCGGCTCCGTCGTGCAGGGGGTCGCGTCGCTCTTAGCGGTCAACGTCGCCGGTATGCTCACCGGCGTGACCGTTGCCGTCAACCCCGTCACGCTTACCGCGGTCGCGCTGCTCGGCGTCCCAGGGACGATCGGCCTTCTGCTGCTGAACACGATATTCGGGATCTAATCCTTCCCGTACGTCAACACGACAAAATCGACCGTCGTGCGCAAAGAATCCAGCGCGCAGAGCTTCGCCTCCCCGTCCCGCGCCGTCTTGTAGGAATACGGCGTCATGCGGAACAGGTTCAGCACGTCCTCTTTCGCAGCGAGGTCGACGTCGTACCGCAGGCGTTCCGTCTTCAAAAGGCGCAGACCCGTCCGCGGCGGTGTCTCGCGGTTCGGATAGGGCGTTTCGTACAGCGTTTCTTTCATCTGCCACAGGTGTTTTTCGCCCGGCAGCACCGAAAGAAGCGTACCGCCGGGTTTGAGCACGCGCCGGAATTCCGCATCCTCGAACGGCGCAAACAGATGCGTGAGCGTATCGACGCTGCCGCTTTCGACCGGGATGCTGTGCAGTCCCGCGACAAAGTAAAACGCACGCTTGTCCGATTTGGACGCAAGGCGCACCATGTCCTTGGCAATGTCGAAGCCGTAGACCGCACGTCCGTCCGCGGCAAAGGCCGATGTGTAGTACCCCTCTCCGCAGCAAGCGTCCAGAACCGTTTCGCCGCACACACGCGCAGCGACGAAATCCCGCAGCGGCGCGTAATAGCCTGCCGACAAAAATGCCCGCCGCGCACGGCAAAGCTCCGGCGCGTCGCCCGGATGCCGGCTGCGGCGCTGCGTCGGCAGCAGCAGATTGAGGTAGCCCTCCTTCGCCAGATCGAACGCGTGACCGCTCGGGCAGGTATACGTCCGCTCATGCGGCTGTAAGGGCTGTGCGCACACGGGACACGTCAGGATGGACATGATCGTTTCTCCTTTGCAAAAACGGCGAGGCAAATCCCCAGCAGTACCAGCGTCGTCGCGATCCACGACAGCGGATACGCCCAGTACAGCGTGCCGAGGCTCGGCGCGAGCGGAAAGACGGTGTATACCCATAAAATGCGCAGACCGCCCACGCCCAAAAGCGTCACGCACATGGGCAGAAGCGAGCGTCCCGTCCCGCGCAGGGAACCGGACAGCGCCTCCGACAGACCGCACAGATAGTAGGTCGTCGCCGTGATCTCCAGCCGCTGCATACCGACGGCGATCACCGCGGCGTCGGTCGTGAACAGCCGCAGCAGCGTTCTGCCGAACAGCGCCTCCAGGACGCCCGCCGCGCAGCCGACGACCAGTGTGGCGACCGTGACGTCCGCCGCCGCGCGCCGAACGCGCTGCATGTCGCGCGCGCCGTAATTCTGGCCGACGAACGTCGTGGCGCTTTGCGTAACGCCGTTCATGGCGATATAGACGAAGTTGTCCAGATTTGTCGCGGCTGCGTTCGCGGAGACGGCCGTCGCGCCGAGGCTGTTGACCGACGACTGGATGATGACGTTGGAGAATGAGAACAGGCAGCTCTGCAGTCCCGCGGGCAAGCCGATGCGCAGGATCTTCCACAGGCACTGCGCGTCCATGCGCATCCGGCCGCGTTCGAGACGCACGTCGTGCGGCAGGCGCACAAGGCACATTGCGACCAGGAACGCCGCGATGCACTGCGAAATGACCGTCGACAATGCGACGCCCGCAACGTCCATGTGCAGCGGGACGACAAACAGCAGATTGAGCGCCATGTTCAGAATGCCCGCAAAGAACAGAAAATACAGCGGCCGCCGCGTATCGCCCATCGAGCGCAGCACGGAACTGCCGAAATTGAACAGCATGATGGCGGGCATGCCCGCAAAATAGATGCGCATATACGTCGATGCGCCGCCCAGGATCTCGGCCGGCGAGCCCATCAGCCGCAGGAACGTGGGCGCGAACACGACGCCGATCGCCGCGACCAGCACGCCGCTGAGCAAGCTCAGCGATACGCAGGTGCCGATCGTGCGGCGCACGCGTTCTCTGTCTTCGGCGCCGATGCCCTGCGCCACGGCGACGCCCGCGCCGACGGACAGACCCAGGAACATATTGACCAGCAGATGCGTCAGAGACGCGGTCGAGCCCACAGATGCCAGCGCCGTCGCGCTGCCGAAGCGTCCGACTACCGCGGCGTCGACCGAATTGAACAGCGTTTGCAGCAGTCCCGACAACATGATCGGCACTGCGAAACGAAAGATATTCAATAACAGCGGTCCCGTGCAGATCTCCACACCGCCGCGCCGACGCCCCACGGACACGAAACAGCCCTCCAATGCACGCGCTTCTTACAAAAGCCATTATACATCGTCCGCGGGATTTGTCAAACCTGTTTTTCTTGCGGCGGCGGGCAGGATGTGCTATACTACATCAGGATATACAAAAGCGCCAGCAGCAGGTACCGGTCCGCGCCCTCCGTCATCAGCAAAAGAAGCAGCGGCAGGATCACCGCCGCGTCACGCGACGGCGGGAGTTCGGGAGGCTGCGCGTGCGCAGGCGGGCGGCACATGCGCACGCTCTCGGCGCGGTACAGATCGGAAAACCGCGGATCACGGTGCGGCTCTGCGTTTGTCTGTCTGTTCATACGCATCCCTTTCTCACAACTGTCCGAGCATCGGCAAGACGTCCAGCATCCGCAGCATCTGCATCACGTCGTCCGCACGCTTGCGGCGCGGCTCGCTGAGATACGGTTTGAGCGCGCCGATGAGCTGCGAACGCGTGTCCGTTTCCTGCCGCATGGCCTGCATCACGCGGCCCAATCTGGCGAGCATTTCGGGATCGAGCCCCGGTTCCTGCCGTGCGCGGGGCTCTTCGGCGCCGCCCAAAAGGGACTGCGCCGTCTCCCGGAGCGAACGGAAATCCTCGTCGCTCAGGTTCCCCAAAAGATCCGCGATGTTGTCCGTTGAAAAGTCCATTGCCGCACCCCAAACGGTTTACTCTCCATGGTGCAGCCGGCGCAGCAGCGCTTTCGCCTCGTCGGACTGCAGCAGATCCTGCAGCGCCTGCCGGTCCCGCAGGACGTTCCGCAGCCGGTTTTGCTGCGACGCGTCCATGTTTTCCCCCGCAAAGCGCAGCAGTTCGCGTTCCTTTGTGCGCTCGTCCGCCGCCGACTGTTCCATGCGCGCGCGAAGCCGCAGCAGTTCCTGTGCCATATCCCGTTTTTCCATTCTATCCCGTCCCTTCATTCCGTATATATGCTTTCAAAGGAGATACCATACATGAAAATACTCGTTCTTTCCGACACGCACGGCGACACCTGGCGTCTGCGCGAGATCTTTTCCCGTGAGCGCGGGTTCTCCCTGTGCGTCTTTCTGGGCGACGGCGAGCGCGATCTCGAACCGTTTTTCCCCATGCCGGATGTGCCGCTGCTGGCTGTGCGCGGCAACTGCGATTTCTGCTCATCACTGCCGTCGAAGCTCGTCACCGAGGAGGGCGGCAGAACGCTCTTTCTCACCCACGGCCACGAGCAGCTCGTCAAGTACGGTCTGTCGACGCTGCGCAGCGCGGCGCGCGAGGCGAACGCCTCTGTTGCATTATATGGCCACACGCATGTCCCCGTGCAGGACTACGACGACGGCCTGTATCTGTGCAACCCCGGAAGCGTCCGGAACGGAGACTACGCCGTACTCGAAATCGTGCCGCAGGGCGTGATGTGGCTGCCGAAACGCATCGGCTGAAATTCTCCTGTTCTAAAACGAACCGCCCTTTCGTATACTGTCACAAAAGGCAGTAACGGAAAGGCGGTTGCTTTTATGTTTGTGTATACGTTCCGGTCGTCAAAACTCAAATGGCTCCTGCTCATTGCGCTGTGCGCGTTCATTCTCGGCGCGTTCTGGTACTTCGGCAGCAGCAGACCCGCTTCGCACAGCGGCGCCGTCGTCCTGCGCGCCGGAAACGCCGCGGAACGCCTGGCGTTCATCTCCCAGTTCGGCTGGGATGTGGCGGAGGACCCCGTGCAGGTGACGGAGATCCTGATCCCCGCCGAATTCGACGAGGTGTATCAGAAGTATAACGAGATCCAGAAACAGCAGGATCTCGACCTGACGCTGTATGCGGGCAGGCGTGTCAAAAAGTGGACGTATGCCGTGCGCAATTATCCCGGCTACGAGGGGCGTGCGGACGTGATCGAGCTGAATATGCTGATCTGCGACGGTCTGGTGATCGGCGGCGACGTTTGCTCGACCGAGCTCGGCGGTTTCATGCACGGATTCGACTTCCCCGCGGAGTCCGCCTCCGCCGCGGCCCCGCTCCCCGGCCGTTAAAAAGATTGACACGCTTCCGCTTTGGGACTATAATGGGATATATCACGATCCGGAGGGAAGCGGAAACTATGAACATCTGTCTGTACGGCGCGTCCAGCGACGAGATCGACCGCGCCTATATCCGCAGAACGGAATCACTCGGAGAAAAAATGGGCAGACGCGGGCACGCGCTGATCTTCGGCGGCGGCGCTGCGGGGCTCATGGGCGCAGCGGCACGCGGCATGACCCGCGCCGGCGGCGAGATCATCGGCATTGCGCCGTCGTTTTTCAACGTAGACGGCATCCTGTACGAGGGCTGTACGCAGTTTGTCTATACCGACACGATGCGCGAGCGCAAATTCGAGATGGAAAACCGCGCCGACGGGTTCATCATCACGCCCGGCGGGATCGGAACGTTTGAGGAATTCTTTGAGGTGCTCACGCTCAAGCAGCTCGGCCGCCACAACAAGCCCATTGCGATCTTCAATCTGGAGCAGTATTACGACGACATCCTCGATCTGATGGAAAAGGCCATATCCGGCAACTTCATGAAACCGGCGTGCCGGGAACTGGTGCGCGCCTTCACGGACGAGGACGCGATGCTCGACTACATTGAGACGTGCGACACGTCAAAGATGCTGCCGGAGCAGACGAAATTTCTTTAACATTAACATCCGCAGATTCTGACAGATACAAATCACGGGTATGTACAAGATCGTACATACCCGTGCCGCTTTTTATACCGTTTGATCCGGTGGTTTTAAACTTCGCTTTCGCAGCCGCCGCGTCCGAGCAGCTTGTCGATCAGCGCCTTCAGGCGGTAGAAGATGTTGTTCTGAAAGCGGATTGTGTGCGTCGCCGTGACAGGATCGCCGTTACCGTTCACGATCGTTTTGCCGTCGGCGCCGACTGCGGTGACCGTGACCGTCACATTCTGAGAGAATCCCTCGGCGGTCAGCACCACGGACGCGCCGTTCTGCGTGACGGACTGCTTGCCGCGGATGGTCGTGTACTGGTACGACCACTCCATGTGCGCATCCTCCGGCAGATTGCAGTAGTCTGCGGTCAGGCGTGTCGAATTCTTATAGGGCAGCTTGGACTTGGCGGGCTGCTCGACCCAGACGGCCGGTTTGCCGTCCGGCGTATTGACCGCGACGACAAACGTCGTCTGCACGTCTTCATAAGACACCGTGATCGTCTTGTGTCCGGGCTGGTCGGACGAGAAACCGGTGCAGGTATACCCATCCGTCAGAGTTTCCGTGGTGGCGTCCTTGCGCACCAGTTCCAGCGTAAGACCTGTGGTGTCCAGCGTCTCACCCGTATTGTAGACGGTCTTTTCCGGCATGGTCACTACGGTCAGGCTCTTGCGCGCGACGTCGTCAAAGAACGAGAAGAACGTGTCGTTCAATTTCTCGGCGAACGCCTCCAGATCGCCCTCGGGCGAGAATGCCTGCGCCTTGCCGTTCTGCACGAACGCCAGGAACGGCAGCGTGGCGCTCGTTTTGCCCATTGCGTCCCAGATGAAGGACGGCACGCCTTCCGACGCATCGACGTCCACGCCGTACACGTCCTTGTCGTACGTGTCCATCCATTCCATGACGACGTTGGCACCGATGTACTTGCAGTTGCCGCAGCCGGTGCGGTAGCACATCATCACGAACGTGTCCCCGTCATTGAGTTTCTTCACCGCCTCGGACGCGGTGATCGCGTGCCAGCGGTCGTGCTTCATGTATTCGTTGACCGCAAAGGCACCGAACGCGCACGTGCCCAGCAGCATTGCCGCCAGCAGCGCGCAGGCGATCCGTTTCAGAGTTTTGCGCATGATGGAAATCCTCCTTTAATAGCTGTTGTTTTTATCCCTTTGCATCGGTGACGTAGACCGTGTAATCCTTTTCGCCGTTGCCCGGGTACTTGTACGCCTTGGTCAGACCCTTGTCCAAATAGACGGTGACGTCGCTTGCGCTTTCCCAGACCGGCTCCACATTGTAGGGGACCTGTACCTTGAGCGTCTTTTCGCTCTCCTTGCCCTGCTTGTCGTGCATCGTGCACACGCACGTCACGGTGCGCAGATCCTTTGCAAAACCGTCCAGCAGACCGAACTCCTTGGTCTGCACGTCGGCGCCGTGTTTGATCTCGACCTTCGCGGTGCTGCCGTCGCCGTAATCCCAGTCGATCTGCTTGAGAATAAACGACTTCTTCAGCACGGTGCAGCGGCAGGAAACGCCGTCATCCCCGTCCGCGTCGTGCAGCTCGAAGCACCAGGAATCCTTGTCCGGCTCCTCGTAGCGGTCGATCTTGCCCTCAAGCATCTGCGCGGACACGGCGTCGCCGAACAGGTATGCCTTCGACGGCTTTTTCTGTGCGTCGACGTTATAGCTGAACTGCAGCCGGTCGCCGACTTTTTTGTACGACTCGTTGTCAACGGTGCAGGAATACGTTTTCTCGCCGTCCTTGCCCGTCGCGCAGGTGGTGGAAACGATCTTGCCCGCGTACATGAAATAGTACGTCTCGCTGACCGCTTCGTCGTTTTCATAGCGCGTGGCGGACACGCCGCCGTACGCGGAGACGAGCGTCTTGACGTCGTTCGCCTTGAGCACGTCGTCGAGCGTGAAACCGGCTGTTTCGGCGGCGACCGTCGGCGCCGTTTCTTTTTCTGTCGTCGTCTCCGCCGTTGCGGACTTGCCGCAGGACGCGAGCAGCAGAACGAGCAGCAGAGCTAAAAGCAGACTGATTTTTTTCATTGGTTTATCCTCCTTCGGCTTACCATGCCTCAACGAGTATTTTTTCAAGATCTTCTCTCTCCGGACGCTTGGGATTCGTGCGTGTGCAGGAATCGAGCATCGCGGCGTCCGCCATCTCCGGAATGCGCGCGAAGTATTCCTCGCGCGTGCAGACGCCCAGCTCCGAGATGCACAGCGGGATGTCCATCTCCTTCATCATGTACTCCACCCAGCTGACAAGCGAGCGCACGGTGGTGATGGTGTTGAAGTTGCGCAGTCCCAGGATCTGCGCGATGTTGCAGTATTTCTTGACCTGCTTGGGGTACTCCGCCTGGCTGCGGCTGTGCTTGGAAATGCCGCTGTTGTACTGGATGACCAGCGGCAGCAGCATGGCGTTGGCGCGGCCGTGCGGGATGTGGAACTGCGCGCCGAGCTGGTGCGCGAGCGAGTGGTTGATGCCGAGTCCCGTCGCGTTGAACGCGATGCCCGCCAGACACGACGCGACGTGCATTTTCTGCCGCGCATGTGTGTCGTTGCCGTCCAGATACGAGCGCAGCATGAACGCGCCGAAGATCTCGATCGACTTTTCCGCAAGCGCCGCGGAGAACTCATTGTTGTCCGTGCTGACGTAGGACTCCAGGGCGTGCGTGAACACGTCCATGCCCGTATCGGCCGCGATCTTGGGCGGCACGCTCTTGACCAGTTCCACGTCGAGGATCGCCTCCTGCGGCAGCAGCGTGTCGGCGACAAGCGGGAACTTCGTGTTGTGCTCCGGGTCGGAGATCACGGAGAAGTTGGTCACCTCGGAACCGGTGCCGCTCGTGGTCGGGACGGCGATGAGCCGCACCGCGCGGTCGGGATGCATCTGCCGCGCGACCTCGCGTATCCCCTTTGCCGAGTCGATCGCCGAACCGCCGCCCACCGAAACGATGCAGTCCGCGTCGTATTCGAGCAGCACGCGCACGCCTGCCGTGATCTTGTCGATCGGCGGATCGGGCACGATGTCGTCATAGACGGAGAACTCCTTGCCCACCTTCTGCAGGCGGTCGGTCAGCAGACGGATCATGCCGCTCTTGACCACGAACGGGTCTGCGATCACCAGGATGCGCTCAGCCGGGATCGCAGCGAGACGATCCAGCGCATTCTCACCGAAATAGATGGTCGTTTTGATGTCAAAGGATTTCAATACGGCACCTCAAAAACAATTTGTAAAATATAGTATACCGCAAAAGGCACGCGGTGTCAATCCGGAACATGCCGTTCAGAACAACAGCTCGACAACGCGCGTCACCCAGCGCAGGAACGCGTAGATAAAGCGCGGGATATGCGTCACGGACGGCAGCTGCGACGTGCGATGCATACCGAGATCCGATTCGTACACGGTGTGCGTCTCGTACTGCCACGGATCGTTCTCGTCGACCGTGATCACTCGCACGCCGCGCGAAAGAACGTCGCCGTACGCGCGGTGGCCGGCGGACGACGTCTGGATGATGTCCACACCGTCATACTTCGCCACAAAGTTGTTTACGTGGTCGTGCCCCGTCACGCAGCCCAAAACGTCGCCGCGGGCACAGAACGCTGCCCACTGCCCGTCGTCAAAATAGGACGGACACGGCGTTTCGCGCAGATACCCGTCATATGCCCTGCGGTTGACCCATCTGGAAAAAGCCGTTCCGTCGTCGAACGTGCGGAATGCTTTGTCCGCGTTCTTCGCGGGCTTGTAGACCGCGTCGAAAACCTGCTTGGCAATGATATGCTGGAACGCGATCGACGGCACCTTGCCGCCGTTTTCCTGTTCGAGACGGATGCTGTTCTCGCGGTACCACTCGATCTGGTCGGCGTGCACGCGGTCATAGCCCTTATCCGGCACATAATCGCCGGAGTCGAACAGCCACAGGTTGAACGCGACGCGGCTGCCGTCCGAAGACAGCACGGGCAGATTGTGCGTGCCGAAGCCGGACATTTCCGGCACGGCGTCCGAGGCCAGGCACAGATCGCCGCCGACGCGGCTGTACTGCGCCATCTGCTCCTCACGTGTCAGATCGCTGCATTCACGGTCGTGGTTGCCGAACACATATGTGAACGGAACGCCTGCCGACACGAACGGTTCGAGAAGCTGGTCGTAGATCTCCGTCCCCTCGCAGACCATATTGTCGCCGTCGAGCACCACGAGATCGGGCTGCACCGCCGCGACCGCTTCGCGCAGGAAGACGGACTCCGCCTCGCTCATGGGATATTCTTCATGAATATCGGTCGCCACAAGGATGGTGAACCTGCCGTCCCTGCCGAACGAAAGCGTCCGCGCATCTCCGGCGAACGCCGGCACGCAGAAGGCGCACAGCAGAAAAGCCGTCAGACAAAAACAAAGGATCCGTTTCATGCTTTCACCGTCCCATCCGCATTGAACAGCGGCAGTTTTTCGAGATAGATGATGTCGTCGCGGTTCTGCGCGTCGCCCTCGGCGAGCACAGCCATCTTGCCGACAATGTTGCCGCCCGCCTTTTTGACGAGCGTTTCCAGCGCGGCGACGGACTCGCCGGTGGAGATCACGTCGTCCACGATCAGCACGCGCTTGCCGCGCATCATCTCCGCCTCGGCCGTATCGAGATAGAGCTTCTGCTCCTTGTCGGTCGTGATGGAGCGCACAACGACCTCGAACACGCCGGTCATGTAGAGCTTGGGATATTTGCGGGCGATGAAATATGTTTCGTCGTCATGCTGGCGCGCCATTTCGTGCGCAAGCGGGATGCCTTTGGCTTCCGCGGTGAGAACGTAGTCATATTCCGGCGCGCGTTTTAAAAGCTCCCGCGCGCAGGCGACCGTCAGCTTTGCGCGGCCGAACACCACGAACGCGCCGATATACAAATCGTCCGTCACGCGGCACAGCGGCAGATCGTGGTCGATCCCCGCGATGTTCATTTTGTAGACCATTATTGCAGACCTCCTATGGATCAGATTGTACTGTTTATTTTGCTGTCGAACGCGTTTGGGATATGGCGGATATCCAGCAGCGCGTCGTCCCTGTCCAGATAGACCTCGATCACGTCGAACCGCGTGCGCAGTCCGGGCGGCTCCGTGCGCAGATACTGCGCCGCCGCCAGCGCGATGCGCTTCTGTTTGCGCGTGTCGACCGACTCCGCCGGGAGCGCGATCATCCCTTCGCTGCGCGTCTTGACCTCGATGAACGCCGTAACGCCGTCCTTTTCGGCCGTGATGTCGATCTCGCCCATGCGCGTACGGTAGTTGGCGCAGACGATCCTGTATCCGCGCTCGCGCAGATACCGCGCCGCGTACACCTCGCCCAACGCGCCGGAAAAC
Organism: Oscillospiraceae bacterium; assembly: GCA_902790325.1. GTDB lineage: Bacteria > Bacillota > Clostridia > Oscillospirales > Acutalibacteraceae > UBA1425. Next base: position 109,389 of record CADARP010000009.1, on the reverse strand, counting down.
GCGCTCACAGCAGCACGCTCCCCTTGATCTCCGTCACGCAAGCCGCCGCCAGCGCCGTCATGGAATCGAGGATGTCCGGCCGACGGATGTGCAGCTCGTAGTAGATCGCCGACAGCTCTGTGCAGCCGAGGATCACCGCGTCACATCCCGCCGCCTTCATGCGCTCGACGATCGAGAAAAACGCTTTCTCGTCCGCCGGCTTTCCGGCCTTGACTTCGTCGTAGATGATGCGCATGAGCGTCGCGGCGTCGCGCTCGTCCGGATAAATACACTCGATCCCGAACCGTTCGGCAACATGCGGATAGACGTTTGACTGCAGCGTGCCGCTCGTCGCCAAAATGCCGACCTTCTGTGCCTGCGGCACGGTGCGGCGCGCAAACCGGAGCGTCTCTTCGATGATGTTCATCACACGCACATCGACATTTTTCTGGATCTCGTCATAGAAAAAGTGCGCCGTGTTGCACGGGATCGCGATCAGATCGCAGCCGAGCGACGCGAGCATTTTCGCATCCGCCACCATTGCGGGCAGCGGATCGGGTTTGGTGCGGTCGAGGATATAGTCCGTCCGGTCGGGGATCTTCGGGTTGTTCGACACGATCGTGCGGATGTGATCCTGGTCGCGCGAGGCAGGCGTCATTTTGACGATCAGATCGGCAAAATAGACCGTCGCCAGCGGACCGACGCCGCCGAGGACGCCGAGCGTTTTTTCCGTCATACCGTTCTCCCCTTCCAAACAGCAAACGATCGCTTCACACGATCTGGAACAGATAGAATTTCAGATAATCCGTCTCCGGCACATTCCACAGGATCGGATGGTCGCGGCACTGCTGCCGCGCCTCGAGCTGCCGCAGCTGGACGCCGGCGTCAAACGCTGCCTCGCGCAGCATGTGCTCGAACAGCTCCGCTTTCATGAAATGCGAGCACGAACACGTCGCCAGATACCCGCCGCGCGGCAGCAGTTTCATCGCGCGGTAGTTGATCTCCTTGTATCCGCGCTCGGCGGAATGCACGGTTTTGCGGCTCTTGGTGAACGCGGGCGGATCGAGGATGATGAAGTCGTACGGCTTGTCCCCGCGCGCCGCCAGTTCCGGCAGCAGGTCGAACACGTCCGCGCACAGAAAGTCGATCCGGTCCGCAAGGCCGTTGCGCGCCGCGTTCTCCGCCGCGCAGTCGAGCGCCGTCTGCGACACATCGACCGCCGTCACATGCGCCGCGCCGCCCATGGCCGCGTTCAGCGCGAACGAACCGGTGTGCGTAAAGCAGTCGAGCACGCGCCTGCCCTTCGCCATCTGCGCGACGGCAAGGCGGTTATATTTTTGATCGAGAAAGAATCCCGTCTTTTGTCCGTTTTCAAAGTCCACAAGATACCGCACGCCGTTCTCGGTGATCTGGGTGCGCGTCGATTTGTCGGCGACCGTTTCGGGCATGTACCAGCCCTTGTATTGCTGCAGTCCTTCCTGCTCGCGCAGCGCGACGTCACCCCGCTCGTATATGCCGCGCAGCGCCACGCCGTATTCCGAGAGGATGTCGCGCAGCGCGCCGTAGAGCAGACCGCGCCGCATGTCCATGCCGTAGGACAGAACCTGCGTGACGCACACGTCGCCGAACCGGTCCACGGTCAGTCCCGGCAGGCCGTCCGCCTCGCCGAACACGAGCCGGCACGCGCCGAAGTCGTCGTCCGGCAGGATGCTGCGGCGGCAGTCGACCGCATACCGCAGGCGCCGCGCAAAGAACGCGGCGTCGTATTTGTCGTTGGCGTTGGCAGACAGCAGCCGCACGCGGATCTTGCTGTGCGCGCTGTATAGACCGCTGCCCAGGTACGTCCCCTTGCCGCTCACGACGTCGACGATCCCGCCGTTTTCCACCGTGCCGAACGTGTCCGTGATCTCGTCGAAATAGACCCACGGATGCCCGCGGCGGATCGAAGTCTCCGCCTTTTTCGTCACCAGCACAAGCGGAAAATCTCGCTTTGTCTTCATTTCGTCAGACCTTCCCGAATAAACTGTTTCCATTGTAGCACAAATTCCCGAAAAGCTCAACTTCTTTTTTCGGATTTCTTTCTGTTTTTTCGTGTAAAAGAGGATAAAAAGTTGTAAAAAACACTTCCTTTTTTTGTGAAAAAGTGCTATAATGGTTAGGTAATAGTTTTCGGAAAGAAGGTTCTTCATGAATACGGTACAAATCTCTTCCATCCCGCGCGCAGACTATCCGGAGCAGGTCGGCGTTTCGTCGGCCGATATTCTGGAATACATCCGGGACGCAAAAGCCAGCGGCATCGAGGTGCACAGCATCATGGTGATCCGCGACGGCAAAGTCGCGTTCGAGACATGGCGCAAGCCGTACACGCCCGACACGCCGCACGCGATGTACTCGGTCAGCAAATCCGTCACGTCCATCGCGGCGGGATTCGCCATCGACGAGGGGTTCTTCTCGCTCGAGACCAAGGTGCTCGACATCTTCCCGGAGTACCGCACGGCGGGCTACGATGAGAAGCTCGAAAAAATCACCGTCCGCCATCTGCTGAACATGACCGCCGGCAAGGACGTGAGCCTGCTGGCCGACAAGTCCAAGGGCAACTGGCAAAAGCAGTTCCTGGACTCCAAGTGGTACGCCGATCCGGACGACGGCGAGTGGCGCTACATCAGCGAGTGCTCCTACATGGTCTGCGCCTGCATCTGCCGCACCACGGGCATGAGCGTGCTGTCGTTCCTGACGCCGCGCCTGTTTGAGCCGCTGGGCTTCGGCCGCGTCCCCTTCTGGGAGACCGACAACGAAGGCATCGAAGCGGGCGGCTGGGGCATCTACCTGACCACGGAAGAACTGGCGAAGATCGCGCTGTGCGTATCGCAGAAGGGCGTCTTTGAGGGCAAACAGGTCATCCCCGCCGACTGGCTCGCGCAGGCGACCGTTACGCAGTCCTGGCCCGAGCGTTACTCCGAGATCGACAACCGCAACGGCTACGGCTACTTCTTCTGGCGCAACGGCGTCGTGCCCAACTCCTACCGACTGGACGGCATGTTCTCCCAGTTTGCCGTCATTTTCGAGGACTATAACGCCGTCGTTGTCATCACGTCGTGCGAAATCCAGGAACAGAAATCCCGCGACATGCTGTGGCGCCATTTCCCGGCGGCGTTCCTGCCGCGTCCGCGCGACGACAAGGACTATCTCAAGCTCAAGGATCAGCTTGTGCTCGAAACGCTCGAGGAGCTGCACGCCATGCCGCACAGCGTCCTCGAAAAGACGATCGAAGGACGCGAGATCCTGTTCAAAAAACCAACGCTGATCAATACGGTCAACTTCCCCGTGAGCATGCTGCCGCTCGCTTCTGTCTATATGTCCGCCGACCGCGCGGGCAACATCGACCATGTGTCGTTCTCGTTCGGGGATGACGTGTGCCGCATGACCTGGAGCGAGGGCGACGCGACGAACACGATCGTCTGCGGCATGGACGGCGAACCGCGCCACTCTCCGATCCACCTTGCCGGCATCGACTTCACCGCACGCTGCAGCGCGGCGTGGGAGGACGAAAACACGCTGGCCGTCTGGTTCCGCCCGATGGAGAGCGTCTGCCAGCGCCGGTGGAAATTCGTCTTTGCGCAGGACGGGACCGTACAGGCAATCCCGAGCAGCATGCCCGAGATCGTGACGCTGGTGCAGTATCTGTGCGACTCGATGGACGACTTCATCGAAAGCAAGGCCGTTTCCGGCGCAGCCAAAGCCGCCGTGATGAAGCTGTACGGCGTGGTCGAACCGGTACATAAGGGCAGATTTGCCGATACCGCTGCCGATATGGGAGTAAACGCATGAACATTCTGTTCGTTATCGGGCTGGTCTGCGCCGCCGTGACCGCGCTGCTGATGCCCTATTACTGCAAGATCACGTATTCCGGCAAGGACAAGTGGACGCTGACCGTCAAGATGCTCCTGTCCTCGCTGTTCTTCCTGACGGCGATCCTCTCGCTGTTTTCGCATGAGGTGCGGCAAAATTATCTGTTCGTCATGCTCGCCGGCTTCCTGCTCGACTATATCGGCGATTACATTCTCGGCAAAGAAGAGCGTACGACGTATTTCGTGGCGGGAAGCTGCTGCTTCGCCGTCGGCCATATCCTGTACATCCTGGCGATCTCCATGGCCGAGAAGCGGCTGTTCCCGCAGGTCGGCTGGTGGAACGGCTTCGAGGCGGGGATCTTCCTGACGCTCACCTGCGTGATGCTCGCGATCCTGCTGCTGTACAAGCCGGCGTTCGATCCGCTGATCGTGCCGATGTTCGTCTACTGCATGATCGCCGCGCTGATGCTCAGCAAGCTGACAGGACTGGCGATGCGCATGTTTTCGACCGCGCCCGCGCTGATCCTCATGCCGATCGGCGGCGCCTGTTTCCTGCTGTCGGATTACATGCTCGGCATGCTGCGTTTCAAAATGCACAAAAAGACATTCGTATTCAAATCCGTCTGCACAGCGTCCTATTACGTCGCACAGACGCTCATTGCGCTGTCGATGTTTACACTGATTCGATATTGAGGTGTTAAACTATGGAAATCAAAAAAACCTGGTACAAAGAGATGACCGTCTACCAGATCTGGCCGCGCAGCTTCTGCGACGGCAACGGCGACGGCATCGGCGATCTTGAGGGCGTGCTCTCGAAGCTCGATTATCTCAAGGATCTCGGGATAGACGCGATCTGGTTTTCGCCCCTGTATCCCTCGCCCAACGCGGACTACGGCTACGACATCGCCGACTACTGCGACATCTCCAAAGACTACGGCACGCTCGATCTGTTCCGCACCGTCGTGGACGAAGCGCACAAGCGCGGCATCCGCATCATCATGGATCTCGTCGTCAACCACACGTCCGACGAGCACGAGTGGTTCATTAAGAGCAAGGACAAGAACAGTCCCTACCACGACTACTATTTCTGGCGCAAGGGCAAGGACGGCAAGAAGCCCAACAACTGGAAATCCGTGTTCGAGGGCGACGCGTGGGAATACGACCCGCAGCTCGACGAATACTACCTGCACATCTTCGCCAAAAAGCAGGTCGATCTGAATATGGACAACCCCGCCGTGCGCGAAGAAGTCAAGAACATCATGCGCTTCTGGCTCGATCTGGGCGTGGACGGCTTCCGTGAGGACGTCATCACCTATATCTCCAAGAAGGAAGGCCTGCCCAACGGCATCCCGCTGCCGGTGGGCACGGGTCTGGAGCACTACACGAACGGTCCGCATGTGCACGAATACCTTGAGGAATTCCGCCGCGACGTGCTCGATCATTACGACTGCTTCACCGTGGGCGAGGCGCCGATGATGACGCCCAAGCTCGCGCGCACCTTCATCACAGAGGGCGACAATCAGGTGCTCAACCTGATGTTCCACTTCCAGCACATGGAATCCGACTGCTTCATGACCGACTGGATCCGCACGCCGTTCAAGCTGCGCAAGATGAAGAAGGCGTTCTCCACCTGGCAGAAGGAGATGTACGGCGACGCGTGGAACGCGCTGTACATCGAGAATCACGACCATCCGCGTGCGATCGACCGCTTCGGCAGCCGCAAGTACCACAAGCAGAGCGCCAAGATGCTCGCGGTCATGTACATCTGCCAGTGCGGCACGCCGTTCATTTACCAGGGTCAGGAGATCGGCATGACGAACACCGTGTTCCGCTCCATGGCGGACTTCAAGGATGTGGTCACGTTCAACAACGAGAAGGTCTGCGCAAAGCTCGGCATCAAAGACGACCGCTTCCTGAAGCTGGCTTCCAAGGCCACGCGCGAGAATTCGCGCACGCCCGTGCAGTGGGACGACAGCGAGAACGCCGGTTTCACGACCGGCACGCCGTGGTTCCCCGTCAACCCGAACTACCACGAGATCAACGTGGCCGCCGAACAGGACGATCCCGATTCCATCCTGAATTTCTACAAAAAGCTGCTGCGTTTCCGCAAGGAAAACGAGATCGTCATCTACGGCAGCTACAAGGAATACTACCCGCAGAGCAATGAGCTGTACGTCTACGAACGCGAATACGAGGGACAGCGGATGCTGGTCGTCTGCTCCTTCACCGACAAGCCCGTGCGCTTCACCGCGCCGGAGGGCATGGATCTGTCCAAGGCAAAGCTCGTGCTGCAGAACTACGACGTGGTCTACAACAGCAACGTCTTCCTGACCAAGCCCTACGAGACGCGCGTCTATATGCTGTAAAAGGAGTTGAGTATATGCTGCTGTCCGATGTGCTGCGTGAACGGAATCTGCCGGCGCTGACCGATCGGGAAACGATGCTGGAGATCCTGCAGCGCGAGATCTACGGCACTCTGCCGCCGAAGCCGGACAAGGTGACGTTTGACGTCGAGCGGGACACGATCCCCCGCTTCTGCGGCGGAAAGACCTATCTGCACCGTGTGACTGTCCACTGTACGCTCGGGAAAAAGGCATTCTCCTTCCCCTTCTTTGCCGCGATGCACGACGACGGACAATGCCGCCCGTTCTTTATCCATATCAACTTCCGCGACTGCGTGCCCGACCGCTACATGCCGACCGAGGAGCTGACCGACAACGGCTACAATGTGCTGTCGTTCTGCTATACGGACGTCGCGAGCGACGACGGCGACTTTACGACCGGTCTTGCCGGCGTTTTCTTCCCGGACGGAAAGCGCAAGCCGACGGACGCGGGCAAGATCGCGCTGTGGGCATGGGCCGCGCAGCGCGTCATGGACTGGGCCGAAACGCAGAGCGACGCGCTCGACATGCGGCGCGGCATCGTCTGCGGCCATTCGCGTCTGGGCAAAACCGCGCTGTTCACGGCGGCGACCGATACGCGTTTCGCAATCGGCTACTCCAACGACTCCGGATGCTCCGGCGCGGCGCTCGCGCGCGGGACGAGCGGCGAAACGGTACGCGACATCTGCCGCAACTTCCCGTTCTGGTTCTGCGAGCGGTATCTGCAATATGTGGACAATGAACCGAATATGCCGTTCGACCAGCATTTTCTGATCGCGTCGATCGCGCCGCGCTATGCCATGGTCGGCAGCGCAGCGCAGGACACGTGGGCGGACCCGCTGTCCGAGCAGCTTGCCTGCCTTGCCGCCGCCCCCGCGTTCCCGAACGGCTTTGTCTGTCCGGACCGTCCGGCACAGCCGGGCGAAGCGTTCCTCTCCGGCGACGTCGGCTACCATCTGCGTCACGGCAGACACTGCTTCACCCGCGACGACTGGCACAGGCTGATGCAGTTCGTGGAGCTGCACCGGTAATGTGCGGCAGCGCCGGAAACGGCAGCGTATGACGGCGGCGAACCGATGCGGGCATCGACCCCTGCGGCACGCCGGAAACGACGTTATTGTTTACACGTTGTTTTGAAACAGAAAGGAGCGTTTCCTATGAAAAGAACACTTTGCATTCTGCTCTCGCTTATGCTTGCAGTGACAGGGCTTGTCGGCCTCGGCGTGTCGGCGGGCGCGACCAATGTCGGTGACATCATCCTGTTCGGCAACTATCCGCAGACGAAGGTCAGCGAAACGACTGCGCTGAAAAATGCCGCCAACGCCGCAACATGGAACAGCTACGGCTATTATACCGGCAACGGCATCTATGACGGCAATATGACGGCAAGTGATTTCATGAAATATGCCGATTTCGTTTCCGGCGGCGTCAAATACCGCGCCGTGAAATTTACAAAGTACAGGCCGAATTTCACCAACCAAGCCTCCATTGCGGACAGCTCCTATCAGGACGAGAACGGCTATTCCCCAAACACGACGTATTATTTCAAATATGAGCCTTTGAAATGGCGTGTGCTCAATCCGTCCTCCTGTCTTGTTATGTGTGAAACCATAATTGATGCGCAGGCATATCAGAACGTTGTCAGAAGAGAAAGCGCCTCCGATATCTACTATTACTATATCGGATCAACTTCCACCTTTGCGAACAATTATGCCGAGTCCAGCATCCGTGCCTGGCTGAACAACGATTTTTATAACACCGCTTTCAACAATACACAAAAGGCAAATATCAGAAACACAACAATCAGCAACGACGCATATCCCTCTGAGCATTCCTTATATAGTTCTGTGTGGACGACCGATCCGATCTTTTTGCTTTCCTACGATGAAGTAAGACAGAGCATCTATGGGTTTTCCAATCTCGAATCAAAAAAGGCAAAAGGCACCGACTATGCAACATGCCAGGGACTACATGTAGAAGTCTCCGGTTTTTCCGGCTGGCGGCTGCGTACTGCCGGTGAGTATTCCGGCATGACTCGCTTTGTCCAATATCACGGCGGAACCGTCGATGACGAGAATGTCGCTCGCACTTGCCTCGGCATTCGGCCCGCTTGCTGTTTATCCGATCTGACCTCTGACACCTCTCAAAACAGTTACACAGTGACCGCGACTGCCAACCCGACTGCGGGCGGCACGGTCACCGGCGGCGGCGTCTATTCCGACGGACAGTCCGCAACGTTAACCGCGACAAACAACCCCGGATACCTCTTCTCCGGCTGGTACAAGAACGGCGTCAGAGTTTCCTCAAACAAAAGCTACACGTTTACTGTGATCGAGGATGTGACCCTGACCGCAAAGTTTTCCACGTTATCGATGAGCTACACCGTGACCGCAAATGCGAACCCGGCAGAGGGCGGCACCGTTACCGGCGGCGGCAGCTATTCCGCAGGGAATACGGCCACTGTAACCGCTACGCCGAAAAGCGGCTGGCACTTCACCGGCTGGTTCGAGGGCAATAACAAAGTTTCATCAAACGCAAGCTATTCCTTCACCGTGACCGGAAACGTGACACTAACCGCAAAGTTTGAAAAAGACAATCCGACCCAAAACGCCACGCTGAACGTGCCGCAGGCCGCGACGGTCGGTTACAAATCCACCGTTAACGTGACCGCGACGGCGGAAAGCGTGCCGGATGGGTACTTTGTGGCGCTGTATGACGGCGAGACACAGCTTGCCAAAGGCGATAATAAAACCGTCAGCTGCGCTATAACCAAGATGAAAGCGGGCAAGACGCTCACGGCAAAGGTCATCGACGTGGACGGCAACGTGCAGTCGAACGCGGACGGCAAACTGGAAAAAGACATCACGATCACCGTCAAGACCGGCTTCTTTGACAAAGTGAAAGCGTTTTTCCTCGGCCTGTTCGGTCTGCTGCCGAAAGTGGAACTCAAACCGTAAAACAACATAGTATCATCGGAGCGAGGCGCAAAACCCCGCTCCGTGTTTTATCCACAAAAAAACGCACGGGACGTATATTCTGCGTTCCGTGCGTTCATACTATCTGCGCGAGCCAAAACGAAGCGCGCTGTGCGGGACCGACCTACAGGCAGCGGCGCCGATGTTTTGCGGCGGCGCCTGCCGTCTGCACGGTTCGCTTGAAATAAACGGGGCTGTCGCGGCATGCGGCAGTCCCGTGCTTTTTGCTTTGTCTTTTTGCTTTATCGGATATGCGTCGAACCCTTCAGCGCGGCTTCGCGGACGGGCTTGACGCTCATCAGCACGACCGCCGCGAACACGGAGAGTATGATCTCCGGGATCATGTAGAATCCGTTGTATACCAAGGAATAAACGACCGCAAGTCCGGTACCGCTGAACTTTTCGAGGACAGTCGCGCCCCATGAATAGAACCCTTCCTGCGTGAAGAACCACTCCGCATAGCTGCCGTACAGCAGCGCGCCGGAGAAGGTATGCACCGCATAGCGCAAAAATCCCGCGAGCAGTGCGCCGAGCGCGAAGCCAAGACGCGGCTTTTCCCGAAGCGCCCTGCGCAGCAGTCCCGCGCAGCCGAGCACGGAGAACGCCGCCAGATAATCGAGGCAGATCACGCCGATCGTTTCGAGCATTTCCATGCCGGCAAACGCCTGCGTCGTCGCCGCGCCGACAAGTCCCTGCAGTATGCCGTCCACCACGCCGCACAGCAGCCCCCACGGCACGCCGAACATCCATCCGGCCAGCATGATCGGCGTCATGCTGAACAATGTGATCGAACCGCCGAACGGAAGCTCGAACACCTTGACAAAGGACAGTACGACCGCAAGCGCGATCAGAACGCCGCTGACGGCAAGTCGTTGTGTTTTTTTCATAGTTTTGGCCTCTTTTTTGAAATAGATAATAATAAGCGCCGGAATGATCCGACGCTTGTGTACGCAAAAGATTGTCTGCTTCCCTGCGCCGGCATAACCCGTTCAGGTTCAAAGGGTATGATCTCAGCCCCGAAGGGCACCCCCGCTGATTCAGTTGTGGATGACAAAGGTGGGTCGAATATCCTTTTGCGCCGCAGGGCAGTCCGTCTTTCAGGATTCCTGTTTTCCTTCCGGCGTGTCCCGATAGTAATACGTCTTGGTCTGTGGATGAGACGTTGAATTCCAGATGCGCTCCGCTTCCGGCGCCCATGCCGCCGCAAACCGGTCGCACCGCGCGCAGAGCGTCTCGACTGACTCCGGCGCGAGGATGTCCGTCGACTGCGCGCCTGTCTCGCCGATGATCCTGCGCAGGCAGTCCGGATTCTCCAGCATCGGACACGGCCGCAGATGGTTGTCGTTGAACGGCTGTCCGCGGTAATACGCCTGGAACAGCGGCCGCTGCAGCGCCTCAAGCAGCGTGTGGGTGCGGATGTTGGAGTCCGAGAAGTGGATGAACACGCACGGCTCGATGTCGCCGGCGGAATTGATGTGGAAATAGTTGCGTCCGCCCGCGATACAGCCGCCGACGTATTCCGCGTCGTTCTGGAAATCCAGCACGAACAGCGGCTTTCCCGTCTTGGCGTCGCGCACCCGGCGCAGCCACTTGTACATATACTCGCGCTGTGCGGGGCTGGGGATCAGCTCCGGCACGGCGTTCTGCCCGATGGGCATGTAGTTGAAGTACAGACCGAACTTGACGCCCTTTTCGATCATCAGGTCGAGGAACGCGCCGCTCGTGACCTGGTCGATGTTTTCGCTCGTGTAGCACACGGACATGCCGAACAGGCAGCGGTTCTCACGCAGCAGATCCATCGCGTGCAGCGTTGTCGCATAGCTGCCTTCGCCGCGCCGGGAATCGTTGCTCTCTTCGGTACCCTCGATGGAGAGTGCCAGCGTCAGATTGCCCAGGCGATTCATTTCCCTGCAGAACGCGTCGTCCACCAGTGTGGCGTTCGTGTAGCACAGGAACATGCAGTCGGGATTCTGCGCGCACAGTGTGAAGATGTCGTCCTTGCGGATGAGCGGTTCGCCGCCGGTCATCATGTAAAGATGCGTGCCGAGCTCCCTGCCCTGCGCCACGATCGACTGCATCTCCTCGAGCGTCAGGCTGTATTTGTGCCCGTATTCCGCCGACCAGCAGCCGCGGCACTTTCGGTTGCACGCGCTCGTCGGGTCGAGCAGGATGATATACGGGAAGTTGCATTTGTATTTTTCGCGGTTCTCGCGCACGGTTTTGGTGCCGATGTAGTTGCCGTAGCCCATCGCCATGATCGCTTTTTGCAGCGCGGAACGGTCCATGTCGCGAATCACGGAACGCGCAAAGCCCGCCCAGATATTGTCCGGGTCGTCCAGCGCCTTACGGAAATTATCAAAATTCTTGCCGGGATAAATGCTTCCGACCAGCTTCTGCGCGCTGTCAACCAGCCGCAGAAGGTTTTTCTGCGGATCTTTGTCGATATAGTTCAGGATTTGTCCGAGCACCAGATCGACCGCCTGGAACTGCATTTTTTCTTTCCGATTCAAAGCTGCACAACACCGTCCTTTCCTTTATGCGCTATGGGATTTATCATAGCATGAAAGGGTGAAAAAGTCAATAATAAAATAGTCTGCCCCGCAGACGGCGGTGTATTCACGAAATTGCCGCCGTCCGTCGTGACAGACAAAAAACAAAGAACAGATTTCGGCAGGCGAACCGCTTCATGCGCGCTCGCCTTGGCGCCGCGTCATTCCGCCTGCAGCGTGAATTTGCCGGTATAGTACCAACTGTCCCAACTGTATTCCTTCTTCCAGTCGTCCAGCACGGATTGCAGATTCGGCTTGTCGAGCCCGTTGGCGCCGGTATACGTCAGGTTCATCTGCATGCTTTCGACCGCCTGCGCAGTGTCGGCGGCGTAGTCCTTCTGCACGGAAAGCACGATTTTGTACGCGGTTTCGCGCCCGCCTTTTTCCGCGACGAGACGGTTCTGCTCGTCAAAGCGCAGCGAAAAGCTGTCCTTGCCGCATTTGAGCTTGCCGTCGCGGATAGTCAGACTGCCCTTTTCGGACGTCCACGAACCGGAAAGCGCGTCGACGGAGATCAGGTTCGCGGCGATCGCCGCAGCGGCGCTGCCTGTCGCGTCGGCACGGTACAGCATCACGAGCGAGGACTGCACCGTGTCTTTTTCCTCGCGCGTTTCGTCCACGGCCACCTGATACAGCGCGTCGTTTTCCACGCTGTACGCCTTGTAAACGAGCTTCGTGCCTGCCTTCTTGACGTTTTCGTCGGATTCGGGCGAAAAAGACAGTTCCTCGCAAAGGAGCTTGTGACCCCCGGCCGTCATGCACGTGAACGGCACCTCGGCGTCCTCAATGTAGGTCGACGACATGATTTCGCGTCCGTCCTGCGTAAAGGTGTACGTCATCTCCCCGTCCGCCGTGGTCCATGTGCCGACCAGATCGGGATCAACCGAGCCGTCCCGAATCTCGGACAGCGCGGCGTACTTTCCGGCGACGCCGAGCGCTTCGTCGCTGACCGTCAAAGAAGTCAGCTTCTCCCGCACGTCCACGCCCGCGGACGCAGATCCGGCGCTTTTTTTCGCGCCGCAGCCGGCGAGAGTCGCCGCAGCCAACACGCACAGGAGCACGCAGACGGCGCGTTTCCAAAGATTCGTATTCATGAATGCCTCATTCCCCTGACCAATGTCCGATGAACGGATCGGTTTGCTTATTCCATTTCCTCCGGCACGGTGATGGTCACCGGACCCTCGTCTTCGACCGATTCGATCATGAGCCACTCGAACACAAGACCGTTGATCTGGTCGTCCCCGTCGTCCGTCCACGTGATGGTATAGTCGCTGTTGAACCAAACCGTACCGGTTCCGCCGGTCGTTTCGTCGGAGCGCGTTTCGGCGCCGTTCTCATCCGTCGTAACGGTCGCGTAAGCGCCGTCGGTATAGCGCATGACAAGGCCGTCGCCTTCTTCGACAACTTTGCCGGTCATTACCCACTCCGAATACGTCCATGCGTCGGAGCCCCAGTGCACCGTAACGCGCGCTTCATCCATGCCCAGCGCCTCCACCGTCATGACGCGGCGGTCGGACTGATAGTTGCCGATGAAATTCATGACGGGATTCTGTCCGTCTTCTTCCGTGCCGACATACGCCGTCGTCGTCTCCGGCTCGGTCTGCGTTTTGCCGCAGGCGGAAAAGCCGACGACTGCAAGCGCCAGTGCCAAAAAGATGCAAATAATTCTTGTTTTCATAGTTGACCTCCAAATGTTTATTTCGGATTTATCATAGCACATTCCGTTTTTCGGTGCAAGCCTTTTTTCTGTTTCCCTCCCACCCCCTGCGCGGTAAATGCAGTCTATATTGACAAGCCGCCGCATATCCTGTATAATCCTGTATAGCATACTTGTATATCCTGTATAGCATAGCGGAAAGAGGAAACATGATGAAACTGACTCAAAAGCTCCTGTGTTTTATTCTGGCTGTGATCCTGGCCGCGGGCGCCGTGTCGCCCACCGCAAGCGCCGCGTGGCTGTTCGGCGGGATCACCCGCAAGGAACGCGTCTATTCCGTCTCCGACACGCTGCAGGCGGAACTGGACAAAGTCTACGGCAAGTATAATTTCACCCTCGGATGGGGTCTGTACGACATCAGCGGCAAAACGCTCAAGGAGGTCGCGTCGTACCGGGCGGACAAGAGCTTTCAGAGCAACTGCACCATCAAGGCGGCGATGCTTCTGTATATCTGCAAGCAGATGGACGCCGGCAGACTGTCGCTCGGCACGAAGCTGCACGTCAACCGCGGCAAGCTCCATTATGACGATTTCGGCGCAAAAAGCGGCGACTATACCGTCGAATACCTGCTGCAGCGCATGATCCATGTGTCCAACAATACGTGCTACGAGGTGTTCCTGCGCTACGTCGGACGCGAGACGTTCAACGATTTCCTGGCGAGCCTCGGCAGCGGCACGGTCATCAAGAGCTACAACTACATGGGCGACTGTCTGCCCAAAGACCGCGCGACGGAATGGTTCGCGCTGTACAATTACTGCCACTCGCACGCCGCTCATTCCGCACACGCATGGGATCTGCTGTGCAAGGCAAAGTACTCGCCCATCCGCGACGGCATCGGCAGACCCGCCGCGCACAAGAGCGGCTGGCACTATGAAAAGGGCGTATACGGTACGGCGGGCGACTGCGCCGTCGTCCAGTCCGACAACGGCGGGTGCTATCTGATGGTCATGTTCACGCGCAACAACGTGCGCGCAAAGTACAGTCAGGCACTCATGCGCGATCTGGCCGTCACGCTCGACAAGGTCTGGGACGAGTATTACACATCCCAGCCGCGCATCCTGCGCAAAACCGCAACATTCTGACTTGACAATCCGATCTCTCCGTGCTACAATAGTCCCGTCTTCGGGGCGGGGTGCAATTCCCCACCGGCAGTAAAAGTCTGCGAGCCGCAAGGCTGAACCGGTGTGATTCCGGTACCGACGGTACAGTCCGGATGTGAGAGGATACAAAATGTATATTTATGCTGTCTCACGAATTGTTTCCCCGACGATTCGTGAGACTATTTTTTTCGGAGGGATCATCATGCAAACCAAAAACAAAATGACCACCAAAACGATCGCCGTCTGCGCGATGCTCTGCGCGATGGCGTACGCGCTGACCGCCGTGTCGCACTTCCTGCTGCCGCCGCTGCTGCCTGCCGCGGCATGGCTCAAGTACGACCCGAAGGACGTCATCCTTGCGATCGGCGGACTGCTGCTCGGACCCGTCCCCGCGCTTTGCGTCACGGCCGTGACGTCGCTGCTGGAAATGCTGACGTTCAGCGAGACGGGCTGGATCGGCCTTGTCATGAACGTCATTCAGTCTGCCGCGTTCATCCTGCCGGCGTCCATCCTGTACAGCCGCCGCAAAACATTCGCGTCCGCCGTCACGGGGCTTCTGTTCGGCGTTGTGCTCATGACGGGCCTGATGCTGCTGTGGAACGCGTTCCTGACGCCGCTGTATATGGGCGCGCCGCGCGACGCGGTCATTGCGATGCTCGTACCGGTCTTCCTGCCGTTCAACGCGATCAAGGGCGGTCTGAACGCCGCGATCACCATGCTGCTGTACAAACCGCTGACACGTGCGCTGCACGCGGCGAAACTGCTGCCTGCGCAGCCGTCCGGCAGACAGAAAAGCGTTACGCTCGCAAACATCCTGATCGCCCTCGCGATCGCGGGCGTCTGCATCGCGGTACTGCTCGTTCTGCGCCGCGGATAAGGCCGCAAAGAATTTTTTTAAAAAAATTGCAAAAAACACTTGCAAAATGCGGAAGCTTCTATTATAATATAGAAGCTGTCTACGCTGATGTGGCTCAATGGCAGAGCGGCTCACTCGTAATGAGCAGGTTGTCAGTTCGATTCTGACCATCAGCTCCATCCCGCAGATCGTTGTATATCAACGGTTTGCGGGTTTTTCTTTGCCCGTTTCTGCTGCCTGAATATGGGCTGAAAATTGCCATTTGTTGTTTATTTGTTGATTATTGCCCCGAAAAAGTGTATTTTTGTATACAAAAACCACGCAAAGCAGAATTGCCGAGCGTGGTCTTTTTTTATCCTGTTTTTGATCCGCTGCGATCTTTTCCGAGGATGTCGTGCAGCGTGTCGGCTGCCAGCTCGTCGGCGGTCTTGATCGCGTGCGTGTATATATTGCCGGTCGTGCTGACCGATGAATGGCCGAGCCGCTTCGAGACCGTCTTGATGTCGGTACCGGCTGCGATCAGCAATGACGCGTTTGTGTGCCGGAGATCATGAAACCGAATCGGCGGCAAGCCGTTTTTTTGTATGAATCCGTGAAACCATCCGGAAATAGCGTCAGGATCAACCGGCGATCCGTTCCAACGTGTGAAAACCTTGCCGCTGTTCGTCCATTGGTCGCCGATCTGCAGCCGCTTCTTGTTTTGGTCAGTTCGCAGCAAACGCAACACGTCCAGAACGTCAGACGAAACCTTTATCACGCGGCGGGACGTCTGATTCTTCGGCGTATCGTCACGAATGCCCTGCCCACGAATATAGATGGATTCTTTGTTTATGTCGATCAGGCCGTTGTCGAAATGGATGTCGTTCCACGTCAGACCGCAAAGCTCACCGCGCCGCATTCCGGTATAAACGGCCAAAACGACGATTGCCCTGTTCTGTATGTCCTCTTGTTCCAAACAGCGGAACAGTTCACGCGTGGCCGATTCGTCGAGACAGTTTGCCTCTTTGTGTTCCACCTTCGGCGGCTTGACGCGTTCGCACGGGTTAAACGGTATGAGCTGCCATTGTACGGCGGTTGTCAGGATCGAGGACAGCACGCGGTAATACTTCAACACGGTTTGACCGGTCAAGGTGTCAGCACTGCCGGCCGCCGGCGCGAAAAGCTCTTTCATCGGCATTTCCAGCGCACGGCTGACCTTTTCGGCTGTCGGCTGCGAAACGCGGCTGCCTTTTACGATGCCGCCGACGGTGGCGTGTGAAACGCCTGCCAGATCGGAAAGCTGCATCTGTGAAAGATGCCGCTGCTTCAAAAGCGTTTTGAAATCCACGGTCGGCAGATACTTCGCATCTTCGCGGATGCCGCTTTCACCGAGGTTTTTGCAAAACTGCGCGACGTGGTTCGGCTTGATCTTGTTTACCGCTATATGACCGAGGGCGGCGTTGATCCGCGGCATGGCGTGCCGGTAGTCCGTGTATGTCCGCGCTTTCAAGTGTTCCCTGCCGTAATCCGAAAACCATCGTTCCGCAAATTCCGCAAAACGAATATCTCCGCCGATTATCTGACCGGTTTTGACCTTTTCTTCAAAAAGTGTCGCCTGCCTGGTCAATTCCTTGTCGATCTGACGCGGCGTCATTCCTGCCGGCGGCGTCCACGTCATAGTCGTGCGCTGCTGTTTGCCGGTAATGTCATATCCGGTCGATACTGTAATCAGGTATGATCCGTTCCGCTTTTGTATGCTTGCCATGATTTCACCGCCATTTTTTCAAAGAAATCTATCGTAATAGTTCACAATCTTTTTTGCTTAGCTACAATGGCACATGTGGACACGTTACACTGATTTTATACAAAATATCGTGCTTTGTCAACAACCACTCTAACGATAACAACAAAAAGGGTAACACGGGGGCACAACTATTATGCTACAATATGTCCGCAACCGAACAAAAACAGACTTGAAAGGTGGTTTAATCATGAAAAATCAAAGAATCCGCGAAGCGGCCAAAAACGCAGGCGTGAAGCTGTGGCAGATTGCCGACGCTATCGGAATAACTGACGGCAATTTCAGCCGAAAGCTGCGTCACGAGCTGCCCGAAGATGAACAGCGGCGAATTTTGGAAATCATTAAACAGATTTCCGAGGGGGTGACAATGTGAACGAATTGCCGAGGATGCGCACGATCCGGCAGGCCATGGCCGAGATCAAGCGTAACGATCCGCAGACTGCGTTCTCCGAACGTGCGCTGCGTCAGGCAATCGCCGACGGCACAATACCGGTTGTCTATGTCGGACAGCGGAAACGCCTTGTGAACATGGCAGCGGTCGAACAGTACATGACCGGCGCCGCACATGACCGGCACGCCGAGGATCGCGGAAAGATCAGACCGATTCAGGAAAGCCGGTGATGAAATGGCAAAAAAGCGTATGTTTTCGCTGAATGTGGTGGATTGTGATAGATTTCTTGATCTGCCGTTGACCTCACAACTACTATACTTTCATCTCGGAATGCGTGCAGACGACGACGGCTTCGTGGATAGTCCACGCAAAATACAACGTGCCATCGGATGTAGTGACGATGATTTAAAACTGTTGATATTGAAACAATTTGTGATTGCATTTGAAAGCGGTGTAATTGTTATCAGGCATTGGAAAGTACATAATACTATTCAAGCAGATAGATACCATGAAACGATTTACAAAGAAGAAAAAAACAGTCTTGTATTGAACGAAACAGGAATATATGACGATGCGCGTGAAATAAACGGAAACAAAGCGGAATCATTTTGTATACAAAATGGAAACCGAGATATAGATTTAGGTTTAGATTTAGATAAAGAATATATATATCCCGCAAAAAACAACGGCTTTGAAACGGTCTGGTCGATCTATCCGCGCAAAAAAGACAAAGCTGCCGCCCGCAAAGCGTATGAAGCCCGACTTCGTGACGGCTGGACGCCGGACGAGCTGTTGACCGCAGCGCAGGCGTATGCGGACGAATGCCGCAAAGAACGGCGCGAGGAAAAATATATCAAGCATGGATCAACATTCTTCGGCGCTTCTACTCCGTTTGTTGACTATGTGAATAAAGCAGAACCGCGAAATGACGACTTGAAAGGGGTTATTTGAATGGAAGGATTGAGCAGTATTCTTATCGAAATGATGCGGAAAATCGAAGCGGACACGCCGAGAAATGAAACCGACTATGAAAAGAACGGTCTGCTATACTGCGGCGTCTGTCATACGCCGAAACAGGCGATCATCGATATTCCTTCCGGCAAAAAACTGATCAGCGGAAAGTTTCCGGTTCGGTGTGCTTGCATAATCAACGCCCGCAAAGAAAGCGAGCGGCGCATTCGCGCGCAGCAAATCGAAACACTTCGCGCTGAATGTTTCGACGACGTAAAAATGCGCGGCTTCACATTTGATGCGGACGACGGAAAAAACGCTGATATTGGCAAGGTGTGCCGGAATTATGCGGATCATTTCAAAAAAGAAACCGGCAAAAAAGGGCTATTGTTGCGCGGTGACGTTGGAACAGGAAAGACCTTTTTTGCGTGTTGTATTGCAAACGCGCTCATAGATCGCGGAATTGCCTGCCGCTGCACGTCATTCATAGATCAGGCGAAACTGGAAAAAAAAGAGGATTTGACGCGGTTCGGCTTAGTGGTACTGGACGACTTCGGCGCCGAGCGCTCATCGTCTTTTATGGAAGAGGTTGTATATTCAACCATCGACACATTGTACCGTCGTCAAATACCGTTCATCATAACGACGAATATGACCGACAGAGAATTATCAAACGCTTCCGATCCATCTACAAGGCGCGTTTTAAGTCGTATATACGAGGCGTGTGTTCCCTATGAGGTCAGCGGCAAGGATCGCCGACGTGAAACGCTGAAACAAGACACACCATATTACAAGAATATTCTTGGACAATGAAGTTGATCTTCGGTCGACCTCCCCCCATTTTTGAAACAGAGGCACCCCTCAATTCGCCCGACGCCCTTGTATAATTTTACCGTGCAGGTGCGCATAATGGGTGTTTATACCGTCGGCATGACGTGACACCTCGTCAGGTGTTGACCGCTTCGCCAGAACAGGAGTGTAGTCTATGAGAACATACATACCGAAAAACTACGGAATCAGCAAGGACAGGTATTTGGAGTTGCGCGCATTCTGTTTACAGTATGACGAATACAATCAAGCAAAGTACACCCAGCTGAAAGCACAGGCGGAACAGAAAATAGCACGGATCGAGGAAACGGCGCTGCAGGCTGTAGATAATTCCGAACCGCTATTCCGGTGCCTGATGGAAAACGTGACGCATGAAAAAGCGTTCAATAACATGGAATGCCCGTGCAGCCGTGGCACATTTTATAAACTGCGCAAGCGTTTTTTCGCTCTGCTCGATCTGAATGAAGCATAAAAGAAAAGTGATCCGCATGCACGCGAACCACTCCGAACGGGTATTGACCTCACAACAATATTATACTTCGGGGGTTCGGATATGTCAACGGTTTACAGTAACGAAGAATTGGCTGTGCGTATTCAGAACGGAGAAACCTACTTGTATGGTGATCTGTGGGAACAAACGAAGCGGTTGTTTTTCAAAACAGCAAACACATATTTCAAGTTTTACAAGGCACAATGCACCGCTTCGGGCGTCACGCTGGACGATTTGCAACAGGCGTCCTTTTTCGCGCTGCGTGATTCTGTCGAAGCATACAAACCGGAAAAAGGTTACAAGCTGTCGGCATATTTCCGGTTACACTTAAGGAACCGCTTCGCAGAGTTGGTCGGCTACAGGACGAAACGCCGCGATCCTCTGAATGAATGCAACAGCCTTGACGATCCGCTGGACGATGATGACGCGGACAGCGCCGCGGTTGTTGATACGGTGCCGGACGATGCAGCTGCGCAAGCGTTCCTCGACGCCGAAGATCGCACATTTCAAAAAGAATTGCATGCCGCGCTCGATCACGCCATGCAAAAAAGTTTGGATCATGCCCAGCAGAGCATATTCGACGAAATCTATTATAACGGCCGCACAATATCAGAGGTTGCACAAAATCACGGTCTGCCAGAATCGAAAGTCCGTTCCGAACATTTGAAAGGGCTGCGCAAATTGCTGATACAGAACCCACGCTTGAAAGAATATGCGGAACACTTCATCACGATTCACGCCTACGATTGGACGGGGCTGCAAAGTTTCCGCAATAACCAGGCCAGCTCGCAAGAGATCATTATAGATCGGCTTGACCAGGTGACCGGTGGCAAGTGAAAAAGCGGGCAGCTTTTTCGCCGCCCGCCATTTCTTCGCTCTATTTGGTTGGTATTCTGTTTTTAGCTATGCTCTTGTGCCACGGCGCCGCGCGCGTTCTTCCCGTATGCCCTGCAACCGTCCGGCATTAAAAAGGGTTTGATACAGACAAAGGCTATACCATTTGATTTCGCCGGGTGTCGTTTTGGTGGGTCGTGGTGTCTGCCTTGCGTATTCTTTCGCTATGGATTCGATAAGTTCAAAATCTTCAATTGTGCGGTATTCTGTCAAGGCTAATGCCTCTTTTGCGTTTACTAACGGATAGAATTTCAGTTTGTCTTGTTTCATTCTTCGCTGTATCCTTTCTCTTGACAAGCCGAAGCGGATCGCCTATACTGTTGGTGTCCGCTTCGGCGGGTGTGCGGCTCTTGTCTGTTGCTTTTGCAGGGCGTTCAGATAAGGGCTTTTCTCATGCCATCGTGAACCGGCGCGTTTCGGTTCGCTTCGTGTACTGCGCGTACAGATCGCCGTACTTTGCCTTGAATGCGACGGCGTCGAATCGGCTGCTTGCAACCGTTTTGTACCGCAGCGTGAACAGGCCAACGGTCATTTCATCCGTACCGGCGCCGATCATGTACGCTTTCAGCTCGTCCTTGATCGCGTCCGCTTCGGCGGTTGCTTCCTCGATCAGCTGCTGCAATTCGCGCAGCGCCTTGACCTTTGCGTTCAGTTCGTTGTTTCCCATGGCGTTCTACTCCTTTTCATTTTTGGGTTTTGGTCGAACCGGCGGCGGGTGGCTTTAAACGATCTATGCACTTTGTGCATTTTCTTTCAGGCTTATCCGATCCCGCGCTTGTCAGGCCGTCTTGACTTTTACCTCGTCAACCTTGGCCGGTTCCGTTCCTCAACCTTGCAAGCATATTATACACTATATTTCAGTGTATGTCAATTGTCAGTATGCACAAAGATTCGGTGTATATTTTGTGTATCATTATTTGAATTATACACTTGTATTCTGTGCATATTTGTGTTATAATGGGTATGCTGGGGGAAGAAATAAAAACTATACGCGCCCGAAAGGATGGATCACAATGCCGATCAAGTACAAAATCGACGTGCTTGCCGCTCTGAAAGACGCCGGCTATTCTACATATCGCATAAGGCGTGAAAAGATTTTCGGTGAAAGTCACGTTCAGCAGTTCAGACAGAATGAAGTAACCAATTCAATGGATGTCCTTGCAAAGCTGTGTGAGCTGCTGCACTGTCAGCCCGCCGATCTGATCGAGTACGTCGCAGACGACGCAGCCGAAAGTGCAGACACGCTCTGACGCGCCGAGAAATGCCCTGTGGCGCGTTTTGCTGAAAAAGGCATACAAACCGCAGAAACAGACAAAACGGCGAATCTGACGCGCCGCTGCGTCCCGTGTAGCGCACAATGAAAAAATGACCGCTTCGCGCGATCCTGAACGGCGAAAGCGGTCGTTTTTTTGTTGTTTATTTGTTGTTTATTTTGCCAAAACAAGCCGAAACGATGTGCGACGCACGGACGTGAAAACCGTTGATATATAACAAGTTCTGCAACAAAATGAAACATTCTTTTTCATAAAAAAACGCTCTCGTAATGAGCAGGTTGTCAGTTCGATTCTGACCATCAGCTCCATCCCGCAGATCGTTGTATATCAACGGTTTGCGGGTTTTTCTTTTTCTATCGGTGCTTCATGGGCAAGGAATAAAGCACGCCCGGCAGTCTTTTGGTGACCGACGTCCTGTTTTTGGTTCATCACAGATTTCCGTGCAAAAGAAGGATAGGTTGCATAACCTGAAGGCTTTCCCTGGGGTCACAATGTCAACAACTAAAGGCTTTGCAGGAAAGGCTTCCCTCGGGGCGCGGGTGTCCGGTGGACACCTCTGCCGCAGGCAGAAGCGCCGACCGAGCCGGCAGGCGAGACCGCGGGTGGGCAGAAGCGCCGACCGAGCCGGCAGGCGAGACCGCGGGTGTCCGGTGGACACCTCTGCCGCAGGCAGAAGCGCCGACCGAGCCGGCAGGCGAGACCGCTGGCGCGCGAAAGCGCGACTGATGAGGGAGGAAATAGTTCAAAAATGTCACCAACGGCTGACAGAAATCAGAAAAGTTTTCCCTCATCCGACCTCGCTTCGCTCGGCCACCTTCCCCCGAGGGAAGGCATTTGTGTCGAGCATCGGCTCAACACATTCCGATTTCGTAGGGGACGATGCCCACATCGTCCCGCCGTATCCGTCCGATGCCTTTTTCGGCGTGCCGTAGTACGCTGTTAACGCTGATTCTTCATCTGCTTGATATCCGCGCGAAAAGAAGAATATGGCTTCCCTCGGGGCGCGGGTGTCCGGTGGACACCTCTGCCGCAGGCAGAAGCGCCGACCGAGCCGGCAGGCGAGACCGCGGGTGTCCGCTGGATACCTTTGCCGCAGGCAGAAGCGCCGACCGAGCCGGCAGGCGAGACCGCTGGTGCGCGAAAGCGCGACTGATGAGGGAAAACGATGCTCACAGGCGCCGACGACGGCTGACATCGAACAGCAGCGTCTTCCCTCATCCGTCTCACATCCGTTCGGCACCTTCCCCCAAGGGAAGGCAAATGTGCGGAACATTTTACTTGGGTTCTTTTTTATCGTTCTGCACGGAAAACCGTGAAAAGCGCTGTTTTTGTCGTTTTTGGGGGTTTTCGTGGTGCGACCCCGACCGGGGAGAAAAAAGCGCAGACCTTGTTCTTCATCGAACAGGGTCTGCGTTATGATTTTGCTATGCGGTTTTACAGCTTCACCACTTCATTCGTTGCGGCACTGCGGAAGATCGCTTCGATCACGCGCACCAGCAAACGCTGCTGGTCATGGGTGACAAGGATGTCCGCTTCGCCGTGCAGCGCGTGGATGAGATTGAGATAGTAGCTGTCCCAGTCGGTCGGATAATCCTCGGCAGGCAGCGGCAGCGTGTGAGTCGTTTCGTCCGTACGCGGCGCCATCGTGCGCGTGATGCCCGCACCGGCGACGACCGGCTTGCTGTCGTTCTTGGTCAGATCCGTCACGGTCACGATCTTGCCGTGCAGATCCCAGTCGTCGACGACGAGCGTGCCGTTCGTGCCCAGAACGTACCAGCGGGGAAGCTGGACAAAATTGTTCGTCTGGATCTCGATGATCCATTCCACGCCGTTCTGGAATTTGCAAAGCACGGAGAAGCCGTCGTCACATTCCTTGTTCGTGATGAATGTCATGGTCGAGTAGACCGTCTCCAGCTTGATCCCGCGCATCGTATAAAGCATCTGGTCGAGCATGTGCACACCCCAGTCGTACAGCATACCGCCGCCGTGTTCCTTTTCCTCGCGCCAGCCGGTCGGGATGCCGCGCGAGCCCTGTACGCGCGACTCAATGCGGAACACATCGCCCAGAATGCCGGTTTCCATAACGTGTCTGACCAGCAGATAGTCGCCGTCGAAGCGGCGGTTCTGGTGGACAGTGAACAGCTTGCCCGTCCGCTCGGACGCGGCGATCATCTCTTCGAGATCCGCGGGACAAAGCGTCACGGGTTTTTCGGAAACGACGTTCTTGCCGTGCTCCATCGCGTCGATCGCGATTTCCTTGTGAACGTCATTGGGCGTGGCGATCACCACCACGTCGATGCGCGGATCGGAAAGCAGCGCTTCCCGGCTCTCGTAGGACTTGATACCGTTTTGTTCGGCGTCCGCCTGCTGCTCGGGGTCGATGTCAAAAATGCCGACAAGCTCGATCCCGTCGATGCGCTGCATCTGTCTGCCGTGGAAATGTCCCATGCCGCCGTAACCGATCACGGCGCCGCCGATCGTTTTTTTACTCATGTCCGTTACCTCTTGTTTGTTTGGATTCCGTGGGTCATACCCACCACATTGCGCCGGTGTCTTCCGTGATCAGAACACCCTGCAGGAATTCCACAGCCTTGCGCAGGCCTTCGCCCTTGCTCATCAGGCTGTCCTCGTGCTCGATGCTGATGGCGTAGTCGTAGCCCACCATGCGCAGATTTGAAATGATCGCCTTCCAGTAGGACGCATCGTTGCCGTAGCCGATGGTGCGGAACACCCACGAACGGTGGATCTCGTCACTGTACGGTTTCGTATCCAGCACGCCGTTGACCGCCGTGTTGTACGTATCGACTTTGGTGTCCTTGGCATGGAAGTGGAAGATCGCGTCGCCGAGCGCGCGGATGCTCGCCACGGGATCCATGCCCTGCCAGATCAGATGGCTGGGATCGAAGTTTGCACCGATCTCCGGACCGACCGCTTCGCGCAGACGCAGCAGCGATTCCGTATTGTACACGCAGAAACCGGGATGCAGTTCGAGCGCGATCTTGCACACGCCGTGCGCCTTGGCAAACGCGACAAGGTCTTTCCAGTACGGGATCAGCACTTCGTTCCACTGCCAGTTGAGAATATCCGTAAAGTCGTTCGGCCACGGGCAGGTCACCCAGTTGGGATACTTTGCGCCCTCGTGGTCGCCCGGGCAGCCGGAAAATGTATTGATCTGGTCGATTTCCAGCTTCTCGGCGAGCAGGATCGTCTTGCGGATCGTGTCGTCGTACATTTTTGCCGTTTCTTTATTGGGATGCACGGGATTGCCGTGGCAGGAAAGCGCGCTGATCTGCAGGTCGTATTTCTGCAGCGTCGCCTGAAATGCCGCAAACGCCGCTTCGTCCGCAAGCAGCGTGTCGGGATCGGCGTGCGCATTTCCCGGATAGCCGCCGCAGCCGATCTCCACCATCTGAATACCCAGATCATGGAAATTCTTACAGGCTTCCTCAAACGGCACGTCGCTCAGAAGCGTTGTGAATACACCGAGTTTCATGTTTCGTCTACCTCCTTATTCGCAGGCGCGGAAAAACGCCATGCTGCGCGTGATGTCCGAAAAGCCGTCCGGCTCCGGATCGTCATTCTCGAGAATGACCCATTCAAGGCCGATCGCCTGCGCCGCGTCGAGTACCGCCTTGATGTCGCAGTCGCCCTCGCCCAGCGCAAGGGGATGGCCGTCCAGGCCGTCCTTGACGTGCAGATGCACGATGCGGTCCGAAAGACGGCGGATGAGCGACGCGTTGTCCTCGCCCGCGTAGTGGCTCCAGTACGTGTCGATTTCAAGATACGCGTCCTTCGCGATCCGATCCTCCGCTGTTTCGCCGTCGTCGAACGGCTTAAATTCGCCGGAATGGTTGTGGTAGTAGAACTTCACGCCCTCCGGCTCGCCGACCGCGTTCGCCGTGCGGTAGATCTCGCACAGACGCGCGACATCCTCGGGCGTGTCATGCGGCGCGCCGCCGGTGCCGTAGCAGTCCATGCCGAGCGTTTTGGCGGCCTGCACGCACGCGCGTGCTTTTTCGGGCGTGTCAAAGCTGTCGACGCCGCAATGGCAGCCGACCGCAACAAGTCCCGCTTCATCCAAAGCGGTGCGGATCTCCTCGAGCGGCAGATCGTGGAACCCCGCGAACTCCACGCCGTCGAAGCCGAGCGCTTTGATTTTTTTGAACTGCTGCAAAAACTCCGCACCGTTGGCACAGTCATTGCGCAGCGTATACAGTTGTACCGCGTACTTCATCGTCCGCACCTCAATCCTCAAAATAGACCGCTTTGCCGGTCTCGGCCGACTGATAGATCGCCTCCAGGATGCGCGTCACGACGATCGCCTGCGACGCCTTCGTCGGCGGTTCGGTATCGTTCAGGACCGCGTTGATCCATGCGCGCGCCTCCAGCTCCGACGGATCTCCCGACGCTGCGCCGTCAAAATACGCCGCGCCGCCGGCGGAAAAGCTCGGTCTTTCGATGATCTGGCGGTCATGCTTGACGTAGTTCATCCGCAGGCCGTCCATCATGTCGGCGCCGCCCTTATCACCCGCAAGCAGGCAGATCGCCTCGTGCGTGTCGGCAATGTTCAGCGCCCAGCTGCTCTCGACGCTTACCGTCGCGCCGTTTTCCATCACGACGAAACCGAACGCCGAATCCTCGACCGTGAACTGCTTCGGATCCCATTCGCCCCACGCGTTGGCGGCGTGCGTCTGATCCGCGAGTTTTCTGTATTTTGTGCCGACGACCATCTTCGGCTTGTAGTTGTCCATCATCCACAGCGTCAGATCCAGCGCATGCGTTGCAATGTCGATCAGCGGACCGCCGCCCTGTTCGTATTCATTGAGGAAAACGCCCCACGTCGGCACGGCGCGGCGGCGCAGCGCGATGGCGCGCGCATAGTAGATATCGCCCAGTTCGCCGTCGAGGCACGCCTGCTTGAGATACAGGGAGTCGTCTCTCCATCTCGACTGGTAGCCGATCGTCAGCTTCTTGCCGGTACGCTCCGCGGCGTCGAGCATCTTCTTCGCCTCGGCATACGTCTTGGCCATCGGCTTCTCGCACATCACATGCTTGCCCGCTTCAAGCGCATCCACCGTGATGAAGCTGTGCGAGCGGTTGGGGGTGCAGACGTGGACGACGTCGATCGTCTTGTCCGCAAGAAGCTCTTTGTAATCCGCGTAGACCGCGGCGCCTTCGACGCCGTATTTCTCGGCGGCTGCCTGCGCACGTTCCTCGATGATGTCGCAGAACGCAACCATTTCGACCTCGGCAATCTTTGCCAGCGCGGGCATGTGCTTGCCGTTTGCGATACCGCCGCAGCCAATGATTCCAACCCGGACTTTTTCCATATTATTATCCTCGCTTTCGTTATCTGATTATAGGGAATTACAGTTTAATTATAATAGTTTCGGAACGAAATTCAAGGAAAAAGCACAAAAAAATAGCACCAAAAAACCAAACGGAATTTTGGTGCTTTTTTACAAAAGAATCAGTCGCTCGACACGTATCCGATGCTGCGGATTCCGCTGTTCTGCGAAAGGACGTCGATCACATCCTGCATCTCGAAAGAGTCCGCCATGCGCATCGTGATGTCATACTTCGCGCTGCCGTCCTCACCGATCTTGATCTTCGTTTCGGTGACCCTGGCGTTCCATTCCTTGAGCATCTGCGGCAGTTCCTTTGCAAACGCCTCATGATCCTTGACTTCCATAGTCAGCCGATGCGACGACATGGAGTCGCTGCCGACCTTGAACTTGTGCATGATGATCTGCAGCACCATGATCAGCACCGTCGTGAACAGGCCGACCAGATACATGCTGCCGCCGCAGCCGATCGCAAGACCGATGCCGGCCGTTGCCCACAGACCCGCAGCCGTCGTCAATCCTTTGATGGTGTTGCCGTTTTTGAAAATAACGCCCGCGCCCAGGAAACTGATGCCGCTGACGACCTGCGCCGCGAGACGGGCGGGGTCGGTGTTGTGCGTGAGTCCCTCCACGGCGGGGTTGCCGATCGCTTTGACGACCTCGAAGAAGCCGTATTTGGACACGACCATAATGAGCGCCGACGCGCAGCAGACGATCACGTGCGTGCGGATACCGGCCTCCTTGAAACGCTTGCTGCGTTCAAAACCGATCACCGCGCCGCAAAAACTCGCGACGACGACACGCAAAAACAACTCCAGAATACGCATCCACGTAAACTGGTCGTGAAAAAGTGCAGAAACCGCTGGCATGGGTTTTCTCCCCCCTTACTGTATAAAAGTAATCATATCACTTCTTTGGTGTTCTGTCAAGCAAATCCGACATTCTTTGTGCAGTAATCCGGAATTATTTGTGCAAACCGCATTCTTCTCTTTCATAAAGATATGCGCGGGCATGCAGCTTTGTGCAGACCCGCGCGGAATATTTTATGCTTTTATGTTTCCAAAGCGAAGGATTTTTCGTACACACGCCGAACCGTGCCGTGCAGACGCAGGCCGCCGTCCGGCGTCGCCTCGATCTCCAGCGTGCCGCCGGGCTGTGCGAGCGGAATACGGACGTCCGCTCCCCGCTCCCGCGCCAGATACGCACCGACCGCGGCCGTGCCGCTGCCGCAGGAATTCTCCCAAAAGAGTGTGTCCGCACCCGGCACATACACCAGCGGCGTCAACCGCTGCTTTGCCGTATCCGCAAACATCAGTCCCAGCGCGTCCGCCGACAGCTCCGCACAGCGCCGCTTGGCAAGCGCCTGCGCTTCGGCACGCGGCATCCCGCACGCCATTATGACATGTATGATGCCGTCGAACGAAACGACGGGGCATGTCTGTCCGTCCGCAAACGTCACGACCTCAACGGCATTGGGGCGCGGCATATGCACGACCCCGCGCCAAAGCCCGTCGTCTGACGCCGCGACCGCGACCGTGACCGGCGACTTTGCGCCTGTGACCTCCACCGTTACGATCCCTTCGCGCAGACCCGTGCGGTGCGCAAACAGCGCCGCGGCGCTCATCGTCGCGTTGGCGCAGAACTCGCCGCCCGCCATGCGCAGGGACAGATCGGCGTTTATGCTCTCGCCGAGGAACCCCGCCTGTTCCGCCGTCGGCTCCGCCTGCATCAACTGCGCCGCAACAGCGCTCTGCCGGTCGATCGGGACGGGCGTATCGACCAGAACGGTGCGGTTCCCGGTCGGATCGGTGAGCGTATATCGAATCTCTTGTCTCATTTCTGATAGTTGCGCAGAAACTGCTTGGTGCGTTCCTGCTGCGGTGCGCCGAACACCATCTCGGGATCGCCCTGCTCCACGATCACGCCGCCGTCCATGAAGATCACGCGGTTGCTCACAGCACGCGCAAACGGCATTTCGTGCGTCACAACGACCATCGTCATGTGTTCCTCCGCAAGCTGGCGGATCACCTTCAGCACCTCGCCGGTCAGCTCCGGGTCGAGCGCGCTCGTCGGCTCGTCGAAGAAGAGGATATCCGGATGCATCGCCAGCGCGCGCGCAATGGCGACGCGCTGCTGCTGTCCGCCGGAGAGCTGACACGGATACGCGTCGGCATGGCTTGCCAGATCCATCTTGCGCAGCAGCTCCATCGCTTCCTTCTGCGCCTGCTCCTTCGGACGTTTCTGCACGTGGACGGGCGCGTCCATGATGTTCTTGATCACGGAATAGTGCGGGAACAGGTTGAACTGCTGGAACACCAGGCCGAAATTCTGCTTGAACCGCCGCAGCTGCGCGGGCTTGACGTACTCCGCTTTGCCGTGCGCGTTTGTCGTCACGGCCGCCTCATCCTTGTAGCGGATCTCGCCGGCGTCGATCGTTTCCAGAAACGTCGCGCAGCGCAGCAGCGTGCTCTTTCCGGAACCGCTGGGGCCGATGATGCTGACGACCTCGCCGGAATCCACCTCCAGACTGATGCCTTTCAAAACCTGTATATTTCCGCGGGTTTTATGGATGAAGGATTTCTCGATCCCTTTCATTTGCAAAATCATTTCGCCGCCCCCTTATTTGTAGTAGTCGAACGCCTTTTCAATGCGTTCCATCACAAACGCCACCACATAGTTGGCGACAAAGTAGAATACGGCAGCTACGATAAACGGAGTAAAGGAAGTCTCCTTTGCGGCGATCTGCTTTGCAATGGAAAACATCTCGTTGTATGCAAGCGCGAACGCGAGCGACGTATCCTTGACCAGCGTGATCACCTCGTTCGTGATCGACGGCAGGATCGTCTTGATCAGCTGCGGCAGAATGATCTTGAAAAACGTCTGCGCCTTGCTGTAGCCGAGCACATGCGACGCCTCGTACTGCCCCTTCGGGATCGCCTCAATACCGCCGCGGTAGATCTCCGCAAAGTACGCCGCGTAGTTCATAGTAAAGCCGATAATGATCGCCGTGAACCGGTAGCCGCGGATGGACGCACCGAACAGATAGTACGGACCGAAATACCACGCCAGAAGCTGCAGCATCAGCGGCGTGCCGCGCATGATGGCAATATAGATCTTGGTGATCCACTGCACGGGCTTGAACCGCGAGCGGCGCAGCAGCATGACGATGATGCCGAGCGGCAGGGAAAACAGCACGGTCAGCGCGAAGATCGCGCAGGTATGCAGCATACCCTCGCCCATTTTGAGCAGCATCGTTGACCAGGCCATGCTCATATTGGTTTACCTCCTCGTATACGGAAAAGTCTTCCCGCCTTTGTCAAAGCGGGAAGATACGGATATTCTGTTTATCGGATGATCGGAACGCTGTCGTCAGGACGCGGAGGAGACAAGATACGCGCCCGTCGTCATGTCGATGGCGATCGCGTCGATCGCGCCGGCTTTCAGATCGTTGAACGCGACGTTGTACGTCTCGTACGTCTTCAGCTCGCCGAACGAGTCGGCCAGCGCCTTCCGATCGCCTTCGAGCATTTCAGCCGCGGAGGTGCCGATCTGCACACCGACAACCTTGCCTGCCAGATCGTCCAGAGTCTCGATGTCGGAATCGGCGGCGACCAGGATGCCCTGCGTATTGTTGGAGTAGGTAATGCCCCACGTATACTTGTCCTCGCGGCCCTCTTTCGTCATGCCGGACCAGATGCAGTCGCAGCTCTTCGCGTTCAGTTCCTGATCCTTGAAATCCCATGCGAAGGGAACGCCCTCGTAGCCCCAGCCGAGATATTCGCACACGGCCTTGCACACTTCGATATCGAAGCCGCCGTATGTACCGTCGTCGAGCATATACGCGTACGGCGGATAATCCTGGTCATAACCCTGCTTGAACGTGAAGCTGCTGTCGCCCGAACCGCGCTCCGGCAGCGTCTCGCCCGCGAAGTCCTCCGCCTTCAGGCAAAGGAAATCCTTGATGTCGGCATATTCCGGCTTGCTGGCGATCTTGTCGAACGTACCGTCGACCACGAGCGCCTTGATCGCGTCGCTGACCTGTTTGGCAAGCGCTTCGTCACCCAGGCGGAAACCGATGGCATACGTTTCCACGCCGAGTTCTTCTTTCAGGAACACATAATCCGCCGTCGGGGATTCGCCCTTTCCGCCGCAGGCGCACAGCGCGAACACCATCGTCAGCGCAAGAAGCAGACAAAGAATCTTTTTCATGTTTTTTCCTCCGTTTTTTATTTTTTTGAAGCAATTAGTATTTTATCATAGTGTCATGCTAAAGTCAACCGTTTTTCAAAAAAATCCTGCCGCGGTTGACTTTCGGACGGTTTGTGTGTTAATATGAATCCGGAAAGGCGGGACAGACATGGCGGAACATCTGGAGCAAACCGTACAGACCGAACAGGATATTGAAACGCTGTATAACCTCTCCGAGCTGTTCAAGGTGTTCGGGGACAGTACGCGCATCCGCATTTTGTACGAGCTGCTGCGCTGCGAGGAGCTGTGCGTGCAGCATCTGGCGGAGCGGCTGTCGATGGGGCAGAGCGCGATCTCCCACCAGCTTCGCATCCTGCGCGGAGCGGGGCTTGTGCGTCCGCGCCGTGAGGGGAAGACCGTCTTTTACGCGCTCGACGACGACCATGTGCGCGGGATCATCCGCGCGGGCATGGAGCACATCGCGCACGGGAAATAAACAGAACCACAGGTGTGCGTCCGCAAAATCCGCGTCGAACCTGTTGAGCGGTTTCTTGACGATCTGCGCCGCATACGATACGCCTCTTCCGATCCGATGATCTTTAAAGAAGGTTCCGTGATGAACAAAAAACGCTTAAAAATCGCTTTGGCCGTCGGCCTGGCGCTGCTGGTTTCCTTTGGCGCGGTGCTGACGGTATCTGCCGCTGCGGATGTACCGAACATTATGGCGCCGCCCGAATTTCATCTTCCGCTGCTGGAAAGAGTCATCGCGGCAAACATCCCCGTTATCAGCGAGATCGCTGCCTATGTTTTCTCCGCGATTTATTCTCTATTCCAACTGTTCCGGTTTTGATCCGAATCCGAATCCGTATGAGAAGGGCTGTCGCCGCGGCGACAGCCCCTTTGTTGTTTCCAAACCGATTGAACGTCGTCTCCGCCGTCCGCGCTTTATTCGATGCAGACGCGTTCCGTTGCGACCGTTCTGCCCGTCTTGTCGTCCACGTCGAACAGGCAGCCCGTGAGGATGCAGTCCTGCGTGTCGGGCACGTCGAACCGCGCAGGCATTCCGGTGCGCATTTTGCCGATGATGATCTCGGGCTTGACGCCCAGCACGGACTGCTTGGGGCCGGTCATGCCGAGGTCGGTGATGTAGCCCGTGCCGTTCGGCAGAACCTGATCGTCCGCCGTCAGCACATGCGTGTGCGTGCCCGCAACGACGGAGACTTTGCCGTCGAGGAAAAAGCCGACCGCGCGTTTTTCGCCCGTAGAATCGGCGTGCAGATCGACAACGATGATCCTGTACTGCGAAAGCTGCGGCAGGATGCGTTCGGCGCACAGAAATACATTTTCCATGTTGTCCGGCAGAAACGCGTTGCCCGACAGGTTGAGCACCGCGACCTGCGCGCGGCCCATGTCGATCACGCCGAAGCCGCGGCCGGGATTTCCGTCATAGTAGTTCGCCGGGCGGATGATGTCGTCGCGCTCGTCGAGAAACGGGTAGACCTCCCGACGGCCGAACACGTGGTTGCCGGTCGTGATGAAATCCACGCCGCTGTCGAACAGATGCTGTGCGGACGCGGGCGTGACGCCGTTGCCGACCGCGGAGTTCTCTCCGTTGGCGATGCACAGGTCGACGCCTTTGCATTTTTTGAGCGCAGGCAGATGCCGGCGCAGGAAATTGCAGCCCGGCGCGCCGACGACGTCGCCGATCATGAGGATTCGCATATACTGCTCCTTTTCTGATTACTGCGGTCTTTCATCCGAAGTCTAAAAAGAAGAGGCTGCCCGACGGGACAACCTCTTGCGTTGTACAGTTATTTCGCGTAACCGACCGCGCGGCTCTCGCGGATGATATTGACCTTGATCTGGCCGGGGTACTCGAGCTCCTGCTCGATCTTCTGCGCAACGTCGCGCGCCAGCAGCGTCATGCGGTCGTCGGAAATGACTTCGGGTTTGACCATGATGCGCACTTCGCGGCCTGCCTGGATGGCGAAGGAACGCTCGACGCCCTTGAAGGATGTGGCGATCTCCTCGAGTTTTTCCAGACGCTTGATATAGTTCTGGACGTTCTCGCGGCGAGCGCCGGGTCTTGCGGCGGAGATCGCATCGGCCGCTTGGACAAGGCACGCCACGATGGTCCGCGCTTCCACGTCGCCGTGGTGCGCATGGATGGCATGCACGACGGCTTCGTTTTCTTTGTATTTCTTTGCCCACTCGACGCCCAGCTCGATATGGCTGCCGTCCATTTCGTGGTCGAGCGCCTTGCCGATGTCATGCAGCAGACCTGCGCGTTTGGCGGTCTTGACGTCGGCGCCGAGCTCCGCTGCCATCAAGCCGGCAAGATACGATACCTCGAGCGAATGGTTCAGCACGTTCTGGCCGAAACTCGTGCGGTACTTGAGCTTGCCGAGGAGCTTGACGAGCTCCGGATGGATACCCGCCACGCCCGCGTCGATCAGCGCGCGTTCGCCGGTCTGTTTGATGGTATTCTCGACCTCGCGCTTCGCCTTTTCGTAGACGTCCTCGATGCGCGCGGGATGGATGCGGCCGTCGGAGATCAGCTTTTCCAGCGTCAGGCGCGCGATTTCGCGGCGCACCGGATCGAAGCTGGAGACGGTGATGGTCTCGGGCGTGTCGTCGATGATGAGATCGACGCCCGTGATGGTTTCGAGCGTGCGGATGTTGCGTCCCTCACGGCCGATGATGCGGCCCTTCATTTCATCGTTGGGCAGCGTGACGACGGAGACGGTCGCCTCCGCGGCATGGTCGGCGGCGCAGCGCTGGATCGCCGTCGCGACGATCTCGCGCGCCAGAGTGTCGGCCTCATCCTTGGTCTTCTGCGTGAAGTCCATGATGCGCACGGCCTTTTCGTGCGTCAGGTCGGCTTCAAGCGTCTGCAGCAGCAGATCCTTCGCCTGCTCCTTGGTAAAGCCGGAGATCCGTTCGAGCTTGTCGAACTCCTCGCGTTTGAGGTTTTCGATGTCGACCAGACGGTCGTCGGCTTCCTTGATCTTGCGGTTGAGTGTTTCCTCTTTCTTTTCTAAGTTTTCGGTTTTCTTGTCCAGACTTTCTTCCTTCTGGATGATGCGGCGCTCCTGCCGCTGCACCTCGGTACGGCGCTCCCGCAGCTCGCGCTCGGTCTCCGTGCGCTGCTTGTGGATCTCGTCCTTGGCTTCGAGAATGGCTTCTTTCTTTTTGGATTCGGCCTGGGAGATCGCGTCGGACACGATCTTCTTTGCCTGCTCCGTGGCGGAACCGATCTTGGCTTCGGACGTCTTCTTGCGGTACAGGTTGCCCAGTACGAATCCGACGACGCCGAAAATCAGCGCCGCAGCCACCGCGATAATAATCACGATCACGCTGCTCAAAGTGTGTGCACCTCCTATGTTTTTTGCTTTGAAAAAAGAAAAGAGCGATAAATCCGACGGCGCAAAAAGCACCGTCCGGGATCCACCGCAAACAATACACAATGACGGCCCAAGGCCGTTTTTCAGATCATCCGATGTACTTGCCGACAAAAGGGCATACAATCAGAAACTCTATAGAGAGTGCTGACAGAAAAGCACGTACAAACGTAATATAGAAAAGCTGTATAGTAAAGCGGTGAAGTCCCAAAATAATGTATATTGCTGGAACAATCACACATCATCTATGCTATTCTAAATCTTTTTTGTGCATTTGTCAAGTAATAATCTTTACAATTTTTAAGATTTTATTAAATATGCCGTATTAAGTCCGCAATTCGGGCGCATAAAACCGCGCGCGGAACGAAATCCGGCGCAAAAAAGCCGCCGTGTTCCCTTGACCTCGGCGTGAAGTTAGAGTATAATAGATAAAATCATTTTTAAAAGAGGCGGGAATATGGGCAAGAGAATCGAAATTGCAGAGCTTTTCAAGTCGCCCGAAAGCTACGAAGGCCGCGAGATCGCGGTCAGCGGATGGGTGCGCACCGTGCGCGACAGCAAGAACATCGGCTTCATCGAGCTGAACGACGGCAGCGCGTTCAAAGGGCTGCAGGTCATCCTGGAGCGCGGCAAGCTGGACAACTACGACGAGGCGGTCAAGCTGAACGTCAGCGCGGCAGTCAACGTGACGGGCAGGCTGATCCTCACGCCCGACGCGAAGCAGCCGTTCGAGCTGAACGCGGACTCGGTGGAGATCGAGGGACTGTCCACGCCGGACTATCCCCTGCAGAAAAAGCGCCACACGCTCGAATACCTGCGCACGATCGGCCATCTGCGCCCGCGCGCCAACACACTCAACGCGGCTTTCCGCGTGCGTTCGGCGGCGGCGTTCGCGCTGCATAAATTCTTCAACGAGCGCGGCTTTATCTACGCGCACACGCCGCTCATTACGTGCAGCGACTGCGAGGGCGCGGGCGAGATGTTCCGCGTGACGGCGCTCGATCCCGACAATCTGCCGCGCACCGAGGACGGCAAGGTGGATTACAGCGAGGATTTCTTCGGCAAGCCCGCGTACCTGACCGTGTCCGGCCAGCTCCAGGGCGAGGCGATGGCGATGGCGTTCGGCAAGATCTACACGTTCGGCCCGACGTTCCGCGCCGAGCGTTCCTACACGCAGCGCCACGCGGCGGAGTTCTGGATGATCGAGCCGGAGATCGCGTTCGCCGACCTCGAGGACGATATGGAACTGGCGGAGGACATGATCAAATACGTTCTGTCCTTCGTGATGGAAAACTGTCCGGACGAGCTGGCGTTCTTCAACAGCTTTGTGGACAAGGGTCTTCTGGAGCGTCTGGCGCACGTCGTCAATTCCGACTTTGTGCGCTGCCCGTACACGAAGGCGGTCGAGCTTCTTGAGCAGTACAACGACGAATTTGAATACAAGGTCTCGTGGGGCGTCGACCTGCAGACCGAGCACGAGCGGTGCCTTACAGAGCGCATCTTCGGCGCGCCCGTGTTCGTGACGGACTACCCGAAGGAGATCAAGGCGTTCTATATGCGCCTGAACGACGACGGCAAGACGGTCGCCGCGGTCGATCTTTTGGTGCCGGGCATCGGCGAGATCATCGGCGGCAGCCAGCGTGAGGAGCGTCTGGAGCTTCTCGAACAGCGCATTAAAGAAAGCGGTCTCGATCCGGCGGCATACGACTGGTATCTGGATCTTCGCCGTTACGGCGGCACGAAGCACGCCGGCTTCGGTCTCGGCTTCGAGCGCCTCATCATGTATTTGACCGGCGTGAGCAACATCCGCGACGTGCTGCCCTTCCCGCGTACGACGGGCAGCGCAGACTTCTAAACGCTGCGAGAAGAGGAAACGCGATGGGTAAAAGCATTTCTTCCCTTCATGTAATGCACTGCTCAACGGATGGAGTGTGGTCTTTTCTATGCGATATCGACGTAAAAAACCGATACCGTGTTGATGCAGAGGCGTTCATTAAAGAGTTTGTTTCAGCCCGTGAACTGGCGGGGATCACAGACTATGACGAAGACGATGCGGTTATGATGGGAAAAGACATGCGTTTTTTCTGTGACTATTTAACCGGTCATCTTGAGGAACACCGTGAAACCTTCTACGTTGTTCCGGTCGGAGAGCACGTCAGCGTTTTCTCCACTTATTTTTGCCCGCCGGAGACAGAAACGGTTGTTACCGATCTGTTCGGCTCCTGTGCTCGAAAAATACTCACGGTCGATATGCTGGATGAGGATTTTTTGAAGATGGACTTCTTTGAGGGCAGTCAAAAACGAACATCCTTTGCGGTCGGCACAAATATCGAGGACATCTACGGGATCGTGCCGCGCGAGCCGGACGCGGAGGTACTGAAAAAAGAATTCGGCGTTGATTGGAATCCCATCGAGAGATGTATTCCGAATTATATGGAAATGCTGCATGAATTGGCGAAACAGATTGCTTTGCCCGTTGATCTTTCCATAAAGGATATTTATAGCAGCTTTACGGAACAGGAAATCGAAAAAAGTACGTTTTCGCTCTAATGTATGCGCGAAAATGATTACACAGACAGGAGGAATTCACTTGCGTAAATCGGACATCGGTCTCATCGGCCTCGCCGTCATGGGCGAGAATCTGGTCATGAACATGGAAAGCAAGGGCTTTACCGTCAGCGTCTACAACCGCACGGCGGAAAAAGTCACGCGCTTCGTCGAGGGACGCGCCAAGGGCAAGAACGTCGTCGGCACGTACTCCCTTGAGGAGCTGGTCGCGTCGCTCGAAACGCCGCGCAAGATCATGATGATGATCAAGGCCGGCTCTTCCGTGGACGACATGATCGAAAAGCTGCTGCCGCTTTTAGACGACGGCGACATCATCATCGACGGCGGCAACTCCCACTTCCCGGACACGGCGCGCCGCACGGCGTACGTCGAGAGTAAGGGCAAGCTCTACATCGGCACGGGCGTTTCCGGCGGTGAAGAAGGCGCGCTCAAGGGTCCGTCCCTCATGCCCGGCGGTTCTCCCGCGGCGTGGGAATCGGTCAAGCCGATCTTCCAGGCGATCTGCGCGCACGTCGAGGACGGCTCGCCCTGCTGCGACTGGGTCGGCGAGAACGGCGCGGGACATTTCGTCAAGATGGTGCACAACGGCATCGAATACGGCGACATGCAGCTCATCTGCGAGGCGTATCAGCTCATGCGCGACCTGCTGGGCATGACAGCCGACGAGATGCACGACGTGTTCGCCGAATGGAACAAGGGCGAACTCGACAGCTACCTTATCGAGATCACACGCGATATTTTGGCGTATAAAGATACGGACGGTTCCCCGATCGTGGAAAAGATCCTCGACACCGCCGGCCAGAAGGGTACCGGCAAATGGACGGGCATCGCCGCTCTGGACGAGGGCGTGCCGCTGACGCTGATCGGCGAGGCGGTCTTCGCGCGGTGCCTGAGCGCGATCAAGGAGGAACGCGTGGCGGCCTCCGCCGTGCTGACCGGCCCCAAGGTCGCATTCACGGGCGACAAGGCGCAGTTCCTCGAGGACATCCGCTGTGCGCTGTACGCGGCGAAGATCGTCTCCTATGCGCAGGGCTACACGCTCATGCGCGACGCCGCGAAGACCTACGGCTGGAACCTCAACTACGGCGGCATCGCGCTGATGTGGCGCGGCGGCTGCATCATCCGCAGCGTGTTCCTCGGCAAGATCAAGGAAGCGTTCGACAATGATCCCGCGCTGCGCAACCTGCTGCTCGATCCGTATTTCAAGGACGTCATGGACAAGGCGCAGGCCGGCTGGCGGCGTGTCTGCGCGGCGGCGGCGATGCAGGGCGTTCCGATCCCCGCGATGTCCGCGGCGCTCAATTACTACGACGGCTACCGCACGGCAAGACTGCCGGCGAACCTCCTGCAGGCGCAGCGCGACTACTTCGGCGCGCACACCTATGAGCGCATCGACGCGCCGCGCGGACAGTTCTTCCATACCAACTGGACAGGCGAGGGCGGAGATACCGCCGCGTCGCAATACACGGTTTGAGGTGATACTTATGAAATTGCGTGAACAGTACACATGGGCGCTGGTCGTGCCGACCAGCATGGGCGTGCGCATCTGTCCGCCGAGCGGACAGCCCGTCGCGTCGAGCAATCTTTTCCAGATGCAGGCAACGAGCGCGGAGACGAACGTGGCGAGCATCTCCTCCTTCCTCGGTTTGCCCGTCAAGGTGCTGACCACCTTCGTCAAGGACAGCCCCGTCGCGGATTTCATCAAGCGCGATCTGCGCGCGCGCGGCATGGTATATGAAGGCAAAGAGGTGCCGCAGGGCGGCCCCTGGGGCTACCGCCACCAGTTCAACATCGCGGACAGCGGCTGCGGCTCGCGCGGCCCGCGTGTCCAGAACGACCGCGCCGGCGAAGTCGGCCGCACGCTGTCGATCGAGGATTTCGACCTTGACCGCATCTTCGGCAAGGAAGGCGTCGCGGCGCTGCACCTGTCCGGTCTGATCGGCGCGCTGTCGCCCGAAACGGGCAAGTTCTGCTTAGAGCTTGCGCGCGCGGCCAAGAAATACGGCACGCTCATTTCCTTTGATCTCAACTTCCGCGCGACGTTCTGGAAGAACCGCGAAGAAGAGCTGCGCGCGATCTTCACGGAGATCGCGTCGCTGGCAGACATCCTCGTCGGCAACGAAGAGGACTTCCAGCTTTGCCTGGGCATCCAGGGTCCCGAAGCGGGCGGCAAGGATCTTGCCGGCAAGATCGACGGCTTCAAGGGCATGATCGAGCGCGTGCGCGAGGCATTCCCCAACGCGTCCGTCTTCGCGACGACGCTGCGTCAGGTCGTCAACGCCAACGAGCATCTGTGGGGCGCGATCCTCTTTGCGGACGGACAGTGGCACGTTGCCGAACCGCGTCCGATCCGCGTGCTCGACCGCATCGGCGGCGGCGACGGATTCGTCGGCGGTCTGCTGTATGCGCTGCTGCGCGGCTGGGACGCCGAGAAGCAGCTTCAGTTCGGCTGGGCGAGCGGCGCGCTGGCGACGACGTTCCTGACCGACTACGCACAGCCTGCGGACGAGGATATGGTCTGGAGCGTCTGGAGCGGCAACGCGCGCGTCAAGCGCTGATCGAGCATCACTGTATAAAACGCATTTCGGCTTTTGGAACGCAGCGCGGCAGAGTTTCCGGATAAGCCCGCATTTGCGGACGATCCGGCGGCCGCGCGGTTCTGTTTGCGCCGGAAGCGGTTACGTCACACAGAGGACAGGTGATACAAATGAAACGCACGATTTCTCTGCTGCTTTGCCTTGCAATGCTGTGCGGCGTGCTGACCGTGGGCGCGTCCGCCTACGAAGCGGATGCGGCGTGGCAGCGGTACTACGCACAGTATACCGAGGACGGCAGCGCCGTCTATATGGCGCCGGGCGCCGACGAGAGCGAACGCAATTTCTCGTGGTATGCGCCGGCGGACGCCGGCTCGTGCCGTGTGACCGTCAGCGATCGGGACGATCTTTCGGGTGCGCGCACCTTCACCGGATCGAACCTCAAAACGCCGGAAGGCGACGTGCGCTGCAAGGTCACCGTAACCGCGCTCCAGCCGGATAAAACATACTATTACAAATGCGCGACCGATACGTGGGAGAGCGATACGTACACGTTCTCCACGCTGTCCGGCAGCGACTTCACCGCAATGTACACGACGGACATCCACGTCAGCTTCGACGAAGAGGACGCGGACTGCCTGATGAACCAGTCCTACACGTTCTCCCGCGTGCTGGAGGACGCCGCCGCGCGCGGCGCGCTTGATCTCGTGATCTCCGCCGGCGACCAGGCGTCGCGCGGCTTCCGCAGCGAATACACGGCGCTCGTCGCGTCGCCCGTGCTGCGCAGCACGCCG
This sequence comes from Oscillospiraceae bacterium, assembly GCA_902790325.1. Lineage (GTDB taxonomy): Bacteria > Bacillota > Clostridia > Oscillospirales > Acutalibacteraceae > UBA1425. Next base: position 68,546 of record CADARP010000009.1, on the reverse strand, counting down.
TTCGCGCTCTGCCCCGGCAACCACGACCGCAAGGGTATCGCGTACAAGTATTTTACCAACCAGCCGAACGAATACAAAAAGGCGCTTGTCCATTCCCTGATCTCGTATGACTATTACTACGTCAAGGGCGACGTTCTGTTCTTCGTGTTCGACAGCAACGTCGGTTCGATGACCGCGCACCGCAATTTCGTCAAACAGGCGCTCCGGGCGCATCCCGACACGAAGTGGCGCGTGGCGACGTTCCACCACGATCTCTACGGCGGACGCATCCCGCACCGAGAAAAGGAGAACGCCCTGCTGCGCACGATCTGGTCGCCGATCTTCGACGAGTTCCGGTTCGACCTCGTGCTGCTGGGACACAGCCACTACTACACGATCTCGAACGCCATGTTCGGCAACAAGACAAACCAGAGTCTCGTCGGGCTCGACAGTGTGACCGATCCGGCCGGCACGGTCGTGATGGTTTCCGGTTCGATCAACCGGCCGCGCATCGAAGAGGACGGCGAGGAACCGCCCGTCGGCGAAAACGTGGCGTACGCTTACCTGTCGGAGAACCCCGTCTATAACCTGCTCGATTTTTCGGAGGATTCCATCGCCATCCGTTCCTATGAACCGGGCGAAGAAGAACCCTTCCACACATTCACCATCGTCAAAACAAGCGCTCAGGGCGGCCATCCCGCAGACGGCCGGGACTTCTACGATCCGTTTGTCCGTTTCCTTTCGGATGTATACGGCCTTGTCAACGAAGTCTGGACGACCGCGAGATTCCGCCTGCACTGGAACGACTTTGTCGGGAAATAAAAGGAGATAAAACGACCATGGAAAAAATGAAAGCTGCCGTCATCGGCACAGGAAGCATCAGCCCCAACCATCTGCGCAACTACGTCAACAGTCCGTATACCGAGTTGTACGCGCTGTGCGATCTGAACCGTGAGCGCGCGCTTGCCAGAGCCGCCGAGTTCGGCGTGCCCGAGGAACGCGTATTCACCGACAAGGACGAGATGTTCCGGACGCTGCCGGAGCTGGAGCTGGTGAGCGTGTGCACGTGGAACAGCGCGCATGCGGAATGCTCGATCGCCGCGCTGAACGCAGGCTGCAACGTGCTGTGCGAAAAGCCGATGGCGATCAACGCCGCACAGGCGCTCGAAATGCAGGCTGCCGCGGAGAAAAACGGGAAGCTGCTGATGATCGGCTTCGTGCGGCGCCATGAGGAAAACATGAAAGTCCTTCAGGACTGTGTCCGGGCAGGTTTCTTCGGCGACATCTACTATGCCAAGGCGACCTATCTGCGCCGCAACGGACATCCGGGAGGTTGGTTTGGCGACAAGTCCCGTTCGGGCGGCGGCCCGCTGATCGATCTGGGCGTGCACGTGATCGACTTCGTGCGGTATCTCAAAGGCAATCCGAAAACCGTCTCGGTCTACGGCGCGACATACCAGAAGCTGTTTGACCGCGCAAACATCAAATCGGCCAAGGGGTACATTGCCGCGCGCGACAATTCGCAGGACAAACCGCCCGTGGACGTTGAGGATTTGGTCACAGCGCTGATCCGGTTTGACGACGGCAGCACGCTGAGCGTGGAAGCGAGCTTCAGCCTGAACGGCGAAACGAAGGGCGGCATCGAGCTGTTCGGTACGAAAGCCGGCGCAAATCTGGCAGATGACGGACTGCATCTGTATTCCGAGATGAACGATCGTCTGGTCAATATCGACCATGCCGACGTGAAAGGGCAGGACTTCGACCAGATGTTCCGCGATGAGGTGTATCACTTCATCGACTGCGTGCAGAACGGCACGGAATGCATCGCGCCCGCCGAGGACGGCGTGGAGCTGATGCGCATCCTCGACGCGGTCTACGAGTCCGCAAGAACCGGCCACGAAGTGGTGCTGTAAGACAGGACACACCGAATCCAATCCAATACATAGAAAAAAGGACGCTTGCAGATAAAAATGCAACGCGCCCTTTTTTGGTTTTGTACGGAAACTGCGTTCGCGCGTTCCGCGCGTCAGACAGAAACAATCGCCGTTTGCAGATGTCCGGTGCCGTTTTCATATACAATACACGCCGCGCTGTGCGCATGCGCGTAACAGACGTCGCTGTATCCCCCTTCGGAAGAAACGAGCAGGCTCTCGGCGATCCGGCAGTCGGCGGTCAGTTTCCGCAGCGTAAGATCCGAACGGACGTCTTTGCTTGCGCAGTTCGTAAACAACAGCCCGTCGCCGCATCTGCACATACCCGCCATGCAGATCGGGTCCGGCAGCGCGTCCTCGAATCGCGGAACACTCCATGTGTTGTCGGCAGGATTACCAAAAGAAACAGCCCGGCATCTTACGGGAGATTCATGGCGGATATTCAAAAGAATCCGCCCGTCCGGCAAAGCGGCAATACAGCATTCGCTCGGGTCCGTGAGAACCGCTTCGCCGATCGTGTGCGACAGATCCGCCGACCGTCCGCCTTCCGTGATCCGCAGCACCGCAATATAAGAAGGATGGTGCGCGAACATGTCGGTTTTGCTGCTGCCGAACCACATGGGAACAAACAATGTGTGGCCGGGCATGGCAATGCCGTGTCCGGGGCCGACGGCAAGAACAGACCAGAATCTGCCGTTCATCAGCCGGTCGATCTGCGCCGTCCACTCCACAGGATCGGAGAAATGCAGACCGCCGTCCGTGCTCTTGCGGAGAAACAGTCTCTTGTAATTCTCACAGTACAGAAAGTACAGCGTATCGCCGTCCGGGATCATGACCGGGTTATTGCACGCGCAGCGTCCTTTTCCGTCTGCAATAATGCGGGTCCTGCCCCACGTTTTTCCGCCGTCGTCACTTGTCTGCATACCGATGTCGATCGCCGACCAATCGCCGCCTCTGCGGCATTCATACCAGCACAGAAGACGTCCGCTGTCCAAAGCGGCGACGCCCGGAATGCGAATATTTGTATAGCCGTGCTCCGTGTAAAACGCAGGGGGATTGAATCGCTCCAGCCCCTGCGTTGAGATCACCCGCATACCGCGCAGACCGGCTCAACCGTCTGCGCATCCTCTGTCGTCCGTTCTGTGAACGGCACGGGAACGGGTCCCTTGGTTTTCTCAAACATGCTTATCCCCTCCGCGGGTCATTTGGATCAGCCGCCGGCGTCCCTTGCGGCGCGCGCGTCTTGACGCACAGGGTTTACCGCAAGGCGAACGCTTCGGGCAGAAGCGACCGCAGCGTCGTGCGTTTCGGCGCGTCGGGCGATCCGAACAGTACGGTCATCGTTCCGTCCGAAAACTCCGCGAGCGCCTGCCGGCAGATGCCGCAGGGCGGCGCTTCGACAAGCGTGCCGTCTTCTTTTTTTGCCACGACCGCCAAAGCGGCAAATTCCCTGTATCCGTCAAATACCGCTTTCCACAGCGCCGTCCGCTCCGCGCAGACCGTCGCGCCGAAGGATGCGTTTTCAATGTTTGCGCCGGTGTAGATCCTGCCGTCCTTTGTCAGCAGCGCCGCGCCCACGCGAAAGCGCGAATACGGCGCGTATGCGCTGCCGGCCGCACGCAGCGCCGTCTCCATCAGCTCGGATTCCTGCCTGCCCGTTTTCCCCGCGAGGACAGACGCGTCGTCCGTGATGCGCAGTTTGCGCCAGTCGTCCGTTCTGTCAAAGAAAAACGCGTCGCCGCCTTCGTCGCCGGTGATGACGCTGTAAACGCCGTCGCGGCAGACGAGCGCGGCGCCGTCCTCGACGCCGATCCCGCTCTCCCCTGTTTCGCGGATGCGTGTGCCGAATCTCTGCCAGACCTCACTGATGAAGTGCGGGCAGTAGATGTGCGGCAGCAGCCCCAGACACCGGAGAAAGACAAAGCTGTGCTCCGGCCCGCAGTCGTCGTAGCCGCCCGCGAACCAGCACATCGCACCCGAGCTGAAACCCGACAGCACGACGCCGCAGTCGTACGCCTTGCGCAGCGCGTCCGCTGCGCCGGTGCGCGTCCAGGTGTCCATGAGAAACTGCAGATTGCCGCCGCCGGCATAGACGATGTCGCACGACAGGATCGCTTCTTCGATCTGTTCACGCGTCAGCGATGCATCTGTCAGCAGCAGCGGCTCGAACGTACATCCGAGCGACAGGAACGTGTCGCGGATCGGCTCGTCGCCGTTCATGTCGTCGAATCCCGCCGTCGGCAGAAAGAGGACTTTCGGCTTCTGCTTGCCGCTGTATTCTATGATCTTTTCCGCAACGGAACGCATCTCGCCGTTTGCGAAATTGCCGCCGCCCAATGCAATGATCGTACCCATGCTTTGCTCCTTTGTTTTTTCTTCACTCTATCAATTCTTCCGGGTGAAGTCAAGTTTTTTTACAGGAAATGCAGATTTCGTCTTGATGTATTTGTGCAAGTGTGCTAAACTGAATACAATCCATCAAGAAAGGATGATTCGATTTGAAATTCCCGATTGCTTTGCAGCTGTATTCCGTGCGCGACGATATGGCTGCGGATTTTGAAGGCACGCTGCGCGCGGTGAAGGCCATGGGCTACGACGGCGTGGAGTTTGCCGGACTGTTCGACAAGAGCGCGGACGAGGTCAAGGCGCTGCTCGACGAGATCGGCCTCGCCGCCGTTTCGGCGCATGTGCCGTACTATGACGCCGTGGACGATCCCGAAAAAGCGTATCTGCCCTACAAGCAGATCGGCTGCGCATACGTCGCGGTGCCGTATCTGACGGAGGAGCGCCGTCCCGGCACGGACGGCTGGGCCGAGACGGTCGAGGGTGTGCGCAAACTCGGCGAAGCGTCCAAGGCAATGGGCCTGCAGCTTCTCTACCACAACCACGACTTCGAGTTCGTCAAGGTGGACGGCGAATACGCGCTCGACATGCTGTACGACGCCGTACCCGCCGATCTGCTGCAGACGCAGCTCGACACCTGCTGGGTCAACGTCGGCGGCGAGGACCCCGCCGGCTACATCCTCAAGTACGCCGGCCGCTGCCCCGTGGTGCATCTCAAGGACTTCTACAAGTCCGGCGAAGGCAAGGGCAAGCTGTATGAGCTCATCGGCATCGAGGACGACGGCCAGGAAGCCGAAGCGACGTTCGAGTTCCGTCCCGTCGGTTACGGTATGCAGGACTTCAAAAAGATCCTGGCAGCCTGCGAGACGGCGGGCACGCAGTGGGTCGTCGTGGAGCAGGACAACCCGAGCATGGACAAATTCCCCCTGGAGTGCGCCGCGATGAGCGTCGACTACCTGCGGGGTATCATGGAATAAACAAAAGAAAGGATTACTTCCAATGAGTGACGCAGTACTTAGCCAATTCACCCAGCAAGTCGAAGAAGAAAAGAAAGAGTCCGGCCGCAAGCTGAAGGTCGGCATCATCGGCACCGGCTGGATCGCCGAGTCCCACGTGGAGAGCTATCTCGACATGGACGACGTCGAGATCGTGGCGATGGCCGATCTGATCCCCGGCAAGGCGGAGAAGTTCGCCGCGCGCTACGGCGTGGAGAACGTGCGCTTCTATCCGAGCCACAAGGAGCTGATCGACAACGAGCAGCTCGACGCGGTGAGCGTCTGCACGTACAACATGACGCATGCCGAGTGTACGATCTACGCGCTCGAGCACGGCGTGAACGTGCTTCTCGAGAAGCCGATGTGCGTGACGACCGAGGAAGCAGTCGAGATCATGCGCGCGGAGAAAAAGAGCGGCAAGATCCTGTCCATCGGTTTCCAGCCGCGTCTTGACGAAAACATGAAGATGGTCAAGCAGATCGTGCAGTCCGGCGTGCTGGGCGACATCTACTACATCCAGACCGGCGGCGGCCGCCGCCGCGGCATCCCGAACAGCACGTTCATCGAGCAGAAGACCGCCGGCATCGGCGCCATGGGCGACATCGGCTGCTACTCGCTGGATATGGTGCTCAACGCCATCGGTTATCCGAAGCCCCTGACCGTGACGGGCTACACGTCCGGTTTCTTCGGCGCAAACCCGAAGTACAACAACCCCGCGGACGCGGCGCGCTTCAACGTCGAAGATTTCGCGGCGGCGTTCGTGCGTCTTGAGGGCGGCATCATCCTCGACTTCCGCATCGCTTGGGCGATGCACATCGACTCTCCCGGCGATACGGTCATCCTCGGTACGGAAGGCGCGCTGCGCATCCCCGCCACGGAGTGCTGGAACGGCAGCATCGGCGGCCCGATGACAATCTATTCCGACATGGCGGGCAACCAGGTCGAGACGACGATCCCGGTCTGCGAAAACCGCGGCAAGGGTCTGTTCTACAAGAAGGTGCGTTCCTTCCTCGACGCGATCCTCGAGGGCGGAGAAGCGCCCGTCCCGACGAGCCAGATCCTCTACAATCAGGCGATCATCGACCACATCGTCAAGTCGGCGAAGCTCGGCAAAGAGATCGACGTCGTTATCCCCGAAATCTGATCGCAACGCACGTACAGCAAAACCGTACCGCCGAAATACCTCGGCGGTACTTTTTTTCAAAAAAACATAGCAATTCCGGCGGAATGATGGTATAATGAAACCGGCAAACGAAACAGGACAGTCTGTGCTTCTCCGAATTGACGCAGACGAGGTGATAATAATGCTGAAAAAAATACTGAGCCGCGCGGCCATGCGCGTCATGGTGGTCAAGGGCAAGCGGAGCCTGCGCCACCTCGAAAAGGCGTCGCACGCGCCGATGAAAGAAAACGCCGCGCTTTTGAAAACGATCCTGCACGACAACCGGAACACGGAATACGGCCGGGCGCATCACTTTGCGGATATCCGGTCTGTGGAGGATTTTCGCAGAGAAGTTCCGATCAATACATATGAAGACTTCGCGCCGTACATCGAGCGGATGAAAAACGGCGAAACGGATCTGCTGACGAGCTCCGAGGTGCTCGGCTACTCGCGCACGTCCGGCTCGTCCGGCGTGCCGAAATACATCCCCGCCACCAAGGATTCGCTTAAAGCGTACGTCAACTATACGTGGACGCGCGCGCTGGCGCTGGGCGCCGAGGCGCTGCGGAAACAGGGCAAGCGCTACAAGCCGGGACGCGGCGTGTTCCTCTCCCCCGCCACCAACGAGTGTCTGCCGAGCGGGATGCCGTGCAGCAACATCGCGGAGATCGGCGCGCGGGAATACGGCATGTTCTATCCGTTCATCCTGACCGTGCCGACGCGGGAGCTGTTCGACGTGCACGACGGCGACTACATCTACAACATCTACCGCTTCGCGCTGATGGACGAGGACGTCACGTTCATTTTCTCCGTCTTCTTCAGCATCAACGTCAGCCAGCTCGCGTACCTGCAAAAGAACTGGCAGACGATCGTAAACGATATCCGCGACGGCGTCATCAGCGACAGCGTGCAGATGAATGAAGCGCTGCGCAGGAAGCTCTCCGCCTTGATTCGTCCGATGCCGGCACGCGCCGACTATCTCCAGAAGCAGTTTGAGCAGGGTTTCGACGAAACGCTGTTCCGCAGACTCTGGCCGAATCTGACCGTGCTGTGCAGCATCGGCAACGCGTCCTTCAAGCCTGCCGCCGAATATGTGCGGCGCTTTTCCGCCGGCGTTCCGTTCGATTTCTCGATCTACGGCGCGTCGGAGGCGCTCGTCGCCGCGTGCTGCGAGCTGGAAGATACGCGGATGCAGCTTCTGACAGACAGCTGCTTCTATGAGTTCATCCCCGCGGAGGAGACGGACGACGAAAACCGCCGTTTGCTGACGCTTGACCAGCTCGAGGACGGGCAGAAATATGAAGTTCTCATCACGACGCGTGCGGGTCTGTACCGGTATCACCTCAAGGACGTGATCGAAGTCAAAGGCTTCCGCAACCGCTGTCCGCTGATTTCTTTCGTCTACCGCAAGGGGCAGATGTTCAACATCGCCGGAGAGAAATTCAGCGAGGAGGATGCGCGCGTCACGATAGAGATGCTCGAAAAGAACCACGGGATCACGCTCGATCACTGGCTGTTCTACCAGGACGACAGCGTTACGCCGAGCCGGTACACGCTGCTCGTGGAGTCGGACGCCGACGTCGACTGGGACGGCTGCATCGACGAGCTGGAGGACTACATGGGACAGTGCAACAAGCGGTATCCCGGCCAGCGCGCGAAGCACTTCATCAGCCGTCTTGCCGTGCGGCGTCAGCAGGCCGGAACGCACGACGCATGGGCAAAGCGCTGTCTGGATCTCGGCGCGTCCGCCGCACAGCTTAAACCCGTTCATTCGCTGGACACACCGGAAAAGCGCGATTTCTTCCTGTCGAGGATTGCGCAGCAAAGCGAGGCATCCCAATCGTAAAACGTTTTTCCGTATCATACAAAGAGGAGGAATCACCATGAAACAAAACATCCGCAGAGTCCTTGCCATGCTGCTCTCCGTCACGCTCGTGCTTGCGGCGTTCGGCGGCATATCCGCATCCGCAGCGACCGCGGCGAACGTCACACAGTACGGCAAAGCGGGCGGCTACCTGGCAATCGGCGACTCCATCTCGCGCGGCTGCGGCGCCGAGGGCTTCTACATCGGCAGAAACGGCGAAACGCTGCCGAACGGCGAGGGACAGTACGGCGAGTACGACATGCGCAATGTGCAGGGCTGCGTGCCGTATCAGATCGCACAGGCAGTCGGCTGTACGGCGCCGATGGATATGGCCGATCAGAATGCGACCTACTGGCCGTTTACCTTCCCGGGCATGACGACGGCGGTGACGCTCGATCTGCTGGGCATCGAGGACAATTTCAAGGACGAAAAACTGCGCTACTCCTATTACAAGGACATGCTGGAGTATTTCGGCTACGAGGGCTCCTTTGACGGCGTGCGCGAGGGCGACGTCTTCGATCCGCAGACCGACGGCAAATGCGGCAACATCATCGATCTCATCCAAAGAGCCGATCTGATCACGGTGCAGTTGGGCATGTGCGACATTTTCTACCGCGCGTACCGCATCGTCAGCAACGGCGGCATGCTCGCGGACGGATTGAAATTCGATCTGAGCAGCGCCGACGCGATCAAGAATCTGCTGTCAACCGCGATCTCGGAGATGAAGTTCGGCTACGACTACTGGAAGGCGCATTATCCGATGCTCCTGGAACGGATCATCGAGCTCAATCCCGATGCGACGATCGTGATGGTCGGTTCGTTCAACGTGGTCAATCAGCTCACCATCACCGATGAAACGCTCGTGCCGGTCGGTTCTGTCATCTCCGGCATCACCGAGTCGATGAACAAGATGTACCGCGAATGGGAGAAGAAATACGGCGTTCTGTACGCAGACGTCAGCTCGACCGAAACGCTCGCATGCGAGAACGACTGGTCGATGCTGGGCGATTTCAAGGACAATACCTTTACCGGAACGCATCCGAGCCAGAAGGGTTACGACTACATGACCCGCCAGATCCTCTCGGTGCTGCCGCCGGAAGAGACGAGCGACAACATCGTCGTCGATCTCGGCCGGTTCCGGAAAGTCGACTATGTGCTGATCAACGGCATCCCTGTAAAAAACTACACCATGGACGGCTACACGCTGTCGATCCCCTATTCCGGCCCGCTGGCGAAGAACCTGACGGTCGGCGTCAAGAACGACGACGGCTCGCTCGCCGTGCAGACGTACCGGCTGACGTATTACAAGGACAGCGGTTACACGGCGTTCCGCTTCTACGGCAGCAACGACGTCAAGAAACTGATCCTGAGACCCTGGACGCTTATCGTCAAGCTGTTCCGTATGCTGTTTGATAAGATCAAGGGTTTGTTCCAGAAATAAAAATAAGCAAGCAAAAAAAACAGAGCTGTCACGGTCAGTGGCAGCTCTATTGCTTTTGAATGCCTTATTTGCTCCCCAGCGCTGTACGCAGCGCGACGAGGTTCTCGCCCATGATCGCAGAATACGACGCGCCGTTGTTCACATCCTGCGAAGTGACGGATTGGAGCGAATTCATCGTCAGGATCTTCTGGTTCTTCGTTTTCGTGTTCTCACGCACGGTTTCGGCGATGGAACCGTCCGCGCTCTCGATCTGCAGGATGCAGTCAAGCCCCAATTCGTCGACCTTGCCCGCAAGGAACAGGATGGTCTTGAAGCTCGCTTCCGTCTCTGCCGAGCAGCCGGCAAACGCCGCATAGTACGACAGGCCGTAGTCGTCCGCCATGTAGCGGAACGGGAACCGGTCGGCAAACAGCAGCGTCTTGTTTTCGGCGCCGTCCGCGGCTTCTTTGTACTGCGCATCCAGCGCATCGAGCTTCGCGGTGTAGTTCTGCGCATTCTGCGTGTACAGCGCGGCGTTCGGCGGGTCGATCTCGCCGAGCTTTTCCGCAAGCACGCCGCACAGCTTCGACGCGTTTTGCAGCGACAGCCAGATGTGCTCGTCGTATTCCGTTTCTTCCGCTTCGCCTTCTTCGTCTTCTGCTTCCATGCCCTCGACGATCTCCTCTTCCTTCACGGTGTCGCCCAGCAGATCCAGCAGATTGACGACCACTCTGTCGGGATTCTGCACGCTGGCGAGCACGTCGTCGACCCACTTGTCCGAAGCGCCGCCGACATAGACGAACAGATCGCACGCGGAGACCTTGACGAGATCCTGCGCGTTCGGCTGGTAGGAGTGCAGATCGACGCCGTTGTCCAGCAGCATCGTCAACTCCACGCTGTCGGCGCTGCCGCCCACGATCTCGCGCAGCCAGTCATACAGCGGAAAGATCGTCGTGACGATACTGATTTTTTGGCTTTTTGCCGGCTGTGCGCCGCTGCCGCAGCCGGTCAGCAGCCCCGCCAACAGGCACAGCGACAGAAGAAATGCAACTGCTTTTTTCATATTGTCCTCCGAATTTGCGAATGGTTTGCAAATTAGTATAGCATGCTCATGCGCCGTTGTCAACAAAAAACGCTCTTCACGGAAAATTGGGGGATTCCATTTTCCGATGTCATCGCGAGGAGCAAAGCGACGCGGCGATCTCCCAAAGATGCCGGTTAAGGTGTTGCTTTTTACCGGCGTCCGGTTGAGATTGCCGCAGCCCCTTCGGCCCTGCGCAATGACAGTACTTCTTGTTTGCACGAGCCCCGATCTTCCGTGATGAACCACAAAAAAAGCGGACAGCCGCAGCCGTCCGCCGATAAAAAACCGATCCTGATTTAGAAAACGTCCTTCGTCACAACCGTGACAAGCAGCTTCGGCAGCATGCACAGGAAGCGCGGGAACCAGTTGCCGAGCGTATACACCGCCAGAACCATAACGGACGGAACCAGTCCGAGGGCGTACTGCACGCCGCTCGTCTTGTTTTTGCCGGTATAAGAAACGGTGTTTTTGCCGGTCTCCTTCGTCAACGTGAACGAATCGATCTCGGTGATGACGTCCTCGGTCTCGCCTTCTTCCAGATCCTTGATGACATAAGACTTCAGGGTCAGCGTGCCGCCGTCGATCGTGATGTTGTTGAACACGCCGCCGATGCGGTTGGGGTCATAGTGATCCAGCGTGCCGTCCTCGAGGTAGCACTGGTGCGGAATGCCGAGATCGTTTTCTCCGCCCTTCTGTACCGTCAGCGCCGCCAGCTTGTCGAGCGTCAGAAAATGGCCGAGCATGAAATCACGGACCTCATACCGCTTGCTGCCCGCCGTGCCGCTGAGCACATACGTCACGCCCTTGCCGTCCTCGACAACGCGGTTGTTTCGCAGACTCTTGGTGCGCAGATACTGGTGGTCGTGCCCCGACATGACGAGATCGACGCCCGTCAGCTCGCACACGCGTGTGAGCGTCTCCTTGAGATACAGCGCGTCCGGCCACTTGCCGTCCTTGCCGAGCGTGTACGGAGACTTGTGCATGAACACGATCTTCCAATCCTTGTCGGTGGAACGCATGTCGTTATACAGCCAGCGCAGCTGCGAAAGCGAAACGGACAGCGCGTCGTTGGTGTTGAGCACCGCAAAGTGCGCGTTGCCGTAGTCATACGAATAGTTGACGCCGTTGAGGTTCTGCACGCTTTCGGAAGTATCGAGACAGAACATGTTTTCAAACCAGTGCCACACGCCCAGACCGTCGTGATTGCCGGAGATCGGCGCGAGCGTTATGCCGCTGTCAAAACCGTCGAACGCCTCGGCATAGTAGTCCCATTCCTCGTTGGTGCTGTCGTTGGTAAAGTCGCCGAGATTGGCAACGAAGTCCGCTTCCGGATTCATCGCCAGCGCAGCTTCCGCCGTGCGCACGCCCTTCTGAAAGTTTTCCAGACTGCTTGCCTGCACATCCGCAATGCCGATGAAGCTGACCTTGTCATCGCCGTCGTCCGTGCGGAAGGAACCGGTCACGGTTTTGCCGCCGTCGCCTGTGATCTCATAGGTATAGGCCGTGCCTGCCGCAAGGCCGTTGACGGTGAGCCGGTGCATGTAGTAGCCGTTCCACGGCTTCGCGGTCACGCCGTCGAGCGTCAGCGTATCCGTCACGTCCGTGCCCGCGTCGAAAATGCGGATCGCAGTCGGCACATCGGTTTTGGTGTACCAGCAGAAGCCGCGCGCAGACGCCGTGTCGCCGTTGACGGTGCAGCTGATGCGGAATGCGGCGCTGTCGTCGACATATGCCGCGTTCGCCGTCATCATGCCGCCGCACAGCAGCGCTGCAGCCAGCAAAATCGCAAGCCATCTTTGAACTGTTTTTTTCATGGGTTCTCCTCCGTTCTGTGGTGTTCCGAAATCTGCGTGTATTGTAGCACAATCCGGCGCGGAATGCAAATGATTTCTGCGCAGCCGCTCATCCGAAACGGACGTCGGCGTAGATCGGGAAATGATCCGAAACGAACCGGCCGTTGACGCCGGCGGTCACCGTGCGGTAAACCGGCACCTCGATGCCGGGTCTTGTGAGAACGTAATCGATGTAATACTCCGCCATCGTCTCGGGATGCGTGCCGTGGAAGGTGCCGTACTCCTGCTTTTTCGCGGCGTTCAGACGCGCGTCGGCAAGGCTTTCGGTCATAATGCGGTACGGTTCGCTGTCGGGCTTTGCGTTCAAATCGGCCGTGAACACGACCGGCATGTCACAGAAATGCTCGTCTATGAACGCGTTGACCATCTTCGCCTCTTCCTTAACGGCGACTTTGCCCTGATGGTCAAAGTGTGAATTGACGTGCGCATACGTCTTCCCGGTCAACCGGTTTTGCAGGACGATCCACGTGCAGACGCGTCTGCAGGCGGCGTCCCAGCCGAACGACGGTTCGTCGGGCGTTTCCGAGAGCCAGAACGTGCCGGAGTCGAGGCATTTCCATTTGAGCTCGTTATACAGGATATAGCAGCCCTCGCCGTGTCCGCCGCCGTCTCTGCCTTCGCCGACCATGCCGCATCCCGGAATCTTTTTGAGATACTTGACCCATTCGTCCGTGACCTCCTGCAGTCCCGCCGAATCCGGCGCGAGGTCGCAGATCGTTTTCAGCACGATGTCCGCGCGCTCTTTGGGCTGGACGCCGTTCACGTCCGCACAGCGGATGTTGAAAGACACGACGCGCACACTGCAGGGCGTTTTGAGGGACTGACGGATGATCGGGAATGTGTCCGGCGTGTATGTATCGGCAGGGATCTCACCCTTTACCTGTGCGGTGAGCGCGGCAAAGCAGAGGATCACACTGAGAAAGATGCGATAAAAAAACATGGCGCTCCCTCCTTCCCGTTTACAGTACCACAACCGCGGCGAAAAATCAAGGCACTTGCAAAGCAAAGCGGGACATGGTACAATGGTGTCCGTAAGGGGGACGGATCCATGCAGAGCGATTTTTACGCGCTGATGGCGCGAATGAAATACATCAACCGCTGGGCGCTCATGCGCAACGCCCACGAGGAAAACTTAAGCGAACACAGTCTCGACGTGGCGATCACGGCGCACGCGCTGGTGCTGCTGCACAATCAGACGGCCGCAGAGCCGCTGTCGGCGGAGCGCGCGGCGGTTCTCGCGCTGTTTCACGACGCGCCGGAGATCCTGACGGGCGACATGCCCACGCCGGTCAAATATTACAACACTGCGGTGCGCGACGCGTACCGGACGGTCGAGCAGAGCGCGTGCGACACGATTCTCTCCCTGCTGCCCGACACGCTCCGCGACGCGTACCGGCCGATGTTCGTGCCCGAGGAAGCGGACGCGCCGCTGTGGCGGTTCGTCAAGGCGGCGGACAAGATCTGCGCGCTGACCAAATGTGTCGCCGAGCGGCAGGCCGGCAACCTCGAATTCGAGCAGGCCGCCGCATCCACGCGCGAGGCGATCCGGCAGATGCACTGCCCCGAAGCCGACCTGTATCTGGAAGCGTTCCTGCCGGGCTTCCGTAAGACGCTGGACGAGCTGCGGAAATAAACGGGTTTCTTTCCTCTTGCAGAGCACGCAGCTATGCGCGCCGTACGTTCGGCAGTTCGGCGACCGTTTCGTAGGGGTCAACGCCCACGTTGACCCGACGCGGTTGGCATATGAACGGATCGGTGGGACGATGTGGGCATCGTCCCCTACGGTTTAACCCAAAGTCTATATAACACCGCAACCCGCCGTGATTGGGCGGGTTGCTTTCATTCATGGCGCTCATCGTTATAATAGATGATAATGATGCCGAAGCAAAAAGGACGCCGTTCAGCGTCCCTTTGATGCTTGCTTCTGTTCTTATCTCGTGGCGATCAGCGCGATCACAACGGCTGCGGATGCGACGATAACGGCAGTGATGATCAGTTCCATGCTTCTCTCTCCTCTTCCTTATTTGTCCTTTTTCTTTATTCAGCGGGTGGCGATCAGGGTGACGACGACGGCTGTCGCGGCGACGATGGATGCGACGATGATTGCGGTCATGGCTTTGTTCCTCCTTCTTTCTTTTTTCTGCGGGGGGCTGTTGTCCCCCGTCGACACCCGTACAATACCACAACCCGCACGAAAAATGTGCGGGTTGTCATTTTTAACGCAATATTTGTCATTTTTGATCATTCAAACGGTTCGACCCGTTCGATCTTCCAGTACCGCAGGCCGTCCGCATCGACGATCGACGCGTCCACGAACGACGAGCGGGAATGCGCATATTCCTCCTCGTTCTCCGCGATCAGCAGTTCGAGCGTCAGCCGGTAATGTCCCTCGGACAAAACCTGGCAGGCGCGCACATGCGTCTCGAAGCCCTCGATCCCGGTCGGCAGGCACGTGAAGTACCCGTATCCGTCGTCGGCATAGTATCCCTCGGACGAGAACGTCCAGTCGGGACGCGCGCCGAACACATCGGCGAACAGGAAAGAAAGCACGCTTTCGTCCACTTTGTAGTATTCGTCCGGGAACAATCCCTGCGGGTCAGGCTCGTCCGCGGCGGACAGCTTTTCGTACGCGCCGTGCGTATGCGCGGGATCGAACGCGTCGTAGAGATACAGCAGTCCCCACGGCACCGCGCCGTTCGTCAGAAACGGCAGCACATCCTTCGCGGTCGCAACCGGTGACGGCTCAAACGGCGTGTAGAAGAACGCCATCCAGAACGCCTTTTCCGCCTGCTCAATATCCGCGGGCGTGACGCCCAGCGGCAGCGTGATGGAAGCACCGTCGTTTTCCAGCGCGGCAAGTGTCGACATTTCCTCCTGCTTCGTCCATTCTTCCGTCGTTTCGGCGACGGTCACCGCGCCCGAAGGCGCCGCCCACGGCTTGGGTCCGTCGTCGGTCTCTTGCTTGCCCGCGCAGCCGGCCGGCAGAACAAACAACAAAACGGCCAGGAACAGTATACACAGTTTCTTCATCGCGCATCCCTCTCTTCGACGTCAGCGTACCATACCCGAAGCGTTTTGTCAAGCGCGGACACGTACCCGTCCGCATTCGATCCCGACGTCCCTGACGTCGTTTCCGGAATCAGGCTGCATGCCCGTTTCGGAAAGGATGCGTATGGGCGGCGCTGCGCCAAAAGAAAGTGTGCAGATCCTCCGTCACCCCGCGTGCGGACTGTCCGTCAGCGGCGCTTTTTATGTTCTTGCGGCGGGCGGGATCGATATGGTATACTGTCTGTGATCTTTTCATCCGAAGCGGAGGGGCAGCTATGTTTTTACTCGAACGCACATACGACGTCGATGAGCTGACGCGGCACAACGTGCACACGCACTCGGTCTTTTCCAAATGCGCGAAGCCCGAAATGACGCTCGATGCGATGATCCGCGCGGCGGAGGATTTCGGTCTGCGCACGCTCGCCGTCACCGACCACTCCGACCCGCGGGACGACATCGACACCTACGGCAATTACCTGCTGCTGAAAGAAAGACTGGCAGCGATCGACACGCCGGTGCGCGTGCTGCTCGGCGCGGAACTGTCCGCCTACGGGATCGGCAAATACGCCGAACCGTATGCGGTGGACAAAGCGCTCGATTTCGCGAGCTACTCCCACATCCACTACCATCTCGACACATGGGATCAGCCCGCGGACAGAAGCCCGCGCGGGTACGCGGAACACAACCTCGCCGTACTGAACGCTTTGTTCGATACCGACCGCGCCGACCATATCACCCACCCGTTTTCCCCGTGCAAAATGCCGTTCTTCGACGAGGCGCAAAAGGCGCAGACGCTGTCGTGTCTGACGGACAACGAGCTCGGCGACATTCTCGAAAAGGGCGAACGCTCCGGCGTCAGTTGGGAGATCCATACGCCCACCTTCTTCCGCTTCCCCGCATTCTCGCGGCGTTTCTTTTTCCTCGGCAAAGAAGTCGGCGCGCACTTCGCCGTCGGCACCGACGCACACACGCTCGACGCGCTCTCGACGCAGGGTCTCGCCGAACGGCTGCGTACCGTTTTATACGGAACGGTAGTTTGACATCGGCGCCGGATTGTGGTATGCTGAACGCGGAAAAAGCGCTCGCCTGCGCGCAAGCTGTCCCGGCGGATGACACACTGCGCAGGCGTGATTTCGTTTATGCACAACCGGCATTCCTCCAAGGATGTGAACACATGAGAAAAGACCGTAGGCTGTTTTGCGAACTCAGCCCCTTCTGCTATCAGATTTCCGTGCGCAAAGAAGCGCTGAAAAAAGACGCGCGGGATCTGGTGCGGGGTACGCGCATCGCCAAAAAGCGGCAGTCACAGAGCCTGCCGTGCATCTGGAAGAGCGACGCCAAGCTCATCAAACGCCGTTTGGAAGGCGTGGATATGCAGCTGCAGATCAATAAGGCGACCAATCTGCGTCTCGCCGCGGAGAAACTCGACGGACTTGTCGTCCTGCCGGGAGAGACGTTCTCCTTTTGGAACACGGTCGGTCAGGCCACCGCGGCAAAAGGGTATCTGGAGGGACTGGTCATTCACCGCACCGAGCTGAAAAGCGGCGTCGGGGGCGGTCTTTGCCAAATGGCAAACCTGATCCACTACCTGGTCCTGCACTCTCCGCTCGAAGTCACGGAGCTGCATCACCACAGCGACGCGTTATTCCCGGATTTCAAACGCCGCGTACCGTTCGGAACGGGTACCTCGATCTGCTATAAAAGTCTTGACTACCGTTTCAAAAACACCTCGGCACACCCGGTACAGCTTCGCATCTGGGTACAGGACGGCGAGATGCTCATGGGCGAGCTGCGCAGCAGTGTCCCTCTGTCGCAGAAATACCGTTTGGTCGAGGAAAACCATCATTATGCGCAGGACGACGACGGCGTATTCTACCGCAACAGCCTTGTATACCGTCTTGTCACGGACAGGGAGAGCGGCGCGCTCGTCCGCAAGGAGCTTGTGCTGCGCAACCATTCGCGCGTGCTGTATGATCCGTCGCTGATTCCGCCGGAGGAGATCCGCACGCCATGATCTTTGAAACCATGCTCTCCTTCCTGCTGTCGTGCGGCGACCGAACGGCATATGCCTATGAAGGATCGCGTCTTACCTACCGCACGATGCTTTCCGGCGCGGCAACCTGTTTTGCGCGCATCTGTGAGACCGGGTCGCGCGATCCGGTCGTGCTGTACGGGCACAAGGAACCGTATATGAAACAGGCGATGCTCGCGTGTCTGTTTGCCGCTGTACCCTACGTCCCGATCGACCGCGCCGCGCCGCAGAAGCGCGTACAGGCGATCCTGCGGCAGATACACCCGCAGCTCGTGATCGGCGACCTTCCCGACGCGCCGTGTCCGGTTTTTCTGCCCGGTCACGCTCCGGACGGCGACATATCTTCCCTGACGTTTCGCGGGCGAAAGCCGCAGGACGTCTGCTATATTCTCTTCACCTCCGGCAGTACCGGCGTGCCGAAAGGCGTTTGCGTCAGTTACGCAAACCTGGATACCTGTGTGCGCTGGGTGCGGTCGCTGCCGCAGACTACGCCGGCATGTGTGCTCGGTCAGGCATGCTTTTCCTTCGATCTTTCCGTGGCGGACCTGTATCTTTCGCTCCTGTGCGGCGCCGAACATGCCGTGCTGACGCGCGAGGAGATGCGCTCCTTTCCGCTTCTTTTCCGCCGCCTTGCCGACTGCGGCGCAGACACCGCTGTGTGGACGCCGTCGTTTGCCCAACTGCTGCTTTCGGACAGATCGTTTTCCCGTTCTCTGCTGCCGCAGCTGCGGACGATCCTGTTCTGCGGCGAGGCGCTGCGTCCCGCGACCGTGCGCAGGCTCGCGGAGCGCTTTCCCGAAACGCAGATAATCAACTGCTACGGACCGACGGAGTGCACGTTTGCTGTGACGGCCGCCCGCATCACCGCGGCGCATACGGCGCTTGAACGGCTGCCTGTCGGCACAGCGAAACCGGGCGTACAGATCGACGTGACCGACGCACAGGGCAATGCGCTCGAGCCGGGCAAAACAGGCGAGATCCGTATCGCCGGCGACAGTGTCGCGCTGGGCTATTTGCCGCCCGCAAACAACAGCGCATTCCTGCAGACGCCGTCCGGCAGAGCATACCGGACAGGCGATTGCGGGTATTTTCGGGACGGTCTTTTGTATGTGACCGGGCGGCAGGACCGCCAGATCAAACTCAGCGGCTACCGCGTGGAACCGGCGGAGATCGAGAATGCGCTGCTGACTTTGCCGCAGGTTCACGCCGCGGCGGTATTGCCGCGGACGGCGCCGGACGGAACGGTACTCGCGCTGCAGGCGTTCGTCTGCGCCGCGCCGGAGGACCGCACATCTGACCGACTGCGGCAGGCGCTGAACGCGCTGCTGCCGTCCTATATGATCCCGCGCATCCGTTTCGTCGACCGCATCCCTCTGACGGAAAACGGAAAGCTCGACACGAAAGCGCTGTGGGAAACACCCGCAGTCTAAGCAATAGAAAAAGGAGGCAGACCGACATGAACAAGCCGGATCGAGAAACGGTCTACGCGCTTCTGGAGGAGATCACGCAGACGCCGGGTCTGTCCGAAGCGCCGCAGACAGAGCTGATGGAAAGCAACATCCTGGATTCGCTGTCTTTCCTGCTGTTTCTGGAATGTCTCGACGACCGTTTCGGGATCGAGCTCCAGCCGACGCAGGCGCCTCCGGCCGTCTGGAAAACGCCGCAGTCCGTTGCGGATTACCTTCTGAACCTTTGAAAAGGAGAGGATCGCTTGAAACGCATTCGCATTCCCGCAGAGATCATCTATGTCCTCGCAATCCTGATGCTGTCCTTCTCCGTGGCAATGGCAGCTTGTACCGATTTCGGCATTTCCATGATCGCCGCCCCGGCCTTTATCCTGTCGGAAAAGCTCCCGCTGACATTCGGCCAGTGCGAATACATCGTGCAGGGGCTGCTGTTCGCGGTGTTCTGTATCCTGATGAAAAAGGTGCGCCTGGTCTATTTCAGCTCCTTTCTTACAGGTCTGATCTACGGCGCCGCGCTCGATCTGTGGCGCGTCCTGATCCCGCACTTCAATCCCGACGTAACTGCGCCCGGCGCGCTGCCGATGTGGCTGCGGATCGTCTATTTCGTTTTGAGCATGGTTCTGTGCTCGTTTTCCATCGCGCTGTTTTTCCACACGTATCTCTATCCGCAGATCTACGACTTTTTCGTCAAGGGCGTCTCGGCGCATTATCATCTGAACCGCACCCGGTTCAAGCAGTGCTTCGACGCGTCCTGCCTGCTCGTTTCGTGCATTCTGACGCTCACGCTGTTCCGGCGATTCGTCGGCATCGGCGTCGGAACGCTCATCATCACACTCTGCAACGGCTGGCTGATCGGCAAATTCAGCGACTTGTTCGACAAAGCGCTGACGGCCGAGCCGCTGTTCCCGCGCTTCGCGGCACATTTCGATTTGGAGAGGTAACAGTTTGAAACGCGTATTCTGGATCGTTGCGGACAGCCTGGGCGTCGGCGCGCTGCCCGACGCGGCGGATTTCGGCGACGCGGGCGCGAACACGTTCGCAAGTCTGCGAAAAAGCCCGAAGCTGTCTATCCCCTGCCTGACAAGACTCGGCCTGTCCCGTATAGCCGACGGAACAGGGATATATACCGCCGTCTGCGGCAAGGCCGCCGAAGCGTCCCGCGGCAAGGACACAGTGACCGGCCACTGGGAGATGTGCGGCATTGTTTCCGCACGGCCGTTCCCCGTCTATCCGCACGGGTTCCCGCCTGCTGTTCTCGAACCGTTTTCCCGCGCGACGGGACGCGGCGTGCTGTGCAACCTCCCCTACTCCGGCACCGAAGTCATCCGCGACTACGGTGCGGAACATCTGCGCACGGGCGATCTGATCGTCTACACCTCGGCGGACAGCGTCTTTCAGATCGCGGCGCACACGGATATTGTGCCGGAGCAAACACTGTATACATACTGCAAAGCTGCGCGCGCGATTCTGCAGGGCGAACATGCCGTCGGCCGCGTCATCGCGCGGCCGTTCTGCGGCGAATGGCCCTATACGCGCACGTCCGGGCGGCACGACTTTCCCCTGCCGCCGCCGGAGGAGACTGTCCTTGACCGCATTTCCGCATCGGGGCAGGATGTGCTCGCCGTCGGCAAGATCGGCGACATCTTTTCCATGCGCGGCGTCACGGCGCACTATCCCACGAAGAATAACGATGACGGAATGCAGACGGTACAGCGCCTGTTCGCCGAGGATTTCCGCGGCCTGTGCTTTGTCAACCTCGTCGATTTCGACATGCTGTACGGCCACCGGCGCGACACGGACGGCTATGCCGCCGCGCTGTCGGCGCTGGACGCATTCCTCGCGGAACTGCTGCCGCGTTTCGGCGCGGACGACGCGCTGCTGCTGACCGGCGACCACGGCTGCGATCCGGGCTTTGCCGGCACCGACCACACGCGCGAATATGTGCCCGTGCTGCTTTGGAGCCCGTCTCTTTCGCCGCGCGAGATCGGCGTGCGCGGGACGTTCGCCGACATGGGCGCGAGCGTCGCGGCGCTGCTGGGCGTACCGTGGGACGGCGCAGGCATTTCATTTACAGAATAACAGGAGAATACTATGAAACTCTACGGACTGCAAAAACTGACGCTTCTGGACTTTCCCGAAAGAGTCGCGTGCACGGTGTTTCTCGGCGGGTGCAATCTGCGCTGCCCCTTCTGTCACAACAGCGTGCTCGTCTTCCCCGAACCGGAGGACGAAACGGTAAGCGAGGACGAATTCTTTCGCTTTCTCGACAAGCGCGCCGGCGTGCTCGACGGCGTGGCCGTCACCGGCGGCGAACCGCTGCTGACGCCGGACGTGCTGCCCTTCCTCGAACGCATCAAGGAAAAGGGCTATGCCGTCAAGCTCGACACCAACGGCAGTTTCCCGAAGCGTCTGCGCGAGGCGGTCGAGACGGGATTGGTCGATTACGTTGCGATGGACATCAAGAATTCCCCCGAAAAGTATGCCGCGACCTGCGGACTGCCGATGTTCGACCTTTCCAAAGTGCAGGAGAGCGTGCGTTTCCTCATGAACGGAAAGATCCCCTACGAATTCCGCACGACGGTCGTGGATGAGTTCCATGAGGCCGCCGACATGGAAGCCATCGGCCGCTGGATCGCCGGCGCACGGGCATATTACCTGCAGAACTTCGTCGATTCCGGCGCCTGCATCCGCGAAGGGCTGCACGCGAAAAGTCCGGACGAGCTGCACCTGTTCCGGAGCCTGCTGACAAAATACGTACCGAACACGCAGGTGCGCGGGATCTGATCCGTTTTCCGGACACGGGCGGAACCCCGCCGCAATCCTTTCTCATGCATTTTCGGTTTTGATCCGCATTGCGAAAGCCCCCGAGCGAAATGCTCGGGGGCTTGGCTGTTGTTATGGGGTTGTGGTTATGCCGCGGGGGTGGTCAGCTCGGACCAGGTGCCCGAATAGAGCGTCTGCGTCGTGCCGTCCGCAAGTTTGACGGTCAGGTACAGTCTGCCTGTTCTCGTCTGGCCGGGCTTGACGTTGTTGATGTTGATCTTGCACTGACCTTCCTCGGTCAGCGTCTGGCCGACAAGATTGGCAACGTTCGTGCCGTTCACCGTGCCGCCGATCACAAAGTTGTCCGCGGTACAGCTCTCGCCGCTCTGGTTCGTCAGCACCATGCCGAATTCTTCGATCTGCGCGCCCTCCGGCACGTGGATCTTGCCGCTGTAAGACAGCGTGTACATGCCGTTGACGACCGTGACGTGCGTCGGGCTTGCCGCATCCATCACGATGCCGGCGACCTGTTCCGTCGGCGCGTCGGCGTAGACCGCCTTCAGGTTGACGTCGCTCGTCGCGATGAACGAATAGATCTCGTCATAGCTGACCGGAACATTCTCGTCGCCGTCCTGCACCCAGTAGGCGAACACTTTGCCTTCCGGCGCAACGTTCGCGATCGCCGCCACACGGCTGTAGGGACTGACATACAGAACCTCTTTGCCGCTGATGGAGCCGTTCTCCGCGCTGATGCGCAGCTTCGCCTTAGTCTCGGTGAAGATGGCCTTGATCGTCGCGTCGTCGTTGATCTCCGCGTTGTACGCACCGACAAGATCCACGATCCTGCCGTCCGCATACTGCATCGTCAGGCTCTGCAGCTCATAGCCCGCTCTCGACGAGATGCGGATCTGCACCTGCGAGCCGCTCGGGACGAACACCTTGCCGCCCTTTGCCGGCGCGAACGTGCCGTTCACATACGCCTTGACAAGTCCGCCTGCCGTGCTTCTGAGCGTCAGCGTATAGTCGCGCGCCGAATCCGCGAACAGGTTCACCGTATAAATTTCGTTGAGCGTGAACGTGTACAGGTCCGGACGCTCCTCTTCCGCCTGCGGCGCGGCGCCGCCGTTGAGCTGCTGATCGGGGATCGTGTCGAGTTTGATCTCGTTCGGATCGACCTGCTCAATGGCGACCGTCGTCAGGTCGGGTTCGTCGATACTGCCGATTTGTACGCCGTTCACCGGCTGTGCATCCTGCGCGTTCGGCAGAGGCTTATTTGCGGCGTCTGCGTATTTGCCGCCCATCGTCTCGTCGTTGACCGTGACCACCACGCTGCCGTCAGAGGCTGCGCGGAAGTTCTCGGTGTGCACGTTGCCGGCATTGTCTGTGACCGTCATCGTGTACTGGTAGTTATCGCTGCCTTCCGGCAGGCCGGTGATCGTGAACTGGTTGTTCACCACGTTCCACGCCTGACCGTCTGTCATGCCGGAAACCGCGACCGGGGTGTCTGTGTTCAGCTCGGTGATCGAGACGCCCTGGACGCCGGAACCGCCAAGCTCATTGATGGTGACCTGGCCTCTGCCCATGGCGGCCGCGACGCCTTCCTGCGTATCCTGCAGGTCGCGCTGGAGAATGTTGGTGTAATGGTTGCCCCATCTGTCATAGATGTGGACGTACACCAGCGCTTCTTTTTCCTCTGTCGCGCGCGCATAGTACATGGTCGACCACTGCGTGTTGACAGCGCCGTAAGGCCAGTGGACATAGTCGCCGCAGCCGATGTCCGGGCTCTGCGGGAACGTGCTGTCGATCTGACTGCGGACCTGCGCATCCTTCATGTCGGAAACGACCTTTTCCTTCACCGCGTCCAGCGCTGCATGCGCGCCGGCCACTCTCGCATTGTGGTAGACGTCGTTGTCGTTCGGATTGTTCTCGATATATGCGTAGTACGCGTTCCAATACAGCGTCGTGCCCGCTTCGTCCTTCTCCATCAGGTAGTAGAAGGAGCCCACGTCATTCTGGCCGTATACCGGGTCATTCGCCAGATAATCCGTATACAGATCGTCCTGCTTGGTGATCGGCGGAATGAAGTCGGCGTTCGCCGCGCCCGCCGCGTTGCGGTACAGGAAGTCCTTGTTGACCCAGACGTTGTTCTTGTGGCCGTTCTCGCGGAATCCGTTGTACACCTCGAGCGCGTTGCCGTTCGCCGTACCGACGCCGTTCGCGTCCACGACCTGGCCGCCGGCGTCGCCGTCGTGGCCGTTCATCGTGTTGTAGTACTCCACGAAGACCGTGACCGTGTTGGTCGGCGTGACGTCTTCGTTCGTCGTTGTCGTCAGATCCGCGGCAGCTTTGTTCGTATTCTCCGCGCCCGCCAGATTGGACGTGCCGGCCGCAAGACCGAGATCGTTGCCGCTCGCGTCGACCGCGCCGCCGTTATACGAATCGTCCTTGACCTCGAACGTGTACAGCGCGTACTGCTTGCCGTAATAGCTCGTGTCGAACGTCGGCTTGAGCAGGATGTACTGCTCGTACATGTAGTGGTCGTAGCCCGTGCCGTCGAAGTCCATGCCGAAATACGTCAGATCGTTTCTGTACGGATTCTGCACGTTGTTCGTGCCGATGTGGTAGCCTGCGCTTCTGCGCGGGTTGTAGGCCGCCGATTCCGGATCGGTCGTATCCTGGCTGTAATTCATCCAGCCGTTGCCGACAAGGCCGCTTCTGGTGCGGATCTGGTTCTTGCTGTTCGTGCCGGTGCTGTCCATCGAGACCGTCACCGGATACGACACACGGCCGCTCGCGCCCGCCAGATCCTTGGCGTTGACCATAATGGCCGGCGCGGCGCTGTTGGTATAGCAGTAGTAGGTGTAGTATGCCTTGCCCGGGAAGACGTAGTGGATCTCGCCCGTGTCTTCGTCGCGCATGTATTCGACGTCTTCCGCGTCTGCGGTGATCGCATGGCTCGTGATCGCGTCCTCGATCACCTGCTTGTTTTCGTAAACACTCACGACAGGCGGCGTCGTATCGCCGGCAGCGGCGCCGCTCTCGGCGGTGACGTATTCCAGGCCCTCCATCGCCGTATTCAGTCTCGCAAGGACTTCCGGCGTCACTTCGGCCTTATCGGTCAGCAGATCGACCAGCACTTCGTCGACCGCCTTCATGGAATCCATCGTGTAGTCGTTGGCGTTCAGCGTTTCGAGCGCGGCCTTGATCCGGTTCTTCGCAGCCGTCGCGGTCTGGGTCTCGAAGCGTGCGTACAGCGTCTGCTGCAGTGCGGTCGAACGGACGACGTCTGCCGCCTCGTCGATCGGGCTGAGCGACGTGTCGGTCGGATCGGTGAACCAGCCGAGGAATGAGGAGCGGATCGTCAGATCGCCCTTGACCTGCACGACGCCTACCGGGTCGTTCGGCCAGGTCTTGCCGTCTTCGTCCGCCGCGGCGTACAGCTCCTGATACGTGATCTTCTTGGTCAGCGTATCGGCGTGCGTCGGTTCGCCCTGCCAGCCGCTCCATTCGCCGTCGGAACCCACCACGAACGTCAGCTCGAAATCGGCGTAATCCCACTTGGCGAACAGGTCGACGTTGCCGTTCTGTACGGTCGTCAGGTTGTTCACGGTCGCGCCCGGCTCATACGAATCGCCGGTGCCGTCCGCGTTTGTGGTCCACGCCACAAGGCGGAACCCGGTGCGCGTAAAGCCGTTCGGCAGCAGCGCCTGCGGCGTGTCGTAGCGGAAGGTCTGCACTGCCATCGTACCCGCAGCGTCGGCATGGTTCTTGTTGTACGTCACCGTGTACGTGTTCTTGATCCATGTTGCGGTCAGGGTATCGTTCGTCTTATCCTCGCCGGTATAGTAGCCGAATGTGTACACATACGCATTTGCGTCGTTGTCAAACGCGAACGCGGAACCGGTGTTGTTCCCGCCGGCGCGGAATACCCACGCGTCGAACTGATAGCCGGTTCTGCTCGGCAAGCCGAATGTCAGCGTCGAGCCGTATTCATACGTCGGGTGGCAGCCGGCGGTGTGCGTTGCCGTAAAGGTCGTGCTGCCTTCGCGCGAGGCGACCTGGACGGAGACCTGCGCGTCATCGTCGGCATTGTCGCTCATGACGATGTCGAGCGTGACGTTGTCGACCCATTCCGCATAGAGCATGACGGTGTACGTCGTGCCGTTGGTCTCGATGGTCGCGCTGTTGTGGGTCGGATCGTCCGGCTTCCACCAGTCTTCGAGCAGCGTTGCGTCGAGATCGAAATCGGTCATGCGGTTGTTGGATGCGCTGGAAACACTGTGGCCGAGTGCGTTCGGCATCGTATTCCAGCCGACGAACGTCTTGTTGGTTTCGTTATCCGGGTCGGCGTCCGTCGAGTAGGCCACGTTCTCACCGTAACGGTACGGTTTTCTCGTGTTCATGTGGTACGGCAGCACAGCGAGCTGGTCGTCGACGTCTCTGTAGAACTCGATCACAAACGTCTTCGGCGTCAGGCCGTTGATCGCATCCTGCAGCGTCTTGCAGACCGTGCCGCTCTTGTAAGCGCCGTTCTGCATCTCGTCGATCGCATTCTGATCGAGCTTGTTGTAATTCCAGTTGATGCCGCCGATCACATCCGCGAGCGCATCGACCGAAGCCTTGGTGTAGTATCTGTAAAGCCACACGGTGTCGTACGCCGGCTTGTTGTCCGCCTGGGTTCTCGTGCTGCCCCACGCATCGGACTTGGCGTAGTCTCTTCTCCACGTCGTATAGTTCGCGGCCATATTCTGCGCGTTCGACGGATAGAACGTATTGACATTGTATACGGACGTGTCGATCATGTTGAGCGTCTCGCCGCCGACAGTCCTCGTGATGCTGTTTGCAATGATCTGGAACACAGACGTGTAGTCCGCCAACGCCGGCACCAGCGCGTCGATGGCGTCGCAGTACAGGCTGCAGAGCGTGGTGCCGTTTTCATCCAGCGTCCACGTATCGGTCTGCTGATCGTACGTCCATCTGTCGGCGAACGCGGTCACATGGCCTTCCTCATCGGTGCCTTCCGCGAAGTTGAAGCCGCTCAGATCGACCGCGGCGGGATCGATGTAGGGATTCTTAAAGGTGCGGACGAATCCGCTCTCCTGCGGTCTGCCGTCGACGCAGTTCTGTTCCACCGCAGGCAGCTTCTCGTACGTCGATTTCAGCACGCCGGGTTCGGAGAAATACATGCTGACGAAACGGCTCAGCTGTGCGTAGCTCTCCTCGGTGAAGTAGGTCGAGAAGGAGGAGAGATAGTTGCTCTTGCTGACCGAGCTGTAGCCGGCAGCGCGCAGCGTCTCGCCCCACGTCGCGTCGAAGTACTCCGCAAACAGTGTCTCGAACTCCGTATAGTCCGCCTTTTCCAGTTCCAGGCTGTGGTAGCCGTACGCCATTGTCGTGACGATCGTGTCGACCTTCAACTGGCTCGGTTTCTTGAGCAGAATGTCGGCGTTTGCACCCAGCTCGTCTTTCACCTGGTAGTACAGCGCGACGTTGCCGAGGTTGATGCTGCCGGTCGCCAGCGACTTGTATGTGCCGTCTGCCGGACGGCCGTAGATCAGATCGAACAGTTTATAGACCGACTTCGTCGTGTACGGGCAGTCCGGATTGATGACATAGCCCTCGCCGTCGAGCGCGAAGCCCATGAGCGTGCCGTCCATGAAGTAGTCAATGCTGTTGTCTCTCGCAACGGTCGGATCAAACCCGAATGTCGCAAAGATGTCGTCTGCCAGAGCGATCAGGCTGTTGAAGCTGTGGTGGCCGCCCTCGCCGTCGTCCTCGCAGTCGGGATACATTTCGTTGAGGGTCTGCTCAAACACTTCGCTCAGGAACTCCGCCCGTGCCTCGTCCGGTCTGTAACCCATGCCCGCGTTTTCACCGTCCGGGCATGCCGCGCCGTACGTGCTGCTGATCGCGAGCATCTCGGTGCTGGTCAGATGCTTGTCGAGATCGGCGTCCTTGAGCACAAGTCCCGCAAGCAGCGCGCTGCTCTGCGGCGAATTCGCCACGTTGTTCTTGTTGCCGGTGTACATCCGGATCGCAACGTCCAGCGTGTCGGCGGCGTTCGCCAGGGTGCTGTGCTCCGTCTCGTCTGCCTGCGAGACGATCTTGCCCGCGGCAAACTGCGCACACGGATCGTAGATCACCATGTCGAGGTAACCGCGGATCCTGCCGTTGACGGCGGCCAGCGATGTGGACGTGAAGTCGTTGGTGTTGTCGGCCGGCAGCGACTGCCATGCCGCGGGATTGCCGATCGGACCGGCGACCCAGTTATACAGCGCGTAATCCGCTGCGGTCGAGTCGTTGTTCCAGATGTAGTTTGCCTCGGAACCGCCGATCTTGTACGCAGCGTCGGCATTGCTCACTGCGGGCAGCTTTGCGCTCTGCGGCGCGTTCGTATAGACGGCGTTGACCGCGTCCGCGCCCGTGTAGGCACCGCCGCGCAGCGTCGTGTTGCCGGACGCCGGATAGGTCATAAAGGTATGCTGGAACTGCGCGACCTTGTCTTCGTACGGTTTGTAGTTCGCGCTCCAGACCATGTACAGCGTGACGTCATAGAGGTTCGTCTCGCCCTGCACCGCCGCGGCGGAATCCAGCGCCGCATCCGGGATGCCGTCGGCGCCGTCGATATACAGATCCGACAGGAACTCGACGTCGGGCGTCGTCGCGTTCGGTGAGAACGCCCAGCCGAGGCCGAAGCGCACCTCGGTGCCGTTGTTCAGGTAGAAGTAGGAGTCGGCGCCGTAGCTAAAGGACAGATCGGAATACGCGCCGTACACTCTGACAGCAGACGACGTATCGTCTCTGTTCAGATAGACGCCGCTGTCGTCGACAGCTTTCCAGACGTGGCTGTTGGTTCTGCCGCCCGTCTGAATGGCGCTCGCGGCGTAGCCGTTCGTGCTGTAAACGATGCGGTACTCTCTGGCTTCCCATTCCGCATACATGTAAACGGTCGGGCTGCTTTCGATCACGTCGAGGCTGTCAAACGCAGCGTCAAACGTGCTCAGGTTGAAGGTACTGCCGGGATTGCGCGTTTCGCCCTCCTCGCTGAATCCGATGATCCAGTGGATGAACGAGTAGCCGGGGTAAGTCGTGCCGAGGATGCTTGCGGCCGCAACCGTCACATCGTCGTCATAAGCATAGGTATCGTCGACGACTTCCAGGTTGTCGTCTTTGCCCGACGCATAGCGCAGAACGTACTGCTTCGCCGTCCATGTCGCCGTCAGGGTGACGGTCGCGTTGTCGGCCGAGGCGAGGTTCCGGAAGTACACGCTGCCGCTCTCGCCGTTGACGCACTTCGTCGTGCTGTTCGCAAGCGCCGTCAGGTTCGAGCCGGTCGTGCCCCATTGGGCGGTCGTCGTGTCGAACCCGGCGCCGGACACGGTCCAGCCGGAGAAGGTATAGCCGTTCTTCGTCGGGGCGGATACGCTGAACGCCGGGTCGTCGAACGACGCATGGGTCGGACGCGACGCGTCTGCGCTGCCGCCGTTGAGTTCATATGTGATGTCGTACCCGTTCTGCGTCCATGCCGCATACAGGTCAAAGTTGCCGTTGAGCACCGACGTGAAGTTCGGCGCCGTCTGGTACGCGAAGCCCGCCGTATAGCGCGTGTCGCTGCCGTCGACCCAGCAGTCGAACGTGTAGCCCGTCTTGCTGAACGCGGTCTGCGTCGCAGTCTCCGACGCACCGTTTGTGAACAGCGTCACAAGCTGATCGTACGTGCAGTTCTGTACCTTGGTCAGGCTCTCGTGATGGTATGTGATCGTGTACGGATTCGGCGTGAACACTGCCCGCAGCGACGCGTCGGACGCGGGCATATTGAACGACAGACTCGTCGCGGTCTGCTGCGCGCCGGTCAGCGTCAGGTTCTCCGCCTCCCAGCGGGTGAACGTATAGCCGGTCGCCGGCGTCGGTACAAGGCCGCTGACGGTGTAGTTGAATTTCACGGTATAGGTCGCGCTGCTGTTCGACGCGACGGAGATGCTTGCCAGGTTGCCGCCGGAGATATACTGGCCGGCCACGCTGCCGCCGACCGTCGTCGAGACAGTCAGATGATATTCGGCAAGCGCCCAGACCGCATACAGGATCTTGCTGTCGGTCAATACGAGCGTACCGGTCACATTGCCGACCGTGTCGCTCGCCGTGTTTGCCCAGCCGCCGAACGTGTAGCCGGTGCGGGTCGGTTCGGCGGAGGAAACGGTAAACGTCGGGTTCACGGTGTCCTCGCTGCTGAAACCGAGATAGCTGTTTGCTCTGCGCTGCTGCGCCGCGGGCGCCTGCGGCATGCCGGCCACGGTGGGATCGTCCGTGTTCGGATCGTACGTCAGCGTGATCTGCTTGGTATACACGCCGTAGTATGTCACGTCCGCCGTGAGCGTCAGCGCGCCGACTGCGCTGCCGGTCGCTGTCTTCTGCTGCGACGTTGTCCAGCCCTCGGCGGTCCAGCCCGTGTATGCGCCCTGCGTCGGGATCTCGCCCGCCGCGACGGATGCGCTCGCGCCGTTATAGACGACCTTGACGACCTGATCCGTCGTGCGCGTGCCGCCCGGATAGTGGATGAACGCGGCGGTGATCGTCTTCTCCCACACGGCGTAGAGCGTGAAGGTCGCACCGTCCGCTGTGTAGTAGGACACAACGTCCGCTGCCGCAATGGGTTCGCCTGCGGCATGCGCCACAGTCGTCAGAGCGGTGGAAACCGCCCAGCCGCGGAACGTCCAGCCGTCGACCGTCGTGTTGGTCGGCGCGGGCAGGTTGCCGGTTGCCGCGTTGTAGGTCGCGGTGATGCTCGCCGGCATGTTGGCCGCCGTACCGACGCCGTTCTCGTTGAAGGCGATCGTGTACTGGTGCGCCGTCCAAATGGCGTAGTAGACCGTGTCTTCGTCGATCTCCACGTCGACGCCTCTCTGACCTGTCGCTGCGCTGCGGTCGGTGTTCCATCCCTGGTAGGTATAGCCGGTGCGCGCGACCGCGTTGCTGCTGAGCGTGAACGTCGGATTGAAGACGTCGCCGTCGCCGAAGCCGAGCGCGCTGTTGGCAATGCGATCCTGCGGCGCGGGATTCGACGGCATGTTCGTCACGGTATCGGTCGTATTCTTGTCATAGGTCAGCGCGACTTCCTGCGTGTAGACGCCGTAGTACGTGCGGTTCTCGGTGAACGTCACGTTGCGGTAAATGACGGTGGTCTTGTTGCTCGCGCTGATGGTGTTGTCGTCCGAATAGTTGCCGAAGCTGAGCGCGATGTACGCGACGCTGGCGCGCTGCGCCTCGGTGAAAGAGCCGAGATACGAGCTCTCGAAGGTCATGGGACAGATCTCGATGTTCTCCTGATGGAAGTCCGTAAGACCGGTCGAGTCGCCGAAGTGGTCGCCGCCGCGGTGCGGATCGCCGTAGCCGCTGTCATGTCCGGTGAACATCCAGCAGCGCGCAAGGAAATTGCCGTCCGCGTCGTAGAAGTGCACACCGACCTGGCCGCTGACGTTGCCGCTGCCGGCGTATTCCACGCCGAGGGTATACGTCTTGTACGGATCGACCGCGATGCAGTTGAAGTTTTCGGTTATCAGGTTATTGTTGTTGTATTTGGACATGACGTCGCGCACCGCGCCGACGGAGGTCAGCGTTTCGCCGCCGGCAAGGTAGGTCTGCGCCTGGTTGCTGCCGTTGATGTGCGAGGACGACGCCCACCACGCAGTCATGTCAAACAGATTGTCGTTGGAATTGATCGCGATCTCGCTCTCGAGCGCGCTGCCGAGCACGCCCTTCTCGCGGGACATCGTCCAGCCCGCTGTCTCCCAGCCTGTGTGCTCGCCCTGGGTGATGCCGGCCGTCAGCAGCGAGGAGCTTTTGCCGTTGTAAACGTCTTCCGTATACTCGCGCGTGCGCTGCGTGCCGTTGTTGTAGTCGACGAACTCCGTCTTCAGACCCTTGACCCACACAGCATAGAGCGTGTAGACGCCGCCGTCGCCGACGTCGGCAATGATCTCGTTGACCGTCTGCGCCGGGATCGTGTCGCCCACGTAGTAGGTCACGGTCGTCAGGTCGGTCGGCTCTTCCGCTTCGGAATCGTCGCCGTCTCCGTCGCCGTTTCTCGTCGCTCTTCTCGGCGCGCTTCTTCTGCCGCCGGAGCGCAGCTGGCCGTTTTCTTCTTCATCGCCGATTCCGCCGTTGGCGTCGTATGCCGCCCAGCCGAGGAACGTCCAGCCGTCGATCTTGGGCGACTGCGGACCCGGCAGCGGATCGGACGCCGTGTCGAACGCGAGTTCCATATCCTCGGGCATATTCTCGTGCGTACCGACGCCGTTCTCATCAAACGTCAGGGTGAAGGTGTTGGGCGACCAGCGGGCATACAGCGTCACATTGTCCTCGGTCGGCGCATAGGTGGTCGTACCGACGTTCTCGCCGCCGCTCGCCGCGGTGTACCAGCCGGCGAACGTGTAGCCGCCGCGCGTCACCTGCGGAAGCGTCACGGAACCGGGCGTCCATGTGGCGTAGAGCGTGACGGTTGCATGGTCCGTACTCGTCAGATTGTTGACGGTCTGGCGGTTTGCATACACGCTCGTGCCGTTTGCGGTCGTCGCCCAGCCGGCAAACGTCGACGTCGCAGTCAGGTTGGATGCGGTCGGCGTCGGCATGTCGCCGTGGTTCGCGTCATAGGTCACGTGGAACACGCGCTGGAACGCGTTCTGCTTGAGTTCCTGCGCTGTATTGTAGATATATTTCTGGTCTGCCATCGAACCGGCCGTGCTGCCGTTGCCGTCAAAGGCGACGGTATACATATTCGGACGGTAGTAGAACGTGAAAACGCTGTCCTCGCTGGGAACGGTGACCGCGTTCGAGCGATGCATCTTGACGTCGCGGAACACACACGTCACGGGCGTTGTTGCCGCAGTGCTGTTGGGATAGCCGCCGAAGCAGAGCTGGATATATTTCGTGTTCGCCTGCGTGGTGATCGACGTCGTGAAGTACGCAAAATGATCGCCGCTGCCCGTCGCGTCCAGAATGTCGTGGGCGTTGTTGTTTGTATGGCACCACGTCTTCTTGTTGACGGTTCCGTCCGCTTTGTACTCGATGACGCCGAGGTCGCCGTTGCCGGTGCCGGCGTATTCGCCCTCGAACGTATACGTCGTGCCGGGCTCGACGGGCGTGTAGTAGAACGGATACTTGGAGCTGCCGACCGTCTCATACTCTGTCAGCAGATTGGTTGCGGCATAGGCCGAGATCGTATCTTCCTCGCGGGCGGTGATCGTCAGCGTCTTGGTCTCGCTGTCGTATGCGATGTCGCTCGCGGGCAGATCGGCGTTGCCGTCCCTGTAGCGGTTGGCGGAGCGGAACGCCCACTGCGCCATGTCGAACAGCTCGTTCGTCTCGGTGATCGCCACGTTGCGGTAGTTGCAGGTCGCGGCGCTCTGGCCGCTCTCCGTGTAGTTGCCGAACGTGATCGCAATAAAGTGCACGTCGAACCGTGCGGGATCGTCGTTGCCGAACAGATACTGGTTCGACTGCGGGCAGATGACCTCCGTATGGTGGCGGTATGTGCCGGTGCTGCCGGTCGCCTTGAGCGAATCGAACAGCCACATGTTGCCGATATGGTTGCCGTTCGCGTCGTAGCAGATCACGCCGACCTCGGCGCGCGTCGGGGACGCGTAGTCGAAATCAAGCGTATACGTGCCGTCCGGATCGACCGGGATGTAGTAATAGCCGCTGTTCAGGATATTGTTTTCGTATTTCGCGGTAAAGGTGTCGGTGCCGGAATTGACGACCGTGATCGTGTCGGACGCTGCATCATAGCTGACAGAGGACACGCCGCTGCCGTTGGCCGCGCAGCTGCTCGCCGCCCACGCCGCGGAATCGAACAGATCCGGATTCGGCGCCTTGGCCGTGACAAGTACATTGCGGAAGACATTGGTAACCGGCGTCGTGCCTGCGGTCGGGTTGGGATAGCCGCCGAACGTCAGGGCGATATACTTCGTCCGCGCGCCCTTGTCCGGGGTGATGTACGTCGAGTTGCCGGAGGGTCTCGTGTACGTCGCGGGACAGAAGTCGAACGAACCGGGCTGGAAGCTCGTATCATTGCCCGTCGCCGCCATCATGCCAGCATAGTTGTTTTTATGGTACCATGCATAGCCGAGATAATGCCCGTTCTCGTCATAGCACCACACGCCGATGTCACCGTTGCCGGTGCCGGCGTATTCATAGCTGACGGTATATGTTTCGTAGGGATTGACCTCAAAGAAGTGATATCCGGACGTGCGGATGTCGCCCGCGGTATCGCGCGACGCCTTCGTATAGGTATCGTTCGCCCTTGCGGTCAGCGACAGCGTATTGGTCGCCGCGTCATAGCTGTTGATCGTTTGGTTGTTGCCCGCCTCGCCGGAGCTGCTGGCATACCACGCGTTCATGTCGAACACGTTGTGGACCGGCGTCCACTTTACGTTGCGGAAAATGCATGTCAGCGGATTGGCCGCAGTCGCCGCGGGGCCGTAGCTGCTGTTGCCGGCGTTGTTCGGATAGCCGCCGAAGCACAGGCTGACGTAGCGCATTCTCAAGGCGTTGGCCGTCGTCAGACTGCTGCTGAAGCCGTCATAGAACGCAGGACAGAAGCTGAACGTCTCCGAGCGGAACGCGCCGTTGCTGCCGGTCGCCGCCATCAGACCCGTATGGTTGACCCTGTGCACCCATGCGGCGCCCAAATACGCGCCGTTCTCATCGTAGCAGTGCAGGCCGATGTCGCCGTTGCCGGTGCCGGCGTACTCAAAGTTGAGCAGATATGTCGTCTGCGGATCGACGGCAAAATAGTCGTAGCCGCTGGTAAAGACGTTGGAGCCGCGGTAGTCCGCCGTGTGCGTGTCGGAAGCCGTCACGGTCAGCGTCAGTGTATCGGTCAGCGCGTCGTATGATTTCGACGCGACGGAATTGTTGTTGATCGCGGCGCCGGAATTGGTGCCGTTCCATCTGTTCAGACTGAACAGACTGTCCTTGTCCGCTCTGTACTGACCTGTCAGCGTGTAGCCCGTGTACGTGTTGGGCGTGACGGTCACGGTGTCGTACAGATCGCTCGTGATCGATTCGATCGAGTTGTTGCCGGGCATCAGCTTGCCCGTGCGGGCGTCAACGTGGCGCACGATGGTCGTCTTGGTCGCGTCCGCGGTCGCCGAAGCATCGAACAACGCGAGCACGGCGCTGTCGACCGTCGCCTGCGACGCGGTCGGATCGCCCAGTGCGGTGTAGGCGCTCTTCAGCAGCGCGTCAAGCGCGGCATAATTGCCGGACGTGACGGCATCCGCCTGCTGCTGCTTCTCGAACACCAATTCACGCAGTGCTTCTTTGTTGACGGCGGTGACGTCGACCTTCAGATAGCCGTTGAGGAAGATCCAGTTGCTGTTGTTCTCGCCGTATGTGCTCATGTGGATATACTTGCTCGACGTGCCGACCGTACTCGGCGTCGCGCCGGTCCAGACGCCGTCATACAGCTTCTCGGCTGCCTGATGATCCCAGTTTGCACGGTGGTCGCCGTCCGGTTCGCTCGCCAGCGTTCTGCCGGTGAAAACCTCACCAGCATTTTCGCTGTAGCAGGGATTGGGTCTGTTATCTTTGGTATACGTGGTGCCGTTGGCAGGCGGCGTGTCGTTGTAGTTCGCCATATAGAAGCCGTACCACAGGAACTGGCCTTCGCTGCAGTCGGAAATGATCGCACCGGTCGTGAGGTTGGGAATGGTGTTGAAATTCTGGTTTCGGCTGATGTCGACCGTCAGGTTGCCCGTCTGGCTCGTGACGCACATTTCACTCTGGGTCTTGCCCCAACTCGTCCAGCTCGTGGCCTTGCCGTGGTCATAATACTCGGTAAAGGTCTGCTCCGCGCAGCCCTCGCCCGCGACGGTCGTGATCCAGTCCATGGAGTCCTGGTTGTTGTCGATCGGCGCCTGCACCGGCTCGAGCATCGGCACCATCGGGGAATGCCACGGGATATTCGTGCCGCTCTGCAGCGCCGTGCCGTAGGCGTTGCGCGGATAGTGCTTGCTGAAATTGGTCGTGTCGGAAAAGCTGTGTACGCCGGAGACCCACGAAAGGCCCTGCAGCTGGATGTTGTTTTCATCGTTGATGTTTTCCATGACGACGCCGACCGGCGTGTAGTACGGCGCATACGCCACGGTATACGCGTGATACTCCGCGGGTCTGCCGTCGATCTTGCACGTGAAGATCCACTCGAGCGTGCGTCTTTCGGTCGCGGACATGCCCGCGTTCAGCGTCACGCCCGATACCGCAGCGGAGGAGGAATTCATCGCCACGTTCGAGATGTTCGTGCCGAGGATCGAATACTTCAGATCGGTCACAGTCCCGCTCGACGCGCTGAAGAAGATCTTGCCGCTCGTCGCATCGCGCACTGCGTCCGGCGTTATGGCCGCGCCGGACACCGTGTTGTTGATGTAGTACTGCACCGTCGTGTAGTTCACCCCGTTCAGCGCCGTCTTGGACGCATCGTTCCAGACGGGCGTCGGCTGGAGGTAGAACGTCTCCGGCACCGAAATGTACACATCCGGCGTGGTGTAGGTCGATGACGACGAAGCCGCCTCGGCCGTCGGGAACAGACCCGACAAATCGAAGAAGCAGACCGAAGTCACCACCATGACCAGCGCCAGAAAACTGCACACTGTTCTCTTCATGATGTTTTTCAGCATTTTCCATTCCTCCTGTTATACGGTCAGCGTCCAACAGACGCATTCTTTCCTGTGCGCGGACATTGCCGCGAAAATGGATAATCCGTGCGATATATTTCCAAAATGGAATATTTATAGACTATACACCAATATACATTAGTACAATCCAAATACATAGTATCACATCCGTCAAGCAATGTCAATCTATTATTCTTTATTTCCGGATCGGCAAAAAGCTGCGCACATTTTTCGCGGTCGACAAAGCACAGAATATGCACCTTGTCCGACCCGACCGGCGCAGAACGGAACAAACCGCACCTTCCTGCGGCGTCTGTTGACGGCGCGGATGCGCATCGGTTCTGCCGCCTTCCTGTACGCGCTTTTATTTATAAGGTATATGCCGCACCAACGTCTGCTGCCCCTTGGCGGCAGCCGGTATTGCGCATCGGGCGACACTCAGCCCGACAGGAAAACGGGATCATTTCGTTTGCGCAAAACAATATCTTGTGGTTCAAAAAAAACTTTTTCCAATATCTTGACAAACCGATTACGTGCTGGTATAATGATTTCTGTTGCGTGACGCGCACATCTTGTGTCTTTGTTCGATATAAACAACAAGATATAGTGCGTCACCATTCTTGTGAGACTGTAAGATCGAAAAACACCGAGAAATCAAGGCTATAAGGGGTAATTGCACATGTACACAGTCGTAAAGAGAGACGGCAGCACCGCCGAGTTCGACATTGCCAAAATCTCTGCCGCTCTGCGCAAGGCGTTCGACGCGCAGGGGCGCAACAGCCATCCGACCGTGATCGATCTGCTGGCGCTGAAGGTGACGGCGGACTTCGAGAGCAAGATCAAGGACGGCAAGATCGCCGTCGAAGATATCCAGGACAGCGCCGAATCCGTGCTAATCCAGGCGGGCTACGCGGACGTTGCCAAGGCATACATTCTCTACCGCAAGCAGCGCGAAAAGATCCGCAATATGAAATCCACGATCCTTGACTACAAGGAACTGGTGGACAGCTACGTCAAGGTCACCGACTGGCGTGTGAAGGAAAACAGTACCGTGACCTATTCCGTCGGCGGTCTGATCCTTTCCAACAGCGGCGCCATCACCGCAAACTACTGGCTGTCGGAGATCTACGACGAGGAGATCGCCAACGCACATCGCCGCGCCGACATCCATCTGCACGACCTGTCCATGCTGACGGGCTACTGCGCCGGCTGGTCCTTAAAGCAGCTGATCCAGGAGGGTCTGGGCGGCATCCCCGGCAAGATCACCTCCTCCCCCGCAAGCCACCTGGCGACGCTGTGCAACCAGATGGTCAATTTCCTCGGCATCATGCAGAACGAATGGGCGGGCGCACAGGCGTTCTCGTCGTTCGATACCTACCTTGCGCCGTTTGTCAAGGTGGACGACCTGACGTACGAGCAGACCAAAAAGTGCATCGAGTCCTTCATCTTCGGCGTCAACACGCCGTCCCGCTGGGGCACGCAGTCGCCGTTCTCCAACATCACGCTGGACTGGGTCGTGCCCAACGACCTCGCCGAGCTCAACGCCATCGTCGGCGGCAAGGAGATGGACTTCAAGTACAAGGACTGCCAGAAAGAGATGGACATGGTCAACAAGGCGTTCATCGAGATCATGATCGAGGGCGACGCCAACGGCCGCGGCTTCCAGTACCCCATCCCGACGTATTCCATTACGCGTGACTTCGACTGGTCGGACACCGAGAACAACCGTCTGCTGTTTGAAATGACCGCCAAGTACGGCACGCCGTATTTCTCCAACTACATCAACTCCGACATGGAGCCCAGCGACGTGCGCTCGATGTGCTGCCGTCTGCGTCTGGATCTGCGCGAGCTGCGCAAGAAGTCCGGCGGTTACTTCGGCTCGGGCGAGAGCACCGGCTCCGTCGGCGTGGTCACGATCAATATGCCGCGCATCGCGTACCTTTCCGAAACGGCCGCGGAGTTCTATCACCGTCTCGACAAGCTGATGGACATCGCCGCGCGTTCGCTCAAGGTCAAGCGCACCGTCATCACCAAACTGCTCGAGGAAGGTCTGTATCCCTACACCAAGCGTTACCTCGGCACATTTGACAACCACTTCTCGACGATCGGCCTGGTCGGCATGAACGAAGCGTGCCTCAACGCAAAGTGGATCCGCAAGGATCTGACGACCGCCGAAGCGCAGGAGTTCACGAAGGACGTGCTCAACCATATGCGCGAGCGCCTGTCCGATTATCAGGAACAGTACGGCGATCTGTATAACCTCGAAGCGACGCCCGCCGAGTCGACGGCATACCGTTTGGCAAAGCATGACGTCAACCGCTTCGGCGACATCATCACCGCCAACATGAACGGCACGCCGTACTATACCAACAGCTCCCATCTGCCCGTCGGATACACCGAGGACGTGTTCTCGGCGCTGGATATCCAGGACGAGCTGCAGACGCTGTACACCTCCGGCACGGTGTTCCACATGTTCCTCGGCGAAAAGATGCCGACGTGGAAGTCCGCCGCCAATCTCGTGCGCAAAGTCGCCGAAAACTACAAGCTGCCGTACTACACGCTGTCTCCGACATACTCCGTCTGCCGCAACCACGGCTACATCACGGGCGAAGTGTACACATGCCCCGAATGCGGCGCAGCGACCGAGGTTTACAGCCGCATCACCGGCTACTACCGACCGGTGCAGAACTGGAACGAAGGCAAGGCGCAGGAGTTCAAGGACAGAAAGGTCTACGACGTCGAGCATTCCGTGCTGCCGGAGAAGCGCCGCAGAATGCATGAAGTCGCCGCGGCTGCCGCGCCCGAAACGGTCGCAGAACCCGATTCCCGCGTGCTGCTGTTCGCCACGAAGACCTGCCCCAACTGCAAGGTCGCGGACGCGCTGCTGACGAAAGCCGGCATCCCGTTTGAAAAGATCATCGCCGACGAGAATCCCGACCAGGCTACGGCATACGGCGTCAAGCAGGCGCCCACGCTGATCGTCGAACAGGGCGGCGACGCGGAAAAGATCGTCAACCTGTCGAACATCAAAAAGTTCATCGAGCAGCAGAAGCAGGCGTAACGTACCGCACACAAATTGTAAACTACTTTCCCTTCCTTTCCTTATCCCGGCGGGCGGCCAATCGGCCGTCCGTCGGTTGTTTTATGCAAAATAACGCGCTTCACGGAAAGTGGGGGGGGATTCCGTTTTCCAGTGCCATCGCGCGACGCGGCGATCTCCCAAAGACGCCGGTGAAGGCGTTGCTTTTTACCGGCGTCCGGTTGAGATTGCCGCAGCTCTTTCGCCCTTCGCAATGACAGTACTTCTTGCTTGCACGATCCCCCAATTGTCCGTGATGAACAAAAAAAACGGCGGACAGCCATCGCCATCCGCCGGGATCATGTTTACCGGATTCAATTTGCGGAGCATCCTCCAGGAACTGCCCGCATGATGCGGCCGTACCGCATACTTTGCCAAAGTCCGCGCGTCGTATTCCGACCGGATCTTACGCCAGTTCGATGCCCCATCCGCCCGCGAGATACCGGCGGATCAGAACGACGTCCTTGAGGTTGATCGCGCCGTCGCCGTTGACGTCCAGATTGGCCGCGCAGATACGCGCATCCCATCCGCCTGCCAGCGTACGCGTCAGCAGGATAAGATCCTTCGCGTCCACGCTTCCGTTGCCGTCCGCATCGCCGCCCACTGTCTTGGCCGTGTTATCCAGCGGCGAATAGATCGCCTCGATCTTCGTGCCGCCGATGACCAGCGAGTACGGACCCCACATGCCGACGTATCCTTCTTTCTTCGGCACCTGCGGCAGCGCAACGGATTTCTGTCCGTAGGTATAGGGGATCTC
This sequence comes from Oscillospiraceae bacterium, assembly GCA_902790325.1. Taxonomy (GTDB): domain Bacteria; phylum Bacillota; class Clostridia; order Oscillospirales; family Acutalibacteraceae; genus UBA1425. The sequence continues at coordinate 28,104 of CADARP010000009.1, read as the reverse complement.
CATGTACACTTCGCCGTCCACGATCAGCGTCGCAATGTACTTGACAGGCGTATAGATCGCGCGGATCGTCACGCCGCCGATCCCCAGGGTGTACGGCTCCCACGCGCCGGTATAGCCGGGTTTCTCCGGCAGCTTCGGCAGATCGATGGATTTCTGTCCGTACGTATACGGGATCTGCGCGAAAACCGCGCCGTCGACCAGCAGCGTCGCAATGTATGTATTCCCCTCGAATACAGCGTTGAAGGAGAGCGCTTCGGCCGGAGCCGTCTGCGGCAGCTTCGGGTTCCAGCCCGCAAAAGTGTAACCGTCGACCATCGGCAGACGCGGCTGGATGAACGGCTCGCCGGGCACATTCTCCACAGTCGTCCACAGTGTGCCGAACACGTAGAAACGCGACGTATACGTCACGGTCTCCCACGCGGCGTAGAACCGGCGGCCGGGCGCGTCCATGATCTGTGTCGAAAGATCAACGAATGCATCCGTGTACCAATCTTTCCAGCCGAGGAACGTGCAGCCCCATCGCTGCGGATCCGCGGGGATCTTCAGCGGACTGCCGTACGGAATCGAATATGCCTTATAACCGTTATCGGCGTCTTCCCCCGCCTTGTCCCAGAAGAATTCCTCGCTGTACACCTTCGGCTCGGCTGCCAGCGAGGGAATCGCAGTCAGCGCCAGAAACAGCGCTGCCAGGCAGACGGCAAGCAGTTTTTTCATGTTGCGCATCGGGTGTCCCTCCTTTTTCAGATTTTGGTTTTCCTCTACCCCATTTCATTCTACCATATGCCTTTTCGAAATGCAAGATTTTTTCACATTCTTCCGCACGGCAGTCTCCGCCGCCGCGCACAGCAGTGCACCGACCGTGTAGCAGACGAGGTCGCTCCACAGAAACCCGCTGCCGAGAACGAGTCCGCCAAGCACCGTCGCCCGCAGCGCTTGAAGAAACGGCGGACGCCAGAGCTGCAGGCACTCGACCGCGAACGATACGCCGAGCGCAGCGGGAAAATGCACCCGCGCATCTTTGCAGCAAAGCAGCCCGAACCCGCAGTAGACCGCCATCGTCCACGCAGCGTCCGGAAAGAATGTGTTGAAAAAGTTCGGCGACACGGCGTGCCAATGCCGCACGAGCAGACCGAGCGCACACAAAACAGGCAGCACGCACAGGTACGGCAAACGGCGGCGGATGGCGCGCAAAATGCGATTCCCCCTCATTTCGTCGAACACCGACCGTCCGATACGACCGAGATATACCGCGCGTTGATCTTTCCGGTCACGAATTCATGTTCCCGATCCGTGCAAAAAATACTTTGCTGCTTCGACAGCAGTCCCGCATCGACTGCCAAAAGCGCATACGTCGTCTCTTTGCCTATCTCCGACGTTTTCCACGGCAGATACGTCTGCCCAAGCAGCTCCGGATTTTCCGTCAAAAAAACATAGTGTTTTTTCGGCACCAAACCGGACGACAGGATCTGTTCCACACACTCTGCCGGCGCATAATGGTAAAGCGTATCCGCAACCGTAATTCCGTCGGCGCCGTATATGCCCGTACGCAAAACGGCTTTGTCCGCAAGCACAGCGTTTACCAGCCCACCGCCGAAAAGCAGAACCCCGAGGCGGATCGCGAAGCGTTTCAAATGGATGTCGGATGGTTCCCGCAAAAGCTCGCAGAACGCACGATCCAGTTGGTTTCTGTACGCGCCGCCTTTGCATCGGGGCTCCCAAAACGCGCGTAACGCACGGCAAGGATCAAATCCTGTCCGCGCACAGTCCCAGGTCTTCTTCATTCTTTTCTCCTATCAAAAAAGCCGCGCAAAAGCGCAGCTGATTATACGATGACATTTTGCACGATCTTGCGATCGATGAGGAAATTCTTGGCATTGGTCAGAATCATCTTGTCGTTGTCGAAGCGCAGCATCTCTACGGCCCGGTCGTACGCCAGCCAGATGTAGTCGTCGATCTCCTCGCGCTGGATGATCGTCTGCACGTCTTTCGTGCCGGCCAGGAAGATGACGACGCTCTTTTCGACCTTGCCCTGGATGGTATACTCGGACTTATAGGAAAAATCGGGCAGGATGCGGATGTGGATGCCCGTCTCCTCGAGCACCTCGCGGATCGCGGTCTGTTCGAGCGTTTCGCCCGTTTCGACGTGTCCCTTGGGGAACCCCCAGTGTGCGCTGCGCTTGTTCTTGATGAGCAGGAAACGCAGCTCGTCATGGATAATGCGGTAGACGACTGCGCCGCAGGAGCGCTCGTACAGGCACTCGAGCATAAAAGGCTTGTCCGTCTGCGCGAACGCAACGGCCTCGCGGATCTGCGTGTCGATGAAACGCGTACTTTTCGGCGCAACGACGATGAAGAAGCCGTCCTCGTCCTCTCTGCGCAGCAGCGCGATCACACGCCCGTCAAACGAACGGACGGGACGGTTGATCCCCATGATGAACGCACCGCGCACATCTTTGCTGTCAAACTGCTTGCCGCCCTCCATCACACCGAAATTCAATCCGTACTCAAATCCGTACTGCTCGCTTCGGGAATGAATCGGCTTTGTCACGCGAACCCTCACGTATTTGCCGAGCATAGTCAATCCACCCTATTCTCCCCGAGATCTACGATCTCACGATAAACTAATTCTATTATACAAGCAATTCTGTTGAAATACAAGACTTTGTGAAAAAAAACTATGTAAATTCACAATCTTTTCGCGAATAGTTTTCTTTCTTGACTTGACAGTCGAACGCGAAACAGATATAATTAATTTAAATGATATGTAATGGAGGGTACAGCATGGAAGTTCATCAGAACAAAGCGCTTTCCCGCATCATCCAGTGTTTTGCGCTCTTTTTGGTCGTGCGTCTTGTGGAAGAGCTGTTCATTATTCCGCGCTACATCAACACAAAAGGCGTCGTTGCGTGTGTCGGCGGATTTGTGATCCTGCTGTTTTACATTCGCTTCATCAACAAGCCGCTTGAGGAGATCGGCATGATCTTTTCCGGGCACAAGATCCGCAAGGGAATTCTGCTGGCTGCGCTGTTCAATGTGATCCCCGCCGTGATCGTCTACGCTGTGGAGTACGGGCGGCTGTCGTCCTATCCCGGATACACCACGATCAGCGTCTTCTATGACTCCGTGGATCATTCATATTCGGCCGCGGGCATCGGCGGATTTCTGATGTGGGCTGCGATCGGACTCGCGATCGCGCTTGTGCACGCGTTCTTCTATGAAATGACGTTCCGCGGACTGCTGATCACACTCGGATCGCGCTCGCTGCCTTTCTGGGGTGCCAACCTGATCCAATCCGGTCTGTACACATTCTGGTATCTGATCCCCGTGGTACGCGTGTTGGTTTATTACTCCGGCGTCTACTCCCTCAAGCGGATCGCCGTTCTGTTTGTTGTCACGCTTGTTTACGAAATGCTCACCGCAGTCAAGCTCGGTCTGCTGCGTTCCTCGACGGGCGCCGTCTGGTCGTGCATCTTCGACCATCTTGCGTTCGCTTACATTCTTGACATGATCCATTTGCAGTTTACCGCGACAGACATGTCTGTGTCGCTCGACGCGAAATACTACACGCGCATCATCGCCTACCAGTTGATTTCGCTGCTGATGGTCACCGTCTACTACTTCATCAAGAAGCAGAAGATCCGTGAAAAACAGCGCGTCCGCGAAATGCAGATCGAACAAGGAACCTAAAGAGTAAGCCAACGGGCTGCCGCATTTGCGGCAGCCCGTTTTGTTATTTATGTCTTCTTCGATTGGAGAGATGCGCCCATATGCCTTCGGTGAGAAACCCCTTGCACTTGTGAAGAATCCGGCGCAGCGGATAGCTCGCGACCCACAGATGCGCATACAGGCGGTACAGCCGGTCGTCCGCCTCGCGCTCCCTGCCCTTGCGGACAAAGGCGGTCAGCACACCGATGATCTCGCGGTCGGTGATGTCCGTCTCGTCAAAGAAGCAGTTGTCGCCGCGGATGACATATCCGTCCGGCAGCACACGCACGACGCGGTGCATCACGTATTTCCCGCTTGCACGGCGGTAGAGGGCGACGTCCAGCTTTTTCAAGCGTCCCTGCGGCAGGCGTATGACAACAGCGTCGCGCTTCTGGCGCAGCATCGGCTGCATGCTCACGCCCTCGATGCGATAAAAAAGCACGCCTTCGGTCTGCAGCGTCTGCTCGAAAGCGCCGCTCTCACGCGCGCTCATTCTTTTAGCGCGCCGATCCGGCGCAGCTGCTCGAGCAGATCATGCACGTCCGAACGGATCTCCTCAGCCGGTGCGTCGAACGCGCGGCTCATCGCCTTGACGATCGCCTTTTCGCTTGTCCTGTGCCGGAGTTTTCCGAGCACGAACGATGCGGTTTCGTTGCAGGCGATCTGCGCGTCAAATCCGCGCACGGCCGACGTCAGATACCGTTTGCCGTCAACCTCGATCGTTTGAAAATCCGAACTGAGTTTCAAGCACATTCTCCTTTCAAACGAGAAAGTCCGCGTTCTGCAGCATCTGCAAAAACGCGTGCACGTCCGCGCGCGCCGTCTGCTCGTCCACCTCGAAAGCGTCGCACATATTGCGCACGACCGTATCCTCGTCCGTATCGGTCGTGAGCTGCGACCAGATAAACTCACCGGTTTCATTGAGCGTCGTGAGACCCTGCAGATGCATGCTTGACCCTGTCGCCATTACAACACTGCTGTCGCCCACCTTGCACAAAAGAAGGCCGTCCTTGATCCTCATGATTTTTCCCCTTTCCGCATGGTCTCGTACGCGACCTCGGCCGCGCGCAGATCCATGTTGCAATAGAGTCTGTAAATCGGTGTTTTTTCGATCACACCTGCCGTATTTTGCAGAAGGCGCGTGTACAGCGCCACGTCCGCCGGACGGGTCGTCTGGTTGAGCAGCTCATACAGCGCTCGCCTATCGTCAACGGGTTCGATCCGGTTGTCCGCGCTGCGGGCAAGAAACGCGATCGCGCGCAGCGGCACGACCGTATTGACGCTCTCGTCAAATTTGCCGCTGAACGGCGTACCGGCCGCAAATACGTGCCCGTCGCGCAAAAAGAGCGCAGGCTTGTCGTCGTTGAGAATATAGCTGCCGGGAAACCGTTGCAGCCAGAGCGCGGTATGCGTCGATTTGCCGGTACCGCTCGGCGCAGAGAAGAGATACGCCTCGCCGTCAACAACAACAGCGGACGCATGCAGCATCATCCCGCCGCGGGAGATCAGATACTCATAAAAGCGCTTGCCGATGCACATATACTCACGAAGATCGTCCGTCAGCAGCGGCGTCTCTTCGCGCAGCGCGGCGATCTCCTCCGGCGGAACAGAAATGGGAAAAGCTGCCGACGTCGGCGCGCATCTGTATTTTTCGCTGCGCGTTCTCGTCGTCGGATACAATGCGTCATAGCTAACCGGAATGCCGGCAATGTTGTAGCAGGGCATTGGTTTTCCCCTTTCGTGCTTTGGATCGTGCGCTGGATTTCGGTTCATCACGGATTTTGCGGGACGGTCTATGCCGCGTGTGCTATTCGGGAGTATGACGCGGATACATCCGTGCCGCCGAAAATATCCTATTCTTTCGCGGCAGGCATTCGCCCTGCATGCAAACGCAGCGAAATGCATTTATCCCGCAAAATGTTCTGATGATCGAGGATTTCCGTCTCGCAGGAACGCGCTGCGCGAGTGCGTCCGTGCCAAACGAAACCGCCGTATCAAGGGAATGGGCAGGCAGCCGAAACTGCCTGCCCTTTGTTTTAATGTGTGTTTGTGATCACAGAATCAATAAGCTGGATTTATCAGCCCGGATACTGGAACACGACGGGGCTCTCGTAGTAGGTGCCGTCAGCGAACTCGATGTAAGCAACACCGTAGATCGTAGAATTGCCGAGAGCAGCGATCGGAACAGACGGTGCAAACAGACCGGTCTTGTTCGTGTTCTTAGCCGTGATCAGATAGCAGTTCTCCTCACCGAAGGAAGGCGTGCTGTCCGCGAAGGAGTAAACCATACCGACCTGCTTGATCGTCTTCTTGGTCGATCTCTCGATGTAGAAGACAGCGCTGCCGTTCTCAACTCTGACAGTCGTGTTGGTGACCGTGTCAACCGGGCACTCGCCAGCGACAGAGCGGAACGTCGGATTATCGATCATCTGGTACGGGAAATCCGGATTGACGCAGACGATCCTGTCCGTGCCGTCCAGGATCCAGTAATTACCGTTCTTCGCCGTATGCGTAGCGATATCGGAGTAGTTACCTTCGCCGACCCAAGTGTCTTCGCCGTCAATGAAGGTGGCCGTGTAGCCGCCGCTCTTGGAGAACACGGGGGTGATGATGTAGCTGGAGGAACCGGGTCTGACAAACAGATTCGCGCCAGCTTCGCCGTAGTAAGCATTCAGCGTAGCAAACGCGGAATTGCCGGTGAAGTAGTCTGTGGTAGCTGCAGTGAGATCCACGCCGTCCGCATCTGCATTCGGCCAACCCACGAAGCCGTAGCCGGCGACATAAGGTCTGGTCTCTTCGACCGCAGCGATGTTATCAACGACAGGCGAAATAAAGGTGATGTCACCGGTCGGGTTGGTGAAGTAAGCATTACCGGAACCAACGCGGCCGAACACAGCCTCGATGTCTCTGTCAAGGTCGGTTGTCATCGTGAACACCGGCTCGGAAGTCAGGATACGGCCGTTGCCGCCGGCTTCCTTGTTGACCCAGAACAGGAACTCATAGTTCGCGTTCTTCGGCGTACCGGTCAGGGTGAAGGTGTGCTCGAAGGGAAGAGAAGCTTCGCCGTCGACAGTCGTGTTGACGACGTCAGTCGCCACAGCAACAGTACCTCTGCCGTTGACCGTGATGTGCAGGTTGCCTTCGCCTTCGATCTCTTCGATCTCGATCGGGCCGCGCGTGCTGTACGTGGTGACGTACTTGATCGCGCCGGTCTGTTCGTCATTGACGAGGAACTTCTCGGGCGTGATGTAGGTGCGCCAATTCTCGATGACTTCAACAGCCTTGTCGACATAGCCCTTGAATTCAGCCGAATGCGCGGTAGCATAATCGACCGCAGCCGCTGCGTCGCCGTTGCCGAGGATGTCATTGAGCATATCCTTGATCTGGGTTGCGTTCGCAACGCCTTCGTCAAGAAGGGCAACCTGATTCTGGATGCCCGCAAACGCGATCAAATTCGCCATATCGCCGTCGTTGAGGAAGTCCTGGAGATCGGTCAGTCTTTCGATCGCTTCGTCAAGCGCCGTCATGAGTGCCGGATAGGCAGTCTCGATCGCCCAAACAGCGGCGTCGCCGTAAGCAGCGGTGTTCATGAACATGCGCGCGCCGAGGATTTCTTCAAGCTGATCCTTCAGCGCCTGAACTCTGTCGAGCGTGCCGACATATTCAGGCATTGCCGTATCGCCGAAAATGTTGTGCCAGGTGTCTTCGGTGAAGGTGTAGGAGCCGTCCGGATACTTCGCGTTGAAGCCGGTCGCACCGGCGAGCAGATACAGCTTCTGCTGGAGCTGCTGATACACTTCCATCTCCTTGATGTAGCCGGAGACGTCAGCCTGCGCAGCCTCTTCGTCGCTCAGACCGAGAAGTTCTTTGACGGTCTTGTTGCCGAGGGAGTCGATGGTCTTCATCAGACCGCCGAGTTCTTCAATCAGCTCATCATAGGTGTCGACATAGCCGTTGCTGTTCTTGCCTGTGTAGGCCTTGTAGAAGCTGTTAAGCTCCTGGCCGGCCCAGCCGAGAACGCCGTCAAGCGGATTCTCTTCACCGGTCTTGGTGATGGACTCAATGTAAGGAAGCGCTTCGTCCCCGATCTGGAAATGGACGCGATAACGCATCGGGCAATCCTCGTTGACGAGTTCTGCCTGGACGCTGTCAAGCTCTGCCCACGTGCCGTCGGTCTGCTTGATCGCTTCGGGAACCAGTCTGTAGGAGCAGTCGGTGCCCTTCGTGTTTTCCCAGGTGTAGTCCAGGATGGGAGCGTCGACTTCCGCGATGCTGACGCCCTGGGTCTTGGTGACCAGAGGAAGATTTTCATCGAGCACGGTCGTCAGCTCTTCAGCCGTCTTGGTGACGATGATGACTCTCTCGTCAAAGAAGTTGTTGACAAGTTCCTTCTCACCGGGTTCCAGCGTGATGCCGTCGTTCAGGACGCCCGCGATACGATCGGCAGCAACGATCTCTTCGGAGCCTTCCGCAACAACATAGCTGCCCTTGACAGCCTTGGTGTAGGAAGCGATGAGTGCGTCCTCAATGGTGACAACGCCGCCTGCGGGGTTCTGACGAACCGCATTGTTGACGCCGTAGTCGCCGTAGATGGAGGTGCGCTTCAGGGTGACAGTGGCGCCCTTATAGGACTGGATGCCGCTGCCGGAGGGAACAAGGACGGGGTCGTTGACCGGAGTGGTCGGAACACGGACCATACCGCCGACGATGCGGCAGCCGTCCACGGTCAGAGAACCGCCGCTGATGCGGATTGCGGGCGGGCTGTTCTCAAACACGTGCTGGATCATCTCCGCGCTCGCCATTTCGGGATAGCGGGAAAGGACCTGGCCGTTGGTCACGGTGACATTACCGCCGGTGATGCTGATGGCAGGCTTGCCCTCAACACCGCGAAGCACGTTGCCGTTCAGGTCGATCGTGATGTCCTTGTTGATCTTCACGGACTCGATTGTGTACGCCGCATCAAGAGTAACAGTAGAACCGGCAGCAGCTGCATCGATCTTCGCCTGAAGCGTGGTAGCAGCGGAAGCCGCGACGGCACAAGTGCCGACGATCATGATAACTGCAATCATGACTGCGAGAACACGTTTTGCTGTTTTCATGGGTATCAATCTCCTTTTTTTATTTTTGAATATCTAATGCGGGAGAGGTTTGCTGCACTTTCTCCCGCTTTATTCCGTTTTCGCGTTATCCTGCGGCGCCGTTGGTCGTGAGCACTTCGTCGCCGTATACCACGAACTGGGCACCCTCGCCGTCCTCGACAACCACGAAGGGACGCGCCTTGACGGGATCGGTGTTGCCGATCGAACCCTTGGCAAGAGAGAACGTGCCGCACAGCTCGTTGGAGTCGCCGTACGCCTTGCGCACCTTGCCGCTGGACGTCGCCGCGTCGATGCCGTTGGAGACAGTCAGCGGGAAGTCGGTCACGCCGTCCTTATACGCCAGCACGATGCCGTGCGAGACAACTTTGTACGTGTCGGGCACGCTGCGCTCGGCGTAGAAAGTGATCTTCGCATTCGCCGTATCGCGGTAGACCTTTGAAATGCGGACGACCGGCTCAGCCGTCACAGTCACGCCGAACACCGGCGTGAGCGTGATGTTGTAGTTGATGCGGAAACTGTAGTTGCGGTCGTAGCTGATGATCGTACCGTTTTCGTCCTGCCAGTAGGAAAAGCTCTGGCCGGAGCCGTTCTTTTCCTCCGCCTTCAGGTTGACGGTCTGGAAGTTCATGTATTCGCCTGCGCCGGATGCGTAGCTGTCATCGGTCAGGGTGACGGTATACGTTTCGTCGTTGACGTCGTACTGCGGATAGATGACCTGGTCGTTGGGATCGTCCGCAACGTCGCGCGGATACTTTGACCAGCCCTTGAACGTAAAGCCCGGCAGATCGGTGTCCGTCGGCGGCATAACGACCGTGCCGACCGGATAAGACGCGCCGCGGTTCTTTTTGGCGTCCTGCAGAATCGTGCCGCCGTAGTTGACGTAAGTCAGGAAATGGCTGGCGCTGTCGATATCCACAAACTCCGCACGCAGATGCATGCGGGAGCCGGCGACGAACTGGATCGTGCGCTCGTAGGAATAGATGCGCCCGGAGATCTGATCCTTCCAGTACAGGAAGACGCTTTCGTCGTCGACCGTCTCCAGCGCCTCGAACGTGCAAAGCGTACCCATGGGCGGCGAACCGACGTACATGTTGTAGGTGGTGATGGGCGTGGCGTTGGTGACCTTGTACGTGAATCCGCCGTTCGTCGTGATGCGCAGAGACGTCTTACCGTCGCCGCCGTCGCCGTTGAAGGTGATGAAGGTGCCGGCAAACGCTGTCACAAAGCACGACAAAACAAGCGCCAGCGCAACGATGCACGAGACGACACGCTTATTGAAGGCTTTTCGCTCCATGAAATCCCTCCTGCAGGAAGACACTTTTTTGCATATATAATCAAATGTATTATAAGATATTAGAAGTCGAAAATCAATACTTTTTTTGACTTTTTTCATAATTCCCGACTTTATCTAAATCAAAGTAAAAAAAATTAGGCATTATAACGAAAAATGACATTCTGTTCCACCCTGCGGAACATAGATCTCGGCGTCGTCCAGCACGATCCGGCGCCCGCCGACCGCACCGGTCAGCGCAACGCGTATATTTTCTTCATACGAAATTTCAAAATCGACACGTCCGCCGCACACCGGCACACGCAAAAGCCGTATCCGGTTTCCGGCGCGCTTCCACGATTGCGGCACGCCGCGGCAAAGGATCAGCGTTCCGTCCGCTTTTTCCGACAGCAGCGCGTCGAGCAGCGCCTTGGCTGCCGTTGCCTGTCCCCACATATGCGGGCACGACCCGCCGCCGCCCGATGCATGCGGACGGTTCCACGGACTCTCCTCCTTCGGCGGGTGGACCCCCTCCCACCAGGAAAATGGTCCGCTCATGGCATGGCCGATCATAAAGCGGTACGCCTCGATCGCCGCCGCACGGTGCCGATCGCCGCGCAGCGCCGCACTGCCGTAGCCGGCGTTGTAGGCGCTGCAGTACCAGCCGTGCGGATAGCCGCCGTAATTGTACACGCTGTCCGACACGCCCTCGCGGCGCTTTTCGACATAGTCGTATGTCTCGTCGATCCATGCGGGCAGCGCATCCGGCTGCGGCATATCGAATAGATAGCCGTCCCACGCCCATCGGCCGAACAGAAACATCGACAGCGCATTCGCGTCGCGCACATCCGCGCGCGGTCCCGTCTCGTTTGCTTCTGTCATGGAAATCGGGATATAGCGAATCCCTTTCTTCTGCCGAAGCACGTCCATGCGCGCTGTCCAGGCATGCAGCAGACTGTCGTACTGCTCGCGCGCCCATGCAGCCTCCCGCGTGTCGCCCAACGTATTACAAATATAATAGTATGCCGAAAGACCCGTCAGCGCAGACCAGTTGTCCACCGTCCACATACCGAGGGAGTCGATCGCATTGGTTCGGCGCATCAGGCCGCTTTCGCCTCGATCGGCTTCGATCGTATGCGTGTTTTCCCGGATCTGCGGCAGCATCCGCCGCAGAAGATCCGTATCCCCTGTCTTCATGAGATACAGTGCGAAGGGATAGCTGTATTTCCACCGCGCGTCCGGATACTGGACATTGTCGAGAATGTGCTTCGTATACGCCTCGAAATGGCGGAAGTCGCCCATCGTCACCAGCGCCGCCGTGATGCCGATGATGTCGTGATCGAACACCGCGTCGTAGCCGTTTTCGCCAACGTGCAGCCGGTCGCCGTCCTTGACGATCATGGTGTAGATATACCCCGCTTTCACCGCATGGACAAGCTCCGGGTCCGGCAGTTCGAGGTCGACAAGTTCGCGCAGACGATCGAGCCAATACGCGCGCATGTGCGCATAGTGCGTGTCCCAGTCCCCGGCAGCACGCAGCTCCTCCGCCGACGGATACGGATACCTGCCGCCGAAACGGTCCGCACCGACGACATAATCCAGCACAGCCGTCTCGCCCGGCAGCACAAACTCCGGCACCGGCGTCAGCGGCTCCAGAAACGACGACACCGGCGGCACGACGCGGGGCATCGATCCGCGGTTTTTCAGCGTCAGGCGCGCATACGCCGCCACGTAATCCCGACCGTTCAGTTCCAGCTTGTCTGCGAAGTTCTCGATCGTAACGTCCGTATCGCCCGCGCGGAATCGGCTGACAAGACAGGGCAGAAAATCCTCGCGGTTAAACCAGTCGATCTTCGACGTGATCTCTTTTGCCGTGAAGCCGAAATGCACGAGCATGTTGCCGCGATCTCGCAGCAGAAAGCTGCCGTCGATGAACGCAATCGGCGCATGCGCATCGCCTTCCCAGCCGAATACACCTGTCAGACCGTAATGGCGCTTGCACAGCAGATCCATTCCGAGCGCACCACGTTTCATGCGCGTTTTGCCCGCTGCCATGTTGTCGAAAAACAGCCGCACGCCGGTTTCAAAAAGTTTGTGGATAGGATGGGGCATGGTACACCTCCGAACAAAAAGGCAGGCCGCCTGCAAGAGACGACCTGCCGGTTGTGTGTTTGGTTTACGTTTATACTTCGCCGCGCTGGTTGACCGTGTACTTCTGGATACCGGACTGACGCAGGTAATACGCGTCCACATAGTCCACAACACCGTCGCCGGTGACGTCCGCAGCATCGAGGACATAATCCGGGATCTGGGCGTTATCCAGCATGTTCGCCTTGTAGCGATAGACCCAGTTGGCGTCGGTGGCATCCGCACGGCAGTCGCCGTCCACGTCGCCGAAGATGATGACGGTATACGCCTGGACTGTCTCTCCGCCGTATTCAAGCTGGAGGCCGATCTTGGCGCCCGTACCGGTGCCGTCGCCGCGATCCGTCTTTTCGTAGACCAGAACGCCGACGCCGCGGTTACGCACGTACGCGAGGTAATTCTGAAGCTTTTCACGCATGCCGTACACGACCATTCTCGACTTGTCGAGGACTGTCGTGGAGCCGAGCGCCTTGGCGATCTGCGGCTGCTCAATGACTGCGTCGTACGCTTCCTGCAGCGCTGCCACAGCTTCGTCGATCAGTTCCTGACCTTCGCTGTCGTAACCTGTGTCAACGGCCAGTGCCGTGTTCAGTGCAGCGACAAGCTGGTCGATGGTATCCTGAACATATGCCGTCGCGTCCGCGATGCTCTCGTCCACTCTGGCCTGTGCCATCTGGATCATACGGAACAGCTCGCTGTAGTCCGCGTCGCCCACGAAGAATTTCAGTTCCTTCTGTGCCACGATCAGCAGTTCGCGCGCGGCGGTGATCATGGACTGGCGCACGCTCGACGGATCGTTGGCAACCTTGAGAAGCACCTGCTTTGCAAAGTTGTACGCAGCGTTATAGGCGTTCCAAGTCGTGCGTGTAAAGTCTTTCGACATGTTCTTTACGCCGTGTGCAGTCGAAGAGCCGTAGGCGCCGAAGCCGTAGTTATCCTTGGCGCGGTTGAACTCATACCGAAGCTGGCTGTCGTTGACTGCGCGATACACAAGCTGCTGGTAGTAGTAGTCCATTCTGTATGTCAGGACTTCGATCTCACGGTAGAAATCGGTGATATCCTGCTGCTTCTTGGCGACTTTGTCCGTCAGCGACTTGATCACATCCGCTGCCGCGCCTTCGCTTCTTGCCTTTGCAAGCTCGGTCTGTGCGCTCGACAGCGCGTTATTCAGTGCCGCAAGATCCTCTTCATAGTCTTCGTCCATCTTGCTTGCGTCTCTGAAGACCGTTCTCCAGTTGTAGTACTTATACAGGTTCTCTTTGTCGAAGTCCTCGCTGCCGAAGAAGAAGTAGTTTTCGTCCGTCATCATATCCTGAGACAGCTCGTTGCTCGGCTGCTGCGCGCTCAGTCTGTTGCGCAGATCGACGATGCCGTAGCCGGGGCTTCCGGGAGGATAGATGTCGTAGTTCTCGGCAAACTCATCGTTGTTGATCAGCGCCTTTGCCACGATCGGGAGCGCGGACATCAGGATCGGTTCGCCGTACACCGACAGCAGATTGGCAAGGTTCTCAACAAGGATGCGCAGGTTCGTCTTGCCGTCGTACTTTGTCTTGGAAACGATGTCCTCAAGGCAGTTGATCGAGGTGCCCGCGAACAGCGCGTTGTCGCTCTGGAACATACCGTTGAGCAGACGCTTGAGCAGCGTGAGCACGAACTTGATCACGTTCTGGTTCAGTTCGCCGTCCGCCTTGGAGGGATAGCCGGCGATCGTGCCCTGATACGTATTGAACAGGCTCAGCACGTTGTTGAGCTGGCTGAGGTCGAGGTTGACGATCGTGTACAGCAGGTTATCCAGCAGGATCGAATGCGTCACGTTGCCGGTGTAGTTGCCGCTGGTGTCCTTGAAGGACGAGACGTAATCGTCGGGCAGCCACGTAATGTTGAGCACGTTGTTCCACAGCAGCGCGTCCATGTTCTTCCAAACGACCATGTTCTGCGTGGTGGGCGTGGTTCTGAGGTCGAGGTTGTTTGTGCGCATCAGACCGCCGAACTGGTCGATAATCCAGTTGAAGATCCACTGCAGCGTCTGGTCGAACGTCAGACCGGCCGGGATCGCCATGGTGGTCTTGGCGTTCAGGAAGTAGTACATGTAGTCGGCCAGAACCGTGAAGGCGGCGGGTTCTTCATACTTTCCGGGGATGAATCCGGGGTTGAGTTTCTCGCCGGGATCGCCGTTCTTGTAGTTTTCGATCATGGCGTAGTAGTTCTTCTCGGGCATCTTGTCCGCCATGATGTTGATCAGGGTGTAGGTTGCAAGCGCGTAGCCGTTGATCGGGACTTCCGTCACGACGCCGGTCTTTTCATTGCGCTGCGGCATCGTCTTCGGGATATCCATGTAGTCGATCATGCTCGTCAGCAGGGTGCGCACCAGGTACGCGAGCATCTGCGGCTCGGTGAGCTGGGCAACGCCTTCGGCATCCCACTTCTCGACGGTGTCGTAGGAAGTCAGGCTGCCCATGAGCGCCTGCGCCGTATCCAGCAGCTGACGAAGCAGCGTCTGGAAGTCGGTCGTCAGAGACACGCCGTCGTCCGTCACGGAGATGAACTTGGACAGCGCGCCGTTGCGCAGGTCGAGAACATTATCAACGACGAAATCCACAATCTCCTCTTGCGGGATGGGGTCCGCGCCTTCGGGCGCCTGAGGCACCTCGATCTCGAGCAGGCCGGTGACCAGAGACAGCACCATGTCGTTGCCGCTGAGCAGATCGGTCAGCATGGGCTTGCCGAAGTCGACGATGGCCGCACGCAGGAAGTAGCGGATAAGCTGATAGACCGTGATGTTGTTCAGCTTGAAGTTACCCTTGCCGGGCGCGCTCATGCCGCCGCCCTTGACGATCTCGGACTCCAGACTCGGAAGCACCGCGTCTTCGCCGCCGATGAAGGAATACAGGAACTCGTTGATCATATCATCGAGCGAGCTTTCCTTGGTGACAAGCGTGCCTTCCTTGACCGTGTCGCCGTCCATGAACAGCGCCTTGAAAGCCATCTCCTTGATCATGCCCTGCACGTCGCCGACGATGTCGTTCATATCCAGGAAGCTGCCGATCATACCGTTGTCCCACTGACCGTCGACCAGTTTACCGATGAGGTTTCTGTTGTCGCGCAGGAAACCGAACATCGCGTACAGGATCTGCAGATCCGTGGCGCCGACCGTCGTGCGGTAGGGCGATGCAAGCAGCGAGTCGAAGTTGATGCGCTTCAGATCGCCGACGATGCTGGTGCCGATCGCGTCCCATGCCCAGCAGCTCAGCAGACTGCGGATAGAACGGAGCGCGCCGTCAACGGAGGAAAGGTCGTAGTCCACGTCGAGCGTATAGCCGATGTGGCCTTTGAGCTTGCCGTCCTTTTCTTCGTTCATGTCGAAAAGCATCTTATCGACAATGTCCATGATCCGCGAGCCGCACTGATACGCGCTGATCACCGGGTGATCAAGCGAGTTCGTGCCCGCTGGATGCGAATAATCGGCATACTCCGCCCATACGCCTGTGGTCATACAGCTGAAGCACAGGAGCATAGCCATGAGAATGCTGATCAATCGAACGGATTTTTTCATGATTGAGCACCTCCAATAATATTCGGAACCGGCGGAGGCCGCAAGACCTCCGGATGAAACGTGTCAATCTGCATGCAGAAACACATACAGATATAACATCATACTGCATAAACATTATATATGGAAACGAATCGGATGTCAATGAAAAAATCCGATTTTTTACGTTTGATGTGTAAAAAATGGAGCCTCATTTTTGTGCAAAACAGCGAAAACCAATGCATAAACCGCCTGTATTCCGCGTCATACTTCAGCAATAGAATAAGGACGGCCGGCACAGTGCCGACCGCCCGCAGCGTCATTGCCAGATCCGCCGCAGCGCCTCGCGTAAAGCGGCGCGTCCGCCGTCAACCGCGTTACCGTCAAAAGCGCGCGCGGAGTCCAGATATGCCCGCGCAAGACGCAGGCAGACCGGGACTGTCAGCGGCAGCATCAGCAGAAAAGCAGCCCTGCGCCGGGCGCGTTTTTCCGACCACAGTTTGCCGCTCAGCCCTTTCAGCAGTTTGCCCGCCGTATAGTCTTCGGCGAAAACACGACGCGGCATCCCCTTGATCGAACCGCCGGAAATCTGCACGAACGCATGCAGCGATTTTGCTGCGCCGCAAGTGAAAAGCCCGCTGAAAAAGGTAAATTGAAAAACATATCCGTAGTCGTCCGCGTCCAGGCAGAAGTTGTGCAGATGTGCGCCGACCGTTCCGTCCGGCGCGAGCAGCTCGATCGTCAGCACGCCGCTCGACGCGTCGTATTCTGCGGGGCGCGCCGCGACCGTCGCAAACGTATCGTCCGCGTTGTAGCCGTATTTGCACTCGATCTCGATCGCGCCGTCCGGATTCACGCCGTCGTAGAACGCGACAAGCTCCGGCACCAGCGTCATCTGCATGGTATAGACGGTCTCGCCGTCGGCTTTGGTCACGGTAAAGCCCCCGAACTCGGGCAGTCCGGCGCGTACCGGCACCAGCCCGCCGGCGCCCGGATCAGCGTTATGATAGTACTCTTTTGCCGTGAAAGAATAAAACGGCACGTCATCGAACAGATTTCCGCGCGGAGAGAACAGCACATACGTCCCCGGTTCGATCGGCGCGGACGCGCCGGGGTAGTCCGAGAGGACCGCCACGCCGGGATTCTCGCAGATAAATTCGAAATTCGCAATTCGGATGTAGTTCCAGGACTCGATCGCCGCCGCCGGCTCGTCATAAACGCGGCAAAGGAACAACGCGCCTTCGGCCAGCGTTTCGCTGTCGCGCACCAGTGCGGACAGGTCGATCCGATCGAGCATTTTGCCGCCGAAGAACCGCACGTCTCCGATGGTCGAAAACGCCCCGCCGACAGCCGCGCCCGCTGCCGGACTTATTGCGCAGACGAGCATGCACACGCACAGAAGCACCGAAAGCATTCTGACCGTTCTTTTCTTCATCCGGATCATCTCCTTTGCTTTCAGCATAACATGTTTTCCCTTTTTCGTCAACAAAAACAAAAAAATCCGGAGGAAGACGTTTCCGTCCTCTTCCGGATCGTTCGTTGTTCGGAAAACGCCGGCCTGCTGCCGACAGGGGTCTTCGATCAGCCGTTTCTCCCGTGGATGATAATATCAAAGAGATAGGGGATCCACTGGTACCACTTCAGGTAGCAGTTTACGTCGGCAACGTCCAGAACCAGTCTCTCGCTGCCGCACTGCACGCTCACGGAAACAGTCGCGTCTCCGGTGCGTTTCATGGTCAGATCGTTGCCGTTGATCACCGCGATCTTTCTGCCGACCTCTTCACAGGTCAGGAAAACGTCCAGACATTCGGGGATATCGTTGTAGTTCTTGAACAGCTTGAGCGATTTGTTATAGCGCTCGCTGTACTTGTCGCGCTGGAAATTGAAATCCTTGCGGTACACGACGACTCTCTTGTCGAAATCATAATCCGCGTCGCTGTCTTCCTTGAAGTAGAAGCCGTCGACGTCGAGCAGACCGTTCGCCTTGAAATAGCCGCCGAACATGATCGTGTCCTTCGCGACGACGCTGTAGGTGAACATATCGACGCCGTTCGGATTCATGTCGTCATCGGTATTGGCATAGAGCGTGGCATAGCCGAGCACGAGCGTATCGTTGACCTTGAGCGCGGAGTAACCGCCGCTGGCAACGACCGCAAGTCTGTGAAGCATAAGCGTGTCTGCCCAGATGCCGATGCTGCTCTCGTCGTCCGCATTCTTGGCCTTGCTGCCGTATACGGTAAGTCTCGGATAAGGAACCTCTTCGCCCTCGTCCGTCGTCTTCTTGCCCTCGATCGTCAGCGTACCTTTGACAATCCAGCCGCATGCGCCCTTGTGCTTCGGATCGTTCGCGTCGAACGTCACATCGCCGGCGATACGGACGGTCAGGTCGCCGTCACAGTACAGGCCGCAGTATCCGTCCACGCTGTCGATCAGTTCGGACATTCTGTAGTTTTTGTAGAACGTAAGCACGTAGCCGACGCCGTCTTCCTTCGTCAGCTCGTAATACGACTGGGTCGTCGTATCGATCGCGATAACCTTGACGGGGCCGTTGCTGTTGGCGTATCTTTCGATCAGGTTGTGCTCGGTCTTGTTCTTTTCGCCGACATACAGTTCCGTCGGGACATGCGCCTTCTTCGCCGCACCTGCCGTGAACGGCACACAGCCGAGCAAAAGCACTGCCGCCAAAAGCGCCGCAAGGACTCTTTTCACTTTCATAATCAACATCCTTTCTTTTTGGTAAAAGTTATTATACAACATCTTTTTCCCGGTTGCAACCGGTTTTGCAATATTTTTACGGGTTTTTATAAATTTTCAGGGCGATCGTCTGAAAAACCGGGATGCAGTCCGCCGCGCCGGACGTGCCGTCCTCGCAGAAAACAGTCAGCACATACTGTGGTTTTTCCGCCGGAAAGAAGCCGCTGTACCAGGTGCCGAGCTGTTCCTCGCCGCCGCGGTAAACACCGGTCTGCGCCGTTGCGGTCTTGCCGCCGCAGTCCTTGAACGTCAGACGTTTCGTTTCGGACGCGGCATAAACCAGCATCCGCCGCAGCCGCGCGGAGGTTTCCGCTTTCATCGTCCGTGTCCCCTGCGATTTCGGCAGCGCCGTCTTTTCGCCGCCGTCGCCGACCAGCGCCTGCACCAGCCGCGGTTCGTACCAAACGCCGCCGTTGACGCACGCCGCCGTCGCCGCCGCGATCTGCAGGGGCGACGCCGTCAGCCTGCCCTGTCCGAACGCGAGGTTCGCCCGCGCCGCGTCCGTCTGCACTTCCGCTTCGTCCGGCAGTATCCCCGCGCTGCCGGCAAGCCCGGGCGCCAGCGTAACCGCGGTGCCGAGCCCCAGTTTCCAGCTCATATCCAGGATCTCCGATACCGGGATCTCCTTGGCCGCATGGATAAACCACGTATTGCAGGAGTGTGAGAGCGCGCCGGGCATCGTGAGCGCGCCGTGACCGGAGCGCAGATGGCAGTGAAACGTCACGTCGTTCTGCACGGTTTCGCCTGTACAGGTATAGGTATAGTCCTCCCCTATGCCGTGCTCCAGAAGCGCTGCCGCGACGATCATCTTGTACACCGATCCGACGCTCACGCTCTGCAGCGCGCGGTCGACGAACGGCGCGTCCGGATCGTTGAGCCCTGCCGCGACGTCCGTCACGTCGAATTCCGGCACGCTGACCATTGCCCGGATCTCGCCGCTGTTCGCATCCAACAGCACAGCCGCGCCTTTTCGTACGTCCGACTGCAGCAGTCCGTCACGCACCGCCGCCTGCAGCCGCTTGTCGAGCGTCAGCTCCACGCCGCGCGGCGACGCGACGCCCTCGTCCGCTGTGCGTGTATCGCCGCCGCAGAGCACACGCCCAGCAGCGTCTACATCGAATGTCACGCGGCAGACGCGTTCCGACAGCAGATCGTCATAGCTCTTTTCGAGTCCGCACACCCCGTGTCCCGCCGCGTCGCAGTACCCAGCCAGATGCGGGATCAGAAACCGCGCTGCGTACCGGACCGGCTGCATCACCGTAAACAGTCCCGTACCGGAGACTTCGTCCGTCACCGGCACAACGGCGGGCAGCCCCCGCGACCAGCGCCGGCGTGCGTCCGAAAACGCATCCGGACGCGTTACGCCGCGCAGACGCTGCGGCACATCCGGAAACGGTGCGGCGACAACTTTGCGCACGCCCGTCTCATTCACGAACGGCAGACCGCTGCGGTCATAGATATACCCTCTGGAACGCGCCGCTTCCACCGTCAGCGTTCCGCCCGCTCCCGCGCTTTCGGCAGACTGTCCCGTCGAGATCGTGTACAGCCGCAGAATCAGCAGCGCAAAGGAAAAAATGAGACAAAAAAAGACCGATACAACTCGTTTCATTTCGTTCACCTGAAAACAGATTGTATCGGTAGTATACCCCGGAAAACCGCAGTTTGTCGGAGACAAACTGCGTGTGATGCGCGCCTGCGGCGCATGATGTATTCCTTCGGAATATGATGTTTTCCGCTTCGCAGAAAATGATGTGTTTTGCTCCGCAAAACGTTTCGGGCGG